>JAIQFP010000021.1 GCA_020073165.1 Terriglobia bacterium | reverse complement strand
TACTCTGACCGCGTTCTCGCCGATCATGGAGGCATAGCTGCGGTCTTCGCTGGCTTTCTCAGCAAGTTGTGCGCGCATGGCTTGTGAGACGATGCGATCAAACTTCATTGGACGACCGCCTGGGTTCCCCGATTGGCCTGGCTTAAATCGGGTTGCTTCCCCGATGCTCGGCGACAAACCACCGCGTAAAACGCCTGCTTTTCGCCTCAGAACAGGCGATGCGGTCTGCTTTCGAGCGATCTCCGCTGGCTGTGTCCGCTTCATACCTCTGCTTCCTCAGGCGCTGTCCTTCGAGAATGGACGCAGCTGGTACATCGGTATTCGTGACGACCTTGGCTGACCATTCCCGTGGCTTTCATGGATCACCCTACGTCCTTTCAAAATTCGCCTAGACCTCCGTGGCCTGATAAGTTTTGAGGCAAACTCCGGCAGGCTAATGTTGAATGCTTGGGTTGGTTCCATTATGGTTCCAAAAAGAAGGCCCGAAACAGGCGCGAATGTGGAGCTAGAGCTTGCAGAATCAACAGATAGCTTTGGGCGACTACAGCCCTGAAAAGGCTGGCGTCGGCGGTTCAACTCCGTCCCTGGCCACCATATTTTCAATCACTTAGCTCCATCGCCTACCCGCATTTTGGGTCCAATTGGGTCCAATTGCGTCCGTTTACTGCACACGTTTCGACAGGCTGCTGAGTTTTTCGACCGCTCGCTGCTGCGACTCTGGAACGAACTGCTGGTAGATGTCCAGCGTGGTGCTCGAACGCGAGTGCCGCATCTGTGCCTGGGCGTCCTTCACATCCGCTCCGGCCATCTTCAGCCAGGTCGCATGCGAAGTGCGGAGGCACCGCCAGTTCACAAAACCCAGTCCCATCTTTCTCCCCGCAGGCTTGATGTGCCGGCTGAGGATGTTGTTGTCCCGCATCGGTGCTCCCTTGCTTACAGACTGGAACACCAGATCTTCGGGGTTGTCCGACTTGACGACCTTGTATCGCCGAGTTCCCGTGCCAGCACGAACCGCGACCGTTAGCAATTTGAGTCGTTGAATGCGTAAGTACACGCATTCATTGATGCCGATCGTCGCGTTGCTCGCATCGCTCTTCGGTGCTCCCCAGTCGCCGCGGCAGAAGCGTTCGTCGATCGAAATGGAGTAGCGAACTTCAGCTTCGCCATTTCCATTCTCTCTTCCTCGTTGAATCCGCAGTATACGCGCCCGCACGTGCGTAAGTACGTAAGTGTTCCGGAGTTGCGGCGTCTGGCAGAAGCCTGGTGCCCCCGTTCCGAAAACGGTATCTAGTTTTCGATCTGTCGGCCACGCAAAATCAACAAGTTAGCCGGATGTGCTTCGCCGTTCCAAAATCGAATGTTTTCTGAACGCAGATTTGAACTCGACTGGGGTCAATGAGTGCTATCGCGATGTTACGCCAAACAATGTGTTCTGGGACTTTGCTTTGCGCACCTTGCTGCTCACAAACAGCGAAAGTACAGTCCTGCACTGGCGAGACCAAGCCAATCAGGAATGGTTGCGCGTCGCCAACCGCCTTTAGCCTTGACCTGCTTAAGGAAAAGAACCATGATTACGGCTCAGCTGGGAGGTGTATACGTGCTCCGTTCATACAGTTTGTTGGTTTTCATGTTGCTGTTGCTCTTGACTGGCGTGAGCCTTGCCGCGCCCATCTCTCCCGTATTTCACGCGTTTGTTTGGACGTCGCAGGGCGGCATGCAGGACTTAGGGACTCTGGGTGCTCTGGAGAGTGGTGCTGCCGCAATCAATGCATCGGGTCAAGTCGTGGGCACGCTGATACAGCTGCCCGACGGCGCCCAGGACCGAGCGTATTTCTGGAGCTCCAGCACAGGTATGCAGGATCTGGGGACCTTGCCAGGCCACGACATCAGCTTCGCCTACTCCATTAACAGGTCCGGCGTGGTTGTGGGCATGTCTGGAAAGAGCACCGATTCCAGTACTTTTCGGGGGTTCACGTGGACGGCGACCAGCGGCATGCGGAGCCTGGGAAAGCCGCCCGGAACGGTGAACAGTTCGGCTATAGGAATTAACGACAGCGGAGTTGTGCTGATGAGCGCCTGCGTCGCGCTTTGCTCAAGCTCCACGCTGACCCAGCACGGGTTTGTTTCAACTCCGAGTGGCGGCTGGCACGACATCGGTACTTTGGGTGGCCAATCGACGTTTGTCTCGGCGATCGCCAACGACGGAACGGTGGTGGGTTGCTCGAATCCTCCCGGTTACACCGATTGTCATGCTTTCATCTGGACTCGCTTGGGCGGCATGCGAGACCTGGGGACGCTAAACGGTCACTATGGCAGTGTCGCTTATGCGATCAACTCTCTGGGTAACGTCGTGGGTGAATCCCATAAGAAGGGCGCCGCTGGTCAGGACGTGCTCTGGCCTTCGGGCCAGGCCGCACGGGCCCTCAAGTCGTTGGGCGGGGGAGTGTCATACGCCCTTGGCATCAATGACCACAATCAAATCGTAGGCTACTCCTGGGTAAACGGTGGCGGCGCGCACGCGTTTCTCTTGGACAAGAACGGCATCAGGGATCTGGGAACTTTGGGAGGAGTGGCGGATACCAGCAGCGCGTCCGCGATTAACAGCTCTGGAGTGGTAGTTGGCTCTTCGGATGTATCGACCGGTCCATCTCATTCCTCTAATTGTGGCAGCGCCCGGTGAGCCGCGTCACGGCGCAATGTCGCCTTGTAGCACACCATAACTGTTGTAATCAGGCGATAACGCTCATTGACCGTACTGCACCCTATCGACCACTTTGTCTGACGATACCAAATAGTCCTCAGAAAACCAGCAGGACGGCCCATCTGCCAGGCGATTGTCTGGCTCAATGCTTCCTACGGCGCAGTCGTCGGTTTATTTCGTCTACGGAGAAGAATTCAGGAACAAAATCGCCGAGCCAGTCAGAGACCTCCTCGTGACCGGGGTGATTGGCGTCCTGAAGTGCTTCGAGAAGCTCAGCAAATCCTTGCGGTCCGCCGCAGTCTTCGGGTGGACAACATCGCTTACCCGACACACAAATCTGCCGAAACCCTTCGTCTCCGAGCAAGACTTCTTCGAGAAGAAGCTCGTGCTGCCAGCCGTCCCCGAAGTCATACTCGTACAATAAGCTCGCTCCTACAGTCCAGATCAACTCCCCGAGCGTGGTCCGGTTCTCATCTGCAACCTTGGTCCCAACTCTATATCTCGGATCAGAGAACTTTTGTCTCTGGAGGACAAATTGATGAAGGTGGGAATTCGTCCACCCCATAACGGTCTGCAAGGTCCGGTGGAGATTGTGGAGCGTGATATCGCGAGGAACTAACATTCGCCGCCAGACAGGCGGGCGTGTTCCAAGCAGGGCCACTTTGATGGCATACACTTCCATTAGCAGTCATCCAAACAACGATTTGTCGCCAACAACTCAAAACTAACGGCGGGGATGCCACTGACCTTCAAATCGCCGCGCGGAAGGCGCGGGCAGCTTTCTGCAGTCCACTGTTTCAGGCAACTGCGTCCATCTTGGCCAAGAATTTGGCGAAAGAACGAATCGCCTTCAGCTTGTCCTCCCGTAGGCCGCGCAGCTCTTCCTCTGAGAGCCGACCTTCTTGCAAAAGTCTCCCGAACACATGCGTGAGTTGCGAAGAGCGGTAGTCGTACTTGCGATCGATCTCTTTACGGCGTTGGGTCAGGTTGTGCTCCAGATCCCACAGGTCCGACGGTTGCTTGATCTGGTTGGCCATCTGCTTTGTTTCCTGAATCACCTCGTGAAGCTCCGCTTCAGAACAGCGTCGAAGGCTTTGCGGGCGATGGCCTTTTCTGACCTCGACCATCTCAGATCGCGCTGGTTGGGATAGCTGTCTGGGGTAGCAGAGCGGGACAGGCTGGTCATGTTCAGATCCTCCGTGGTCGCATTCTATCCCCTGCCGAGACGCGATTTCTACCGGCGTGGATCCTGTCACCGCAGCAGATTCAGAACCCGTGCCCTGCGGCCGCTTGTTTGTTCTGAGGTCAAAAAGATCGTTGACCGGATGGCCGAGATTCTGTTTGCAGCCGAGATAGCGTTCCGTCGTCTGGACGGAGGCATGTCCCAGCAAGAACTGAATCTGCTCAAGTTCGCCACCGCTGCTGTGGCAAGCTTCGCACAGGTTCTCCGCAAGTCGTGCGGTGCAATATGCTCCAAGCCCGTTTTTTGGCAGCAGCTTCTGACTACGTACCACACAACATTTTGCGAGATGCCTTTACCCCACACCGTTCCCGTCCTGGCAACGGCTCGAAAAATCCTCCCCTCCGTGACCCCAGCGGCCACCGTCCATTGATCGAGCGCCACTTTGACCCATCCTGGAATGGGAGCCGTCCGAATGTGGCCGCCCTTGCCGATCAGGTCCACCACTGCCCAGTGACCCTGGCGCATCTGGACCTCATCCAACTCCAATCCGACCAGTTCCGATCGGCGAAAGCCACAACCAAGCAGCATGGCCAGCATCGCGTAATCGCGCTTGGCACGGAGGCTGGCACCCCAGGCATGCTTGAGGACTTCCGAGCTTTCCTCGGCGCTCAACCAGCTGCCAGCACGGAACCCGAGTTGCTTCACTCCTTTCACACGGCTGATTCCCGCAGCCAGTTCGGGACTCAGTAGACCAGAATCGGCGGCTTCGTGAGCCAGGCGGCGCACGGCTGCGAGCTGTTGGTTGATGGTGTTGGCGGCCAGACCGCGGGATTCGAGGTGCATGCGGTAGCGAACGACGACGATGCGATTGAAGGCCAAGCGGGGCTCGGAGCAGTACCAGGCGATGAATTGATCGATGGCGTACTCGTAAACGCGGCGCGAGGCTGGAGAGCCGAGACTGTTGAGCACGGCCAGTTTGCAATGATCCAGATCGGGCAGCCGAAGCACTTGGCGACGGTAATTCGGCTTGATTCTCTGTTTGCCCATAAGCGACGGCCTCCCATGCCGCAGCATGGGATTACGGCAGACCGTCTGGGCGATGCAACCAGCGCGACCGTGCGGAAGGGGTTTTGAGCGTTATCGCCTGTTAACGACAGTTAGGTCTTCGTTATCTACCCCGAATGTGGCGTAACATCGTTTGTTTTCAGCTTGCGTCTTCAGGGATGCGGCACGCCCGGTGGGTAGGGGCCTTTTGACGCATCCCAAGGCGTGACGTGCCCATCTTCGGCCGCGCGACGCACTTCTTCAGGCGTTAGCGGAACCAACGGCTCCCCAGGGCGGACACTTCGAGCGCGAAGAAAGTTCTCGAAACCTTGCCGCGAGAACAGGTAATAGCCACGGATGGGCTTGTCACCGGTGTTGGCTATTGACACCCATGTCTCTCGCGGAACGAAGACGATGGAGCGTGGGCCTGCGATTGCTCGCTTGTCGCCAACAGTTACCGTTGCACCGCCTTCCTCAAGGATGACCACCTCTTCGGAGTTGTGGTGTTTGTGGAACGGAATCACGGCACCTGGATTGAGAGTTTCGTACCCGACGTAAAAATCCTCGGCGTTTCCGTTCAATTTGTCGACTTTGATGATGAATCCGGGAACGGAACCTGACCCGGCGGGTCCCCCAGGGCGGCGCAAGCGGTGTTCGCCATCGTCTTCCTGGAGAATCAGCGGTGTTGGACCCGATGAACTCTGAGCGCCTGCGGTCGCTGGCGAAGCTACGCCCGGTGGGTAAGGGCCTTTTGAGGTGTCCCATGTTGTGAAGTGTCCCGCGATTTCAGCACGGTGGACTTCTTCAGGCGTTAGGGCAGTCAGCGACTCTCCCGGACGCACGCTGCGCGCGCGAAGATAATTCTCAAAGCCCTGACGCGAGAACACCGCAAACAGATGAAGAGGGTTGTTCCCGGTATTCGTTATAGACATCCAGGTGTCGCGCGGAACAAAAACAATCGAGTGCGGACCTGCCACGGCTCGTTTGCCGCCGACCGTTACCGTTGCGCCACCTTCTTCCAGGATCAGCGCCTGTTCCGCATTGTCGTGCTTGTTGAAGGGAATCATTGCGCCAGGCTTCAGAATCTCTGTCGCTACATAAAAATCTTCGGCGTTTCCATTCTTTTTGTCGATCCTGATGATGAATTCAGCTACCGAACCGGAACCCGTCGGGCCACCGGGCCGGCGGAACCGGTGCTCGCCATCATTCTCCTGGAGAATCAGAGGTATGGCAGGCGATGCGCTGACCGAGGCTGGTTGTGAAGCCTGAGGGTTCGCAGCACGACTGAGAAGTAATCCAAGAGCGGCAGTCGGCAGTACAGAAAAGATCGGGAGGCTGCGTTGCAATAACATGGGTCCTCCGACCAACCTGGATGTGGGCGGAGTATAGCAGCCCTCAAAGTTCGGCTGCAATCTTGCATTTCAGTCGACCAGAATGACATGCTCTTCCGAATGATCGGCAAACGGGAACCATGCGTCAATCGGCGAAATATCGCCATAGCACTCATTGACCCGGGATTCCGGCGAACAAACGGCGCAAGCTTGTGCTAACGCCTGGTTGCGTCAGTTGACATTAACTTTCGGTTTGCCCGTCACTCGGGAACAATCGCAAAGGTGTCAGGAATTTGCGATCAATTCCACCAAACAGGTCCGCAACCCACTACCATTCAACAGTCGTTACGGCTGGAATCTGTGCGAGTGCTACCGGGGGAGACCGCCAAAAACGCTGGTCTCCCCGTAAGTCCGGCAGTTGTCAGAAAACAGGTTATTCCGGGTCCGCCGGATCGTTAAACAGCGCCGTCAACTTGATGCTGCCGTGCCCAAACTGAGGAAAGTTTTGCGTGTTTGGGTCGCCCGGATCCAGGTTCGACGCCGTATCATCCGGCGAGAACAGCACCAGCGAGTTCAGGAACGTCATCAGAGCATTCTGGTCGCCGGTTTTGAGCGCGGCGAACGCATTACGCGCATTCAGCGCCTCCCCGCCATGGCGCAGAATGACATCATTGAGCGAAATACTCCTCCCATCATGACCATATGGACCAGTGGATCCTACTCCCCATAATGGCCGGGTCACAAACATGGTCTGCAGCGTTCCATCCCAATTGCGCTCGTAGAAGTTCTTGCCCAAGTCGTGCCGTTTGAAGTCCGTGAAGATATCTTTGACGACGAACGAATTTTCCAAGGGCAGCTTGAGATCCGGGAACCCGCTTCCGTCGTTCACATCCCGGAAAAGCGTGGCGGCGGTGGCAAACAGGGTGCTGAAAAAGCATAGGCCATCCGGCGTACATCCCGCGTTTACCGGGTCGTAGACCGTTTCCACGTCGGCCACCCGGCGGTCGTGGTTGATGGTGAGATTCGCCATGTGGCAGGACGAGCATCCGATTTTATTGAACGCTGCCCGGCCGTGGTCGGTGGTGCTGTTCTGGATGTAGTGCCCCGGTTTGAAATAGTTCAGCAGGTAGAACTCGAGATGGTCCACGATCGCGGGGTCAATCTCGTTGCCATTGGCATCATCCGGCGGCGGGGGCGCGCTGATCTTGTCCTTGGAGCCGTCCAGAACCATGCCCGAGGGAGTCACGACTCTCCCGCCGGCACTGGCTGCCAGCAGGTCAGGGTCGGCGGAGTCCTCCATCCCCATTTCTCCGTGCAGAGCGCCCACAATGAACTCACGCATGGAGATGGTCGAACCCTCGGCGAAGAACGGCTTGACCCGCAGATCGGGATCAACCCCGGCAACCGCAGCAGTATCCAGCGAGCCATCGGGATTGGCGGTGATGCTCCCGTAGTGAATTCCCTTGCTCGCCAGCTTCATGGTTACCGAATGCTTGCTCTGCTGCGCCTTCGCAATGGCCAGGTCGCGAGTAGCACGCAGGTCGGTAGTGATCTCATCGGCGAGCATCTCCTTTAGTCCCAGCCCGAAGAGATGACCCGCATCGCGGCTGTCGGGGCGGGTAACCACATTTCCGCCCGCGCCCGCCGATCCCCGGGGCCGCCCGTGACACAGCGCGCAGCTATCCGAGAGGCCGGCGCCAATAGCGATATCGGTGTTGATGTCGCCGACGCCATCCTTCTCGTTCGGCCCCTGTCCCTGCAAATGCGTAAACTTGCGCTGAAAAAGCTGGCGGCCGCGCCGGATGGAGCGATACGGGTCGCGATTGATGATGTAAACCGACGAGTTCGGCGTCGTCACGTCGCCTCGCCCCGCGCCGATCTCATCCAACAGCGACTTATTGATCCCGGCCTTGGCCGTGTTGGGTGCCTGGGTGTTGTCGATCATTTGGGCCTGCGCTGCCATCCCGATTAGCAGTACGGCTGCGCTGGTGAAGCTGAGAATCCTCTCGCTCCGTTGCATAGACATCTCCTTGATTACAAATGTGGGTTGCGGGTTCAGGCGCCAGGGTCAGGGGTCGCGCGGGGTACCGCGCATGAGGCCCGAGCTGCTGGACTCTACTGGGGATATCGGAAATCGAAGGGAAAAGACGACAGTCGGCAGGGAAAACTTAGATTATGGGCAGGTTATCGAGGCTGGGTGTCCAACTGTGCGAGTTGCCGGGCGGCGCGAGTGTCGGGGTGATCTGGGCCCACGGCGTTCTGAAGGTGCTCGGCGGCCGAGCGGAACGCGGCGTGGGCTTCTTCACGTTTGCCCAGTGCCTGAAGGGCGCGCCCCCAGCTCAAATAAGCGTGGCCCAGGTTGCCCGAAAACGTCCCGGGTTGGGCGACCGTTTGCAGCAGAGACTGCGCGCGAGAAGCATCGGCGGCCGCCTCGTTCGGGTGGCTGAGGCGCAGTTCGATGTCGGACCGGCGCATGAGCAGGGTTGGCATGGCCTCCGAGGGGCCCCCAGACTTGACCGTGGCTTCCAGCTTGGTCAACCCTTCATTTGCAAGCTGCAGGGCCGCTTTCAGGTTGCCGCGTTCCAGTTCGAGCAGCGATTCCTCCGAGGCCAGGAGCGCAAACCCGGCATGGCCCGGAGGAAGATTTCGTCGAAGCATCGGCTCCACTTCCGCGAACATCGCCGACGCCCTTGCGAAGTCGTGCTGGTCGCGGTAGATCCTGGCACGCATGGCCGTAGATTGCTGGAGGACGATCCGGGCATCGGACTGCTTTGCTTTGGCGTAGGCGCGTTCGGCGTAGATGGCGGCTTCGTCCAGCCGCGCCAGGTCGCGGAGCGTGCGGGCGTAGTTATTCAGTAGCATCGGCGAGACAGCCTCCTCGGACTGTCCGGCACTGCTGATGTCGATGGCGCGGCGAAAAAGCTTCTCGGCTTCAAGGGGCCGTCCGAACAGTTGCAGGGCGAGCGCCCAATTATTGAGCAACGTCCCCGCTGTCTCGGTATTGCCGCGCCCCAGCGAGTCCATCACAATCGACGCCTGCTCGAACACGGGAATGGCGTCACGATACTGTCCCGCGACGCGGTACGACTCGGCCACATCCATTAACGCTCGCAGGTCCAGAATCTCAGATTGCAGTGGCGAACTCTTCAGCAGATCCTTTGCGGCTTGAGCCCGCTCGATCGCTTTCTGGGAAGCTCCCTGTCCACGGGCGACCTCACTCCCGCGCAGGAGACAGAAGACTCGATCGAGCGTTAACTGCGGCTGGTTGGGAAGCTCGCGTAGTCCCTCCTGGATGAGCACTTCAGCTCTTTGCCGATCGGTCCCCCGGGCGACGGCACTCCCCAGGGCACAGGAAGCCTGGGCGCGGGGAGAAGGCTCGGACAGCCCGCGCGACAACTGGTACGCTTCTTCGAGCACGCGACGAGCCTTGGCGTCCTCATCTTGGCTGTGATACTGGCGGCCAATCGAAATTAGCAACTCCACCCGACTGGCGTTGTCGCCCCGTTGCAGATTCACAATCTGCTCTGCCCGACCCAGCAGTTCGTTAACCGTGAACGGCTTCCCTGAGGGTGCCGCGTCCGAAAGAAGAAACGTGTTCAGATCGTTGATTGCTTCCGCGCGTGAAAGCTGGCGGAAGGCGAAGTCGCGTTCCTCTCGTGCCCTTCGCGCCTGGACCGTCGTGCCCGCGGCGCCCGCAATCGTGGCGGCGAACGCCAATGTCGCGAGCGCGACCGCCGTCCGGTTCCGGCGCACGAACTTGGCCGCTCGATACGCGAAGGTGTCTGGTCGGGCACTGATCGGCTCATTTCTGAGGTACCGGCCAAGATCGTCGGCCAGCGCCGTAACCGAGGCGTAGCGCTCCCGCGGATTCTTCTTCAACGCCTTGGCGACGATGGTGTCGAGATCCCCAAGCAGCAGCCGACGAAGCTTCTCGGGTGTGGTGGCGCGTCTGGTGGCATTGGTGGTGGCGATCTCTGCGTTCGCCTGCGTCGGGGCTACGGTATCCGACGGACGCGGCGACTCAGTATCCACGATGGCCTTGACCAGGTCTGCGGGCGTGTGCGTTCCGCTCCCGGCCGGATGTTGCCCTGTCAGCAATACATAGAGCAGCACGCCCAGCGCATAGACATCGGTGGCGGTCGTTACCGGTTCGCCGCGCAGTTGCTCGGGAGCCGCGTACTCGGGCGTCATCGCCCGCCCGCCTTCAACCGTGAGCACCGTGGCCTCTCCAGCGTGTCCTTCGCCCTCCAGTAGCTTGGCAATGCCGAAGTCGAGCAGCTTCACCTTCCCGTCATTTCGGACCAGCACGTTCGATGGCTTGAGGTCGCGGTGTACGATCAGGTTCGCGTGCGCATGCGCAACCGCGACCAGCACGTCGAGGAATAGCCGGACCCGCGCTTCCACATCGAGCATGCGTTCGTCGCAGTACCGGTCGATGTGGTCGCCCTCGACATATTCCAGGACGAGATACGGTTGCCCGGCCGCAGACACGCCCGCATCCACCAGTTCCGCGATGTGCTCATGCGCGAGACGGCCGAGAATACTGCCCTCGCGTTTGAATCGCTCCTCGCCGCCTTTCCCCATCAGCGCGATGTTGAGGAACTTTACCGCTACCCTGCGCTCGAAGCGCCCGTCGCTGCGCTCGGCCAGCCACGCGCTTCCCATGCCGCCCTGGCCGATCTGCGAGATCAGTGTGTACGGACCAAGGGTCTGGCCCGCTAGTCCGGGTGCATTCGGCAGCGCGGCCGGGCCCTTCTCCAGGAAACCTTCTTGCGCCAGCACACGGTGCTCTTCCAGGAGCACTCCCAACTGTGCAGCGAGTGCGGGATTCTGCTCCCCGAGCGAGGCCAGCCAGGTAGCGCGCTCATCGCCGGTCAGGGCGAGCGCCTGGTCCAGGTACGGGCTTAACGACTGCCACTGTTCCGGCGTGAGTGTGGACATGGGCTCCTCAGAGTGAAAGATCCGCGCGGATTTTCCGGTGGAGATAAATGCGCGCCTTCTCCCAGTTCCGCTGCACCGTCCGTTCTGATACATCCCGCAGGACGGCAATTTCCGCGAATGTAAACCCGCAGAAGAACTTCAGGTCAACCAGTTCGGCGAGGGCAGGCTCCACTTCGCCAAGTTCGTCCAATGCTTCGCTCATTTGCACCAGTTCCCGGTGGTCCACCGCGGCCTCCATGGACTCGGTATCGAGCGAAGTAATTTCAAACAGTCCGCCGCGTTTCTGGGCATGCCGTTCCCGTGCGTGATCAATTATCAAACCCCGCATCACTCGGGCCGCATATCCCATGAATCGAGCCCGGTCAGGAAACGACGGGCCGCTGCGTGCGGCCATGTCGAGGTAGGCTTCGTGCAGAAGGGTCGTGGCGCTGAGGCTCACCGGTGTGCCCCGTCGCGCGAGTTCACGCTTCGCCATCCGGTGCAGCTCAGAGTAGAGCGCCCCAAACAGCTCTTCGGCAGCAGCGCCGTCGCCGCCTTCGGCCGCGCCCATCAGTGCCGAAATCGTGGTCTCCACACGCCTCCCCCAGCGTCGCAGCCACGCGACGGTCTGCTAGCCTCTCGCATTTTGGAGAAACCGTCAAGAAGGCTATATGCGCCCCAAGCGTACCTGGCCCAGTAACGCCAGTCCTTGGAAAGACGCCGACCCTGACGTCCTGATCCCGAAGAAAGCCAAGGCGGAGTATGCGAAGCTGCGATAGTCCTCCACATGGGCTCCCATGAGCACTTCGCACAACTGACCTGAACTGCGTACCGAGAGCACCCTTTCAGGAACGAGCACTCGGCAGAAACCTTGCCACTCGGCATTTGGACTCGAACCACCACGCGATAACTCCCGGATTGTCGGCAAACAGGAAGTAATCCGAGCTGCCAACTGGTAGGCACTCACCCTCAATTGGTGATAAATCGCCATTACGCTCATTGACCGTATCGTGGGTGAATGCTTCTTTGCTTCAACGATCAAGCCTTTTTTAGTAAGCGGGTAATCCAGACCAAAATCACCGCGCCCACAAATGCCACAATGATGGAGCCGATTATTCCGCCGCCCGGCCAGATTCCCAACATCCCGAAGATCCAGCCGCCCAAAATGCCTCCGAGAATTCCGAGAATGATGTCCACGAGTACGCCGTAGCCACCACCCTTCATAACCCTGCCAGCAAGCCAACCTGCGATCAGTCCGACCACAATCCATGTGAGAAATCCCATCCCGACCTCCTTGGGTCCGACTTGAGCGGACAACCCGGAAATTTACACCTGGCCCCGCCAATACTCAAGCGACTCAGTTTAACTGTTGTAACATCGCCATTACACTCATTGACCCAGCAGGCTTCAATAAACAGGTGTTAGTTGACGAGATTTTGTGGCCGATCCGGCCACTTGGAATCAGCTACTTGCAGACACCGGTGGGGAGACGTTTTCTGAACGCAGTCAGCAGCGTTTCAGGAAGCGCCTGAACAGGAAGGAAGATATCATGGATGTCGACAGGAGCGAGGTTTCGCAGGTCTTCAGATCGAATGTTGCCTCGTAGAATCACCCACGTTGATCACCCACGATCTCTCTGTCTTATGCGTATTTTCCAGTGTTTGGCAGTCCCACGGCAACCATTGAAGTTATTGGAAACACTGGAATGCCCAAGCAAGGAGCGTTCCTAACGCGAGTCATTGTCCCTCCTGGCGAACTGAGATAAACAGTTCCTTATCCCTGCTCGCACACAGTGGTGCTTCCTGTGATTTCAGCGCCTTAATTTAATAGATTGAACCACTCCCAAGCAGTGCGCTTGATCACAACGGATTGTGTAGCCTTGGTGGTGCTTTCAAGCACGTCGATTACTTGGGAGCGTACAGCATCCCGTCGGGGACCGGCCCTCCTCATCCCATCTGATTTCGTCAAGTATCGGGTGAAGAGGTAGGAACCGCCACTCCAAAGCCAAGCTGCGGTTAGCAGTGCCAATCCCAAAACGGGAAGCCCCACTGTCACTGACTTCTCCATCCTCGACGGATCAAAGCGATCATGGGGCACACTCTCGTGGGAGCAGGGCCTGACGCCATTGCGACGAAATCACCTTGGATAGTGCCAGTAATCACAGACAGTAGCGCTCCTGCAGACCTGTAATCGTTGGTAGGAGCAATCAAAACACGTACTGCCAAATTCAATGCCCGGTCCGCCAGAAGGTGAGGGCACCCTTATGCGGCAAGGGGCCGGGCTTTGTAATTTCTGTCGATTAGGATTTAGTCGAGTCCAAGTGTCCCAGGAGATTTCATCATGTCCTCAACCGCTGTCCTCCCAGAAACAGACGTAATACTCGCCAATCAGGTGACGATTCTTCAGAACCAAGCCTTGATCCTGAAGAACCAGGAGGAGATCAAGAGGCATCAGGAGACCTTGAATGTCATCGTAAAGAATCAGGAAAAGATTCTGGCTGCACTGGGCGCTAGCTACGAGGGTGCGGCCCTACCCGAGAGGGTCGAAGGAATGGCCCACGGCCCGGGAGGCGTCTTTACGAAGAAAGGCGGCTAGACACCTACAATATTCAGCTTGGCGGACTGCCCGAATCGTGGTGCGCCGCGCCTGCCGCCAAGGCAGCATCCCCATTTGTGGCGTGGTGCCAGCATAAGGCAGGAAGTCATGAAGGTCCTACTGGCAATTGATGATTCCCGGTTCTCAGAAGCTGCGGCGAAGAGCCTCGCCGGGCAGTTCCGGTCTCAGGATACCGAAGTTCGGGTGTTGCACGTCGTTGAGCCGATTGCGATCTCAGAGCCTCCACAGATGTCCCCAGGATACTATCCAGAGCTGGAGGAGCAACTCCCGCAAGCACACGAATTGGTGGATCGGGTGGCCAAAACGCTCTCCTCCGCTGGCTTCAGAGTGACCAAGGCAGTCGTAACAGGCGACGCGAGGAGTGTCATTTTGGATAATGCTGCAGAATGGCACGCTGACTTGATTGTTCTGGGCTCTCATGGACGCAAGGGGCTCGGACGCTTCTTCCTCGGCAGCGTTTCAGAAGCTGTAGCTCATCACGCGCTCTGCTCTGTGCAGATTGTGCGAATTCCATCATAGGCGCCACAACTCATCTTGCCGGCGTCGAATCGGCTGGAGGAAGTGGATTTAGGTTGGCGGGGTTCGAGTCGTACCATCCGATATATTTCTGGTAGACAGCCTTGGAGTCGTGGTTGACCGTGCCGTAGTAGTCGCGGGCGCACCATTGCCGCGCAAGGCGATTGCTTTGAGGAACATGCCGCGAGAACTACGTATTCACGTCGATGTCGACGCCGCGGGACGCTACGAGTTCCGGATGAGCTCTGGCAGGCGTGAGATTACGACCAACGTCAACCCAGACCTCGCGGCGAGCTTTTTCGACACCGGCGGCCATCACCACCAATGATAACTGGTGCCGCGTGCCGTCCCGAAATGGGCAGGCTGGGTATGATCCGATCGATTCTTCAATGAACGTGGAGATCGCGAAGCGGATAATCATGAGGGGTTGATTTTGTTGGCTGACGCAAGCGTCCGGCCAAATCGCATGGTCGGGAGGGAGTGTCCACTAGCCTTGACGCGATGGAGTGTGCCTCATGAGGGCGAATATTTGCGGCAAGTCGATCATTCTACTCATACTGTTTGTATCTGAGGTTATTTGGGCTCAACCCAAGCAGCAAGTCGGAACTCTTGTAGTGGATGGAAAGTCTGGACAAGCGCCGGTCATTCAAATCGAGGGGCACCCGTACGTCGACCTGAAAGCCCTGGCTGAAATCACGAACGCATCCTTGAGCTTCAAAGCGAACCGGATAGTCTTGACGTTGCCGCCAACCAGTGTGAGCACTACCGAAGTTGGACCGCCGGTCTCGACAGATGAAATGGGCTTGTCTCGAGAGTTCACGAAAGCAGGAATCGAGACCATAGCATCGATGAGGGAATGGGCGAGTCCGCTTGCGTATGCCATTCAGAACGGCTATCAGGTCACGGACGATTGGGTGTCGGGCTACCGGGAACAAGCGGCAAATGCCCTCAGAATGGCGTCTGTGGCAGTTTCGACGGATGCCGATCGCAGTGCCCTTCAACTGCTGACGAATGAGTTCGAGGCCGTTCGCGAGTGGAGCCGTAGACTCGTCGAAGCGCGAAGATCCATGGACACCGCGAAGTACGCGCTTTCAGCTGATGCGCTGCGGAATGAACCAATGTCTCAAAAGCTATTAACTTGCGGGCGTTTCCTTGCAACGATGTTGGGAAGCGGCAAATTCCAAGATGATCCATCCTGCCACTAAGGACGCAGCTTACTGAAGCAGGCAGCCTCCACGCGCCCACTCAGGCTGAATTCGGCCCCAACATCGAACTCTCGTCAGGAGGAAAGGAGGCTCCACGTGGTGCAAACCGTAAGGCGGGCACTTGTCATCGTCATTATGCTCGTCCTGATTCCATATGGGTTGGCACAACAGAAGGGTCAATGGCTACCGGGGCAGTCCGGTCTAAATGCCGGAGTACTGCCCGAACCCGGGTTCACCTACGCCAATTTGACGATCAACTACTCCGCCGATTCCATGAAGGATTCCAACGGGCATTCCATTCCAGTCCATGGGAATTACGGAGTCTGGGCAATCGAACACAATTTCTATTTCGTTCCGAATTTCAAGTTTCTAGGTGGCCGCCTCGCGATGCTTGCGAGTGTGCCCACCGCAAATGGTTCTCTCACGGTCCCCCAATTCGGTATCAACGCCGGAGGACACGGACTGGCTGACGTCTGGATACAGCCTGCGACTCTGGGCTGGCGTCTCCCGAGAGCCGACACTTACGTCGCTTACGCCTTTTCGGCTCCTGTTGGTCGTTACACACCCGTAGCTACTGACAACGTCGGCTCCGGATACTGGGGACACCACTTCGTGACCGGCACCACGGCGTACCTCACAAAAAACAAGGGAACGTCGCTGAACCTCACGACCGATTGGGAGTTCCATGGCAAGAAAACCGGCAGTGACATGACGCCAGGGCAGGCGTTCACCGCGGAATGGGGACTAGGACAAATGCTCCCTTTGGATAAGCAGCAGAAGAAGCTGCTGCAACTCGGCCTGATCGGGTATGACCAGTGGCAAGTGAGTGCGAACGGGGGCACGATTGCTCCCGGTGTTCCAGCCAGCCTCGCTCCCTATTACTCGGTTCATGCCGTCGGTTTTCAGACCAACTTCATAGTCCCCGCGAAGGGTCTGAGTCTCTATTTCAAGTACGAACCGGAGTATCGGGCACGGGCCCATTCCCAGGGAACCACGATTGCCTTTGGCGCCTCCTGGACATTGCGGATACCGGGAACAACGAGGCAATAGCGCATTTGCGAAATCGCTGGTCGCTGCCAGCGAAAAGAACGAAACAAAGCGGGGGTACACGCCCTGTGTTGGTGAAGGAGAAACTGATGAAATCGCGAGACATGTTCTTGACCGCATTTTCAGTGGCGCTCGCGGGCTGGAGCGCACCACTCTGTGCCCAGGAGGTGCTGCCCGCATCCTCCCCACCCTTCAAGGGGCAGATCGGGCTGAGCGCCAAGGATTCCAGGTCTGACTTTCCCCGCCCGGTGGTGGCGCCCAAGGGAGCACCCAACGTCGTGTTGATTTTGCTGGATGACGTCGGCTTCGGGGCGTCGAGCACCTTCGGTGGGCCGGTCAGTACGCCGACCCTCGAGCGACTGGCGCAGCATGGTCTGCGCTACACGCAGTTCCACACTACGGCGCTCAGCTCGCCTACGCGGGCGGCGCTGCTCACTGGCCGCAATCATCACTCCGTGCATACCGGCGTAATTATGGAACAGGGCACGGGTTTCCCCGGCTACGACAGCCAGATGGGGAAAGATACCGCTACCGTTGCCGAAATCCTGAAACAGAAAGGCTGGAACACTGCCTGGTTCGGCAAGAACCACAACGTGCCCGATTGGCAGAGCAGTCAGGCCGGGCCATTCGATCTGTGGCCGACCAGCCTGGGATTTGATTATTTCTACGGTTTTGTAGGCGCAGAAACCAGCCAGTGGCGGCCGGCTGCGTTTGAAGGAACAACGCCGGTTGAGCCGTACCTGGGCAATTCGGATTACAACTTCGATTACGACATGGCTGACAAAGCCATCAAGTGGATCCGTAACCAACATGCCGTCGCTCCTGAGCGGCCAATTTTCCTTTACTACGCACCGGGAGCCACGCACTCTCCGCATCATCCCCGGCCGGAATGGGTCGCGAAGTACAAGAGCCAGTTCGACCAGGGTTGGGACAAGTTGCGCGAGGAAACTCTGGCGCGGCAAAAGAAACTCGGCATCGTGCCAGCCGACACCCAGCTAACTGAGCGCAGCCGGGGGATTCCGGCCTGGGATTCCTTCAACGCCGAGCAGAGGCAACTCTTTGCCTACATGATGGAGATTTACGCCGGGTATCTCTCCCAGACCGACTACAACGTGGGCCGAGTCCTGGACGCAATCCAGCAGATTGGCGAACTCGATAACACGCTGGTCATCTACATCGTCGGCGACAACGGCGCCAGTGCCGAAGGCAATTTCCAAGGCTCGCTCAACGAAATCGCCATGCTCAATGGCATTGCTGAAGATTACAGAGAGGTTCTGAAACACAAGGACGATCTGGGCACGTGGAAGACGCACAACCACTACCCCGTCGGTTGGGCACACGCGATGGACACTCCGTTCCAGTGGGCCAAGCAGATCGCCTCGCACTACGGCGGCACGCGTAACGCGATGGTCATTTCCTGGCCCGCCCGCATTAAGGACCAGGGTATCCGAACGCAATGGCATCACACGATCGATATCGTGCCGACAATCCTGGATGTGCTCGGCGTGCAGCAGCCCTCGGTGGTTAACGGCGTTGCGCAGAAACCGATCGAGGGTGTCAGCATGGCCTATAGTTTCGCCGATGCGAAAGTGCCCTCTACTCGCCGGACGCAGTATTTTGAGATGTTCGGCAACCGCGGCATCTATCACGATGGTTGGATAGCCTGCACCACTCCGCACTTTGCACCTTGGGAGGATCCGCTCGTCGCTGCTCCCGTCGATGTCATCAGCGGCTACAAATGGGAGCTCTACCATGTTGCGGACGACTTTAGCGAGGCAGTGAACCTGGCCGAGCAGAACCCCGATAAGCTGCATGAACTGCAACTGCTGTTCTATGCCGAGGCGGCCAAGTACAACGTGCTCCCGCTGGACGACAGCAAGGTCGCACGAATGGATGTGTCTATTCGTCCGAGCCTGACCCGCGGGCGTACCCAGTTCAATTACTACGGAACCGTCACGCGGATTCCCGAAGGCGCCGCTCCGGATATCAAGAACAAGTCATTCCGGATCACCGCCAACGTGGATCTCCCCAAAGGCAATGAACAAGGAATCATCGTGACCCAGGGTGGGCTCTCCGCCGGGTACGCGCTGATGTTTAAGGCCGGCAAACCGGTCTTCCACTACAACCTGGGCAATGTTGTGCACTACAACATCGCAGCTAACAATGCCCTTCCGCCCGGCAAGCACACAGTGGTGTTCGATTTCGTCTATGACGGAGGCGACATGGGTAAAGGGGGCACCGGGACGTTGAGCGTGGATGGCAAGCAAGTCGCGCAAGGACGGCTCGCGAATTCTACGGTTCGATATAGCACGATTCCCGGGCGCTTCTCCTTCGATGAAACCTTCGATGTCGGCGAAGACACGGGTACACCCGTGAGTCTCGACTATGACGTGCCATTCAAATTCACGGGCACGATCGACAAGCTTGTCTTTGACCTGAAGCCACAGGACACAACCATGAAGGCGGCGGCCGCGAAGGCCGAGCATGAGACCGGACCGAGACTGTCGCCAATGGACTAGACAACAACTGACCGAGCCCCCGTTCCTGGGGCGCGGGCCTTGCCCGGGTTACCCGGGCCCGGTCAAACTCACAGACTATGAATCGTGTCCAAATCGCTGATCTGTCACCTTGCCCGGTGGGGCCCGGTGTCTCGCGCGCGTATCACGCGATGATCAAGCCGATCGGCGCGATCTGCAATTTGGATTGTTTGTACTGTTACTACCTACACAAGAAAGACCTGCTAGGCAGCAACAGCAAGTTCCAAATCAGTGACGAGATTCTCGAAACTCACATTCAGCAATACATCGAAGGCCAAGACCGCGACGAAGTGGTGTTTTCCTGGCAGGGCGGTGAGCCAACTCTGCTCGGCCTCGAGTTCTTTCACAAAGTGGTGGAACTGGAGCAAAAACACAAGAGGCCCCACCAGCGGATCGAGAACGACCTGCAGACGAATGGAACACTGCTCAACGACGACTGGGGTGCATTCCTCAAAGAGCACCGGTTCCTAGTAGGCCTTAGCATTGACGGTCCCAGGGAACTTCACGACCGCCACCGCTTGGCGAAGGACGGCCAGCCTACATTCGACAAAGTATTCGCCGCTGCCCAGATGCTGCACCGGCATGGGGTCCTGTTCAACGCGCTGTGTGTTGTCAACCGCGTGAATGCCAAGCGGCCGCTGGATGTGTACCGCTTCTTGAAAAACGAAATCGAGCCGTGGCAGATGCAGTTTATTCCCTGCGTAGAGCCCAAAGTGTTCCGAAGCACCGCGCCGCAAATGTGGAACATGGACTCCCTTCCAATGCAGGACTCTCCGGCTGCCCATCCGGCCGCAGTCGATTCGGTAGTCACAGAATGGTCGGTAGATCCGGACGACTGGGGCTACTTCCTTTGCAAGGTTTGGGATGACTGGTATCGCCGCGATTTCGGCAAAGTCTTCGTTAATTATTTTGAGAACGCCGTCGCGACCTGGATGGGCAAGGACGCACAAATGTGTGTGCACCACGAGTTCTGCGGAAAGAACGTTGCGCTCGAGCACGACGGCAGCCTGTACTCCTGCGATCACTACGTTTATCCGGAGTATAAGCTCGGCAACATCCTCGAGACATCCGGTTCCCGCATGGTGTTTTCCGAAAAGCAGCGCGCTTTCGGCTTCAACAAATTCCATTCTCTTCCGACGCAATGCAGAAAATGTGACTACCTGTTTGCGTGCAATGGTGAATGCCCAAAGAACCGGCTCCTCCGAACTCCCAGCGGCGAGCCGGGACTGAACTACTTGTGCAGTGGGCTGAAAAGATTCTGGGCACACATCGATCCGATCATGCCCGAGATCAAGCGAAGAATCGAAAAGGAAGAATCGCTATGCACAACATCGTGACAAAGAAGCTCGCTGCAATCGCACTCCTTACGGTGATGGGCGCACCTCTAACGCTCACCGCCCAGACCGTCGAGACCCGGATCGGTAAGCTCGACTTCGACCACGGCGTGCCAACGCCGCAGACGGTCACCAAGCTCTATGACGAAATGGATTTTCAGCGCGCCTGCCAGCTCTATCTCTGGGGGCTGCCCGCCGTGACCGCTGCCCAAAGCCGGTTGTACATTCCGTTCGTAAGCGGTGCGCAGGAGAGCCGTGACGTCGTAATGTTCGAGGGCTACCGCAACCTGAGTGGGCTCCTCACCGCGAACGTCACGACACATTATGTCGGCGGTGGGCTGGATCTTGCCACTCACGGTCCGACAGTGGTCGAGATCCCTGCCGGGCTGATTGCCGGATCGGCAATGGACGGCCGGGAGCGCCCGCTTACCGACTTCGGCATCACCGGGCCCGACCAGGGCAAAGGTGCCCGGTACCTGTTTGTTGGGCCAGGGCAGGAAACTCCTGACGCGCCGCCCGATGCAGTCGTCGTCCATTCGCCAACGTTCACCGTTCCCTTTTACTATCGCGCCCTCGATCCTGATCCGGTGAAGGCGGAGGCGCTAAAGAAAGGCGTGCGCGTCTATCCGTGGAGCCAGCGCAGCAATCCGCCCGCGACCCGCTACCTGACGCCTGACTCCGAGAAGATCCTGCAAATGCCCACGCTTCCTGGGGGGTTGGAATATTGGGAACGAGTCGCCTCGTTCATCAACCAGGAGCCCGTCGAGAATCGCGACCGCTTCTTCGTCGCTATGTTGAAGCCGCTCGGGATCGAAAAGGGCAAACCCTTCCGGCCCGACGAGCGGCAGAAGAAGATTCTCACCGAGGCGGCATTCGTCGGCGAGGCCATGGCCAAGGCGAACGACTTCGCCAAACGTCTTCCAGATTCGCGCTATCGCCCCGACGCGCAATGGGACTACGTCATCGTGCTGGACCCGGTGCAGGACCTCGCGGACTACAGCCAGCTCGATGAACGTGCGGCTTATTTCTACGAAGGGATCTTCATTACCAAGGCCATGAAGACGAAGACTCCGGGTGTTGGACAGGCATACCTTGGCGGCTATCGCGATAAAGACGGGCATGCGCTCGACGGCGCAAACACCTATCACTTGCGCGTGCCGCCCAACCCGCCGGCCAAGCAGTTCTGGTCTATCACGCTCTATGACGTGGACACACGCGCTCTCATCCAGAACAAAGAGCAGATCGCCGATCGCAGTTCGCGCATGGCCGATCTCGTGAAAAATGCCGACGGTTCGGTGGACCTCTACTTCGGCCCGAAGGCGCCCAAAGGCTTCGAGAACAATTGGATTCCTACCGTGCCGGGCAGAGCCTGGTTCTGTTGGTTCCGCCTCTATGCGCCGCTGGAAGCCTACTTCGATAAGAGCTGGCTGTTGCCGGACTTCGAGAAGGTAAGCAGGGCGGAGTGAAAGCGAGAGATTGATTGACGGGAGCTATGCGATGCCCAAGGAGGTAAGGGTCGAATGACTAAAAGGTTGAATGACGAATTGGCTGAGCAGAAGGGAACAAGAACTATGAAAACGACACTTATCGGCATGATTATTCTGGTGCTTATAACGGTAGCGGGAGCGCAACAGCCCGCGGCGTCGGCCCCTCAGGCTGCTCCACAAAAAACGATATCGAGCTACCTCGGGCTGCACACCTTCCCGGCAAAGAATCAGGCCAAGGAACAACAGCAGCAGGACGAAATGGCCTGCTACGACTGGGCGAAGCAGGATTCGGGCTTCGATCCGTTAGCCGCTCTCACGGCGCAGCAACAGGCTGCCTCCCCGGCACCGGCGCAGGCGAACATGCCCGACACACGCGGCGCAGGTGTGAAAGGAGCCGCAGGGGGAGCCGCCACCGGTGCGGTCGTCGGAGCCATTGCCGGAGATGCTGGTAAAGGGGCTGCAGCTGGCGCCGCCGCTGGGGCAATGACAGGTCGTGCAAGGGCCCGACGAGCGGAGAGGCAGGCCCAGATGCAGGCCCAGCAACAGCAACAGCAACAAGCTCAGAAACAGGCTCAAGCAAAGGCCGATACCCAGCAGAAGCTCGACGGCTTCAAGAAAGGGTTTGGTGCCTGCATGGAGGCCAAGGGTTACGTGGTGAAGTGATTGACGTACCTTACGCCTTCGGCTTGTTCATACAGGGTCTTGGCTTGCTCCGTGTTGGCAACGGAGTGAGGACTACAACCTCCGTCTTACCCTATCGGATTGCGGCGGAACGAAAGGAGTCTTTTTCTATGAAGCTCGCGTGGAGAACAACAGCAGTCCTTGGTCTGTTATGCCTAGTCACAGGCGCTTATGCCCAGGACATTCACTACAACTACGACCGTGTTGCGAACTTTGCCGCCTACAAGACGTATCAATGGGTGGACATCCAAGGCGGTGCAGTGACGGACCAACTGATGGATCAAAACATTAAGCGGACCGTCGATGAACAACTCGCACACAAGGGCCTCACCAGAGTCGAGAAGGGCGCCGACCTTTACGTCGGGTACCAAGCGGCCGTAAGCGAGGAGAAAACTGTGAATGTGTGGGGCACGGGTCCACGCTGGATGGGCGGCATGGCGCAAGCCGAAACCAGCACGATTGCGGTCGGGAAGCTGGTGATCGACATGTACGATCCTGCCCGAAAGCAACTGGTATGGCGCGGCGATGCCACCAAGACCCTCGATCCGAAGAGGGATCCGGACAAGAGCTACAAGAATCTGCAAAAGGCAATGGCCAAATTGTTCAAGAACTACCCGCCTCAACCCAAGAGGTAGCGGGAACGGAGGCCCGGAACCGGTCGCGCGACATCGAGGTCAGGATTTGCGCAGTGAAGGTTCTCAATAATTTGGTGGCCCGGTTCAAGTTGAGATCCACACCTGGGGTGGGCTGTTCCTTTAGCGCCGCTCGCCTGAGAAACTCCATTGCCAAGTTGTGCCCCGCAATCATCTGCACCGCGAGCAAGCCTTCGAGCGCATCCTGTGGGTGAATACCATGAAGGGCAGCAACGACGGGATTCCAATCCTCCCTACTCCCGGTTTTCCTGTTCGGGACGGCGTCGATAACCTGGCCGAGGAGAGTACAGATTAAGTCTTCATCAGATGTTCCAAAGGTTTCAGACAGCCCCGACAACAGGGTTGAGATGTTACCCTCGAAATCGAGTTTTGTCCCCTTCTGGACAAGCTTGGGTGGTCCCGCTCTGAGCAGACGGGAAGACTGAGCACTGGCAACAGCCTCAGTGGTGACTGCATCAGTCTGCGTCATTGTCGTGGGCATTGAACACGTCTTCGCGCTGTCGCCCGCCTTTGGCCGCTCCCGTCCGCTTGTCATTCTGTCACTTAGAACTTGCGGCGGTTTGATTCAGGGCGACCGCCGGAAATTGCCGGGATCGAATTCGACTTTTTTTTGTTCCCGAGTAGCCCATCCCCATAAGTCTCAACAAGTGCGTCACGCTCTCTCCGAATCGACGCAAGTCTCGCATCAATCACTACACTTCGCTCATCTTTCAAGGTTACATCCTTCTGTCGTTTCATAAGTTTTTCCCCACGAAATCCTACCATAGGGCCCAATGGATAAGACCCTCACGAACGCCTCAAGCCCGTCAGCCGAAGAGAGACGCTGTTGTCCCTGGTAGATCAACCGGGGCTGAGCATTCTGGCCCATCGTTTGCGACAAGATTGACCTGTGTGCTTACGACGTGGACTTCAACCATCACGCCGAGACACCAACGAGTTCCGAGGGATTGTAGCATCACCGGGTCGCACCCCTTTACAATTAGCCTCGACCGGAATAGGAGCCACCGAGATGTCATGGTTGGGGGGCCATGTTAGCGCAGCGTGGGATTGGATCGTACAGAACAAGCAATGGGTTTTCTCTGGCATCGGCGGAACGGCGCTTCTCGCTCTGTGGTGGGTGATAAAGAAGTTGTTCGGTAGAAACAAGAACAATCCCACATCTGGCAGTAACCCTCAATTTAACATCAACGTTTCCCCGAACATCTCACCCGTAATTTCACCGATCCAGTCGACCACACAAACCACCTCCTCGCCTGAACGCTGGAATCGAACGACTAGGAAGCTTCATACCCGTGCACTTGTGCTCGCCCCTCAACGGTGGATACAGAAGCCTGGCGCTTTTACCCCAATTGTTGATCAATCCACATTTGACAGAGCTCAGGTTGCGCGACGGAAGTGGACGGATCGGATATGGTCCAATCAAGAACTCATCGCAAAACTCAGGTGGCTGTTGTCCGAAGCGCGCTATCACCGGAGCTTCCTGGCACACTTCGAGAATCGTCTGGAGGGTTCGGGGAGAGACCTGTCCGCGATCTCACTCCCATTGCCCGGCGAAACTCCTTCGTCTGCTTTAAAAGAGAGACCCCTAACGCGAGATTCGCACTGCCCCAGGTGACGCTTAGTGGATACGATTCAGAATCACGAAAGGATCGGCCCGCTCCGGCGTGCCGTAGCACTGTTCGGCCGCTGCCTTGCAGCCGCCGCAACAAAGCTGCTTCAAATCAGGTGGGCAGCCCTGGCATTCCGCCGGAAAGGTCTGGCGGAACCGCTTGACATACGAGTGCTTGTAATAGATGTCCCGAAAAGACTGTTGCCGAATGTTCCCCAGCACAACGGGGGAATGATTGCAGATACGGACATTTCCCGAAGGGTCAATTGTGAAATAGGAGTCTTCGCCCGCGAGGGGGCACCAGCCGAACTGGATGTGCTCATATTTTCGCACGTCCACCACGCATGGCTCGATCGGCACGGAAACGGCAATTGGCAACCCATATTGTTCGCCAGCTTCCTCCAACACGTCTAGGTTTTCCTGGAGCATATTTGGTGCCGGCAGCAGCTTTTCCGCCCATCGCATGTTGTGGCTTCCCAGGTTCATGCGGTTGTACATGAGGCCTTTGGCCCCCAAAGCGATGGCGAGTTCCACGGTTTGGCGCAGGTCGACGTAGTTGAGCTTCGTGGCGACGAACACGGCCACCATGGCGCCACCCGCCTGGCGGACGTTACACATTCCGTCAAACACTGCCTGCCATGCCCCTCGCCGGCCTGCCAGATGGTCGTGTATTCCCGCTCGATGGCTGAGCAGCGTTACCTCATACGTAACATCCGCGACAGTTGCAGCAACATTTTCCTTGGTCAGCAGGGTGCCATTGCTGATGATCACGGGATTGATGCGCCTGCTTCGCAAGAACGCAAGGATTTGAGGCAGATCGCCTCGCAGGAGCGGCTCACCCCCGGACAGAGCAATATTCTCTACCGGCAGTTGATCGCAAAGGCGGGCTATGAGCCCACAAATCTCCTCTGTGTCCATTTCGCCGCTCCCGCAGGGTTCCTTGTTGCGATCGAGCGGTCCCTCAGCCGCATAACAGTACAGGCAGAAGTTATTGCAGCGCCTTGTCAGCTCCAGCACAAATGTGTTGGGAAGGGCTCTCGATTCGAAATCACTTTCAAGTGGCATGGGGTGTTAGGCTGTCCTTTTCATCTCTTGAGGAGCAGTGATCTTCGCAAAGTTCTCTTTGCTCAGTTGTCCGGCATCAAGCATTCGCTTAGCAATTTCGATGCGGGCGTGTTCCCCAACAACTACTGCCGTCCGGAAATCAGGAGCAGGAATGTAGCACAGGACCTTCACTATCTTGACCAAAGTTTCCTCGGTAGGAATCAGTCCCGCGATAAACCTCGTTGGCTCTGAGAACACGACCTCCACCTTCTTGCCCACGAGTTGTTTCAGGTGCGGAGCATCCTCATGGCCTACTGGAATCAATTCATGCTTGCCTTCCACATCCACGAAGAAGTTCCCTTCTTTGAATAGAACAGTACCCATTGTGCTCATCTGCGTTCTCCTTCCTCGAGGACCTTCACAGCATATGGACCTCGACGCAAGAAAGTAACATTCGAAATTGGGTAAGTTAGCGAGCGACGTGCGCGTACATGAGAAACTGCGGGGCCGACAATATTGACGCCTCAGGGGTGTGCACTTCCTCCCCCTCGGTGGGAACTGCTCTTCGGAGAGGCGACACACGCAACGGTATTTGAAGACATCTTACAAATCAGTGATACCGGTCACCGTCTTTTGTGAGGCCGAAGAACCGCGTTGTGACGCTGTTATTGTTCAGCTGAGGGACCCTCCCGAATCGACTCCGGGGATCCTTCATGAGAAGCGGCAGAGAGAAGGCAGCAGGCATAATGAAACGGAGTGCCCCGTAACACACCTAAGATCAGAACGTCTCGCCCTGGTCGTGCTTACCCCTGTCCCGCGCTCCTAGAGCAGCAGCGTCTCCTCCTCAGCAGGCCGCTAGGCCCGCGCTTTTCCCTTGTTCCATTTTCAGAACAAATTTCACTTTGTTGTTGACCTTTGCCCTTTTCGAGAGATAATCCGCCCTAGTTCCGTAGAGCGTGTGTCTTAATCCGGATTTTCTTAACGTATCGTTCGCGCTCCGGTATTGAGGCCTTCGGCCAGGTACGTACTCCGGCACTGAACCGACATAGTGGGTAACAAGAGAATTCAACTCCCATTTATTCGCGAACGTGGCATTCATTGATGTCTGGCCCCCTTTCGGTTGGGCGTCTCATCGCGACGGTGCCAGAGGTCACGGAAACGTGTTGGCTGGGCTTGTTGACTCTTTTCCAGTCATCCATGTACATGAGCGCTCGGGTGAATTTGCCACGAAAGCGGATGTGTCCTGCTTCATGATATGCGACACAACAACCTGGATCAGGAGGCTGCGATGAAAGGGAGAAGGTTGATTCTAGGTTTTCTCTCCTTCCTGTTGCTCGGCGTTGGCATGGTTCCTGCCTTCGCGGGGGACTCGCTTTACGGAAAGGTGACGGAGGTGAGGAGCGCGGACGTGGTGCTGCTCGAGAACGGAGGCGCCCGCTTCATTGTTCGGATCGTGGGAATCGAGACACCCAAAGAGGGCCCGCTGGCCGCGCAAGCGAAGGAATTCGTGTCGAAGTTGGTGCTGGGAAAGAACGCCCGGATGCGCCTGGAGGCGCGGACTCCCAAGGGGGAAATGATAGCGCGACTCCTGACGGACGATCCGGAGAAGGGGATTAAGGATGTGGGGCTGGAATTGGTGCGGTCGGGGCTGGCGCAACGGCAGCGGGACTACGACTACAAGTATGGCGAGTTGTCCAAAGCGCAGGAAGAGGCCCGGAGGGCGCGCCGCGGACTTTGGTCCACTGAGCAGCAAAAGTGAGAGAGGAGATCAACATGCGCAGAGAAAATCGTTTTTCTGGCTTCCTGTGTGCCGCTGCTTTCGTGGCGCTGTTGACCTTGATGTCGAGCGCGCACGGCCAAGTGCAGGGATTTGCTGACGTGAATATGTCGAAGATGGCGAACTATCAAAATGAGTGCGCCGTGGCCAAGAACCCGACCAATAAACTTCAACTCTTTGCCAGTTGCAACAACGCGACTGGGGGCCTGTTTGCCGCACGCAGCACGGACGGCGGTCTGAGCTGGACTTACCCGGACGCAGCCGATAAGACGATTGCCGACGGCGACGCCAACCAAGGTCCACTGGCGTGCTGCGATCCGGCGTTGGCGTGGGACACGTTCGGCAACCTGTTTATCACTTATCTGGGTAATGCCAACACGGTCGAAACCATTCTGAGTCAGGACGGAGGAGCTACCTTCACCAATCTAGTCACCTTCGGCCCGGCCAGCGTGGACCAACCCTCGGTGGCGGTGGGCGCCGGGTCGGTGTGGATCGTATGGAACCAGGCCGGGCAGATGCGGGCCAGCGGAGCGGCCGTGACCGGCTTGGGCACCGTGGGCGCGTTCAATGCACCGCAGGTGATTCCCGGGACCGCAAATTGCAGCTTCGGGGATGTCGTCGTCGCTCCCGGCGGCGCCGTCGTGCAAGCCTGTGAAACTCTCCTCAGTGCTACCGGTGAGACACAGGAAACAATCATGGTGAATATCGACGCGGATGGGTTAGGTCCCAACAACTTCGGCGCCGCAATCGCGGCGACCACGACGAATGTGGGGGGGTTTGACTCCATTCCCGCGCAGAGCAGCCGCACCGTGGATGCGGAGCCGGGCCTCGCATTTGACAACAATCCGATGAGCGGGCACTTTGCGCGTCTGTATCTTGTCTACACGGAAGAGCCAACCGATGAGAACAACGACACGAATATCATGGTGCGCTTCTCCGACAACAACGGGGGAAACTGGAGCGCGCCGATCCGTGTCGATGATGACATGACGAATCGAAGCCAGTTTCTGCCCAGAATTGCAACCAATCTTCTCTCGGGCAACATTGGTGTCTGCTGGCACGATGCGCGAAATTCGCCAGGCAACAATACCATGGAGGAATTCTGTACCATCGCGACACCGTCCGGGGCCAGTCCAGCCTTCATGGCCAACGCCCAGATTGGCGATGCACTTTCAGCGGGAACAGGTTCGAATCCCCCGGTTGCCGGACAGTTTGACATCCAGTTCGGGGACTACTCGGGCATGGCATATTTTCAGGGGTTGGTGCATCCGGCCTGGGCCGATACCTCCAACAGTACGGCGGACAACCCTGATGGCACCACCCGCTACGATGCCTACACAGACCGAGTTTGGGGCGGCCCCGCCGCGATGGAAGGCGACCCACACATCACCACGGTGAGCGGGGTGCACTATGACTTCCAGGGCGGAGGCGAGTACGTTTCTCTACGAGACGCCGACGGCACGGAGGTTCAAACTCGACAAACGCCCGTTGCGACCTCTTTCAACCCTGGGGCGAACCCCTACACCGGACTGGCAACCTGCGTCAGCCTCAACACCGCAGTAGCCGCGCAAGTCGGGACACACCGGGTGACCTACCAGCCGAATCTCAGCGGTGTTCCGGATCCGAGCGGTCTGCAACTCCGGATTGACGGCAGCCTAACTACCTTGGGAGCGAGTGGAATTGATCTGGGCTCGGGCGGGCGCATCACCAGAACAACGGCGGCGGGCGGCATCCAGATCGAATTCCCGAACGAAACTGTGCTGTCGGTGGTTCCGGGTTGGTGGCCCTCGGAGAGTAAGTGGTATCTCAACGTGGACGTTCTGCGCACGCCATCGCTGGAAGGGCTGATGGGAGCTACCATGCGCGGGAGTTGGCTACCCGCGCTTCCGGACGGGACATCGATGGGGCCGAAGCCGGCCTCGTTGCACCAACGCTATGTCGATCTGTATCAGAAGTTCGGAGAGGCGTGGCGTGTCTCGGACAAGACAAGCCTCTTCGACTATGCGCCGGGCACTTCGACCGCCACCTTCACCCTCAAGAGCTGGCCAATGGAAACTCCGCCGTGCGTGATTCCGGAAACAAAGCCGGTCGAGCCCACCACTCTGCAAGTCGCCGAACAAGCATGCCTGGGAGTGACCGACAAGAACATGCACGCCGATTGCGTGTTCGATGTCAGGGTCACGGGAAACACGCGCTTTGCCGAAACCTACCTGCAGAGCCAGCGCATCAAGCTGGGTGCGACCACCACGACCGTGGCGGACGACGAAGATCCAACCCAGGTTGGAGAAACGGCGGCGTTCACGGCGATCGTGACGCGGGGACCCTTCAGCGGGAAGGGTGTTCCGATCGGAAGCGTGCAGTTCAGTGTGTAGACGGCTCCAAGACTGGAGGACCGGTCAGGCTCGATGCCGGCGGACGGGCAACATTGGAGACGGCGACCCTGAAAGCGGGGAAACACACGGTGTCGGCCAGCTACCTTCCGAGCGAGAACAGTGTCTTTCTGCTCAGTACGAGCCCGGGAGAAGTGCACACGGTCAAACGGTGTTGCTGCAGCGAAGAGGCCAAGAAGCGCTGACGCGAACGTTGAGCAGTTCCGAAGTCATTGGGTGTTCATACTAATCAGGGGTTGTCCTCGGCGTCCGGGTACATGGCGTCGAGAATCAATCGCAAATCTGCAACTTTTCAAAGGCTTGCTCATCGCCCCCCCTTTTTGGGCCACCGCAGCACTCGGTGCGCTGGCACGTGTTCTCAAAATCATGGGTAGGAACGAAATCACTGAAGCGGATCCGGAGAAGTCCATTCGTGGGCTAGTTGCCCAGTCGCGGCGTAGAAATACTTCGCACCGCTTGGTATGGGTTCCCTCGTGATCTCTCCCAGCGCAACCAGAGCGTGCAAGAACAGGCTCGCACCGTCCAAGCTGCCGTCAGATTTCCACAACTCCCGATCATCGATCAGTTCTGTGTTCCACAGGCCGGCTTGCCACATCCGATTCACGATGGACGCGACGAAGTTCAGTGGGTATCCAGTTTCCCTGACTAAGGAGTCCTCATTCGGTCCGACTTCAAGCGCGCTGATCAGCACTGCCATGGCTCTGCTGATCTGGTGATCCCTTGGGTCAGCGACGGCTTCTATGCTCCTGCTCAGGTCAGCAAAGTCTGTTTTCAAGTTCTAACCTCTACGGGCCGCCTTCGCCAGCAGCCCGAGAATGCCCCCCGAGGGCTCAGGCCGTGCCTGCCGGAGTTCGTCCTCCGTTGCCGGCCTGCACTTGTGTTTACCGTCGATAAGCCCCAAGAAGACGACACCAGCGATCGTGGGTATGCTGTCGAGTTCAGAAAGTTCGCCTTTCATACCTTTGGCTTCTTCTTCTACCCAGCGCCAATTCCATTCCGGGCGGTAGTCAAGCACCTCCTCCCACTCCTGGCCGTTGTTGAATCTGGGCTCACGTCGCTCGAAAACTCTCCCATCCTCAAACTTCAGCGGGCAGGGCAGCTCCGGAACGCGGCGCTGCCAGGCTTCGATAAACCGTCCAAAGCGGAATCCGTTCACGGCGGGGCTGTGAGTTATCTGTACGTCCTCGAACAGCAAAATATCGCCTGCTTGAGGCTCGCGACCGAATGCCAGTTCGAACTGTCCTGACGCATGACTGAACCGCTGCTGATGCAGGTCGAGATGGGCGGGCACTGAAGGTCCATGTCGCTGTTCGTACAGCTCCTTGCCGCGGCTGTAAGCGGCCGTGGCCGCCAGATGCTGGTAGTCGGGACTCATGCAGGCATTTAGATAGACTTCCCCTCCGTAAAGGGTCAGCGCATCCGCGTCGTACTGCGAGAGGGCATTCTTGCGTGAAAGCAGCGCGCGGGCCGCAGCTCTGGACTGCGGAGAACCCAGGGGGAAATCCGCGGGGCTGATGCTTGTTGCGGTCAGCCTTCGGCCAATTCCGTTTCCGTTCAATGGCTTACTAGCCTCCAGAGCCTCCCTGACTGTCGAGACCCCTTGCGGTTACGGCTGCCTCAAACCAGTCCGGCAATCTCCCGTCCCTGGCATAGGTTTCCAGTTCGGCAGCACTCATGCGCTCGAACAGAGCGTTAAGATTCACGGTCTCCATACGCTCAACCCATTCACCGCGGCCGTTGATACGGGCGTATGCGCTGACCGCGCTCACAACCGCAGCCGCGTTGACTTCCACCTCGCCCGCTTTCTCGATGATGCGCTCGAGTGCGGCGCGGAGGTTGCGCCGGCGCCTCTCCAACAGTCCCAGCGCGTGTGCATGGCGATAAATGGCGTCACGCGTGACGGAATAGTCCTTGGCAATAGTCGTGGTGCTTACCCACCCTACGAATGACTCGTCAATCGCTGCCCGTTGAGGGTGGGCACAGATGGAACAGCGATATTCGTGGCGGCCCTGACTCACGGGCTTGCCGTCGCTTTCGCGAGACTTTGCTGGGCGAGTTCGACCTGTGCTTGTCATACACGGTATTGCAAATTCTGTTGTCGTCGCAAAGACCCCAGACAGATGCGCTTCCTCGATCGCGCAAATCACCTAAAATCACTTCTTGTTCTCTCACGTACTTACGAGGACTAACATTGCTGACCGTGCTCGGTTAAGTCCTTCGTTTGACGTTTTCAGGCAGGTTCGAGTCCTACCTGAGGAGCCATTTCTTTGACCTAGCTAGAAGCACGGCTCCTCGCGCGCCCCCGGTCTGCCGGAGTGGTGAAGGAACTCCTTTCTGGACTGCTTGCCACCCTTTATCGACCTCCGCAGCGACGAATCGCACAATGTTATGCTACTCGGGACCGCGCCACAGTGAGGCTGCAACCTTCCATGTCCAATCCAGGCAGTCCAGAATCCCAACCTGTCAACGAACCGGACCGGTCATTCAAAGACATTCTTTCCCAGTTCGAGGAGAGCAAGACCCGCAAGCCCGCGGAAGCGGGAAAAGGTCGCGAAGGCACGGTGATTGCCGTCACCGTCGATTCGGTTCTCGTCGACATCGGTTTCAAGACTGAAGGGATCCTGCCGCTGGCAGCCTTCCAAGGTGCTGGCGAAACCGTGAAGCCCGGCGACAAGCTGGTGGTCTCGATCAAAGGTCGCGATCCCGAGGGCTATTACGAGCTCACCCGCGGCAGAATCGAACGGCCGAAGGATTGGGCGTCACTGGAGAAGGCGTTTGCCGAGAAGACGACCATCGTGGGCACGGTGACAGCCGTGGTCAAGGGTGGCCTGAGCGTGGATGTGGGTGTGCGGGCGTTTATGCCGGCTTCGCGCAGCGGATGCCGTGACGCAGCTGAGATGGAGAAGTTGGTAGAACAGGAGATCCGCTGCCGGATTACCAAGCTCGATGCGGCAGAGGAAGATGTGGTCGTGGACCGCCGCATCGTGGCCGAAGAGGAAGAGCGCGCGGGGAAAGACCGCCGCTATTCGGAAGTCAAGGAAGGCGCGACGGTGCACGGCACGGTTCGCAGCCTGACCGATTACGGCGCTTTCATCGATATTGGCGGGGTGGACGCGCTGCTGCACGTCAGCGACATTTCCAGAAGCCGCGTCAGCAAGCCGGTGGACGTACTCTCGGTGGGCGACGAGGTCGAAGTCAAGGTTCTCAAGATTGATCCTGAGAAGCGCCGCATTTCTGTCGGCCTGAAGCAGCTGGGGCCGGATCCATGGGATTCGGTGACAGCGAAATACAAGCCCGGCGAGCGTGCGCGCGGCACGGTCACGCGCGTTCTCGGTTTCGGCGCGTTTGTGGAACTCGAGCCCGGGCTTGAGGGGCTTATCCATATCTCGGAGATGTCGTGGGGAAAGAAGGTGAGGACACCCACCGACGTGGTTAAGCCGGGCGAGAACGTAGAAGCGGTGATTCTGGGCGTCAACCCGGGCGAGCGCCGCATCTCTTTGGGCCTGAAGCAGGCGCTGGGCGACCCGTGGGCCGACGTGGCCCAGAAGTTTGCGGTGGGCTCGGTGATCGAAGGTCCGGTCACCAGCCTCACCAAGTTTGGAGCCTTCGTGCAGCTCTCGGAAGGCGTCGAAGGCATGATTCACATCAGTGACATGAGCGCCGAGAAGCGCATCAATCACCCTCAGGACATGCTGAAGGTTGGGCAACTGGTGAAGGCGCAAGTGCTCGAAGTCGATACGGAGAGGCGGCGCTTGAAGCTGGGGATGAAGCAGCTGGTTCCGACCAGCATCGAGGAATACATCGCCGAACGCCGGGAAGGCGACGTCGTCTCGGGCCGCGTGATGGAGATTGCGGGTGGACAGGCGCGCGTGGAACTGGGCGAAGGCATCCAGGGCATGTGCCGAGTCCCGGCAGAGGCGGCGGAGAAAAAGTCAGAAGAAGAGAGGCAGGCCGGATCGAAGCCCGATTTGTCATCACTGAGTTCCATGCTGCAAGCGCGCTGGAAGGGCGGTGCTGCTGGAGGTCCGTCCACGCCCGAGGGTGTCCGCCCAGGACAGATCCGCAGTTTTCGGGTTGCGAAGCTGGATCCGGCGATGAAGAAGATTGACTTGGAGCTGGCGTAAGCCCGGCGCGCACGTTTCAGGCCAGACTCACACGGCCCGCGTCTCAGTTCAAGAAGCCGAATCGCGAGGCCACCTTCACCAGCTTGAGCACTTTGTAGACCTCGACGTTGACCCCGCGCAACACGACCTTGACGTCCTTGTCGGCAGCCGCAGTAGCCAACTTTTCCATTGCGGTGAGCGCGCCCGGGTCAATTCGGCGCACGGAAGAAAAATCCAGCACTACTTCACCATCGGCGCTGTCCAGCTTCTCACAGGCTTCTTGCAGAGTTTCGGCGACGTGCTCTCCATCAATTTTGAGCCACACGGCAATCATTTCCATAGGCGCAACCATCCCTCACGCGGTTTGCTGTTTCGTGGCACTGGCTACCTTAGCCTGGCCTCGCCCTTGATAAGCGCTCCAGAACAGACCGACCAACTCGTTTACCAGGGGCAGGCGGGGGTTCGACCGCCAGGAAGGATCGTCAAAAGCAATCTTGGCCAGGTCGGGGATCGCCCTCTCGAATTCTTCCTTGGAGATGCCCAGCGCGGCAATGGAACGCGGCATCGCCAACTGGTCGAGCAACTTTTCTACCGCCTCTACCAGGTTCTGCACCTTCTCTTCAATCGTATGACCGCCCAAACCGAGCAAGTCCGCCATCATGGCGTATTTCTTGTGGGCGATGTAGCCGCCCTGGTTCGGCGACGGCATGAACTTGGTGGGCACCGCCGCATTGAAGGCAATGACATGCGGCAACATGAGCGCGTTGGCCCGCCCGTGCGGGACGCCGAAGCGCGCGCCGAAGGCATGCGCCAGCGCGTGATTCACCCCCACCGACGCGTTGGAAAACGCCATCGCCGCAATGCAGGCGGCGTTGTGCATCATGGTACGCGCCTCTTCATCGCGGGGATTCTCATACGCGATGGGCAGGTACTTGAACGCCAGCCGAATTGCCTGCATGGCATTGCAGTCGGTGTAAGGTGAAGCGAAAATCGAGACTCCAGCTTCCAGTGCGTGGGTCAAACAGTCAACACCGGTATCGGCAGTAAGGCCCTTGGGCATGGACATCACAAACTGCGGGTCGACGATGGCTACATCCGGACTCAGCGAATAGTCGGCCAGCGTCACCTTGCGCCCGTGTTCTCTGTCGAACATAACGGCAAAGGGAGTGATTTCGCTCCCCGTTCCGCTGGTGGTGGAGATGGCAATCAACCGGGCCCGGTTGACTTTTTCGGTCGGGTACTGAATCACGCGCTTGCGCAGGTCCAGGAACGGCGCCGCCAGTTCCTCCAGGTCCGCGTCCGGCGACTCGTACTTAAGCTTCATGATCTTCGCCGCGTCGATCACCGACCCGCCGCCCAGCGCGATAATCTGGTCGGCTTTGTAGAAATTGAGCGTCTCCACTCCCTGCATGACGACCTTGACCTCGGGCTCCGCATCCGGAATCACCAAGACATGGACGTGCGTTTGCGGCGGAATGTAGCGCCGGACCACATCCACATGGCCGATCTGCTCCAGGGGTGGGTTGGTAAGGATAATCGTGCAGCGCGATGGGAACTGGGCCACATTCTCCACCGCATTCATATTGAAGTAAATTTGATTGGGAACTCGGAACCACATATGAGCTGGTGTCCTCCGAGCCACGCGCTTGATATTCAGGTAGTGATACACGTTTACGTTATCGGTGGTGCTGTTGCCGCCACCGGTGCCACATCCGAAGGAGAAGGTGGGCACCAGGTCGTTGTAAACCCCACCCAGCGCTCCGATGGATCCCGGCGCATTCACAATGATCCGCCCCGCGTTGATCACCTCGCCGAACTTCTGGATGGCCTCATCGTTGTGCGAGAAAATGACTGCCGTGTGCCCCAGCCCACCGGAATGGTTCACGTCCACACACACCTTCAGCGCCTCATCGACGGACTTCGCCCGATAGACCGCGAGCACTGGGAAAAGTTTCTCCACCGACAGGGGGTATTCGCGGCCTACACCTTGAATCGGCGCAATCAGCAGCTTGGTGTTCGGTTTGACCGAGAGCCCGACAAAGCGAGCGATGTTGGCGGCTGTCTGGCCGACTGCCATAGGCTGCATGAATCCGGTCTTGGGATCGATCACCGTGCGGCTCAGCAGCTCTGTCTCTTTCTCATTGCAGATGTGCGCGCCCAGCTCCGCAAATTTCTTCAGCGTGGCGTCATAGATCTCATCATCAATCACCACCGTCTGTTCGGAGGCGCAAATGGTTCCGTTGTCGAACGTCTTGGAGATGATGATGTCCACCACGGCCATATTCAGGTCCGCGGTTTTTTCCAGATACACGGGCGTATTGCCCGGCCCTACACCCAGCGCCGGCTTCCCGGAGCTATAGGCAGCTTTGACCGCGCCCGGCCCGCCGGTGGCATCAATCAGGCCGACGTCTTTGTGATGCATCAGGTAGGCATTGTCTTCCAGAGTGTGCGATTCCAGGCAGGTGAAAACCCCTTCCGGCGCGCCATGTTTCACCGCAGTCTCATACATGATCCGTACGGCCTCAGCGCAGCAACGCCACGCGTTCGGGTGCGGACTGAAAATGACCGCGTTGCGCGTCTTGATGGCCATGATGCACTTGAAGAGAACCGTGGACGTGGGGTTGGTGATCGGTAACATCGAGAAGATGACGCCGATCGGCTCTGCCACCTCTACCAGATTGCGTTCCGGATACTCGCGAATGGTGCCCACCGTGCGTTTGTCCTTGACATAGTTGTAGACAAACTCCGTGGCCACCATGTTCTTGATGGCTTTGTCTTCCAGCACCCCGAGCCGAGTTTCTTCAAGCGCCAGGCGGGCCAAGTATTGCGCCTGCTCCAGGCCAGCCAGGACCATGAGTTTGACAATGCGATCGACGTCCTCTTGCGTGCTTTGTGTGAAGACGGCGGCGGCGGTCCGGGCTTGACGGACCAGCCCTTCCAGGTAAGCAATCCGTTCTTCACTAAGACCTGAAACGCTGGGCGACTCCAACTCGGCTGCGATCATATCCATGCCTCCGGCACTCACGGTTGCGAGCGAAGACTTGGCTCGAAAGGTGAAAACAGTATCCAGCCCGGCTTGCCGGAAACGCTGTGACCGGGAACACCGGCAAGGGTGATCTGAGGCGCGTCCAGGCGCAATCTGGACCGGCGAGTCGACGGCCGAAAGCGGCTGTTTGCGGGCCTATCGTGGTCCTAGTTGTGCGGACGAACCGGCGAGTATCCCTTCTCGCGCTGCTGCGGAGATACCAAGCCGATCTCCCGCGTCTCTACCGTGTACGGTTTGCCGCATACCACGCAGCAGGACTGAAACGGCACGCGCAGGCCGTCCGCCACCATGGGATCGTCGGCGTCCCATAACTCCCAAAACTCGCACCTGGGACATTGCGCATAGAAGACGTGAACCAACGCCTCTTCGACGGGAGGATGGATCGCAAAAGTGGCCATAAGCCACCTCCGTCACGTGCCGGGCGTCGCCGGGCTCATGCCCGCTTGGATAAGCAGGGGTAGAGTGTTGTCAATCGGACGACTCCCGGCCTATTTCCTTTTTATGGCAACGCAAACCGGTTTGCGGTGACCGGGCGCACCCCTCCCGGTGATACAAGCAGCACGAGGGCAGGATTGCCGAATTGGTGGGTCAGGGCCCGAACACGTATGCAGCGCCGGGGTGGTTGTTGCCAACCGCTCCCGTCACGATGGTGCGGCCGCTGACGCCCGCCGACAGCCCGAAGCCGTCATTCGCCGTGCCATCGGAAGCGGTCAGTTCGGCATTAAACCGCGAAGTTGTCTTCCAGCCAGTTTGGGGCTTGAGAAAAACATAGGCCGCCCCCTGGCCCTGGTTCGTGCCCACCACGGCGCCGGGCGCGCCGAGCACTACTACGTTGCCGCTGATGGCGGCCGACTGGCCAAAACTGTCATCCATGGTCGCATTCGAGGCGCGCAGTTGCGCCGTCTCCGTCATGCCGGTCCAGCCGCTGACGGGCTTGACGAACACATAGCCCGCGCCCTTGAAGTTGCCCGCGCCTGGAGCTCCGAGCACAATCGTATCGCCGCTGATGGCCGCTGCGAACCCGAGGTCACTGCTGGCTTTGCCATTCGACGCCGTCAGCTCGGCTGTCTGCGTCATGCTCGCCCAGCCGCTCCCCGGCTTGACGAACACATAGCCGACTCCCTGAAAATTATTGTGGCCGTATGAGCCCGCCACCACGGTCGTGCCGTCGGTCGCGATCGACGCTCCCATGTAATTCAACAGTTGGCTGTCGGACGCGGTGAGTTCGGCCGTCTCATGCAGGTTCCCAGCCCAACCAGTGCCGGGGCGGACAAACACGTACGCCTTGCCGGCAAAGTCGTTGCCGGAGGTGTCCTGGGCAAAGAACGCTCCTGCCGCGACGGTGCTTCCGCTGATGCTCACGCTGACCCCGAGCGCATCCCCCGGCTGGCCGTCGGAGGCCGTAAGCTTAGCTGTTTCTGTCATGTCGATCCAGCCGCCGCTGGGCCTGACGAACACATACACCGCCCCAGGCGTGCTTGCCGGAGCGTGGAAGTTCGAGGTGTTAGCCGCCCCAACCACAATGGTGTTGCCGCTGATGGCCACCGAGGTGCCGAACCCCTGACCGTTGTCCGACGAGGTGAGCTTGGCCACCTGAGTCATGTCGGCCCATCCATTGGGGGGTTTTACATACACGTACACCGTGCCAAATGCCTCAATGTTGGCATCGAATGCCCCCACTACCACGGTATTGCCGCTGACCGCGATCGAGAATCCAAACCAGTCCTGCGCCGCCCGCTGCGAGGGAGTGAGTTCAGCCAGCTGCACCAGGCCTGCTGGTGGCGCAGCATGCAGCGCCAGCGCGGAGAACCCGGCGGAGAGCAGGGCAAGCAGCAGGAGTCGCAGCTTCGGCATAGAGGGCCTCCCCAGGCGGCGATTTTGGCACGCCATCTGACCACCATCCCGGCAGGCTGTCAATTGAATTTGCGCGGCAAGATGCCGTAACGCGGCGTCCCGCGGGCTGTCGTGGGTGCGTCCCGCCCCCACATCCCCCGGGGCCCCTCCCCTTCTTTGTGGTCCCGAGTCACGCCTGCCTGTGCGGTGCGTCACTGTTCCGGGGTATGGGGACACCGCACAATGGAAAGAGAGGGCAAATAGACGTACCGCAGACGAGCGGCTGCACCCAGGCAGCCAGGAGGAATCTATGTTCGCCGTCAGGCTGGTCAATCTCATCGAAACCCACGCTGACAGACTATCCGAGGGCTTGCTGCACAAGCTCAAGAGCTCGGAACAATACCGCGACCTGGTGCACCGAGTGCCTCCCGATGAGTTGCAGCGGCGCACCCACGAGATCTATTTCAATCTCAGCGATTGGCTGCTCACCAAGACCGAGTCCGAGATCGAGGAGCGCTACGTCGGGGTGGGCATGCGGCGCGCCCGCCAAGGCGTCCCCTTCAGCGCCTTCCTGTGGGCCATCACCACCACCAAGGAATATCTCTGGGAGTTCATGCAGCGGGAAGGTCTGCTGGAGGAGCCGGTTGAGCTCTTCGGCGAGATCGAGCTGCTGCACTCGCTGGAGCGCTTCTTTGACCGCGTGCTTTACTTCGCCGCGGTGGGCTACGAAAACGCGCGCCAAGTCGAAGTCGGACACGCGGCCGAGATTCATGCGGTGGGGCGGTAAGAAGGGACAGACTCAAGAGATGGTGACATGACCGACGAATCCACATCGCGTGCTGGCAGCGCGGTCCAGGAACTGGTAGACGCGGCGGCGCTCGACGCCACCCGCCGGGGCGAGGATACGCGTGAATTCGAGGGGTTCCTGCGCAGCAGGATCGTAGGCCAGGACGCCGCCATTGAAGCCGTCACCGAGCTGTACCAGATGTTTCTGGTGGGCATGGCGGCGCCCGACCGTCCGGTGGGAAATCTCTTATTTCTCGGGCCTACCGGCTCGGGAAAGACCTATGTGGTGGAAGTGGTGGCGGAAGCGCTGTTCGGCAATACCCATGCCTTTATCAAAGTCGATTGCGCCGAGTTCCAGGAACACCATGAAATCTCCAAGCTGATCGGTTCGCCGCCGGGATACATCGGGCACCTGCACACTCCGCCGCTGCTGACCCAGGAATCGCTGGCCAAGTACCACACCGAGAAACTCAAGCTCTCCCTGGTGCTGTTCGACGAGATCGAGAAGGCCTCGGAGGCGCTGTGGCAGCTTCTGCTGGGCATCCTCGATAAAGCCAGTCTCACCCTGGGCGACAACAGTCATGTGGACCTTTCCCAGTGCGTGATCTTCATGACCTCCAATCTCGGGGCCACGGAGATGAGCAACCTGGCCGAAGGCGGCCTTGGATTCGCGGCCCAGGCGCCGGCGGTGGACAACAGTCTGGACGATAAGATCAGCCGCACGGCCACAGAAGCGGCGCGCCGCAAGTTCTCTCCGGAGTTCATGAACCGCCTGGACAAGGTCGTGGTGTTCAAGACGCTGCGGCCGGAGCAGCTGGCGCAAGTGCTGGAACTGGAGCTGGCCAAGGTGCAGGGGCGCATCACGCGGGCGGTGGGGCAGAGTCACTTCACCTTCCGCTGCACTCCCGAAGTCAAGCAGTGGCTGCTGCAAGAGGGAACTGATCCCAAGTACGGGGCGCGGCACCTGAAACGCGTCATCGAGCGGAACATCGTGTATGCGCTGGCCAACCTGGTGGCGACCAAGCAGGTGACCAGCGGCGACTGCATCGAGATCGGCCTGAAACCCACCGGCGGCTTGGCATTCACCAAGGCCGCGGTGGTTGCAAGCAAACAGTCGGCCGCGGAGTAGGAGCGGGCCATGAAAAAAATATTGGTGGTGGACGACGACCAGATGCTGTGCCGGCTGGCCTGCGACATCCTGCACACCGAGGGCTACCGGGCGGTGCCTGCAACCAATGTCCAGGAAGCGCTGGAGGCCTTCGAAAGAGAAGAATTCGACCTTGTGGTGACCGATGTTGGCATGCCGGGCATGAGCGGCGTGGAGTTGGCCCGGGCAGTCCAGCAGAAGCAGCCTGGGTTTCCGGTCATCGTGATCACCGCCTACCAGCCCGTCGAGTGCGAACACGTCAAGCTGTGGCTGCCCAAGGAGTACCTGTTCCCGAACCTGCTGGAGAAGATCCGGTCCTGTCTAGCGGAGGCCGAAGCGGAGAAGGTAGGGAAATAGGGGAAGCGATGTTTTCGCAGGAAAACGCCGGTCAGAAGAAATCTGACCGGCTTTCGCTTGTGCACGACTACCGCATCGGGCGAGTGCGTCCGAAATTATCCGTGGGATGGCGGCAAGTCGCTGGACCAGGCGTCGGCGGTGATGAGCCATTTTCCGCCCACGCGCTTCCAGACAGTTAAATACTTGCCGTGATCCTCCTTCTTGGTGCCGTCACTCTGGGGCACGTTCATGCGATAGGTACCCACATCCCAGGCAACGTTGCCGGCTTGTTTAATGTAAGTGACGTCAAACGCCAAGTCGCTCACGCCGTGGCTGAGCGGTCCCCGCAAATACTCGTGGATGTCGGGGCGCCCGTGGACGGCTTCGTGATGCGGCGGCAGGTAAACGGCATCCGTAGCGTAAGCGGCAACGACTCCGTCCAGGTCTCCAGCGTTCCAGCGCTGGGCCCACTCGCTACCGATTTGCCGGATCATCTTGGCGGTGTTGGGGGCAGGCGGCTTGCGCGCGGCGCGAACCGGTTTGGGACGGGCGCGTCTGACACGCTTCATGGCGGTGGCTCTCATGGCAGGTCCTCCGGCGGAAGAATTCATTAACAATTCTAGTGCGAAAACGAATCGCGGTCTGCGAGCCGGGTCACTGAGGGCTGTGAAGTGCTCCGGGGCGGTTCCGCCGGTCCGGCTCAACTCCACCCTAGACAAACGAAAGAAAACGATATAAAAAGAAAGCTGAATCAAAAGCAGGGCGCAGTGCGCGTGTTCCGAGCCATCCCGTGCTGAACGAAGAACGCCGGCGTGCCATTCTCGACATTCTCAACCGCGACGGGCGAGTGCTGGTCACGGAGATGGCGGAACAGTTCCATACCTCCCAGGTGACCATCCGAAAGGATCTGGAAGTCCTGCATGCGCACGGACTGGTGCATCGTACCCACGGGGGTGCGCTGCCGGCACGGGAAGGCGCGCTCGAAGACCCCACGCTGCGGGAAAAAGAGAAGCTTCACCGCAAGGAAAAACTTCGCATTGCAACTGCCGCGGCGCGGTTGGTGAAGGAAGGCCAGGTCGTGATCCTGGATTCCGGGACGACCACCACCGCGATCGCGCGGGCTTTGCGGAACTTTCAGAATCTTACGATTGTCACCAACGCAGTGAATATCGCGGCGGAACTGGCCGGGGCGAGAGTGGAGGTGATCCTCACCGGCGGCACGCTGCGCAAGAATTCATTTTCCCTGGTGGGGCCGATTGCAGAAGAGACCCTACGTCGTCTGAATGCCGACATTCTTTTCCTGGGGGTGGACGGTTTTGACGTGCACTATGGCCTGAGCACGCCGAATCTCCTGGAAGCCAAGGTGAATCGGGTGATGGCAGAAGTTGCGAAGCGAACCGTAGCCGTCTGCGATTCCAGCAAGTTCGGGCGCAGAAGCCTGTCGCTGATTATTCCTCCCACTGCCTTGCAGGAAGTGATTACCGATCGAGGCATCCCCAAGTCTGATTTACGCGCCCTCAACAAAACCGGGATCGAGGTGACTCTTGTCTGACCAGGACGGCCCTCGCGGCGCAAAATCGGGGCCCGGAGTTCACTCGTTGGCCGAGATCCTGTCTCAGCCGCACTGCTGGGGCAATTGTCTGAAAGAGCTCGAAAAAAAAGGATTCCTGGAGAAAATAATCGAACCCTTTAGCGCGGCCACGGAGTGGCTGTTCGTCGGCTGCGGCTCCAGCTATTACATCGCGCTGGCGGCGGCGGCATCCTGGAGCATGATCACGGGCCAGCGCGCGCGGGCGGTTCCGGCTTCCGAGTTGTTGCTTTTCCCGAACTCGGTGGTGACCGAGACAAGCGTGCCGGTGGCCGTGGTGATTTCGCGCTCCGGGCGTACCTCAGAGGCCCTGCGAGCGGCGGAAATGTTAGAAGGTGAGAGAGACATTCGCACGCTCGCCGTGACGTGCACCGGGGATCAGCCACTCGAGCATATCTCAACCAGCACGCTCGCGCTGCTGCCCGCAGATGAAGAGAGCACAGTCATGACGCGGTCATTCACCTCTATGCTGCTGGGACTGCAGTACCTGGCAGCGTGTGTGGCCGGCGATCACGCTCTTGCTAAGAACCTGCGCAGACTGCCAATGATGGCGCAAGGAACTCTCCACGACTTGCAAACGGACATCCGCGAATTTGTGACGGCGCGCCATTTCGTGGACTATGTGTGCCTGGGACAGGGACCGTTTTATGGACTGGCCTGCGAAGCCGCGCTCAAGGTGACGGAGATGTCTGTCTCCTACGCACAAAGCTTCCACACGCTGGAGTTTCGTCACGGTCCCAAATCCATTGTCACTCCGGAAACTCTGATCCTGTTCTTATTGTCGGAGAGCGGGTACGAGGCCGAATGCGAGGTCTTGCAGGAGATCAAGAGTTTGGGTGGAACGACTCTGGTAATTGCCAACAGGGCGGACGAGCGAGTGCGGGCACATTCGGACTTGCTGATCGAGCTAGGCCTTGAGCTGCCAGAACTGGCGCGACTGGCGGCTTACGTTTTTGGCGGCCAGTTCGTTGGGCTCTATACGGGGCTGAAGAGGGGCCTGGATCCGGATCACCCGCGCAATCTGAGCCGGGTAGTCATCTTGGACGAAGACTAGTTTTCCCGAGAAATCGTGCATGCCACGCTTTGACGTAACTGTTGCCGGTGAGTTGAACCTGGACCTGATTCTCTACGGTTTGCCGGACGAGCTTCCTCCGGAGCGGGAGCTGATCGCTGAGCGCATGATGCTCACCCTGGGCAGTTCCTCGGCCATCCTGGCTCATAATCTCGCGGCCCTGGGGAGGCGCGTGGGTTTCATTTCGCGCATTGGCGATGACCATCTGGGACAAATTGCTCTGGATCGCCTGGGGGCGGGCGGGGTGGATGTCTCCAAGGTGCGCCGAACCACAGGTGTTCCCAAGACGGGGCTGACGGTCATTCTTCAGCGGGAGCGCTGGCGCAACATGGTCACCTATGCGGGGACGATTTTCGAGCTGAACTTTGAAGATCTGGACCTCGGATATCTGGCAGACTCGCGCCATTTCCATCTTTCATCGTTTTATCTGCAGCGTGGGTTGCAGAACCGGGTAGCGGAACTGTTTCAGAAGCTCAAGGCCGCAGGACTGAGCATTTCGCTGGACACCAATGACGATCCCGACGATCGTTGGCAAGGCGGATTGACGGATGTACTCCGGCATGTGGACGTGTTTTTGCCCAATGAGAGGGAAGCGCGCAAGATTGCCGGCACGGAAGATTTGCAGACGGCACTCGCGCGGTTGGCGAAACTGGTGCCTGTCGTTGTGGTCAAGCTCGGGGCGGAGGGGGCCATGGCGCAGCGGGGGAGTGAGCGATTCACTAGCCCGGCCGTGAAGGTCAACGCGGTGGACGCGGTAGGCGCGGGCGACAGCTTCGACGCCGGATTCCTCTCCCAGTACGTGTGTGGCGCTGACCTGCCCGCTTGCCTAACGATGGGCAACCTGGCCGGCGCGCTCTCCACTACGCGGTCGGGAGGCACCGAGGCATTCCGCGATCACCAGTATCGCGAACAATTCTTCAGGGAGAACTTGGCGAGGCGAGGCAAGTAGGGCTCTGACCCTTTCGGGGGAACAAACAACATGATCGACTTTCACACGCACCCCGTTCTCATCCAGGAATTGGCGAAGAAGTTTCCCGACTACGAGCGCGCCTCGCGCGAGGTGTTTCACATCGGCAACAACTTTCAGCCGCTGGCAACCTTCTTCTTACAAATGGACGTAGCGGGAATCGAGCGAGCTGTGCTCTTGCCCATTGATTGCCGCCGTTCGCGGAAGTTGGCAGTGTCCTCGAACGAACAGGTGGCGGAACTCTGCCGGAGCAGTTCGCGGTTCATCGGATTCGCCAGCGTAGATCCATTGCGGAAAGGCGCGGCGAAAGAACTGCAGGATGCGGTCGAGAAGCTTGGGCTGCGCGGACTCAAGCTCGATCCCGCGTTGCAGGATTTCGCTCCCGGCGATCCCAAGGCGTTTGCGGTGTACGAAGCGGCGGAATCGCTAGGCATTCCCGCACTGGTGCACACAGGCATGAGTTGGGCGCCGGAGACGCCGCTGGAGCGCTGCCATCCGCTGCTGTTCGAACCGCCGGTTCGGCGCTTCCCCAAACTTAATTTCGTGCTGGCGCATTTCGGCTGGCCGTGGGTGTGGGACGCCATTGCCATGGCGCTGAAATATCCCAATGTGTATCTGGATACTTCGTGCTTGTATTACGACAGTCCGAAAGAGTTTTTCCAGTTTGTCTTCAGCAAGCAGGTACCGACGACCTTGATCGAACGCAGCTTGCGCAACAAGGTTGTGTTTGGCTCAAACTACCCGCGGGTGGAGATCAAGAACATGGTGCATGCGCTCAAGGGCCTCGCCCTGACTGAAGGCTGCCTGCGCAAGATCTTCGTGGAAAATGCCGAGCGGCTGCTGGCCAGACCAGAACCAGAGAGGACGCGGAGGAAGTGAGATGATCATCAAGCTCGAGCGCATCAAGATCCAGACCCGCAAGTCCGAGGAGGCCATCAACATCACCTCCGTAGTGGATGAAGTGGTTCGCAAGTCAGGCGTGCGCAATGGTCTGGTCAACGTGATGAACATGCACACTTCCGCCGGACTGTTGGTCACCGAAGGCATTCCTTGCCTGGAAGAGGACATCCTTACTCACTTCGCGCGGTTGGTGCCGGAGGACGAAGACTATCACCACCGCCGGTATCTCGATTATGACGGCCGGCTGGGTTTCAACGCTGATGCTCACTTGAAGAGCGTGTTGGGGGGAATCAGTTGCTGCTTTCCAATTGAAGACGGGAAAGTGGTTCGGGGCTCGCGCCAGACCATCTACTTCATGGAATACGATGGCCCGCTAGAGCGGACGTACGTGGTGCAGGTGCTGGGCGCGTAGATTCCTCGCTCCCCCCGGAGTGAAAATCCGGCGATTCTTGAGACGAGTTGCTCTATTTCGAAACCTCCAGCAACAAGTGCTCCTTGAACTGAGTCGCTAACCTGGGGGCCTTGTCGGCAGTGGCTTCCACCGTGCCCAAGTCCTGCCCATAGGCGTAGTCCATGACGTGATACGTCCCCGGCTGCAGCCCGCGCAATTCCACTTCACCCTTCCACGCAGCTGCGGTCGGCGCGAAAAAGGCGTAATACATCTTCCCATCCTTCTCGATGGCGTAGCCCTCAGGAACGTCGTAACCGGTCACATACAGGTCGCGGAACGTCCCCTTGGAAAGCATCTTCTGGTTGTATATCCCGATCCACTTCTTCCAGTGCTCCTCCTTGGATTGGGTGAGCAGCACGGGCTTGTACTTCGCCCCGGGATCAGGCCAGACGAACTTGGTTCCGACCACCCCTCCCGTGCCGATGGTCGAGGCGAAGTCCGAGCCGTGTTCCGTCCACTCCTTACCCACGCGGCTCATGGCGGACAGTTCCACGTGGTCGCCGTACACCGCGGCTTCCGGCCCCAACAACGCCTTGTACATCTTGATGCGGCGCCGCACCTGCACTGCGCCCACCGGATCGGCGGTCACGGCCTGGTCGATGTAAGGGAGCCAGGCGAGCGACGGGGGCGTTCCACACGGGCAGGCCTGGGTAACGCTCTCCGGCTTGATGGCGCGCGTAGTCTGAAAAATGGTCTTGTACACGTCGGCCATGGCGTTGACCGAATCCTGCGGCGACTTGTGATGGTGTGCCGGGTTGTAGCACATGGGCACGGAGTAGATATTGTCGAGCTTGGAGCCGTCAAAACCCCAGTCGCGGATAAACTTCTCCGTCAACTGCTTGTAGTAGGCCTGCACCTCAGGAACGGCAGGGCACAGCGCGGCAAGGTCGCGCGTCATGCGAGCATGCTTGCCGTTCTTATCGAGGATCAGCCATTCGGGATGTTCCTGTGCGACCTTGGAGACGATGTATTTGTGCGACTCCCATCGGCCTTGGCCGTCCTCTACGCCGATGGGAAGCCACCACAATTGCACCAGCTCACCTTGCTTGTGAAAGTCGTCCACCATCTTCTTTATAGAGTCGCCCGGGAACGTGTCAGCACGAGGCTTCCAGTCCCCGTAGGTGTCGAACCAGCGGTCGTCCAAGGTGGCCCATTTGATGCCGAACTCCTTCAGCTTGGGGATGGTGCCCAGCATCTGCGCCGGCGTGACATTGAATTCGTAGCCCCAGCCGCACCAGCTCACGTTGTAGGCCTCGCTGGAGGGCTTGGGAAGATCCCATCCTTCCCTCGCCAGGACGCTCGACCACAGGCGCAGGGGTTCGTAGAAATCGCCCGCATACACGGCCAGGAAGCTCCGCGGAGTGGAGTAGGTCTCACCCGCTTTCAGCGTAGCGTTGGCCGGAATCGCAATCGAGGTATTGACCCTTGCGTCCTTGTCGACGTTCACCGGAAGCGAGAGGGTTAAGGGCAGGGTCTCAACGTGGCCAATGGCCTCGCCCACCGAGGCGTTCCAGAAAGCCACGACGGGAATTCCGCCGCCGTAGCCGCCTTTCACCATCTCTCCCATCGCGTTCGGCTGGGAGAAGTTTCGCGTCAACTTCTCGACGTCATCCTTGCCCCAATCATAGCTGGAGCCGTGAAACGACCACATGTCGTAGGGCGCGACTTTGGGCTGAGCCAGGGCGGCATCGAAGCGATGGCGTTGGGTCACGGCCTGATCGAGCGTGACCTCGGCGGGGCCGTCATTCTTGTACTCGAGAGAAGTCAGAAGAAGGTTGGGGAAGTCGTCGTAAGCTTCGACGGTGAGCGTTCGCTGGAGCGTGGTTCCGGAAGGTCCCAGGGGACGCGCGGGAATTTCGACCCGCTTGCCCGCGCCCATCTTGCCGACGGCCTCCAAAACCTGGGCCTGCCCGAAGTCGAGGACGAACTGAACTTCCTTGCCGTTCGCGATCACGTAATCGCTGCCACCCGGCTGGCCCGTGAGCGTCTCATCGAGCGTGAGCTTCTTGCCATCCTTCAGCAGAAAGCCCTGCACGTATCCGGAGGGCAGAACCTGGAATTCCGCGGTGCTGGTAGTGAGCACCAAGGGCCCACCATCATTCACCACCGCCTTGGTGACCGAAGGCTTGGTTGGCGGCTCTGCTTCCTTCGTTGCGGTCTTGGTACAACCCGTGTTCAACAGCAGGATCCCGCTTACCAGCAGAAGAGCAGAGCCGATCAGGAAATAAGGAAGAGAACGTGTTTTCATTGTGCCCCCTTTTCCGCTCGCGTCGCGCCCTTAAACTGGCGGAACACGCGCTCGGCGTTCAGGTGATAGATCTTTTCCAGCACCGGGTCGGGCAAATCGAGCCCGTAAATCTCCCAACGCCCCTGGGCAGGATAGCCCCAGTAATCAAAATACTCGTCCGCGGTCTCCAGCCAACGAAAAAGATTGCGATACATCTCCTCATCCATTCCGTTATCGGTACCGAACATGATTCGGTCCTGGTGCTTCAGGAAAAATTCCCGCGTCTGCCGCGGTTGCCGCCCCAACTCGGCCTCCCGGGCCCCGAACTCCACCATCACGTTGGGATACTGGTCGAGCATCTGCGCCACCCAGTCCAGCTTTTCCGGCCAACCCATGTGCAGAGAGATGAAAGTGGTGTTGGGATGCCGGGCAAAGACCCGGTTCCGTGCCTCCAGCAGTTGTTCCAGGGAGGGGAACTGCGGCCCGTAGAAGCTCCAACTGGGATTCTCCATCAACTCCTCGTAGCGCTCGTTGGCAGCATCGGTGGGATGAAAGAAGGCTTCGGGATCGCCGGTATGAATGGAAACCGGGATGCCCAAGCGGCCGCATTCCTGCCAGATCGGATCGAGCCGCGGATCGTCCACGGCGATCAGCTTGCCAGTTTTGTCCCGCACGCCTAGGCCAAGGTCTTTCAATTGTTTCAGGCCGCGGGCGCCGCGCGCCACGGCATCATCAAGCTGGGCGACCATTTCCTGGCCGAAGTTTGGATCATCGATCTTGGAAAAATCAAGCTGGGCGAACACCATGAAGCGCCCCGGATACGGCTTGACCATGGTGTCGATCACCTTCTGCAGTTTCTCTCCCCACATGCTGGTGAGGATCACCACGGTCTTGACGTTGGTCTTGTCCATGATCTCAAGGACGCGCTGGGGCGGAATGGGCTCATCGATGCCTTGGGCGTCGTTGACGTGGTTGTGCACATCGATCACGTAGAACCTGGCCCGGTCGACGGTGTGCGCGGGCACGTGCAGCATGGAGGTGGGATGAAAGTCCTTCAGCAGGAGCGTCTTTTTCTGATCGGCGTCCGGGGCCGGCTTGTAGCCGATCTGGCCTGGGGGTGTAGCGGGAGTCGAACCGTTGTTCTGACCCGCTGCCATCATGGCCGTGACCAGGAGGGCGAAAGTCAGTGCGTATCTGGACATGACAGACCTCGGTACCTCGGTTAGGAGGGGCGCAGTGAATAGTTTCGAATTGTTTCTATTCATTACGGCTTGCCGCAAGGGAATCTGCTTCGCCTCATTCGGTTCCAGTGGATTGACCGCTCGGTAGCGGCCAGCGATCACTCAACCTGACATGCACATCTGACCCATTCCGTCGCCCCGGGCAAATTACTCCCGCTCTTCCCGCCTGCCTCGCACTCAGAACCGGGGCCACTTTTGTCTTGACAAGGCCCGCAGAACGAAAGTAAAAGTAAGTGTTCGTAACTATACAACAAAACCACGTATGCGCACGCAGAAAGCATAGTCGCGTGCGGCTCCGGCCGGCAGTGACGTCCGCCCCCTGGGCCCGGTGGGAGCTTAGTCCGAGGAGGCCGCCATGCCGAGCTTGGCCAGTTCCCGCCTGTCTGCTTTCATCCTTGTCGTTGTTTGCATCGTGTTTGCCGCCCCCGCCTGGGCGCAAAAAGACACCGGCAGCATTGTGGGTACGGTAAAAGATCAGACTGGCGCGGTGGTGGCAGGCGCCAAGGTCACGGTCACAGATGTCGAACGGGGCATCACCTTCGACACCACGACCAACCAGTCCGGCGACTACGTCGCCAGTAATCTGCGTGTGGGGCGTTACACCGTTACCGTAGAGCATCCGGGTTTCAAGAAAGCCGTGTCCGTTCCGGTGAGCCTCGACGTGCAACAGCGCATCCCCGTGAATGTCACTTTGGAAGTGGGGGCGATCACAGAGGCCGTCGAAGTGACGGGGGCCACTCCGTTACTGGAGACGGAGACCTCCGAACTAGGCCAGGTGGTGGATAGCAAGCGGGTGGCCAACCTGCCGCTGAACGGACGCAACTTCGCCCAATTGGCGCTGCTGACCGCCGGCACCGCTCCGAGTGAACCGGGCGCACGCGATGAAGGAGGCTTTGGGTTTTCCGCCAGCGGAGCGCGCTCCCTGCAGAACAACTTCCTGCTCGATGGCGTGGACAATAACTCCAATCTCCCCGATCTGTTGAATGAAACCAACTACGTGATCCAGCCTTCGGTGGAGGCGCTGGAGGAATTCAAGGTCCAGACCAACGCCTATAGCGCCGAGTTCGGGCGTGGCAATGGGGCGATCATTAACGCCACCATCAAGTCCGGTACCAACCAGTGGCACGGCAGCGTGTACGAGTTCCTGCGCAACGAAAAGCTCGACGGCAAGAATTTCTTCGACCTTGCCGACCGTCCCATCGCTCCTTACAAGCAGAACCAGTTTGGCGCCACCTTTGGGGGGCCGCTGGTGAAGAACAAGATGTTCTTCTTCGTGGATTACGAGGGGCTGCGCATCCGGCAAGCGCAGACGCTGGCGTCAACCGTCCCCACTGATGACCAGATAAACGGGAGCTTCCTGGCCCAGCTGGACACAACCTCGCCGGTCACCTTTGCGCCTGACCCCAACCAGCCGGACGTCACCTTTCCAACCCTGGACTGCGGTGGAAATCCGACCTTCGCGGGTGAAATCTTCGATACCCGGCAAACTGCCAACCTGAACGGTGCATTTGAGCAGAGAGGAAATCCGACCGGCTTGTGCGGGGTGCCGTTCGCGGAGAACCAGATTGGGGAGTTCGATCCGCTGGCGGCGGCCATCCTGAAGCTCTACCCGCGGGCCAACGTCAACGGCAACGGTTTCAACTATCTGTCCAACCCGGTGCGGACCGAGAACCGCAACAACTTCGACGTCCGCGTAGACCAGAAGTTCACCGAGAAAGACTTTGCCTTCTTTCGTTTTAGTTTCGAGAACCAGCCCAGCGTGATTCCCGGTCCATTCGACACCACCGGAGGCGATGGTGGCGGATTTTTCGGTGGCGTTGAAGACAATGCCTATCGGAGCTTTGCCACCAGCTGGACGCACTTATTCCGGCCGCAACTGATCAACGAATTCCGCGTGGGATACAACCGCATCCACTCGCAACGGCAGCAGATCAACTTCGACAAGAGCAGCGAGCAACTGCTGAATTTTACCGGCGGATTTCCCGGCATTCCCAACCTGCCCGACAACGGCGGCTTGCCCCAGCTCACGTTTAGCGATGTCTCACAAATTGGCAGTCCAACCTTCCTTCCGTCCCTCGAAATTCAGAACACTTACAGCTTCCTCGACAACCTGACCTGGGTGCGCGGCAATCACTCGTTGAAGTTCGGTACCGAGGTGCGCTTCGAGCAATTCACCATCTTCCAGCCAGCCGCTTCACGCGGCACTTTGGATTTCGGACCGCAATTTACCGACAATCCAGGTAATCCAGGCACCGGCGGCTCAGGCTTGGCGTCTTTTCTGATCGGACTCAGCGACGGCGGGAGCATCAATAACTATCACAATATTGATTACCGCCGGCCGGTGTATGCGTTCTATGCGCAAGATGACTGGAGGATCACTCCCAAGCTCACACTGAATCTTGGCTTGCGGTACGAACTGTTCACTACAGTGAAGGAGAAGAACAATCAGCAGGGGACCTTCGATCTGGCGACCGACAGTTTGATTGTTCCCAAAGGGTTGAATGTGACCTTGAATCCGGCCCTGGCCGACATCATCCCGCTGCAGGCCATTGGCAGCCGGGGCCTGATCTCGCCCGACCGGAACAATTTTGCGCCCCGCATCGGACTGGCGTACCAGGCCACCAATAAGCTGGTGGTCCGCGCCGGTTATGGCATCTTCTACGGAGGCAGCGAGGCTGGCCCCTATTCCAATCCTAGCATGGGGTTTAACCCGCCGTTCTTCGCCATCCAGAATTTCAACAATCCTTGCGGACAGTCTGCGGCGAGCGCGGTTCAGGATTGCAGCCTGGCCAGCGCCGGCATCCCCACGCTCGCGTCTGGTTTTCCGGCGAATGCCTTGGTGGATCCAAATACTCCGCTGCTGTTCTCGATTGATCCGCACCTGGTCACGCCCTATACGCAGCAGTGGCACCTCTCGACGCAATACGAATTGCCGGGCAACACTGTTTTCGAGGCCACCTATGCCGGCTCGCGAGGCCTCAAGCAGTACATCTATCTCAACGGCAACCAGGCCCTGCCCGATCCCAGTCCCAACCCTCCCCCAGAGGACACCCGGCGGCCCTTCCCCCCGATTGACGGCTTCATTGGCTGGTTCCGATCAGCCGGCCAGTCCAACTACAACTCCCTGCAACTGCGAGCCGAGAAACGCTTCTCCCATGGGCTTTCTTTTCTGGTGGCGTACACCTGGGCCCACGCCCTCGATATCGCGTCCAATGCCGACCTCGGCGCCCAGAACGGTGGCGACTTCCGCTTTTATCAGACACCGAACCGGGAGTACGGCAACGCCGATTTCGATATCCGGCATCGGCTGGTGCTGAGCTACTTGTATGAGCTGCCGATTGGACGAGGCAAGGCGTTTGCCCGGAACGCCAGCGGGGCGCTCAACCAGATCATCGGTGGCTGGCAAGTTGGCGGTATTACCAGCTTCTCCACCGGAAACTGGTTCACGATTCTCGATGACAACAGCTTCTCGAACTCCGACGGCCAGTCACGTCCAGACCTGGTTGCCGATCCTTTCAAGGCTGGCCCGATTGCTGCAAATCCCGACCCCAACTGCCAGTTGACAATCTCTCAGGGCGGGCTGGCGGCGGATCGCACTCACACCATCACGTCATGGGTCAACCCCTGCGCCTTCACCGATCCGGGTTTCGGCTCGTTCGGCAACGTCGGCCGTAACACGGTTCCGGGTCCCGGGTACCAGATTTGGGATATGTCGCTGTTCAAGAACTTCAGCATCACCGAGCGCACCAAGCTCGAGTTCCGGGCAGAGTTCTTCAATGTGTGGAATCACCCCAACCTGCAGTTTGCCAAGTCGGGGCCTCAGAACTCGATCAACACCACCACGTTCAATACTCCGGAATTCGGGTTCCTGACTGCGGCCCGCGACCCGCGCCAGATCCAGTTCGCGTTGAAGCTTTCGTTCTAGAGACAGAGACAAAGGACGGCGGTCTGCGACCATGAAGCGGAACCTGGCTTTCGGATGTGCCGTGGTGTTTCTCCTTCTAGGGGCTCTGCTGTCGCAAGGCTTCGCCTCTCCAGAATCTCCCAACCTCACCGAACTGCAATCCGGATGGCGGATGACTTCGGTAAGGAATGTTCAGGGCGATGATGCCCTGGTTTCCCAGGCGGGCTACGACGCGTCGGGATGGTACCCCGTCCAGCACATGCCGGCCACCGTGCTACAGATCCTGGAAGACAACGGCGTTTACAAGGACCTTTATTACGGCATGAACCTCGTCACTCCGGGAGAACTCTGGAAGCAGGACTGGTGGTATCGCACCACGTTTGCTGCTCCCGCCGGACGAGAGGTGTATTCGCTTATCTTCAAGGGGATCAACTACCGGGCCGACATTTGGCTCAACGGGCACAGAGTGGCCAGCCGCTGGCAAGCCGTCGGTATGTACAACGAGTTCGAGCTCGACGTCACCGCGTTTGTGGTTGCCGGAGGCTCCAATGTGCTGGCGGTGAGAGTCACCCCCGAGCAGGGTTTGACGGAAGGCATCGAACTGGGCGATAGCTGGCTCGACTGGATCAATTGGAAATACATCGGATACCACGATGCAGAAAAGCATCTGGATATTCCGTTCGTGCCCGACCGTAATGCGGGAATCTGGAAACGGGTGTACCTGAGCAGCACTGGGGCGGTTACGATTCGGAATGCTTACGTTGCGACCGCGCTTCCGCTGCCCGCGACCACCCCGGCATTTCTCACGGTGTATTGCGACCTGAGCAACAGCACATCGACGCCGGTCTCGGGGATGCTGTACGGTGAAATTTCCCGGGCCGGCAAGCCGAGCGTCAAGTTCGAACGGAGTGTGTCCCTGGTCCGCAACCAGACTCAGGAGGTCACCTTCACGCCTGCGGATTATCCTCAGCTCTCCGTCACGAATCCTGACCTGTGGTGGCCCTATCGCTGGGGCGAGCCAAATTTGTATCACCTCGAACTGCGCTTCGAATCGAACGACAAGCTGTCCGACTTCCAGGCCATTGATTTCGGTATCCGCCAAATCACGCAGCGCCGCGATTCCGACAGCAGCTTTCCTGACATCGGCGGAGGCGGAAACTTCTACTTGCAGATCAACGGAAGGGACTATCTGATCCGCGGCGGCGTGTACAGTCCGGATCTGCTGTTCAAGAACGATCCGGAACGTGACGCGGCGACGATGCGCTACGTCAAGGACCTCGGTCTGAATCTGATCCGCTGGGAACTAAAGATCGCCGACGATAGCATGATCGAGCGCGCCGACCGCGAAGGCGTACCCGTGATGCTGGGTTGGATGTGTTGCGCGCAATGGGAGCATTGGGAGCTTTGGAGCGCCGAGGATCAATGGGTCGCCCGCGCCAGCTTGCGTGCCCGCATTCGCGAGCTTCGCTCCCATCCCTCGGTCGTGATCTGGGCCAATGGCAGCGACGGACTTCCGCCCGATCCTGTGCTTTACGACTACCACCAGATTCTCCAGGAACTGCACTGGCAGAACGCTGCCGTGGATACCGTCTCCAACTACAACCGCTCCTGGAGCGGCATTCACATGGTGGGACCATACGTCTGGCGGCCGCCGTACTACTGGTTCAGTGACAAATACGGCCCGGCGCGAGGCTCGTCCGCCGAGGAAGGCGACAACGAGACCATTCCACCGCTCGAAAGCCTGAAGAAATTCATCCCGCCAGACAAGCTATGGCCCATCAACGAATCCTGGTATTTTCACGCGGGCGCCAACGAGGGGAACAGCACGCTGGAAAACATCCAGAGGGTGTTGGACAAGCGCTACGGGCCGTCCAGCAGCGCAGAGGAATTCTCCAGAAAGGCGCAACTCGCCCACTACGAGGACGTCCGCGCCCAGTACGAGACTTATGCGACCCACTGGAACAATCGCAAAATGACGGTGCACTGGATGATGAACAATCCGTGGCCGTCGCTCTTCGGACATCTCTTCGACTACTACTTCAAGCAGGGTGGAGGATACTTCGGCGCAAAAAAAGCTCTACGTCCGCTTGGCGTGGTGTGGGACTACCACGCCACCGGCGACCGGAGCGCGGCCAAGGTCTATGTCACCAACCAGACCTTCGAGTCCCTCAACCACCTGAGACTGTCGGTGGCGTTTTACAGCCTCGACGGAAGCCGGAAGTATTTCAACGAAGTGAAGGATTTCAGCATTGGACCGAGCACTTCGGCTGAGGCGATGACGGTCGGCCGAGTCGCGGATGTGAGTCCGGTCTATCTGGTGCGCTGTGAACTGCGAGACACAAACAATAAGCTCCTGGCGGACAACGTGTACTGGGAATCCACCACCAATGACGATCTGGGCGAACCGAAAAATGACGAGCAGTTCAAGGCGAATCTGGTGAAGTGGGCTGACCTGTCTGCCTTGAACACCATGCCCCCGGCCGAGCTGAAAATCTCCGGCGTCTTCTCCCGGGCCAATGGTGAGGGGACCGCAACCATCGCACTGACCAACGATTCAAGTCGCGTGGCCTTTTTCCTGCGCGCGGAAGTCACGAATGGCGTGGATGGTGAGGAAATTCTGCCGATTACCTACGACGACAACTACGTCACCGTCTTTCCTCACGAGATGCGGACAATCGTCGCTAAAGTCAGCATCCCCGCGCGGGTAGGCTGGTCGCCTGCCATCCGGCTTGAAGGTTACAACGTGGGCAAGAAGGTACTACCCCTCAGGGAGTTGCGCACCGCGGAATCCACCAAGTGACGGGGAGAGGCCCCACCTAAAGCTCACCTCGCACCGTGGCGATCGCGGCCAGCTGTCCAGAAATCACCGACCTGAAGCAAGCGAAATGCTAGGATCTGGAGTGACGCCGCGCGCCTAGTTTCGCTTAGATAAGGGTCGATCCTCGGTTTCTGCGGGCAACTCATGCAGATGTTCCTGGACATTTTCGTGCAAATCTTCCGCACTTTGTGGGCGCACAAGCTGCGCTCCTTTCTGACTATGTTCGGCATCGCCTGGGGTGTGGGGTCATTGCTGTTGCTGGTTGGTCTGGGGGAGGGTTTTCGCTCGGGCAACAGGCGCGAGATGGAACAGTACGGCAAAGACATCATGTTTATCTTCCCCGGACGGGCTCCGGTGGTGCAGGGCAACATGAGCTCGGCGCGAACCTATCTGCTTACCTACCAGGACTATGCGGATATCCGCAAAGAAGCCTTTCATGTTCGCAATGCTACGCCGGTACTGGCGCGCACCGACCTGCACACGGTCAGCGAGTTCGCCACGGCCAACGGCGAGATCATCGGCGTGGAACCCCAGTACGGCGACATCCGCTACCTTCCGCTCAAGCAGGGACGCTGGCTCAATGGTCTGGACGAAACCCAAAAGCGCAACGTCGTCGTGCTGGGCGATGAATTAACTCGGAATTTGTTTCCCGGGCGCCCTGCCGTGGGCGCGACCGTTCTGCTCAATGGACTCAGTTTCGAAGTAGTGGGCAGCTTGCAGCGCGTCGGCCGCGGGGATGACAACTCCACCAACATGCGCGGTTATATCCCTTTTCAGGTGATGTCCACCTACTTCCCGCTCAAGGGGGAGGGGCGGGAGAATGCCATCTCCTTCATCAACTACCAGCCCCGCGTGACCGACGAGCACCTGCTCGCCCAGGAAGACGCCCGCAAGATCATCGCCCGCAACCACCGCTTCGATTACCGCGATGACAACGCCTTCGAGGGTTGGGATACCATTCAGCAGTCCAAGCTGGTCGGCTCGATCTTCGACGCCATGAATGTGTTTCTGGGCAGCGTGGGGCTGGTAACGCTGGCGCTGGGCGCGATCGGGGTGATCAACATCATGCTGGTGGCGGTCACCGAGCGCACCCACGAGATCGGCCTGCGGAAGGCCTTGGGCGCCACGAACCGCAGTATTCTGCTGCAGTTTTTTCTGGAAGGAACGCTGCTTACGCTATTCAGCGGTCTTATCGGAATGGGCTTTGCCGCCGGATTAATGGCGATCATGGACACGCAGCACGGCCCGGGTGGCTTTGATCCGCCCAGAATCGTGCCCATGTCGGCGATCGTGGCCATCGGCAGCCTGACCCTGGCGGGGGTGGCTGCAGGACTCTACCCCGCACGCAAAGCCGCTATGCTGCAGCCGGTGGAAGCGCTGCGGCAGGAGTAAGGTCATGCTTAAGGACGTACTCCGCGAAGCCTACAGCGCCATGCGGCACAACCGCCGCCGCACCACGCTGACCATGCTGGGCATGGCCTGGGGCATCGCCACGGTGGTCATGCTGCTGGCCTACGGCGATGGTTTTGGCCAGGCTTGCACCAACATCTTCGCCCAATTTGGCACGAAGTTGATGATCGTCGTGCCCGGCAAAACCTCAATGCAGGCCGGCGGCCAGAAGGCGGGAATTCCCGTTCGCCTGACTATGGAGGATGTGGACATCCTCACCACCAGTATTCCGCAAATCACGCACATCACGCCGGAAGTGGGCAAAGAAGCCAGCATGCAGTACGACACCCGCAGCTTCAACTTCCAGGTAACCGGCAACTATCCCAACGTGTACTCCATCCGAGCGCTCAGGCTGGCGCAGGGCCGCTTCTACAACCAGGAGGACGAGACGGAGCGCGCCCGTGTCACCGTTCTGGCCTCCGAGGCCAAGGAGAAGCTCTTTTCCGGGCGCAACGCGCTGGGCGAACGCATTCGCATTGACGGTATCAGCTTCGAAGTGATCGGTGTCCTGGCGCCAAAAATGCAGGAGGGCGACAGCGACATTAACCGTGTGGCCTTCGTCCCTTTCAGCACCGTGCGCGACCTGAAGGACACTCATTATCTCAACTCCATCTGGTTCAACTACGAGACCACGGAGTATACGAGGCTGGAGCAGTCGGTGCGCGCCGTGATGGCCATCCAGCACAAGTTCAACCAGACCGACCGCCGCGCCCTGCTGGTGTTTAACCTGATGGAGCAGGTCCACCAGTTCGAAGTCATCACCCTCGGTCTGAAGATCCTGCTCGGTTTCATCGGCACGCTTACCCTGGGCATCGGCGGGGTTGGATTGATGAACATCATGCTGGTCTCGGTGACCCAGCGCACTCGGGAAATCGGAGTGGAAAAAGCCCTGGGTGCCCGCCGGCGGCACATCCTGATCCAATTCCTGGCAGAAGCGCTGACTATTACTTTCATGGGAGGGGTGCTGGGAGTGATGCTGGCCTACGCGGTTGCGCTCTCCGTCGGACGGCTCACTCTCTACAGCGCCATGGCCAAGAATGCCGAAGCCGGCGACATCCGCCTGGCCATCCACGTCGGCACGCTCATCGTAGCCACGCTGATCCTCACCATGGTCGGACTGATCAGCGGCATGATCCCCGCGGTGCGCGCCTCCCGGCTCGACCCGATTGAAGCTCTGCGCTACGAATGAGACTGGTGGCAAATTGTGCGCGGCATCGGGGCTGCAGATGGTGAGCAGGGGGCACTGAGGCTCGCCGGTGGGCTCCAATGGGTGGAACTCTCTCACAAACAAGCCACGGGCGCGTTACTGGTGTAATGGCGATTTTGCAGCAGTAATCGGGTTGGGTTGTTCGCTTACGCTGCGCGGCGATCTTTCTTTGCCATCTGCACGATGGTCAGTGGAATGCTGACGCGCCTGACGTGACCTAATTTTCGTTCCAGTGCATCCACAAACACGAAATTCTCGCCGACGCTGACCGGGTCGGACACCAAGTCAAATACCTCGCCGTAGAGCCTCACTTGGTTATTTTGAGCGTACCCTAGACGTTTGAGTGACTCGCGGAGTGTGACCTGTTGCGTCGTCATAAGAGATTAGAATTCCTGAGTTGATCGGGCTGGATTGTTGTCTGATGGATGCCGATACGAAGTACGATCCGTCTTCAGTGGGAAGCGATCTTGAACACCACTCCAAAGCCGTAACCGCCGTACACTGCCGTACTGTAGAGGTTTCCCGCGGCGTCCGGGATCAAAGCTGCGGCAGGATGTCCGCCGTCCGACCCGCCAGTGAAAGTGTAGAGCAAAGTGAACTTGCCGGCTGGCGTCAGCTTGAAAATTGTCCCCATCATATGACTGCCTCCACTTACGGTAGTGCCATATAAGGTGCCCGACGCACTTCGGAGCAAGCCTCCCTCGGGAGTTTCACCGTCCCTCTTGCCCGAGAAGCTGTGCAGGATCGTCAACGTGCCGGCCGTATCCAGCTTGTACACCATGCCGTATATGTGAACGGGGCCGGTTAGGGTTACGCCGTAGAGGTTGCCGGCAGCGTCCCGGACCAACGTTCCAGCCGGTTCGTGGCCCTCCGTTGCGGGATTGAAGCTGTGTAGTACCGTCTCCGTGCCGGTTGGATCCAGCTTGAAAATCGTCCCGCCAGAATATGTCCCGCCAAATCCGGTGGTCCCGTACAGGTTGCCCGAACCGTCCCGGAGCAGGCGTCCAAGAGGACCTTCGCCATCCGAACCACCGGTGAAGCTGTGCAGCACCGTCTCCGTGCCCGCCGAATCCAGCTTGAAGACTACACCGCAGCTACAGATCAGATCTCCCCCGCCGAAGGTCACTCCGTAGAGGTTGCCCGCGGCATCCCGAATTAATCCCTCGTCGGGTTCTGCGCCATCCGCGCCGCCGGTAAAGCTGTATAGCACCGTATACGTGCTCGCCGAATCCAGCTTGAAGACTGCACCAAAGCTGCTGGAGAGGGACGTGGTGCCGTAGAGGTTGCCTGCCGCGTCCCGAATCAAACTTCCGAAGGGTGCCCCGCCGTCGGCACCACCGGTGAACGTGTACAGTACTGTTTCTGTCCCTGCCTGGTCTAGCTTGAAGATCATTCCGCACCCGTAGCCCTGGCAATTTTTGCCGGTCATTCCGCCGTCGGCGGTGTTTCCGTAAAGATTGCCGGCTGCGTCTCGGGTGACACCTGCAAATGGAGCTATGCCGTCAGGTGGACCCGCAAAGGAGTGGAGTACTGTGTAGGTTTGCGCCTGCGCCGCCATCCCCAGTGTGAGTACGAACACAATAAACAGCGCAGCCATATGACGGCGGTTCCATCGATTGAACGGCGCGAGCTTTGCGTTTCTCATCGTTCCTCCCGCCAGGCTTGCGTGGCTGACTCGAACCCTCGCGCTGAAACTACCTTGGTTTGGCTGTGCCCTACAATGACCTGCATCACGGTTCGATGTGAAGGGAGGGCGAAATCCGGATTCAGATCTTTCTTCAGGAAAACTGAGGTCTTTGTTGATTGTTGACGTAATCAGGCGACAGGATTATTCACTTTACAAAAGTCCCATTTTGGCGCAGGGTGGGCCTAGGCACCCGAAAGGCGGTGCCGATTGAGAGTTGATTGGGTGCCGGAACCCAGAAAACCGGACCCGCTCACATCCAAGCGGAAGCCGAAGATGAGCAAGCGTATGACGTTGGTCGTTGGCACGATATGCACAAACGGTCTTTTCTTCTGTTCAGACACGGAAGAGGGGACCGTAATGGGCGGGAAGAGAACCGTACAGAAACTAATTCACGTGTCTGCTTTTCCTCAGTGGCATTTGGTGTTCGGCACTGCCGGATTTGGACCATTGTGCGAACTAGCGATGAGGCGAATATCCGATGCAGCAAGGCTTAATAAGAACGAGTTTCTCGCTAAGCACGAAACGATAATCGGTGACGAGATGGTTAGAATTTACGATAAGTACATTCCTGATTCGCTCCCAGACTGGAAGCGGCTCGATAGGCAAATATCACTCGTCATTGGCGTCGTAGACTACCAAACGACAGATTGTCGCCTGTATCAAACCTATGAAGAAATTGTTTATCCGGTTGCTGGAATGTTTGCGTGTGCTGGCGTAGGGCAGGAGATCGCCTACTACTTCCTTGACCGTCTTTTCAGAGATGCTCGCGGCCCCCAGTTCAGTGGGACGGTGCCAGAGGTACTTGAAGCGCAAGCCCTGCTCGAATTTGTAATGAAGGAAGCGAAAGAATCAGTCGGAAATGTTGGAGGAAACACCGAAACAATAGCAGTAATTACAAGCCCCAATCCGTCGTCTACCGAAAGCTCTTTTGGCGCTGGATGGGAAGCGCGACAGCCACAACTTCAAGACATTATTAAATATTTCTGGCTCAAGAGGGCTCCTAAGCCGTGAGTTTCTCGAAGGTCAAAACGGAAGAAGTAATCATATGACGCAGGGTGTCCAAGAACAAGGCGGGAGACTTCCGACGGTTGAAACGGAAGGTCATCTCGTCCAAATAGGCCGGGAGATGCTTTGCACTGATCTTGTGCCATGTGCCCACGATGCCCCGCTTGAGCAGAGAGAACGCGGATTCCACTGTGTTCGTGTGGATGTCTCCGACGGCGTAGATGCCCGACTTGTGTTTGATCGTTTTGTGCTTTGCGGTCAATCCCGTTTTCTTCATCGCGCCCGGATAGGAAGTGAATTCATCGGTGACCACGACTTCAACGTCTTGACTGACGTTCTCGCTGATGTACTTCGCCAAGGTGCCAGACCTAGCATCGGAAGCACGGAAGAAACGCAGATCCCCGCCACGCTGTCGGATGCCGATAACAACTTCCTTCGGCGTGCCACGTCCCGGCTTGCTTCCACGAGGGGGCCTGCCGCCGACATAGGTTTCGTCCACTTCGACAGTACCGTCCATCATGGGCCGATCTACTTCTTTCATGGCAGCACGAATACGATGGCAGAGATACCAGGCCGTTTTGTAGGAGCCTTTGTGCTGTCCCCAAAGCGTGCGCCTAAGCTGATTCGCGCTCATGCCCTTGCGTGCTTCAACGAGCAGCAACGTTGCCATGAACCACATGGACAAAGGCAGGTGCGAGTCGTTGAAGATTGTTCCGGCGGTAACAGAGAACTGGTAATCGCACTCCGCGCACCACAGCAGTTTTACGTTTGTGGACAGGCGGACAACTTCGCGGGTCTTGCAACGTGGGCACTCGGGGCCTTCGGGCCACCGGAGACGTTCAAGCAGTTCACGGCATTTATCATCAGTACCGAACAGTTCAACTACATCAGGGAGAGTCATGGTGCGTACTCCATCTGAGAGAGAGAAGAAAGAGACGCTTCAACGGGTGCCAACGAGGAGATTGTTGGCGTCCATAAAAAGGGACTTGCGGAGACAGTTGCGGGCGTCTGCTTCTGCCGCCAAACCCAAGAAGAAGTGAGACTTAACTTCATGGGTAGGATTATGAATCATGGGGTTACTTTTGTCAAGTGAATAATCATGTCAGGCGATTACACTCATTGAGAATTGGCGGCCAGGACACTGCCCGTGATGGTGGTTACCCTAGGGGCCCTGGTGCCCTCGGCTTGTTCGGCCAAAAGGAGGTCCCAACCGCTGTGCCCAATTTGTTCCCAACGGAATGAAGCCGCTCGTCACCGAACGTCACAGAACGAAACGGCCCTGCTAAGTTGGATCTCTAGCCAACTTGGCCGTAATCTAAATCGAATAATTAAAGGAGGACATAACTCCGATGCAGCGTAGAGATTTTCTAAAGAGTAGTGTCGCCGTTGCCCTAGCGGCCGAACTTGGAATCAGCAACGCGCAGGGGAAGGTTCCCGCCCACAACTGGGGAAACTACGATTTCGGCTCCGGTCCCACGGTAAACGATCGCCTCAATCAGGGGCCGTTCCCTCAATACCCACCCGATGCCGTTATTCCTACAGACGAAGTGGTGATGACCACAACCCCTTCGGAAGAAGTGGTGCCGAACTATGGCAAGGGACTGGTGACCTACATCACAGCAGACATGGGCACGGAGGAAATCAAGTCAGACAATATTCCCCAGGCGATTGAGGATCTGGCTCGATTTCCCTTGGGCCAGCAGCTCTACATTCGCCCGACGTGGAGGGAAGTTCAGCCGCGACCTGGACGCCTGGAGATGCCCGATTATCTGAAGCTCGTTTTTGAATTGGCGAAGAAGAACAATAAGCGGGTCGGATTGCGAGTTCAGATGTGTGCGCCAGACTATACGCACGAAGCGGCCCTCCCGGATTTTGTCCTCGACAAAGTACCGAAAGTTGATCTGGTGCTTAGCGATCAGGAAAGCAGCGCTTCAGCGCAAATACTTGCAGAACCCGCATTCGCGTTATCAGCCCCGGTTTGACCATCCGTTTTTTCAGCAGGCATTCAAAGAACTGGTTGGCCTCCTGGCGGCGGAATTCGATGGCAGCCCGCTCATCGAGTTTATCGATACCTTCATGTACGGTTTTTGGGGTGAAGGGCATACTTGGCCATTCGGCAACAATCCTTTCCCTGATTACCAGACGGCAGAACGCACCTGGACCAATATGCTCGAAGCCCAGCTCGAGCACTTTTCGAAGACCCCTCTGCTGACCAATACTCAACCAGACTACAGCCGGGTTGGCAATTCAGAGCTGGTAGACCGCACGGTCCGCAGCAACAATTGGATTCGGAGTGACACCATCTTTATCGAGAACGAGCAGATTGAAGCGCTAAGCAATCGCCCGCCTTGGATCGCCGCATTGCTCGAGCAGGGGCTCCCCGGTAAACCTCCCGATCCCGGCGCTGCGTATGAAGAGGTATCCCCGGCAGAGAACATCATCGCTCATGTGACCGATGTCGGAGCGAATTACTGGTCACTTTGGAACTTTCACCAGATCAGCGCAAAGAACCTGATGAGCTACTACCAGGCTTATCCGGCATCGTTCGACCGGATCAATCGCCGAATTGGCTATCGGGTGAGACCATCCTTCATCTGGAGCTATACAGGTGGCGGTTACCTGGGGCTCATCGTCGGCTTCGCAAATGATGGCATCGCAGGTGTGCCGGGCGTATTGAGGGTGACCGTGAAAAGCCAGGACGGAAAAGCGCTCAAGAGTGGTTGTTTGGACGCCGGCTACCCGTTGCCGGGCAAGATTCGGCAGGCACAGTTTGTGCTGCCGCACGTTACAGATTGGAAAGGATTGAAACTTAAAGCTGAGATTGAGGTAAAGGGAATGCGCTATCCGGTGCGGTGGGCTTGTCACCAGAAGCTGAACGACGATGGCTCGCTCACGCTGCGAGCCAACCTCCGCCCCTAGCACTTGCTGTGCAAAGGCATTGAGATGCACTTCCCTGGGTTCGTCATTCTTGGAGGTGGGTAATAGGACGCGGCAGCCGTCCACGCACTTCCAGCGGGACGGTAAAAGGCTTGGGGGACCTACAGAAATTTTGCCGACCACAGAGGACGGCTGATGGGATGGCTCAAGTGCCAAGGGGCTCACGACCGGGTCAATGAGTGTAATGGCGATGTTACAACAGCAATCGGCTCACCGGATGCAGGCGCTCAGCGCGCGCAGGTAAACCTGAGCCGCCCTCACGCTCTTGATGTCCCCTACCTCACCATTGGCGTACTTCTCAAGCTCGGCTGCCGCATACAGGGCGCGAGGCAATTCGGCTTGCAGCCCGTCTCCTAGGCGGTGTCCGTTGGCTGGGCCGCGCTGTTGGTAGAGTTCGTAGGCGCGATGCTTGATTTCGTCGTGTAGTGCGACATCAGCGGAGTGATCTGTGGTTGAGGTGTGAGCTTCAGGAGTCATGGGAGAGGAACCTCCTGTTGAAGTGGGTGGGACAAGCCTTCATGAGCAAGACGGTTTGACTGCGGGTAAACTTGCCCGGTTCAATCATTGAGTGCGCCGGGGATCTTTGTCAGTGACGCAGCGCACAGGGGCAAGTGCCGGAGCCAGGTCAAGGTGGTCCACCGTTGTAAACGGGCGCTTACACTCGCAACCGGGTTGTTGGAAATCGCGATGTCATAACAAGTATCCGAGTTCAGTGCCGATTGGGAAAAGCCCGCGGGTTAATGCCCGCGGGTTTGTGTCGAAGTGCCAGGAAAAAGAGCCGCTGACACCGACGGCCCTTTGTGCCACGGCCCAGTTGAACCTAGTTAGCGTCCGTAGCGCCGGTAGCCTCCACGGTTGCTGGCACGGTAACCTGCTTCATAGCCGCTCAGGTACGACTGCTGGTAGGCACCCTTGTTGCCGTAGCCGCTGTGGTAACCGTGGTCGGAAGTGCGGTACGCCCCCCGCGGATACGGATCAAACGGCTTGCCCTGCGCCATGTCGGATTGCCCCACCCGCGATCCATCCTGGTAACCCTGGTTGTAGCCGGCATTGTTGTTGCCGTAGCCGCCCCAGCTCCCACGGCCGTAGGGATAGTTGTTGCCATAGGGGTAGTTGCCGTAAGAGCCCTGATTGCCTCGATAGCGACCTTGATCATCGGCGTCGCCATCGCCGCGGCGCCAGCCCCGGTTGCTATAGGCACCCTGGCTTCTCCATTTGCCATCCCGGTCGTCACGATCGCGCCAGCGGTGATCGTCCCGGTCCCTGTCCCTGTCTCTATCTCTGTCCCGATCCCGGTCTCGGTCCCGATCCCGCTTGGACTCATGCTGACGGTCTTTATGATGGTTGTAGTCGTCCTTATCATCGCGAGGCTGCGCCAGCGCCAATCCGCTGAGCAGCACCGTAATCGCAACCGCGAATGCCGCTGTTCGTATTCTTCGATACATGAGATTCCTCCCACCCGACCTTCCGAGGCCTTGCGACCCGAGGTGGGCACCCTCGCTGCAGCCCACCCTTGCCGCTACACACTCTCGGTATCTGTAATGTTAGGATGCACGGCGGTTGGCGATTTACTGTATGCAGCAAGTGTAAAGAATTGTTCTGAACCTTAAGCGAACCTTAAGCGCAATGCAGCGCGAAGCTTTTTTCTGCAAGCGTCAGCTGACGCAAACCGGCGGCTCCAGTCGCAACCGGCTTGTTGGTGAAATGGCGGCTGTGAGCGCTGCATCGGGCCGGATATGGATCGGTCCGCCGCCGCAGACCGTGCGTCCATCCGCCAATGCGGTGGTCACTCGAAAGCGAACCTGGCCGTTCTCCCGCGAGGACATTCCCCCAGCGTGCCGGCACGGCGAGACCTCGAATCCATCCTCCGCTAAAGCTGATGGCGTACTTACCTATGTACAATGTCATATCTGCCACCTTGTGCGAAGCCCGCCTGCCCGGCTACTCTCGGGAATCATCAAGAAGGAGACAGGTCCAATGAGCACAGCACAGGCTCCCGCGCTTGACATGAACAAACTGAATGAGTTTATCGGACAATTCGTAACCGATCTCGGTGCCGCGGTCCATACCGGCATGGTCGTCATTGGGGAAAAGTTGGGGCTTTACAAAGCCCTGGCCAATGGCCCAATGAGTTCCGCAGAACTTGCTGCGAGGACCCAGACCGATGAGCGCTATCTGCGCGAATGGCTGGCTTCACAAGCGGCGGGAGGTTATATCACCTACCATGACAAGACACACAGGTTCAGCCTGAGTGAAGAACAGGCTTTCGCGCTGGCGAACGAAGACAGCCCCGCATACCTGCCCGGGGCATTTGAACTAGCTCTGGGCTCGCTCGCCGCGGTCCCACGCATCGCGGACGCCTTCCGCAGTGGCGCCGGCATGGGTTGGCATGAACATGTGGACGGCGTCTTTCATGGGTGCGAGAAGTTCTTTCGCCCAGGCTATGCCGCCAATCTGGTGGGCACATGGATCCCTGCGTTGAGCGACGTCAAACAGAAACTCGAGGCAGGAGCACGAGTCGCCGATGTCGGCTGCGGGAAAGGGGCCTCCACTTTACTGCTGGCAAAGGCATTCCCCAACTCCCGCTTCTTCGGATTCGACTACCATGACAAGTCGATCGAAGACGCCCGCGAGTCCGCCCGACGGGCCGGAGTCGCCGACCGCGTCAGCTTCGAAGTGTCCAAGGCAAAAGAATTTCCGGGCAAAGACTACGACTTCGTGGCCGTCTTCGATTGCTTGCATGACATGGGCGACCCGGTCGGCGCGGCTGCGCATGTCCGGCAGTCTTTGGCCGAGGACGGCACGTGGATGATCGTGGAGCCCTTTGCCAACGACCAGTTGAAAGACAATCTGAATCCGGTAGGCCGGGTTTACTACTCCTTTTCAACGCTGTTGTGTACGCCTTGCTCACGTTCGCAGGAAGTCGGGCTGTGTTTGGGTGCGCAGGCGGGCGAAGCACGAATTCGGGAGGTTGTGACTGCGGCCGGATTCAGCCGCTTCCGGCGGGCCACGGAGACACCCTTCAACATAGTCTACGAGGCTCGGCCATAGTTTCCACCGGGTCGTGTCGAGCGCAACCACGGCGGCTGGCGATGCCAACGAAATCGCCCCGCCGTGCTTGCGACATCACCCAATATTCATAAGAGGGTTTCCAGGTCAGGCCTTCGGTTCGTGGCGACGAGTCGCAAGCGGAACGGAGGTAGGCGGTCCTCCGGCCTCGAGTTGCTGGATAAAAGCCTCGAGGCGCTTCCAGTCATCCACCGTGGCGCCATTGGTGAACTGTATTCCTACGCCATTGGCGTCGCGGCGCCGTACGATGCCCCAGACATCAGCGTGAATGAGGGTGGTCTGAAGTACCACCCGGACACGGGCATTCTCCGAAATCTGCTGAGGCGTTTCCAGGTAGCAGCCGCTCAAACTGATGTTCTTGATCCGAGCCAAGGTTCCGACACCCGTCTTCGGTTCCCGCACCAGTACGGTGGTGAAAAGAGGGTATCGCGGCTGTACTGGGACGTCTCTGGTCAGCATGGCCGTTTCGCGTGTGTGCCATGACGTTACCCAGCTTGTGATTCGGGGGCAAATTACGAAAGTTTGTTCCGAGACCGGGGCCGGCCGTCGCCTGGGCTGCCGACTCCCTTCTCGGCTGCTGCTACCGGCGTTGACGCGCCTCTTCGGCCAGAGAATATCTACATACAAGCGCCGGCCACCACGGTAAGCAGTACATCGGTCGCCTCGTACGTCACACTGAACTGCTCATCCGAGTTAATGCATAGGCTATTTATAGTTGCGAAGGTACCGCTCACCGAGCTGGCATTCAGGATTTTGAAGGTGTCCCCGATGTTAGGGACAAAGCCGTTAATCAAGCTGAGGTTAAGCGTTCCGTCCACGCTTGCCGATTGGGCGACGTTCAATTGGCTGAATTGGGTTCCTGCGGTGAGTCCACCAACTGAGATGTTCAGGCTGCCGGTTGAGGTTTGGGTGTAGGCACCGGTGATCGCCAGCAGGCCGGTTTGGGTGGCGGAATCGCCCGGCGTAATCGTGCCGCTGGAGGTGACGCTGCCCGCCAACGTCTTGGTGCCGAAAACGTTGCCCGCTTGAATATTGATCAGCCCGCGCGCTTTCAGGGTGCCATCGACAATGGTTTGTCCGGCGAACTGCGTATAGCCGCGGGCGATGCTCAGGATGCTGCCGGCTGAAACATCGACCGTACCCGAATTTCGGAAGGCGCCTGCGGTAGTGAAGCTGCGGTTCCCCGCCAAAGTGAAGCTGCCGGCGGCGCCGTTCATGGCAAAGTTCGCCAACCCGTTGGCGCCGTTTTGGTCAATGATCTGGGAGGCAGTTCCAGTCAACGTAAGGCTGGCGGCATTGGTGACGATATTGGCGCCGGTGAATTGCAGGGTGCCGGTGACCAGATACTTTCCGCTCTTCAGGGTGGTGCCGGAGAAGTTGACGAAGGGAGCGTTAATGTTCAAAGTGTTCGCCGCGGTCACGTTGAGCGTGCCTTTGTTATTAAAGGTGACGTGCGGACCGATGGTCCCGCCGCCTTGGATGGTGCTCTGATTGGTGAAGGTGAGGCCACCGTTGCCATCAATAACGCTGGCTGGATTGTTGTTCATCACCACCGTTCCTCTACCGGCCAGAGTAGCGCTAACGGTGGGAAGTTCGAGTCCGGTGAGAGAGCCGACCGAATTGATCTGTAAGGTACCGTTATTGGTCAGGGTGCCGGAAAGGTTCACAAAGGCGCCATTCTGGACTTGAAAGGTCCCGGAATTGGTTACGTTGGTCAGCGTGGAGGAACCGGCGGTCTGAACGATGGTCCCGCCACCGCTGGTGCTCAATGTTCCGCCGGTGATGTTATTCCCACTTCCAGGGAACTGGATCTGAGAATTGGCGCCCACGGCCTTGATTGTCCCGCCCGCATTATTGATGCTCCCAGGACCGCCGGTGTTGATCTGCAGAATGCCGCCATTGGTGGCTTCCAGGGTAGCCGTATTGGTATACCCGGATGCATTGCCTCCCCCCAAGGCAAGGACCGCGCCGTTCACATTAGCGTTGATGGTGCCCTGGTTGGTCAGCGTGAAGTGCGGGCCGATCATGCCGACTCCCTGGATCGTGCTCTGGTTGGTCAGCGTGGCTCCACTGTTGCCGTCCACCTGATTCTGAGAATTGTTGGACATGGTAACCGTGCCGCTGCCGGTGAGAGTGCCACTAGTGGGCGCGAACAGCGTCGTCAGACTGCCGGTTGAGTTTAGTTGGATGGTGCCCGTGTTGGTCAGCGTGCCGGAGAGGTTGACGAAGCCGCCATTCTGCACCTGGAAGGTTCCGGAGTTGGTCACATTGGTTAGAGTCGAGGAACCGCCAGCCTGGACGATGGTTCCGCCGCTGCTGGTACTCAATGTCCCACCGGTGATGTTGTTGCCGCTGCCAGGGAACTGTACCTGGGAGTTGGTGCCGACAGCCTTGATGGTCCCGCCCGCATTGTTGAGGCTGCCGGGGCCGCCGGTAAAGATCTGCAGAATGCCGCCGTTGGTGGCTTCGAGGGTGGCGGAATTGGTGTACGAGGGCGCATTACCCTCGCCCACGGCAAGGATCGCGCCGTTGACATTGGCGTTGACGGTGCCCTGGTTGAGCAGAGTGAAGTGAGGGCCAATCATACCAACCCCTTGGATGGTGCTCTGATTGGTCAGGGTCGCCCCGCCGTTTCCGTCAACCTGGTTTGCAGAATTGTTGGACATGGTCACCGTGCCGCTGCCGGTGAGGGTGGAAGTGGTAGGCGCGAACAGCGTCGTCAGACTGCCGGCTGAGTTTAGTTGGATGGTGCCGGTGTTGGTGAGCGTGCCGGAGAGGTTGACGAAGCCGCCATTCTGCACCTGGAAGGTGCCGGAGTTGGTAACGTTGGTGAGAGTGGAGGAACCGGCAGCTTGGACGATGGTTCCGCCACTGCTGGTGCTCAACGTCCCGCCGGTGATGTTGTCTCCACCCCCGGCGAACTGTACCTGTGAATTCGTGCCGACCGCTTTGATCGTCCCACCAGTATTGGTAACACCCGCGAGGTTAAGCTGCAGAATGCCGCCGTTAGTAGCTTCCATGGTAGCGGTATTGGTATACGTCGCCCCTGAGCCGGGCCCCAAAATTAGGATTCCACCGCTCACATTGGCATTGACCGTGCCCTGGTTGGCGAAACCGAAATGAGGGCCAATCATACCGACCCCCTGGATGGTGCTCTGATTGGTCAGGCTCGCCCCCCCGTTTCCGTCAACCTGGTTCTGAGAATTGTTGGACATGGTGACTGCGCCGACGCCGGTGAGGGTTGCACCACTCGCCACGAACAGCGTCGTCAGACTGCCGCCTGAGTTCAGCGACATGGTGCCCGCATTGCTCACGCTACTGCCGTTGATGGTGAGCGAGGTCCCGTTATTGAACGACAAGCCATCGTCACCGTCGATGGTCAAGTTGTTAGTCTGACCTCCGACGTCCAAGGTGACCGGGGAAGCAGTGGCATTGCCGTTATCGATGAGTGCGTCAGTCGCGCTGGTTGGCACTCCATTCGTCCACTTGGTGGAGTCGCTCCAGTTCCCCGCGCCGCCCTTCCAGATAGTGCTCGCCGAGGGGTCTCCACCGGTTAGAGTCACCGAATGAGGACTGCCGGCCGCGCTGTCGGTCACCGTCAACGCCGCTTTCCGGGTTCCCACTGCGCTGGGCGTGAAGGTCAGATTCAGCGTGCATGTCTGATGAGCGGCCAGGGCAAAGGGCGTCAGAGGACAAGTATTCGTTTGGGCAAAGTCGCGCGCCTGTTTGCCGCTAAGACCAATGCGTGTGACCATCAGGGGAGCGCTGCCCCTGTTGGCGAGAGTCACTATCATCGGCGCACTCTGCGTGCCCACTCCACGCACCCCGAACTTGAGACTCCCGGGCGACAATTGAGCCAGCGGGCAGTTAATCAATACGCTTACGGTGTTGTCGCCCGCGTTCGCCACGATCAAGTCCGGTGCGCCGTCGCCGTTGAAGTCACCCATGGCGATGGACGAAGGACCCGACCCAGCACTGAAACCCAGCCCCGGCAAAAGCGTCCCGTCGCCCTGTCCTAGCAGCATGGCCACATTGTTCTGGTCCGGGTTCACCACCGCGGCAGCCAGCTTGCTGTCGCCATTGAAGTCCCCAACCACGACGCCCTGGGCTTTCGCACCGCCAACGTATCCCACCGCCGCGTGGAAAGTGCCGTCGCCTCTGGCCAGCAATACGCTGACGTTCTTGCTATCACGACTCGTCACCACGAGGTCGGGGTGGTTGTCGCCGTCGAAATCGCCTACTGCCAGGGAATCGGGATTCTTGCCGACGCCATAGTGGCCTGCCGCCTGAAAAGTTCCGTCACCTTTTCCCGCCAGCACGTCCACCCGGCTATTGCCAGAGCTCGCCACCGCCAAGCCCAGCGCTCCGCCGCCAGTGAAGTCCCCCAACGCCACGGATTGCGGGCCCGCCCCGACGCCATAGTTCTGCGCTGGCCGGAAGGCTCCGTCCCCGTTGCCTAACAGGACGCTGACATCGTTGCTGCCCGAGTTGGCTACCGCTATATCCGGCTTACCGTCACCGTTGAAGTCCCCTACGGCGATGGATCGCGGAGCTGTGCCCACCCGGTAGCTCCGCGCCCGCTGGAAGGTGCCATCTCCGTTGCCGAACAGAATGCTCAAATCGTTGCTGCCGGAATTGGCGACTGCAATGTCCAGCTTGCCGTCGCCATTGAAATCCCCAACCGCGACCGACTGCGGGCCCGTGCCGACGCGGTAATTCAATGCCGGACGGAAGGTCCCGTCCCCATGGCCGAGCAGTACGCTGACGTTGTTGCTCCCGAAGTCGGCGACCACTACATCCAGCTTGCCGTCGCCGTCGAAGTCTCCTACCGCTATGGATCTAGGTTTCACACCGACGCCGTAGGTTCCGGCGGTCGAAAACGCCGTTGCGCCTGCGGTGAGGCAAATTGAAAGCAGGAGAAGTGAAATCAGGGCAAACTTGGCCAGCGAGCCTTGACCTTCCATGACGAACCTCCTCAGTCGGGAGCCAGCGGCGGTTGGGCAGAGGCTCCGTACCGGCGCCTGATTGGGTCTCGAGCCGCCTTGATGGGTTTGATTGTGCTCGGAAGCGTAACAAAACAAAGGGCAATCATTCTGCTTTTCGTTTCTCATCACGGGGAGACCCTGACCCGGTGCGCATTTTGTTCGAGTCAGTCCCAGTTGGCAAGCATTTAGGGGTAAAGTTACGGTAAACTGACGGCCTGTTTTTGGCAGACGTCCCCTCCCCGCTCCAGCCATATTTCAGCGAGGCACGCGATTGGGTTCATCGCCTTCCGCCAATTCGTCCGATTCGGTTTTCCCGCAAACGCGAGCCGCAGCCGTGTCCCAGGCCGCGGTGCGGGCGGAGCTTGAAAAAGTCCTGGCCAGCAACGCCTTTCGCGGGTCAGAGAGCCTCAAGCGCTTTCTGCGCTATGCCGTGGAACACACCATCCAGGGAGAAGGGGATCAGCTAAAAGAGTACCGGCTGGGTGTGGACGTGTTGGATCGGCCGGCCTCTTTCGACCCGCGCCTGGACCCGGCGGTGCGCATGGCGGCTCGCCGCCTGCGAGCAAAGCTGCGGGAGTACTACGACAGCGACGGCCGACAGGATCCCGTCTGGATTGACATACCCAAAGGTGGGTACGCGGCGGCGTTCGCCAACAGTGCTTCGAGAGAACTCGCGAGAATCCCCAAATCTGCCTCGAACCCGCGCCGCCTGAGGCTGATTGCGCTGGTTACGGTGGCGGTGCTGGGTGCGATTGCGCTGGCCGGGGGCTACCGTTGGCGTTCCAAGGCGGAGGCCGCCGTGCATGCACGGCGTTCGGTCGCAGTGCTGGGTTTCGAAAACCTCTCGGGACGCCCCGATAAGGCTTGGCTCTCCACGGCGCTTTCCGAGATGCTCACGACGGAACTGGCTGCGGGGGAGCAACTGCGAACGGTTCCGGGTGAAAACGTCGCGCAGATGAAGATCAACCTGGCCTTGCCGGATGCGGACAGCTATGGCCGGGATACATTGGCGAAGATTCACAACAACCTGAATGCCGATGACGTCGTGCTGGGTTCGTACATTCTGTTAGGCGACGGTCAGGTACGGCTGGATCTCCGGTTACAGGACACTGCCGCGGGTGAGACTCTGGCTTCCGTGTCGGAGAAGGGAAGCGAAGCAGAGATTGATGATCTGGTGGGTCGCGCCGGAGCTTCGCTTCGTGCCCGCCTGGGGGTGCAGGCCGTCTCCGACGCGCAAGCGGCCGCAGTCAAGGCCTCTTTGCCCTCGAATGCACAGGCGGCGCAGCTCTATTTCGACGGGCTCGCGAAGACGCGTAAGTACGACAATCTGGGCGCGCGTGATGCCCTGGAGAAAGCTCTCGCCATCGAGCCAAGTTATGCCCCTGCTCACGCCGCCCTGGCGGCGACGTGGGCCAACCTGGGTTATGACCCCAAGGCACGCGAAGAGGCCAAGAAGGCCTTTGATCTCTCTGCCAACCTTCGCAGCGCGGATCGGCTGTGGATTGAGGCGCACTACCGGGAGATGACCGACGAACTCGACAAGGCCGTAGAAATCTACCGGAATCTTTTCGACACCTACCCCGACAATCTCGAATACGGCGAGCGCCTAGCCTACGTCCAGTACCACGCGGGCAAGGGCCAGGACGCGATGGCCACTATCGATCAGTTGCGGAAACTCCCGCCACCCGCGCGGGACGATCCCCGACTCGACATACGAGAGGCAGACGCAGGCTTTGCGTTGGGCGACTACAAGCGCTATCAGGAGGCCTCCGCCCGGGGCGCGGAGAAAGCCCGGGCCCAGGGAGCCAGGCTGTTGGCTGCCCAGGCGCTGGCCGACGATTGCTGGGGACTCAAGCTGCTGGGCAGGCCCAAAGAAGCCATCACGACCTGTGAGGAGGCGCAAAGAATCTTCGCCGCGGCAAACGATCGCGACTATGTAGCCGCCGTGCTGAACCAGATCGGCGTGATCTTCGAAGAACAGGGGGACCTGGTCACAGCCAGGAGCAAGATAGAGGAAGCCCTCGCGATCTCGCGCGAGGTCGGCGACCGGGACGGCACGGCCAGCGAGCTTGGCAATCTGGCGAACATTTTGGATGCCCAGGGGGAGGTCAATGAGGCCAAGCGCTTGTTCGAGCAGATACTGGCCATGTTCCGCGAAGTTGGCGATAAAGCGGGTGGGAGCGCGGCCCAGGCCGATGTGGGCAGGATGCTCGCTCGGTTGGGGGATCTTTCCGGGGCCCGCAGCAATCTGGAGGAATCACTGGCCATTACCCGCGAGACTGGTGACAAGGGTCAGGAAGGAGTTGATTTGTCAGAACTGGGCGATGTGCTCTACTCCCAGGGAGACCTTGCCAGCGCGGTGGGAGTGTTGCAACAGGCGGAGTCCGATTTGCGGCAGGCTGGCGATAAGAAGGGCGAAGCGTACGGGCTGTCGAACCTAGGCAAGGTATTCGCCGCCCGCGGAGATTTAGCCGGGGCACGCGCGAAATATCAGCAAGCGCTCAACATCAGGAGAGATCTGGGGGCAAGCCAGGAGACCGCCCAATCGCAGGTGATGCTCGCGGACTTGGCGATCGAAGAGGGTCACCCGGCCGACGCACAAGCGCCCTGCCGGCAGGCTATTGAAGCGTTCCGGGCGGAAAAGGCCGCCGACAGCGAAATCTTGGCGCATACCGTGCTGGCTCATTCGCTGCTCGCGATGGGGAAAAGGCCGGATGCCCAGAAGGAAATCGACCTCGCCAGGGACCTTGCCGCCAAGAGCCAGGACTTTGGCATTCGCGTTAGGAGTAGGATCATCGCCGCTCGCGTGAGTGCTGGGTTGAGAAATGGCGCGGACGCCGAACGGATGCTGCAAGCAGCTTTCGCAGAATCGGTAAAACGTGGCTTCGTCCCGTTGGAACTTGAATCGCGCCTGGTGTTGGGCGAGATCGAAACCGAGTCAGGAAGAACCGGTAGCGGGCGCAGCCACCTCGCCGCCCTCGAGAGAGAGGCTACCAGCCGGGGCTTTTCTCTGGTTGCCAGCAAAGCTGCTGCGGCCTCGGTTCGCGTGCCGGCTGGCCCGACTCGGCATCGGAGCGCTCATGCCCGGTTGCGGGCCGCCGGCACTCATCGCACTGCCTAGCGGCTCGCCCCGATTTCGGCCGAATCCACCCTCATGGACCAGCCATCTCCAACACGGCACCGGCGTCGGTACGCATCTCTTCGGTTGGGTTGCCTTTTTGCTTGAAGACAAGCTGAGCCCACGCGAGGCTGTTATTGGTCACTTCAAAGCTGCCGGAACAATCGGTCTTGAGGTACGGCAGGTGATGAATGGACTTGCTGCTTCCTCCTATGGCAACTTCAATATCTTCGCCACCCCGACGGGAACACTTGAACTCCCACTGCAGATGCTCAGAATCGCGACGACGCTCTCGCAAATCCCGAAAGATGTACAGCTTCCTACCGTGCCAGAGCACGGCCCGGCGAAAGCGCATGCCTAACGGCATCTCGTAGACCAGCGCTTCGAAAGTGCTGGCCGGGCCGCTGGGGTTGGGGAAATAGGCGTGAGTCCACGTCCATAAGTTGCGGTGACGATACCCGGAGTTATGCCCCTGCAGACCGTGTCCCAGGGGTTCGCCGTCGAAGGTTCTTCCGTTCAGACTGATCTTGCCGGAGAACGCCGCGTCCGAGTGCGGCGTGCGAGAAAACCCAATCCATCCCATGGAACTGAGGGTCGTACCAAATGTGGAGCGATAACGCAAGTCCCAGGCGATGTCGTGATCGTCGACTTGCAGACGACCGCGGCAGGAGTCTTCGTCAATCCCGTTGTTGCCGATCTCGAAGAAGAACGGGCTCCGGCCCCGCTCACTGAGGCCGAAATCCGCCAGCGGGAAACCCTGAATAAAGCTCTGCGGCTTGCCATCCCGCGGAAACCACGTGGCCCAAACCTGAACCGGCATTCCGCTTGGATGCAGGGCGCATCCGCCGCGGCCGGGGTTCATGAGCAGATAACGAAACCACCACGCGCCGCTGCCATCGGCCAAGCCAAGCCGCAAGAACCAGACCTCATAGCGGCGGCGGGTGGACAGGGAAGAGAAGACCTGATTCAAATTGGTCACGCCGACAGGATACATCGTCGGTCCACCCATCTCGCTCCCTCAAGCAGCGATGCAGGGGTCACTTTTGCAGCGATGCCGCATGACATGACGTTTCGGGAGTTCAGAGTGATCCGAAGGGAGCCTGCATTGGAATCTATCGGTCTAGTCATCATCCGGGTCTGTTGCCGGCGTTTTGTCGTGTAGGAAGAACTCGGCTCCTTTCGGAGCACGGATCGTCGTGAAGGACCGGGGCACGTGATTGAGCTTGAAGAAGCTGGTCAGATCGGTGGCAGTGCGCGCATCGGCAAAAGTAAGCGCACCCTCCTGGATTCCAAAGTTGTGTTCAATGAACCGGACTATGCTGCCGAAGTCAAACTGGTTGTTACTCACGAACTGCACCGGAGTGTAGGCGGAGACCACAATCAGCGGAACGCGGAAACCATACTGGTAGCCCCCTTCGGGGAAAGCCAGGATGCGAGGCGGTACGTGATCGTACCATCCACCCCAGTCGTCCCAGGTGATGAAGATCGCGGTCGAGTCGTTCGAGTTGTTGCCCCAGTAGTCGCACCTGTGATTGCTGTTGCTCCAGCTATTGCCAAGGGCGTTGACAATCGATGCCACCCAGGAGGGGCCTCCTCCTGTGTTGTCTCTGGGATGATCGGAGTTATTGCCAATGGGAATCGCCCAGGTGACCTGTCGCAGCTGACAGTTGGCGATATCGGTCAACACGTCTGCGGACTTGAGATCGACGTTGTCCAGCCAGTCGGCCCCGAGGCACTGCCCGCCGCTGGCCTGACAGATATGGCTGATCGCGTTTGGCGCTGTCCAGATTCCGTTGGGTCCCGGTGTGTAGTATCTCCAGCTAATGCCGAGCGGATTGAGCAGGTCCGTGAGGGCACTGTGCTCGAAACAGGGGTACATGATGTTGCCGGGGTCCTCGACACCGTAGGCATCGATCAATTGAACGGTTACGCCCGGGTCGGCAATACAACCCGCACCGGTGCCGACTCCAGCCGTATTCTCTGCCGCAAACGTGCCCGCGTGATCGTCCTCTAGACTGGGCGCCGAAGTGGCCCCGAAAATAAACTGGTGGGCGGGAAAGCTGGCCCCTTGGTTAGTTTGGAACATGTAATTGGCCCATCCGTACTGGGTGGCCAGTTCCAAATAGGGGTCCATGGCGCCGTCCTGGTAGTCGACATATCGGAACTGCGGATGCGGGGTGTCATTGCAGGCAGAGACAGGGAAGCAGGCGACATCCCCGGCTCCATCCATCCGGCACCTTCCCTTTGCGTCTTTGTCGCACTGCAGCACGAAGGCGGAGTGGTTGTGGCGAAAATCGTACTGGTTCACCAGCGGGATCGGTGCCGGTTGAGTCACTCCGGTCGGCGAATGCTTGTCCCGCCAGTCCTTGGTCTGAATGTTGTATTGCTTCCCGGTGGGCGTTGTGCTGCACGAGCTGCTGTCGCCGAACGGCGGCGCGCACAATCCCTGAAAGAGATTGTCGGGCGTGCGGTTCTCCTGGAAGATCACAATGACGTGTTTAAAGCTGGCGATCTGCCCATGTGCGAGGGCTGCGACGATCAAAAACAGTACGCAACAGCAGACTCTACTGCGGTGGTTGCCATTTGGGACCCTCCTGTTCGATGCTGAGTTCGCAACGGCCAAGTCGGGCTTACCGTCGCCGTTGAAATCGGCCGTGCTCAACGAACGAAGCACCCTGCCTCGCCTCTGCTGCGTGGCCATGGGTAAGCCTCCGATATCGAGCGATTGTGTGAACTAAGAGCGGGGCCCGACTCGCCTCGGGCGGGTGTGCACTTCCAAACGGCAGGAGGCTGGCTCTTCGTGAGAGACGAGCAAGCCACGTTTACAACAAACGCACCGGGAAGGCAGTGACACTCCTCACGGTGTCGTGTGCGATAGTGGCGATCTCCCCGGTGGCCTCTGGCCACAGCACTACTCCCCGCCTTGTCGAGGCAGCACCGTGAAGGTCCCTTGCCTTTCAGGGTGTGAGCCAGACCGGCGGCTTGAAGCGCCGATCACCTCCGAAAAGCTGATTCCTGTTTTGGGAATCAAGCTGCCTGCGCTGCCGCGCAGGTTGAACTCACCAGCGTCCCGATCACCCCGTTGTTAAAGCCGGACCTTGGCTCATTTGACCGGGCCCAGGTAGCGGTCGAGCCAGGCTAGAGTCTCCTTGATGAATTCGTTTCTGGGCGGGATATGGTCCGTCTCGTAGAACTTTAGCTGTTTGTCCGGGACCGAGGTTCCCAGGCGGTCATACATTGGCTGAATGGTTGTCTCGGGAGGATTCAGCGTATCGTATTTCCCGTTTAGCATCAGGGTCGGTATCTTCACCCGGGTTACGTAGTTGATTGCACTGACTTCAGGACGTTGGGAACCTGAGATGCTCCCTCCCACCAAGACACTGGCCTTGAGACGTTCCTCCACAGCGGGAATGATGGCTCCCAAGTCCCCGCCCCAGCTCATTCCGTAGTATGCGAGCCTCTTGCTATCAATGTCCTGCCGGGTTTCCAGATAGTCAATGCACCTGCGGAAATCCTTGACCTCCTGCACCAGCAATTCCGCGGCTTGATGAGGATTCCCAGTGCCTTCAAGGAGGGCAGCCAAGCGATCGCTCCCGCGCTCGAAGGTCCCCTTATAAACGGGATAAAGAACCGCCCGGCCGTTCTTGACGAGATAGGAAAGAAAAATCGGAAATTCATAGTAGTTTTCAAGATCGTTGCTCGATCTTTGGTACACCGATGCACCGCCGGGAAAATAGATGACGGTTTGGTACGGGGGAGCGGTGTTCCTGGGAAGAAACAGGTAGGCAATCACCCGCTCGCCGCCATAAGCGGCATCAAAGGTTACTTTCTCCTGGATCCAGCCCTCCGAGTTTTCTTGCGTGGATTCGACGCGCGCCCTCAGATCCGTCTTGTCGTAGGAAAATTGCTCCCGGTAAGCCTGGAAGACCGAATCCGCCACTGGCTTTTCTTTGTACAGGTCTGCAACTTGGCTGGCAGAGGGAAGGCCCTGTTCTTGGAATGCCGCCTCGAGTATCTTCTCCCGATCGGGATAAAGGGCGCAGCGAAACCCATTCTTCGGAGAACGGTCCATGGGAGGAGCCTGACTCAAACTGACGAACAGGTAAGTGTTATCGTCCCAGGCGCCACCCCGGATCAATCTTCCCTTCGGGGTTTCATTCCAGTTCCACTCCCTTACGTTCCCGGCCATGTCAAAAGCGCCATAGGAGGTGATGCCTGGAAGGCTCCCGACCGCAAGCGGGCCCTTGCCGCGGAAATTGCTGAAGGGGGCAAAGACGGCGTACCCTCCCAACTGCGGGACCTGAATCAGCGGCGTATATTCACCCCTTGCCATACCCCAATGCCGTCCTGTGGGCAGGCTCTTTCCGACAAATTCCGCGTACGCCGCTGCTTCGTACCAACTGACGCCTGATACCGGGAAATCGCCCTGTCCCCCGGGATAATCTCCTGCCTGCCAGGTGGCCGGGCCAGGCCTGCCCGTTTGATCGACAAACCTGGCCATGGCCTTCTCCCGTGTCAGGGGCTTGCCGTCATCGAGAAATTGATGCTTCCAGTATTTCTTGTCCCTATACCCACCGCTGTCTATGAATGCTTTGTACTGTTTGTTCGTTACCTCATATTTGTCTATATAAAAATCACCCAATTCGCCTATGTCGGTTTTCGCTCCCGCTACCCGCACCATGTCCGGCGGAACGCTACCTTTCTTGTCCAGCACTCTCCCCAGGCTGTAGGGAATGAGCACATTGTTGGCGGAAACGGCGACATCCCACGTAGAAGATGCGGCCAGAACGGTCTCATAGCCTTCTTTTTCCATCTTCCACCGGAAGATCCCAATCGGCACGCGGATGTTTTCGAGAGGCGAGACACCGAGGTATTTCCATTCACTATCCGGATCCTTGTACTCCTTGAAATAGATTCTTGCTCCTGGAGGCTCTGTCCTGATGTTGATGTTGAAAGAGCATTTTGCGAAGAGTTCGGCCAGCCTGGGGTCGCCCGGAATGTATGCTTCCGCTCTTTCTGCAAGCTTGTAAGCGTCATTCAAGTTTCGCCAGACATCGTTTTTCCCCACAAGTCGCGCAATCTCGGGTAGCGCTTCTTCCCTCGCCCAGCGGAGGTTGGCCTGGCGGCGCAGGAACCAGTAGCTGAGGAAGCCCACAGCAAGAAGAAAGATCAAACCCGGAATCGCAACCCGGGGGGCTCGGGCCCGTTGCAGAAGTAATCCGAGATTGAACGGCCTGGCTTCAGCGATTCGAAGATTGTCTTGATATCTCTTCAGATCTTCCAGCATCTCCTCCGCGGAGGAGTAGCGGGATTCTGGCTTCTTCTCTAAAGCACGATAGACGATCCGCTCCAACTCGGGAGGGACATCGGGTTTCACAGTCTTGAGGCGGTGTGGTCGGTCATGGATGACGGAGTAGAGCAGCGCGGCGTCGTGCTCTCCTTTGAAGGGCAACTTGCCAGTCAACATTTCATACAAGACCACTCCCAGCGACCACAGGTCGGTGCGATGGTCAACCCTGTCCCCCCGGGCCTGCTCCGGAGACATGTAGGCGACCGTTCCCATGGTGCTTCCGGTTCTGGTCACGTGCGTCGCCCCGGCCAGCTTTGCCAGTCCGAAGTCCACGATTTTGACGATGCCGTCTTCAGTAATAAGGATATTGGCAGGTTTGATGTCCCGGTGAATCACCCCTCGGTGGTGAGCCTTCTCCAAACCTCGCGCCACCTGGAGCGTGGTTTCGACCGCCTCTTCGACTGCGAGAGGGCCTCGCTTGATCTTGTTCTTCAGGGACTGCCCGCCGTAGAAGGCCATGACAATGTACATTTGCCCGGCTTCGGTCTGGTCGAACTCGTGGACAGTGCAGATATTGGGATGATCCAGCTCGGAGACGGCTTGGGCCTCGTGGAGGAAGCGTTCACGAGCCTCCCAACTCATGGCTGATGGCGAAGTGATGAACTTGAGGGCGACCGTTCTCTTGAGTCGAATGTCCTCCGCTTTGTAGACGACCCCCATCCCTCCGCGGCCGATTTCTCCGGTAATTCGGTACTTGCCCTTAAGCGTGGCTCCGAGGTGCAATTCTCCCGGGGGTTCGGAGATACTCACAGTACGAGAAGCAGAGACTGGGTCGTCAGCCTCCGTTCTTGTGGCGCACACATCGCAAAACTGCGAACCGGGGGCCAGGTCGGAATGACATCGAGGGCATTTGGCCGACATGGATCACCTCCAACTCCTGGTTCTTGCGGACCGCGGTTGGATATTCAGCGCTTTCGGAACGATTCGCCGGGCAAATGTGCTGCGGTCGTCAGACCGTGAAAGCGTGTAACCGATCTTGAAAAGCGCTTCGGGCGGGGGCAAAAGAACTGCCACATCCAGGCTCATTCGTCTCCCGCTGGCAGAGCCTCCATCCCGTAGCGCTGGGCTTCGCGCCGCATCAGGCGCGTCAGTTCCTGCTTGGTTTCCTCCGGCAGACGTGAGGGTTTGGATGCCGCAACGATTCGCGAAACCTCCCGCGCGGCACGGTCCCTCAGGGTCAAAGCGCCGTCCTCCAACCATCGCTCACGGTTGGCGCGATCGATGACCGCGCCCGGAAAGGTAATCTCCTCGCGCAGATAGCGGCGGGTGTGAGCCGCGATCAGCAGCTGCTTCTTTTGCCGCAACTCCTCGAATAGGGGAATCGAGGGGAAATCTTCCCGGGGTTCGATGCCGCGCAGCAGGCGGTAGGTCATGCCGCAGATCTCGTTGTCGACCACAAGTTTCTCCAGGCTCAGGCAGCTTTCGAAATCCAGCATGCCCGGGCCCGAGATGCTGTTTATGCCCGAGAGCGCCGCCAGGGTGGCGCCCATGGCTGACTCCAAGCCGGCCTGTGCGTCCAATTGCTTGGCGTCACTGAAGGCAATGTAACCCTGGGTGGGCATGCCCAGCCGCTTCCCTATCTCGCTGTTGGCACAGTCGAGCATCATGGTTTCCACCGCGCCCATGGGAGTGGTCTCGAAACGGACGTCGAAGATGGCCGGCGAGCCGCCATACAGGATTGCATGGCCGGGGTTCACCAGTTGGCTGATCACTACCCCGCTCAGATTCTCGGCAGTCTGCTGGATAAGGCTCCCCACCAGGGTGACAGGCGCCATGAATCCGGAAAGCGGCATGGAGATCAATTCCACCGGGATCGACCAGCGGGCACAATCGACCAGGTTCTGGCTGGTCACGTCGCTCCACTTGAGCGGCGCCGTCGGGCAGCAGGAAAAGATGGTCAGCGGCTGGGCCCGAAGCGCCGATTCACTGCCCCGCACGGCGACTTGCAGGTCCTTCATGATCTCAAACGATTCAACCGTGAAAGCTCCGGTGACGACCGGCTTCTCACCGTACAGGAGACTCAAATACAGCCGGTAACTGTCGGAAATCTTCTCGTGAACGTCGGCGGGGATCAGGGCGGTACTTTGAGAAGCAATGTGCTGCAGGCCGCTCGTTAATTTGACGTAGCGGATGTAGTCCGCCGTTGTGGGCCGGCGCATTTTCCCGCTCTGGCTATCCAGAATATTGAGTGACGTCGAGCCGGGCGTGAAGTAGACGCTGTCGCCCTGGAAGTCGTGGGTTTCGTTCCCAAGAACATCAAAGAGCTTGAAAGAGTGGGGGACGGCAGCAAGCGCTTTGTCGATGATACTTTCTGTGAAGCGGGCGTAGCACGTATCCTTGTCCACCGGGGCGCCATGGTCGGCGAGCATGCTGAGCACGGCCTTGTTATGAATCTCAACACCCAGCTTGCACAGTACCTCCCTGGCTTCGGCAATGATTCTATCGATCAGTTCATCTCGCAGCAGCCTAGTGACTGGTCTCATGGGTTTCCTCGAGGAGCAATCGCAGCGCCAGTTTGGCTCGCACTCTGGGCCCGGGCCGAACTCCACTGGGGCGCCACTTGGGGGACGTCCACCGGGCCAGCCCAGATGCCCAAAAATGTTGACCACATTGATTTTCCCGCTCGAGGGAGGAAGACGATACCTAAATCGAAACAGCAGAGTGGTTGGGTTCCCAAGATGGGACTTTGAACTCGGGTGCTCGAGATCCGCGCGCCGATTCTGGACGTATTGTCGCTAGCCTTGATCGGAAACGCCTCGGGGCAGACTGTTGAGGTGGAGTGGAGTGTCGAGCCGAGGCGTTTTCGATCAAGGCTAGCGACCACTCGTCCAGAATCATCGGATCCGCTGTGCACGGATGAACAGCGAAATCCGGCGTGCCACATCTACGAGTTGCCCTCCACGGCCAAGTGGTTCTGATTCGAGTGAGAAGAGAATTCTCGCCCACTTACAGCATTCACGGCGCACTGGGACAGCTCGAATGTACTGGTCAAAATTGACCATCTTGCCGCCGAGTAAACGCGCATTATGTAGCTATGAAAGTCACCGAGAAACAAGTACTAGCGGTGCGGTGCCCTACCTGTGGCGCTAGGCGGGGAGAGAAATGTGAGCTCAGTACCGGCCTGCCGCGCACCGAACCTCATCGAGATCGGCGCCTGGCGGCTTCGGACAAGTGACTTTCTCCGCAAACACGGAATCACCCCACCTCAGTGCGCGCAAAGCTGTTTCGTTGTGATGATTCTCACCGCTTTGTTTGCATTGTGAATCCATCAGAAGCGCGCTTTTGGACTACAATTGGAGACGATGGCTTTTGTTGCACTATCCAAGAAGCACCGCGAGTTCAATCCCGGCACCTTCCTTGCGACCATTGGCGACGGCAGGAAGAGCCTGACCGTCTCCAAGAAACAAGGGATCTTCACCCAAGGGGATGCGGCTGACGCGGTCTTCTATATCCAAAAAGGCAAAGTCAGGCTCAGCGTCGTCTCGAAGGTCGGCAAGGAAGCTACGATCGGCATATTGAGCGAGGGGAATTTTTGCCACGTCCAGCGGCTCCCCCACCACGAAGACGAGGCGAGCGGGGAAGGCGAGGTACCACATCCACGGGAAGATCACCGCGAGCAGCCCGATCGGGATCGGGAGGAACGGCACGTGGAACACCCGCTGCATGACCCAGTCGAGCGGGCGGAAGGTGTAGCCGAACGGGTGGATCCACTCCGCGTTGATGACGTACAGCGGATACACCGGCACGTTGTGCCGGGCGGCCAGCAGGACGAAGCTGGTCTGGAAACGCTGGAGCTGGTAGCGGCGATCGAACCCCTTTCCGATGCCGGGCACGCCTTCCGGGAAGTAGAGCACCCGGTCGCCCCTGAGGAGCAGGCGCTCGAAGTTGTCGAAGGTCACGTCCACCCCGCCGCACCGTCGCCAGAAGTCCTCGATGCCGAACGGCCGCATCCACCAGACGAACGCGAGCTCGGGCTCGAAGACGGTCCGCAGCTTGCGCAGGGGATTCATGCCGTCGTGGCGCCACAGCGTGGAGTCCAGCATGATCGCGTCGTGCGGCAGCGCATCACCGCTGTGGTTGGCGGCCAGAATCACTGGCCCTGTGCGCGGGATCCGCTCGGCGCCGATGAGCGTCGCGCGGAAGTACCGATCCGCGATCGGGCCGAGGACCTGCTCGATCATCTCGCGGCAGTACTCCGGGTCGAAGGGCTCGCGCACCGACCCCGGCGCTTCCTGCCGCTCGGGCGTCGGTCGGAGGGTGGGATCGAGGCCCGGTGCGACGGGGCTCATCGGCTCACGCTCCCCGTCTGATCGCGAGGAAGAAGGCGATCGTGAACAGTGCCGCCCCCGCGGGCCACGGCCCGCCCGCGGCGATCAGGACCGCGCCCGCCACGAGGCAGAACCCGGCGATGAGCGTGCCCCGGAGCCCGACGAACGGGCTCTCCTTGGGACGCTTGGTGGACCGCTCCAGCACCCGCAAGCCTTCGGTGACGAGCATGGGCATCTTGATCAGCGCGTCCACCAGGTCCGGCGCGCCGCGGAGCTC
>JAIQFP010000020.1 GCA_020073165.1 Terriglobia bacterium | reverse complement strand
GGGCACACAATCCATTGCCAGTCCGAACCTCGAATCATCGGATCCGGCACCTGACTCATCCAGCGCATGATATGGCACTTTCCAACCCCGCCCCCTCGTCGGCCGAGTGGAATTACCTCAGTCCTGACGCGACCCCTCCTCCACGATGGCAACGGGCTATGCTTGCGCGGAAGGCCGCCCCAGTCGGGCCAGGATCCGAGTGACCAAGAAAGACATCAGCGGCAGACTGGCCGCGAAGAGCGCGAGAAGGAAGATCGTGGCGGAGACAGGCGAGGCCCAGAGCCCACTGATATTGCCCTGCTCTATCGTCAAGGCCTGCAGACCGGATCTTTCCATGATGGGGCCGAGCACCAGGCCCAGCACCAGGGAGGCTGGCTCGAAATCGAACTTGCGCATGAGGTAGCCGACGACTCCGGCCCCCAGCATGACCCAGACGTCGAACAAGTTGTTGTTGTCGCCGTAGGCGCCCACGATGCACAGAACCAGGACCCCAGGCATGAGGTAGTTCGACGGGATTTGCGCCACCCGGGCGAAGATTCCCACGAGCGGCAGGTTGAGGATCAAGAGCATCAGGTTGCCGATGTAGAAGCTGCCGATGACGCCCCAGAACACGTGCGGGTTATCGCGCAAGAGGAATGGGCCGGGTGTGACTCCCATGAGGAGCATGCCGCTCAGGAGAACGGCTGTGGCCGGCGTGAATGGCAGCCCGAGAGATAGCAGGGGCACCATGCCGCCTCCGCACGCCGCGTTGTTCGCAGCCTCCGGCCCGGCGACCCCCTCGATGGCGCCCTGACCGAACTCGTGGCGGTGTTTGGAGATCCGTCGTTCGAGGCCGTAGGAGACAAATGAGGCGATGGTGGCCGCGGGCCCTGGCATGAGACCCACCAGGAACCCCAGGACGCCGCCCCGGAGCATCGGGGGAAGCGATCGCCTCAGCTCTTCCCGGCTTGGGTAGAGCTCGCGGAATTTCACCGGCAGCAGATTCACCTGGCCATTGCGTTCTGCCATGAGGAACAGGACCTCGGCCACGCCGAAGAGACCGGTGGTGACGGCGACGAAGCTCAGTCCCGCCTGAGCTGGGATGTAGTTGAATGTAAAACGCCCCGTTCCACCCAGCGGATCCATCCCGACCGTGGAGAGCATGATCCCGACCGTGACCATGGTCAGCGACTTGAGGCGGGATCTTCCGCTCAGATTCGACAGCAGGATGACGCCGAGCAGCGTCAAGGCAAAGTATTCTGCGGGCCCGAAGGCCAGGGCGGCTTTTGCCACCAGCGGTGCGAAGAGCTGCAGCGCGATCACGCTCATCGTCCCGGCGACGAACGACGCGATGGCCGCGACAGCCAGCGCGGCTCCCGCCCGACCCTTGCGGGCCATGTGGTATCCATCGATGGCGGTCACGACACTGGCAGGTTCGCCGGGGACGTTGACCAGGATGGATGTGGTCGAGCCTCCGTACATGGCCCCGTAGTAGATGCCCGCGAGCATGATGAGGCCACCCGTGGGGCCGAGTCCGGAGGTTACGGGCAGTAGCAGAGCCATGGCTGCGGCAGGACCGAGACCCGGGAGAACGCCGACCAGCGTCCCAAGGACTGCGCCGAGGAAACAGGCCAAGAAGTTGGTTGGCTGGAGGCTGATGAGAAGCCCCGAGAGGATGCCGCCGTCAGGCACGGATCCGATGCCTCCCTCCTACATGAGCAGCCCGGTGGGCAGAGGCACTTTCAGCCAGACAGAGAACAAGAAATGGAAGGCAACGATGAGAGAAGGTTAGCCGGGCGCCTTGCACCCCGGAGCCGCCGTCGGTGACGCGCAGGCGCATGGTCAGATTCTGGTCGGCGTGGACGGACTCGGCATTGAGCCATTGCAGGTCCAGCTCTTTGATGGCGGCCAGGGCCTCCGGGGTGTCGCGCTTGTCAAGCACCGAATCCAGCCGCCCCTCGCGGATGGAATCCAGCACCAGGCGATGCTGGTCGCGCAGAACCTGTTCCTTCTGCTGGTCGGTGAAGCCGCCCTGCGCCGCTTTGTCGGCGTAGGAACTGGCCCGCTTGCCGATGCAGCGGCCGCGGACGAACACCTGGGTCTGCAGCAACAGCTCGCCTTCCCGCGCTTCGCTCTGCACGTGGTAGACGGTGTCCTCATGCTTCACGTCGGTATTGAAGCCAAAAATCATGCGCTTTGCTGCACAAGTCCGCGGAAACGTTGCGCGTCGGTTAAACGCCCCGCCGGTCGCTTGACACTACCAAGTGCGAACTCTAATCTAGAACGTTTAAGCAGTGCTTGGCGCGAATTATATATAGCTCCTCTATGCCGGACAATTACTTCGCCCGCTACCTGCCGTTACTCATTCACTTCCTGCTTGCGGGTGCTCTGGCTTCTGCCATCGTTTTGTTGTCCTGGTTGATCGGTTACCGCAAGCCCACCCGCGCCAAGCTCTCTCCCTACGAATGCGGGATGGTGCCGGTGGGTGATGCCCGCCAGCGTTTCTCGGTCAAGTTCTACCTGGTCGCCATGATGTTCATCATATTCGATGTGGAAGCTGTCTTCCTCTATCCCTGGGCCGTGGTCCTGCGGCAGCTCAAAATGTTCGGCTTCTGGGAGATGCTGGTGTACGTCGGCATTGTTTTGGTGGGTTTTTTCTACGTCTGGAAAAAGGGTGTCCTGGACTGGGGCAAGGCTACGTCAGCCAGGAGAGGCGAAGTCTAGTGCCGCTGGCCCCAGCCATCACCGACCTGGAACAACTGCGCGGACACCCCGCACTGGCCCGGCTGCTGGCTGCAGGTGTGGTCGTCGAGGGGGCGAAGTTCGACCGCGACGAGATGACCATCTACGTGGACCGGTCTTCCATCCGCGAGGCCTGTGTGCTGCTCCGCGATGACCCTGGTTGCCCGTTCAATTTCCTTTCGGATGTGACCTGCGTGGACTGGTATCCGCAGGAACCGCGGTTCGAAGTCATATACCACCTGCTCTCCATCCCCAAGAAGGAGCGGGTGCGGCTCAAGGTCCGGCTCAACAGCAGCAGCCCGGCAGTGGAGTCGCTTACTTCCCTTTGGCCGGCTGCGAACTACTTCGAACGCGAGGTGTACGACCTGTTCGGGGTGCGCTTCAACGGGCATCCCTACCTGCGGCGTTTGCTGATGCCGGAAGACTGGGAAGGCCATCCCCTGCGCAAGGACTATCCCGTGGAGGGCTACCGCTAGTCATGGCCCACATGAATCCCATCGCTTCCCTGGAGCCCGGGCAGGATCGCACCATGATCCTGAACATGGGGCCGCAGCATCCGTCCACCCACGGCGTGTTGCGCGTGATTCTGGAGATTGACGGCGAGACGGTGGTGCGGATCATGCCCGATATCGGCTATCTGCACACCGGCATCGAGAAAACCTGCGAGGCCAAGTTCTACCAGCAGGTGGTACCGCTCACCGACCGCATCGATTACCTCTGTCCGCTGACCAACAACCTGTGCTACGTGCTGGCGGTGGAGAAGCTTCTCGGGCTGGAGATTCCGCCCAAGGCGCAGTGGATGCGGGTGTTGATGAACGAACTCACCCGCATCAACTCGCACCTGGTCTGGCTGGGAACCCACGCCATGGATATTGGCGCGCTGACGGTATTCCTCTACTGCTTCCGCGAGCGTGAGGACATTCTGCGTATGTTCGAGATGGTCAGCGGCCAGCGCATGATGACCTCATACTTCCGTATCGGTGGGCTGGCGCTGGAGCCGCCGCTGGGCTTCTTCGATTACGTGCGGGAGTTTGCGAACCGCTTTCCTGCGAGAGTGGACGAGTACGAGAACCTGCTGACCGGCAATCCGATCTGGGGCATGCGCACCAAGGGCGTGGCGCGGATCACGGCGGAGGATGCCATCGCCCTGGGCGCGAGTGGGCCGACGCTCCGCGGAAGCGGCGTGGATATTGATTTGCGTCGCGATATGCCCTATTCGGGCTACGAGAACTTCAAGTTCAAAGTGCCGATCTCGCAGGATGGCGACGTGTTCGCCCGGTACATTTGCCGGGTGCAGGAGCTGCGCGAATCCATCGGAATTGTGCAGCAGGCGCTGGACGGCATGCCGGAAGGCCCGATCAAAGCCGATGCGCCCAAGGTAGTGCTCCCCGACCGGGAGAAGATGAAGACGCAGATGGAGGCCCTCATCTACCACTTCAAGATCATCACCGAGGGCTTTGCCGTGCCAGCAGGCGAGGTGTACCAGGCGGTCGAGTCACCGCGTGGCGAGATGGGCTATTACGTGGTGAGCGATGGGACGGCCAAACCGTACCGGGTGCACATGCGGTCGGCATGTTTGGCCAACCTGCAATTGCTGTCCAAGATGTGCGAAGGACGACTGATTGCCGACGTGGTGGCCGCGATCGGCAGCATCGACATTGTGCTGGGGGAAATCGATCGGTGAAATTTTCGGACCAATTCGAACAACGCTTCACGGAGATGCTCACGCATTATCCGACCAAGCGCTCTGTGCTGGTCCCGACTCTGCTGTTCGCGCAAGATGAAATCGGCTTCTTGTCCGACGAAGTTATCCACGAACTTGCTGGCCGCCTGGACCTGACCGATCTCGAGGTGCGCAACGTGATCAGCTACTACTCGATGCTGACCACCAAACCGCGCGGCAAATTCAATGTGCAGGTCTGCACCAACATTGCCTGCATGCTGCGCGGCGCTGACGAACTCTTCGAGCATTGCGAAAAGAAACTCGGCATCGGACACAAAGGCACTACGCCCGACGGCCTGTTCTCGCTGGAAGAGGTGGAGTGCATCGGCGCTTGCAGTTGGGCGCCCGCCGCACAGGTGAATTACGACTTTCACGAAAACCTGACGCCGGACAAGATGGACAGGGTGTTGGACGAGTACAAGAAGAAGGGAACGCAGTAGGAATTTCAGATTGTAGATTTCAGATTTCAGATTGAAGTGCGCCTTGGTTTTTCAATCTGCAATCTGAAATCTGCACTCTTCAATCAACATGGCATCACTCGTTTCCCATCCCGACGAAGTAAAGGTTGTCACCAAGCGCTTTGGGAAAGGTGCGACCAGCCTGGACCGCTACCTGGAACTGGACGGCTACAAGGCCGTGCAGAAGGCGCTGGGCATGCAGCCGGACGCCGTTATTAATGAGGTCAAGAACTCGGCCCTGCGCGGGCGCGGCGGCGCGGGATTCAATACCGGGATGAAGTGGTCGTTTGTTCCCAAGCAATCGCCCAAACCCAAATACGTGTTGTGCAACGGGGACGAGAGCGAGCCAGGGACGTGCAAGGACCGGCTGATTTTGGAGCACGATCCACATTCGGTGATCGAAGGTGTGATGATCGCCGGGCTCTCGGTGCAGGCCCACGTCGGATACATTTACATTCGCGGTGAATATCGCTATCTCTCGGAGATTATGCAGAAGGCGATTCGGGACGCCTACGGGCGCGGGTTCCTGGGCAAGAACATCTTCGGGAGTGGGTATGACTTCGACGTTTACTGGCACGGCGGCGCCGGGGCGTACGAAGTGGGCGAGGAATCGGCACTGATGGAGTCGCTGGAAGGCAAGCGCGGTATTCCGCGCATCCGGCCTCCCTTCCCTGCCGTAATCGGGCTCTGGGGCGGCCCAACGATCATCAATAACGTTGAGACCCTGGCGAGCGTGCCGCACATCATCCTGGGAGGAGCCGATTGGTATGCGGGTCTTGGACCGCCGAAAAATGGCGGCACGCGGCTCTTCTGTTTGAGCGGACACCTGAATCGCCCCGGGGTGTATGAACTGCCGTTGGGATACAACTTGCGGAAGATGATCTACGACGTGGGCGGAGGGATTTCCAATGGCCGAAACCTGAAGGCAGTGGTGCCGGGAGGATCGAGCACACCGGTGCTAACTGCCGAGGAAATCGACGTCGGGATGGACTTCGACAGCCTGGCAAAAGCCGGCTCCATGCTGGGTTCCGGCGGGGTGGTCATCCTGGACGACACCACCTGCATGGTGAAATTTGCCCAGCGCATCATGAAGTTTTATCAGCACGAGAGCTGCGGCTGGTGCATTCCCTGCCGCGAAGGTACGGATTGGCTGAAGAAGACGCTCACCCGTTTTCATGCCGGCGGCGGGACTAAGAAGGACATCGACAACATTCAATACCTGGCGGAGAACATGCTGGGGCGGACGTTCTGCCCGCTGGGTGATGCGGCGGCGATGCCGACAATTTCGATCGTGAAGAAGTTCAGGAAGGAATTTGAGGACCACCTGGAAGGAAGACCTTGCCCGTTTGAGAAAGCCGGCGCAGTGCGAGAACTACCGGTAATGGCGTAACTCATGGCGGAAGTAAACATCACGGTGGACGGCAAGAAGGTCACAGCTCCGGCTGGGACGCTTTTGATTGAAGCCTGCAAGGGCGCGGGCATCGAAGTGCCCTCCTTCTGCTATTACCCCAACTTGTCGCTGCAGGGCGCTTGCCGCATGTGCCTGGTCAAGATCGAAAAGATGCCCAAGCTGCAGACTGCCTGCACCACGGTCATCAGCGAGGGCATGAGCGTCACTACCGACACCGAAGAGGTCCACCAGGCGCGCAAGTCCATGGTCGAGATGCTCCTCGGCAACCATCCCCTGGATTGCCCCGTCTGCGACGCCGGCGGCGAGTGCGAACTGCAGGACATGACGTTCTCCTACGGCGCCGCCGAGTCCAAGTACATTGACGCCAAGAACCACAAAGAAGAGCAGCAGTGGTCGCCGGTGGTGTACTTCGACCGGCCGCGCTGCATTCTCTGCTACCGCTGCGTTCGGGTGTGCGGCGAAGGCATGGACGTCTGGGCGCTGGGAGTGCAAAACCGGGGCGTCAGTTCCATCATCGCACCCAACCAGGACGATCACCTGGAATGCGAAGAGTGCGGCATGTGTATCGACATCTGCCCGGTGGGCGCGTTGACTTCCGGCGCCTATCGCTACAAGACGCGGCCTTGGGAGATGAAGCACGTCGGCACCACCTGCACCCACTGCGCCGACGGCTGCAAGACCACCCTGGGCGTGCGCCGTTGCGATACAGGCATGGAGATTGTGCGCGGCGACAACCGCGACAAGAGCGGGATCAATGGCGACTTCCTCTGCATCAAGGGGCGCTACGCCTTCGATTTTGCGCACCACGAGGAACGCCTCACCCAACCGCTGATTCGCAAGGATGGCCGCCTGACGCCCGCCACCTGGGAAGAGGCGTTTGAGCTGATTGGGAAGCGTTTTGCCGAGGTCCGCGGGAAGCACGGCGGGCAGGCGATCGGCGTGGTCGGTTCGACTCGCACCACCAACGAAGACAATTACCTGCTGCAAAAGTTCGCCCGGGTAGTGCTGGGGACCAATAACATTGACCATCATCGGACGGCGGACTTCCCTGCCCTGGCGGCGGCATTGAGCGGCAAGCCGGAGATGACGGCTTCGATGCGCGACGTGTTCCATGCTCCTGCCATGCTGCTGATTGGGAACAACCCCACCGAGCAGCATCCGCTGCTGGCCTGGCAGATGCGGAACAATGTGCGCCTGCATCGGGCGCGGCTGTACGTTGTCAATTCGCAGCCCATCAAGCTGCGACGGCAGGCAGCAAGTTTCAGCCAGATTCCCGCGGGTGGCGAGGGCAAGCTGGCAGCATTCTTAGCCGGCGACGATTCCGCTGTTGACGCCCTGCTGAACGAGAAGACAACCCGCGACTCCTGCATTGCGCTGCGCGAGAAGCTGCGCGGTGAAGCCAACCTGGTCATCATCTTCGGATCGGAAATCCGCGGCAACAACATTACTTCGGTGGTGAAGTTCGCCTCAGCGATTCCCGGTGCGAAGGTCCTCTGCCTGGCCGACTACGCCAACTCGCGCGGCGCCGCCGATATGGGTCTCTATCCCGACCTGCTTCCCGGCTATCACCGCGTGACCGACGCAGGCAAGTTTCACGAGGAATGGGGTGGAGTGCCTGAGGCACGCGGGCTGACTTTCCCCGAGATGGTCGAGAGCGCCAAGGCCGGAGCGTTGAGAGCGTGCTACTTGGTGGGTGCGAATCCGATCGGGCGCTTTGGGATTGATCCTTACGCGTTCTCGCACAGCTTTGTGGTGGTGCAAGACATGTTCCTGACCGAAACCGCCGTGATGGCCGACGTGGTTCTGCCTGCAGCCAACGCCTATGAGAAGTCGGGCACATTCACCAACACCTGCGGCGACCTGCAACTGGTGAAGAAGGCTGGCGAGGTCACCGGTACCAAGAGCGATTTCGAGATGATCGTGCGGATCGCCGACGCCATGGGCTTTGACCTGCGCAAGTTGGTACCCTTCGGCCGGGGAGCGCATTTCGACATGGGGCAGTCGCGCGGCGCGCAGTCGGGCGAAGCCGACCGGCATGCGGTCTGGCTGCAAGCCCAGGGGCTCGAGCCCCAGATGAGTCCGTTTGATCCGATGGCCATCCTGGACGAGATCCAGCGGCTGGTACCAGGATACGACGTGTCCCGCATGAATCTGCTGGCGGGCAATGAGCAGCACACGACTTTGGCGGGGAGCGGGACAGGCGCCTTGCAGAATCCGGAACTAATTGTGCCGGCGCAGGACGATCTTTTCAGTTCCGGAACGTTGGGACGTTATTCCCGTACTCTGAATTCAGTCATCGAGAACCATCACAAAGAGTCCGCGGAAACGGACGTGGCCGCGGACTGAGGGCTTGGGCGCGGTGGCCTGTCCAGCGCGGGCGAGTCGCCCGCGCCCACATAGGAGTTTGGAAAGAGACTGGCATTGTTAAGCGTTGGAACGTTTGTCCTCATTTCGATCATCAAGATTGTGATCGCGCTCATCGTGCTGCTCACGGCCGTGGCCTACACGGTATGGCTGGAGCGCAAGGTGGTGGGCCACATCCAGAATCGCTGGGGCCCGACGCGCGTGGGACCATTTGGCCTGCTGCAGCCGCTGGCCGACGGCGTCAAATTCATCTTCAAGGAAGATCTGACCTCGCCGCACGTGTACAGACCGCTGTACATCGCGGCCCCGATGATCTCCCTGATCTTTGCCCTGACCTCGATCGCGGTCATCCCGGTGGGCAACTGGGTTACGGTGGGCGGAATTCACACTCCGCTGCAAATCACCGACGTCAACATGGGATTGCTGATCGTGCTGGGCATCACTTCGATGGGCGTGTATGGCGTAGCCCTGGCGGGTTGGTCGTCGAACAGCAAGTACTCCCTGCTCGGTGGCCTGCGGGCCAGCGCGCAAATGGTGAGCTATGAGGTGTCGCTCGGACTGTCTCTCATCGGGGTGCTGATCATGGCAGGAAGCTTCAGCCTGCGGGACATTGTGGACGCGCAAGGCGGCGCCTACTGGCATGTCATCCCACGCTGGAATATTTTTCAGGGACAGATCTTTGCGTTCTTTATTTATCTGACGGCGGCGTTCGCAGAAACCAACCGCATTCCCTTCGACTTGCCCGAGGCGGAAACGGAGCTGGTGGCGGGGTACCACACCGAGTACAGCGCCATGAAGTTTGCCATGTTCTTCATGGCGGAGTACGCCAACATGATCACGGTGGCCTGCCTGGCGTCGTTGCTGTTTCTGGGCGGATGGCATGGGCCGCTGTTCGGTCCGGCGTGGTTGCAGGCCATCCTGCCGCTGTTCTGGTTTGCGTTACGGATCTTCGGCTTTCTGTTTGTGTACATCTGGGTGCGCGGCACGTTGCCGCGCTTTCGCTATGACCAACTGATGGCGTTTGGCTGGAAGGTCCTGCTGCCGCTGGCCATTGCCAATTTGATGATTACGGGGTTGATTGTGGCTTTGAAGTCTTGAAGTAGTCAGTAGTCGGGAGTCAGCGCAAGGACTGACTCCTGACTCCCGACTCCTGACTCCCGGTTCCTAACCATGCTTCACCTGACCATATTTCTGATCTTCGGCGCCGTCTGCGTGGCAGGGGCGGTGAACCTGCTGGTGCAGCGGCACCCCATCAACAGCGCGCTGTCGCTGATCGTGGTGATGGCCTCACTGGCGGTGGAATACCTGCTGCTGGGTGCGGAGTTCGTGGCAGCGGTGCAGGTGATCATCTACGCCGGCGCGATCATGGTGCTGTTCGTCTTCGTCATCATGCTATTGAATGCAGGCGAAGAGGAGCGCACCAAGGGAAGCCGGGTAGCGATGATCTTTGGCATTCCCGGAATGCTGGTGGGCAGCGGACTGGTGGCGTGGGTTCTGCTGGAGCGCTCGGGGACGCACGCGGTCGAAGCCGGTGCCTTGCCGGGGCCTCCCAAGACCATCGCTTGGCTGCTGTTTCATGAGTTCCTGCTGCCGTTTGAAGTCACTTCGGTGCTGGTGCTGATTGCCATCATGGGCGCTGTGGTACTGGCGGGCCACTCGGATTCGGGTGGGCCGGCGAAGAAGGAGGGTTGATGGTGCCGCTGTCGTATTACTTGGTCCTGAGCGGGATTCTGTTTGCCTGCGGCGTGACCGGGTTTCTGATCAAGCGCAACATCATCACCATCTTCATGTCCATTGAGTTGATGCTTAACGGTGTGAACTTGTCGTTCGTGGCCTTCGCGGCGCAGTGGGGCAAGCTGAGCGGCCAGATCTTCGTATTCTTCGTGATGGTGGTAGCGGCGGCGGAAGCGGCCGTGGGCTTGGCCATCATTATTGCGGTGTACCGCACGCGCGAAACCTTGAACGTGGACCAGGTCAACCTGCTCAAGCTATGACGCCGAGCTTACATCTCGTACTGATTCCGATATTGCCGCTGATCGGCGCGGCCGTCAACGGCTTGTTGGGGAAGCGATTCTCCCGCCAGGCGGTGGCGACGGTTGCGCTTGCGTTCTGCGGAGCGGCGTTTGCCATGGCGCTGTGGATCGCGCTGCGGTTCTCTTCCCTGCCTATTCCCCTCACCGAGTACGTGGCGCCCTGGATTCGTGCCGGAAGTTTTCAGGCGGATTTCGCTTTCTACCTCGACCAGCTTTCGCTGGTGATGATGCTGGTGGTGACCGGCGTCGGCTTTCTTATCCACATCTACGCCGTCGGCTACATGTGGGAAGAAGGCGGTTTCTACCGCTTCTTCAGCTATCTGAACCTGTTCATGTTTTTCATGCTGACCCTCGTGCTGGCCAACAACTACCTGCTGATGTTCATCGGCTGGGAGGGCGTGGGCTTGGCGTCGTATTTGCTGATTGGATTCTGGTTCACCAAAGATGCGGCGGCAGCGGCGGGCAAGAAGGCGTTCATCGTCAACCGGATTGGCGATTTCGGCTTCCTGATCGCTCTGTTCTTGCTGATCAAACACTTCGGGTCGCTGAATTTTGCGGACGTCTTTGGGACGATCGTTGAGAACTCAACGCAGTATCCCGTCGAGACGGCGGGGGCGGGATTGCTCACTGCCATTGGCCTGCTGCTGATGGTGGGCGCGGCGGGAAAATCGGCGCAGCTTCCCTTGTACGTCTGGCTGCCCGACGCCATGGAAGGTCCCACGCCGGTGTCAGCGTTGATCCACGCAGCCACGATGGTGACCGCGGGCGTGTACATGGTCGCGCGCTCCCACGTGATCTTCGACCGGGCGCCGATGGCGTTGACGGTGGTTGCCATCGTCGGAACACTGACCGCTCTATTTGCCGCCACCATCGGCATCTGCCAGACCGACATTAAGAAGGTCCTTGCCTATTCGACAATTTCGCAGCTTGGGTACATGTTCCTGGCCTGTGGGGTGGCGGCGTATTCGGCCGGCATCTTCCACCTGATGACGCACGCTTTCTTCAAAGGACTCCTGTTCCTGGCGGCAGGTTCGGTGATTCACGCCATCGGCGGCGAGCAGGACATGCGGAAGATGGGCGGACTGAGGGACCACATTCCCGCAACCTTCTGGACCATGACCGCGGCCACGTTTGCGATTGCCGGGTTCCCTCCCTTTGCTGGCTTCTTCAGCAAGGATGAAATCCTGTGGCGGGCCTCCCAGGTGAGCCTGGCCTATTGGGGCATCGGCGTCTTCACCGCCTTCCTGACTTCCTTCTACATGTTTCGGCTTTGGTTCCTGACGTTCTTTGGTGAGTACCGGGGAGACCAAGAAGCAACCCAGGCTCACGGCGGCATTCATGCCACGGGCTCGCGGGCAGGAGTGCCCGCGCCACACGGCCATAGCGGGATTCACGAGAGCCCGAAGATCATGCTGATTCCGCTGGCCATCCTGGCGATTCTGTCGGTGATGGGTGGCTGGATTGGAGCGCACCGGTTTGAGCTATTCCTGGCCCCGGTTTTCTCTTCGCACCAGACGGCTCACCTCGTGGCGTTGACGTCAGAGCAAGCAGGACAGATCACCGCGATGGAGCACCTGGAGTGGGTGTTCACCGCTATCTCGGTGGCGGCGGCGGCACTGGGTCTCTATCTCGCCTGGCTGCTGTATCGCGACCGTCCGCAGTTGCCGCAGCGAATTGCCAACGCGCTGGGCGGGTTTTACCACGCCGTAGCCAACAAGTATTACGTGGATGAGCTGTATGCGGTTCTTTTCGTCAAGCCGGTGGTGGACGGCTCGACGAGCATCTTGTGGCACGGTGTCGATCAGAACGTGATCGACGACACTTTGAACGACAGTGCCGAAGCTGCCCGCGATGTGTCCGACTCGGTCCGGCACATGCAGTCCGGCAACCTGCGTTCTTATGCCGGATGGGTGGCTCTTGGCGCAGCGGGAGTGATCGCCTACATGATCTGGATGGGAACCCGATGAACTCGCCGACCCTCGACAGCGCCATCCTCACGCTGGTGACCTTCATTCCGATGGCCGGCGCGCTGTTGCTTCTGCTGTTCCCCCGGCGCGACCGCGACATTCGCATCTTCGCTTTGGTCGTCTCAGTCCTGACGTTTGGCGTGTCGCTGCACCTCCCCGTTTACTTCGAACGGGCGCGGGCCGGATTCCAGTACGAAATCAACACCCCCTGGATTCCAACGCCTAACATTCACTACCACATGGGTGTGGACGGCATCTCCATGTGGCTGGTGGTGCTGACCACGTTCCTCACACCATTGTGCGTGCTGATTTCCTGGAAGTCCATCCACGAGCGGGTGAAGGAGTTCTTCATTCTCCTGCTGATCATGGAGACCGCGCTGATCGGCGTCTTCGTCTCGCTTGACCTGTTCCTCTTCTATTTCTTCTGGGAAGCTACGCTGATTCCCATGGCGTTGCTCATCGGCATTTACGGGCATGAACGGCGGGTGTACGCGGCGATCAAGTTCTTCATGTTCACGATGATCGCCTCGGTGTTCATGCTGGCGGCGATTCTTTGGCTATATGCCAAGTTGGGCACCTTCGACTTCGTTGCGATTCAAACTGCCATCCGCAACGGGCAGGTCGACGGGTGGGTAGGCGCGGCTCCCTGGCTGTTTCTGGGATTCTTCGTGGCGTTTGCGGTCAAGGTTCCGCTGTTCCCGGTTCACACCTGGCTTCCCGACGCGCACGTGGAAGCGCCCACCGCCGGCTCGGTCCTGCTGGCCGGCGTGCTGCTGAAGATGGGCACCTACGGCATGCTGCGCTTCAACCTGGGCCTGTTCCCGGATCAGTCGCGCAGCAACGCACCCTGGATCGTCACGCTGGCCCTGATCGGCATCATCTATGGCGCGCTGGTTGCCATGGTGCAGCCCAACATGAAGAAGCTGATCGCGTACTCGTCGATCAGTCACCTCGGGTTCGTGGTGCTGGGCATCTTCAGCTTCACCCAGGCCGGCCTGGATGGCGCGATGTTCGTGATGCTGGCCCACGGAGTTTCGACCGGCGCATTGTTCATGCTGGCCGGCATCCTGCACGAGCGCCGGCACACCTTCGAGATCACTGAATTCGGCGGACTGGCGACGCCCATGCCGGTGTATGCCACGTTCTTCTCGTTCATCGTGCTGGCGTCGGTCGGATTGCCGTTGCTCAACGGCTTCGTCGGCGAGTTCCTGGTGCTGAGCGGGGCGTTCCGGGCACGGGAAGTGTACGGCATCCTCGGCGCTACGGGCGTGATCTGGAGCGCCTGCTACCTGCTATGGATGTACCAGCGTGTATTTTTTGGAAAAGTCACCCACGACGTTAACCGGACACTGCCTGACCTGGACATGCGCGAACGCCTGGCGTTGTGGCCCACGGCGGTTGCCGCATTGGTCATGGGCGTGGCGCCGCTGCTCTGGCTCAATGCCATTGATCCCGCCGTGCAGAATGCTCTCGCGCCCTTCGCCCAACTGGCGAGCAAGGTGGTGGGCCAGTGAACGGCGCCGCGCAAGTCACTCCACAGGCGGTGGAGTACATCCGTATTCTTCCGGAAATTGTGCTGACGATCTTCGGCATCATCATCATGATGCTCGATCCGCTCATGGACGAGCGCCGCAGCCAGCGAACGCTCGGGGCCGTGGGTTTGGTCGGTGCACTCGCGGCGATCGTGGCCACGCTATACCAGTCACAGTATCCTGGCGTTGGGTTTTGGGGCATGGTGAATGTGGATTCCTTCAGCGTGTTCTTCCATTTCCTGGTCACCGCCGTCACCGCTGTCGTCATTCTCACTTCGTATGAGTACATGGAAGTGCAGCAGATTCGCGCCGGTGAATACTACGGGCTGATCCTGTTCGGCGCGGTGGGCATGTGCTTGATGTCTTCGGCCGTCGAGTTGGTCCTCATCTTCATCGCGCTGGAGATTTCTTCGATCTCCACCTACATCCTGGCAGGCTTCCGGCGGAGGGCGGCGATCAGCAGCGAATCCTCGGTCAAGTACTTCCTGCTGGGATCGTTTGCGACGGCGTTCTTCCTGTACGGGGTCGCATTAATGTTTGGGGCGACCGGTTCTACCAGCATCGCCGTGATCGGGCAGGTGCTTGCTTCCGGCCAACCGCCGGTACTGGCTTACGTCGGAATTGCGCTCATGTTTGTGGGGCTCGGCTTCAAGGTGGCGGCAGCTCCATTTCACGTCTGGACGCCGGATGTGTACGAAGGCGCCCCGGCGCCGATCGTCGGTTTCATGTCCACAGCGCCCAAGGCGGCGGTATTTGCGGTATTGCTTCGGATTCTTTTTGAAGCGCACGCACCCGGACGCCTGTGGCTGATCTGGGTGGTGGCGGCGCTCTCCATGACCCTGGGCAACATCGGGGCGCTGGTCCAGGACAACGTTAAGCGTCTACTGGCGTACTCCTCGATCGCGCACGCAGGATACCTGTTGGTAGCATTCGCGGCCCTGCCCGCCAACGGCATTCCTGCAGCCATGTTTTACACCGCCTCGTATGCGGCTATGAACGTGGGCGCGTTCGCCGTGGTCAGCCACCTCGCCAGCGCCGGCGAGCGCTACGTCACCATGGAGGACTACGCGGGCCTGGGGCGCCGCTCTCCTCTGCTGGCGGCCACGCTGACGATTTTTCTCTTGTCGCTGATCGGGATTCCGGCGACCGGCGGCTTCTTTGCCAAGTTCTACGTGTTCAGCGCCGCGCTACAGGCGAACCTGGTGGGACTAGTCATCATCGGCGTCCTCAACAGCGCGGTGGGCGCGTACTACTACTTACGCGTGATCGTAGTGATGTACATGCGGGAAGCACGCCAGGAGGTGCCCGTGTCCCCGGTTCCGCTCGGATTGGGTGTAGCGCTGGCCATCAGCGCAGTGGCCACCATTTATCTGGGAGTCCTTCCGGGACGAGTGCTGGAGTATGCGACGCGGTCGGCCGGGGATTTGCTGCGCTAGGCTTCTCACCTCCAACCTTTTCTCGCTTCGTGCGGTGGACTCGCCGAGCCGGCTGTCCCTACATCGTTCTTCACTACTCCACTGCCACCGCTATATCCACCAGCGAAAAGATCCGGGCCGACAGTGCCCAGAAGATCAGTGTCTCCACCACGGCCAGACCGAGCGGCGGCCAGAAAGCGGGCCCAGGGGACTTAAATGAAGACTGCATGATGATGGCGGCGAGCGGGTAGACCGGTATCGCGTACTGCCACTGGGTCGCGATAGTTTGGCTGGCCAGGGCGGGCAGTCCCAGCACCGCCGCAGTCGCCCCCGCCGCAAAGAATGGATTCAGGAAGGTGGAGAACATCAGGGCCACAGTTCCCGCCAGCGTGCATGCGAGCAGCAGGCACACCATGAAAAACCAAACCTGGGGTATGGGAAAGCCCGCCTCTCCCAAAGTCCAGCTTCCAGTGATGCCCAGAGCAAAACAGTAGATTCCCGAGGTCATCGCCACGCCCAGCACCAGGCCGGAGAGGTATTGGTAGCGCGCCACCGACTTGGAGAGTACCGCCAGGATGCGCCGTGACTTGCGCTCGTTGTAGATCGCCGAACCGCCAAAGAACACGCTGAAGGCGATCACATATACCGCCACCTGTTTGAAGACGAACAAGAGATCTTCGCGCTGACGGGGAATGTCGCTGAAAAGTCCGAGAAACGCCAGCAACAGGACCCACAGCAGCAGCACAAAAATGGGCCAGCGTTGCTCACGCACAAAGTTGACCGCGATCAGGAACACCGGCTTCACGGTGTGCCTCCTTCACCGACGGATTTTGACCCGGCGGTGACTTCCAGGAAAATCTCTTCCAACGAGCGGCGCACTGGATTCACACTCACCACTTCCCCGCCCAGACTCCACACCCGCTCCAGCACTGCGCGCTGAGTGCTTGCGGGCACGGAGAAGCTGACCACGCCATCCCTGGCGACAGTCTCGGGGAATGCATTGGGTGCAATGCCGCGAGCTACGATCTCGACTCTCTCAGTGGACTGCAGAAGATCCTGGGTTCGCCCCAGCCGCACCAGCCGTCCACCATGCAGCACGGCAACCCGATCGCACACCAGTTCGACTTCGGACAGCAAATGCGAGCTCAGAAAGATGGTCTTGCCCGCTTCCCGCGCCTGGAGCAGGAGTTCACGCACCGTAACCCGTGCCAGCGGATCGAGCGCCGAAGTGGGCTCGTCCAGAATCAGAAGTTCAGGGTCATTCACCAATGCCTGAGCCAGACCGACGCGCTGCAGCATGCCGCGGGAGAACTTGCCGACATTGCGCTTCGACTGTTCCTGCAGTCCGACCGCTGCCAAGACGTCCCGCGCCCGCTTTGCCAGATACCTCCCGCCCATATCGTTGAGCGCCCCGTAGAACCGAACCAGGCGTTCCGCGCGGCGATGGTAAAGGGCTACGTTTTCGGCGAGAAAACCAACGCGGCGGCGCGCATGAGCATCGCCGAAGGGTTTGCCGAGCATGCGACCGCGACCGCTGGTGGCGCGCATGAATCCCATGGCGAGGTGAATCGCAGTGCTTTTGCCGGCCCCGTTCGGGCCCAGAAAGCCGAAAATCTCGCCCACTTCCACCCGCAGGCTGAAGTCATCGAGTGCGCGGAGGCGGCGGCGGGGGAAACTACGGTATTCTTTGGTCACTTTCTCGAACTCCAGCGCGCTCGCCATCCCGCTTATTCTAAATGGCTGGAGAACCCTTGACTGGCAGGGCTTTTGGAATTTGCCCAGGATTCCACAGGCGAGCATTGACAACCGCGGCTACTCCCGGCATTATGAGTTCTCTCCAAATTTCCCCCGCTGGAGGCTGGTATGGTTGAACTGATTCAAAGGATCTGGTCCGAGGACCAGGGGCAGGACATCGCAGAGTACGCCGTGATGCTGGCCGTGATCCTGGTTCTGGTGGTCGGAACGATACGGCTGATCGGAAGCAATGCCAACAACGTCTTTTCCAGCGCTGCAAGCGCGATCCAGTGACGGGACCTCACTTGGCCTTTGCGCCAGTTCTTCACAGCAGTGCGATGTGCAGATGAGCCCTGGTCTTGCTCCCGCCCCTGTTCTGACGCGCTGACGTCCGGCCGCTGCACAAGACACTTCGCCACCCCTCCCGGCGGATGATTCCAATTCCTGTCACTTTTTCGCTCATCTCAAATCAAATACGGAGGGTTCCCCTGTGAAGCTGATTTCCGTGAATGTCGGCAAACCACGCCGCGTCCCTTGGCGAGGAGACAGCGTTGCTACCGCCATATTCAAAGAGCCTGTCGACTATGCGGTGCAACTGTGGCGCCTCAATCTGGACGGAGACCGGCAGGCTGACCTGACCGTCCACGGCGGCCCGGACAAAGCCGTGTACGCCTATCCCTCCGAGCACTACGAATTCTGGCGCCGGGAACTGCCTGACACTGAACTTCCCGGGGGGATGTTTGGCGAGAACTTCACCACCGAGGGGTTGCAGGAAGACACAACCTGTATCGGTGACCGCTTTCGCGTGGGATCGGCACAACTGACTGTCACCCAGCCCCGTATGCCCTGCTACAAGCTGGGCATCCGGTTCGGCCGTGACGATATGATCAAGCGCTTCCTGGCCAGTGGGCGCACCGGATTCTATTTCGCAGTGTTGGAGGAAGGTAAGGCTCGTGTTGGAGACACCGTGGAGCTCCTGCACCGTGACCCGAATCACGTCTCGGTCACCGACGTGGTCCGCCTGTATGTCGCGAAGCAACCTGACCCCGACCTGGTGAGGCGCACCGTCGCGGTAGCGGCCTTGCCGGCCAACTGGCGCAGCCATTTCTTGCAGCGATTGGAAGAGGCAGGATAATCCCCGTCGAGTGACCGCATCCATTCTTTCTACTCCCACGCGCTGCTCGACGGTTTTCTTGCAAGTACTTAAAAAGAATGGCGGGGACGACGGGACTCGAACCCGCGGCCTCCGCCGTAACAGCGAAATCTTCAAGTGTAACTAACTGGAAACACGCGGCACGGATGGCGCTACAGAAACGTTGTAATGACCCTCGGAAACAGTTCGTGGACCCGTATTGGACCATAATTTCTAGTGTGCTTTCACGCGGCAGAGGCCGGTCGAAACTGACGCTTGATCGGCGCGAATGTGTGATCTTCGGAGAAAAATGACGGGCTTTCTTCGGCGCTATTTGACGTTCGCGTTCGCGCGGCGTCGCCGCCCCCGCAAGCGGTCCTTTACGCAACGCCTAGTAGGGCGACGAGGATGGCAGTATTTTGCGGATGCCTACGGCGTTTTGCAGGAGTCATCCGCGCCTCGTGCCGATGAACACGCAATCTGGGATACTTTGCGATCCCGCAAGCCTGGTTCTCTACGGGCGATGCCAAGCCAGTTCGAGACCTCATGCGCGATCTAGAAAGGGTGAATCGCGGCGAACCTTGAGCGAACCGTTTTCTCCCATTCGAATCGAAACATGTATAATCCCGCACATGCCAGGTATACCGTGGACCACAATTGCGCTCGGCTCGCTGTTGCTCATCTCGGCCCGCTCAACAGGAGGACAGGAAGTGAAATCTCCGCAACCTGAAACGTCGAAGCCGCCTGTCAAAGTGGAGCAGCGCGGGCGCATCCTTGGAATCGGCGGTGTCTTCTTCAAATCCGCGAATCGTGATCAGATGCGCGAATGGTATGCGAAGCATCTTGGACTCGATGACAAAGGCCAAGGCGTGATGCTTCCGTGGCGCGAACACGACGACCCGCAAAAGGAACAGGTTACCGTTTGGACGGTTTTTCCCGCCTCCACCAAGTATTTCGATCCCAGCCCCGCACCGTTCATGATCAACTACATCGTGGACGACATGGATGCTTTGCTCGACCGCTTAAAACAAGAGGGAGTAAAGATTGACGCCAAACGAATGGATGAATCCTACGGTCGCTTTGCCTGGATCTATGACCTGGATGGGAATAAGATTGAGCTCTGGCAGCCGCTGCCCGCAAAGCCCTAAGGGCCTTCCACTGCACTTACTCAATCGGTTTTCTGTAGCTATGGTCCCGTAGTCGTAGAATGGCCGGAAATGCTTTGCGCCTGACCCGCTTCCACGTGCCTGGTTTGGAGACCACGCAGCGTTATTTGTTGTCAGCTGGCTTGAGGCGGGCCGGCTCTTCGAGGATATCCAGAAGCGCAGTCGCGCAATAGACTCGGTCGCGCTTTGCATTGCCCACCCGGTTTACGATACGCGCACGTTCCAGTCGTTCGATGGCGCGCTGCGCGGTCGTAAACGCGATCGCCAATCTGTCCGTCACTCCTCTTGCAGTGATGAACGGATTTGCCCCCAAGAGTTCGACTACACGCAACGGGTTGTTGCTTGATTCTCCTGAGACTTTCTTCTGCCACTCGGCGAGCAGCCCGTTGATGCGCATGGCTCGACTCAAAGCATCCTCAGACATGCGAGCGACTCCCAGCAGGAAATACTCCAACCAATCGTTCGATGCCCCGCGTTCGCTGATCGCGCGCAAACCGTCGTAGTAGTCTCGCCTTGATGCTTCAAAGAACGCCGACAAATAGAGCAGAGGTGTCGGGAGGATCTGGCGCTCGATCAGGAACAAGGTGATGAGCAGGCGTCCGACTCGGCCATTGCCATCAAGAAACGGGTGAACCGCCTCGAACTGATAGTGAGCCAGCGCAATGGTCACCAAAGGTGGCAGTGTCGATTCATGCAAGAATTTTTCCCATGCCGCAAGACACGGCTCGACCTCACCTGGAGGAGGTGGGATGTAGGAAGCAGTTGCGATAGTGCTGCCGGGCTTGCCAATGCAATTCTGAATCTTCCGAAAACGTCCGGGCGCTGCTTGGTGCCCCTGAACGCCCGTCATGAGCTTTTCGTGCAACTCGCGCGTTAGCCTGATGCAGAGGGGAAGTTTCTTGAGGCGCGAGATTCCGTGCTCAAGAGCGACTACGTAATTGCCAACTTCCCGAAGATCCTCGGGACTTCGATCCACGATCGCTCCCGCCTCAGCGGCAAGCAGCTCACCCAGCGTGGCCTGTGTGCCTTCAATCTTGCTCGATAGAACGGCTTCACGCTGCACGAAGGGCCGGATCAAAATATGAGGATTGGGAAGCCGACCACCCTCGCCCGCTAATCTTCCGACTAGCCGGTCTGCATCCGAGAGTGCCCCAATCAGCCGCGGTGTCCAGCTCAGTTCAGGAGGCAGGGGCGCAGGCACAAAGGCTGAATAACTGCCTTGCGATACTTTCTGGCCGGGAATGTCGGTAGTGTTGTGCAACAAGCGCCTTTTTAGGATCGAAAATAGCGTTCCGTGCTATTTTCACAATTTATGATAATCGAAAATAGTGACGTTTGCTATTTTCATTGGGAAAAGCACCCCCGAACCTCCGACAACGATCTTGCAAGGCATGGTTCGCACGTTGGCGAGGGCTAGACAGCCACACGGGAGTCCATTTGGCTTAGCAAACCGCCTTTGATAACCGGGAGGAATGAGCTTCTGCCGAAAAGTGATTAGACGACATCCAGTTAGCGAGCTAGGGTGGACCAACAAACAGCGATCCAAAGATCGCTGCTGGAGGTTTCTCATTGCTGGACGTTAGGGTTGCAAGTGCTTGAAAAGAATGGCGGGGACGATGGGACTCGAACCCGCGGCCTCTGCCGTGACAGGGTGCCTTGACTTGGAAAATCAAGAACTTACGGGTCATCCGTAGGAACGATTAGCAACGACTTGGAACGGGCAGGAATCGTTATTGTTCCCATTCTGTTCCCACAATTGAGCGTCGGATAAACCCAACTTTGCGGACGGGATTGGCTACCGACGTTCGAGGATTCATGGTCGGATTACGCAGCTCGGCTGAAGTCTTTGCGTACTTTTCTTTTGGTCGTTCCCTGCTCAGGACGACGCTCTGATTTCTTCTCTAATTGGTCGGCCACCCGCTGTGGGTACCGACACCTCTTGTCATCGTGGGGCGGTACAGGTTGCACTCAGCACGTTTTGCGAGGATCATCTTTTGTCGCACGATTTCCGGAGATGAGGCTGCAAAGTGGCCTACAAGAACAAAAATGGGGACAGCGGGCATGAACTTGTGAGGTATCTCAATGGCTAGGTGGATGCGGGTTGTAGTTCCGTCCTCTGCGAGGTTCCTTTTCCCTAACCTATGCCCCGGCTGTCTCAGACCAGAGCCAGACTCATGTTTGTGCATCGAGTCCGACAAGAGCAGATTGAAGGGCTTTTATCTGGTCGCCACCAAATGGGAGTACCTCCAGTTAACCGTACCGTTCTGCCGTGATTGTGCACGTCGGAGAAAACGCTGGCAGAGGTACGACATGACCCTGCTCTTAGTTGCTGCGTTGGGGTCGCTAGGCTTCGCCGCGTGGCTTGCGGCCCGATTCGACCTTGGCCCGTGGGGATTTTGGGGAATCTTCTTTGGCGTAGTAGGTATCTCAACGATGTTGTGCAATCGACTGGTGACTGACAGCCGCGCAATGAGGATCGAACATCACAATGACAACGCCGTAACGTTCTCGTTCACTCACGGAGAGTATGCGCGGGAGTTTGCACTACTGAACGAACAGGTTGCACCCGCTCCCGGTGTCACGCGTTAAGTCGGTGTTGGCACTATCAAACTTAACCGCCTTCACAGTGGACGGGTTGGCGAACGACGCACACAGTGGCACGCTCACTTCAGACGGTAAAGGCCACGGTCTACACGAACGAATAGTTCCGTAAATCCACCCGGATTGCCTACACGATGCTTCGGCAGGAATGTGCCAGCCCAATCAATGCCGAGGACGCGATTTACTTCTCCTGGAGTGAATCGGGTTCCTCGATCAGTCGTTCCAGTTGCTTCTCCTCCTTGATCAGTTCAAATGGCCCCGGACAGGTGTAATGAAATCCGGGTAGCGTTTCGTCTTTGGATAGTTTCAAGCCCTTCGCCAGCCCCTGAATCCGCTTCTTCACCAACCACTCAGGGTCTTCTGTCTCGATGAACAGGACGTTCTTGAGATTCGGTGCCTCGAAATGCTTAAACACCTTGCCCGTATGCACGGCCTCCATGCCAGCTGCCAACCATGACAGGGACTTCATGCCGTGCGGTTGCGCCGAAACCAGAGTCAGTGTGCCGCTCATTACTAGGTCTGTGATCACCCACGGCGGTGATTGCGCGTCCTTGAAAGCGTCCGACAATCTACGAATCTCCCATGGCTCTGTCTTATTGTGCTCAGGAAGCTTCGGTTTAGGCGTCTCCGGCTTCGTTTCTGGCTTGGTAGTCTCCGGCTTTAGTCCTTCCGCCCGACCCCCGGCCAAATCAGTGTTCTCGGTAACGATTTTCGGCTCTTCAGCGAGTTGAACGACGCTAGGAGAAGTCATGCTATTTCTCCTCCTGACGCAGTGCTCGGTACATCTTGTTCTTCAGGAATCGTTCTGAACTTGCGAATGCTCGGGCATCAACGATGGCGCGGCCTTGCTCAAAGTCGATCTCAAGACTCTCGCCTCGGCCTTCTGGATCGAGGAACTCGAAGACAGCGGTCGCATCAGATGCCTTTCGGACACCAGTAAACTCAAGAAGTTTGCAGCAATGCAGATAAGCCGCCACTGGCAGGCGGGTAGTTTCGTACTTGTTCATTGGATACGTCTTTCTTTCTGTAGTGATTTCGCCAGTCCGAACGAACTGGCTTCCCGAAGGTCAAGCCGTCGGGGGGAGGACTAACGGGGATCGTCCTCGCGAGTGGGCGAACATTCTGCTGCCGCCCCATCTCGATTTTCTCGCCTCTAGGGGAATCCTCTAGCGGCTAGCGGGTTCTACGGATGAACCCTATCTTAATTATTAGACCGATCAGAGCAGCAAAACCTGTTGCCCAATCTGTCCCTTCCTAACATTAGTAAGAAAATCGATGCGTGCCCTGTCGCGTCCTACGAAAAATACCTGCGCCTAAGGGCGCTAGCGACTTGTTCTAGAACGGCTAGCCGAGGCATCGGCCACAGAACCCCGTTAACCTGCATCTCTTGTCACTCCACGACGTTTTGTTCAGTCGTTTCCGGCGTTCGGATCATCAAATTAAATAGGAGGGTTTCGAGGCTTTCATCCTCGCCCTTCGTACCTCGTAGTACCCCATTTCAAACGGCAGTCGGGCATCCTCTGCCCCGGCAGCACGCCTTGCTGCCCCCAAACGGCCTTGAGCCGTTCGGACTTCCAACAACGAGAAGAGCGCCTAGAACCCGAGGGCAATTCGTGTCTCTACGGGCGCTCGACACACCTCAATGTCAACCCAACCAACTGGGGGCAGTTCGCCCACACTGTTCGAGCCATTGCTCGACAGCCGTGAAGCTGCGGCACTGTTGCACATTCATCACAAAACGCTGGAGCGCAAGGCCCGAGGAGGCGAGATTCCCGGTTACCAGATTGCTGGTCGCTGGTTCTTCCGCGCCTCGGAACTGGACGGCTGGCTTAGGTCTCAGCTAAAGTCAGCTCCAGCCAATCCCGTCCGCGTGAACTAGGAGATTCAATGTTCAAGCGGACAAGGTTTCAGAACGGTCACTTGAAGCGAGAAAGTCGCAAGACTGGCCCTGATGTTTGGATTTTCAGATGGCGGGAAACCGCTGCTGATGGACACAGGGTAAACCGAAAGGTCGTTGTTGGCACGGTTGAGCAGCACAAGACCGAGTCCGCAGCGAATAAGGCAGTCGCAGCTTTTCGCATCGACATTAACAACGAGACTCCACTGGCTAGTCTTCGGCCATTCAGTGTTCAAGAACTTGTTGAGCATTACATGGCCAAGGAACTGGCTGAGAACTCGAAGAAGGCATATTCCACCAGTGCCGTGTACAAGGTGTATTTGAAGTCTTGGATACTGCCACGGTGGGGTTCGTACCGCATTCAAGATGTGAAGACGGTTGCCGTAGAAGAATGGCTCGGCAGTCTGTCGTTAACAAACGGCACCAAGGCCAAACTCCGAAACATCATGAGCGCCCTCTTTAGACACGCAATGCGAAATGAGTGGATCGACAAAAATCCAATCTCGCTCGTGCGCCAGAGTGCCAAGAGAGAGCAGGCTCCTGAAATCCTAGATGTCCAAGAGATTCAATCTTTGCTCTCGGAACTTCAGGAACCGTACCGGACGATGGTTTTCTTGGCGGCTGCTACAGGCTTGCGAGTCAGCGAACTTCTGGCGCTCAAATGGTCAGACATCAATTTTGAGTCGCTGGAAATTAGCCTAAATCGAGCAGTAGTGCATCAGGTCATCGGCAATCTGAAGACGGAAGCATCACGAAAGCCGATCCCTGTTGCTCCTGAACTGGCCGAGTCTCTTCTCAGCCTGCGGCTCCGGTCGGCGTACAACCAGCCGGAGGATTGGGTGTTCGCTAGTCCTGAAACAGGCGGAAAGCAGCCCTTCTGGCCTGAGAACCTGCTCCGACGACACATCCGACCTGCTGCAAAACGAGTGGGAATCGGCAAGCGGATCGGATGGCACACGTTCCGGCACAGCTACGCGACTCTCCTGAAAGCCAATGGTGAGGACGTGAAGACCGTGCAGGAATCACTGCGCCATGCCAATAGCCGGATCACGCTAGACACGTACACGCAGGCGACGACACCCGCGAAGCGGCATGCACAGAGCAAGGTTGTAAGGATGATTCTTCCGAAGGAACGCGAGTCACGAGCGGAGACGGGAACATGAAGGACGCTACTGTTCCTTTTTGTTCCCACGCTGTTCTTGCCAAACTCTCGTATGTTATTGAGAAGAATGGCGGGGACGACGGGACTCGAACCCGCGGCCTCTGCCGTGACAGGGCAGCGTTCTAACCAACTGAACTACGTCCCCGGTTTCTGACCGGAACCACCGAACTGGTGGGCAGTGCAGGACTCGAACCTGCGACCTCCTGCTTGTAAGGCAGGCGCTCTAACCAGCTGAGCTAACCGCCCCTCGCCCCCCGGCTACAGATGACGGGGAGCCTCGCGCCTCAAGACTTCGAGAAGATGAGGGGCACTGCACGAGAAGTACTCGTCATCGAGTATACGTGAGCGCGGAAACAGCGGTCAATGAACCGACCGCAGCAGCTGGCAATCAGCAGCCGCTGGCTCCGCCAGGACAATCGTTGATTTCTGCAAAACCCTTCAACATTGAAATGGCCAAGCACTGACTGCTAGCCGCCAGTTGTTGCCTGTTAGACTGCTCCCGTGCGCCGCTTGATCATCAATGCCGATGACTTTGGCCTCACCTCCGGCGTGAATCGTGCCATTGTCGAGGCGCATGGCCACGGGGTGGTCACCTCTACCACCTTGATGGCGAACGCGCCCGCGTTTTCGGAAGCCGTACAACTGGCGGAGGCGTCGCCTCGGCTCGGCGTTGGCTGTCACGTGGTGCTGGTGGATGGGGCTCCGGTGCTGAACCCGTCCCAGGTGCCCAGCCTGGTGCAGAGCCGCAGCCAGGATGGGGTTCAATTCCGGGATGGGTTAGGCACTTTCTTTCTGCGGGCGTTCTGTCGAAGGCTGCGGTCTGATGAGATCGAGGCCGAAGTCACCGCACAGATCAGGAGAATACAAGCAGCGGGCCTCAGCGTTTCTCACCTGGACACGCATAAGCACACCCACATGCTGCCGCAGGTGCTCGGCCCGCTACTGCGTGCTGCGACAATTTGTGGCATCAAGGCGCTGCGCAATCCGTTTGACCTGATCCAGATCACCCAACTGGCATCGCGGCCAGTTCTGTGGAAACGCTGGCTGGAAGTCGGCGTGTTGCGCGGCCTGGCGGGAAGGTTCCGGCGGGCGGTGAAAGAAGCAGGCATGCTCACTCCCGATGGCACGCTCGGCATCGTGGCCACCGGCGCTCTGGATGCCCAATTGTTCCGGGCCATTGTCGAGAGACTTCCCGAGGGGACCTGGGAGTTTGTCTGCCATCCCGGCTACAACGACGCGCAACTGCAAGGTGTTCGCACCCGGCTGAAGGAATCGAGGATGCGGGAACTCCGGGTACTGACTTTGCCGGCGACCCGGGAAGTGCTGGCTGCCGGTGGCATTGCACTGATTTCTTATCGCGATCTCGTCTAAATCGCCCACCCGGGGCTGGACCCGCACCCAAAACTGGCACCTACCTTTGTAACTCCGAGGCTGTGCCCACCGGGGGTATCATGGTGCCAACCGGAACTATAGGCGTAGCGGAGTTGCATGCAAGAAAGACCTGAGCCTCGCGTTCGCGTCGACCTTCTGGTGCGAGTGTGGGGCATGGGTGCGGATGGCCACACCTTTTTTCAGAACGCCCACGCCGACAACATCAGCAGCGGCGGTGTGCAACTGTCCGGCTTGGAGCGTCAACTCACGGCGGGCGACACGATTGGCGTCCAGTATGGGGACAAGAAAGCTCGATTTCGGGTGGTCTGGGTAATCGATGCGGGGCCCCTGCACAAGGTCCAGGCGGGATTGCAACTGCTCGAGGGTCAGGAGTGCCCGTGGAAGCAAGAACTGGCCCAGCCGGCGGCACAGGCTGCGGGTGGGGGAGCTGGGGGCAAGAATCAGAGAAAATTCGTCCGCCATCAAATTCGATTCCCGCTTGAAATCCGCGATGAGCGCGGCGGCGGTGCGCATATGCGGACCAGCGCGACCGACATCAGCGGCCGCGGCTGTTATGTTGAGACCCTGCTTCCGTTTCCTCTCGGCACCGCCGTGCAGATCACCTTCTGGATGGATTCGGAAAAGGTCAGCACTGTCGGCATGGTCAGGACCAGCGACCCGGGCGTCGGCATGGGGATTGAGTTTGTCGGTCTGGACGAGGCCGCTCAGCAGCGCTTCCAGCAGCTCATCGAAGGCCTGGACACCGGCATTACCGGCCTCGGCGGAGGTCCACCGAAGGACTAGTAGTTCACGCTACCTTCTGAAGCCATCTCTCAAAATCTGAATCCAGGCCTCTCCGTTTCCATCGAATGGAAAGGCCAGGCGGTTGGCGGCGAAAGGACTGGGATGAAGATCGGCATCACCTGTTATCCAACCTATGGTGGCAGCGGCGTGGTGGCTACCGAACTGGGGTTGGAACTGGCCGAGCGCGGCCACGAGATTCATTTCATCTCCTATGCCCAGCCCATCCGGCTCACCGGCCCTCACCCCAACATCCACTATCACGAGGTTGAAGTCTCGCGCTATCCGTTGTTCGATTACCCTCCCTACGATCTGGCGCTGGCCACCCGTATGGCCGAGGTCTCGGAGCTGTATGACATAGACCTGCTGCACGTCCATTACGCGATTCCACATTCGGTCAGCGCCTTGTTGGCCAAGCAGATGCTGGCCGCGAAACCGCGCGGGCGCAGGCTGCCCTTTGTGACGACGCTGCACGGCACCGACATTACCCTGGTGGGGCTCGACCGCTCGTACTTGCCGATCACGCGCTTCTCCATCGAGCAGAGCGACGGCGTGACCGCGATTTCGGAATACCTGCGGGCGCGTACAGTGCGGGAATTTGATGTCAAAAACAACATTCAAGTGATCTACAACTTTGTCAATTGCGACGTTTACGTGCGCGATTCCGAATCGGCGCAGCGGCGGGCAGAGTACGCGCCCAAAGGCGAGCGCGTCCTGGTGCATCTCTCCAACTTCCGGCCGGTGAAGCGGGTCACCGACACCATCGAGATTTTCGACCGGGTGCGCAAGAAGATGCCTGCCAAGCTGCTGATGATTGGCGATGGCCCCGATCGCTCGCGCGCGGAATGGCTCGCGGTACAAAAAGGTATCCACGATGACGTGTTGTTTCTGGGCAAGCAGGACCAGGTCTACGAGAAACTACCGGTGGCCGACATCATGCTGTTGCCCAGCGAACTGGAGTCGTTCGGGCTGGCCGCGTTGGAAGCCATGGCGTGCGAGGTAGTACCGATCGCCACTCGTGTGGGAGGAATTCCCGAGGTGATCGAGCACGGCAAGAGCGGCTACATGGCCGACGTCGGCGACGTGGATACCATGGCACGCTACGCCATCGAACTGTTGAGCGACGAGGCAGCCTTACACAAGATGGCCAAGGAGTCGAGAGGTGTCGCCCAGTCCCGCTTCTGTGCCACCAAGATCATTCCGCAATACGAGGAGTTCTACCGGCGGGTGCTGGAACGCTCTTCGTAGAGCGCGGAAGGAATCGCGCCTTCGGTTTGCAGGACCGGCAAGCGCAGCCGCACCAGAGTTCCCTTCCCCTCGTGACTGTCGATGGTCATGCGCGCGGTGTCGCCGTAGAGCACCTTCAGCCGCTCTGCCACGTTGGCCATCCCAATCCCGGTGCCACCCAGGCCGGTGGGGCGTTCCAATAAGTTCACCGCGCCCATGCCGACGCCATCGTCCTCGACCTCAATAATCAGTTTGGTATCCGCCAGCCGGCTACGCAGGTAGATACTACCGCCTTCGATCTTCGAGGAGAGCCCGTGCTTGAGGGAGTTCTCCACCAGGGGTTGCAGCAACATGCTGGGAACCATCACGTCGAGCGAGGCTGGCTCCAGCTCCTTCACCACCTGCAGCTTGTCGCGGCCGAAGCGCACTACTTCGATGTCGAGGTAGTCGTCGATAAACTCCAGTTCCTCGCGCAGGGGGACGAAGGCATCCCCGCTGTTAAGCAGCCGGCGCAGGATGTTAGCCAGCTTGATGATCATCTCGCGCGCCGTGTCCGGGTCAAAGCGCACCAGGGAGGACACCGAGTTCAGCGTGTTGAACAGGAAGTGGGGATTGATCTGGTTCTGCAGCGCCTCCATGCGGGCGTGCAGCAGCAGCCGCTCCTGTTCCTCCAGCTTGATCTGGATGCGCACGCTGTTCCAGATCTTCAGCTCGGTGCCGACCACCATGACCGAGGTTGCGTAGATGGCCACTTCCACCCAGAGGTTCGGGCTCTCCAGGCTGTAGGTCGCCCGCGGCAGCGCCCGAAAAAGCTCGGTGTGCACGAAACGCAGCGCCACAATGGTGGCAAAAAACATGACCTGCCAGTCGAAGATTCGCGGCGTGGGCAGGTTGCGCCGGATCATACGGTAGAGGCTCAGGTCAATGAAAGGGGAAAACGACCAGATGTCCTCGCGGTCGGGAGCCATCTCCCGCAGTTGTCCGGCGAGAAAGCCACATAGGGCGAGGAACGGCATGGTTGCCCACTCGCCATGCAGCAATGCCGGCAGGCCGATCAGGACCGCTCCCAACACTCCGGTCAGGCGGCCGGCCACCACGCCCAGCAAAATCACGGTCTCAAACGACAGGTCACCAGCCAGGAAGCTGGTGGCGCTGAAGCGAATCCACACCCCCAACGCCAGTGGAATGCCGATCCAGAGGACGAGATAAATCTTCTGCTTCAGCGAGCGTTCTTCGCGAAACAGCAGCGACTTGAACTCGACCGAGCGTACCAGCGCGCTGGCCACGGCGGCCGCGACGCCGAGCTTCACCAGCAGGTTGATCAGGATGAGGCGCTGTTCCATGAGGATCGCTGAGGAAAATGTAGCACGAAGCGGGGAGGCGGCAGGATCTCAGATGAACCAAGGCTGACGACTACTTCCGATACTGCGTCGGCTGCGGCCCTTTTTCCAGAGTCTCCCGATCCCAGATCGCTCCCTCACGGGTGTAGTTGGCCAGTTCGAAGTCCTGGGTCAACTCCAGCGCGTCGGTGGGACAGGCGTCTTCGCACAGCCCGCAGAACATGCAGCGGCTCAGGTCGTAGGTGAAGGTGGTGAGTTCCTTGCGGCGGGTTTTCTCGTTGCGTTCGGCAGAGACCACAATCAGGTGCTCGGGGCAAGCCAGCGCGCACAGGTCGCAGGCGATGCACATGGTCTCGTTGGTATCGGGATTGACGTTCAGCCGGGGCGCTCCACGATAGCGCTCCGCCACTTGTGGACGTTGCAGCGGATACTGCTCGGTGTAGATCTCCTTTGGGTCCTGATAGCGAAAGGTGACTTTCAGACCCTGGAGCAGATCGACGAGGAAGACTTTGCGCAGCAGGCTGGGCATCCCCATATCGAGCTTAAGGATATCATTATCGTTCTCATTGCAGAAGTGGCGCCGGAACCCTGCCTTAGACGTGTGGGGACGGGCTACTCGCCCGTCCACGCCGGCCGCAGGGCGGCAGCCTGCTGCTTTCCGCACCCGCTACAATGAATTGGGCTGCTGTGGCACAGAACCAACCACTAACGACGAACGACCAGCGAACACCGGCCGCTTCTGATGAACTCCTGATGGAAGAAGCCCTGCGCGCCGCGCAGCGCGCTCTGGACGCCGGCGAGGTGCCGGTCGGAGCGGTCGTGGTGTGCGACGGCAAGATCGTGGGCCGGGGCTGGAACCGCAATCTCACCGACTCCGATCCGACTGCCCACGCCGAGGTCATCGCGCTCCGCGAGGCCGGTGCCACGGTTGGTAACCATCGCCTGGGAGACTGCGAGCTGTTTGCTACAATTGAGCCGTGCGCGATGTGCGCGGGCGCGCTGGTGCATGCCCGGTTGAAGCGCCTGGTCTACGGCGCCGATGACCCCAAAGCAGGCGCGGTGCATTCGGTAATGCAGGTGCTGAACCACCCCGGCCTGAATCATCAGATGGAAATCCGCGGGGGAGTGCTGGCGGGACGGTGCGCAGAGCTGCTGCAAGAGTTCTTTAGAGCCCGTCGTTAGCCGTTGGCGCTAACGACCAACGACTAACGACTTGTTTTCTTACGCGGAGAGGTGCGTGAGCGGTTGAAACGATCCGCCTCGAAAGCGGACATACCTTAACGGGTATCGGGGGTTCGAATCCCTCCCTCTCCGCCAGTCTTTGAAAATCGGTAGCTTAGAAAGACGGCTACGAATCGCGGCTACGGGCTGAATTCTCAGTATTGGCTCTCAGGAGAACACCCATGAGAGTCAGTCAATACCAGACGTCACATCCGCCGCACCATCAACGGCAAACGCGGTCACTACGAGAGGGTCAATCGTCGGCTCGACGGCACCTAGCCTGTTACAATTTCAGAGCGCGAAGGAGAAATTTATGGCCGCTGCTCGTGGTAAGACCATCATGTTTATCGACAACTCCAATATCTTTCACGGCTCTCGCCAAGCCGGGTGGAGGGTAGACGCCAAGAAGCTCCATGCAAAACTGGAGGCTGATGGGCCAATCTGGCAGACATTCTTTTTCGCGGCGGTGAGTGATCCTCCCCGTTACAACCAGACGGGCTTCTACAAGATGCTGAAGAACGATCTTCACTACGAGATGACCGTCTTCCCGCTCGGCAACAAGACTGTCCGTTGCAAGAAATGTGGTGACAGCCGTCATTCCTACACTGAGAAGGGGATTGATGTTGCGCTTGCGACGACTATGCTTGTTCTCGCCAATAACCGCGCCTTTGAGACGGCCCTTCTAGTGTCGGGGGATAAGGATTATCTGGAGACCGTCAAGGCAGTGAAGCAGTTGGGAATGAGAGTGGAGGTCGTGTCTTGGAAACGATCCCTGTCCCAAGATCTCGGGAAGGAGTCTTCGCGGAACGTCATTCTCTTGGACGATCTCAAAGCCGAAATCGAAAAGCCCGCTGACGCGGAGATCGAAAAGCTGATACCTGAAGAGGAATAGTGAGCCACACGGAAGTGTGGTTTACTTCTCCGCCGCGTAGCCGTATGGTAGCGGCTACTGAACGGCTACGAAAGCGCCGGGAAATCGTACCGGTTACACTGGGAAAACTGGATGCCGATACGGAGAACCAACGGTTTAGCCAATGTTTCCAACGCGGGCGTAGAATTCCACCCTCTCCGCCAGAATGTTTCCCGCCCTATGCCCTTAACTTCTCCCGAAACTTCTTCTCCAGCTTCGCCACCTTGGGGGCAATGATGAACTGGCAATAGGGCTGGTTGCGATTGTTGTCGTAATACTCCTGGTGATAGTCCTCGGCGGCATAAAACTTCGACGCGGGCTCCACGGCCGTTACGATGGGTTCAGGAAAGGCTTTGGATTCATTCAGGGCCGCAATAGTCTCCTCGGCAATCTTCTCCTGCTCGTCCGAGGTGGTGTAGATGACCGAGCGGTACTGTTCCCCCACATCGTTGCCCTGGCGGTTTAAGGTCGTCGGATCGTGGACGGCGAAGAACACCTCGAGCAGGTCGCGATACGAAATCACGCCGGGGTCGAACTTCACCTGCACCACCTCGACGTGCCCGGTATCTCCGCCACAGACCTGCCGGTAGGTCGGATTGTCCACGTGCCCGCCCATGTAGCCGGACTGGGCGCACTCCACGCCTGCCAGCCGCTTGAAGACCGCTTCAATGCACCAAAAACATCCCCCGCCGAATACCGCTGTCTCAGTAGGCATGTGTGTTAGATGCGCCTCCTTCCGCCAGGTTCCAGCCAGTCCGTGGAGCCGGGGGCTGGCGACTAGTGGAACGCGCCAATCATACAGAAAAAGAGGTACCATGGTGGGCATGCACCGGCCAGAAACCCCTTTCGACAGCCTCGAGAATGCCCATGAGTACGTCCGGCTTTTGGCCGAAGCGATCGCCGAGGCCCGGGGCGACATCGAGTCGGACATTGCCAAGGCCGTCGAGTCCAAGTCAGAACGCCGTCTGCAGGCATTGCGGCTGGTGCAATACAAGCTGGAAAAGTTGGAGCAATATCTGCGCAGCAGCAGCCGCACCCTGAACGACTTGCGCACCCTGCGCCGGCTCCTGCTCGAGGAGAGGTCAGGATCAGACCCTATCCGCTCCGAGCCTACTTCACGCGCCTCGTGAGCTAGTCCCAGTCCCGGCAGTTTTTGATGCATCATCCACTTGCCCTGCTTACCTTAGGCGGGACCTTCGTCTAATATCCCGGGGAGGGGAAACATGGGGAACACCTGGCAAGACATCCGGTACGGTTTTCGAACGCTGACCAAGACCCCAGGCTTTACCCTGGTGGCCGTGCTCACTCTGGCGCTGGGGATCGGAGCGAATACCGCGATCTTCAGCGTGGTCAACGCTGTTCTGCTGCGCCCGCTTCCCTTCCCGGACGCTCCCCGGCTGATCAACGTCTCGCAGGTGGACAACGTCAACCGCGCCTTCACCGGCATCGAAGTTTCGTTCACCAAGTTCGGCATGATTCGCGAGCAGAGCCGTTCACTGGAAAGCTCCGCGGTCTATTACCCATTGACCATGAGCCTGGTCACTCCGCGTGAGCCCGAACTGGTTCCCGCCGCCCGCGCTTCCCTCGATTTGTTTCGGACTCTGGGGAAGCAGCCAGCACTGGGTCGCGGTTTTACGGCCGACGAAGATCAACCCGGTGGCGCTGACGTCGCGGTGGTAAGCGACGGCTTCTGGCACAGTCATTTCGGCGGCGATCCCGGCCTTGTCGGAAAGACCCTGACGCTGGACGGAAAGAACGTCACCGTGGTCGGAATTCTGCCGCCGGATTTCCGCTTCCCCATGCAGTTTCCCGAGCCACAAATCTGGGTGCCACGGGTCTTTGAAAGTGACTTTCTAAGCCATCAGCAGGTCTTCTCCGGCGCGGGCTACCTGAATTTTCTTGGACGCCTGCGGTCCGGGGTAAGCATTGCCAACGCCCAGGCCGAACTTGATACCATCAACGCTCGCTACCGGCAAGAATTTGGCGGCAATGCCGATCCGAAATACGGCCTCGCCGTGGTCTCGCTCGAGCAGCTTCTGGTCGGCACTTTGCGCCCATTTCTGCTGGTTCTACTGGCCGCAGTTGGCTTTGTCCTGCTGATCGCCTGCGCCAATGTTGCCAGCCTGCTGCTGGTGCGCGCGACTGCCCGCAGCAAGGAAATCGCCATCCGGAAGACGCTCGGCGCCTCGCGTGTGCGCCTGGTCCGCCAGCTTCTCAGCGAAAGTCTCTTGCTCTCCCTGATGGGAGGCGCGCTCGGCGTCCTGTTGGCTGCCGGACTGATGCCGCTGGTTCGCCTGATTTCTCCGGGCACTGTGCCTCGCCTGGAACAATCCACAGTGGATGGCACGGTGCTGCTGTTCACACTCGTGCTCTGCATGCTGACCGGTCTGGCCTTCGGTCTTGTCCCGGCGCTGACCTTCCCCATTAACCTGCCGAAGGTTCGCTACCCGAAAGCCGAGCAGCAGGTGCAGTTCTATCAGCAGCTCCTGGAGCGCGTGAAAGCAGTTCCGGCCGTGCAATCCGCAGGCGTCGTCGGTGATCTGCCACTGGGCAGTGTGACCATCTACGTCTTCTTTTGTCCTGAAGGGATGGCGTGCCAGGGCATCGGCAAGGATCCGGTGATCGCCCGCTCCCATGTGAGTCCCGGCTACTTCCAGACCATGCACACGCCGCTCATCCGCGGCCGTTTCTTCACCGACCAGGATGTCGCCGGAAACACCAACGTGGTCATCGTGAACAAGAGCCTGGCCGACCGCTATTGGCCCAACCAGGACCCCATTGGCAAACACCTCGCCAACTCGCGCGACAAGATTCAACGCGAAGTCGTCGGTGTCGTCGCTGACATAAAGTTCAGCTCGCTCAGCGCTCCCAACACCGAAGAGATGTTTTTGCCCATTGCCCAAGAGTCCTGGCCATCGGCGACGCTGGTGTTACGCTCACGGTCTGACCTCGCACCCCTGGTGAGCGCCGTACGCCAGCAGATTACCCAACTCGATTCCACTCTGCCCGTATCGGGCATCCTCAGCATGGACGAGGTCGTCTCCACCTCCGTGGCCCAGCCTCGCCTCATCATGCAGTTTGTTGGGATCTTCGCGGGCCTCGCCTTGCTGCTGGCCGCTGTGGGCATCTACGCGGTGATGGCGTACTCGGTGACCCAGCGCCGCCAGGAAATGGGAATCCGCATGGCGTTGGGCGCGCAGCCACGCCATATCTTGCAGTTGGTGGTCGGCCAGGGCATGGGCCTGACGCTGGTGGGAGTCGTTCTCGGCATCGCGGCGTCGTTCGGCCTCACCCGACTGCTCGCCAGCCTGTTGTTTGGCACCGGTGCCACGGATCCGCTGGCCTTCTCGGCCGCCACGGTGCTGTTGGCCGCGACAGCGCTCCTGGCGTGCTATGTGCCAGCACGCAGGGCCACGCGCCTGGATCCGATGCTGGCCCTCCGCTACGAGTAGGACTGCTACGAGCTCAGTCGAACACCTCAGGCTAAGGCAAAGCGGCGTGTCGAGCGCATGGATGAGCTGTGGCAAGGTAGCAGCAGGGTTGCAAAAAGAGCAGATGCGAGGGGTCACGGCGTGCCTCCGGTTTACTGGCTCTGGACTCTCTGGATGTCCCGTGTGTCGGCGCCAAATAAAGCATTTGCTTCCGGAGGCCGCTTCGGGGGAGAATGTCCGGCACTCGGGCCCTGGTGGAAGCGGCTGACCCTCTAGCGCAGCCGCTAGTGGGGAAGCCATGGAAGCCTCGTCGCACGATGTGCTGCTGGTCGGAGGTGGGGGTGCGGGACTGCGCGCCGCCATCGCTGCCGCCGAGGTCAACCTCAAACTCAGCATCGCCGTCGTTTCCAAGGTGTACCCCATGCGCAGCCACACGGTCTCGGCCGAAGGCGGCGCGGCTGGGGTGGCCAAGTCCGACGACAGCCTGGACGAGCACTGTTACGACACCATCTCCGGTGGCGACTGGCTGTGCGACCAGGATGCGGTCGAGGCCTTTGTCAAAGAAGCTCCCCAGGAATTGTTGCAACTCGAGCGCTGGGGCTGTCCGTGGAGCCGAGAACCGGACGGACACATTGCCGTGCGCGCCTTCGGCGGAATGAAGAAACGCCGCACCTGGTTTGCCGCCGACAAGACCGGCTTCCACATGCTGCACACCTTGTTTCAGACCACCCTGAAATACCCGCCCATCACTCGTTACGACGAATGGTTCGTCACCAAACTGCTGGTGGATGACGGCCGCGTGCAGGGTGTGGTGGCCATCGAGTTGATGTCGGGAAAAATTCGGGCGATCACCGCCAAAGCGGTCATCCTCTGCACTGGTGGCTGCGGCCGGGTCTTTCCTTTCACCACCAATGCGAACATCAAGAACGGCGACGGCATGGCGCTCGCCTATCGCGCGGGTGCGCCCCTCAAGGACATGGAGTTCGTGCAGTATCATCCCACCGGTCTTCCCTTCACCGGCATTCTGATCACCGAAGCTGCCCGCGCCGAGGGCGGCTACATGCTCAACAAGGATGGGTACCGCTATCTCCAGGACTACAACCTCGGGACCCCACAGCCCAAGCCGGTCTTGCGCTCGATGGAGTTGGGACCGCGCGACCGCCTGTCGCAGGCGTTTGTGAAGGAAGACCAGAAAGGACGGACGATCCAGACGCCCTATGGCCCGATCGTTCATCTTGACCTGCGGCATCTGGGAGAGAAGCTCATCAACGCCAAGCTGCCCTTCGTGCGCGAGCTTTGCCAGAAATACCAGAACATCGATCCGGTGAGGGAACTGATCCCCGTGCGCCCGGTGGTGCACTACATGATGGGCGGAGTAAGCACCGACATCGACGGCGCCACGCCGCTGGCTGGGCTCTACGCGGCTGGTGAAGTGGCCTGCGTGAGTATCAATGGCGCGAACCGCCTGGGCTCCAATTCCCTGCCGGAGTGCCTGGTATTTGGAGCCCGCGCCGGCAGAGCCGCAGCCGCTTATGCCGCCACTCAGCAAGTACCGGACGGCAAGGTTTTCGCGCAGGCGAATGACGAGCGGAGACGACTGGAAACCCAATTTCTTTTCAGAACTGGTGGCCATGAGCGCATTGCCACCATCCGCGAAGAGATGCAGAAGACGGTCGAAACCAGCGCCGGCATCTACCGCGAGCATGCCTCGTTGGCCAAAGCAACGCACCAGCTGCGCGAGCTTCAGCGCCGGTTCGGCGACATCAGCCTCGACGACCACAGCCGCACTTTCAACACCGAGCTGGAATCGGCGCTGGAACTGGGTTTCATGTTGGACGTGGCGGAATCGATCGTGCAATGCGCGCTGCACCGCACCGAGTCCAGGGGCGCGCACCAGCGCACCGATTACCCGGCCCGTGACGACAACAAGTTTCTTGCTCATTCGATCGTCTCTCGCAATTTCGACGGCTCATCGCGAGTCGAGTACCTGCCGGTGAAGATTACGCGCTGGGCCCCGGGCGAACGGGTCTATGGGGAAACATCAAAAGAACAGTCGAAGAGCACGCCAATAAGGCAAGCCGTCTGATATGGCTGACAAAATCATCCTCGAAGTCGCACGCTACTCTCCCGAACGCGACGCCAAACCCTCGTTCCAGAGCTACGAAGTGCCCGTCTACAAGGAATGGGTCGTGCTCGACGCGCTGAACTACATCAAGGACCAGGTGGACGGGTCGCTCACCTACCGCTGGTCATGCCGCATGGGCATTTGCGGCAGCTGCGGCATGATGGTCAACGGCGAGCCCAAGCTGACCTGCGCCACCTTCCTCTCCTCATACGCGCACAACGGAAGTAAGGTGCGCGTGGAACCGTTGCGCTACTTCCCCGTGGTGCGCGACCTGGTAACCGAACTCAGTGATTTTCTGGTGAAGCTTACCAAGGTGAAACCATGGCTTATTCGCCACGATGAACCGCCGCTCACCCAAGGGGAGTTTCTACAAACCCCCGACCAGTTGGACCGCTACAAGCAGTTCAGCATGTGCATCAACTGCACGCTGTGTTACGCCGCCTGTCCCGTGGTCGGCTTGGACCCGGTGTTTGTGGGTCCGGCGGCGATTGCGCTGGCCCAGCGCTACAACATGGATTCCCGCGACCAGGGAACCGAAGAGCGTACAGCGGTACTGGCTCATCCCGAAGGCATTTGGGGATGCACGTTTGTGGGAGAGTGCACGCGGGTTTGCCCCAAACACGTGGATCCGGCGGGCGCCATCCAGCAATACAAGTTGAAGGCCGCGCTCGATTGGGTCAAGTCTTTTGTCATGCCGGGAGAGCACAAGAGCAAGGATGTGCGCAGTGAAGCAGCCAACGACTAGAACCGCGCCGGCGTACACCGAGTTCCATCCCCGATGGTACCGGCCACAGGTGTCGGTGTACTGGTGGCTGTTCCAGCGGCAGTATCTGAAGTTCATTCTGCGTGAGCTGAGCAGCGTGTTTGTGGCCGCATTCGTGGTCATCACGCTGTTGCAGTTGAATGCATTGCGCAATGGGCCCGAGGCTTACGCACGCTTCCAGCAGTGGCTGCAAACACCGGCGGCCATCGCGCTCAATGTGGTCAGCTTCTGCTTCGTGGTGTTTCACGCCATCACCTGGTTCAACCTGGCGCCAAGTGCGATGGCGGTACGGCTGCGGGGAAAACCCCTTCCCGATTTCATGGTCGCAGCACCGAACTACGCGGTGTGGCTGGTGGTGTCAGGGGCAGTGGCCTGGCTGGTCTTGAGGTGACAATGGAGCGACAGTCCAACGAGGCTTTTTTCTGGACGCTGTTCAGCGCCGGGGGCGTGATCGCAGCCATCCTGATTCCCGTACATATTTTTCTGTTCGGATTGGCCTTCCCTTTGGGATGGTTGCCAGCGCCCAGCTACGAGCACATGATGGCGCTGGTGCGATTGCCCGTGGTGCGTATCTATCTCTTTGTGCTGTGCTCACTGCCGCTGTTTCACTGGGCACACCGCTTCCGTTACACGCTTTTTGACGGGCTCCAGGTGAAGCACTTGAACGAAGTCATCTTCACGCTCTGCTATGGCGGAGCGGTGGTGGGCACGGTGCTGGCTGGATATCTGCTGTGGAACATGGGATGAAGGCCGTAGAGACGCAGCTTGCCGCGTCTTTGCTGGTCATGGAGGCTTCTATGGAACTGAAATTGAAAACCATTTCCCAGAGCGGTATACCCGAGGCAATTTCCAAGGCCACGCTCTACCGCTATTTAAACGAGCCGGAAGAGACCGAATCCATCTGCCACGACATCCTGGCAGCCGATCCCGACAACCAGGTCGCACTGCGCATGCTGGGCGCAGCCATCACCGACCATTTCACCGGCCACACCTCTGACCGCTGCGCCGAAGCGGAAAATATATTCCAGCGCCTCAGCGATCCTTACGAGCGACAGTACTATACCGGCCTGGTCAACGAGCGGCGCGCCAAGGCGCAGATGCGCATTGGGCGGCCTCCGCAAGTGCTGGTGGGATTGTTCAAGGAAGCCATGCGCTATTTCGCAGAGGCAGAAAAGATCCGCCCGCCGGAGAACGACGACGCGGTGCTACGCTGGAACCGCTGCGTGCGGCTGCTGGAATCTTTTCCACAGATTGAGTGGGAGCAACCGGAGCCGACCTTCGAAGACCACGACAGCGCCCCGGTCCAGGTCATTCGCCGCCACTCCAAGGTCGCCCGGTGAGGCAACGCGAGTACCCGGGTTCGATCCGCTAACTGCTGAGGTTGGTGCGCTGTGGCAGGAATGTGGTCCCTGCCAAGCCGGAGAAGTGTTCACGGTGCCGGGCCTCGCGCACGAGATCGGGCAATGACGCACGCCAACCCCCAACTGCAAGAAATCGGGCAGAGTATGCAAGGTTTTGCATCTTGACACGCCCCCCGAGAGCGGCGAGAATTCGCTACCGCCGGCCGTTTCAAGCCCACTACTAACACCATTCCCAATCGTTGGTACGGGTACCTCAGAAGACTGCCGGGAAACAGCACCGCCCGCTGTTAATGCTTCATTTCTCTGAAGGGGGTTATATGGAAAGGTCTGTCTCCAGCCGCCAGGGATTCTCTCTGCTCGTGAATCTCTCAATGATTGCCTTGCTTGTTTTGTGCTTCACCGTCACCGGATTCGCGCAGAAAAACCTGGTCTACATAGACGCCAACGTCGGATTATGTCCGACTTGCACCGCCAACCACAACTCGGTCATTGCCTTCGTGAACGACGGCACCGGGAACCTGACGCCAGTAAGCGGCGGGCCCTTTAAGACCGGAGGCACGGGTATTTACCAGGCCACCCCGGGGCTGCCGTTTGATGCTGACAACCAGCTGATCATCAACCCCGAGGGTACGTTGCTGTTCGCTGTCAATATGCACTCCAACACCATTGCGGTGTTCACCATCAACTCCGACGGAAGCCTGACGGTGGTGAGCGGATCTCCCTTTGCTTCGAATGGCACCCAACCAGCAGCTCTGGGTTTCCTCGATAATCCCACCCCCAGCGGCAAAAGCATCATGGTGGTGGCCAACGCCGATAATGATCCCGGCCAGACTCAAACCGCGCCCAACTTTTCCACCTTCACTGTCACTTCGACTGGTACCTTGACCCTGAATCCGGCGGCCACCATCACCCTGCCGACCGGGTCATCGCCCTCCCAGGTCCTGGTGAACAAGAAAGCCAAGCTGATGTTCGGTATGCAGTTTCTGGGCACGAACAATCAAGCCGTACTCAGCTCTTACCGCATCAAGCTGGACGGATCCCTGAGCCTGGTGAACTCGCTCAACCCGCCGGGTGGCACGCAATTCCTCGGGGAAGTTCAACATCCGATCCAACTCGCGCTCTACACCGGGCTGCCCGACGTGAACCAGATCGGGGCGTACCAGTTCGGCATCCAGAACGGACAGGTATTCTTCAAGCGCAGCGTGTCCAACCAAGGCACTGGCCCGGGCTGGCTCGCGATTAACAAGACGGGGACACGCTTGTACACGTCCGAAAACGGATCCAATACCGTGAGCGTGTACGACCTGACTCACTTCCTGGGTCCCTTTCAATTGCAGCACTTCACGCTGGCCGCCGGAGGCAGCTTCGGCCCAACCAATATCGCCTTGGATCCGACCGAGCAGTTCCTGTACGTACTCACCGGGAACTCAATCCATGTGCTCAACGTGGCCACCGATGGGACCCTCACCGAAACTCTGACGCCACGGCCGCTGCCGGTGCCTCCGGGCACGGTTCCAGTGGGCCTGGCTACGTTGCTGAAGTGAGGAGAACGCGTTCGGCGCCCAAAGGAACGCACCTGTAGCGCCGCACGGAAGGCAATGCTAGGGCAACAGTAGTCTCGGTCCCAGGTCTTCTGGGACCGAGACGCTTTCCGCTGGACCGCGGGGCTCATGCTGGGTCGGCTACCGCCAGAGTGCTTTTTTCGAAGATCCGCAAATAGGCCATGTAGATCACGATGGCAAGATTGACGACCAGAATCACTGCCCGGATGATAGCTGGCTTACGGATCAGGTCATACAGCTCGAACGGCACATACACCCCGCCTGCAATCAGGGCGAACCACTCGGCCCAGGCTCGCGCTCTCCACAACCCGTAGGCCTCGATGAATCGCATCATGGCATAGACGGCCGCAAGGGTGCCAATCGTCAGCAGCTTCGCGTCGGTCACACCGTCCGCCCATTGCAGGAACACCTGCGCGTAATGTTTTTCCGGATTGATGTGCAGCAGTTCCAGCAGGCTGTCGGCCACGCCCCACACATCTCGATGGACCAGGGAAAGAACGCCGAAGCCGGCCAGCAGTACCACCACGCCCTTGGTCAGCTCGAACGAGGCCACTGCCCGCAGCGCCTCCAGTCGGCCGCGCGGCACTTTCCCGCCAGATTGCGTCGCTGTTCTCATGCCCAAACTACGCCCGGTCTGAACCTCGCGCTGGGCTTGCGTTCATGTAGCGGGTGTACGCACGCTGGCGCGAAGCTCTTCTACGATCTCGTTAGCAGCTTTGCGCGCGGCTTCATTTTGGGTCACGTCGAAGGAGACAGCGCCCACGCGCGCGTGCCCGCCGCCGCCGTAGCGTTCGCAGATCTTGGCAAGATTGACGCGTGGTTCCGTTCTCGCCCACGGATTCGATCCCACGGACACCTTCACCCGAAAGGTACTCTTGCTCAATCCGACGCTGTAGATGGACTCGGGATGCAGGTAGTAGGGAATAAACTTGTTGTAGCCCTCGAGATCGTGGTCAGTGATGTCGAAGTAGATGGTGCCATCTTGGAACTGGGTGCGATCGCGCAGAATGGCGATCGAACGCTGGTGGCGCTCGAGCAGAGGCGGCAACAGCGGGGCCACGAATGGCTCTTGCAGAATCTCCGCCAGCGGTTTGCTGGCCAGCAGCGGAATCAGACGGGGAACGAAGCCGTGATCGGTCGCCGACTCGATGACCATGGTCAGCTTCATGGCCGGGGCTTTCATTTCCACGGCGGTACGTGCGTCGGGGTACAGCGCTCCATCAATGATGTCGGTCCAGTGGACCAGGTCTGCGACCGGCAGAGGATCGAATCCGAAGCGTTCCTTGGCTATCATCGCGATGAAGCTGGTGCAGGATTTGAAGTCGGGATCGTAGAACTTGCGGTTGCTCTGGTCCTGCTCGAAGTGGGCCGCATCCTCCGGGCTGAGGAACGCGCTCTGGTGATGGTCGAACCACCAGGTGATTTTCGGCGAACTGGAATACTTGAAGTCGACGATGGCGTTTTCGTCACCGTCAAAGTGAGTTTCGTTGAAGAGGGCGCCGGCGCGATGCAGCAGCCCCGAGAAGACAAACTCCACATCGTTGCGGATGCGCTCCCGGTAGAAACGGGAAAATAGCGCGGCCGAAGACGCCCCGTCGAAACATCGGTCGTGATAGAAGATCCGAACTCTCAAATGATTCCCCTTCGCGGTCTGGCGTCCCGCAGGCGACCCATCCCCTGCGAACGCAAAACCAAAAGCAAATAGGATTGCCGTCCGGAAGAGTTCTGTCAAGCGAAGAGAGAAGAGGTCTCCGTAGTGAGTGCGCGCGGAGACCTGGGTTTTCCACAGGTGAGAGACTCGGCGCAGCGCAAAGCCGGCGGCGCGCTGCAAACTACACAGCGTTGGCCTGTTTTTCCGCCATATCCCCAATTACCGGCAGCTTGAACATCTGCCCCTGGTTGGCCTTCAGCAAAAGGATGATCCAAACTACCACCGACCCAAGCCACACGATCATGTGCAATGGGAGCGTGATGAAGATCATGAACGGAACCACCCCAAAAATACCAATCACAATCTGGAGGACCACTATGGCCACCCAGAAGAAGATGCACTGGAAGGAATGGAACCGGATGAAGCGGCTCTTGTTGTATGGCTCCATCACAAGAAAAATGATCGCTGGAATTATGGTGATATAGGCCAGCATGCCGGCCACGTTGTCAGTCATGCCACCGGTCGTGCTCTGCGCAGCCCCGGCTGCCGGCGCCTTGGCGCTGCACGCCGGGCACATGGTTGAGCCATCGGGTATCTGCGTTCCGCATCCGCTGCAAAAAGCCATGGTTCCCTCCCCAGCAATGGTTTTCACGACTGGCGGCCGCAGCACTGCCACACCTCCGCGACCACTCGATGCCGCGAAAGGTATCAGAATCGCTCACGCAAGGCAAACGGAATCCGCAGGCTCGGAGGATGCGGGAGCCAACTCAGGAACTAGCCGCGGTTCGCCTGCTTCTCCGCCAGATGGCCAATCCAAGGCAGCTTGAAGAATTCCCCTTGCAGAGCCTTGAGCAGAAGCAGCAGCCAGAGGAGCAGGCAACCCAGAACGGCGAGTATGGCAAACAACACCACCAGAAAAAGTCCCTCCGGAAGCAGCAGGAGAGTGGCCGCAAGCAGCCTGAGCGCGACCCCAACGACGAGCGCCGCCACCGTCAAAAAGATGCACTGAAAAGAGTGAAAGCGGATGAAGCGGTTCTTCTTGTAGGGCTCGACCAGCAGAAAAATAACGGCAGGAATAACGGTGACGTAAGCCATGGCCCCGAGAAGGCTCTCGCGAAATCCCTTGCTCCTAGTCGCGGCCGGTACGCGTGTGGAGATGGAAGTCCCGCAGCCGGGACAAAACCAACCTACGGCGGGCAGTTGCGCGCCGCAGTGCGGGCAAACTTCGGCAGGGCTGGCTTGTTCAGTCGGCATACTCAAGAAACCCTTATACGAATCGTCGCGGACCGTTCTTCTTGCGGCAATCCTCGCACACCCCGTAAATCTGGAAGCTGTGGCGGGTGGTGGCGTAGTGGTGTTTGCGTCCGATCTCCTGCTCCAGACGCTCCACCTCCACGGAAAAAAATTCCACCGAGCTGCCGCATTCGGTGCAGACCATGTGGTGATGGCTGCGGCGGTTGTACTGGTGTTCGTAGCGGGCAATACCATCGTGGAAGGCCACCTCACTCGCCAGGCCGCACTCGGCCAGCAGCTTCAGGGTGCGATACACGGTGGTGAATCCGATGCGGGCGTCTTTCTTCTTGACCAGGCGGTGCAGTTCGTCGGTGGAAAGATGCTCGCGGGTCTCCAGGAAGGTACGCAGGATGGCGTCGCGCTGCGCGGTATGTTTCAGGCCTACGCGTTTCAGGTGACGCAGGAGGATCTCCTCCGCCTCGCGGATCATCTCGCGCGAGATGCTGGGCTGATCGTCAATACGCTTTTGCAGCATGATGTCCCGGCCGTAGCGCCGCAGCCTGCCCCGAACGAAGTCGAAGGGTCTCGCCGGCCATCTGCATCATACTGACCTTTGCGGCAGCCGCCAACCTGGGTTGGCCCGCGAACTGGGTATTTGTCTTCCAGGACATGACCCCCTAGAATCAAAACTCTGTCATGGCAACCACCACAACTCCAGTTTCTCCTGTCCGCGGGCGTTTCCGGCTCGGGCGTGTCTTTGCTTTTCTGTTGGGCCTGCTCTTGGTCATCGTTGTGGGGGGCGCGGCCTGGCTTTACTCGGTGGCGCGTTCCGCCCTGCCCCAACTGGACGGTACATTGCAGGCTCGCGGGCTTGCCGCGCCCGTTAGGATCACGCGTGATGCCCACGGCGTCCCGACCATTGAGGCCTCCAACCTTGATGATCTCCTTTTCGCCCAGGGCTACGTCACCGCACAGGACCGGCTATGGCAAATGGACGCGATGCGGCGCTTCGCTGCCGGGGAGCTGTCGGAAGTCCTGGGACCCGATTTAGTCAAGCATGATCGCGAGCAGCGCATCCTGGGCATGCGCGTGGCGGCGCGTAAGATCGTCGAGGTCGCCTCCAGTGCGGACCGCGCACACTACCAGGCTTATGCACAGGGTGTGAACGCCTACATCGATTCTCATCACGACCGTCTGCCCATCGAATTCCGCATTCTGCACTACACACCCGGTCCCTGGTCGCCGGAGGATTCCGCCCTGATCGCGGCCCAGATGGTGAAGGATCTCAACCTGTACCATTCCGATGTCGCACTGGTCCGTGAAAAGATCCTGGCTAAGCTGGGTCCGGAACTGACCGCGGACCTTTATGTGAACTCGTCGTGGCGTGACCGCCCGCCCACCCAGGCGCGGCCTACTCTCGAGGACAACAGTGACGACGACTCGGATTCTGGTGTGGACAGTTCCGTCGCCAGCCGCGTCGGTACCACGCCCACGCCCGCACTCTCGCCCGAGTTTGAATCGGATCCACCGCTGGTGGTCGGCTCCAACGACTGGGTGGTTTCGGGAGAGCACACGGTATCCGGCAAGCCGCTTTTGTCGAACGACATGCATCTCGGCCACCAGATGCCCAACCTGTGGTACGAAGCCCATCTGCGCTGCGGCGACTTCGACGTCGCCGGAGTTACTCTCCCCGGTGCTCCCTACGTCATCGTCGGCCACAACCAGCGCATCGCCTGGGGATTCACCAATGTCGGTCCAACGGTCAACGATGTTTACGTCGAGACGTTCAACCCTGATGGCCAATACCTTACGCCCGCGGGATGGAAGCAGCCCGAGCACCGCACGGAAATCATCCACGTGAAGGGAAAGCCCGACGTGACCGTGGACGTGGTCGTCACCCGCCACGGGCCGATTGTCAGCGAACTGGTCCCCGGTGAGACTCGCAAACTGGCCTTGCGCTGGACGCTTTACGACGGCATCCGCAACTCCCTGCTTGACGTGGATACGGCGCAAAACTGGGAGCAATTCCGGCGGGCATTCTCGCAATTCGAAGCGCCGGGGCAGAACGTGGTCTACGCGGATGTGGACGGCAACATCGGCTACCAGACCACGGGCAAGGTCCCCGTCCGCGCTTCGGGTGACGGCAGCCTGCCGGAAAACGGCAGCGATGATGCGCACGAATGGATTGGCTACATACCGTTCGAAAAACTTCCCACCGTCTACAACCCTGCTTCCGGGATCATCGCCACCGCCAACGGCCGCATAGTGCCGGATGGATACCCCTATTCGATCAGCACCGAGTGGGAGGCGCCCTGGCGCACGGCGCGCATCTACCGGGTGCTCGAGTCGGGCAAGAAATTCTCCGCGGCCGACATGCTCGCGCTGCAGACTGACATTTACTCGGAAGCGGACCGCTTCTTCGCCGAGCGGTTTGTCTACGCCGTGGATCACGCCAAGAACCCGTCACCCCGAACCAAGCAAGCAGCCGAGCTCATGCGCGCCTGGGATGGCCGGATGACAGCCGACTCCGCCGCGCCAACCATTGCCTATCGCGCCCGCAGAGAACTGACCCGGCTGCTGCTGGAGCCGAAGCTCGGGATCGCGCCGAAAGATGAGCAACCGGCGCAGGCCACCCTCAGCTGGAAGAGCTACCGCTGGGCAATGCAGTCGGTGTGGTTGGAGAATGTGCTGTCGCACCAGTCCAGGCGCTGGCTGCCCGAAGCGTACGCCAGCTACGACGAACTGCTGAGTGCAGCCGTCGAGGCGGCCGTCAGCGGAACCGATGCGCCGCAGGACTTGAACTCATGGAAATGGAGAGCATTCAATGCCGTCGAGATCGAGCACCCCATTCTGGGCAGGGTCCCGATTCTGGAGCGCTGGGCCGGACCCGGAGTCCAGCCGCAGTCTGGCAGCGGATACACGGTCAAGGCGGTCACTCGCAGCCATGGGCCGTCGGAGCGCATGACCGTGGACCTCTCCGATCTCGATCACTCCACCCTGAACCTGGTAACCGGCCAAGCGGGAAACTTTCTTAGCCCCTACTACATGGATCAATGGAAAGCATGGTACGAAGGCTCTACTTTTCTGCTGCCCTTCTCCAGGGAAGCCGTGCAGAACGCCCACGCGCACGAGTTGGTACTGCAACCTGCAAAGTAGAGTCTTGGGGTTTTGATCTTGCTCGGTACTGGGTACTCGGTACTAGTCCACCAGCTTTACATCGAACGCCTGGCCGATGATGTCGATCTGCTTGCTTTGCAGGGCGTCAGTCGTGGTGTCGTAGATCGCCAGCTCTCCGTCCTGCACCACGTACATGACACTGCGATTGGTGATCGGCTGCATCCCGGTCACGACGCCGGTAGCCGGCGGGTTCACCACGCTGCCATCGGAGGTGTTGAAGATGGATAGGCAGCCCCGCACCTCACCCGGCGGTGGATTGTTGATGTTGGTGCAGCTTTTCCCGCCCACAAAAAGCTGTCCGTTGGCTCCCATGGCCATGAGGGTGTGATAGCCGTCGGTGATAATGGCAGAGCTCGTTACCGTCATGGAACTGACATCCACCACGTCCAGCCGCCCGCAGACCGTCGCTTGAGTCATGGTGCCGGTGCAGGTATTGCCCGGAGCCGCTGGGGTGCCGGCCACGTACAGGGTATTTCCCGAAAGGAATCCCGCGGTGGCTCCTTCCACCGGGATCGTGGTGACCACGGTGTTGGTGTTCATGTCGATCACGGTGACGCCTGCCGCTGTTCCGTTGCACTCCGGGCCGCAATCGAAGATGTACGCCGTAGTATCGTCGCTGCTGAAAATGCCGCCCACGGGATGGTCGAAGCAGCACACTGGCGTCAAAGGATCGTTACCCGTGCCAATCAGGCTGGGCGCGATCACCGTCACTGTATCAGAGTTCTCCCCCATGGCCAGGACCCGCTCGCCGCTGTGACTCATCACAATGTAGTGCGCATGCGGAATCGGGATGGTGGCCTTAATGGATGCCGTCGCCAGCGTCAGCAATTCCACCACGCCCGGATCTTGCGCGAGCACGGGTGCGTTGGGCACGGCTGCCCAACCGGTGGCGTTGTCCGGGGCCACAAACATACTCTCCGTAAAGTCGGGCAGGATGATGGGGGGAAGTGACCCATTCGTTCCCTGTACTGGGATTTCGTTGATGTTATCTATCAGCGTGATCGAGTTGTTGGCGGGGCTGAACAACATGGTGAAGTTCTTGTTGGGGGAGACCGCCATTAGCCCGGGTTGGATCGCGGAAAATGTCAGGCTGACTCGGAAGGGCGACAGCACGTCCTTGGCCGCATCCACGATATTCAGCACCGGTGCGGTTCCCCCGGTCACCGGTTGCAGGGGATTAGATACAAAGGCCTTAAACGCCAGCCCGCTGCTGCTCTGCGTGCTACTGGAAGAGCCGTAGCCCCCGCAGGAAAGAAAGCCCACACTGGCGAACACCAGCACAACAACAGTAAGCGCGACTCTTTTCAAACTCGGTACTCCGAACGACATGAAAGCTAAAGATTTAGATGCAAGAAAACGGGATTATAGCAGAGTCGTTTCGCTTGCCCGGTTGAGGTCGCGGCGTTCCAAACTGGCGCAGGAGCGAGCTACCCTTCTACGTAAACGCCCCAGGATGCAAAACTAGCCTTCATCTTGTATTCTCGAAACCATGGCGGCTGACCTGCTAGCGCGGCTGAAGAAGTCCCCAGTATTGTGCGACGGCGCGATGGGAACGCTGCTATACGCGAAAGGGGTCTTCATCAACCGCTGCTACGACGAGCTGAACCTCTCTCAGCCAGACCTGATTCGCGGCATCCACCAGGAATATCTCCAAGCGGGCGCGGAGATCATTGAAACCAATACCTTTGGTGGCAACGCCTTCCGCTTGGCGCGCCATAGCATGGCCGACCGGGTCCACGATATTAATCTGGCTGGAGCTCGCCTGGCCCGCGAGGCCGCCAAGAAATTCGATGTATGGGTGGGCGGCTCGGTCGGTCCCCTCGGTGTACGCATCGAACCGTTAGGCAAAACTTCCTTCGAAGAAGCCCGCAACGTCTTCCGCGATCAGATCGCTGCGCTCATGGAGGGTGGGATTGACCTGCTGATCCTGGAGACGTTTGGATACCTCGAAGAAATTCACCAGGCAATTCTGGCCGCGCGGGACGTGAACCCCGCCATCCCCGTAGTCGCCCAGGTCACCATCGACGAAGACGGCAACTGCCTCGATGGCTCCACGCCGGAAGTCTTTGCTCCGCGTTTGGCAGAGTGGGGTGCGGATGTCATTGGCTGCAACTGCAGCGTCGGTCCTGTCGCTATGCTGGACGCTATCGAACGCGTGCGTGCCGTCTCTTCCCTGCCGCTGGCCGCGCAACCCAACGCCGGCATGCCTCGCTCGGTAGAGGGCCGCAATATCTATCTCTGTTCGCCGGAGTATATGGCCAGCTACGCCCGCAAATTTGTGGCATCCGGGGTCCGGCTGGTGGGGGGCTGCTGCGGGACGACCCCCGATCACATTCGGGTGATGAAATCTGCGTTGCGGGTCGGCGAAGCCCGAGCCAAAGTCACCACCGCGCCCATCACCAAGGACGCGGGGCGTCCCGCTGCCCAGCCGGCTTTACCCATGGAGAAGCGTTCCCGGTTGGGTGCCCGCCTCGCCGCCGGCGAGTTCCTCACCATGGTGGAGATCGTTCCGCCCAAGGGAACCGACATCCGCAAAGAAGTGGACGGCGCTCGCTTTCTAAAATCGGTTGGCGTAGACGGCATCAACATCCCCGACAGTCCGCGCGCTTCCGCGCGCATGAGCAACCAGGCTCTCTCGTTGCTGGTCCAGCAGCAAGTAGGGATTGAAGCCGTCCTGCACTACACCTGCCGCGACCGCAACGTACTCGGCATCCAGTCGGACCTGTTGGGCGCGGCCGCCACCGGTATCCGCAACCTGATCTGCATCACCGGAGACCCGCCCAAGATGGGGAGCTATCCCGACGCTACCGCGGTGTTCGACGTGGACTCCATCGGCTTGGTCAACATCGTGCATAACCTCAATCGTGGCTTGGACATCGGTGGAAACCCTCTAGGAGTAGGTACAGCTTTCGTGATCGGCGTCGGAGCCAACCCGGGTGTGCCCAATATTGAGGAGGAGATACGTCGTTTTGAGTACAAAGTCGAAGCCGGAGCCGAGTACGCCGTCACCCAGCCGGTATTTGATTTGGGTTTGCTGGAGGCTTTCCTGCGCCGCGTCGAGCACTGCCGCATCCCGGTGGTCGCCGGCATCTGGCCGTTGGTAAGCGTGCGCAATGCCGAGTTCATGAAGAACGAGCTGCGCGTCTCCGTCCCCGACTCCATTCTGGAGCGCATGGCTCGCGCCGGCACGCCGGAAGCTGCCCGGGAAGAGGGCATCGCCATCGCGCGCGAAATGCTGATCGCGGTTCGCGGCATGGTCCAAGGTGCCCAGATCAGCGCTCCTATGGGACGCTACGCCTCTGCCGTGGATGTGCTGGAGGCCTTGGGAACATCCAAGCCCACTGCATAGGATCGAAGCTCAGGCCCCCTGCCGACATTTCGGCATGTTCCTCGGCACTTCTTCGGCACTTTCAGTGACACCGGCCGCGCCCCCAGCCTGTAATCTGCCCCCTGTGGATTTTCTCTGAATTTTCACTGGACATCTTATGCAGAAAGGAGCATTAAATAGGTAAGTAGGAGCGGCGAATCCCTTGGCTAAATTTGAGGAATGCCTCCAGCGCCTGGAGAAGATCGTCCAGGAACTGGAGAAGGGGGAAGTGCCCCTGGAGAAGTCGTTGACGCTGTTTGAAGAAGGCATGCAACTTTCCACCGCCTGTCGCAAGGAATTGGAACAGGCCGAGGGCAAAGTGGAAATTCTGCTGAAGCAAAACGGCAAGCTCCAGGCAGAACCGTTCGAGCCCATGACCGAGAAAGCGCCCGGTAGAAAGTAAGAGCGTCGATCCGTACGGGCTCGCAGTCATGACCGTCTGCAGCAGTGGCGCGCATTGGCAGTGAACCTGCTGCAGCTTAGTTCGCCGTAAACAACGGAGTTTGAGGTCAGTATGCAACCGTTGAGTGTTGTCCTCCTCCAGAGCGATTTCAAGATCGCTCAGTCGCTCGTCAATTCCTTGGGCGGTTCCTTCCATTCCGTGCATACCGTGCGGTCTTTGGATGAACTGCGTACGAGTATCGCCAAACATCGCGCTAAGGTGGTCGTGCTCGACATCGAGACGACTTCCCTTGCCGAAGTTGAGAGACTGTCTCGCGATTTTCCCGGACTGTCGATCGTCTGTACCCACCGTCTGGCCGACGAAGAAATGTGGACTGCGGCACTCAGCGCCGGCGCCGCGGACATCTGCCCTTCGTCGGATACCGGAGCGATTCTGACGGCCGCGCTGCGTAATGTGGCAGTGTCGCGCGGTTTCGCCGCCTAGATTCTGTGGAAAGCATGGGGACGCCTGCGGGCGTCCTTTCTTTTTTGCGAGATTTCCTCTGCGTGCTCTGCGGTGGTTTTCCGCGCCCTCTGCGGTTTAAGATATTGGGTAAGGTTCTGCTCCACCCATGAACGCCGTCCCCCAAACCGCCTTGCTATACTCAAGCGCCATGCTGAAGGAAACCCTCGAGCGAGGCCGCATTGCCACCGACGCCGCACTCGAGCGCCTGCTCCCGCCCGCGGCCCAGCACCCGACCTCGATCCACCAGGCGATGCGCCACAGCGTCTTCGCCGGCGGCAAGCGTTTGCGCCCCATCTTGTGCATGGAATCCGGACGCATCGTGGCTGGTTCCCTCTCTGCCGGTATCGAGGATCTGGGAGCCGCGCTGGAGATGCTGCACACCTATTCGCTGATCCATGACGACCTTCCCGCCTTGGACAACGATGACCTGCGTCGTGGCCGCCCCACCTGCCACAAGGTCTTCGGCGAAGCTATTGCCATCCTGGCCGGCGACGGGCTGCAGACCCAGGCCTACGAAGTGCTCGCCCGGCTGCGTTGTCCAGCGGAAGCCCGCGTGCGCATCATCGAAGAAATCGCCCATGGCACGGGAACGGTGGAAGGCATGATCGGTGGCCAGGTTGTGGACCTAGAAGCCGAGCACACCAAGCCCAACCTCAAGATGCTGGAGTACATTCACCGCTCCAAGACCGCCGCCCTGATCACCGCCAGCGTGGTGAGCGGCGGGCTCTATGCGGGAGCGGGCGACGAAGGTGTCGCGAAGCTGCGATCTTTCGGGCAGTCCATCGGGCTGGCATTTCAGATCGTGGACGACGTGCTCGATGTAACCCAAACCTCGGAGCAACTGGGAAAGACTGCCGGCAAAGACACCGCTGCGGAAAAAACGACCTACCCCGCCCTGTTCGGGGTGGAGGAATCGATCAAGAAAGCGGATGCGCTGGTAGAGAAATCCTGCGCTTCACTCGACAGCTTTGGCGGACGCGCCGACACCCTCAAGGCTCTGGCCCACTTCCTGGTGGAACGGAAGAAATAGGAGGAGGATCCTCTGTGACCTTCGTGTCCTCTGTGGTTTGTCCGCAGAGAACTTCCCCTGTGCTCTCTGTGCCCTCTGTGGTAAAAATATTCCTGACGGCGATGGAGTTCGCCACAACCGCCTGGTCTTAGCAAGGTAAGCTGCCGGCTGATGACTCCTACCAACTTTTGAAGGAGAACTCCATCGTGCTCGACTTCCTGGTCATATCCCTGGGCGCTGTTGCCGGGGCGAACGCCCGCTACTTCCTTAGCCGATACGCGGTCAAAGCGCTAGGCCCCGTCTTTCCTTACGGCACGCTGATTATCAACCTGCTGGGCAGCCTGGTGGTTGGTTTTTTCGTCATCTGGACCTCGGAACGCGTCCTCGCCGACCCTCGCTGGCGCTTGCTGGTGGTCGTCGGATTCTGCGGAGCCTTCACGACTTTCTCCAGCTACGCGTTCGAGAGTATGGCCTACTTCGAGCAGGGACAGTGGCTGCTGATGGCGACCAACATTGTCAGCAACAACCTGCTCTGCCTGGCCGCAGCTCTGGCCGGCATGGCCCTGGCGCGGGTGCTGTAAAATGCCAGACGCGATGGCAGTTCAAGTCACCATCTACCTCAACGAAGCCGACCAGTGGCATCACCGGCCACTGCACGTCGAAATTCTCAACTACCTGCGCAAGGAAAACGTCTATGCCGCGACGGCCGTGCACGCCGTAGCGGGATTTCTGGGACGCCATCGCGTGGAAACTTCCCACCTGGTGGACGCGGGCGGTAAGCTGCCGGTCATCATCACCTTCGTGGACACCGACGAGCATGTGAACCGGGTTTTGCCGACGTTGAAAGAAATGGCCGCGCACCGGCTGATCGTGCGGGAAAACGTTGTGCTGGAGCAGGGCAATCTCGACTGACATGTCCACCGCGCCGCTCGACATTCTGGCCCTCGCCGCGCATCGCGATGACGTAGAGCAGACCTGCGGCGGCACGCTGCTGAAGATGGCCCAGCGCGGATATCGCACCGGCATCCTCGATCTCACCCAGGGCGAAATGGGGACCCGTGGCACCGCGGAGGACCGCGCCCGCGAAGCCGCTGAAGCGGCCCGCATCCTGTACGTGACCTGGCGTCAAGCGCTGGATATTCCCGACGGCCGGGTCGAGAACACCTGGGAGAACCGGCTGAAGGTTGCTCACGTGATTCGCGAGCAACGCCCGCGGGTTTTGATCCTTCCCTATTGGAAGGGACGGCATCCCGACCACTACAACGCTTCCACTCTGGGATACGAAGCCTGCTTTGCCGCGGGTCTGGCGAAACTTGTCATCACCCGCCAGGCCGCAACCGCCGAGCCTCTGCCCCCGCATCGTCCTTTTAAGATCATCTACGCCACGCTCTATTACGACATTCGACCCACGTTCGTCGTGGATATCACTGACCAGTTCGAAGCCCGCTTCCAATCGCTGATGGCTTACCAATCGCAGTACAGCGACCAGGAAGCCGGCAAAGACCTCTTCCCTGCCCGAGCCGAAATTCGCGCGCGCGTCGAAGCCATGGCCCGCCACTACGGAATGCTGGGCGGCGTCACCTACGCGGAGCCGTTTCTGCAGAAGGAAGTGGGACTGGTAGAGGATGTGCTGGCAATCCCGGTGAAATCGATCTGAGGAAACGCCTCAACCAACCGGTGGGAGCGTGAAACGCAAGGTCCCTCGACTCGCCCTCGCTTGCGCTCGGGCTTCACTCGGGATGACAGACTATTGAGTGTGTGCGGGGGCCGACGGCTCAACCTGAGGGCTGACGGCTGAATGCCGACGCGCTACTTCTTCACTGCCACCGCCACCCCATCGCGAATCGGCAGAATGGTCGTGAATAGGTCCGGCGAGCTGTACAGCAGGCGGTTGAACTCGAGAATCGCCTTGGTATGGTCGTCGGGATTGGGCTGGGCCACCCGGCCACTCCACAGCACGTTATCGGTCACAAACAGCCCGCCCCTGCGCAGCCTCGGCACTGCGAGACGGAACACGCGCGGGTAGTCTTCCTTGTCCACGTCGTTGAAGATGACGTCGAATTGCTGTTTCTCTTCCGAAAGCAACTCCAGCGCGTCCCCCGTCCTGATGCTGATTCGATCCGACACTCCGGCCCGCTCGAAATATCCTCGGGCGCGCTCGGCATTCTTGGAGTCGCCGTCGGTGTAAATCACGCGCCCGCCACCGCCCACCGCGCGCGCCCACCAGATGGTCGAATAGCCGATTGCCGAGCCCATCTCAAACACAGTCTTCGCGCCGATCATCAGCGCCAACTGATGCAGGATGCGACCCACGGCCGGTCCGACGATGGGAATCTTTTTTTCGGCGGCCAGCGCTTCCATCTCCGTCAACACCTGGTCGCGTGGCGGCAGTGTGGAATACACGTAGTCTTCAACAGCAGCGACGGTGATCCCGCCCATGCGCCAGTGAGCGACGTCCAATGCGTTTGCCAAGTCAACCTCTCAATTCATTGTTGATTTGAGATTGTTGATTGAAAACCGCGGGCACCAATGCCATGGTGGTTCCAATCAACAATCAAAAATCATCAATCAACAATTCTTAGATTGTCTGCCCCGGCTTCATCTCTACCACCTCGACGCCAGACACCAGCTTGCGCAGCGCCTCCGGTGTTCCCGTCAGCACCGGAAAAGTCCCCCAGTGCATGGGAACCACTGCTTTCGGCTGGAGCAGCTTGCAGGCGTACGCGGCCTCACGGGGGCCCATGGTGTAGTGGTCGCCGATAGGGAGCAGGGCAAGCTGCGGCGAGTACAGCTCGCGAATAATCTGCATGTCGCCGAACACGTTGGTGTCACCGGCGTGATAGATCTTCACCCCGTTGGCGAACTCGATCACGTAGCCGCAGGGCTCGCCCCCATAGATCACCTGATCTCCATCCTCGATACCCGAAGAATGGGTGGCATGAACCATGGTGACCTTGATGTCACCCACCGTCTGGGTTCCGCCCTTCGACATGCCGGAGACCTGTTTCGCGCCTTTGTTCGCCATCCACAAGCCCAGTTCGTAGATGGCCACCACCACCGGGTTGTGCTTTTTGGCAATCTCAACCGCGTCGCCGATGTGGTCACCGTGACCGTGGGTACACAGCATCACGTCTACTTTCTTGAAGTTCTTTTCGCTGTCCGGGCACTTGGGATTCCCCATGACCCAGGGATCAATGAGAACCGTCTTGCCGGCGGGAGTTTCGATGCGAAACGTGGCGTGACCTAACCAGGTGAGTTTGATGCCTTTTAGGTCCATGGATAGCGATATCTCCTGGAAATCAGCAGTCAGCAATTAGCATTTAGCCAGCAACGGATATTGCCACTCACTGGGCAACCTGCGAAACAGAACCTAACATTCTAGTGAGCCGCCGGAGCCGGCGCAACGTGCTACCCGCCCGGTCGGTAGAGACGAAGCTGGCTACGTCTCTCATGGCTCTCCCCAAGACGCAGCAAGCTGCGTCTCTACAGGAAATTTCCGGACACAAATGTGCTGCCTCGTGGTTAACTATTCGCCGTGACCGAGCTGAAGATCCTGATTTCGCGCGCGCAGATTGCCGCCCGTGTAGCCGCCATGGGCGCCGAGATCACTCACGACTTCTCCGGTGAGTCCGTCATCTTCGTCGGCGTGCTCAAGGGCGCCGCCATCTTCCTGAGCGACCTGGCCCGGCAGGTGCAACTGGACGCCACTTTCGACTTCATCGGCGTCTCCAGCTACGGCAACCGGCCCAGTCCAACGCAAGAGCTCCAGCACGGTTGGGATTCTACCGGCGAGGTCCGCTTGACCAAGGACGTGGATCAGTCCATGCGGGACAAGAATGTGATCCTGGTGGAAGATATTCTCGACACCGGTCTAACTCTCACCTATCTGAAGCGAATCCTGCTGGCGCACCAACCCAAGTCCTTCCGTATCGCTGCCCTGCTGGACAAGCCTGCGCGCCGCAAGCAGCCGATCGAGGCCGACTACCTGGGCTTCAGCATTCCGGACGAGTTCGTAGTGGGGTATGGATTGGACTACGCCGAGCGCTATCGGAATCTGCCCGACATCTGCGTACTGCCACGGAGCTAGTTGTCAATCGTCAGTCATCAGGGCCGATCGGGCAAGACAGGCAGCTACCAAGGGCCCAAAGCGTTGTACGGCTGACGACTGATGGCTGATGGCTGTTCCAGAACGGCTGTTATCATATGAGCCTGTGGAGATGGCAGCCACTCAATCCGATGTTCGCCTGAAAGTCGAACCGCTCCTGCTGGAAGTGGCGGACGTGGTCAACACCACGCTCGACCTGGACACCACCCTACGGCGAGTGGCCGAACTGGTGCGCAAAGTCATCGACTATGAAATATTTGCCATCCTGCTGCTGAACGAGAAGGCGCAGGAGTTGCGGGTCCGCTTCCAGGTCGGCCATCCAAGGGAAGTGGCCGATCGCATCCGCATCAAGGTAGGGGAGGGTGTAACCGGCGTGGCGGCCCAGCGGCGCGAGGCCATCCTGGTGGATGACGTATCCAAGGATCCCCGTTACATCTCCGCTGTGCCCAACGTGCGCTCCGAGCTGGCGGTTCCACTCATCATCAAAAACCGGCTGATCGGGGTCATCGACATTGAGTCGCCACAGCCCAACCATTTCGACGAGGAACACAAGCGTCTGCTCACGCTCATCGCCTCGCGCATGGCAGTAGGCATTGAGAATGCCCGGCTGTATACCCGCAGCACACGCCAGGCGCGCACCCTCGTCCTGCTCAATGAGATCGCGCGCGAGCTCACCTCCATCCTGAATCTGGACGAGTTGCTCAAACGCATCGCCGAACTGGTGAGCCGCCTGATTGACTACCAGATGTTCAGTATTCTGCTGCTCGACGACGCAGGAGAAAAACTGCAGCATCGCTTTTCGCTGCGCTTCCAGGAGAACATTCAGCTCAAGCACGAGATCCCGCTGGGCCACGGATTGGTGGGCTATGCCGCTCAGCACCGGCAAGCCGTACTGGTTCCCGACGTGAACAAGGATTCGCGTTATATCCGGCTTAACCCAGAGACCCGCTCCGAATTGGCGGTACCGCTGATCTACAAGGACAAGGTGATCGGAGTGCTTGACCTGGAGCATACCCGGCGGGGTTTTTTTACCGAGGACCATCAGCGCACCGTCACTACGCTTGCGGCCCAGGTCGCAATCGCGTTGGAAAACGCGCGGCTCTACGAAGAGGTTGCCCGCCAGGAGAAGCGGCTGGAACGTGATCTGGCGCTGGCGCAGGAATTGCAGTTCCGCCTGCTGCCCCAGTCCCTGCCGCAGCTCGCCAATCTGGAAGTCGCGGCCAAGTTTCTCCCAGCGCGCGCGATCGGTGGGGACCTTTATGACTTCGTGAACTACTCACTGAAGCGCACCGCCCTGGTAATAGGCGATGTGAGCGGCAAGGGCGCACCGGCGGCCATCTACGCTGCCCTGGTGAGCGGGATTCTCCGTTCCCATGCCCCAATCGAGCCCGGCCCGGCGGAGATGCTCTCGGCGGTCAACTTCTCGCTGGGCGAGCGCCGCATTGACGGCCAGTTTGTTTCGATCATTTACGCCGTGTGGGACGATTCCAATCGCACCCTGCAGGTCGCCAACTCCGGCTTGCCGCGCCCCTTGTACTGTCACGATGGCAAGATTGAGATCGTCGAGGCCACTGGCCTGCCTCTAGGCTTGTTCGACGACGCCGAGTACGACGAGTTCACCTTCCGGGCCAAACCCGGAGAGATGTTCGTGTTCTTCAGCGACGGTATTCTGGACGCACGCAACCGGGCAGGCGATATGTTCGGCCGCCATCGCGTGGAACAGATTTTGACCAGGTGCGCGGACAAGTCCGCGGACTGTGTGGTTGAATCGCTTTTCAAAGCCGTTGCAGAGCACGCGGCCGGCGAAGAAACGTTCGACGACCAGACCGTGGTGGCGATCAGAGTCAAAGGCACTCCCGGAAAACGCAAGTGAACCGCAAACCTACGCGGCGCCAGGGGCGTCCTCCAGCCTTTGCCTACCAACCGGGGCGGAAAGGACTGCTGCGTCGCCGTTCTGCCGAAAACATTCTCCATTGTGACGACGTTCCCCTGCCCCGTCTTGGGGAGCGCTTTGGCACGCCTCTCTACGTCTACTCGGCCTCGGCCATTCGCGAACGCGTGCACGCCTTCGACCGCGCCTTCCGCAAGGTTCCGCACACCCTGTGCTACTCGGTGAAGGCGAACTCCAACCTGGGCATTCTCCGCCTGCTGGCTCGCATGGGATGCGGGTTTGACGTGGTTTCCGGCGGAGAACTGGAGCGCGTACTGGGCGCCGACCGCCGTGCTGCAGGCAAAGTTGTCTTCTCCGGAGTGGGCAAAACGGCCGACGAGATGCAGGCCGCACTCAAAGCCGGCATCCTGCTCTTCAACGTGGAGAGCGAATCGGAGCTGGGGACACTGGCAGAGTGCGCGGCCCGCTTGAGGAAAATTGCGCGTATCGCTCTACGGGTCAACCCGGATGTCCCCGCTAACACCCATCGTTACATTTCCACTGGCCTGCACCAGCACAAGTTCGGCGTGCGCAGCGGCGAGGCGCGCGGTTTGTACGCGCGAGCCTCCGGCAGCGAGCATCTCAAGATCGCGGGTGTGAGTGTGCACATTGGCTCGCAGATTACGGAGGTCGCCCCTTTTGCTCTGGCCATGGAGCGGGTGGCGGAACTGGTGCGCGATCTGCGCGCCGATGGCCACCGCATTGACTACGTGGACGCCGGCGGCGGTCTCGGCATCTCTTATGAAGAGTCGGCCTCTACCGAATTTTCGGACTCGATCGCTGCGTACGCCGACGCGCTCGTAAAGCCGCTGCACGGGCTGAAGGTCCACCTCCTGCTCGAACCCGGCCGCGCCATTGTGGGTGCCGCCGGCGTGCTGCTGACTCGAGTTCTCTATCGCAAGCACAACGACGGCAAGAAATTCGTGGTGGTGGACGCGGCCATGAACGATTTGCTACGCCCCGCACTATATGATGCCTACCACGAGATCGTACCGGTCCGCGTGGACGAGCCGCCCTCCCCGCTGCGTGAAAAAGTGGATGTGGTGGGCCCGATCTGTGAGACCGGAGACTTCTTCGCGCATGACCGCGAGCTACCGACGGTCCATGAAGGCGATCTGCTGGCCATTCTGGATAGCGGCGCTTACGGCATGGTGCTGGCTTCCAACTACAACACGCGCACGCGCCCGGCGGAGGTGCTGGTGGAAGGAAAGTCGGTCAGAGTCGTCCGGCGTCGCGAAACCGTGGACGACCTGCTGCAGCTCGAGACCTGAGGTTGGCACCTTCTTGTCCCATCCGGTGAAGGACCGGATCGCAGAGGGCCCGGCCAGAGACCCGCTGCGATCCCCCCTCGGCTTCCCTTTTCACAGCCTGGTCACAGCGCGCCAGATCTCTCACCCGGCTGAACTACGCCGGGTTCGGGATGACGCCATCACGAGTGATAGGACAAGCGAACACACCCCCTGCCGCGATCCCAGTTAACCATCCGCTACAACGAGCGCAGGAAGTTCAAGATGTCCTGCTGCTGCTGCGAGCTGAGCGCATTGAAGTTGTGGATGACCTGGTTGGCCTCCGAACTGCAATGCTGCGAGTGCTCATGGTTGAAACTGTGAGCGCCGCCCGAGGGCTTGCCGCCACAGTCGCTGTGCTCCTCAATAGCCTGCAAAAGGTCGGAGGTGCGGCCGTCATGCAGGAAAAACAGGCGCTGTCCGACCCCCCAAAGCGGTGCGGTGCGGAACTGGTCCCCGCCCGCCGCCCCTTGGCTAACACCATCCGCCAGATCTGACCCCATGTGGTGCAGGGCGAAGTCCGAAAACGGCTGGTAGGTTACACCGCTCATGCCGGTAAAGATCGAGGGACCGGTCGTGAGCGAGGCTGAGTGGCATAGCGCGCACCCGACCGCGCTGAACAGGGTCGCGCCTTTCTGGGTAGAGGCCGTCTGCGGACCAGGGGTTGGTGGCGCCGAAAGACGCATAAACACGGCAAAGTTCGTCGTGTCCGACAACGGGCTGTCGCCGTCTTCACGGTTGACGCCGCTGGCGTCCTCAGGCAACGGATTAAATAGGCAACCCTCAACCCCCGAGCGCTCGTCGGGGAACAGCTCATTGGTCACGCCCTGCTCGACGTTGTAGGCCTCACCGGCGAAGATCAGCAGCGACTTATTCTGCGCCTTCCAGCCGAACCGGGTAATGGTGCCGTCATTCCCACTGGTATTGAAGCTGCCGCCGATACCCACGCGGTTCCTTGCATCTCGGGTAGCGGCCAGGTTCGCTCGCAAAGTGGCGTCGGGCGTGTTCTCCACCAGACCCAGCCCAAACACCGGGGTCGGAATGCGGAAAATCACGTTGTCGAAGGCAAGCTGCAGGGCGAAATCCGGCTGGGCAATCGTGCACCCGGGAGCGTCGTCGCGGCCGGCAATCGTGAACAAGCCGTGAACCCCGCCATCCGGCGAGCCGTCGCGATTCCTGACAAACCGTGCTTCCCGCACCGGACCATCCGACGCAATGAACGAGGGCACCGTGTTCGAAGCGTTGTGCAGTTTGGCAAGTGCGACTTGCGGGTTGGGAACTGGATTCTGTGGACTGGTCAGGCCAGGGCTGGTTCCGCCGATGAACGGCTGCGCATGGCACATGGCACAGCTATTGCCATTGAACGTTGGCCCCAACCCGCCGCTGTCCTCGCCCGCGATCCCCCCGGACACCGACTGAACTTCCTGGAATCGCATGAACGCCTCGTTAAACAAATCCACTTCCGCAGGACTGAGGGTGGGATACGGCCCCCCGGCTCCAGCAGCGCCGTTGCGCGGCCCCGGGTCGTGTTGAGCGAGCAGCACTCCCGGTGCAATTGCCAGCACCGTGAAACATAGAGCGAAAGCAAGTACCTTTCGGCATTTCATTTCACAACCTCCATCCGCCGAGCCGAGATACACTCCGGCGGCAACACACGATTGGTTTCACTGGGAGGAGCGGCGCAGGGTTCTTCCCCATGGTTCGGCCCGGCCCGCGTGGAATGAAACTGGCGCCGCGCTCGATCCGAGCGAAAGCGCCTTATGAGTGGCGGGAACCCACCTCGGGCTAACTGCTGTTTCCGGGCACCGCGAGATTGAGAGGGACTTTAAGGGTTAGTGGCGCTGGACGTCAAGATGTCCGGAAGTACATTCCAACCTGTGCAAAAGGCTTGACTGGCGCGCCTTTCCGGCCTATCGGCTCTCTGGGAAATTGGCCACTGCCCACTGAAAGGGTTCTGCGCGGCGCGGAGAGCGTGACTGACTGCGTACAGCGCATAGGTGCGTGCCGCGTCAGTGCGCAGATCCCGCGGACTGGGTCCAAACTATCTTGCCGCCAACGATGGTAGTTACCACTTTGACCTCGCGGATTTTTTCCGCAGGGATAGAGAAAATATCGTCGCTCAGCAGCACCAGGTCGGCCAGCTTGCCCGGCGTGATCGAACCCTTTTCTTTCTCCTGAAACTCGGCATACGCCGAGCCCATGGTGTAGGCCTCGATGGCCTCGGGCACGGTCAGCTTCTGCTCCGGAAACCAGCCGTTGGGATTCTTGCCATCCAGCGTGGCCCGTGTGACCGCGGCGTACACCGTCAGCATGGGATTGAGCGGAGCCACATCCCAGTCGGTGCCGAAAGCGAGGCGCACGCCGTGATCGAGAAAGGTGCGGAAGGCGTAGGTGCGGCTGGCACGGTCGTGACCAATCCGCCCCTCCGCCCAGCGGCCGTCATCGATCGCGTGGTAAGGCTGCACGGAAGCAATCACCTTCAGTTGCGCGAAGCGCTCGAAGTCTTTCGCTGCCATGTGCTGCGCGTGTTCGATGCGCCAGCGGCGGTCGGCCTCCCCGTGGGCCTTGGCGACCTCACTGTACAGATCGAGGATCATCGAGATTCCCTGGTCCCCAATGGCGTGGGTACACAGTTGCAGCCCGGCGGCATCGGCCTTCATCATGCGCTCGCGCATCAGCGAGAGCGGCTGCATTTCATCGGAGAGCAGACCACGGTTCTTCGGCTGATCTGTGAAGGGCTCGAAGAAGTATGCGGTCCCAGAGCCGAGTGAGCCGTCAGCGTACGCCTTGAGTGCTCCGATCCGCAGATACGGCCCGCCAAAGGCGTGCCGGACGCCGATTTTCGCCTGGTCGTCCACCCCCATGATGTAGGGCGCGGCGTAAATGCGGGTAGTAAGTTCGCCGCGCTCCAGCAACTCCGCGTACACGGCGATGTCCGCGTAGTCGGGATTCATGTGCTGCACGCTAGTGACCCCGAGCGAAGCGGCATGGGCCAGGGCGCGCTTGACGGCGTGCACGCGTTGCTCATGAGAAAGACCCGGAATCACTTTGTCAACCAGATCCGTAGCTGCGTCTTTGAGAGCGCCGGTGGGATTGCCTTGCGAGTCACGCACGATGACGCCACCCGGGGGATCGGGTGTCTGGGCGGTTACACCGGCCAGGCGCAGCGCCTGCGAGTTGGCCAGCGCCATGTGGCCGTCGTAGCGGTAGATGAAGACCGGCGAATCCTGGGTGACTGGGTCAATCAGCTGTCTGGTCGGGAGCGTGGCTGGGGTCCACTTGGTCTCATCCCAGTCACCACCGAGGATCCACTCACCCTTGGGGGTCTTGCGAGCACGCTCACCGATGCGGCGTACAAACTCCTCCGCGCTGGTGGCGTCGTTGAGCTGCACCGCATCAAGTTGCAGACCTCCGCTGACGAAATGGACGTGCGCGTCGTTGAAGCCGGGCAGCAACAGCTTGCCGCCGGCATCGATCACCCGCGTCGCCGCCCCATGCCACGCTTCGACCTCGGTGTTCGTCCCCACACCGACGATGCGGTCCCCCATGACAGCTACCGCTTGGGCGGTCGGATGAGCCTTGTCTACGGTCCAGACCTTGGCGTTGGTGATAATCAGGTCGGCGGCAGGCTTGGACTGGGCTAAGGCGAGAACTGGCATCAACAACAGAATGAACCACGAGGTGCGTGTTCTCATAGTTGTTCTCCGAAACAGAGCCGGGCTTCAAACCATCCCTGGGACGAAGGTAGAAACTCGGTACTCGGTACTGGGCGCTTGATGCTCAGTACGCTTGCATCATCAAGTGCGCTTCGCTCAGCAGGGGCAGCTCGATCCAGCCTTCGAGTGGCAACGCGTCCACCGGCAGGTGGTTATGCCATAGGCTGAAGCGCAAGCACAGCTTGGTCACCACCAGGGCCGAAGACTCGTCTTTAGCGCTGTCGGCAACCGGCGCCGCGTGTAGCCAGCGCAACGGCAGCTTGAATTCAAAGTTGCGGGCCAGCGCCAGCTTCAATTCACCGGCCGGGTCATCAGAAGTAGCCAGCGGTTTGTCCTCATCGGTGGCTCTCACCTTCCAGGAGTGGGCCCGGCGGTCTTCGACCTCCACGTCCAGCCGCAAAGTACGTCTGGGATGGCGCGCATCGGCGGCCCAGGACTCCAGGTTGACCACCAGCTCGAACTCTATCTCAGGAACGTTCTCGGCGAAATCCAGACGGCCATAGACGCTGGCATCATCGATGCCCGCGTAAACCGAATCCAGAAGGAAACGTTTCCCGTGCATGGCGCCGGCACGCCGGTCGGCGGTATAGACGGCCGCGCCCATCCACTCGAAATAGCGCACCATATCGCCCTTAACGTGGGGATGGATGTACGCTGTCTGCGGCAGGAACGACGGCCGGGCCACCCCACTCAGAATGGGCTGCGCCAGGTAATCCGGCGGGCTTGCCCCCAGCGCCTGGTAAACATTGGAAAGATGCTTGCGGTACAGTTCGTCGAATTCGCGGTCGTTGGCCGAGTGGTGCTCCGGACCGTACCACCAGTTCCAGTCACTGCCTTCCGCAATCAGCAACTCCTCAAACGCCAGCTTGCGCTGGGTGTCGCTCGCCTGCGGCTCCTTCTCGGCGTAGAAGTTGCGTGCGTGGTAGAGATAGTCCCAGGCCCGGTTGTCCTCCGGGGCGCCGATCCATACGTTGAAGTTGGCATGGATCCAGGAGCCGGGGACGATTGAAGTCAGCTTGCCGAATTCCTTCTGCCGAGCGATGGCTTCCGATACCGTGACCGCCTCCACGTCTTTCTCCCGCTGCAAGATGTCGTAGAAACGGCGCAGGAACTCCCGCCCCGACTGCCAGTAGTATTCCCAGGCGTTTTCTCCATCCAGGATGACGGGTACCACCGCGTCGCTCCCTTGATCGAGGACCGGGCGGGCGGAATCACGGATGTTCCGCATCAGATGCTGCGCGGCATCGGCAGCCGGCATGCCCGAGTACACAAAGCCGACCAGGTCGGAGATGGTGTGGTCGCGAAACACCAGGTGCATCTCGGTCTCGCCCTGCTCGTAGCGGTAGATGGTGTAGAGCTTTTCCGCCAGCGAACGCTCCAGGCGGCCGTAGGCGTCACGGGAAAAGAAGACGCCCAGCGTGCGACCCAACACGCCTTCGTCGGTGGCCATCCACTGGACTCCGAGCTGGTGGGCAAGGTTCAGGACTTCCTCGGAAACGCTGCCTTCCGAAGGCCAGACCCCTTGCGGCCGCATACCGAAGACTTGCTGGTGCAACGCCAGCCCGCGTTCGAGTTGTTCGCGGGCATCCTCCGGGTGCCGGAAACGGTTCTGTGGCAGCGGCAATCCTGGGGTGGAGACTCCACCGGTGTTCGTATCACAAACCAGCGGCAGAATAGGATGGTAGAACGGAGAGGTTGAGAGTTCGATGCCGCCGCGCTGCGCCGCGGCCGCATGCGCCGGGAGCACTTTCGAAATCAGCTCGCGCTCCCGGGCCACGACGTAGCGCTGGTCGTCGAGCGAGTAGTTGTGGCCTTTCTCCACCAGGGCGGCGATTTCCCGCTCTTGCAGGAAGAATTCGTCAAACCAGGCGATCTGGGACAGCACCTGCAGATCCGTGAAGTCCTGGGGTTGGAAGTATTTCTCCGCGCGCTCCGCGTTGTCACCGGTGCTGCGGAAGCGCTCCCACAGCGCGCGATAGCGTGGGTAGCGGCCAATCATGTTGACGTGGTTTGCCTGGAACAGGTATTGCAGGGCAAAACGCCGCTCTTCCGGCGTGAGGTCCTTCGCCGGTTTGGCCGCGACTTGCAGGAACGGGTCCTGGGCATTGCCCGCCACGTAGTCCTGTATCTGCGTGATCAGCGAAGGCACCAGATTGAAGGTCTGGTGAACGTCGGGAAACTCGTCCAGCAGCTTGACCATGCCGTAATAGTCTTTGAGCGCGTGCAGACGAACCCAGGGCAGTCGATACTCCCCCGTAACCAGGTCTTTATAAAAGGGCTGATGTTGATGCCAGAGGATAATGACGCGAAGGACAGGCATAGGCGTGCGCCTTGATCAGAGTATGAGGGCAAAAATTAAAGTCTAGCACTTCCGGCACTGCCGCCCCTCGGTTTTCGATTCGGGACAAAGCTTGCTTCGGGGATAGACAGAGACGGTTTATGATGAAGCAGTTAGCACTTAGCTGTCGAAGGCTTGTGCCGGTCCCCAGGCATCGAGCGCGGCGACTAACGGCTAAGTGCCGATTGCTGCCTTATGGACTTCGACCAAATCGAAACCTTTCTCGAAGTCGCGCGCCTGTCGAGCTTCTCCCGGGCGGCGGAGAAACGATTTCGCACGCAGCCGGCGATCTCGTCGCAGATCCGCGCGCTTGAGGAAGAGGTTGGCGCTAGGCTGCTCGACCGCTCCGGCGGCAAAGTCTCAATCACCCAGTCGGGCAAGCTCTTCCAGAAGTACGCGGAGGAGATGCTGGCATCGCGCAAGGCCATGTTGACCGCGGTGGCCGAAACGGAGCGGGTGCCGCGGGGCGAGATCATCGTGGGGGCCAACGAAGGTACCTGCCTGCACATCCTGCCCGAGGTCTTCGCGGAGTTCAAAAAGCAGTATCCCGACGTGGCCGTCAATATCAAGCGCTCCGACTACGCCAAGATTCTGGAGTCGGTGATTGATAACTCGGTGGACTTCGGCGTGGTGTCCCTGCCGGTGACCGACAATCGCCTGACCGTGGTGCTGATCCATCGTGACGAACTGGTCGTCATTGCCCCGCCGCATCATCCCCTGGCCAAGATGAAGTCGGCGACGCTGGCCGAAGCCGCCAGGTTCCCGCTGGTCGTACCCAAGCTCGGGCACACTCGCGATGCCCTGGAGACTCTCTTCCATGAGCGCAGACTCAAGCCACACTATGCCATGGAACTCGACTCCAGCGAACTACTGAAGCGCTTTGTGGCTGCTGACGTCGGCGTGGGATTCATCGCCCGCTCCCATGTGTTGGAGGACGTGCGTGCCAATGTGTTGGCCACGATTCCCCTCTCCGATGCCCAGATTCGCCGCGACCTCGCCCTGGTATTTCGTAAAGACAAGGCGCTGAGTCGGGCGGCACTGGCTTTCATTGATACCACGGTGAAAATCAAGCCGGTGGATGTCGTTGTGCCCGGGAAGCGCTGAGCTGGCGACCCCGACCCAACCAACACTCACTCGACCCCATTGATGGCGTCATCCCGAAGCCCGGCGCAGTTCAGCCGGGCGATGGATCTGGCCGTGCAGGGGTGAAGCCCTCGTAACCGGAATTCTCACTACGCGCAGGGTCTTTCACCCGGCTGAAGCCGGGTTCAGGATGCCGCCTAGGCTGGTATGGTTTGAGTTAGAATCTTCCGGCGTGAATTTCAAGATCTGTTCAGGCCTGTTCCTTGCTTTTCTCGGCTTCTCGGCCTCCCAGCTCCCGGCCCAGACCCGCAAGCCCCCGGCCAAGGAACTCCCGCCCTCGGCTTACAAACTTGTGTCCATCAAGGTAACCGGCAGCAAGCGCTACACCCAGGCGGAGATCATCACTGCCACCGGCTTGCAAATCGGCCAAACCGTCAGTGATGCTGACTTTAAGGTGGCCAGCCAGCACCTGGGTGATACCGGCGCCTTCGGCGATATCGACTACAGCTTTGAGTATTCCTCCGAGGGCACCAAACTCGAACTGCAGCTCACTGACAGCGGTCAGTTCGTCCCCACGCACTTCGACAACTTTGTCTGGCTGTCCGACGAGGATTTGCTTAAACAACTGCACGAGCGCGTGCCGCTCTTTCAGGGTCAATTGCCGGTCACCGGCAACCTCCCCGACCAGGTCTCGGATGCACTGCAGGCTCTGCTCATAGAAAACAAGATCAACGGCCGCGCTGACTACCTGCGCTCGGCTCACCTCGATGGCCCCGTTGAAGCCTTTGATTTCAGCGTCAGCGGTCCGAACATCCGTATTGGCAACATTGCATTCACCGGCGCCGGCCCCGGCGAACTGCCTTTGCTGCAAGCTGCGGCGCACAAGATGCAAGGCGGAGCCTACCTGCGCTCCGCCCTCCGCGCCCAGGAGGACAAGGATCTGCTGCCGGTTTATCTCGCGCGCGGCTATCTCAAAGCCGCCTTTGAAGATGTCCAGACCAAGGTCGTGCAGCAGAGTCCAGAGGAGACCCTGGTGGACGTCGCCGTCGCCGTCCATCCCGGGTTTCAGTACAAACTGACCGATGTCCAGTGGTCAGGAAACAGCATTTTCCCAGCGGGCCAACTCCAAGCGCTCATCCATCTGCAGAGCAGCGAGCCCCCCGATGCGGTTCGGCTGGCCAACGACCTCAATGCCGTCCGTAAGCTTTACGGGACCCGCGGGTATCTGGCGGCTTCCGTTGCGCCGGTGCCGCAGATGGACGACGCGCACGCCACCGTCAGCTACCAGCTCCAGGTACACGAGGGTGACCTCTACAAAATGGGGGAGCTGGAAATCCAGGGTCTCGACACCCGCGCCACGAACCGCCTGGAGGACAATTGGCAGCTGCGTCGAGGCGAGCCTTACGACACCAGCTATCCCGAACGTTTCGTGGATGAGTCGTTGAAGGAACTCTCGCTCATGGGGGAGTGGAACGTCAGTGTCCACGAAACGCCTAACGGAGATGACAAGACGGTGGACGTGACCGTGCGATTCGATCCCAAGGTGTCGCGATAGGCCCCGGAGGAGACGGGCAAGCTGCGTCTCGACAACCGGAAAATCTGTTGGTCCAAAGGAGCGCGGCGCCGCATCCAAGCGGGAGTGATAGCACTCGATTCCAAGGAGAAGATTGATGCGATCTGGTTTACCAAGATTGGCTCTTTCGCTGGCGATCCTCGTGATAGGCGCCGGATTGACCGTCTCTTCCGCATCCGCGGGCGGCAAGGCCCAGACCTTCACGGGTCAGGTCAGTGATGCCGCCTGCGGCGCCAAGCACACGATGATGCCTGGGGACGATGCTGGTTGCACCCGGGCTTGCGTTCGCCACGGGTCGAAGTACGCCCTGGTCGTCGGCGACAAGGTGTACATCCTGGACACCACGGACAAAGCCGCCCTCGAGGAGCTCGACAAGCTGGCGGGTCAGCGCGCCAAAGTGACCGGCCACGCCGAGGGCGACACCATCTCCGTCAGTTCGGTGGCTCCAGGCGAATGAGTGGCTCTTCCCAGGAACCGGCTCGGATTCCCCCCAAAGCCGGTTCCGGGGGCGTAGCGGGAACTCCATTTGGGCTTCCCGCCTTTTTTTTGCTCCCACCCCAATTTTCATATTGCTGTCACAATTCACTATGTTAGATTTGTCCCTCACACCATAGCGCCGGAGGAAAAAGGAATTGGGCAAGGACATGGTCCCCAAGCGGATTTTTTTTACCAAGGGGGTCGGCAAACATCGCGAACGTCTCACTTCTTTCGAGCTCGCGCTGCGCGACGCCGGGATCGCCGCGCAGAACCTGGTTCGCGTCTCTTCCATCTTCCCGCCGCAGTGCAAGCTGATTGCGCGCTCCCAGGGGCTCAAGTACCTGAACCCCGGCGAGGTGGTCTTCGCCGTGGTCGCCGAGAATTCCACCCACGAACCCCACCGCCTGCTGGCGGCCAGCATCGGCGTAGCCATTCCCGCCGACCGCAATACCTACGGCTATCTCAGTGAGCACCACTCCTTTGGTGAAACGGAAGACGCTGCGGGAGACTACGCCGAGGAACTCGCCGCTGAGATGCTGGCGACAACTCTGAACGTGGAGTTTGATCCCGACCGGTCGTGGGACGAGAAGAAGGAAATCTACCGGATTTCGAACAAAATCGTACGCACCGCCAACGTCACCCAGTCCGCGGTGGGCGACAAGCGCGGGTTGTGGACCACGGTCATCGCCTCTGCCATTTTCATCTTCGACTAGAAGCTTCGATGGAGGACGGGCGTCCCTCGCCCGTCCAACCTGGGCGGGCTGCCTTCCTGCACGAGATGTCGAACACGGGCGAGTGACCCTACTTCCTCGCCCCCTCCTTCTCCTTCTTCCCTTTCGCGACATGGTTCGACTTGTTTTTTCCCAGCCGCTCCAGCACCGCCGCCACAATCAATGGCAGCCCGACCGTGGCATCTATGAACACCTCGCCAAATTTCCCGCCTTCCGCCGGCGGTACAAACTTGCCCCACGACACCGCCTCGCTGTATGGACTGCCCGACAAGCCGCCCCAGTACACCGGCTCAGGGCAAATCCGCAGGCCGTAGTGATACCGCTTCAGGGGAACGTTCTCTCCCATACGCCGGTGCCGCAGTTCGATGAACGGACCAAACTGCTGTGACCAGTTGCGCGGCACGCCTCCGCCGATGGTGAAGATACCCAGCCGGACCTGACGCAGCAGGGTCGCGGCAAAATGCTCAAGGTCCTCAAAGGGATCAAACCGCAGCTTATGCCGGCCGGTGGATTCACGCAGCCGGTTGCTCAACGCCAGGTCGAGACCCAGTTCCGAATCGGTGAATGCGGGCACGAACACCGGCACGCCTTTTTCGTAGGCCGACTTCAGGATCCCGCGCTGGCCTTGGGCATGTTTGACCAGGTATGCCCCAATGGCATGGTTCAGCTTGTAGGAGCACATCACTTCGTTGTGGTCCCAGCCTTCGAGAATCTCGGATATCACCTCTTCCACTTCGTCGAGATTTTGCTCCGGCTCCAGGGTGTCGTACACGCGATTGTAGCCCTGCTGGTAGAGTTCCTCGTCGGGCACATCCGGGTTGTAGCGGAAATGAGCGCGCCCCGTGGCTTCCACCAGGCCGTGCGCCATCAGCGCACCGGTGGAGACAATGGCGTTCACGATCCCGCGGTCGATCAACTCGGTAATCACCAGGCCCTGCTTGGCAACCGTCATCGCACCCGCCAGGGTCATGACTACGAAGCAGTCCTTGTCGCGGGCCATCGCTTCCAGCACGTCCGCGGCCTCCCCCACTTGCCGGCCGGTGAACGCGGTCTTGGCCATGGCGCGCACCAGGTCATCTACGGAGTGCACCCGCGTCAGATCGAGCGGTTCCAGCGGGATCAGGCGGTCCTCAACGGGATCATGCAGCTTGCGCTCAATGCCTGCGCCGTCATGATTGGTGTGCTTGTCGTGATGGTTGTTCTTCACTGCCGCACCTCCCCATGCTGTGGTGATGGCGAAGCAATACTGTACTAGAACGGAAGTCAGGAGTCAGTAGTCAGGCGTCAGGGGAGGCTCGCATCAGTGGGGTTTTTGCTGACTCCTGACTCCTGACTCCGGTTTCTTGCTCTCTGTTATCCTATGGCCCGAGATCGCCGCAGGAGTGACGCTTTGCCGCCTGACAAGTTCCGCGTCGGACTGGTGCAGATGTCTATGACGCCCGACCCGGAGAAAAACCTGCAACGCGCCATCGATCGCATCCACCAGGCTGCGGCGCGCGGCGCCCAGGTCGTGTGTCTGCCGGAGCTCTTTCAGAGCCAGTACTTCTGCCAGCGGGAGGATGCTGCGCTGTTCGATCTGGCGGAGCTGATTCCCGGCCCCACCACCACCCGGCTTTCTGAAGTTGCCAAACAGTTGCGCATCGTGCTCATCGCCTCGCTGTTCGAGAAGCGCACGCCAGGCGTGTATCACAATACCGCCGCTATCTTCGACGCCGACGGCACTCTGCTCGGGTTATACCGCAAGATGCACATCCCGGATGATCCGCTCTACTACGAGAAGTACTATTTCACCCCCGGCGACCTTGGCTTCCGCGCCTTCAATACCGGTGCCGGCAAAATTGGCACGCTGGTGTGTTGGGACCAGTGGTATCCGGAGGGCGCGCGCCTGACGGCGTTGCAGGGGGCGCACGTGCTCTTCTATCCCACCGCCATTGGCTGGCATCCCGCCGAGAAGGCGGAGTTCGGACAGGCCCAGCACGACGCCTGGAGAACCATCCAACGCTCCCACGCCATCGCTAATGGCGTGTACGTTGCCGTGGTCAACCGCGTGGGGCACGAGACGGGCGACATACGCGGCAAGCAGGCTGCCGGCGCCGGGCTCGAATTCTGGGGCGGCTCGTTTCTGTGCGACCCCTTCGGCCGCGTGATCGCCGAAGCCTCCCCCGACAAAGAAGAGATTCTGGTTGGGGAAGTGGACTTGCGCGCGCTGGAGGATGTCCGCCGCAACTGGCCGTTCCTGCGCGACCGCCGCATTGACAGCTACGCGGCGATTACGAGCCGGCTGATCGATTAAGGAATGCTCGCTCCCATGGCCGCCCGTTCATCCCGTGCTTCAAGTGATACTTCAAGTCTGGCGTCCTGCCGCATGCCTGCCGAATGGGAGCCGCACGCCGCCACTTGGCTGGCCTGGCCGCACTATCGCGACGACTGGCCCGGAAAATTCGAACCCATTCCCTGGGTGTACGCGGAGATCATTCGCCACCTGGCACGCCACGAACGAGTGGAGTTGATCGTCAGCGACGTGGCCTCCGAAAGACGCGCCCGCAATGTCCTGGAGCGCGCCAACTCCCTGAGCGACAACGTCCGCTTCCACCGCCGGCCCACCAACCGAGTGTGGACGCGTGACTCCGGCTGCACATTTGTGAGCAGCGATCCTGCGGGCTCCACCGCGAATCACGTGGGGACGGCCGCCCCCGGCCGTCCGGCCGGGTCGAAGACCCGGCAACTTCTCGCCGTCAAATGGCGCTTCAACGCCTGGTCCAAGTATCCCAACTGGCAACACGACGAAAAAATCGGCACCCACATGGCCAAGACCGCAGGCGCTCGCGAACTCCGTCCTGTGTTCGGGAAACAACGCGTCGTCCTCGAAGGCGGCTCCATCGACGTCAACGGCCAAGGCACTCTGCTGACCACCGAAGAATGCCTGCTCAGCAAAGTCCAACAGCGCAATCCCGCCATGTCTCGCGCCGACTATGAAAAAGTCTTCGCCGATTACCTGGGAATCAAGAGCGTGGTCTGGCTGGGGGCGGGCATTGAGGGCGATGATACCCACGGCCACGTGGATGATCTCACCCGCTTCGTCGCACCCGACACCGTGGTCACCGTTGTCGAGTCTGATCCCAATGACACCAACTACGAGCCCCTGCGTGAAAACATTCGCCGCCTGCGCGCCGCCACCGATCAGGATGGCAAGTCGCTGGCCATCATCGAGCTCCCCATGCCGGCTCCGGTAATTTTTGAAGGGCGCCGCCTGCCCGCCAGCTACGGCAATTTCTACATCGCCAACGGCGTGGTGCTGGCGCCGGTGTTCAATGATCCTAACGATCGCTTCGCACTCGACATTCTTGCCGACCTGTTTCCGGATCGCGACGTAGTCGGTATCTACTCCGGCGACCTGATCTGGGGCTTCGGAGCCATGCACTGCATGACGCAACAGCAGCCGGCGGTGTGACGGGCGTCGGGAGCCTGTTCAGCCGAGACCCGAGCGCTGGGCCAGCGCGGTGAGAAATTCCTCCAGCCCCTCCACCTTGCCCGGCCCGCCCTGGGCCATCTCTTTGCTTCCGCCGCCGCGCCCGCCGAGCTGGGCCAGGGCTTCTTTCATTAGCGCTCCCATGTCGAACGGCAGGCCCGTGGATTCGGCAAACACCAGCGCGGGCGGGCCGGACGTCGAGGCCAGCAGCGCAACTACCTGCGCACTCTGGCGGACCAGGCGCTGCGCCAGCAGTTTGATGAACGTCAGATCGCGATCCAGATAGGTGCGAATGACAACCTTGCGGCCCCCACTCTCCGGGGTCTCGGCCAGCAAACGGGCGGCTTGCAGATCAGCCAACTCCTCCAACAACTGTTCGCGCGACTTGCGCGACATCCGCGACTCCTCCTGCGTCTTCTTAATTTGCTGTGGGACATCCCACAAGTGACTGGAAAACAGGCTCGCCGCTTCAGTCAGGGTGGCGTAATCACGCCGCGCGGTGGCGACGGCGCGTTTGCCGCAGACGAACTCCACCCGCCAGCCCTGCTTCACTTTCTCTGTCTTCCGCAGCAGGATGCAGCCGATTTGTCCGGTATCACCGACGTGCGTGCCACCACAAGCGGTGAGGTCAAAGCCGCGGATGTCGATCAGCCGCAACCGGTCTTTTTCCATGGGCGGAAGCTTGCGCAGACCCAACTCCCGCGCTTCTTCTTGCGTAACAAACCGGATCGCAACCGGACGATTTTCCATCACCACATCATTCGCCAGCGCCTCAGCGGCTTGCACCTGTTCCGCAGACAGGCTTTTCGTATCCAGATCAATCGAGCAATAGTCCGCGCCCATGTGGAACGACACCGTCGCCATGTTGAACAGGCGCACAAACGCCGCTGAGAGCACGTGTTGCCCGGAATGCTGCTGCATGTGGTCGCGTCGGCGGTCCACATCGATCAGGCCGTGGACGCGAGTTCCCTTCTCAAGTGCCACCGCATTTCCCAGGTAGTGGAGAATGATGTCTTCCTGTTCCGCGACTTCGGCGACACGCAGCTTGTGCTGATCAGCCATGATCCATCCGGTATCGAATACCTGCCCGCCGCCGGTGGGATAAAACGCGGTACGGTCGAGGATTAGGGCGGAGCGCTCCGCGTCGGACACGGCACCTTGAACGGTCGCGTCGAATTCATAAAGGAAGGAATCGTGATAGTAGAGACGTTCAGTCATGTGCATAGGGCTCGCGGCCATCTCTTGGCTGTCGGATGTGGGGACGAGATGCCCCCATCGACAGCAGGCGGGTTGCCGGCGCTACTAAATCAGTACGGCCCGATAATTCCGCCAATCTGCCGCGATGCTGGCTGCTCTGCCTGCGCGCTCCCGCTGGGGCGGTCGATCACATCCAGGTACTTCAGCCCTGAGCCGGTGTTGAACAGCACCACGGTGTCGTCGGACTCGAAAAACAGGCTGTCGTGCAGCTTGTGATAGGCAGCCAGCGCCGCGGCACCTTCTGGAGCGGCAAAGATCCCTTCCACCTGCGCCCAGTGGCGGAGCGCGTCCATGATCTCGCCGTCGGTCACGGCCAGCGCTACACCGCCGCTCTTGTTCAGAATATCGAGAATCAGGTAGTCGCCGTAGGCTTTGGGCACACGCAGACCGGCGGCCAGTGTACTCGCATTGGGCCAGAATTCCGCGCTGGCCTTACCTTCATCCCACGCTTTAGGAATTGGCGCGCAACCGCTTGACTGCACAGCTACCATCTGCGGACGCTCCGAGCCAATCCAGCCCAGCTTCTCCATCTCGTCGAATGCCTTCCACATGCCGATCAGGCCGACGCCCCCGCCTGTGGGATAAATAATGCCTTGTGGCAACTGCCATCCCAGTTGCTCGGCAACTTCGTATCCCATGGTCTTCTTGCCCTCCACGCGGAAGGGTTCTTTCAGTGTGGAGACATCAAACCAGCCTTCTTTTTCTTTGCGCTCGGCGACCAGCCTGGCGCACTCGCTGATCAGGCCGTTCACCAGTGTGACCTTTGCGCCGTAGCTCTCGCACTCCACCCGGTTCGCGACAGGCACGTCCTTGGGCATGAAGATATGGGCTTCGATATCGGCCTTGGCCGCGTAGGCCGCCAGCGCACTGGCCGCATTGCCCGCCGAAGGGATGGCCAGCTTTTTCAGGCCGTAGGCCTTCGCCATGGTCACCGCGGCGGAAAGACCGCGCGCTTTGAACGAGCCGGTCGGATTCAGGCCTTCGTCTTTGATATAGACGTTGGGAAATTCCTTGCTGGCCAGCATCGGGGTGAAACCTTCGCCCAGCGACACCGGCTCAGCCTCCGGCATGACTTCGGCGTAGCGCCACATGCTGGGCGTACGTCCGGCGAGCGCGGACGCCGGAAAGCTTCTCCTAAGGGCGTCCAGATCGTAGCGGGCGTACAGCACGCCGCCGTCCTTTGGGCAAGTGGTTTGCGGATGCTCAGCGCTGATCGACGCGCCGCACTTGGTGCATTCCAGGTAAGCAATACGGGCCACGGGTGAAAGTCTAGCACTGCCGCCAGCGGACGGCACCGCTTCGGGTATTACGCGGGGAGCCGTTTCAACAGGCCGCTCGCCCGGCGGAACCAGGGCCGCTCCCGCCGCCGCAAATATCCAGGCATGGTCGGCTTCTTGGCCAGGATGCGCTGCGTCCACTCGCGGGCTTCAGCATAGCGCTGCTGGGACGCCAGGAAGAGGGCGTAATTGTAGTAAGTCTCAGACAAAGTAGAAATCTTGATGGCTTGCTGGAACAAAGCTTCGGCCCTGTCCGGCTTCCCGGTGTTGGCGTAAGCGTGGGCCAGCAGCCCGACGGCACGATGAAAATCGTATTTCGGATCGCTCGCTACCACGCGCTCCAGGTCAACGAGGGCTGCCGCAAAGTCCCCCATCTGCAGTTCCGTAATCCCCCGGCGATAAAACGGATCAGGCGAGTCGGTGCGGGAAGAAATGGCCTTGTCATAACACTGGCGCGCCCGCGCGTAGTTCCCTTCTTCCAGGTACAGATCAGCCAGCTCCTCGTAATTCCCCGCTGATGGATTGTCCAGAATGGCCGATTCCAGTTCGTGAATCCTCCGGCGTCGCGGAAAAACCTTGAACGACTGCCGCAGCAGGCCGGCGTCAGGGATGACTTCGACGGCAATGTAGACTAGCGCCCCGAGCCAGTGAAAGAGGATGATCCAAAGCCAAAAGAAGTTGGGGCGGCGGCGAATAAAGTGCACAATCGCGACCACGCGCAGCAGAATACCCCACCACGAAAAAGCAAAAAATAGTAAGGATCCCATGCTTGTTGCGCACTATAGCACGAGGTCCGTGGCGGGAACGGCTAGCCCTCTTCCGGGCACCAGACAGCCAATCAGCTTGGTTGCGCGTCACCGTTCCCGCTCCAGTCCGAATGCTAGAATCGCATGGTGAAATCGCCCATTCGCCTGCTGGCTGTGGATATTGACGGCACCCTGCTGAACCCCGAATTTCAGATCTCGGAAACCGACATGGCGGCTCTGCGCCGCGCTCACCAGCAAGGCGTCGAGGTCATCGTGGTGACCGGGCGGCGGCACACCTTCGCTCTGCCCATCGTGCAGCAACTGGGTTTCGATCTCTGGCTGATCAGCTCCAATGGCGCCATTACCCGCTCGCTCGCCGGAGAGACCTTCCACCGTGACTTGCTCCCCGCCGAAACCTGCCGCAAGCTCTGCCACGCCATGCATGACTTCCGCGGCAACACGGTCCTCACTTTCGATGTCGAAACCAAGGGCGCCATCGTGCTCGAGCGCATGGATGAGTTGACCGCGAGCATCCAGCGCTGGCTGGAGAAGAACCTGCAATACATCGATTTCGTGATCCCCGTCGAACGCTCACTGACCACCGACCCGGTGCAGGCGATGTTCTGCGGTCCGATTGAGCGCATGCACCAGGCTCTGAAAGCCCTGTCGCGAAGCGGCCTGGAGAACCAGATTACCGTGCTCCGCACCGAATATGCCATCCGTGACTTGTCCATCGTGGATATCCTGAACCACGGCTGTTCCAAAGGCCACGCTCTGGAACGCTGGGCCCGGCATCGCGGCATCCCCCGCGAACAGGTCATGGCCATTGGTGACAACTACAACGACATTGAAATGCTTGCCTTCGCCGGCCTGCCCTTTATCATGGGAAATGCGTCAGAAGAACTGCGCCGCAACGGCTGGGCGGTAACCCGATCCAACGCCGAAAACGGCGTGGCCGCGGCGATTGAGCAGGTGCTGGGTGGATCGCGAGTAGGGGTTTCGTAGCGCCTACTGTCGTGGGGGCGTCCTCGTCCCCACTACTCGGGCGGCAGTCATGTGCAAACTCGGAAAACTCGGCCTGGGACTGGTTCTGCTGGTGGTGTGCGTTCCCGCCTCCGCCTCTGACCTAGCCATCCTGCGCAACGGCTTCTCGGTTCGCCACGAGAAGCGCGCGGTCATTGGAGCGGTCACGCGCCTCTACCCCTCCACCAACAGCGATAGCTACATTGATATTCCCACCGATCAGATTGACCACTTCGAGAAGGACCTCTGGAGTCCGCCCGCAGCCACCCACGCAGGCCCGGAAAGGTTGAAGGACGTCATCAGCGAAGTCAGCGGCCGCCACCACCTCGATCCCGACCTGGTCAGCAGCGTGATTCGTGCCGAGAGCGGATTCAATCCGCGCGCGGTTTCTCCCAAGGGTGCGCAGGGCCTGATGCAGCTCATGCCCCATACCGCCTCCCAATTGGGGGTCGATGACGCTTTCGACGCCAACGCCAACGTGGAAGGCGGCTCGCGTTACCTGCGCGAACTTCTGGAGCGCTACAACTTCGATCTGATCAAAGCCCTGGCTGCCTATAACGCCGGCCCGCAACGCGTGGAACAATACCGTGGCCTGCCTCCCTATTTCGAGACGCGCGCCTACGTCTCCCGGGTGATCCGCGATTTCAACCGCAAGAAGCTGGCGGAGAAGAAAGCCGCAGCGACTGAAGCCAGCAAGAAAAAATCAGCGCCGCATGCGATGCAATCAGCATCCCAGTGACCGCCCTCAGCTATCAGCGATCAGGTAGTGCTGTTTTCGCGACTATCAGTGTCAACCCGGGACCGGAATCATCATCCTGGGACGTGACCTGATGGCTGACGGCCGATACCTGACGACTGCCCCCGCGTTGACCTTCCCACCCTGCTCATATACCTTGAGCAAGGGCGTGTTGTATGCCCCATCTGGCTTCACGTTCTTATATCCACCTTAAGATGAGCAGAAAACGCATTCTTGTTTACGGCGGCGGGATCGTGATTCTCGCCGTTCTTTTTTACCTGCAATTCCGTACCTGGCGGGATTTCGACTGGGCCCGGTTTGCCGGTGAAGTACACCACATCCGCTGGATGCACATCGTTCATGCGGTTGCTCTTATCTACCTGGCTTACGGCATGCGGGCCATCCGCTGGAAAATCTTTCTCCGCCCGGTGAAGCCCACCTCCTCGCTCAAGATGGTAGCGCCGACCCTGATTGGATTCACTGGGCTGGCCCTGCTGGGTCGCCCGGGCGAGTTGATCCGGCCTTATCTGATCGCGCGCCGCGAGCAGCTCACTTTTTCGTCTCAGTTGGCGGTGTGGGCGGTGGAACGCATCTTCGACATCGGCGCCTTCACCGTGCTGCTCATCCTGGCTGCGTTCCTTGCAACTGCCCCCAAGCGGCTCGCTTACTACACAAGTTTCCGTGAAGCCGGCATCATCTTCACGTTCCTTGTGGTGGGGCTGACCCTGGCCGCCGTTGCTGTCAGCCGGAGCGGAGAGGCCCTGGCACAATGGGTGGAGCGCCGCTTCGCCCACCTTGCCTCCAACCTGGGACACCGCATCGCCCTGCGCATCCGCGAGTTTCGCGGCGGGCTGAACACGATTCATGGCCCGGTGTCCCTGGCCTGGCTGATCGCCGTCTCCATCATCATGTGGTGCGTGATTGCGGTGGCTTATAAGGAAACGGCACTTGCCTATGGCGCCAAGGAACTGCACATCCCGCAGACCCAGATCCTGTTGCTGATGGGATCGAGCATGGTGGGATCGCTGGTGCAGCTGCCGGGCGTCGGCGGCGGCTCACAGCTGGCAACCATCGCCGCGCTCGAGCATATCTTTGGCGTCCCTAAAGAACTGGCCGCCAGTTGCGGAATCATGCTCTGGCTGGTCACCTTCATCGCGGTGGTCCCCGTCGGTCTGTTCCTGGCGCATCGCGAACGGCTTTCCCTCCGCGAACTCTCGGAAGAGAGCCATCGCGAGGAGCAAAAAGTCAGCGTCCTGCCTTCGTCGCCGACTTCCGCCCGCTAGAACCCTGAGAGCCACGGCTGATGCCCTGCCTTGCCTGTTACAATGCTCTGAGTCCCAAGCGCCATGAAGTGTCCTTTCTGCGGGTTTGCGAATGACAAAGTGGTGGATTCGCGCGAGAGCAAGGAAGCCGAGTCCATCCGCCGCCGCCGCGAGTGCCTGAAGTGCGGCAAGCGCTTCACCACCTATGAGCGGATTGATGAAATCCCTTACATGGTGGTGAAAAAAGACGGCCGCCGGGAAAAATTCGACCGCCAGAAGGTGTTGAACGGGCTGCTGCGAGCCTGCGAGAAACGCCCCGTTCCCATCGGCAAGCTGGAGCAGATTGTCAACGAGGCCGAGAGCTTCGTAATTGAATCACCAGAGCGGGAGCGCAGGACCAGCGAACTGGGCGAACTCATCATGAACCGCCTGCGCCGCTACGACAAAGTGGCCTACGTGCGCTTCGCCTCGGTTTATCTGGACTTCAAGGACGTACAGGAGTTCATGTCAGAATTGAAAGATCTGCTTAAGACAAAGGAACCAGAACCTAAGGGCAAGAGCGCGGCAAAGAACTAGACTTTGACGATGGAGGGCGGCACCGCCCGTTCCACCCGAATCTGATGGTGCGCTACGGGACGGACGAGGATGCTCCGTCCTCCACAGAGAGTATGGCTTACAACGTTACCCTCATTCCCGGCGATGGCATCGGCCCCGAGGTCACCAACGCCGCCGTGCGCATCCTCGAAGCCACTGGGGTAAAGTTCGAGTGGGAGAGCTTCGAGGTCGGCGCCGAGGCCTTTGAGAAATATCAGGAATACATCCCTAAGGAATTGACCGAGTCCATCGAGCGCACCCGAGTGGCACTGAAGGGACCAGTGACCACGCCCGTCGGCGGAGGCTTTGCCAGCATTAACGTTACCCTGCGCAAGAAGTTCGACCTGTTCGCCAACTTCCGACCAATCCGCAATCTCCCGCACATTCCCACCCGCTACCCCGATATAGACTTGATCATCGTGCGGGAAAATACCGAAAGCCTTTATTCCGGCCTGGAACATGAGGTGGTGCCGGGCGTGGTTGAGAGCTTGAAGATCATCACCGAGAAAGCCTCCACTCGCATCGCTCGTTTCGCCTTCGAATACTCCCGCAAGAACAAACGCAAGAAGGTACATGCGGTGCACAAAGCCAACATCATGAAGCTTTCGGACGGTTTGTTCCTGCGCTGCAGCCGGACGGTCGCCAAGGAATATCCGGAAATCACCTACGGCGAACACATTGTGGACAACGCCTGCATGCAACTGGTGATGAATCCCTACCAGTACGACGTGCTGGTGATGGAAAATCTTTACGGCGACATCATTTCCGACCTGTGCGCGGGCCTGGTGGGCGGCCTGGGACTGGTGCCCAGCGCCAACCTGGGTGAGCACTGCGCCATTTTCGAAGCGGTGCATGGCTCGGCGCCGGATATTGCCGGCCGCAACATCGCCAATCCCACCGCCGTGATCCGCTGTTCCCTGCTGATGCTTCGTCATCTCGGAGAACACGACGCCGCCTGGAAAATCCGCAATGCGCTCGACAAGGTCTATCGCACCCGTGAGAAGCTCACCCGCGACATCGGCGGCAAGGCGGGGACCTCCGAGTTTGCCGATTCGGTGATCGAGGCCATGGAGTCGGTCGCCGCCGCCCCGCAGCCTTCGCGCGCCTGAGACATGGCAACCGCTGCACCGCAATGCCCAACTCATAGCTGAATGGTTCCGGATTGAAGCAGGCATCGGGATTGTTGGCGGAAAGGTCGTTGGGCGGGAAGGATAATGCGCGGAGTCTGGTTCTCCTTCCCCCTCCCAGCCGTCCGTTGGAGGCGGCCCCTATGACCGTGTTTCGCCCCGGGGGGCTGGATCTACGTGTATGCCAACGGCATCAACAGTTTCGGGCAAGTGGTAGGCTCGTACACTGGGGCCACGGTGAACGGGTTCGCCTACAAGAATGGCAAGTACCAGACCATCATCTTCCCGGGGGCAACCACGCAGACGGAGGCTAATGGCATCAATGACAATGGAATCATCGTGGGCTGGTATGTGGGATGCTCTTCCTCCTGCGCCGCTTACGCGTTTGCGTCCAGGAATGGCAAGTACATTTCGTTCAGCTACCCCGGCGCATATGGAACATTCGCGGACGGCATCAATGCGTCCGGGCAGATTGTAGGAGCCTATCAGCTTGTCGACGGGAGCTTCCATGGCTTCACCACAAGCCCGATAAGCGCGGCTGACTTCGAGCGGCCCGGGTGTTGCGAGATAGGCCCGTGGTCAGATCACCAGTTGTTCTGAAAACGGCGGATGAATCGGGACGAACCATCCGCCGTTGTGGGCAAGTAGATCTTCAGTGAGGGGGCAATATCCAGGGAGTAACCCAGTCGGTGATGAAGGACTGGGGGCCGAGTGATGTCTTTTGACCAGTAATCCATTTGACTAGCTGCGTTGCCACTTTGCCTTGCGCGGTATATGTGGGGTGGGTGTAGTCTCCGTAGAATCCTTCCTTGCCCGGAGTGAGGTCGCCGAAGCGGAAGTCGCGGGCCCTCTGGCAGATGGGATCGTCCTCCCCGTTGCACCAGGCCAACCCGCTGCTGCTCGCCTCATCTCTATTTGCCCACAGGTACGGACCCCAGTCGAACCAGGGGGCAACGTCGTACGTCAGGTGGCCCGCCCAGGAATCTCCCGGACCCCCGCCGTTGGCCTGGTTGATCTGTTCCACGATCAGCCGCTGCACCGCAAAGCCTAACTCGAAGCTGAACGGTTCGGGGTTGAGACAGGCATCGGGGTGGCCGGCGGAATGGTCGTTGGCATAACCCCTATAGATGCGACTGGTAACAAAGACCTGCAGCAGGTTGGGATAACGCGGGGTGCCGCTGGAACTGCCATCGAGGTTGAGTTCGCAGCATTTGAGGTAGCGCATGATGTTGCCCAGATACTTCTCCGCTGTTTCGGCGTCGGCTCGGTCGCTACTCGGCGGCGGGCAGTACACGCGTTTCAGGTCGCATTGCGGGTATGCGTTGGAAGCCTTGAGGAAGACGGCCTCGACCTGGTTCTCGCTGTACCCGTTGTTGACCAGAACATCGGCCACCCGGTCGTAGTTGCATTCTGGGTCATTGGCATCCTCCCAGGCGCAGTCGTTGTGCGTCGGATACCATCCGGAGTAGGGGTCCCACCGGTCCAGCGTCTGCTGGCCATATGCGCCGTCGAAAATTACGACGTTGGGGCCCACCAACGGCGTTGATGGGCTATAGACCTGGTACAGGAACGACTGCTGGGTTATTTGATCATCGCCAACATCCCGAGTGGCGGTTCTGCCCTTCACCTGATTCCAAGCATATGGGTGGCGTATTGTATCGGGGTTGTTGAGGTTGGGGCATTGGGTCGCGGTGTCTTGGCAGGTGATGGTGTCGCGTCGGTGAATGTCGTGCGCCAATGCAGGCTTGCCGCGCGAAGGCACCGAGAGCAGAAGGGGAGTACGCAAACAGGTAACGAACAATCCTCGGCGCTTCATCCGGTCCCCTTGTTGAGGTTGTTGGCTGGTGGAGTTTGCCGCCGTGGACCGCAGTTCCGTGAGCCGAACTCGCCGCAGCGGGGATGCTGAAGTCGAAAGAGCCCGGGATACCGGCGGCCAAGCTAATCGGGCCCGTGCCGTTCGTCAATGCCGCAGTTCGGTGCAGTGGGTGTTTGTTCTGTTTTCGGAACAGACGAATTTCCCTCGGCACTCTCGCCGTTGTCCCTTCCTCCCACATTGACGAACCCTGTAAATTTTCAGTAACATCCTTCTTCTTCTGGGGACTCAGGCGGGATGGCAACCACAACACGGCGGGTAGGAGTAGTCCTGTTCCAGCTCGGCGGGCCCGACACGCTGGAGGCCATCGAACCTTTTCTTTTCAATCTGTTCTGTGATCCCGACATCATCGACTTCCCTTTCGCCCGCATCGGCCGCAGACCCCTCGCCAAACTGATTTCCACCACCCGCGCCCGCAAAGTTCAGCACCATTACTCCGTCATCGGCGGAGGCTCCCCCATCCGCCGCTTTACCGAGCAGCAAGCCCGAGCCTTGCAACTCAAGCTGGCGGAGTCCGGCTTCGACGCCCGCTGCTTTGTCGCCATGCGTTACTGGCATCCCTTCACCGCCGAGGCGATCGAACATCTGCGCGCTGCGCAATGCGACGAGGTGGTCCTGCTGCCCCTGTACCCGCATTATTCCAGCACCACCACGGGAAGCAGCCTTAACGAGTGGCAACGCTTGTTCCACGACGACATCCCGGTGCATCGCGTCGAGGCGTTTTACCGGCACGAGCTTTATCTCGATGCCTTGGTCGAGAAAGTGGAAGAGACGCTGGTCCGCTTCCCCGACCCCGGGCGCGCAGAGCTCGTGTTCAGCGCCCACAGCGTTCCCCTCGCCGTCATCGAAAAGGGCGATCCGTACCAGCGCCAGATCGAAGAGACCGTCGAGTTGCTCATGCAGCGCGGCGGATGGCCCAATCACTATCGTCTCTGTTACCAGAGCAAAGTGGGCGCCAGCAGGTGGCTCCAGCCTTCCCTGCACAAGACTTTGCGCGATGTCGCCGCCGAGGGCGTCCGCGAGCTTTGCGTTGTGCCCATCTCTTTTGTGTCCGATCACGTGGAAACTTTAGGTGAGATCGATCATGAAGCCCGCGCGGAAGCGCAGGCACTCGGCATTGAACGCTTCGAGATGACCTCCGGACTGAACGACTCGCCCACCTTTATTGCTGCGTTGGCAGAACTGGTGGGCTCAGCCTTGGGCGTCGATCTGCGCAGGCGAGGTAGAACCAGTTGCCTGGTGGCGGCCGACTAGTCGCAAACCGAACATGCATCTCGGGGAGAAGAGGTAAGCACGGATGGCAGATGAAACCAACACGCTAAGCGGCGTTCTCGGACGGCTTCCCAAGTGGCCGCGCAAGGCGCTGAACAACTCGGTCATCGCCGCCGAACAGGCCTATCGCAAGCGCTCAGGCCTGCCCCTGCTCAGCGATGCCGACATGGAGGCGCTCCGGACCGGCGTGCCTATGTCGTGGGAGAGCGGAGATGGATCGACAGCGGCCGCTGCTCCCGCTCCGTCCGCAACTCCCGCCCCTGCTCCTCCGGCCGCGGCAGCCCCTGCGGCTCCGGCCGCTGCCGTAGTGAGCGCTTCATCCGCCAATATCAGCCCCGAAGTCCAGAAGATCGTGGCCGCCGGAAAGAAGTGGAGCAAGTCCTCCATCGCCGCCGAGCAGGCGCGGCGCAAACGCAATAACCTGCCGCCACTCAACGACGCTGAAGTCACCGCTTTGCTCGGCGAACCGGCAGCACCGGCCGCGGCCCCAGCTGCACCAGCAGTCGCCAGCCCAGCTTCCGCGCCCGCAGCGACTCGTCCTGCAGCCGCGGCCGCCGCCGTCGCCGCGCCCGTGGCCCGGAGTGGCCCCTCGACCAGCTACGTGGGCACACCTGCCGTAGGAACCTCCAAGGCAGCAGCCGCGGGCGGCGTGGCCTCGGTCGGGCCGGAAGACAGCGACATCAATCGTGCCCGCCGGCGGCTGGTATGGAGTTGCGTGGTTGCCTTCCTGGCCGCCTGGTTGATCGCCTTCTTCCGCTTTTTCCTGCCGCGCACCCTGTTCGAGCCCGCCACCAGCTTCAAGATCGGCTATCCCTCCGATTTCGGACTCGGCGTGGACACCAAGTTCCAGCAGAAATACCGCATCTGGGTGGATCGCACTCCTGACCGGTTGTTCATCATTTATGCGCGCTGCACCCACCTGGGATGCACCCCGGACTGGAAGCCCAGCGAAAACAAGTTCAAGTGCCCCTGCCACGGCAGTGGATACGACAGCGAAGGCATCAACTTCGAAGGACCGGCGCCGCGTCCCATGGACCGCGCCCATGTGGAGTTGTCGCCCGACGGCCAGATCCTGGTTGATGTTTCGCACCTGTACCAGTGGCCCAAGGGCCAGCCCAGCCAGTTCAACGATCCGGGCGCATTTTTGCCCGCATAAGCATTACGTGGGGATAGCCGCCGTAGCCCGCCCTGAGCGGAGTCGAAGGGGCTGTCCAGCGAGCGAAGCGAGGCTAAAGGAACCGACACCATGGCTGAAGACAATAAGAACGGGAAAAACGGGAATGGAGCTCGCGTAGGTCTGCTCGAGCGGGTAAAGGCCGGCGTCAAAGAAGACGTTCAGTCGCTCAAGACAGACATGCCCGCCAAAGCCAAAGAGCAGATCGAGCACCTCAAGGACCCAACCAAGACCCAGGTCTACACCTCGATCTTCCGCCACAAGCATGACGACACTCCGCGCAACCGGGCATTGGGCGTGCTCTCCAACGTCTTCCTGCACCTGCACCCGGCCAAGATCAACCGCGATGCGGTGCGCTACAGCTACACCTGGGGCATGGGCGGGATCACCTTCTACCTCTTTATTGTGCTCACCTTCACCGGTGTGTTGCTGATGTTTTATTACCACCCCAGCAAGGTGCAGGCATTTCGCGACGTCCTCTACCTCGAGCACGACGTCCCCTTCGGCAAGTTGCTGCGCAACATGCACCGCTGGGCTGCCCACCTGATGGTGATCGCGGTCTGGCTGCACATGTTCCGTGTTTTTCTTACGGGTTCGTACAAGAAGCCACGCGAGTTTAACTGGAACGTAGGCGTCATTCTGCTGGTGCTGACCCTGCTGCTCTCGTTCACTGGCTACCTGCTCCCCGACGATCAGCTCGGATTCTGGGCAGTCACGGTCGGTACGAATATGGCGCGCGCCACCCCGCTGTTGGGACACGAGGGCCCCTTCGGACACCAATTGGGCATGACGCCCTACAACGACATTCGCTTCGGATTGCTGGGCGGCTCGATCGTGGATGCCAACGCCTTGCTGCGCTCATATATATGGCACTGCATCGGCATTCCCATCGTGGCTTCGATTTTCATGATTGTGCACTTCTGGCGTGTGCGTAAGGACGGTGGCATCTCCGGACCGGCGCCGGTGATGCTGGCGTCAGAGGTGAAAGAGCCGAAGAAGTAATCGAGGTCTCAGGTCGCAGGTGTCGGGTCTCAGGCTTATTTAGAGTCAGGAGACCGCCGAAGAGCCATGACCTGAGACTCGAGACCTGATACCTGAGACCTGAGGTTTTTATGGACTGGCGTCAACTTTGGGAAATCGCTTCTGCCCCGGACAACATCCCCATCGTGGGACTGATCCCGCTGCTCATCTTCTACATCTACCTGGCATGGAAGCAGGCCAAGGCCAACGATGAACTGATCGCCGAACTCGAAACCAGTCCCGCCATGGCCAAGACGCATCATCGCAAGAGCTGGCCCTTCCGTCCGGGTTGGCAGAAGGAAGTTCACGTTTGGCCGTTCCTGCTGCGGATGGAATTTCTCGCCGCCATCATCGTCAGCGCCATCCTGATGGTGTGGTCCATCACCCTGAGCGCCCCGCTGGAAGAGCCATCCAATCCCAACCTGACCATGAATCCGGCCAAGGCACCGTGGTATTTCCTCGGCTTGCAGGAGATGCTGGTGTATTTCGATCCCTGGATCGCCGGTGTGGTCATGCCGACACTCATCATTGTCGGCCTCATGGTGATTCCTTACATTGACACCAACCCGCTGGGCAGCGGCTACTACACCTGGAAGCAGCGCAAGTTTTCGATTGGCACGTTTCTGTTCGGCTTCCTCTTTCTCTGGGTGGCGATGATCATCATTGGGACTTTCATTCGCGGTCCCGGCTGGCAGTGGTTCTGGCCGGGGCAAACCTGGGACCACAATCGTCTGATTTACGAGGTGAACCGGGACTTGCCCGACATTTTCGGAATCACCTCCAACCTGGCCAAGGCCATTTTCGGCGCCGTGGTGGTTGGCGGCTATTACCTGGCGGGTGGGTTCATCGCGCACGCGCTGTTCCGGCGCTACAACCCGAAAGACTATCAGCGCCTGAGCCTGCTGCAGTACTCCATCATGATGTTCTTCCTGCTCACCATGGTGGCGTTGCCGGCAAAGATGCTTTTGCGTTTGCTGTGGCACATTAAGTACGTGTGGATAACACCGTGGTTCAACGTTTAGTCGTTGGTCTTTGGTCGTTAGCCAAAGATCTCCGGATTTCGGCCAACGACTAACGACCAACGACTGTTGTTTCGGAGGATGTGGTGCCCGAAAAACCAATCCCTGAGCAAGATCCGATCGTAACCAAGTCCTTCGCCCTGCATTACCTGGTGGCCATGGTCATCCTGATGGCCACGCTGTTCTGGGCGCTGTGGGACGAGGCTTACGGGCAACGCCCCTGGAAGGCCTTCCAGCAGGAGTGGAAGGAGCGCTACACCGCGTTCCTGAAGACGCAGCACTCCCAGTCCGAGCAGTCGATCAAGGCAATCGCCCAAAGCGCGGAGTACCAGCAACTCGATCAAGCCGCCAGACAGGCGGAGGCCAGCGCCAAGGCGCGCAAGGACGAACTGCAAAAGCAGATCAGCGATCTCAACGCTAAGATCCTGGCGGTGCAGAGCGTCTTCACCGACAAGCGTGCCTACGTCAACGCCCTCAACTACGAGATTGAGACCGATCCCAGCAAGTCGGGCAAGGCCAGCAAGCAAAAGGAACTGGACGAATACAAAGCCGAGGTCTGGTCGGTCGAATATCCCGACGGCCACAAAGAAAAATACGACTTCGCCCAACTGGAGGAGAAATACAACGCGCTGAAAGATGAGCGCACCAAAACCAGCGCCGAACTGGGTGAGGTCCTCAAGCCGGTCACCGACGCCAATACCAAGCTTGCCCAGTACGTCTCCGACCACATGGTGGATCTCACGCCCACTCAGATCGACGGCTTGAGGAAGAAGACTGCGGAGTGGGACCCGAAAATTCAGCAGATCAACGTCGCCGAAGCCAATATTGTGGACCGCTGTGAGTCCTGCCACATGGGCGCGCGCGAGCCGCTGAAGATCACCGCCGCTTCCATGGCTCAGGCCAACAAAGAGAAGAAACCGGATGAATATGATCGCGCCTTCGTCAGCCACCCCGAGCCTGCCCTGCTGAAGGTCCACGATCCCGACAAGTTCGGCTGTTCGCCCTGCCATCTGGGCAACGGCCGTGCCACCACCAGCATTGAGAAAGCCCACGGCAACTATGAGCACTGGCTGTGGCCGCTCTTCCCCAAGGAAAATGCCGAAGCCGGCTGCCAGACCTGCCACGCCGGCGATATGGTGCTGGTCAGCGGTGACGTGGGCTGGACCATCAGCGAGGGCAAGGACCTGTTCCGGCAGAAGGGCTGCATGGGCTGCCATCGCTACGAGGGCTACGACAAAGAGCCCGAAGACCTGAACAACCTGACCCAGCAGCTCAAACAATTCGAACAGCAGAAGATTGAGAACACCAAGGACGCCGCTGACCTGATGAAGCAGGCCGACGCGGCCGCGTCTAACGAAGAAGCCAACCGGCTCAACGACAAAGCAGTCGCCCTGCGCGTTGCCAACAGCAAGCTGGACGGCCGCATTCAGCAGCTCGACTTCCAGTCCCACAGCCTGATGCAGGACCAGAAGAAAGTCGGCCCGAACCTGAAAGATATCCGGCTCAAGCTGAACAAGAACTGGATTCCGGTATGGCTGAAGAAACCGACCGACTTCCGGCCTACGACCAAGATGCCGAACTTCCGCCTCAACGATGAGCAGGTGCGCGCGATTTCGGCGTACATCTGGCAATCGGCGTTGAAGGATCCGCCGCAGCAGCAGAAGCCTGGCAACGCTGGTCACGGCAAGGAATTGTTCGAGACCCGCGGTTGCCTGGCTTGTCACTCTATCGGCGAAGGCGATCAGATGCAGGGCGGCACCTTCGCCGCGAACCTGACCCGCGTCGGCGAAAAAGACAACTACGATTACCTGGTACGCTGGATTCACAACGCCCGGCAGCGCACCCGTCCGTATTGCCCATACGAGAAGAAGGACATCGGGCCTGAGGATTACGCCAAGAAGGGTCTGCCCTACGTCTTCGACCTCGAGCACAGCCAGTGCCCCAACGATGGCCACGAGCTCCAGGTGCAGAATATGACGGTGATGCCCAGCCTGCGTCTCAGCGTGGAAGACGCGCAGGACATCGCCAGCTACTTGGTGACGCAGAAGCAGAAAGACCCCTCGTCCTACGCCGACGCTTCCTTCATGGACGATCCCAAGCTGAAGGAAGAAGGCAAGAAGTGGGTTCGGCAATTCGGGTGCGCAGGATGCCACGAGATTTCCGGCTTCGAGGATGAAGGCCGCATCGGCACGGAACTGACTTACGAAGGCAGCAAGCCCATCGAGCGCCTCGACTTTGCGCTGTTCACGGAAGAGGCGCAGCGTGGCGGCAAAGAGCCGATCACTGATCCCGAGGATTTGCAGCGGTTGCCTGACGGTCCGGCCAAGGGGCCCTGGTACGACCACAAGGGCTTTTTCGAGCACAAACTGGCAGAGCCCAATATCTACGACCAGGGCAAGCAAAAGTCGGAGATGGAGAAACTCCGCATGCCCAACCTGCACCTGGACCAGGAGCAGATCCGGGCCTTGACCACCTTCCTGCTCGGCAGCCAGGAGAGTTCCCTGCCTGACAGCTACCAGTACAAACCGGGAGACGCCCGCCGCGATATCCAGGATGGCTGGTGGATCGTTAAGAAGTACAACTGCATGGGATGCCACCAGTTCATCCCCGGGCAAAGAACTGTGCTGATGGGGATGGCTCGTTATCGCGACACGCCCGAAGCCTTGCCGCCGAAACTTCTGACCGAGGGCGCGCGTGTCGATCCCGAGTGGTTGCGGCGATTCCTCTCCAACCCGGCGCAGAGTGACACGGATACGAATCGCAACGGCGTGCGTCCCTACCTTCAGGTGCGCATGCCCACGTTCTCGTTCTCTGACAATGAACTGCGCAAGCTGGTGCGCTTCTTCGAGGCGCTCTCGCAGCAGCCTCTGCCGTACATCCCGGAGGAGGTCCCGACGCTCACGGCGAAGGAAACCGACATGGCACGCAGCCTGTTTTCGAGTACAGCGGCGCCCTGTCTGAAGTGTCACGCCACCGGCGATCCGCAGCACGACAAGTTCGCCACGGCGCCGAATTTCCTGCTGGCCAGGCAGCGTCTGAAACCCGACTGGGTCGAACGCTGGATCATCGACCCGCAGGCCGTCAGCCCCGGCACTTCCATGCCCTCGGGATTGTTCCGCAAGCAAGGCACCCAGTGGGTCTTTGCCGGCCCCACCCCGGCGTCGTTCCAGGGCTACGACAAGGATCACACCAAGCTGCTGGTGGATTACATCTTCCAGTTGACGCCGGAAGAACAGCGTCGAGTCGCGAGCGCCATGGGACGAACCCGCGCCTCCACGGAGCCACCATCCAGCAAGCACAAAGCGGCAGCCGGGGCTTCAACTTCCGGGCGCACGGCAAGCGGCGGTGGTTCGCGGTAAAATGTTTTGACTCGTAAAAGGTACAACCACCGCCACCGCACCTTGATGGCGTCATCCTGAGTCCGGCTTCCGCCTGCGAAGGGTCAGGCGCGCAGTGGCGCTGGATCTGTGAATGCTTTAGAAAATCTCCCAAGAAAGGGCGACATCATGAATAAGAAAGCATGGGTAGGTGCGCTAAGCGTGCTCTGCCTGCTCGGCCTGTGGCTGTTGGTAGGCTGCAGCAAGAAGGAAACTCCCGAGGAGCAGCCCGCGGCCGCTCCCGCGGCGGCGCAACCCGCCGCTACGCCGATCGATCCCAATACCGTGGCCAGCGTCAGCGGCACCGTGAAGTTTGACGGCGCAGCTCCCAAGGCCGCGAAGATTGACATGAGCCAGGATCCGGCCTGCAAGGGTGCGAATACGGCCGAGACCGTGGTAGCCGACAACGGCAATCTGGCGAATGTGTTCGTCTACGTGAAGGACGGGCTGGGCAACCGGACGTTCGATGTTCCCACACAGGCTGTGACCATTGACCAGCAGGGCTGCCGTTATCATCCCCACGTGCTGGGCGTGATGGCGGGACAGAACGTGCAGATCAAGAACGACGATCAGACCACCCACAACATCCATCCCACTCCCAAGGACAACCGGGAGTGGAACGAATCGCAACCTCCCGCTGCGGCCCCAATCGAGAAAAACTTCGCCCGCGAGGAAATCATGCTCCCGGTGAAGTGCAACCAGCATCCCTGGATGAAGATGTACATCAACGTGGTGAAGAGCCCGTTCTACGCGGTCACCGGGCCGGACGGAAAGTATGAGATCAAGGGCCTGCCGCCGGGCGATTACACCATCGCCTTCGTGCAAGAGAAACTCGGCGAACAGGACCAGAAGGTCACCCTGGCCGCCAAAGACAGTAAGACGGTCGACGCCAGTTTCAAACAGTAGAACCTCTGATAGAATGGCCGGTTTGTAATGGAGGACGGGCGTCCTCGCCCGTCCTTCTGCAAACCCAGACACCTCGTCTGGGCAAAGGGAAAAGCACAACCGGGTGGGACGGTTGTGCAGGGGTGTACCGAACCAAGGAGCCGACTCTGAAGGCAGTCGCAACACCGTACAACCGCTCGCTGCACCGCTTTGCCGTCTTCACGGCGTGCGTTACGTTTGTGCTCATCGTTGCCGGAGCCTTGGTCACCAGCAACGATGCCGGCCTCTCCGTCCCCGATTGGCCGACGTCGTTTGGCTATCTCATTAAGGTTCCGCACTGGGTTGGGGGCGCGCGCTTCGAGTGGAGCCACCGCATGATCGCCGGGTTTGTCGCTACCCTGACCGTCATCCTCGCGGTGTGGACGTGGCTTGCGGAGCGCCGCCGCTGGTTGCGCCTCCTCGCTCTGGCTGCCTTTGGGACGGTGCTTGCGCAAGCCGTCCTCGGTGGACTCACGGTCCTCTTCTATCAACCGCCAGCGGTGTCGTCCGCCCACGCCGCCGTGGCCCAGACCTTTTTCTGTATCGCAGTGGCCATCGCCCTGTTCACTGGGCGCCAGTGGGTGGAAGAAGTACCGCAGATCGAGTTGGACACGCGACGCCCCAGCTTGATCACCCTGACTTTGCTTTCCATCTTTGTGCTCTACGTCCAACTGATCCTGGGCGCAATGTTCCGTCACAAAGGAATGACTTGGTTGCCGCATGTGTTGCATGCCGCGATTGTCACCATCGTGTTGACCTGGACCGCGGTGCGCGCCTTGTCGCTGTATTCGAAGATCGAAGCGGTGCGGCGTCCGGCCGTCATCATGCTCTCTCTGCTGATCGCCCAACTCTGCCTCGGCTTCATGGCATTTCTTACTCGCGTGGCTTGGGGTCGTGATGCGGCCCAACCCGAGCTGCCCATGGTGATCTCGACCGTGGCTCACGTTGCCGTGGGCGCGCTGCTGCTGGCCACCGCGGCAGTGCTGGCCATCCAGGTGTGGCGCCATGTTCCAGTTGCCTTTGAAGAGCTCGTTCCCAGTGGTCAACGAAAGCCGGTGGCCGCATGAGCACTGCAACCCAACCCTTGGCGGTCCCGCGCAACTCGGCGCTTACCTTGGCGCGCGATTACGCCGAACTTACCAAGATGCGGGTGACGACACTGATCGTCATGACCGCCTGGTGTGGCTACTACTTCGGAGCCCTGAAGTCCGGCGTCTCTTCCCTCTCCTGGGGTTTGCTCCACACATTGCTGGGCATCGGCTTGATTTCCGGCGGAACCGCAGCGCTGAATGAGGTGATGGAACACGACATCGACGGCCTCATGCGACGCACCGCGCAGCGCCCACTGCCCGCTGGACGAATGAGCCTGTTCCATGCGGGGATTGTCGGCGGATTGATGACGCTGGGGGGCGCGCTCTATCTTGGACTCGCGCTCAACCCGCTGACCGGATGGCTCTCGCTGGCCACTTCGGTGATCTATCTTGCCGCCTACACGCCTCTGAAGAAGATTCATCCCATCTGCACCTTCGTGGGTGCGTTCCCCGGCGCCATGCCCGGCGTGCTGGGCTGGACCGCTGCCCGCGGACGGCTGGAGTGGGGCGCGCTGGTGATGTTCGCCATCGTCTTCTTCTGGCAATTCCCACATTTCTTTTCGATCGCCTGGCTCTACCGCGAAGACTACGAGGGCGGCGGCATCCGCATGCTGCCGGTAGTCGAGCCCGACGGCAAGTCCACCGCGCGCCGGATCTTGCTGTATTCCGTTGGCCTGGTTCCCATCAGCCTGCTGCCCACATTCCTGGGCATGTCGGGCAAGATTTATCTCATCGGCGCGGTGGTGATGGGCCTGGGCCTCTTCTATTTCGGCCTGCGCCTGGCGATGTTCAAGATGTCTCCGAGCACGGCTCGTTCCAAGCAACGTGCCCGGCACCTGCTGCAAGCAACCGTCTTCTACTTGCCGCTTCTGTTTGCCCTGATGATGCTGAACACGGTCTCGTCGTAGAATAGCCTGTGGCTTCCAAGACACCTGCGTATGCCGTAGCTGGCTCCGAGGCAGAGGTTCCGATCAGCCCGCCTGCTGTCATCTCCGTCGAAGACCTAGTCCACCGTTACGACGGCCGCACCGCGCTGAATGGCGTCTCCTTCGAAGTGGGTCACGCCGAGCTGTTCGGCCTTCTCGGGCCCAACGGCAGCGGCAAGACCACGCTGTTCCGGATCCTGTCCACTCTGATGGTTCCGGTGGGCGGCCGCGCCTTGATCCTGGGACACGACGCCGCTAAGGACCCCGACACCCTGCGCCGCCACATCGGGGTGGTCTTCCAGGCCCAAAGCATCGACATAAAGCTGACGGCTGCGGAGAACTTGTGGCACCAGGGCCACCTCTACGGGCTGCACGGCCGGGTTCTAAAGACGCGCATCCAGGAAATGCTGGGCCGGGTCGGCCTCTCCGACCGTGCCAAGGAGAAGGCCGAGACCTTCTCCGGCGGCATGCAGCGGCGCCTGGAGCTCGCCAAAGGCTTGCTCCATCACCCTTCGGTTCTGTTGCTGGATGAACCCACCACCGGCCTCGATCCCGGCGCCCGCCGCGACCTCTGGCAATACCTGCGCATTCTGCGGGATGAGGAAAGCGTCACCGTGATCGTCACGACGCACCTGATGGAAGAAGCCGAGCGATGCGACCGGCTCGCCATCCTGAATGAAGGAAAGCTAGTGGCGCTGGGCACTCCCGCGGACCTCAAGCATGAAATTGGCGGGGACGTGATCTGGCTGGAGGCCACCCGCAACCCACGCGACCTGGCTGACCGTATCTCCACGCGCCTCGGCGTCGAAGCTACGGTCATCGGGGACAACGAGCAAGACGCCCGAGTTCGTCTGGAACGAGAGCACGGACATCGCTTCATCGCTGAACTGGCCGAATCTTTCCCCGGCGAGATTCAGTCCATCTCGGTGAGTAAGCCGACACTGGAAGACGTCTTCATCCACCGCACGGGCCATCGTTTCTGGACTGAGGGCGGGGAAAGTGCGACCAAAGCGTGATGTTTTTCTTTGCGTCCTTTGCGTCCTCTGCGGCTAAGCTTTACCGCAAAGAGCGCAAAGACATCGTTTAAATTGCGAAAAGGTCAAGGTAGAGTGCCCATGATGCTTGTGCTGTCGATTGTGCTCGGTGTCGTTCCCCTGCTGGGAATCGCCTGGACGGTCGCAAGCGGCACCATCACCACCGTTGATGGCCTGTTCATGAGCCTTATCCTGCTCACGCTTTCGGGGATTCTGTTTCTCAACGCGTTCCTGGAGTTGCGAAACTGGAAACTCGCAAAGCAGAAATCAGCGCCTCCGGCGCAGAAACCGAGTTGACGTGGTTACCCAAAGCGCAACCTTGCCGGCCCAACCCCGGATCTCCGCGGGGGTGATGCTGCCTGCCTTCACCTTGTGGTGGAGGGAGATCGTCCGCTTCTACCGTCAGCGTAGCCGCGTGGTCGGCGTGATCGCCTCGCCCCTGTTGTTCTGGGTGGTGATTGGATCAGGCTTCGGCAGTTCCTTCCGTTCCGGCGACGCTGCCGGGCAGCAACACTATCTCGACTACTTCTACCCCGGCGCGCTCATCATGATCGTGCTCTTCACCTCGATCTTCACCATGATGTCGGTCATCGAGGATCGCAAAGAAGGCTTTCTCCTATCGGTGCTGGTTGCGCCGGTACCGCGCTCGGCGATCGTGCTCGGCAAGGTCATGGGCGGAACCACGCTGTCGGCCATCCAGGGTCTGATTTTCCTGGCGTTCGCACCTCTGGTCGGAGTACACCTGACGATCACCAGCTTCCTGCTGATCGTGCTCACGGTTTTCCTGGTGTCGTTTTCCCTGACCGCTCTGGGCTTCGCCATCGCCTGGCCGATGGACTCTAACCAAGCCTTTCACGCCATCATCAACCTGTTCCTGATTCCGTTGTGGCTGCTCTCGGGCGCATTGTTCCCGCTGTCGGGCGCCTCTGGCTGGATGCGCATGCTGATGCAGATCAATCCCCTGACCTATGGCGTCGAGGCGCTGCGCATTCTGCTTTACCCCGACAGCCCGGCGGACTTTTCCTTGTCTGCGGCCATGGCGACTCTAGTTCTGTTCACTCTGTTCATGTTCGGACTGGCGTTCGTCATGGCCAACCGGCGCACCACCAAGCCCGCGGCGTGATGCAAGTACCTGAACAGTACGCCATCTTTCCGGTCATCAATGCCACGCTGAACGGAACCAGCGCGGTGCTGCTCCTGGTCGGTCGCAATTTCATCAAGCGCGGACGCATGGCCGCGCACCGCGCCGTGATGCTCGCCGCCTTGGTGACGTCCAGTCTGTTCTTGATCTCGTATCTGTACTATCACGCTCACGTCGGCTCGGTACGTTTTCAGGGACAAGGCTGGTCGCGCCCGCTGTACTTCAGCATCCTGATCTCCCACACCATCCTCGCGGCCGTGATCGTGCCTCTGGTGATCATCACCCTGAGCCGCGCCTTGCGCGAGCGCTTCGACCGCCACCGCGCCATCGCCCGCTGGACTTTTCCCTTGTGGCTGTACGTCTCGGTGACGGGTGTGGTGATTTACTTCATGCTCTATCACCTGTTCGCGTCATGACAATATCCACCACGGAGACACGTAGAAGGTTCTTCTCCGTGTTTCTGTGGCTCGGTGGTGAAATGGCATCATGGCAACCGTAAGACTCAAAATTGACGTCAGCGGCACGGTCGGTGACGAAGCCTGGCGCAACCTGAAGCATTTCGATCAGATCGAGAGTGCCGCATTCGGGCAGCGCTTCGGTGGCAAGGTGTGCAGCCATGCCGCCACCACTCCCCACCCCAAGGGCGAATGGATCGGCGCTGAAATCAAGCTGCAGACCCCGCTGCTGGCACAGTACGCTGTCTCGCATTACCTCGAGCAAGACCGCGTGCTGGATGCCGACGTGGGGAACTAGTAGCTATCTGATAGAAGCCAATGTGAGGGCAACCCAAGTCACCGAGGCGGTCTCGTTCTATCGAGGGCCAGCAGCGTTGTGGGGCAGGTAAATGAAGGACAGCCACAAAAATAGGCTGGCAAGTGCGAGCGTTAGGGCGCTCCAACAGATGTAGAGGAGCGAAAATAGAGTACGCATCGGATGTCCTCTAGAGAACGACCTGGCCAGCAGGACAATAGCTCCCACGGGCAGGACGAACGCGAGAATGAGGCCGAATGTCGCATACCCCTCGGCTAAACCACCTGCTGCTGCGCCGAGGCCAGTGGCCTTCTCCTCGGATATTCCCCGGAAGGCTTTGAACACAGAGATAAGGAGTGGAATGGATAGGGTCCAGGTGACGATCGTCCCCCAAAGGAACCACTTTCTCTTGCCGTCCGGGTTGGAGCCATCGTCCATTTATCGACCCACAGATTGTCACGGGGTCAGACTAAAATCAAGTCTTCAGGCGCTCGATCATTTATGAGATGGGTTGTAGCCTTCTCCTGTGCGGACTCTGCGGTTCAATTCTGCTGTAGTATTCTCATTCGAGACCCTGATGTCTGCAAACCCCATCCCCGACCAATCCACGCCGGTTGAAAGCCTGTCCAAGCGCCCCCGCATGTCCACCCGCAACCGCCTCCTCTTTTTCCTCACCGCGTGGCTGATTGTGCTCATGCCCTTCCTGTTCTGGTGGAACACCTGGTTCGGGCGCCAGCTTTCCGACAAGCAGCTCACCGAATACCTGCAGGACGACAAACATCCCCGGCACATCCAGCACGCGCTGGTGCAGATTGGCGAGCGCATGGGCCGGCGGGATCCCAACGTCACCCGCTGGTACCCCGAAACAGTCCGCCTCGCGACCTATCCCGTGGAGGAGGTCCGCAACACCGACGCCTGGGTCATGGGCCAGGACACTTCCGGCGCCGGGTTCCACGATGCCCTGCTCAAGATGCTCAATGATTCTTCTCCCATGGTGCGTGGCAATGCTGCCTTGTCGCTGGTTCGTTTTGGAGACGCCACCGGACGGCCGCAGATTGTTGCGCTCCTGCAGCCGGCTACAGTGCTGGCTTTGCAAGGGGGCAAGGTGATGGACAGCAGCGCGATCGGGACCGCCATCCACCAGGGAGGAATCATCGCCAAGCTGCAGGACGGGGACCAAACCATTGAGGTACGCTCACCGATCAGCGGCCGCCTGCGGACGCTCTCCACCCAGACCGGGCAGACGGTCGCCGCCGGCGCGGAAATCGCCACCGTCGATCCCGGCGCCGATCAGGTCTGGGAAGCCCTGCGCGCGCTCTACCTCATCGGCCAGCCCGACGATCTCCCCACGGTGCAGCCCTACGAGCGAGAAACGCCCGAAATTCCTGACCACGTCCGCCAGCAAGCACAGGAAACGGACAAAGCGATTCGGGAAAGAGCGAAGTAATTCGGGAGTCAGCGATCCCTACCCCGGCGTCATCCTGAGCGGCCGTCCAGGCCGCGAAGGACCCGGCGCGCAGGGGCACGATTTTAGGGGAACAAGAAAAACGCGCGCTCACGGAGCGCGCTGTTTACTGATAGCTGATGGCTGAGTGCTAAATCGGCATCACTCCAACTTCCTTCTCCACCTCGGTCGTATCCACCATCACAATCGCGTCCCACGGACATCCATCCAGGAACGCCCCATCCGGCCCTTTCGAGGTGCACTTCTTGCAGCCGATACACAAAATCGGGTCCACCTGGATTCTGCCAAACGGCGGATGGTCTTCGTCCGGCACCCAGAACATGCAGTCTTCGACGGGACAATATTCCACGCAGGCGGGCGAACCGGCGCAGCCGGTGCAGCACTCGGTAATGACCGCCAGTTCTTTGGGCTTTTTCTTGCGTGGGGTGTTGATACCCTTGGACCGTGGTTCCTGCTTCAGTTCGTCGGGCACCATCCCGACCGCTGGGGTAGACATGGCGGAAATTATACCGTATTACGGAAAGCCTTAGCACATCCCGCCGTGACCGCCATCACCCAGATTATGTCGGTTGCTCACCTCAAGTCCAGCCCCGGTTTCTGATATATTGAGCAGCCAGCGGAAGGAGCAGCCATCATGGCAGGAAAAAGCGTTAATAAAGTCATCTTGATCGGCAATCTTGGAAAAGATCCGGAAGTGAAGTACACCCCCTCCGGCACGCCCGTAGCCAAGCTCGCCCTGGCCACCAACGAACGCTACAAGGACAAAGAGGGCCAGTGGCAGGACCGCACCGAGTGGCACAACGTCGTCCTGTGGCAGCGCCTTGCCGAAATCGCCGGCGAGTATTTGAAGAAGGGCAGCAAGGTTTACATCGAAGGCCGTCTCCAGACCCGTTCCTGGGAAGACAAGCAGACCAACCAGAAGAAATACATGACGGAAGTTGTCGCCAATGACCTAGTCCTGCTCGGCGGACGTGGTGAGGGTGCGGAGTCCTCCGGCGGTCACGCCCGTGGGGCCGCTGCCGGCAACAACTTCGACCAGCGCACGCCCGAACCCGAAACAGCGCCGGCCTCGACGCCCATCAGCGACGAAGACATTCCGTTCTAGCTCGGCGGCGGGCAGCGCCTGACCGGACAGTTTGCGGAACGGCTTGCGAAGCGTGAATCACTCAAGCCTCAGGAGGATACTGTGGAACCTTCAGGCGCCGACATCCCTGCTCCTCCTGCACCCGCTCCGCCGCCGAATCCTCCTGCGCCCGAATACCAGGACCGCAGCACCGGCCTGCTCGTCTTCGGCATCCTCGAAATCGCTGGTGGCGCACTGGCGGCGCTGGCCATTCCGTTGATGCTGCTCAGCGCGGTTCTGGCGCGCAAGGCAGTCGGAGGCGGCATGCCCTTGCGCAGCTTGGCCCTCAGCTTCCTGACCTATGCCTTCCTCGCGGTACTGCTCATCACCCTCGGCATTGGCGCTACCCAAGCCCGGCGCTGGGCCTGGGCACTGAACCTGATTGTCTCCTGGATCTGGCTGATCACCGGGGTCCTGATCACCATCCTGCTTGTCGTGATCCTGCCGTCGGGTGTCCTGGCAGGGATGCGCGGCGCAGCGGTCCAGAACCCGAACGCTCCTCCGGTACCCGCGGGATTCATGGCGGTCATCGTCACCTTCATGATCGTCGTCGCCGCGGTTTTCCTGATTGTGCTTCCCCTGGCTTTCCTGCTGTTTTATCGCAGCAAGAATGTGGAGCAGACCTGCAAGCATCGGGATCCGGTGGCGCGCTGGACCGATCGCCGTCCCCTTCCCGTGCTGGCCCTGGCACTGCTCGCCGCTTCCAGCGCGGCATACTACTTGCTGCTGAGTTTCACCACTCCCCTTTTCCCCTTCTTCGGAAGATATGTCACCGGGCTGCCCGGCACCGCCGCCTTCCTGGTCTTCGCCGTGGTCGACGCATACATTGCTTTTGCTTTTTTCCGCTTGCAAGTGGCGGGCTGGTGGGTAGCTCTGGTGGCTCTGCTGGTTCGTATTACGTCGTCAGCCCTTACCGTTGGGCGTGGCAATTTGATGGAAGCCTATTCCCGGATGGGCTGGTCGCACCAACAACTGGAGATCATGAGCAGGAACCCTATGTTCCGTGGCAACGCCATCCTGTGGTGGAGCGTGATGTTCATGGTGCTGTATCTGGGGTTCCTGCTCTGGCTGAAGCGCTACTTCCGTGCACCTGCTCCCCCCAGTTACACTGGGTTCAGCGATTCACTTCCCAACCAGATGCAGCCCGGGAGCTAATCATGTCGCAGCTAGCCAGCAAGACTTGCGTTCCCTGCCGCGGAGGAGTGCCCGCGCTCAAAGGCGACGGCCTGGAAAAGCTTCACCGCGAAGTCCCGCTGTGGAAAGTGGTCAACGAGCACCACATTACGCGCGCCTTCGTATTCCCCGATTTCAAGCAGGCTCTGGACTTCGTCAATCGCGTAGGAGCGGTCGCCGAACAACAGGGCCACCATCCGGATATCCTGCTGGCGTGGGGCAGAGCCGAAGTCACGCTGTGGACGCACAAGGTCGACGGTCTGACCGAGAGCGACTTCATCATGGCGGCGAAGATCGACCAACTATACAGCTGAACTCCCCGCGATTCCCCGACTGCAATTGGATTTACTCTGCCGTCTCCGCGCCGATAGCCTCGCTACGCGCACTCCACCCCCGCATTGCCCAGAACCACAGACCCGCCGGCAGCAGCATAAGCAACCCCGTTACGGTGGCGACCAGGCGGACCGAGACGCCCCAATCTAGAAAAGCCCCGCACAAGTAAGCTCCAATCGCGATGGTCAACATGCACAGAGCCATGTCCGCGGCAAACACGCGCCCGCGAAAGCGATCCTCGGTGTTGAGTTGTAAAAGCGTGGTCGAGAAGACCCACACAGTGGAACCGCCGCAATGTCCCACAATGATGCAGAGACAGGCAATCCATACGTTAGGCGCGCCCCCGAGTGCGCCATAACCCACGGCCGCCGCAAGGTATCCCAGCAGGATGCCCCCACGCAGGAGCTTTTCCTGATGCCCTGCCAGCCGCGCCGAAAAGAGCGGACCGACCAGGGCACCCAGCCCGCGCGCTCCCAAAAGCAGGCTCATGCCCAGCATGGCGCCGCGCTCGGGATCGGCACTGCTCAAGTGCACGGGAAACACGCGTTGTCCCATCACCGTGAACATCACCCAACTCGGCCCGATCATGAGATTGCCGGCCTTCACAAAGATGGTCGCCAGCAGCCCGCGGTCGGCGCGAACGTAGCGCGCTCCTTCCACCACCGGAGACAAATCCACCAAGTCACGGGCCCGCAGCGGGGCGGCGACCTGCGCGTGCGGCTCGGCGAAGTGCATTCCCGCAATCAGCGCTGCCGACGCCAGGAACGACAGCGCATTCAGCACGAACACCGCATCCCGCCCCAGCAGCGCCGCCACCAGGCCACCCAGAGTCGCGCCCAGCATCAGGTTCAGCGACCATGTTGTGGAGGAAAGCGTGTTGGCTAGAATGACATCTTCCCGAGGCGTGATGTTGGGAATGACCGAATTGCGGGCCGGCTCGAAAAACGCAGCCATCAGGGTTTCCAGCAGCAGCAGCGGGTAGACCAGCCAAACCATGGACCGCGACCGCACCAGCAGCATGGCCAGCACGATCCCCACCCGCGCCAGGTCGGCCGCAATCATGACATGCTTGCGGCGCACGCGGTCGTTCACGATCCCCGCCGTGGGTCCGATGAACGTCTGTGGAAGCACCTGCAACACCAGCGCCAAAGCCACGGAACTCGCCCGCCCGGTCAGTTGCAGCAGCAAACTGTAAATCGCCAGCGTATAGAACCAGTCACCGATCTCGCTGACAATCTGCGCCAGCCACAGCCGCCGGAAGTTGCGGTTGCCCCTCACCAGGCGCACGTAGGCCGAGACCGAGATGGACGTTCTTTCGAGTTCCGGCTGCGGTTCCATGGGAATCGCTAATGCTAACTGTTGTACCGTGGCAGGCGCAAAGCAGCCGCCAGATCTCAGACTTAGCTAGAACGGCTCTTGCTGAACGCTGAGGTCTGACTGCTTGTTTATAATCTGCACATGCTCGACGAAACTAGCTTCCGCAAGCATGCTGACAGCGCTTTCGACTCCCTCAAACAGAGTCTCATCGCCGCCGAAGATTCTGCCGATTTCGAAGTGGAGGACCAGGCGGGCGCCCTGCACATTTCTTTCGACGACGCCAGCCGGTTCGTTATCTCTCCCAACGGCCCCGCCCGGCAGATTTGGATTTCAGCCCTGGCGACGAGCTTCAAGCTGGACTGGTCGGACGCAGATCAGGATTTCGTGCTGCAGAAAACCGGAGAGAAGCTCAAGCCGCTGGTCTCGCGCCTGATCAATCACCAACTGGGCGAAGAAGCAGTGACCCTGGCGTAATGGATTTCACTCGGTACTCGGTAACAGGTGCTCGATACTACGCGCTGCTCGTCCCCAGCTTCAGCCTCAGATCAGCGGCAATCTGCTTGCCATGGAAACGCCCGTTCTCGATGAAGATCTCGTTGGTTTTCGATCCCGCCACAATCACGCCCGCCACATAGATGCCGGGGACATTGCTCTCCAGCGTTTCCGGATCGCACACCGGCCGGCATTGCTCGCCCAGGAGTTCGATGCCCAGCGCGCGCAGAAAATCGTAGTCCGGATGATAGCCAATCAGCGCGAACACAAAATCGTTCTTCAGCCGCACGGTTCCGTCCGGCGCCTTCACCACAACGTAGTCGGCTCCGATTTCCTGCACCGTGCTGTTGAAGTAGGCGGCGATCTCCCCGTTCTTTACGCGGTTCTCGATATCCGGCCGCACCCAGTACTTGATGTGATAATGCAACTGCGGATCGCGATGAACCAGCGAAACCCGCGCCCCATGTCGCCACAAATCCAGCGCCGCCTCCGCTGCTGAGTTCTTGCCGCCCACAATCACTACATCGCTGTCGTAGAACGGATGCGGCTCGCGGTAGTAGTGGAACACCTTGGGCAGGTCCTCTCCCGGCACGCCCAACTGGTTGGCCAGATCGTAGTACCCGGTGCAGACGACCACTTTGCGCGTGCGGTAATCGTGGATTCCGCCCGAGCGATCGGTTGCGGTAACTCGGAAAGTCCCGTCTTCCCCAGTCACCGTCTTCACCCACTGGTACTGGCAAATATGCAGGTGGTAGTGCTCCGCCACCTTGCGGTAGTACTCCAGCGCCTCCTGGCGGGTAGGCTTCTGGTGGGCGGTGTTGAAGGGAATATCACCAATCTCCAGCAGCTCCGGGGTCGTGAAGAAGACCATGTTCGCCGGATAGTTGTAGATGGAGTTCACCACGCAACCTTTGTCGATGACCAGGGCCTTCAGCCCCACGTTCTGCGCCTCAATCCCGCAAGCCAGCCCGGTAGGTCCAGCGCCAATGATCAGCACATCAGTCCAGCTGTCGGGACGAGAGTGCGCCTGGGTGCGAGGAAGAGTATCGGGAATCTGTTCAGTGACCAAGAGGTGCCTCGAGGAATGAAAGAAATAGGATAGCCGGAGGAGTCAGCCCGCCACCAGCCTAAGAAAAACGGATTCTAGCATGCAGGAGCTGACCAATCCCGCTGGCGCCCCAGTCAAGAGCGTAAGTCTGCGCGGGTGCTAGGCAAAGAGTCGTTGTTGGCTTGCAGTCAGTGATCTCCCGTTTCGGGACTACGGCCATGCTACACCGCCTGTCCGCAGCCCAGGTTTACAGCGAGCTGACGAACGCAATCAGGTCAGCCTGGTCCTGCGGCGAGAGCGCGTTAAAATTGCCGACGACGGTCGCAGCCTCACCACCATGAGCCGCGATGGCGGCGGCCACATCCTTCGCCCGGCCATCATGAAGAATGCCGTCGCCACTGGCGAGACGGGTGGAGAGTCCCCAGAGCGGCGTGGTCCGAAAATCGCTCCCCGTAGCCAGGCCTTCCACCAGCCCGTCCGCCAGTACGCCGCCCATGTCATGCAGCAGCAGGTCGGAGTACAAGTTGACCGGCTGGTTTTCCAGCGCCTTGCTTTCGATACTACGTCCCTGCCAGACTACCGGAATGATGACGCTGGAAGCAGTGGTGTATGTGGGCAGATGGCACAGCGCGCACCCGATGGACGTGAACAGCGCCTGGCCGTTAGCGTTGCCGACGCCGGGCGCATTGGGAGCGAGGTAGACCTGGAAGTGAAAATCTTCGATCATCCGGGTGCCGTCGTCATTGGGCTCGCGGACGGTCCGGCAGCCAGGGGGAATGACTTTGCCGTTGGGGCGATCCTCTGTGGGGGAAATCGGATTGGTGATCCCAATGAAGCTCTGCAAGTCGATTGCGGTCGTCTGCAACAGGTCGGCAAGCTGCGCTTTGTACCCAAAATGACCCACCCGCTGGTTCCCGTTCTCGTCCAAGACGATGTTCGCGACACCATGGACCTCCATGCCCTTGTCAATCGCGTTGGCTAGAATCGAGGCATCGGGAATGTTGTCGATCAGTCCCATGCCAAAAGTTTGGGGACTTTGATGGCTGGCGACGATAGTTGCGTCGGGGGGAAGGACCTCGTTCCCGCCAAGGTTGCACGGCGGAGGAAACTGCAAAACCTGCTGCAGGACCTCACCGCCTTCGTTCAGCAGCGAGTTGAAACTGCCATCCGAATTCAGAGTCCCGAAGAAGGTGACCTGTATGGTGGAATTTCCGCCCGAGACCGGAGTGCTGTGGCAAATGTTGCACGCCGGTTCGAGATAGGCCGGCCCCAGGCCTTGCCGCCGTGTCCATATGTGGTCGAATGTCGCCGCACCCTTGTCGAACAACTTCAACTCGAACGGCGTGAGTCCGGGTAGTGGTCCTCCCAGGCTAGTACCTGCCCGCACTGTTGGCGGGCCCACCTCTTGCAGCAGCCAGTACCCGCCGGTCAGAAGGGCGGCGACTGCCAATATCAGGAGAATTCGGCGCGGCATCGTCCAGCATGGAGTGTTCAAGGCATCCTCCAGTAAGCGGAAAAAACTGTAAAACGGCCGGGGAACCCCAGGGAACGGAACTGCAGCCGCGGATTCTGCTACGCCTGCCGCGGAAAGTCAATAGGACAAGGCGTTATAATTTCCAGTTGCTCTTATCCTCGAGGCACTGATCAGGAGCGGGTTATGGCTACCATCGCCGAAACAGCAGCTCGCATGCGCACCGAATCCGACAGCATGGGAAAGATCGAAGTCCCCTCCAATGTCTACTGGGGCGCGCAGACCCAGCGCTCGCTGCTGCACTTCAACATTGGCCGCGACGTCATGCCGCCGGAGCTGATCCGCGCCTTCGGCATCTTGAAGAAGGCCTGCGCGCTGGTGAACCAGGATTTGGGCAAACTGCCCGCCGACAAAGCCAAGCTCATCGTGCAGGCCGCCGACGAGGTCATCGCCGGCAAACTCAATGACCAGTTCCCTCTCCGCATCTGGCAGACCGGCAGCGGCACCCAGACCAACATGAACGTCAACGAGGTCATCTCCAACCGCGCCATCGAAATCGCCGGCGGCGAGATGGGCTCGAAGAAGCCCATCCATCCCAACGACCACGTCAACATGTCGCAGTCGTCGAATGACACGTTTCCGGCCGCCATGCACATCGCCGCCGCGGAGCGGGTGAAGAACGCGCTGATTCCCGCCATCAAGACGGTTCACGATGCGATCGCGGCCAAGGCGAAAGAATTCAACGACGTCGTCAAGATCGGCCGCACCCACTTGCAAGACGCCGTGCCCCTCACCATCGGGCAGGAATTCGGCGGCTGGGCCAGCCTGCTGCAGCGCGACATCCATCGGCTGGAGCAGGTATTGGAGGGCTTGTATGATTTGGCCATCGGCGGAACGGCCGTTGGTACCGGGCTGAACGCCCATCCGGAGTTTGCCGAGCGTGCCGCCAAGAAGATCGCCGAACTCACCGGACTTCCCTTCCGCTCCCATCCTAACAAGTTCGCTTCGCTCTCCGCGCACGACGAGATTGTCTTTGCCCAGGGCGCGCTGGAAACCCTGGCTGCGTCATTCATGAAAATCTCGAACGACATCCGCTGGCTGGCTTCGGGCCCGCGCTGCGGCCTGGGAGAATTGTCAATTCCTGAGAACGAACCGGGATCTTCCATCATGCCGGGCAAGGTCAACCCCACGCAGTGTGAAGCCATGACCATGGTCTGCGTCCAGGTTCACGGCGCCACGGCCGCGGTAGGGTTCGCCGGCTCGCAAGGCAACTTCGAGCTCAACGTCTTCAAGCCGGTGATGATCTACAACTTCCTGCATTCGGTCACTCTCATCACCGACGCCTGCCACGGCTACGTCGAGTTCATGATCAAGGGCATCGAGGTCGATCGCGCCAAAGTTGACTGGTACGTCAAGAACTCGCTCATGCTGGTAACCGCCCTCGCCCCCAAGGTCGGATACGACAAAGCCGCCCAGATCGCCCACACCGCCCACGTCGAACACACCAGCCTGCGCGAGGCCGCCCTGAAACTCGGCCATCTCACCGGCGAGGAGTTTGATCAGCTGATGAAGCCGGAAAAGATGACCCGGCCGTAGACCAGTCCTTGCCCCTGGTGCAACCTCTGCATGGCCCGATGGTTGCCGGCGCAGCCTACACCCCAAACCTCTCTCGATAAGCGCTCGGCGACACGCCAGTGTGCCGCTGAAATAGGCTGCGGAAGAAGGCCACATCCTGATAGCCCACCGCGTCACTGATCTCCTGCATGGTGCGGTGATTGCCCTCCAGCAGGCGCTTGGCAGCGGCGATCCGCAGCTTCTGCAAATAGATCAAGGGGCTGTCTCCGGTAGCTTGCTTGAAGCGGCGAACGAAATTACGCAGGCTCATGCCCACGCGCCGGGCTGGGGCCTCGAGCGGGAAGGTCTGGTGAAAATTCTGGTGCAGCCACTCCTGCGCGTTGGAGATCGAATCATCGCTATGGTCGGTCTTTAACGGGACAATGGCGAACCCGGCCTGCCAGGCCCGGGGCGTCTCGATGAGCAGCGCCTTGGCGCTTTGCATGGCAATCTCATGGCCGCAGAATTTCTCCACCAGATACAGGCTGAGATCGAGCGCCGCGTGCACGCCACCGCCGCAGTAAAAGCCGCGGTCCTCGGTCACCATCAACTCCGGCATCCACTTCACCCTGGGATATTTCTCGCGGAACCGCTCGGCCAGGGCCCAGTGTGTGGTGGCACGTTTGCCGTCAAGCATGCCGGTGGCTGCAATCAGACCTACGCCCGAGCACACACTGGCGATGGCAGCACCGCGCTTGTGCCAGCGCCGCAGCCAGGGCACAACCGGCTCGTTGCGCTCGACCACGTCTTCAATGCTGAGACCGGTAGTTGGGATGAAGATGAGGTCAGTCTTGCGGATGGCTGTGAGCGCCACGTCCGGTTTGATGTAAATCGGCCCGTCACAGCGGACTGCGCGTCCATCCGCCGAGGCCGTAGTAACTCGAAAGCGAGGAACCGGCTTCGTTCCCGTGAGAATGTTCCACAACGTTCCGGCATGGCGGAAGACCTCCATCGGACCGATGGCGGTGGAAGAGAACGTGTCGTCGAGAAACAGGATCGTGACCTCTGTCATATACATCCTCCGGGACTGGCGCCGCTTATGGCGTAATAACCTATGTACAATGGCATATCTGCCATCTTGTTGCAAGTCCCTCCAGCCGTTACTCTCGGTACATCGCAGGCAAATTGCTCAACAAACCACTGGCCGCATAGGAGGGGTAAATGAGCGAACATTACCATGATGTCGGGGACCTTCGGTTTCTGAAGGAGATGGGGAAACTCGCGCCCACAGAATTCAACGCATGGCTCAACCTGGACAAGATCGTTGGCCGGGACGAGGGCGCCATCCCCAGAAAATACCGCGAGCTCATCGCCTTGGCGGTGGCTTGCACGACCCAGTGCCCCTATTGCATAGAAGTGCATACAAAAGCCGCGAAAGCCGCAGGCGCGTCCCGCGAGGAAATCACCGAAAGCTCTCTGCTCGCCGCCGCCCTGCGTGCCGGAGGAGCGGCAACCCACGGCGCTATGGCGCTGAAGTTCTACGACCAAATCTGAAGCTGAAGGAGGAAAACCATGGCCGAACTCGATCGCACCAAGTACTTGCGTATTGCGCTGATGCTGGTGGGTCTGATCTTCATCTTCGGGATCTACCCGCTCACCATTCTCTGGCCTTCCGGCTGGTCGTGGCACACCGGCCCCACCCCACACTATCTCCAGATGATTCTGGGCGTTTACGCGACGCTGGGGATATTTCTGTTGGTTGCCAGCCGTAACCCGCTCGCACACCTGAGCCTCATCTGGTTCACGGTGTGGTCCAGCGTTGTGCACGCCGGAATTATGGCAGTACAGTCTTTGGCGAACTCTGAGCACATGGGACATCTTTGGGGAGACGTCCTGGCGCTATTTGCCATAGCTGCCGTCCTTGCGCTTCTTACGCCCCGAGGTGCGGCAGCAAAGCCCGCGAGGTGAGGATTCGGGATCCTCAGCTCCGATCCATCCCCAGGATGGTGTGCAACAACACATTCGCCCCGTTGGCGCAATCCTGCCAGCGGGTGAACTCTTTCGGCGAATGGCTGATGCCGTCTACGCTGGGGACGAAGATCATGCCCATGGGCCCGAGTTTTGCCACTACCTGCGCGTCGTGGCCGGCGCCGCTGGGCAGACGCATGGTTTTCAGACCCAGGCCGGCCGCGGCGGCTTCGATTTGTGACTGGATCGCGGGCGTGGCCACGGCCGGCGCGTCGTGCTCGACTTTTTTCATCAAGATGTCGGTTTTGGTCTGTTGCGCGATTCCCTGGGCCCGTTTCTGAATTTCGTCCCCCAGCCGGGCAATCTTCTCGGGCGAGAGGTCGCGCAGTTCGATGGAATGCTTCACCACCCCGGGCACGACATTGCGGGCGTTGGGAAGCACTTCCAGATGGCCCACGGTGCCGACCTGGCGTCCGGGCTCGCGGGTGACGATCTCCTGCACTGCTTCAATCAGTTTGGCCGCGGCTAGGAGCGCGTTGCGGCGCTCGGGCATGGGCGTGGTTCCGGCATGGTTGGCGAATCCGTGAATCTCGACCTCGTACTCGTCAATGCTGACGATGCCCTCTACCACGCCTATGGGGATGCCGGCCTTGTCGAGGGTGCCTCCCTGTTCGATGTGCAACTCCAGATAGCAGTGCATGGAACCCGGGGCCATTCGCGCTTCGGCCAACCGTGCCGGGTCTCCGCCAATCTTGCGCAAGTTATCGGCCAGTGGGATGCCGTTGTACACCCGCGCCAGGTCCGCGGTTTGCAGATCGCCCGCCGCAGCGCGACTACCCATGGTCAGGGCCTCCTCATTTGACCAGATGACGATCTGCAGGGGATGCCGGGTGGTAATGCCGCGTTCTCTAAGTGTGCGCACGATTTCGATGGCGGACAGGGAACCCAGGTCACCGTCAAAGTTGCCGCCACTCGGTACCGAGTCGATGTGCGAGCCGAAAAGAATCGGCTTAAGGGAGCGGTCGCTGCCCTCGCGCCAGCCAAGGATGTTCCCGGCCGTGTCGATGCGCGGCTCCAGCCTGGCCGCTCGCATCAACTCCATAGCGTACTTGCGGCCGGCGACATCGGCATCCGAATAGGCCACGCGGCTGACGCCATCGGCGAACGTGCCGCCCACGGGGCGTCCGTAGACACTCAGCCCCTCCAGGCTTTGTTGCAGACGAGCGGCATCAACCCGCAAGTCGGAGGGATCGTTGTCAGCGAAACCGGGATCCGAAACGAAAGATGTGACGCCAGCGGCGGCCAAGGCTGCGAGCAGTCTGCGACGTGTGATTGGCACGCCGGGATTATAGAACAGAGGCCAGTAAAGATCGTGCGGTGCTCTTGCCCGCAGTCTTCGCAGGGGAACAGAGACTCTTCAGTCGCAGCCACTCGTGGCAGTCGCCCCGTCCACGCTCACATAGGAGCATCCTCCGCTGGAATTGCCGCGTGCCGTCGCGCTGGACCAGAAGTTGTCCCCGTTGCTTCCGCCGCTTCGGGCGCGCATGGCAGCGATGATGTTCCCGACCGGCATCGGATTGCCCTCGACTCCAAAGTTGCCGGTTCTTCCATCCAGCCACCAGTGGCCCTGGTAAACTGCGCCGAAGGTACGTTGCAAGCTGGCGGCCTCGACCATGTTGATCTCGCGTCCATTAATGAACACACCCGTGTTCCCGGCTGACGCATTAGCCGCGAGCGGCCCGAAATCGTAGCCCGGCAGGATGAAGCCCAGGGTTTCGCGTCCCTCAACGCCCCAGGCACCGCTCAATGCGTCGTACCAGTAACGTCCGGCGGGTGGGGCGTAGTGATAAGTAGCTGCCAGAGCCATGGTCTGATCAGCACTGAGTTCACGGCCGTTGATGAATATCCCCGTTCGATTGCCAGCCGGCAGAGATGCCGGTTCGGACCCACTTGCATGGCTGGCCCCTGCTCTCGCGATTTTGCTTTCGCTATTGGCTCGACCCGTACTCTGAGACTTCTTGGAACACCCCAGCAGCACCCCCAAGAACATAAATACGCTTACCCAAGCTGAGATGCGTTTCATAGCGTGTCCTCGCGAGGCATGAGATATCCCAGGGCTGACACAGTCTTGGTCAGCGAGTTTACACCTGCAGTGAACTGGACAAACGGCCACGGCGCCTCCTCAGCGATTACATCCGGTCGCGAGCCGCACGCCCTATTCCGCTCCAGACTCTCTCATGGTAGAAGGCGTCCATTTCCGCTGCTGACCCTGGCGTCCCCTGGTTGAGCCACCACATCAGCAGCGATAGCAGAGCACCCGCGTGCATTTGTGCCACGGCCGCGCGGTTCGTGGGTGCAAGCCCGCGCCCGAGCGGCAATTCAGACAGCCGCTGCTCGATGGCGCGAGCGAAGTACCCCTGACCCAGCTCCAGAAAATCGTGGATCTTGCCGGCTTTAACCAGCACTCCGTGGAACTCCCGCCAATCGGCGACGTGAGCAAACAGCTCGCGCACCGGAGCGATGCGATTCGAGACTTCACCCCGGCGCGACAACAGGCTCGCCATCTGCTCCAGGAAATCTTCCACATCGCTGAGAAACAGGTCGTCCTTGTCGCGGTAGTGGGTGTAGAAGGTCGAACGGCTCACTCCGGCGCGATCGAGCACGTGCTGCACCGTGATCTGCGCGAACGGCTTCTCGTGCATCAACTCGACCAGCGCGTCGCCCAGCGCGTCGCGGGTGCGGCGAACCCGGCGGTCTGTTTTCTTCACCGCCTTTGGCGACGCTCTTACTGCGTTTCTGGACATTCCTTCCCTCTTTGTCCGGTATCTGCGCTTTCCTGCTAACGCTACTTGACGGCGTCGAGTCTGATGCCCAGAGTGCGATAGATATGACCAACGATCGACTGAGTGGGCTGGCCCTGATTGCCGGTTCGGCCGGCGTCATTATAACCCTGAGCCTGCATCCGTCTGGCCGAGGGCTGTTCGCACCGGAAACGTTCCAGGCTGAGGCGCGCAAGCTCATCGCGGTCCATTCGCTGGCGCTGGCTTGTTTGCCGCTCTGGTTCTTGGGCGCATGCGGGCTGTCGCAGCGCCTCGGTTCCGGTGGTGATTCCGATAGTCGCTTCGGATTTGCCGGACTGGTGCTTTACGGATTCGCCATGGCCGCGATGATGACCGCTGTGGTATTCGACGGCTTGATCACTCCCGGCCTGGCGGGTCGAATCAACGAAGCCACCGGCACCGTGGGCCAGGGATGGCGGATCACGTTCAACTACAACGGCATGGTGGATCAGGCCTTTGTGCGCGTGTTCGTAGCGGCTTCGTCAGTCGCGATTCTGCTGTGGTCGGTGTCCATCGTAAGGAGCGCAGCGCTCGCGCGTGCCATCGGGATTTACGGCTGTGTCTTGGGAGCGGCAACTGTAATCGCGTTGTTGTCTGGCCAACTGGACCGCTACGTGCACCTGTTCGGCATGGCCCTCGTCGGTCAGGCGCTCTGGTTCGTGATCGCCGGAGTACTACTCTCCCGGTTGCACTCAGACCCGGAGGCCGCTCTTCCAAGACAGCGCTAGGCCCTGATTTTCCCCAACCTTCGACGACCAGTTCTAGTGCTGGATCTGCAGGAGCACAGACACATTGCTGGACGAGAAATTAGACGTCGCCAAGTCCAGCCTGCCATCGCGGTTGAAGTCCCCGATAGCGATGCCGAACGGACCATTCCCCGTCTGGTGGCTGACGCGCAGCCGGAAAGTTCCGTCGCCATTGCCCAGCAACACGCTCGCGCTATTGGAGGAAGTATTGGCTACGGCAAGGTCGAGTTTACCGTCGCCGTTAATATCCGCTGTCCTGACCCAGGCGGGACCGGTCGCGGTGGCGGAGGTAATCTGCGGTTCAAAGCTGCCATCGCCATTCCCCAACAGAATAGAGACGGTGTTGTCGTTGTCATTGGTAACCGCCAGGTCCAGCTTCCCGTCGCCATTGAAGTCGGCCACCGCGATGGAGTCCGGTAGCATTCCCGTGCCGTAGTTCTGCGGGCCCTGGAAGCTTCCGTCACCATTGCCGAGCAAAATGGAGACATTGTTGCCGAAGGCGTTGGCCGCAGCCAGGTCGAGCACGCCGTCCCCGTTGAAATCGCCGATACCGACAGCGATCGGAGACGTGCCTGCGGCGTACTCTAGGTGAGACTGGAAGGTGCCGTCGCCATTGCCCAGCAAGACCGAGACGGTGTTGGCTGACTGATCGCCCGTGACCAGGTCCAGATGCCCATCGCCGTTGAGGTCGGCAGCGGCCACCTCAAACGGGGCTCCCGCCGTGGAGTAGCTCACCGCCGTCCCGAATGTGCCATTCCCGTTTCCCGGCAGAATGGAAACGAATCCGGGGCTTTGCGTGTTGCTGACCGCGAGGTCGGTCTCTCCATCCTCGTTGAAATCGCCGCTTACCAGAAAACGGGCTCCTGCGGGTACCGTGTAGTCCACGTGTGGACGGAACATTCCCTTCCCGTTGCCCAGCAGAATGGAGACCGAGCCGATTATGTTGGCGGTTGCCAAGTCGAGCCGGCCATCCCCGTTGAAGTCTCCCGTGATCACCGAATTCACGAATCCACCGCCGGCAAAGTCTACACGGCTGAAGGCTACGGAAGCAGTGGCCCCTGTGATGGGAAAGAACACGGCGTTGGATGTGCCTCCACCCGGTACGGGGTTGACTACTGTGACCGAAGCCGTGCCCACCCTGGCGATATCCGCAGCGGTAATTATCGCCGTCAGTTGCGAGGCGTTGACGAAGGTCGTGGTCCGGGGACTGCCGTTCCAGTTCACCACCGCGCCCGACACGAAACCCGTCCCGTTGACTGTCAGCGTAAAGTCCGCTCCATGCGGCCGAGTCGTAGTGGGAACCAGCGGCTGATTGATGAGCGGCGTGGGATTATTCGAAGAAGTGTCCGCTTGGCCATCGCGCGGCGAGGATTGCAGCTGTGCCGCATTCCACGAACCCGCCACCAGCACCAGGGTCAGCCAATGCATGATTTTCATATCAGCCTCCGGCAAGTCATGTTTTCCCCGGGAAAAGTCGAGGAGACCTTCAAGATCAACGCTCTTCGCCCTATACGAGAATCCTGCTAGTGCTTCAAGGTGTACACCACACCATTGGATGAGGAGTTATACCCGGCACACCAGACCTGGAAGTGCGTGCCTGAAGTCCGGGAGTCGCAGGCGTCCATCTCCGCGCTGGTGTTCACATCGAGCGACCAGGTCTGGCCGCCGTCGCGGCTGAAGTAGATGCCGCCCACTGCCGTATAGAGATTCCCACCCGCCGCCCAACCCATCTTCGCTGTAAGAAAGCGGATTTCGCGAATCGGCCACGGGCTATCGAGGGTGCGGCCGCTCCACGTGGTCCCTCCATTGGCGGTGCGATGCACCCAGCCTTCCACCGCGGGCGAGATTTCCCCGCCCCCCACCCAGCCGTTGGTGTCGTTGACGAAGAAAACCGGGCCGTCGAAAACCGAATCCACCGACGGGCCACAACTCCAGGTTTGGCCCCCGTTCGGGCTGTCGCAGTATGTAATCCCAGACGTGCGCGCGTGCAGGTTGGAGAGCAAACTGAACTGGTTGCCGAACCAGCCGCCCGCCGGGTCAGGGACGTCTGCGGTCCAATCCGCCGCGGCCGCTCCGCCATCGGTGGTGTAGTGTGCGGCATTGGCTGCGTCGAGGTTGAGACCGTCCATCACCAGTCCGTCCTGGCCGTTGGCGAAGCGGGTGCGATACGACCAGCCACTGGTGGTCAAAATCACATCGGAGGACCAGGTGGTGCCGCCATCCTGGCTCCAGCGCAGGATGCCCTCAAAGTTGGAATCGTTGAAACCTGAGATGACCACCAGGTTCGCGCTCAGCGCCTTGACACCAAACCAGTAGTAAGGAAAACCCACGTTCAGGATCTCTTTCCAAGTCGTGCCCCCGTTGGTGGTTTTCCACACCTGGCCCAACTCGGCGGCGGCGTATCCTACCCGCGCAGTCGGGAAGGAAATATCGTGAATGACGGCGCCGGGCAGCGTGGCCTGCAACATCCAGGGATTCGGCGCGGCGTTGACGATCCCGGTGAAGTGCGAGCCGGCCGGCGGCGACGCTCGATCTGCACCCATCTGGCGCGATGGCCCGAGAACCGGGGCCTGGGCGGCGACGTGATGGGTGACCGGAGCAGCGTCCTCTGAGGACTGCGCTGCCGCAAGAGCAATCAGGATTGCAACCAGCACCGGGATGGATAGGTAGCGTGAGCAGGTCTTCACAGCGCCTCCAGTGGCTGGGGATTATACCTCGAATTCCCGTCACTGGAGCGGGTTTCGCAGCTACACGCGGCCCTTGCCAAAGCTAAGACCACTAAGACCGGCGGTGCCGGCCTGGTCCGCCCCCTTGCTTGCGACCAGCACATGAAAGCTCTCCCCCATTCCCGCCGGGGTCACCAGATGTTTGAGTTGCAGCGCAACCTTGGCGCGCTCCTGCGGCAGCCGGCATTCTTCAAAGGCATCTGCGAATTGGTTCTGCTCGCCGATGCCCATCAGAAACTGGGATTGCGTCAGTAGCGGCTGCACTTGCATGCCATTCTGCTGCGCCGCAGCTGCCAGCGCGGTGAAGTTCACATGCGCGGTGATGTCCTGCTCACCAGGAGCTTGGTAAGGATTGGCGCTGGCCGAGTGCTGGCGATAGGCCATCACCGTCCCGCGATGTCGTCCCGCGAGTTGCTCCTGGCGGGTGTAGCCATAGTCGATGACGATCAGGAAACCACGCTGCAGGTTCGCGGCAAGCTGCGACATGTATTGTTGCGCGACCAGAGGAACCTCGACGCGCTCCCCGTCCTCGGGATGCACGCTGTAGCGGTCGACAAACTCCAGCTCTTCCGCACTCGCCGGAGCCCAGGCTTCCTCGAATCGCCCGTCTCGAGCCACGATCCGTAACCCACCTTTGGAGCTGACCACCTCGACCGGGAGCGCATCGAAGAATTCGTTAGCGAAGAGGATGCAGGGCCCAGAACAAGGGCCTACCTCAGCCATCGAAGCCTTCCCTGCCGCGAAAGCCTGCTTCAGAGTCGTCTGTAATCGCTCGCGCAGTGCCGGCGAGTTCTCTGCCAGCCTGTAGTGCAGAGCCTGAAAGAACTCCGGAAACTTATTCTCCGACCAGTCCAGCACATCCCGGGCAAACAGCCCGCGCCCCGGGCCGAGCTCGAGCAACTCGATCCGCTCCGGCGAACCTAAGGCGCGCCACATCTCGTCGAACTGCCGCGCCAGCAGACGCCCGAACACCGCATGCACATCGCTAGAGGTATAGAAGTCTCCGGCTTTCCCAAACTGCTCCGCATGGCGCGAGTAATAGCCGAGTTCTGGATCGTAAAGGCACATCTCCATGTAACGCGAAAACGGCATCGGTCCGCGCTCGCGGATCTCCTGCTCGATCTTCTCCCGCAGGGTCACAGGCCTTCCCGCTGGCGCTCGGCGCGGTTCTGCGGCGTGCGCGTGAACATTTCAATCAGATAATCGTGCAGGCAATCGTAAAGCTGGCGCTGGAAGGTCCACTCGAACTGGGGATGGTCCAGATCGCGCGGGTGCAGGTCAAAATAATAGGTGTGTACGGGAACTGCCGGATTCTTGAAGTTAATGATGACTTCTACTGCATCGCCCTTGGCCTGCGCGCCGAATTCCAGCAGAGGATGCTCGTATAGGCGCAGTTGGGCAAGGACGCGGTCCAATCGATGGTTTGCTTCTGGCACGCGATGATTTTAGCGGGAGTCTGCCCGACTTGGAATTTCAAAGATGGACGATCCGGGGGCGGTGTGCCCCCGCGACAGCCGACGGGACGCCCGCGCTACGTTATTCGTACCTTAGCGCCTCGATCGGATCCAGCCGCGCCGCCTTGATCGCGGGCAGCATCCCGCTCACGATTCCCACGAAGCTCAGGATGGCCGTTGCCCCCATCAGGGTCCCCGAGTCGATGAGGAGGTGGATGTCGCCTTCATCGGCATTCTCGATAAAGGCGCTCCACAATGGCAGCGAGCCCCCCGACCACGAAACCAGGTACGCCAGCGCCACGCCCGCCAGCCCGCCCAGGAAGGTGATCACCAGCGCTTCGGCCAGGAATTGAAAAAGGATGTGCCATTTGCGCGCCCCCAGCGCCTTCTCCACCCCGATCTCGCGCGTGCGCTGCGTCACCGACACCAGCATGATATTCATCAGCCCCACGCCGCCGATGCCCAACGTGAGCAGCCCAATGAATCCCAGCAGCACTTTGATCCCAACCGTGATCACCGTCAGATCGGCCAGGTCTTTTACCGCATCAAACACGAACACCGCCCGGTCATCTTTGGGATCGAAGTTGTGATGGTAGGCCATGGAATCGCGCACCGCCTTGGCCACTTTGGCGTGGTCTCCCTCGTAATCCAGACCGATCGCATCCAGGTAGTAAGTATTCTTCAGGTCACTCATGGCGCTGAACGGCACGTACACCATGCCGTTCATGTTGTCGTCGCCGTCCTGGATCATGTGATTGAGCACGCCGATGACCTGGTAGGAAATGCCGTCGATACGCACACTCTCGCCCAGCGCATTCTGCCCGGAGAAGAGTTTCTTCTTGACGTCATAGCCCAGCACGGCGACACGGCTATGAGTGAAATCTTCCCGCTCGCCGAAGAAGCTGCCTTCCGCCACCTCGACATTGCGGACTTTCTGGTAGCTGGAATACGTGCCGCGAATGTTGTAACTGGCGCTGCGCGTGCCGTACGCCACCACGCTCTGCTTGTCCACTTCAGGCGACATACGCTGGATCGCGGGTACCTCGGCGCGTAGGTACTCGAGATCGTCCATGGTCAGCTTGATCTCTGTCCCCGCCTTGCTGCCGCCGGCCTGCAACGAAGTCCGTCCGGGAAAGATCGCGATCAGGTTGCCGCCAAACGTGCGGAAGGCCACCATCAAACCGCGCTGGAAGCCCGAGCCGTAGGCCAGCAGCAGCACCACCGTCGCGATGCCCCAGGCCATGCCCAGCATGGTGAGGAACGATCGCCGGCGGTTGTGCCGCAACGCGTTGTAGGCCTGTTTCCCTAGTTCACCAAACATGCATTACTCCGATCGCAACGCTTCCACCGGGGGAAGCAGCGCCGCCTTGCGGGCGGGATACAAACCAGCGGCGACGCCGGCAATGGCGAGGCACAAAATCGCGGTAATCGCCGAAGAGGGCACAACGCGCGGCGTGTCGAAGCCATCCGGCGATGGCAATTGCGCCAGCATGGTCATGAAGCCCGCGGAGATGGCCAGGCCGATCCCCCCGCTGAAGGTCGCCAGAAACGCCCCTTCAATGAAAAACTGGGTAAGAATGTTGCGATAGGTGGCGCCCAGTGCCTTGCGCAGCCCGATCTCCTTGGTACGCTCGGTGACCGACACCAGCATGATGTTGATGATGCCGATCGCGCCCAGAGCCAGCGTCACCACGCCGACTACCCCAAGGAACCAATCCATCGCGTCAAAAATCTTTCCCACCCGCATCGAACCTTCGATGGTGTCCCAGTCCTGGAAGGCATCCTCGATCTTGGGATCGAAGCCGTGACGGCGCGCGAGAATCTCGTGCACCTCCTGCTTGGCCTCCAGATGCTGTTCCTTGGTCAGCGGCCGGTAGTTGATGAAGGAAATCGCATTCTCGGTGTTCTCCGCCTTCAGCGGAAACAGCATCCGCATGGTTTCGATCGGCACAAAAATCCGCGCGTTGGTACCGTTGTTGCCTTCCTTGCCGATCTTCTCCACCACGCCGATCACGTCGAAACGAATCCCGTTCAGCAGGATCGTGCTGCCCACCGCCGGCCGTCCGGGGAACATCTTCTTGAGCAGCTCCCAGCCGACGATTGCCACCCGGCGGTGCTCGTTGTTGTCTTCCTCGTTGAACCAGCGACCCGGATTCACCGGCACATTACGGATGTTGTCGTAGTCTGGCGCCACCCCAAACACTTGCCCATTGGTGCTGCCAAACTCACTGACCGCGCGGATGTCCTCCCGGTTCAGCACCGGCGACACCGCCTTCAGGAACTTCGCCTGGCTGCGGACGGCAAGGTAATCATCGTAGGTGAAGTAATAAGGACGCCCCGATTGCAGACTACCCTCGACCGCCGGAATCCGCCCGGGAAAGCCAAACATGATGTCCTGGCCCAGTTCCGCCAGGTTGCGCTGCTGCCCGCTGCGGAAGCCCTCGCCCAGACCCACCAGCAAAAGCAGCGATCCCACGCCCCAGGCAATGCCAAACATGGTCAGGAAGGAACGCAGCTTGTGCGCCCACAAGGTAGCCAGCGACTGCCGAACGATATCCAGGAGTGCTCGCATAAGAGTCTGCCCCACGTGCGCGTCGGGGCCGCTGCTTCGGACGGGTAGTCCCAACTCCCCCGCCTCTGATCCTTTATACGCAAGGGCATGGCCCCAGGTTCCCGCAATCCCCTCGCACCATTGACTTAGACGGCCTTTCAGGCCAAGAAGATAGCCAGGAGCCTGAACTCACTTGCTAACCGGATCGCCACGTCTACCGTCTAACCGTTCGTTTTCCTATCCATTCCGGTGCCCAACAACGTTCCGCCAAGGAGGTTCACATCGTGCTCAAACGCTCGTTGCTTGCTTTACTGGTGATCGAGATCTCACTTTCGCTGCTTCCCCTGGCCCACGCCCAATCGACAGTGCTGGACCTGCCCCGTCCCAGCCAGCATGCTGTGCTCACCCAGCGCGTCGGCATCACCGACATCACCATCAACTACCACCGCCCGCTGGTGAACGGACGCAAAGTCTGGGGCGGCCTCGTTCCCTATGGCCAGGTCTGGCGTGCCGGCGCAAATGAGAACACCACCATTGCCTTCAGCGATCCCGTCACCATTGAAGGCCAGGCGCTGCCCAAAGGAACCTACGGCCTGCACATGATCCCGGCGGAGAATGAGTGGACCATCATCTTCTCGAAGAACTTCACCTCCTGGGGAAGCTTCACCTACAACCAGACCGAAGATGCCCTGCGCGTCAACGTCAAGCCGCTGCCCGCCGACATGCACGAAGCGCTCACCTACGACTTCGATGAGGTGAAGCCCGATGCCACCGTACTTACCCTGCGCTGGGAAAAAGTGGCGGTCCCGGTCAAGATCGGCGTCAACACCCACGACGTAGTGCAGGCCAGCCTGCAAAAGCAGCTTCGCGGCCTGGCCCAATACACCTGGGAGGGCTGGGATGATGCCGCCAACTACTGGCTGGCGGAGAAAGTCAACTACGAGGAAGGTGTTCGCGACTCGGACCGCTCGATTCAGGTGGAAGAGCGTTACGACAACCTGATGACCAAGGCCAACCTCCTGGATGCCATGGGCAAGAAGGATGACGCCACCACCGCCAGGAACAGGGCCCTCGGCATGGCCAACGCCATCCAGATGCACACCTACGCCCGCCAGCTCCAGGGTCAGGGCAAGCAGGCGGAGGCTTTCCAGATCTTCCAGCAGAACGCCAAGAAGAATCCCGACCAGTGGATCGTCCACGTCGGCCTGGCGCGCATGTATTCCGGGCAAGGGGACTTTGCCAAGGCTGCACAGGAAATAAAGGCTGCCATCGCCGCCGCCCCGGAACCCCAAAAACAGCCGCTGCAGGCTTTGGCTAAGCGGTTGGAGGACAAGCAGGACATCAACAAGTAGGGGACGCCATCGCGGTTGCGGCCGCGATGGCCCCAGCACCTATCTCGCAATGGACGGTCAGGTGCAATCGTCTGATTACGTCGACTATCGCTGAACAGTATGCGACGAGGAAGAACTTCTTCAGCTACTTCAGCTTCGCGTACTCCGCCTTGGCTTGCTTCAGGATGGGGATGTCGGGGTCAGCGTCTTTCCACAGCGTGAGAAAGTCTTTGTAGGCGGTGAGTGCCCGGTCGCGGGCAGCATCGGCATCGGCTCCCTGCGAGGTTCTCGACTGCAAGGCGTTGGCCCGCGCCACTCCCAGATGCGCTAACGCTCCCGTCCAGCAGTTCCAGACGACCCCGCTGTGGTCGAGAATCTTCTGAAACTCGGCGGCGGCCGCACTGCCTTGCCCGGCTGCCAAGTATGCCTCTCCGCGTACATATACCGGATAGAGGCAGGAAATGTTGAGGACGAACAGAATTTGCCCCAACTCAATGGGGGAAGCAGCTTGCAGGGCATTGAGGGCGACAGCCGGGTTCTTTCTATCCAGCGCCAGTTGCGCCTGAATCGCTGGCAGCCAAAGCGACTGCATCTGGGTGTCCAGCGGGAAGCGTTTCCCTAAGTCTTGGGTCACAGACTCGGCTCGCGCTGTATCGCCCGCCATCGCAAACGCAAGCGCGGCTTCGGCTTCGGCCCCTGAACTGGTGGGAGCAAGCTTGAGAGCCTCTGCCGCTGACCGCCGAGCTTTTGTGGGATTGCCGTAAGCGGCTTCTCGCTGAGCAGCAATCGCCAAATAGACTGCCCCCATTTCCCTGCTGTCAAACCGCACGGCAGAGCTAACGGCCCGCTTGGTCAGTTCACGTGCCCTGCCGACATGCCCGGCGTATGCCTCGGTGTCGGATACGAGCGCAAGTCCATAGTTCTCATAGTCTGTCTTGCCTGCAAACCACTGTTGCTGTTCTGCCATCGCCGCGGAGTCCGCTCCCAGAAAGGCAAGAGCATAGAGCGCATTGCGGAGTATCAAATTATCCTGTTTCCGCGCCTGCACCTCGTGGATGATCCGCCGCGCCTCGTCGAAGCGCTGCAAGGCGACCGTGTCGTTGGCGAGGTTTACGTAGATACTTACTTGATCCGGCATAAGGTGCACGGCTTGCCTAGCGATCTCCGCGGCTTTCTCATACTGTCCCTGTTCAGCGTACAACAAGCCCAAACTGCTATAAAAACCTGGGAAACCCCGTGGGTAGCTCTCAATCGCCTCCTGATATATCTGAGCCGCCTTATCCAGTTCCCCAGTTACAAGCCGATAGTAGTTGGCGGCGATCGTCAGCTTTTCCCGCTCGCTGGTATGCTCCCGCAACCGGAATGCTTTGGTCAGATACTCGCCAGCTCGCCCTTGCTCGCCCAGATTGACGTAGGCCACGCCCACTTGGTGGTAGCCTAAGGCAAAATTCGGATCAAGTTCCACCGCCCGCTTGAAGAAAGGCAGAGCGGCGGCGTCCCCTTTCGTAGTCTTCAATCCTAGGCTGTAGGCTTTCAACGCCTCCAGCGATGGCGTGGTGGCTTGTTCCAGCGGGACATCAAACTTCTGAACTGAAGTGAGCGATTCGCCCAGTTCGCCGCGCAGCTTGGACGCCGCCCCGCCTAGTGCGTCCAGCACCTTCTCCTTGGACGCCGCCGTGACCTGCTCCTGCGCCAGCGTGTCGCCGTTCTGGCAATTTACCGCCTTCAGCCCCAGCACATAGGCGCTGCCCAGACCGCCAATCGATCCGGCAAGGTAGGCCTTGCTGCCCGCCCGCTGGCAGACCTCGCGAGCCACCTCGGGCGTGAGTTCTGTGCTGGCCGGACGGGTCATCAGTTGCAAGATCGCCGCGATTTTGCCGTCGGAGAGCACATCGAGGAAAGGCGACTGTCGCAAGGAAAGGCTGAGCCCTGTCTTCAGCGTGTCGTCGAATACCGCATCGCCCGTGCTGTTGGCAAAATCGGCGAGCACAACCGTGTCACGCTCCGTCAGGGCGTGGGTGTGCCGCGAGCGGAGCAGTTGTACCCCAGCCCCCAGAAGCACAGCCACGGTCACACCCAGGACCAAGATGATTCTCCAGGAGAGGGATTCACGGACTTGTCTTCGGACCGAGGTCTGGGTGGCGATAGCAGGCGTGCTCAAACGCCGCAGATCCACCGCCAGTTCCTTCGCCGACTGGTAACGGTTCTCTGGTTCCTTCTCCAGGCACTTCCCGATGATCCGCTCCAGTTCTGGCGATACCTTGGGATTCAGCACAGTGGGCGCTACCGGAGAACGCTGCAGAATCGCACCGATCAGTTGCGAGCGTTCCACCTCGGCGAACGGGCGCTGCCCGGTGGCCATTTCATACAGCACCGACCCGGCCGCATGAAGGTCAGTGCGAGCGT
>JAIQFP010000019.1 GCA_020073165.1 Terriglobia bacterium | reverse complement strand
TGGGCATGTCCATGACGCTGCCGCGTTGCACGCCCTCGCGCGGACGCCAGGCTCCTTCGGGAAACACATCGCCCTGGAAGTAGCCGTCGTCATTGGGGTCGGAATAGATGATGCAACCGATGGCGCCGTGCTCGGCGGCGACTTTGGGCTTGATGCCGCGCCAGGAATGGAGATAACGCGCGATCACAATCGCGCCTTTCACCGAGATGCCCATGCGCTCGAGCTTTTCATAGTCTTCGGGAATGCCGTAGTTCACATACACCAGCGGGGCGGTGACGTCGCCGTCAATCGAGTAGGCGTTGTAGGTGGGTAGCTGCTCGGCTTGTTGGTTGGAGGTGGGATCGACCGCCAGGGCTGGCTCCTGCAGCTTGGCTACGAACTTGGTGGGTTCGACGAGTTCGACGACTCGCACCTTCGGCGTGGGGAAAAGAACGTCGAAGTTTTCGACATGCGCATCGAGGCCCCACTCCTTGAACTTGGAAATGATCCAGTCAGTATTTTCCTTGTCATAAAGCGAGCCGACGTGATGCGGCCGGGCGGAGAGCCGCTGCATGTAATCGCGCAGGTTCTGCTGCGTGGGAATAGCGCGGAACTTGGCCTCCCATTCACGCTCGCTGCGGGAAGATGCCGCGGAATAGCCCGCCAGGAGTGAGTTCTCCTCCGGGGTGGTCGCGAGGAGCAGGACGGTGGAGAGCAAGAGCGAGAGCAGTAGGGCGAGACGGCGATGCATTTATTCCTCCATATGGTGTCAGACCGGCCACACTTCCGCCCGGGCAAGGCAGGGGAAACGGTTGTTTCAGCGGTGCCGGACATTATAGTTCGTCGCGATGGAGGCGCAAAACCGCTGCCTTGGCAAAGCGCGCTGGCTTGGAGTAGGCTTTGCCTCTTATGAAAATCAGGCAGAAGTTTCCCGGTTGGCGAAGTGTCGTCCTCGCGGCAGCACTGTGTCTCAGCATGCCTGCGGCGGCCGCGAACTTCACCCTCGAACAGGTACTGAGCTCGCCGTTTCCCCACAACCTGGTGGCGGCTTCGCGCAGCGGAAGAGTAGCGTGGGTTTTTGATGCCAAAGGCGCGCGCAATATCTGGGTGGCAGACGCTCCCGACTTCGCGGCGCACCAGGTGACGTCGTATGCCGGGGACGACGGCCAGCCTATTGCCAGCCTGCGCATCACGCCCGATGGGCGGACCCTGGTTTACGTCCGCGGCAGTGAGGCCAACGAAGCGGGACGCGTCGCTGATCCCACCAACGGAGTCTGGGAACGCAAACAACAGGTGTGGGCGATGGATGTGGGCGGCGAAGGCCCGCGCCTGCTGGGTGAAATGGGTTGCCCCGAGGAGGGATGCGAGGACGTCCAACTCTCGGCGGACGGGCAGTTCGCAGTGTGGGCGGCGAAGAAGCAATTGTGGATCGCTCCGGTCTCGGGTGCGACTCCCGCGCATCAACTCACCGGCCTGCGGGGCAACAACCTCAGTCCAAAGTGGTCTCCAGATGGACGGCAAATCGCGTTCGTCAGCGACCGTGGAGACCATAGCTTCATCGCGATTTACGACTTTGGCCGGGACAGTGTTCATTACCTTGCGCCGAGCGCGGACCGCGATGTGATGCCGCGCTGGTCGCCAGATGGGAAGCGTGTTGCTTTTGTGCGGATACCGGGGGTTCAGGAGAAGCTTCCGCTGATCCCGGAGCGGCCCACGCCGTGGGCGATCTGGATGGCAGATGCGGCCAGCGGCGACGGCAAGGAGATCTGGCACAGTGGAGAAAAGCCGAACGATTCCTTCCCCGAACTGACGGCCGACACTTCGTTCTATTTTCCGGTGAACGACCGGTTGCTTTTTGCCTCGGAACAGGACGGGTGGAATCACCTGTACTCCATAGCGTCGGAAGGCGGCGCGCCGATTTTGCTGACCCCCGGCCAGTTTGAGGTGGAAGATGTGGCGCTCAGCGCGGACCAGCGGTCAGTGCTTTATTCATCGAACCAGGACGATGTGGATCGGCGGCACATCTGGCGAGTCGCGTTGGACGGCGGCAAGCCACAGCCGCTGACGCGGGGCGAGACGCTGGAGTGGAGCCCGGTGGAAACCGGGAAGGGCGGGCAGGTGGTGTGCCTGGGTTCGACCGCAGCCAGCCCGGCGATGCCCCACCGCATCACCGCACAGGGCAGGGAAATGATTGCTGCTGCGGCGTTACCCGGGGATTTTCCGTCAACGCAACTGGTGACCCCGAAGCAAGTAATTTTCAAGAGCGAAGATGGGCTCGAGATTCACGGCCAGCTCTTTGTGCCGGCAGGACGGACCCAGGCGGGGCCGGCGCTGATTTTCATGCATGGTGGTCCCATCCGGCAAATGATGCTGGGTTTTCACTATATGGACTACTACCACAACGCCTACGCCATGAATCAGTATCTGGCCAGCCGGGGGTATGTGGTGCTGTCGGTGAATTACCGGCTGGGCATCATGTATGGGCGGGCGTTTCGCGAAGCAGCGAATGCGTGCTGGCGGGGAGCTTCGGAATATAAGGACATTGTCGCCGGGGCAAAGTATCTGCAGACTCTGCCTATCGTGGATGCGAAAAAGATCGGACTGTGGGGCGGGTCCTATGGTGGGTATTTGACCGCGCTGGCGCTGGCGCGCAACTCCGACCTGTTTGCCGCCGGCGTAGACTTCCACGGCGTGCATGACTGGTCGGTGTTTCTGCCACGTTGGGACAACCGGCCGGCGGCGCCGGATGCGAAGGAAGCCGAGAAGCTGGCGTTCGAGTCTTCGCCGGATGCCGCGATCGCGACGTGGAAGTCGCCGGTGTTATTGATTCAGGGCGACGACGATCGCAACGTTCCCTTCGGGCAGACAGTGGACCTGGCGCAACGCCTGCGGGAAGCCCACGTGCGCTTTGAAGAATTGGTTTTTCCGGATGAGATCCATGGGTTCCTGATGTGGAAGAGTTGGATCCGGGCGTACGGGGCGACGGCGAAATTCTTTGATCGAAATCTGAAAGGGCAGGGTGGACGATAAGGCAGGGTGTTGTCCGTCCTCAGCATCCGAAAAACCGGCATCACACGGCACACGTGTGATCATCACTGACGAGAATCAGGAATTGGCAGAATCTTGGGTGCTCGGCCTCACGGCACGTCCTCCGTCCTTTTGATATCCTAGGACCATCGTGCGGATGCTGTGGTGGTTTGTGATTCTGGCCGTCAGCACAGGGGCGGTGCTGTGGGCGGGCATCGCATTCTACCTGCGTGTGCGCCGCCACATGAAAGCTGACGCGGCTTCGCGGGAAGCGGCCGGGGAAGCTGAGCACGAGCGCGAAATCGATGGTGACTGAGGGGCCACGGGTAGCGACGGGAGAAACACCATGACGAAACCAGCTACGCATATTCTCGGCAGTTACGATCGCGCTCTGGACGGCGCCCTGCAAGTGGCACTGGTAGTGGGCGCCAGCCTGTTTGTGGCTCTGTGTGCCCGGGTCACGCTGCCTCTTCCGTTCACGCCCGTGCCCCTGACGCTGCAGAATTTCGGCGTGCTCTTGGTGGGCCTGACGCTGGGCAGCCGGCGCGGCTTTGTGGCGCTGGCGCTTTATCTGGTGGAGGGTGTGTCGGGCATGCCGGTTTTCAGTCCTGCAGGCGCAGGTGGCGTTGCCCAATTACTCGGTGCGACCGGTGGGTTCCTGCTGGCTTACCCCTTCGTCGCTGGAATCGCGGGCTGGATCATGGAGTCCGGCAAGAGGACCTTCGCGCGGGCAGCGACGGCCGCGGTGCTGGCTGAAGTCGCATTGTTTGTCGGCGGCTTGTCTTGGTTGGCGATTCTCACCCATTCCTTCGCTCAAGCCGTGCGCTTCGGGCTTTACTGGTTCGTATTTGCCGAGGTCATCAAAGTCATGTCGGCCGCAGCTATTGCCACAGGCTGGCAGCGTGCGTTCAAGGTCCGGGCATGAGCATGCTCGGCGCTCCCCCGGAGAAGATTTCTTCACAGACCTCCTTCGCAGAAGGCAAGGATTCCATGAGCAGTACGTCAGCCCCGGTTCGCGAAATCACGGTGGCTCACAGCCCCGACTCCGACGATGCTTTCATGTTCTACGGGCTGGCGACCAACAAGGTTCGTGTTCCCGGCCTGCGCTTTACGCACACCTTGTGTGATATCGAGACCCTGAACCGCAAGGCGCGCGAGGGCGACGGCGCCTACGACGTCACGGCAATATCTTTCCACGCCTATCCCTACATCCAGGACCGCTACACGCTTCTGCCCAGTGGAGGCAGCGTGGGCGACGGCTACGGGCCGATGATCGTGGCCACGCGCGCGTTCTCCGCCAGCGAAATCAAGAAGAAACGCATTGCGGTCCCGGGCACTTTGACCACGGCATATCTGGTCCTAGAGCTTTTTGCGCCAGGGATCGAAACCGACGTCGTGCCCTTCGATCAGATCATCCCCCAGGTTCTGGCAGGCCAGCACGAGGCGGGACTCATTATTCACGAAGGCCAGTTGACCTACCCCAAGGCGGGATTGCACCGGGTCGTGGACCTGGGCCGGTGGTGGCACCGGGTGACGGGGTTGCCGCTGCCTCTGGGAGGGAATGCCATTCGCCGCAGTCTGGGGCCGGAACTGATGTCCCGCGTGGCAGCGGCGCTTCGCGATAGTATCCAGTATGCGCTGGACCATCGTGAGGAAGCTCTCGCGTACGCCATGCAATTTGCCCGCGACCTCGATCCCCAGCTCGCCGACAAGTTCGTGGGAATGTATGTGAACGAACGTACTCTCGACTATGGCCCCGACGGCCGCGAAGCCGTGCGCCGGCTGCTGGACATGGGACACAAGGCGGGAATTATTCCGCATGCGGCGAAAGTGGATTTTGTGTGAGCGCGGCTGGCCGCTGGCTACTAGCCTCTAGCAATCGACTTTACAGCGTTCGTTGCCAATAGAGCCTGGTTTCACTGCACCTTTTCCGCAAACGAGAACACCGGATCCACATCCACTGGCACGCTCGAGGCCGACTTCAACGACGCCTGCAGGTCGGCAGGAATCACGTCGTATTTCTTGAACCAGTTTTCGGCGCGTTCGCGGTCTCCCTGGGCCTCAATATCTAGAAGTTCCCTGGCAAGGTCAGCGATCACTTCCGGCATGCGAGGGTAGTCAATCGCATACTTGCCTGAAGCTTCGCGCTTGATGGCGCCGTGCTCGAGGAGATAGTTGAACTCCATCATCTCAGCCTGGCCGTGGGCTTCGCCGGTTCCGAAGCGTACCGTGCGGAATATGTCAGCAACATACGAGGCGTAATACCCTTCCAGCTTGGTCTTGGGCAGGATGCCGTGGTCGACGAGCCACTTGAGCCCAAACATCCCCACCACATCTGCTTTGGATTCCTCCAGGCCACTGTAGATCGGTCCGATGGCCTCGCGAATGGGCAGCTTCCCTGTGGCCGTGCGGGCGAATGCCGGTCCCAGCCCGTGCGCCATCTCGTGCAGGATGGTGCCCAGCAGGTACCCCTCGTTGGAAGCTTGCGCCGCTTGGTCGGGCGGCATCATGTGGCGCGCGAGCGGCAGGACCACGTATTCCACGCGGGCATCCATAAAGTTCTTAAAGAAGATTTTCTTGCTGCCCTTCTGTTCGTGCACCCGCGGGTCGTTGGGCAGGTTGTCGGCCACAGCCTGGTAGCCATGCTGCAAGTCGCCGGCGCGATAGGGAGAGTCCATCACTTCCATGGGTGTTTCCAGGCCGCGCTTGGAAGGCCGATCCTCCGGGGCCAGCGGGAGCGCATCCTGGATGTCAGATACGTACTTGGCAAACAGCGCGAGCTTCTTGCTCTCTTCCGCGTTGCGAATCAGCACCGCGGCGCCGTAGGAAGCCTTCACCCCGAGCAAGTCGTCCAGATAAGTTTCGTAAGGCGCGAAAATTACGTCGAACTTGGGGTCCTTCAGGTCAACCCACGCCAGGTCGCTCTTGAAATAATCGTCGCTCAACAGCGCATCCGCCCGCAGGCGGAGAAAATCCGCAAACGCCTTGTCGGTGCTCAGGGCCGCTGCCTCGCGCAAATCTTTGGCCGCCGGCTCGAGAAACGAACGATACGCGATGTGGTAGGGAAGCCCCTCAAGCTGGTCGCCGTGCCAGCGCACCACCGTGGTCGGGCTGTAGATCTCGGTTTTTTTCTCGGGATGATCTTTCACGTACTGCTCGATCTGTTCGCGAGTCAGACCTTGAGGATAGAATCCCCTTCCAGGCGGCATGGGCGTTCTGCCCACAAACGGTTTGTTCTCGTGGATCAGGTCGAATCGAGACCCATTGACCCACAGATAGCGTCGCAGTTTCTGGTCCCGCGGGCTCTTGCTCCCCTCCAGGGATTGATAGAGAGTCAAACCCTCAGGATCATTTTGCCGCCAGAAAATCTCCTCCAGATAGCTTGAAGCCTCGACCAGTCTGTTAACCATCCTGACTTCGCCAGGGGTCAGGCCAGTGGAACGAAACGGCATCTGGACCACGCGCCAGCGGGCCAGTCGCTCGCTCAGATCAGGCACCACGTAAATCCCGGCGGACGCAGCGCCTTTCGCCGCAGAGCCGGTCATCAGCTTGCGATTTTTCTGGGCCGGGGCCGGAGGAACCATGAGAAGGAAAAGAAGCAGGGGGATAAACAAGGGCGGTAATTTCATCAGTGTTGATTCTAACAGAGCGTCAGGGGCCTCCCGACCGATGCGTCTCGCGAATCCACAGCATCTCCGGCTATGATGGTTCGCAATGGGGGAGAAGGCGAATTCCAACGGCGGGCAGACGCTGCTTATCGACGCTGATGACACGCTCTGGGAAAACAACATTTATTTCGAACGCGCCATCGCCAACTTCATCTCGTTTCTCAATCACCACGAGCACTCGCCCGCGCAGGTGCGCGCGGTCCTCAATGACGTGGAGCGGGAGTGCATCCTCACCCACGGTTACGGCTTGCACAGCTTCGCGCATGCCCTGGCGCAAACCTTCGAGCGGCTGGCGGTAGAGCCGCTCACACCCGCGCTGCACGAAACCATCAACGGATTCGCCCACGCCATCGCCGAGCACCCGGTGGAATTTCTGCCCGGTGTGCCGGAGACGGTGCAGTACCTCTCCGATCGCCATCACCTGATCCTGATGACCAAAGGCGCGGTACCGGAGCAGACGGGGAAGGTCGAGCGTTCCGGGCTGAAGGAATATTTTTCTGCGGTGGAGATCGTTGCCGAAAAGGATGAGGCTACTTATCGCGGCGTGGTGTGGAAATATGGTCTGGACAACGAAGCTACCTGGATGATCGGCAACAGCCCCAAGTCGGACATTAATCCGGCTCTGGCCGCCGGGCTGAATGCGGTGTTCGTGCCGCACGGCAACACCTGGATTCTGGAGCATGAGGAAGTGGCATCAGCCCAACCGCCCAGGCGTTTGCTGGTGATCGAGAATTTCGAGCAACTCCGGGAACATTTCTAGCCACTAGCTACCAGCCACCGGCCGCCAGCCAGCGTGGTACTCTTTTCTTGCTCTGGGGTTGCTGCTCCCACCAACGAGTGGCGGTGCAGAAAAATAATTTGCGGCGGCTGTTGCGGACCGTGGAAGCGCTCTCCGATCTCGGCCCCGAGATGACGGCGGAGCGCGAATTTCCCCAGACCGCCCGCGCCATGGTGTCCGCGCTGCTGCAGGCGGGGGGCGCGCGCGAGGCCGTGCTCTTTACCTTCAGCGATAAGCCTTCTTTGCTCACCTCGATTGCCGCCGAAGGCTTCGCCTTGATGCCGGAGCCGGCGGTCATCCCGTTGTTGCCCAAACACGTCCATGCGCTGACTTCGGCCCGCGGCCCGATTGCCTTGCACTCCGGTTCTTACGACGTGTTCCTGAGCGCTAACGGAAACGTAGCTCCCGAGCTGTTCAAGTGCATCGCGCCCCTGAAAGTAGCGGGCAAGTTGGTGGGCCTGGTGGCTCTGGGCCGACGCGAGGGCGACGCCCTGTACGAAGACGATGAACTCGACGCGCTCGAGTTGCTGTGCAACTACGTGGCACTGACGGTAAACAATCACGCCCTCAGTCAGACCCTGGCGCAACGGGTGGGGGAGAATCTGCGCCTGCTGGCCTCGCTGCATGGCTTCTACGACACCGCGCTGGAAGCGTTCGCGGCTGCCATTGACGTGAAGCATGTCAACATTCACGGACACTCGCTGCGCGTGGGCCGCTATGCCGGCGCCATTGGCGAGGCCATGGGCATGGATCCCGCAGACGTGGCGGCGCTGCGCTCCGCCGGCTACCTGCATGACATCGGCAAGGTCGCGGTGGACAAGCGCCTGTTCGGCAAGCCCACGGCGCTCGATCCAGACGAGTTTCGCGAGATGGCCGACCACACCGTGGTGGGTCACCAGATTGTCAGTGGTGTGCAGTTTCCCTGGCCGCGCATCCCGGAGATTGTGCGCTGGCATCACGAACGCGGCGACGGTTCGGGCTATCCGGACGGGCTGGTCATGGAGGATGTTCCCATGCCGGTGCGCATTATTGGCCTGGCCGACACCTTCGATGCCATGACCAGCCAGCGTCCCTACCGCGAACCGATGTCCGTCGGGGGTACCCTGAGCGAAATCGTGCACCTGGCGCCGCAAAAGTTTGATCCTAATGCGGTGCAGGGACTGCTGGTGCAAATCCGTCGCGACGCCGTGGGCAGCAGCCGCACACCCTTCCTCGCAGACCGCACAGCGGTCAACATCGCTCCCACAGATATCGACCAACTTGCCGCCAACCTGCAACACAAGCTCAGCCACGGCCGGTTGTATCTGACCTAGCGGAAACTGGTCTTCGGTCCGCGTCTCCTGAGATGGACGGGGTGTTGGTCTTCTGGGGTTGGCTCTGGCCCGGCCTACGCGATGCTCTTCAACGGCAACGACTGGTTCACCGCAAACAACGCCAGTTCCAGCCGCGTGGAAACTCCCAGTTTGTCGAAGATGTTGCTGAGGTGATGCTTGACCGTGTCCTCGCTGATCTTGAAGTACTCGGCAATCTCCTTATTGGAGTAACCGGCCACCACTGCTGACACGATCTCCAGTTCGCGCGGGGTGAGGCCGAATTTCTTCTGTCGCGCCTCTTCTCCTGAGGACTGCACCAGCGTCCGAAGGTATTGCACCAGGTTGGAAACGCTCTCCCGTCCCACCCAGTACTCCCCGGACATCACGGTGTGAATACTCTTGAGCAGAAGTTGGGTCGCGGAATCCTTCAGTACCACGCCGCGCGCGCCCAACTGCAAGGCCTCGACGATCTGATTTTTCTCGGCGGCGGCGGTCAGCAGGATCACGCGGACACCATTTTGCCCAGAACCGGTGCTCATTTCCCGCAGCGCTTCCAGGCCGGGATGCCGGGGCATGGCCAGGTCCAGGAGCAGGATGTCGGGCTTGAGTTGCCGCGCCAACTGCACGGCTTCTGCACCATCACAGGCTTCGCCGATCACCTTCAGGTCCGGTTCGGCTTCCAGCAATCGCCGCAAGCCATCGCGAAAGATAGGATGGTCGTCGGCAATCACAATGCGAATGGGCTGGGATCGTTTGTTATCCATAAGCGGCTTGCCGTTTCTGGGGGACTGTAATCTCGAGGCGCGAACCCTTGCCGGGATTTGATTCTATCGTGAGTTCGCCTTCAATCAAACGCACCCTTTCCTTGATGACCAAGGGGCCCTTGCCCAGGGTCTCCAGTTCGGTCTGAGAAAGGCGGCCGGAAAAGGGGAAACCGCGGCCGTCATCCTCAATGATGACGTTCCACTGGTCGTCTTTGCAACCTAACCGCACCAGCACTTGGTGGGCCTGGCTGTGCTTGCGCACGTTGACCAGTCCTTCCTGCACGATCCGTGCAATCTCCCGGCAAACCTGGGGCGGCATGTTGAGCTCTTCCACCTCGGAGACAAAACGCGCCGAAATGCCGGTTTCGCGGTGGAATCGCTCGACGGTGTCGCCCAGAAAAGGCAACAGCTTCCTGGAGTCCACTTCCAGCGATTTCATCTGCTGCATCAGCTCCCGGAGTTTCAGAACTTCTTCGCGCAACAATCCCTGGATGCGGCTCAGTTCGCCGGTCAGCGGGCTGGAGTTGCTGGCCGACTGCCGTCGCAGCACATCCACCTGCATTTCCACGGCAATCAGAGACTGTACGGCGCCATCGTGCAACTCCCGCGCAAAGCGGGCCCGTTCCACCGCTCCGGCACGCATCCGCAGGCGGCGCAGCAAGTACACGTTGTAAACCGCTGGTCCAACTTGCCGCACCAGTTCCTGCAGGAAGCGCAGTTCTTCCTCAATGTCGCCGGTTAACTCGGGGTCGATAAGAAAGATGCGCCCCCACCACTCGTGCCCGAAGTCGAAGGACACCGTCATCACGCCGTGGAAAGCATGCTGTTGCGCCAAACCATGCAGCGAAGCCGAGGAAACGCTCCTCAGTCTTACTCCGCTCTCGTCCAAGGCCAGCACCTTGAGCGGCTCCGCTCCCTCGCTGTTGCTACGCCAGGCGTAGGACATCTGCGCCGGACACTCGTAGAGATAGGTCTCCCGGTCATGCGCGGAGGTGTCCCGCCAGCGAAAGCCAGGATTTGCGTCCCCCTCTGTTTCTACTTCGCCCACGAATATGCGGTGGCTGTTGGATTCCTGAGACGCCAGCAGGGCACGTTTCGCGCCATACATCGTCAACAACTCGCTGACGATGTCTTGCAAGGTCCCGGTCAGGCCGGCTTCGACCCGAGCTCTCCCCAGAATGCGGGCAACCACCGCCTTCTCTGCGCGAAGTTGCTTCTGCTGCTCCGCCAGATATCCGAGCAGGAGGCCCATCACCAGCAGGTAAGCCGAGCGGAGGAAAAGATGCTTGGGCTCGAAATCCGCGACATCCACATTCAGCAGCGGCAGGTTATGACGCACCAGAATGCCGTCCGCCCAGCCGGTGAAGCCCAGGTGGAGGGCGAAGCTCTCCGCCCAGAGTAAGAGCACGGCCGCAGCGGCGGTGCCGGCGGTTTCCCACACGCCCCAGCGGTAGGCCGCGGCCGCCAGGACAAAAACAAAAAACAGGAAGAAGGGGCTGCCCGGGCCCGTGGTAAAAATGCAAATCAACGCCGGCCAGAGGACGTCGGCGCTGTGCACCAGAAGGCGAAACGAGGCGGTCGATTGCTGCCGCAAGCGCAGCAACAGCATGATCGCCACCCCATGAACGATGTAGAAGCTGAGCAGCCAATAGGCCCACTGGGAGTATCGGATCTCTCCGGGATTCATCCAGATAGTGAACAGGGCGGCAATGGCAAGAAAAACCCGGGCACTGGCCAGCCACCGCTCAATTCGGCGTACTTCGCCGGAACCAACCGGGGCCCGCAGTCTCCATAGAAAGCGATGTCGTAGCGCTCGGAGTGACAATCCAGTTCACCTGCACAACGGAGGTGATGGCACGCCTATTATCGCACCAAGCGAGAGCAGCGAGCCAAACTAGCCAGTACCAACTTAGTCCGTGCGATCGCGGGCAGCACAATAGTTGCAAGCGCTCGGGCCTCTCCCCTCGGTACTTGCCACGGGCCAGGGCATTACCTAAGTAATGTTTCGCGGTCGGGTTTACTGTCTAGAATTGCCCCACGGGTCCTTGTGTCGGAACGCTCCAAGACGTGGATCGTCGCGGCCTCCGCCCTGGTGTTCGCACAAGCCGGGGCTTCGTTGATCCTCCGTCCGAGCTTCACTCTGATCGCGCTCAGCGACATCACGCAGTGCATTCTGCTTCTTTCCGGCACGCTTTCCTTCCTGCCCAACGTGCTGGCGAACCGCGGGCGCACACGCCTGTTCTGGGCGCTCATGATGCTGGGAATGGCCTCCTGGCTGGCCTACCAACTGCTGTGGAACTACTTCGAAATCTTCCTGCGCAAAGACGTTCCCAATCCTTTTTGGGGAGACGTGGTCCTGTTTCTTCATATCGTTCCCATGATGGCGGCGCTGGCGCTGCAACCGCACCTCCGGCAGGACAATCGCAAGGCGCGCCTGGGGTCGCTGGATTTCACCCTGCTGCTGATCTGGTGGGTCTATCTTTATTTGTATGCGGTCATTCCGTGGCAGAATGCGAGCACGAACGCCACCACCTACGAGCACAATCTCAATGTCCTCTATTTGACGGAGAAAATGGTATTCCTGGCCGGGCTGGCGGTGGTCTGGTCGCGCAGCCAGGGCTCGTGGCGAACCGTGTACGCCCACTGGTTCGGCGCCTGCCTCACCTACGCCCTCAGTTCCTATCTGGCCAACTGGGCGATCGAGAGGAACGTTTACTACACAGGAAGTCTCTACGATGTGCCACTGGCCGCATCCATGGCCTGGGTGACCGGCGTCGGTCTGCTGGCCCTGGATCGTGCCCCGCAGCAACAGGCTTCGCAAAACTACGGCAACCATGGGGTGTGGGTGGCGCGCCTGGGAATGATCGCCATCTCGTCGCTGCCCTTGTTCGCCGCCTGGTCGGTGTTCGACCAGCAAGCGCCGCCCCAGATCCGCACCTTCCGCCTGATGGTCACGCTGGGCACCATGATGGTGATGGGCGCGATGGTTTTCCTCAAGCAGCACCTGCTCGATCGCGAATTGCTTCACCTGCTGCGCACTTCCCAGGAGTCGTTTGAGGACTTGCGGCGCGTGCAGGCGCAACTGGTACAGTCGGAAAAACTGGCATCGCTGGGCCAACTGGTAGGTGGCGCCGCCCACGAGCTGAATAACCCGCTGACGGCGATGCTGGGCTACTCGGATCTGCTGGCTGCCATGCCGCTCGATGGCGAACCGCGCGCCCTGGCGGGGAAAATTGGCGCCCAGGTCCGGCGTACCAAGGCGCTGGTTTCCAGCCTGCTCAGCTTTGCCAAGCAAGTCCCGGCCGAGAAGATGCTGCTGGACGTGAATGCCCTCGCGCTGACCGCAGTCAAACTCTGCCAGCCTCAGCTTCTGGCGCGCAATATCCAGGTCAAGACCGAACTGGCGGATGAACTGCCACCCATCCTGGGCGATTCCAATCAGCTGTTGCAGGTCTGCCTGCACATTGCCAACAACGCGCTAAACGCCATGACTGGCAGAGCGAGCACTCTCACTGTGACCACGCAGCAGCGAGAGGGTCTAGTTGTGCTGGAATTTTCCGACGATGGCCCCGGCGCGGAACACGCCGAGCGGGTCTTTGATCCCTCTTCTACCACCCGTCCAGTGGGGCAGGGGACAGGCTTGGGGCTGAGTGCGTGCTATAGCATCATCCAGGAGCACCAGGGCAAAATCCTGTGCCAGAACCGCTCCGAAGGTGGAGCCAACTTCCGCATCGAACTCCCCGCCGCAAAAGCGGCATCTCCGGCATTTTTCTTCAGCGAGAAGATGCGCGAGCCTTCGACTGTCGAGATCAACGCTAGCGCCACTCTGACGCTGCCGCCCACGCCTTAAGCGGTCCTCTTCGCCTCTGTTGAGTTGAATCCCGCATCTCTGGAATATGCTGCTGGAACCAGCGTCAGGAACCGGCGGGAAACGCTACGAGCTTCAAACCCCGACTGGGAAGGGTTTGCTGTGGGCGTCGGCGCTCAGCGAGAGTCCGGCGAAGCGTCCTTGCAGCAGCGACATGAGCCCGGTGTACCAGTAGCCGATCACGAACAGAACCAGGAACGGCACGGTGATGTAGTTCTCGTTGTCTACGGCGTAGTACACCGTGAGAGCGAAGTATCCGCCGATCAGCAACTCGATCCAGGGCACCCAGCCCAGGCGGCGGCGGTACTGGCTGCTCTGCACTTTATCTTGCTTCGATTCCACACGGTACTTGGGGGTGCGGGCGAAGGGGGATTGCCAACCCAACAGGGCTTCGAGCACGGCCCGGGTGTTGGTGATGGTCAGGCCAATACCCAACGCCATCAGGAACGGAATATAGAGCAGGGCGCGCGGCCACTTTCTGGGGAATAGCTCGCGCTGTGAGACCAGATAGAAACTGGAAATCGAGAAGGTCGAGGCCAGGAATAACGGCAGGTCGATGTACAGCATCTGGAACCAGCCCTGGTAAAAACGGATCACCATGGCGGGCAGCAGCAGCACCGAGAGCACGATCATCAGCGGATAGCTGAGATTGGCGGTGAGGTGATACCAGGCTTCCAGCTTGACGCGGAAGGGCTGATCGCTCTTCAGCACGCGCGGAAGAATTTTCTTACCCGTCTGAATCAGGCCTTTGGCCCAGCGTGCCTGCTGGGTCTTGAAGGCGGTCATTTCCACCGGGAGTTCAGCGGGGCATTCGACATCCTGCAGGTAAACAAACTTCCAGCCCTTGAGCTGGGCGCGATAGGAGAGGTCGGTGTCTTCGGTGAGGGTGTCGTGCTCCCACCCGCCGGCCTCCTCGATGGCCACCCGGCGCCAAACGCCGGCGGTGCCATTGAAGTTGAAGAAGACGCCGCTTCGGGCCCGGCCGGAGTGTTCCAGCACGAAGTGTCCGTCGAGCAGAATGGCCTCGACTTCAGTGAGGAAGGAATAGTTGCGGTTGATGTGTGTCCAGCGCGTCTGCACCATGCCGATCTTGGGATCGGTGAAGTGGTGGATGGTGCGCATCAGGAAATCCGCCGGGGGAACGAAGTCGGCGTCAAAGATGGTGACGAACTCGCCCTTTGCGGACTTCAATCCCTCGGCCAGCGCGCCCGCCTTGTAACCCTCGCGGTTGGTGCGATGGTGGTAGGTGATGGGAAATCCGCGGGACGCGTAGTACTCGACCACGCCGCGAGCCACGGCGACGGTTTCATCGGTCGAGTCGTCCAGCACCTGGATGTCGAGCTTGTCGAGCGGGTAGTCGAGGCGGCAAACGGCGTCTAGCAGCCGTTCCACCACGAATTGCTCGTTGAAGATGGGAAGCTGGACGGTGACGCGAGGCAACTCCGAAAAGTGGCCGGCCGGATCAGTCGTGCGCCGATCTTTGTGCTTGTAATAAAGGTAGACGAGAACGTAGCGATGCAGGCCGTAGGAAGCCAACAGAATGAGGACCACGAAGTAGGGAATCAACAGAGCGATGTCGAAGGCGTTAGCCTGATACAGGCCCTTGAAGGTGGTGTCGAGGAAGTGCTGGCGGAAGTATTGCATCGGGCCGTGCGGCGCCAAGAAAGCGGCCAGCGGTGGGAGTAAAAGGGACACGCTAAACGAGACACTCCTCATTATGTGGGCGGCAACCACCTAACCTGAAACTGCCATTGTACCTGAAGCGGGCCGGACCTGCAGATCGGGAAAAGACGGTAAGCCGCACCGCGGAAATGACTTAGCTAAAGCTACAAAGCACGTCTCGAGGTGCAGTCTCTGGACAAAGTTTGACGAATCAGCCCCGGACCCGTTGTCCAAAGGTTGTACGGTGCAAGAGGATGTCAGTGCGGAACGCTCCAAGCCGTCTTGCCGTCCTTTCCTACTATGCGCACCGCTGCCTCTTGCCCCCCCGATAAGACCACGGCGCTGTCCCCTTCACTGCGACCCAAGAACAGCTCAGCCTCCGATCCTACGTTAACTGACAATCTGTTCTGCCCATTCTCTCCTTCAATGTGCAGACCCGGAACAAAACGATCGCCCCCTTCATACGACTTTTGACCAGCCGATAAAGAAGCAGCGGTTTCTGGATTTCGATTCCTGAGATCCAGGTTTGCCCCGTAAAACTTATCAACGCACAATTCAGCCTTGGAAGCACCTGATCGTACAGTCAAGTCAAGGCAAGTCCCGTGTCTGTCTTCTCCCAAGCGTGCTATGACCGCCCCAGACGTATCCTTGACGATTAGTTCGGAGACCTCGATCTTGTCTCTTTTCTTCATTTGATGCAACACTAGCAAACCCAGGATCGCCAGAGCCATCATCAAACCTGCAGCAACCCACTTCATCTTGCGATTCTCAGATTCCAGCTTACTCATCCGTACCAGCAATTCATTCATGTCGTTCATCGAGCACCCCCAAACACGCGCGCGAGGTCCAAGAAACGGCCAGCCCGGTGCTATGCATACGAGACGGCCTCGACGAGCGAAACCGTTTTCATTTGAAGGTTAGTTCAGGAAATAAGTCCGATACAGCGTATCGCGCTGCGCAGGCTTGAAGCCGGCGTCGCGGATGATGCGGCGCAGCTCTTCCTCGGTGGTGCAGTTGGTAACGCCCGCGGCGCGAACGACATTCTCTTCCAGCATCACCGACCCCACGTCATTTCCGCCGAAGCGCAGGCCCAACTGGCAGACTTTCAGGCCTTGCGTCACCCAACTAGACTGAACATTCAGGAAGTTCGAAAGATACAGCCGCGAGATCGCCAGCACTTTCAGGTACTCGACGGCTGTGGCCTCGTCCCAGTGGCGGCCGCCCAGGGCGGTGTTGGCAGGCTGAAAGCTCCAGGGGATGAATGCAGTGAAGCCGCCGGTTTCCTGCTGCAGATCGTAGAGCCGCTGGAAGTGGTTGATGCGGTGCTCGTAGCTCTCGCCCACCCCGAACATCATGGTGGCAGTGGTGCGCATTCCCAGCTGGTGGGCCGTGCGATGCACGTTGAGCCAGTCGTCGGTCAGGCACTTGAGGCGGGCAATCTTGTATCGGACCTCGTCGTCGAGGATCTCGGCGCCGCCCCCGGGGATGGAATCCAGGCCCGCATCGCGGAGCCGCGCGATGGTGTCGCGAATCGTCAGCCCGCTGTATTCCGCAATGGCGATGATCTCCGAGGCTGAGTAGCAGTGCAGATGCACCTTGGGAAAGCGCTGCTTGATGCCGCGCAGCATCTGCTCGTGCCAGTCAATTTTCAGGTCAGGATGCAGGCCGCCCTGCATGAGCACGCCGGTGCCGCCGAGTTCCACGGTCTCGCGAATCTTGTCGTAGATAGTTTCCAAATCGAGGATGTAGCCCTCTTTGGCGGCCGGGCCTTTGAGCGGGCGATAGAACGCGCAGAAAGTGCAGTACTCGGTGCAGTAGTTGGTGTAATTAATGTTGCGGTCGATGATGTAGGTGACCACACCCTCGGGATGCAGCTTGCGGCGCACGGCGTCGGCCTCCATGCCGATGCCGATCAGGTCATCAGAACGGAACAGGTCGAGGGCTTGGGTCTTGGTCAGCGACATGGGCGGTCACACCAGCGTGTGACCATTCTAGCGGAGGGGAGGGGATTGCTCAAAGGCGGGGGGATGTTCGTGCCAGCGGTACTGCATAATAGGGGTTTTGAGTGCAAGCACCTGTTAACAACACTTTAGTTTGCCCAAGGAACTATTCTGTCTATTCCGGCGTCGATCCTGTTAGGGAGAATCCTCGATGGGAAGGCAATTTGGGCCCGCTGTACTGCTGCTCTTAGCTCTGTGTCTCTGCGCGTGTGAGAGGAAGAAGCAGGATTGCGGCACAACACTTCAAGTTCGTCTGGACAACTTGATCGGAATGACCGAACGTCAGTTCAGACAGGCACAGATGCGAGAGTTCCTGTGGAAGAACTGGCGCGAAAGACGATGTGCCACATTGCATCTGAAGTCCGTGTCAAAAGAGGGCAAAGAAACAGACGCCGATTACGAAATCAGGCCGCTGCCTACGACGCTGATGATGGTTGTGACAATCAATCATGCGAGGTACGGCTACCAAGGGCAGGTCTTCTGGCATCAGGACGGCAAGTACGACGTGTATTCGATGGAGCGCGTTAGGCCAAACAACCTGTATCTGTTGAATCCCAACTCCAAAGTTGAAATATTGGCCGACAACGCAACACTCTCTGGATCAGATTATTGTTTGAGATTTGCAGGATGGGGTAATGAGGTGTTGTCCTTCTTTTGAGGTTTGCGGGGTTCCAAATCGCTGACCTCAGAGATTAAGCCCAGGGGCCTTTGGCTGCGAACAGGCGCGGCTGGGCGTGAGCCCTTCATGGCCCTAGCTGACCGCCGCTTTGGCAACGTCAAGGAAGCGCAAGCGCGGAGCAGCGGGCAGGGCGCCGCATTCGTGGGCGTGACGATAGAAAAGCTGCAGGCCGTCTAGGCAGGGTGGGTCAAGGTAGTAATGAATGTTATCGGTCAGGTAATTCTTCACTTCCACTTCGCGCAGGCCCAGCCGCGGCGCCCAGTCGCCGACAATCTGATCGAGGTTCTCGTGCTGCAGGCCATGGTTGCGTGATTCCTGGAATATGGCGGCAAGATCCAGTGTGGTGTCCTGGAGTGCCGCCTGCCGCACCGCCCAGAAGGCATAGACGAACGGCTTGCCCGTCCAGCGATGCCACTCCGTTCCCAGGTCGTAGGTGTGATAGCGCGAGCGGTCCACCTTGAGCGCCGGATCTCCGATCACCAGGCCGGCATCGTGCTGTTCGAGCATCTGTTCGAGGTCAGGGGCCATGGCAGTGAAAGTCTGTTTCCCACCCCAAAGCCTCGCAAACAAGACCTTGGTCAGCGCCACGGAGGTCATGGAAGAGGTGTCGAGGGCGACGGTGCGAATCTTCTCCACCGGCACCTTGCTGACCAGCAGGATGGAACGAACCGCGCGCCGCGAAGCAATGGCCACCCCAGGGAGGATTACCAGGCCCGGGATGGCGGCGTATGCGGCTGCCGGAATGATGCCAATGTCCGCCGATCCCTCGCGCAGGGCGGCGGCGCATTGCGACGGCAAAGTGTAGGAAATGTCGAAGGCTGACCCGGCGCCGCCGTGTACGAAGTCCCACATCAGGGGCGCGGTGTTGAGGTACGAAATGGCGGAGATGCGCAGGCGTCTCATGCCCAATGTTCGATTCTAACAAACCTGTGTGTCGGGTTACCTTGACAGCGCTTTGCTGAAGCTGTCACAGTCCGCGGTAAGGCTCGGTGGAGGTTCCTGTGACCGAAGCAGCGGTATTGCCTTGTGAAACGCACGCGCTCGAGTGGCTGGCGCTGACCCTCACGCCGGGTTTGGGTCCCACCAAGGCCCGGCACCTGGTGGAACATTTTGGAAACGTACAGGCGGTGTTTCGGGCATCGCTGACGGAGTTGGAAGCGGCCGGAATTCCGGCGGTGGCAGCACAATCATTGGGCACCGGGCGGTCGCTGGAGCTGGCGAATGACGAACTGGCGCGCGCGGCCGGGGTGCAGATTGTGGCCTTCGAGGACGCGGCCTATCCCTCGCAGCTCAAGCAAATTTACGATCCGCCGCTGGTGCTCTACGTGCGCGGGAATGTGGCTGCCGTGTCGCAGCCGGGAATCGCTGTGATCGGCACCCGCCATCCCACTCCCTATGGGACAGGAATGGCCGAGCGCCTGGCGTGTGATCTGGCAGTTCGTGGGCTGGTGATTTTCAGCGGCTTGGCGCGCGGTGTGGATACGGCCGGACATCGCGGCGCGATTGCCGGCAAGGGCAAGACCGTCGCCGTGCTCGGCACTGGCATTGACGTGATTTATCCCAAGGAGAACACGCGACTCACGGAGCAGATGCTGGCCCTGGGGGGAGCTCTGGTTTCCGAATTTCCTTTGAGCACATTTCCTGCACCGCAGAATTTTCCTATTCGCAACCGGATTATCAGCGGCGTGTCCATTGGGGTTCTTGTGGTGGAGGCAGCCGAATACAGCGGTACCCGCATCACAGCACGATGCGCCCTGGAGCAGGGGAGGGACGTGTATGCCGTCCCGGGGAACGTCACCAACAAGAATTCCTGGGGGCCCAACACGTTGATCAAACAAGGTGCCAAGCTGGTGGCCACGTGGGATGACGTTTGGGAAGAACTCCCGACGGAAGTACGACTTGCGTTGGAGCCGAAGGACGCTGCTGAATCGCAGGCGGAGGGAACCGCATCTCTATTCAAGGACGACGAAATAGGGCCGCATGAGCGGAAGATCTTGAAGATATTGAAGGCTGATGAGGCTACTCAGATTGATGAGATCGTGGAGAGACTGGAGCCGGAATTGTCCTCGTCGGAAATATTTGCGGCGCTCTTTGAGCTCGAACTGGCAGGCAAAGTGAAGCAACTGCCGGGAAAAAATTTCGTCAAGGCGTTCTAGCGCAAACTTGTTGACTTCCTCCCATTCGTGCTAGCTTCGGAAACAGAACACTGCCAACTGAGGGGACATTTGTCCAAAGGTTTAGTCATTGTAGAGTCGCCGGCCAAGGCCAAGACCATCCAGAAGTATCTGGGCAAAGGCTTCACGGTCGAAGCCTCGCTCGGCCACGTCAAGGACCTGCCCAAGAGCACGCTCGGGGTCGATGTTAATAATGATTTCGAGACCGACTACATCGTTATCCCGGGCAAAGAGAAGGTACTGGCGAAGCTGAAAAAGCTGGCGTCCTCCGCGGACAACATCTTCCTGGCGCCTGACCCGGACCGCGAAGGCGAAGCCATTGCCGCGCACCTGGCCGATGAACTGGGCGACGGTTCCAAAGGCAAAAGGAAAAAGAAGAAGGACGAAGGCAGCGAGCGCATCCGGCGGGTCACCTTCAACGAGATTACGAAGCGCGCGGTACAGGAAGCATTCGAGCATCCGCGTGACATTGACCGCCACCTGGTGGATGCGCAGCAGGCGCGGCGCGTGCTCGACCGCCTGGTGGGGTACCAGGTCTCTCCGCTGCTCTGGGACAAAGTGCGGCGCGGTTTGTCGGCAGGCCGCGTGCAGACCGTGGCTCTGCGCCTGATCGTCGAGCGTGAACGCGAAATCAAGGCGTTCATCAAGCAGGAATACTGGACGATTGACGCGCATCTGGCAGCCAGCAAGCCTCCTGCGTTCGATGCGCGTTTTCTCGGCAAGGGCGAAGAGAAGATCGAGGTCACCAACGGTGAGCAGGCGGAGAAGATCCGCGCAGCGCTGGAACCAGCCGAGTGGGTCGTACGCACGGTCGACAAGAAAGAACGCCGGCGCAATGCGACTCCGCCGTTCACCACCAGCAAGCTGCAACAGGATTCCTCGCGCAAGCTGCGCTTCAGCGTAAAGCGCACCATGATGATCGCGCAGCGCCTGTATGAAGGTGTGGAGCTGGGCGAAGAAGGCCTGGTCGGCCTCATCACCTACATGCGCACGGACTCGACGCGGGTCTCCAACGACGCGCTGGCCGAAGTTCGCGAGTACATCAAGTCGCAGTACGGCGATTCGTATCTGCCGGGGACGCCCAACACCTACAAAGAGAAGAAAGAAGCACAGGCGGCGCACGAGGCCATCCGTCCGACGGCGGTGATGCGGCATCCCGACCAGATCAAGCAGTATCTGAAAGAAGACGAATACAAGGTCTACAAGCTGATCTGGCAGCGCTTTGTGGCCTCGCAGATTATGCCCGCGGTATTCGACCAGACTACGGTGGACATTGATGCCAAGTCTGGGTCCGATGCTTTCTGGTTCCGCGTGACCGGCTCGGTGCTCAAGTTTGACGGCTTCCTCAAGGTGTACGAAGAATCGAAGGAAGGGAAGGACGAAGAGGAAGAAGAACTCAAGCACAAGCTGCCGCCGCTGGAACCGGGGCAGATGCTGACGCTCAAGGGCCTGAAGCCGGAGCAGCATTTTACCGAGCCTCCGCCACGCTACAACGAAGCTTCGCTGGTGAAGGAACTGGAAGAGCGCGGCATCGGACGGCCTTCTACCTACGCCGCGATTCTCAGCACCATCCAGGAGCGGCAGTATGTGCAAAAGCTGGGTGGAAAGTTTGTGCCCACGGAAATCGGCCTGGTGGTCACCGATCTCCTGGTGGAGAATTTCCCCGACATCTTCGACGTGCAGTACACCGCGCGTCTGGAGGAGGAACTCGACGAGATCGAAGAAGGCAAGGAGACCTGGACCAACGCACTGGCTGAATTCTACGAGAAGTTCGAGAAGGATCTCCGCTACGCCCAGAAGCACATGGAAAACATCAAGCGGATGGAGAAGCCCACGGACGAGCTGTGCGAGCGCTGCAAGTCTCCGCTGGTGATCAAGTGGGGCAAACACGGCTCCTTCTACGCCTGCAGTTCCTACGATAAGGATGATCCGAAGAGTTGCACGTTCACCAAGGAGAATCCCATCAACCTGCCGGACCTGGATTCGGCCGATATGCAGGAGACGACCCAGGAGGAATACTGCGAGAACTGCGGACGGGTGATGGTGCTGAAGCGTGGACGCTTTGGCCAGTTCATGGCCTGCACGGGGTATCCCGATTGCAAGACCACGCGGCGCTTGGACCAGGGCAAGAAGGTTCCGGACATCCCGCTAGATGAGCTCTGTCCCAAGTGCGGGCGCAATTTGATGATTCGCCACGGGCGGTACGGGGAGTTCACTTCGTGCAGCGGGTATCCCGACTGCAAGTACGTCAAACAGAACTTCATTGGCGTGAAGTGCCCGCTGTGCAAGGACGGCGACCTGGTAGAGAAGCGGGCGCGCAAGGGGAACACGTTCTACGGCTGCTCGAATTATCCGAAGTGCAAGTTCACCTCAGCCCACAAGCCGGTGGCGGAGAAGTGCCCGACTTGCGGCAATGAGTACTTGGTTGAGAAGATGCTCAAGGCCGGGCCGGTGATCGCGTGCCCGAACAAGGAGTGCGAGTACGAGCGGCCGGCGCCTGGCGAAGCCGCGCCGGTCGGGTAAATTGGGGTGATTGGGTAATCTTGTAGTTGGCAATCGGGTAACTTTCCTGCGACCTCGGAACAAGCCCTGGAATCCAATTACTGCTGAATCACCCGATTGCCAGATTTCAGAATTGCCGAATTTCACAACTACCAAATCCTTTTGGAGGTTCTCATGGCGAAAAAGCCGACGACTGCTGATGCCGAGTTAATCCTCAAGCTGTATGATCTGCGCCGCGAAGCGGAAATCCGCAAGGCGCGCAACTGGTGGCTGAATTTCTGGCCGGAGAATGCCGACGATGTGATGAAGGTCGGGATGGCCATGGGGACGCAGGAGAATGCCTGGCTGCGTCAGGTTGGCGGCTATTGGGAGTTAGCTGCGTCCATGGTCGTGCACGGGGTCATAAACCAGGACCTCTTCATGGAAGGCAGCTTTTCCGGAGAGATGTTCTTCATCTTCGCCAAGGTTCATCCCTTCTTGAAAGAATTGCGGGAGAAGATGAAAAGTCCGACGGTCTTCGGCAATGTGGAAAAGGTCATCATGAGCACGAAAGCGGGCCGCGAACGGCTAGAGCAGACGAAGCAACGCCAGGCTGCGTTTCGCAAGATGGCGGCGGAGGCAGCGCGGGCCAAGGCAAGCTAGCATCCAGGAGTCTGCCAAGAACACACGCCAGATCCTTCGCGGCCTGGAAGGTCACTCAGGATGACGTCGTCAACGGGTTTCGAGTGCGGGAGTTTGAAGTAACGTCATCCCGAATCGGGCCGTTCGCCGGGCAGGATCTGGCTACTTTCTGTCCAGACTGTTCCTCAATTCTCCCATCCCTATGAGATGAACTCACGGATGTACTCGTCGCGCGACTGCGCCAGTTCGCGGGCATCGCCATCGAAGATGACCTTGCCCTCGCGCAAGATGAGGAACGCCATGGGCACTTCCCCGCGCGTACCGGGCGGGAGCGGTACCATGCGATTACTCTTGCGGTCGAAGCAGTGGGTGGCCATGATAAACGCATCCTGCAGTCGCTGGGTGACCAGCAGAGAACTGGTCTTGTAGACGTCGCGCTGCTTGACGATCAGCTCGACGATAGTGGTGGAAGTGACCGGATCCAGCCCGCCGGTAGGGGAATCGTAAAGCAGGATCTCGGGCTGCGTGATGATGGCTCGCGCGATGGCCACGCGCCGTCGCATACCTCCGGAAAGTTCCGATGGAAACAGATCCAGGGTGTGTTCCAGCTCCACGAAGCTCAGGGCTTCCCGCACTCGGCGTTCGAGTTCCTCCTCTGACACGTCTCCTTCCTCCATCAGCCGGAAGGCAACGTTCTCCCGGACGGTGAGCGAGTCGAACAGCGCGCTTTCCTGAAATACGATGCCCACTTTGCGCCGCAGTTCGAACAAATCTTCTTCCTTCATCCGGGTCACATTTTCGCCGAGCACGTAGATTTCTCCGCGGTCCGGCTTGATCAGCCCCAGTGCCAGCTTGAGGATGGTGCTCTTGCCTGTGCCTGCCACTCCGAACAGGGCTTTGGTTTCGCCGTGGGGGAGCTGGAAAGAAACTCCGTCCAACACAACCTTTTCGTCGAAGGCAATGGATACGTTGTCGAAGACGATGACGTGCGGGGACACGTCCTGGGTGGACCGGGTTGGCTGTTCAATGGCAGTCGGCGGTGCAGACATGGTTTAGCGGTAGCCGAAGATCGAAATCAGCAACTTGGTGGCAAAGAAATCCACCAGCAGAATAAACACCGAGGACGCAACCACCGCCTGCGTCGTGGCTCGGCCCACCCCCTGGGTCCCGCCTCGGGCGGACATTCCGTAATAGCATCCCACGGTCGCGATAATGAATCCGAAGAGCACGGGTTTGATGAGCCCGGTAAAAACGTCCTGGAACACCAGAACCTGCCAGGCCGAACTCCAGTACTGGTGGGAATCCAACCCGAAGATAAGGGTGGAAACGACCCCGCCTCCCACCAGTCCCAGCAAGTCCGAAATGATGGTCAGGAAGAACAACATGAAGACGGTGGAGATCATGCGCGGGGTCACCAGCTTCTTCAGGGGATCGGTGCCCAGGGCGCGCATGGCGTCGATCTGCTCGGTCACGATCATGGAGCCCAGTTCGCTGGCCATGCCGGAGGCGTTGCGTCCCGCCACCATCAGTCCGGTCAGCACCGGCCCCAATTCGCGCACCATGCCCACCGAAACCAGCTGGCCGATGAGCGTGAGTGACCCGAATCTCTGCAGCATGCTGGCGCTGTTCAAGGCCAGCACCGCCCCGGTAAAAAAACCCGTGAGCACTACGATGGGCAGCGATCCCACCCCGATCAGGTCCGCTTGCTGCATCATGTCCGCCATGTAGCGGGGATAGCGGAAGAGGTTGGCAACGGATTGCCCGGCCAGCACGGAGTATTCCTGCAAGGCCTGTACAGTATCGCGGGCGAACTCCGTGGGCGAGATCAGTTCCATGCGAAGGGAGAGACCTTCGGCGGCCAGTCCTGCGGGCCGTCGTGTCTCACGGAACTATAGCAGAGAAAGCCGTCTGCTATCAGCCCTCAGTGCCGGTTACTGCAAAGGAGAGAATCAAATCCAACGACCAAAGATTCGGAAACACAGACCCCACAATGGCAGCTACTCTCGGTTTTTCTTCTTGATCTCAATATTCAGGCGTTTGATTTTCTGGTTCAGGGTGGAGAGCGGGACGTGGAAGCGCTCGGCGGCATCGGTCTGGTTCCAGTTGCATTTCTCTAACATGTCCACGATCACGTGGCGCTCGCAGTCTTCCATGATGTCGAAAAGCGAAGAATCGGCGCTGCGCGGTTCGGGTACCGGGAATGCGGTGCTGCGTCCAGAGATATGGTCAGGCAGCAGTTCGGGGCCAATCTCAGTGCCGGAGGAGAGTACCACGGCGCGCTCCACCACGTTCTCCAGTTCGCGCACATTGCCCGGCCAGGCGTAGGTCAGCAGCAGGCGCAGCGCTTCAGGAGTGATCCGCCGCAGCGGACGTTCGTTCTCGGCCGAATACTTGTTGAGGAAGAACTGCACCAGCAGGGGAATATCCTCCTTGCGCTGGCGCAGGGGCGGCAGGTCGACGGTGATGACGTTCAGGCGATAGAACAGGTCTTCACGGAACTTGCCGTCGTGCACCTGCTGCTTCAGGTCCACGTTGGTGGCGGCGATGATGCGAACATCCACCTGCAACTCGTGTACACCGCCCAGGTGCATGAACTTCCGGTCCTGGAGCACACGCAGGATCTTGCTCTGGATGTCCATGCCCATGGTACCGATTTCGTCAAGGAAGAGCGTCCCCCGGTCGGCGATTTCAAACAGTCCCTTCTTGGAGGCGATGGCGCTGGTAAACGCGCCTTTCACGTGGCCAAAGAGCGTGGACTCCAGCAGGTCCGGCGGCATGGAGCCGGTGTTGACGGGGACGAAAGGACGGTCGCGGCGCGGCGAATTCAGGTGGATGGCTTTGGCGATCAGTTCCTTGCCGGTTCCGCTTTCGCCTTGCAGCAGGACTGTGGAACGGCTGGGCGCCACTTGTGCCACCAGGTCGAAAATCTTCAGCATGGGCTCACTCTTGCCCACGATGTTTTCGAAGTTGTAGCGCTGCTTGAGCGCCCGCTTGAGCTGGATGTTCTCTTCTTCCGCCCGGTGCCGCGCCACGGCAGCGCGTACATCGGCCAGCAGTTTTTCGTTGTCCCAGGGTTTCTGGATGAAGTTGGCCGCCCCCACCTGCATGGCCCGGACCGCGTTCTCCACGGTGCCGTAGGCGGTGATCATGATGACCGAAAGCTGCGGGTCTTGGGAGCGGAGTTCACTGAGGATATCCAAACCATTGCGATCGGGAAGCGCCAGGTCCAGCAGCACGAGGTCGAAAGACCGTTCACCCAGGCGTGCGAAGCCTTCTTCGCCGCTGGCGGCGCACTCCACGGTGTAGCCTTCCAGCGCCAGCAAGGTCTCGAGTGACTCGCGAATGGCCGCTTCGTCGTCGATGATCAGCACCGAACCCGCGGGCGAAGAGGAATCTTCGTTCAGGGGACGGCGCGCGAAAACGGCTGCCTCAGACATTGACCGCCTTCCTCAGCAGAGGGAAATCAAGGTAAAACGTGGTGCCTTCGCCAGGGCGGCTCTCCACGCGAATTTTTCCGGCGTGCTCCTGAATGATGCCGTAGCTGACCGACAGGCCCAAACCCGTGCCCCGGCCTTGCTGGCCTTGCGGCGCCGTCTTGGTGGTGAAGAACGGGTCGTAGATGCGGTGGATGTGTTCCTGGGCGATGCCCGTGCCGGTGTCAGAAACCACCACGCTGACGCCCTCGCCATTCGATGTAGCGACGCGCAGTGTTCCCCCGTTTGGCATCGCGTCCCGGGCGTTCAGGAACAGGTTCAGAAAGACCTGCTGCAGGCGGCCGGGGTTGCCGTTGATCAGCGGCAGGTGCCCGGCCAACTCATCCTGCACCTTGATCTTCGAAATCTTGAACTGGTGTTCCAGCAGCGCCATGGTGTCAGTGATGATCTTGTTCACATCCACGTCGGTGAACTCGGTGCCGCTGGTGCGCGAGAAATTGAGCAGGTTGTTGACGATCTCCGAGGCCCGGAAGGTTTGCCGCGTGATCTTTTCCAGCAGCGCGCCCCTCTGCGGGTCTCCCTGCAGTTGTTTGGAGAGCATCTGGGCGTAAGAGGAGATCACGGCCAGCGGCGTGTTCACCTCGTGCGCGACTCCGGCGGCGAGCAGACCGATGGACGAGAGCTTGTCGGCCTGGGAGAGTTGCGATTCCAGCTCCACGCGCTCGGTGATGTCATCCATGATGATCAGCCGCCCGATCACGTTGAACTTCCGGGTGACCAGAGGCGCGATGGCGACGTTCACGGTGCGGTTCTCGCCCGTAGGCGTGCCCAGGCGGAACTTGTACAGGTTGTGGATGCCGGGATTCTGCCGTACCCGGTAGAACTCCTCCACGAAAGCCGGCGGAAACACTTCGCTCAGCGGACGAGTCAGCGCCTGCCAGCGCGGCAGAGCGTACATGACCTCCATCTGCGAGTTCCAGGACTCGATGCGGTCGGCGAGATCCACCGCCAGCACGCCCACGTTGATGGACTCGACGATGTTTTCGTTAAAGTCCTTCAGGCGCTCGTACTGGGCGACCTTCTGCTCGAGCGAGGCATAGAGGCGCGCGTTCTGAATGGCGATCCCGATATAGCCGGCCAGGGTTTCCAGCAACTCAATGTCTTCGCTGGAGAGGAAATCGCCTTCCACTGTCTTGCCCAAGCCGAGAAAAGCGATGGTGCGCTGCTGCGCGCGGCAGGGGATGTAATAGTTCAGATCCAGCCTGCCGATGGTGTCTTGCGCGCTCTGGTCTTCACGCGGAACCTGGCGGGTGTTGTCGAAGAACAGGTGGCCCTCTGCCATCTCCGGGCGCGGGGCGCTGAGGAAGTTCAGATCGAGGCCGCTAGTCTGGGTCATGCCAAACGACTTGGCCAGCAGGAACCGCTGGGGTGGCTCGCCGGCCGAGAGGAAGATCGCCATACGATCGACCAGCAGGGTGCGCGACAAGCGGTCCACCACCGAGCCCAGCATCTTGTCGAGGTCGGTTTCCGCGCTGAGTTCACGCCCGAACTCGATCAGGGTTTTGCGGTAGTCGTAGCGCGTGCGGTAGAAGAACTGGTCGATGCGCTCCTGAATCCACCTGCGAACCGGATCGAACAGCAACGCGGTGACCACCATCGCCAATACCAGACCCGCGGGCCCGGAACTGGGCACCTGGGTGTGGACGAGTTCGGCCACGGCCGCCACCACCGCGAAGTACGTGCCCACAACGGCAAGAGCCGCCAGCGTGTACACCATGCCGCGCTTGAAGATCAGGTCCACGTCCATCAGGCGGTAACGGAAGATGGCGTACCCGAAGGTCAAGGGGAGGAGGCCGAGCGACAGGACGGAGACACTGATTCCCGCTTTGCCTATCAGGTAAGGAATCACGTAGAGCAACGTGAACGGCGCGATCGCCAGAATGGTGCCGCGCATCACCCACTTCAGTTGTTGCCGCAGAATCGGCGTACTGGCACGTCGGTAGCTGTGCACCAGAACAGCTGCCGCGGCCACGAAGAACACGGCCAGATAACCCATCTCCATGCGGTCCAGTTCCCAACGCAGGCTTTCAGTCGGCTTGAGGAAGCGCAGCGCCAGGACATGAGTCCCCAGCAGCAGTAATCCCGGCAGGTACACCGCGGGAACCGCCCAGCGGTGCTTGCGGACGAAGCCCCGTTTTTCCGGAAACGTCAGGACAAAATGCAGGAACAATGCGGGCTGGAGCAGACAGGCCACCACGTTGCTCCACAAAATCGTCCAGTCAAACAGGTTCAGCTTTCCGGTGTAGTGGAAGGCGTAGAGAATGAACGAGACCAGGCAAAAAATGTAGAAATGCGTAGACCCCGGGGCGGTCCAGCGCCGCAGCAGGACGTAGAGTCCGATGCCCAGATAGATCAACGCGATCAGCCGCAGCCACTGGTTGAGCGATCTCTCAGCCGGGACCAGGATTACGGTCGTGTCCACGGCGATCGAGTGTCGCACCATTGAGTAGGTTGCCTTGGACCAAGCGCCCACCCGGTACAGTTGGCGATTGAGCATCGCGACGTCGTTGACCTCACGCTGGCCAATCGCGGCTAAACGGTCTCCCTGCTTGATACCCGCTTTGGCACCGGGGCCGTTGGCCTCCACCCGGTCGGCAATGAGGTTGCCGTTGTGCTCGACCCACCAGACACCGTCATAAGGAATCTGGAATTCGCGTTCCTTCTGGAAGTTGATCCAGGCGAGAACAGCAGCGGCCGCGGTCAGGAGAAAAAGCAGTCCGGCGGTAAAGCGAATTTGAAAGTCCCGGTTCATGGGCCGCAACGACACCAAGGGCTGGGTAACCGAAACAACCCCGAGTGAGCTGTGCACGTTAGATGCCATGGCGGCCGGCACGGGATGCGTCGTATCTAACCACAAAGACACGACTTCTTGGATTATAGGAGGAATTGGAAGGTGAAGCTACGGTTTTTGGAATGATTCTGTGATATTTGGTAAGTGTTTGTTACGGCTTAGCTTATAGGTCCAAGGACACTCTTGGAGGCCGGTCTATACCTTCGAGCCCAGATCCAGGATAAACCTCCGCAGCTCAGCATGAGTTTGCAGAAGTCTGGCATAGCGGGAGTCGCTGGAATTGGCCTTGGCACCGACGATCTCCACCAATTGCTGTTTCTCTTTTGCGGGCCAGCGGGCAATGTCTGGAATGAGGGCCAGCAGCAGGGCGTAGTTCTCAAACGCGGTCCGCAAGGGAGCTAGCCATTTCTCCGGGTGCACTCCCAGGGCACGCGCGACGTGGACCCTCGATGTGGCACGCATCCTGGCGGCATCTCCATCGAATTGTTCTGCCATGCGCTGCTGCACGGCGAATCCCAGATTGCGCATGGCGAACCGATCCCAATCGCCCCGGGAAGCTCCAGGCAACTCGAAGACCACGTGGCCCTGGGCCAAGCGCCGCAGGGTGGATGCTGGAGTCCGATAGGCTGGGTTGGCCGCAATCTTCGCCTCCTCGCGGGCAACCAGTCGGGCCAGGTTCGGCTGCATGGGGCGAAAACCCAGCTTGCGGTAGAACCAGAACGCCCCGGACTGGATGGCTTCTTCGTTGTTCCTCCCGAGTTGATACGGGTAGACCGAGATGCAGGTCACGCCCAGCACTTGATGCAGCATGCGCAGGGCTTGAGCATAGATCCAGGCGGTTTCGCCGTCGCGGTAAGCGTAGAAGGTGTTGAAGCCGATCTCCATCCACTCGAACAGGGAAATACCCTCAATGTAATTGATGGGCACGCCATTCTTCAGGGTGAATCCGGCTTGATAGGCGCGCAGGGGCAGACGGCGTTCAGGAAGCAGGCCCCAGAGAAAGATCTCGACTCCGCGGCCAACGCTGGCCTGCAGAACCGTCGCGGGGTCGCCGAGACTGGTGCCGTAAAGCTCACGATACCGAACGGTGGTCGCCTCACGGCACAAGTGGATGATCTTTCCGCCCTCGCGGCGGGAGAGCTTCTTCAGCCGCAGCGGAGGCGCCGCCAGTTCGCGGGGCAGGGACACGTCGCGGCGTTGGATCAGCGGCGTGCGATGGTAGAAAACTTGTCGCACCGGGCGCTTGCTCAAGGTGCGAGTGGCGCGAGAGTATCCCAGTTGCCAGCGAATAGGCAATTGCAGCGAGCCGAACAGCTCGACTCTCTCGTCGGGAGAGATCGGCAATCGCGCAATCTGGCGGATGAGCCACGCCAACTCGTTGCCGCCGGCGGCGGTGCGCCACCATTTCCGGTAATCGACGTCGGCCTCGACCCGGGCGTCTTCCTCGAGCAAGGGCACGAAGCGGGGAAGGGTTGCGGCCAGACGGTCGGTGTTCTCGTATTCGTCCCAAACAATGGAAACGCTTCCGGGAAAACGATTGAGCAGCCAGGAGACTTCGTCGTAATTCCAGAACGCAGTGAGGTGGGTGCCGACGATGCCGGAGAGTTCTTCGTTGTCGAGCACAGAGAAGTCCGCGCCGCGGGCGGCGAGAGCAGACATGCGCTGCGAAAACGACTCAAGAAGTGACTCGGCAAGCCGCAGAACGGTGCGATTCGGAGGGAACGCAAGCAGGAAGACCAGCGCATCGTGAAAACGGGCCAGCGAGCCCACCTCTGGAAAGCGTTGCCGCCCGACGCGCAACAGCAGGCGGCGAAGCTTGGTGGGATTCATCTCGCCAACCTGCGGCTTGGCGGTCTCCAGGCGGGTCAGCAGTTGATCGAGCGTATTCGCGGCCATGGCGAAGGTGTCATGATAGACGAATACGCCCGAGGGCGGTTGTGCACTTCGGCCCAACTGATGTAAAGCTTCTGGAACAGGTCTCGCGGGAGTCTCGCATATGTGGAATACCCCGGCTGTCGTCACCATGCTTCTTGGCTCAGCCATTCTGCCGATTCTCCTGGGCACCGCGGTTTTCGGCCAAGACGCCAACTCGGTCGGCGGATATCTGGCTTTGGTGGGAGGTACGGTCTATGTCAGTCCTACAGAAGAGCCCATCCGCGACGGGGTGGTGCTCATCCAGGGCGGGAAGATCGTTGCGGTGGGCAGCAAGGCGTCCACTCATCTACCGAAGGAAACCCGGACCGTCGATTGTTCCGGACTGATAGTCACCGCGGGGTTTTGGAACAGCCACGTGCACTTCTTTGAGCGGAAGTGGGCCAACGCGGCGGCCATCCCCGCGGCTGAGCTCAGCCGGCAGCTTCAGGACATGCTTACACGGTATGGCTTCACCAGCGTGTTCGACCTGGGCTCCATGTGGGAGAACACGCGGCAGCTCCGCGGCCGAATCGAGTCCGGGGAAGTGCCAGGCCCCAGGATCCGCACGACAGGAGAGGCGCTGCTTCCCCCGGGCGCTTTGCCGTCGGACACGGTACTCAACATGATGGGAGTGATGAAGTTCCCGGCTCCAGAAATTGCGGACGCGGCGCAAGCAACCGCGGCGTCCAGGAAGCTCCTGGACGAAGGCGTGGACGGAATCAAGCTGTTCGCATCTTCGCCGCGCGGCGCCCCGCTTGCGGAGAGTGCCATGCAAGCCGCCGTCCACGAAGCCCATCGCTCGGGGCAACCTGTCTTTGTTCACACTAATAGCGGCACAGACGTGCTCACTGCGGTGCGGGCGGGAGTGGATGTCGTCGCTCACACCACTCCCCACTCCGGCCCGTGGGACGAAACCATCCTGGCTGCGATGAAGGAACGGCGGGTGGCCCTCACACCCACGCTTACCATCTGGAAGTACTACGCGCGCCATGATCGCGTATCGGCGCAGGAGCAGATTGCCAGTACTGCGATCGGCCAGTTGCGAGCCTGGGTTGCTGCTGGAGGGACGGTTCTTTTCGGAAACGATCTCGGCGCTGTCGACTATGACCCCACTGAGGAGTACACCTTGATGGCAGAATCAGGCATGAGCTTTCGCCAGATTCTCGCGTCACTAACGACTGCGCCGGCTGAGCGTTTTGGAGAATCAAGACAGCTGGGGCGAGTCGCCGCCGGTCTTGCGGCAGATCTCGTCGTGCTGAAGGACGACCCCGCCAAGAACATCCGCGCACTCACCGAGGTGCAGTACACGCTGCGCGACGGGAAGATCATCTATCGGGCAGACAAGTGAGTCGTTCATGACGCGGAAGATTGCGAACGCGAACGTGACCATGTAGGACCCGATTTCCGCCTGGTCGTGGTGCGGCTTCCGCATCTGGGTCCCGGCGCTCTGGAGTATCAGGTGAGCGGGCGGTCTTTTCGTTCGACGCGGAAGGTGTAACAACCCGCGGTCGTAGAATTCACGTGGATGTAGTCCACATCGAGACGAGCGAACATTCGTTCGATGGCAGATTCCATCTTTCCGTCGGTGACATATTCCCGCACAACAAGATGCCTGCCCCGGGCGTAGCCTTCAAGGGTACGCGGACTGGCACGGAGCTCATCGGGGAAGCCGGCATTCTCCAGGTAGCGCTCGCACGCCTCGACGTGAACAAACACAGGGCCGGGCAAGGGAAGCGACTCGACCCCTGCGAAGCGATCGTATGTAAATAGAATTCTATGATCTACGCCCGGAGTGATTAAGCGCAGACAGTGCCGGCAAGGGGCGGAGTCGGTTCCCAACTCGCGATAGGCCGGGTGTCCATATAGGGGAGCCAGCATGGTCGCACGGACTGATTCCACCACCTTCGTTGGGATTGCGGCAACACGAATTTGTTGCATGATTCTGTCCTCTTCTTAGATTCAGGGCAGCAGATGCTCTCGACGACATCCATTGTGAAATGAAGGTGTGGCCAGACTCTATCCGCTTCTTGCTTTCAAATTCGAAAAGGAGGGAGTGCCCACCGGGCCGAAGTTCCCGATCTTGTCGCCCGCAGAGCTTGCCGTGCGAGCAGCCGCCGCATCCGCGACCTGCAGGCAAGGGGCGGTCTGGCTGGATCATCCGCTAGCGATTCCGTCTTTGCTCCGCCCCGTCGTTGCCCGGAAAAACGGCGTTGATTCCCTTACACTGCCCCTCACGTCCGCTGTCCGGGTGTGACTCTCATTCGGTAGAATCATATTTCCCTATGAGCGGTGCCGACGAAGTCATCCAGCGCGAGCGTTCTTTTCTGTTGCAGACTTACAACCGCTATCCCGTGGTAATCGGGCGTGGCAAGGGCGTGTATTTATACGATCTCGACGGCAAGAGGTATCTCGACTTCGTGGCCGGACTGGGGGTGAACGCCCTGGGTCACGCGCACCCGCGCATTGTGAAGACGATCCGCGAGCAGGCTGCCAAGGTCATCCACCTCTCGAATCTCTACTACAACGAATACCAGGGACAGTTGGCTGAGAAGTTGTGCCAACTCTCCGGACTGCAGCGGGTGTTTTTCTCCAACAGCGGCACCGAGGCCATTGAGGGCTCGATCAAGCTGGCGCGGCTGGCCGGGCACCGCGCCGGGGGGGAAGCCAAGAGCCAGTTGGTCGCATTGCAGGGTTCCTACCACGGCCGTACCTTCGGTTCCATGTCACTGACCGGGCAGGACAAATATCGCAAAGGGTTCGAGCCGTTGCTGGAGGACGTGACTTTTGTTGCCCAGAATGATGTCGAGGGGCTCCGTGCGGCCGTGAATGACAATACCTGCGCCATCGTGTTGGAACCGATCTTTGGCGAAGGCGGCATCCGCGAATGCTCGGTGGAGTTTCTGCGCGAATGCCGGGTGCTGGCTGACAGTCATCGTGCTGCGCTGATCTTCGACGAGATCCAGTGCGGGCTGGGCCGCACGGGGACGATCTTTGCGTTTCAGACATTCGGAGTGACCCCGGACATGGTGGCGATCGCCAAACCGATCGCGGCGGGATTGCCGCTGGGCGCTTTTATTGCGAAAGAGGAGTTCGCGTCGGCGATATCCGCGGGGCAACACGGAACTACGTTCGGCGGTGGCCCGCTGGCCTGCCGGGTGGCGCTGGAATACCTGGCAATCGTCGAAGAAGAGAAGCTGCTGGAGAATGTGGTCCGTGTGGGCGCTTACCTGCAGCAGCAACTCAAAGAACTGGCGCAACGCTATGCCGCCGTGCAGGAAGCCCGCGGACGCGGCTTGATTCAAGGGCTGCAACTGGACATTCCCGCGCGGCCGATTGTGGATCAGGCGCTGTCCCAGGGCGTGCTTTTCAATAGCACCCAGGACACCGTCTTGCGCTTTTTGCCGCCTTTCATGCTGCAGGAAAAGCATGTGGACAAAGGCTTGAGAGTGCTGAAGAAGTTGCTGGGAAAGAAGCGGCGCGGCTCCTAGTGCCGGCGAACGCCGGCAAAGTCAGGACGAAAAAAAGGGGAGCCGAAGCTCCCCTACACAGAAGCGACAGAGGCGATATCACTTAGATAGACTCCTGCGGCCAGCGAAAAGTTGTCTGACCTGGAAAGAAACAATTGTGGCAAACCCATCAGCCCCGCACGGCACCCTGCACGTCTCCGACGCCTATGAAGAGCGCCGGATCACAATGGACGGCGCGCGCCTGCGCTATCTCTATAGCGGTTCCGGTCCGGCGCTAGTTCTGGTGCACGGTTTGCTCGGGTATTCATTCTCCTGGCGCTTTACGATTCCGGCTTTGTCGCAGCAGGCGACGGTGTACGCGGTGGACATGCTGGGCGTTGGCTACTCCGATCGTCCTGTGGGGCTCGACTGCTCCCTGCGCGCCAGCGCCGGACGTTTGCTGCGTTTCCTGGATGAAGTTGGAATCGACTCCTGTGATTTGCTCGGCACTTCGCACGGCGGCGCTGTGACGATGATGGCGGCCGCGCTGGCGCCTCGGCGGGTGCGGCGCTTGATCCTGGCGGACCCGGTGAACCCGTGGTCGGCGCATGGCCGGCGTCTCACAGCCTTTCTGAGCAACCGTGTGGTGTCGGCGTTGTTCTTGCGGTTAGCGCCCCTGATGCGGGGCGCGCACGGTCTCGTCCTGCGGCGCCTGTATGGCGATCCGCGGCGCATTTCCCCCGGCACGCTGGCAGGTTATTCCGCCCCATTTGCCATCCCGGGCACCCTGGAGCACGGGCTGGGAATCCTGCGCACCTGGAGCCAGGACCTGCAGTTGCTCGAATCCATGCTGCCGCGCATCGCGCACATTCCCACCCTGCTCATCTGGGGCAGCCGGGATCGCGCGGTAAGTCCCGCTTCGGCCAACCTGCTGCGCGAACATTTCAGAAACTGCCGCTTAGTGACGATGGATGGCATTGGCCACATGCCGTACGAAGAAGCGCCGGAAGAGTTCAACCACGTGCTCCGCGAGTTTCTCTCTCCGCCACTGGGCTGAAGGCGGTGATAATCTCGTTGCGGGCGACGTTCATGAGTCCGCCTGCCGTGGCAAATTATGGCCCAGCACATCCTCGAACTGCTGCGCGGATACCTGGCCCACTATGGCTACTGGACAGTCGCGGCCGCTCTGCTGCTGGAAAATGCCGGCGTACCCGTCCCGGGAGAAACCATTCTACTTTTGGCCAGTTTCCTGGCCTACTCGGAACATCATCTCCACCTGGGGTACATCATCCTGGTGGGAATCTGCGCCGCCACCATCGGAGATAATCTTGGCTTTGCCATCGGATACCACGGCGGACGTCCCCTGCTGGAGCGCTACCAGCACATCTTTCACATTCCGCAGCGCACCCTGGCGCGGGGTGAGCACCTGTTCCAGCGCTATGGCGCAGCCACTATTTTTGTGGCCCGCTTTATCGCCGGGATGCGGATCATTGCCGGACCGCTGGCCGGTGTGCTGCGCATGGACTGGCGCAAGTTTGCCCTGTACAACTTTCTCGGCGCGGCGCTTTGGGTCAGCGTGATTTCAGCGGTCGGATATTTCTTCGGCAAGTATTGGGACGATCTGATGCAGGTCATGCACGGTCTCAACCTCGTGCTGCTCGCGGTCGCCGCTGCCGTGGCGCTCTGGTTGTGGCGGCGGTGGCGAAAAACCAGGCAGGAATCGGATATGAACTGACGTCTATCAGCATTGGCTAGCCGAGCTTCCTGATAGCCTTAGCCCCGGTTGCAACCCGAGTTACAGGTGAACATCTACGCCAAACGCATGCTGGTCCTGATTGTCGGCTGGGGGTTCATCCTTCTGGGAATTGCGGGTCTGTTCCTGCCCGTCCTACAGGGTGTTCTGTTCCTCGTAATCGGACTCATTATTCTCTCGTCGGAATACGTGTGGGCGCATCACCTACTGGCCAGGCTGCGAAAGCACTTTCCGAGAATCAGCCACATCGCCGACGAGGCGGCGGCGAAAGCCGGGAACTGGTTGCGGCGCCTCTCTCGCCCACGCTAACCTGATTGATGCGGCCCGGGCGGGGTGCTACCCTCGAAATCAACAAACCAAACCCATGCCCACTCCACTAAGAGTCGCCGAGTCGATGCCTGTGCCTGACGAGCATCGCCTGGGTCGTCTGCTGCACCTGGAGATCCCCGAGGTGTGGGTACGCTTCCTGCTGGCGATTGTGGGGCTGGTACTGGCTTTCGGCGCAGCGCTGTTTTCAACGGTTTCGCGGGAGTCAGGCAATCTCTGGGCCACGCTGATCCTGGCTTCCACGGCGCTGTTTCTGGCGACTATGGTGGGCTTGACTACTGTGCCCTACCTGGCGCGGCGGGTGGCTGTGGCCCGCATTCGCGATGCTTTCGATTACGACGTAACGCGCGGAGGGATCGTCTACGTCGTGGTCATTCTGGTGATCGGGATCGCGGCCCTCAACACCGGCAACAACCTGCTCTACATCGTAGTGGCGGCCATGCTGGCGGCTATTCTGGTCTCCGGCTTGGCCTCGGCCATGGTGTTGCGCCAACTCGAACTGGATGTGCGGTTGCCCGAGCACCTGTTCGCCGGGCGAGCCACGATCGGAAGGATCGCGGTGCGCAACCCGCGGCGCTGGCTGCCTTCGTTCTCCATCAGCGTGATCCCGTTGAAGAAGAAGACGGAAAGCAAGCGTTGGCGGTGGATGCCGTCGACGTTTACGTTCCCGCCGGGGCGGCCGCCGGAGAGGCAGTGGATCCAGTTGCCCGATCGCCAGCTTCGCCGGGTCGCCGACCAGCCGGCGCCCCCCGGCATCTTCCAGGGATCCGCCTACTTCCCTTACATCGCTGCCGGCGAGGAACTGATCGCAGAACTCGAGCTGCGCTTTGCGCGCCGTGGACGCTACCAACAGGAAAGCTTTGGCCTGGCGACGCGTTTTCCATTTGCCTTCCTGACCAAGACGCGGCGGGTACCGCTGGCCCGGGAAATCCTGGTCTATCCGCCGGTGGAGCCACCCGACGAATTTTTCGAGATCCTGCCCATGATCACCGGGGAATTTGAAACTTTCGCGCGCGGCCGCGGCTACGACTTGTATCGCATCCGGGAATACCTGCCGGAGGATTCGGCGCGCCACGTGGACTGGAAAGCCACCGCCAAGTCGGGATCGCTCAAAGTGCGCGAGTTCAGCCGCGAGGACGAACGCAAACTGCGCATTGTCTTCGACAACCCTGGGCCGGGAACGGTTTCCGAGAAGGCTTACGAGAACGCGGTGGCGCTGGCGGCATCGCTGGGTTGGCACTTCGCGGAAGAGAATACTGAAGTTTCTTTTGTGGCCCAGGGGTACGCCGGGGCGCAGGATATCTACCAATTTCTCGCGTACCTGGCTACCGTCGGACCGCAGGCCGCGCCCCCGGTGCTGGAAAGCTTGCAGATCTCTGACGACTACAATGTCATTCTCACGGCCCGACCGCACGGCACGATTCCGACAGCCCTGTGGGCGTGCTCTTACTTCGTTTTTATCGGCGGTCGGCAATGAGGTATCCAGTTGCTCATGTAAAGTTGTGCAGCGAAATGGCTGTTTTCTGCATCACAACCGTATAGCCGCTACTCCGTCTCAATCAGGCCAATCCCCCAAACCAGTGAGGTCTTATGAATCACAAACATCGTTGGCTTCTGAACGCAAGTCTCGCATTGGCGGTTATGGTTCCGCTGGGGCTCCTGCCCGCGTGGGCGAAGCGGGCTCCGGAGATTCCTCCCGGAACCACGATTCAGGTTCGCATCATCGAGAAGCTCAGCAGTGAAGAGAGCAAGGTAGGAGACAATTTTCACGGCACGCTGGAAGAACCGATCACCGTCGACGGTAAGGAGCTTTACCCGAAGGGGGCCGACGTCAGCGGACGGGTGAGCGACGTGCAAGCCTCGGGGCGGCTCAGCGAACCGGGGGAACTCGATCTGGTTCTCACCACGGTGACCTCGGGCGATCTCAGTTCGTCGCTGGCGGTGGAGCCGCTGGTGATCAAGGGCGAGTCGCACACCAAGAGTAACGCCACCAAGATCGGGGGTGGCGCTGCTTTGGGCGCCATCATCGGTGCAATCGCGGGTGGCGGAAAGGGTGCGGCGATCGGCGCCGGAGTGGGCGGGGCAGCTGGCACGGGTGCGGCTGCCGCCACCGGGAAGAAGCCAGCCACGGTGGAACCCGAGGCGGTGCTCACCTTCACCACGACTTCGTCCAGCGAGACGGCTGCCATCCACCGGCCCGCCGAGAACGCCGCGCCTGTCGAGAATGCTCCTAACCCGCAGAGTGTTGCGAATCCACCCAGTCAAGCCGGGGCCACGGCGGGGTCGAACGACTCTAATGCCCTGTTCACCTTGCGGGACCGCAGGGTAATTCGAGACTGCGCCAGCAATCACGCCTCGGACTTTCCCGCGGGCACGACCGAGCGGCCGGAGCTGCCCTCCGGCTCGGAGCGTCAACTGCTGAGAGGACAGACCTTGCCAGCCGAGATCGCCAAGCAGGTCAAGTCCTTGCCGCTGGTCTGCGTGCAACAGCTACCAGTGTTGCCAACGGACCTGGATCGGGTGGTTTATAGCGGACGAGTCCTGCTCATTAACAGCAAAAACTACATTCTCGACCTGTTCTATCTGGACGAGGCGGACTAGCTCAGACTGGCTCCAAGGGGCAGGATCTTGGCTTCTTGCCCCGACATTCACCTTTCCCGGCGTTCCGTTTCGTCATATACTCCCGCCGAAGCGCGCCTTTGCTGGGGTAGGGGCCTGGAATTTTGGCCCAAGGGGTGGCAAATGCACATCTACGATTTAATAAAAGGTCAGGAAACCTATCGAGCAGACGTAAACCAGTCCGTGCTTGATGTGGCCCAGGCCATGGTGGAGCGCAACATCGGAGCGGTACCGGTGTTGCGGAACGGCATCCTGGTGGGGATCTTTTCCGAGCGTGACATGATGAAGCGCGTGGTGGTAGAAGGGCGCGATCCACGCACCACCACCATCGAGCAAGTAATGACCGCGGATCCGCTCACTGTGAGTTCGGACGAGGAACTAGAGAACGGTTTGTTGTTGATGCGGCGCCACGGCTTTCGCCATCTGCTGGTGTGCGAAGGCCAGCAGCTCAAAGGGGTGGTTTCACTGCGCGACCTGATGTTGCACCACCTCAGCGAGAAAGACGATGAAGTGCGAATGATGCGGGCCTATATCCAGGCGACGCCAGAACTCTAGGGCGACCCGGCCCGGGACGTCGTCCGAAATTCCCCTCCGAAGAATCTCCGGAGAAACCAGCGCGGGTAACCTGCAGGGACAAGCGTCTCCAGCCCCATCCCGCCCGCCGGCCGAACCAAGCCCCTAGAACACAACTGTTTGCATCGTTCCAGAAGTAACTGTTACCGGAGGTTACTTTGGTTCATTGACCATTGGGTAGGAGCTGTTAAGGTTTCAATAAGAAGGAGGAGACCGGATCGGTGTACTCTGCCAACCGCGAGGTCCGCGGCTGGAAAGGAGCGGCCTGTAACCCCCATGCAGATCGATAGCGCTCTGTGGATTGCTCATCCGGTGCTGCAACTGGCGGCCGCGACGGCGGTGTTTTCGCGGCGTCTGCACCGCACCTTCCCGGTGTTCTTCGCCTATCTGATCTGGCAGATTCTGGTTTTCTGCGCTCTGTTTCCGATTCATCGGTGGGGAACGTACGCGGAGTACTTCTACTGTTTCTGGATTGCTGACGCCATCAGCCTGGCTTTGGGGTTCAAGATCATTCACGAAATTTTCCTCGACGTGTTCCGTCCCTACCACACGTTGAAGGACCTGGGCTCGGTGCTGTTCAAGTGGGCCGCCCTGGTGATGATACTGGTGGCCTGCGTGGTGGCAGCTGCGAGTCCGGCGACCGACCAGGGGCCGCTAGTGCAGGCGGTCTTCACCGTGCAGCGCTGTGTCCGGGTCATGCAGTGCGGCCTCATCCTGTTCCTGCTGGTGTTCTCCGGGTATCTGGGGGTTTCCTGGCGTCAGCATAGTTTCGGGATCGCTTTGGGTTTCGGCGGCTTTGCCATCGTGGAATTGGCACTGATTGCGCTGAACGCCGCGGGGCGAGAGACACCTGCGGGCGTGAACCTGATCAACGCCGTAGCCTACAATTGCGCGATCTTGGTGTGGTTCGGATACGCCCTGCTGAACTCCAAATCCCGCAACGCTTCCGCCAACCTGCTGATGTCGCAACGCTGGGACCAGAGCCTCACCGATCTGCAACATCCCTTGCCGGCCGACTCTCTGATCCCGATGTTTGAAGGCATGGTGGATCGGGCGTTCTCCCGTACCAACGGAGGCCAAGCGCATTCGGAGTCCGACGCCGAAACCGAGATTGCGGCCGCGGTCGCGGCCGGTGCCGAGTCCGCCGGCTCACCGTCCCCGGCCAGCAAGTCTCCTACGCCCTCTCCGCGTCGTCCCGGCTCTTAGCGGGCTGGCAATTCCGACCAGCGTGAATTCGACAACGGCGACTCAACCCAGATCACACGCCGCCACAGACTCAGAATGATCTGCCGCTAAGAAAAGAGGCTCCGCTCGTTTTCTTTTTGTGGCAGGTGATTCCCGGTCCGGAACCTCCATGAATCGTTTCACTGAAATGCTCCCAAGTAACTGAAAAATCTGGAGAAACAGACGTTTCACAATGCTCCACGTGCATTGTGCCCAAGCGACGGTTCGGGCTGGTTACAAAAAACTCTACTTGGAAAATATGAAACTGCCCTTATAATGCGGGGCCGTGAGGGTTTCCGCTCCCAGGGGACCCGCACGCAAGGAGAAAGTCCATGAAACGTGCGATCAGGATGTTACTCCTGATGGTAGGTTTGGCTTGCACGTACGTGGCGGTTGCTGCTCCGATGCTGCCAGCGCCGGAGGGCGGACCGTTTCCGTTCTGCAATCCGAAGAACCCGAACTGCCCGAAGTAGTGCGGGCAGCCCACTATGTGGGGTGTTCTAAATTTGCCGCTTATGCGGCTTGGGTTCGTAGGGCTGGTAGATTGCGCAATGCAATCCCAGCCCTCTTTTTTTGCGAACGCTTGTCGCGGTTTCAGCGGTCGCGGCGCAGCCCTGCGCGCAGGTTGCGGGCCAATTCCTCGGCATCAAACAGTGGCGGCTGGCACGTGAAGCCCGTGCAGATCACCGCGGCGGTCTTTTCTTCTTTAACCACCGGCAGGTGGGGAATGGTTTCCGCCAGGGCCGGCGGAAGATTTTGCGGAACAGCTTCGTTCGCGGCCAGCTTAAGCACCGCTTTCGCGAACGCGAATGGGGCAACCGCCGCCGCGTGAAGGTCGTTCGCTCGCGCGTCGTTGCCCATGATCACCACCTGGGTGTGCGGCTGTGATAAGTGCACCGCGGCAATGCCATAGGTCGCGGCGAAGATCCCGTACTTCTCCGCCAGTCCTGCTAGAACTTCGATGGTCTGCTCGGCCTTATCGCGATATCCCTGATTGTTGGTGTAAGCGCGAAGCCGCAGCAGGGCGATCGCGGCGACGGGATTTCCAGCCGGGGTCGGAGAATCCTGAAACGGCTTGCGGCGGGTGCCCAGCACTCCCAGCGTTTTCTGATCCGGTGCGGCCGGCTTTTCCGTGTCGAAGAATCCACCGGATGTCGAATCGAAAAACCGCTCGATCATCGCGTCCGCAATGCGGCGCGCGAAATTGAAATAGCTGAGATCGCCCGTGGCCTCGTAGGCGTCCAGGCAAGCCACAGCGGTGAAGGCGTAATCATCGAGCAGACCGGCGATGTCGCGGCGCTCGGCCTGCGGGTCGGAATAGGCAATCACGTGCAGCAACCCACGTTCAGGCCGCCAGCCCTCCGCCAGAATGCGGTCGAGCGACCGTAGCCCGAAATGCCGCGCTCCCTCTAGACGCAGCACCTTCGCGGCTTCCAGATATGCTGACACGCACATCGCGTTCCAGCCCACGTACATGGTTTTGTCCACGTACGGCGTGGGACGTTTCAGCCGTGCCGCGTACATTTTCTTCTTTGCTGATTCCAGCAACTCGCGAACTCGCTCTGGCGGCAGGCTCAGCCGCTTCCCGATTTCGTCCACCGACGCTCGCACGTACAGCACATTCTTCGCGGAGTTGTGATGCATCTCGCCGACTTCGTTGATGTCGTAATGCAGGCCGGCCACGGTGGCTTCTTCCTCGCTCAAGGCCGCACGCGTTTCCTCAAGAGTCCAGGTGAAGTAGTCGCCATCGTCATCCATCGAGTAGTCGGCGTCCTGGGAGGCATAGAAGCCGCCGTGCTCGCGGTTGCTGAGCCACTCATCCATCCAGCGAATGATGTCACGCGCCACCGCCGCGAAAAAATCTGTGCCCGTTGCCTGGTAGGCGTGCACATAATTCTTCAGCAGCTCCGAGTTGTCGTAGCACATCTTCTCGAAATGCGGCACCACCCAGCGCTCGTCCACCGAGTAGCGATGAAATCCGCCGGCCAGCTGGTCGTACACCCCGCCGCGAGCCATCTTCTCCAGCGTAGTCACGAATACATGCAGAAGCCGCTCGTCCCCTGAGCGCCCGTACTGGTCGATCAGCAGATCGAGAATGGACGGGTGCGGAAACTTCGGGGCGCTGCCGAAACCGCCATTCACCGCATCGAACATGCCCAGCGCGGACTCCACGAGGGAATCAATCACTTTGGGCGAAAACTGCGCGCCGCGCCCGGCGAACGACTCGGCGTTGGAAATCGCGCTCTCCACCAGCTTCGCCTGCTCGACCACTTCGCCATGCTTCTCGCGATACGCGTCCGAGATGGCCAGCAATACCCGCTTGAAGCTGGGGCGTCCGTAGCCGTCTTCAGGAGGGAAGTAGGTGCCCCCGTAAAACGGTTTGCCGTCGGGCGTAAGGAAAGCTGTGAGCGGCCAGCCACCCTGTCCGCTGATCGAGCTCACCGCCACCTGGTAGCGGCTGTCAATGTCGGGACGCTCATCGCGGTCCACCTTCACGGCGATGAAGCGCTCATTCACAATCTGCGCGATCTCGGAACTGTCGTAGGACTCCCGGTCCATCACGTGACACCAGTGGCACCACACCGCGCCAATGTCGAGCAGGATGGGCTTGTTCTCCCGCTGCGCCGTGGCAAAGGCCTCTTCGCCCCACTCGTGCCAGCGAATGGGCTGATGCATGGCCGAGCGCAAGTAGGCGGAGGAGGCCTTGGCGAGGGCGTTGAGCGAGGCGGTCGTCATCAACCTAGTGTAAACGTTTGCGAATGCTCCGGCGGAAGACAGAAACTGAAGGAACAGGGCGGAGGCCACCTATCCGTGAAACACCCTCACCAAATCCGGCGCGCGCCGTAGGAGTCGAACACCTCTTCATTGCTGACGATCGGAATGGCCTCCATCTGTGACTGCGCCACCAGCATGCGGTCGAACGGATCCTTGTGCGGTCCAGGTAGGAGTCCCGCCCGCAGGCCATGTTCTGCTGTGATGGGTAGGGCAAAAAAACCATCGCGGGAAAGGTAATCGGAAAAATCTCGCACCAGGTCGATGGCAACCAGCAGTTTGCCCAGGCGTACCTTGGTAGAGATTTCCCACGCAGACGCCGCGCTTACCAGAATCTCATTGCCCTCGTCGGCGATGAGTTTTCTGGCCCGCGGAGACAAACGGTTTTCTTCCCCCCACCACCAAAGCAGCGCATGGGTATCAAGTAGCACTCGCAATGGCGCTACTCCCAATGCTCGAGTTCATCATCCGGGAGCGGCTCAAAGAAGGAGGGAAGGATTTCCAGTTTGCCGCGCAATGCGCCCGGCTGACGCTTTCCATGCTTGCGGGTCACGGGAACCAGTCGTACCACGGGCTCCGAGCCGCGGGCGATGATGACCTCCTCACCGCGGCAAGCCTGCTCGATCAGGCGGGAGAGGTTGGTCTTGGCCTTGTGGATCGTGATCATCGCCATATTAGCTAACATAGCTTAGCTAACAAAGAAAGAATTGTCAAGAGGTAGGATGTCAGGTACGCGATTTCAGCACGGGTGAGAGAGCTTGCGCCACAAGCGCCGCCATGCGCTGTGAGCCCATTTCGGAAAGATGCAGCCCATCTGAGGTCGCATTCGCGCCTCCGATCACATCGGTGAAATAGCGTTTCGGAATCAACCAAACACCATATTTTGCTGCAAGCCGCCGTTGAATCTGCCCGTACGCGACCTTGTGCGGCAGCAGCGGCAACTCGAACATCACCACTGTGCGCCCAGGCACGGCGAGCTTTGCCAGAATTGCCTCGAGACCTCGCCCGAACTCCTCGAATGGAACGCCGGCAAGCAAATCGTTCCCACCAATTTCGATCAGCACCACGCGGTCTTCCGGTGCTACTCCCTTCGTCAGAGCTTGGCCTTCTATCGCCTGTGCGCCGGGGTAGGCAAGGTTCTTGACTGACACGCCAGTGGTTTGTTCCATGAAAACCGGCCAGGCCGGTACGCGCGCGTCGATACCTGAGGAAATTGAATCGCCAATAACTACTAGATGGTTGTCCGACGCGCCTACAATCGCCGGCATCGTGCGACGAAAGAACTCCATGGTCGGAGAAACCAGCAGCAATACAAGCAGAACCGCTGCCGCCGCAAGTCGCAATCGAACCAATGCCTGTCCCGGCGCAGCCCGGTTGGCCGCAACAAACCACATCACAAACGCCGAAAAGAAGATCGCATCAAGCACCCACGGGAATGGGGGAGAAGCCATCACGATCAGCGCTAATGCCAGCCATGCCGCGAGATTTCGAACTCGCACCACTGAGCCGCGCTTCGCGTATGGCGACATGCCTATCGCCAACAGGAGCATAGCTGCACCCGGGTAAAGGGAGTCACCGGAGGCGAAGTACAAAGCGACAGGATTCATTGCGGAAATCGTACTGCTATCAGAGCTTACGTGAGCAACCTTCGCGCAATCGAACAGTACAAATCCACCGCATCGCTCAGCTGTTTCTTGTCTACGTACTCCCCCTCGGTGTGCGCCACGTGAATCGATCCCGGCCCGACCAGCAGCGGCTCTCCCCAGTTGCTGAGTGCGGGGATGTCGGTGGTGAAGGCGGCGACCATGGTGGGCAGGCCATCGAGCGTGCGCAGGCGGACGAAGGGGATCTCCAGGGTGAACTCGATTTCTGCCAGATCACCCACCGCCTGCGTAATTTCTTGCCGGAGCTGCTGTGCAGGTCCGACCAGCCGGTACAGCAATTGCGCCCGGGCCTGGTCGGGAATGACATTGGGAGCGCGGCCGCCTTCAATCATCCCGATGTTCAACGTGCACGGTCCTACCCCTGCTTCGGTGGGAAGCTTCATCGCCCGCAGGCGGCTCAACGCTTCGATCAGTTTGTCGATGGCCGACTCTCCCAGTTCCGGATACGCCGAGTGCGCCATGCGTCCGTGCGCGGTCACTTCCACCCGGAGCGCGCCCTTGGAGGCGATGGCAATTTTGTTCTCAGTGGGTTCGCCGTTGACCAGAAACTTACACTCGGAAGCCTGCTGATTCGCGACCTTGGCCCCTAGGCTGTCACGCTCCTCGCCCACCAGAAAAAGCAGTCCGACATAAATGCCTTCGTCACGCAGTCGCTCTGCCGCGGCGATCTGGGTGGCGATGATGCCCTTGGCATCGCAGGCGCCGCGGCCATACACCCGCGTGTCGTCTTCTGACGAAGCAATGAACGGCGGCACCGTGTCCATGTGGGTGGAGAAGACGACCGCTGGCCGGGGCTGCTCGGGGGACGTGGCGAATACGTTGCAGCGCGTGCCCTCGACCGGAACTTTGTTCGCCTGATAACCCAAGCGGCAGAGCTCGCGATGCAGGAACTCGCCGACCGGCCCTTCGTTCCCGGTGACGGATTCAATGTCCACCAGCTGGCGGGTGAAAGCGACCACATCCATGGGGGAGAGGATAAACTAAATCGCGTGTCAGGCCAGAACTCCACCATCAAGTCTCTGTTTCTCGACGGTCCTGCCGGACGCCTGGAAGCCCTGCTCAACGCCGGCGCCGAGAGTGCCACGCACGCCGCGCTTGTATGCCATCCGCATCCGCTGTTCGGCGGAACCCTGCATAACAAGGTCGTCTTCCACACCATGAAAGCCCTGAACAGTTTTGGATTTCCTGTGCTGCGCTTCAACTTTCGCGGCACCGGTCTGAGCCAGGGTGAGCACGATCACGGCCGCGGCGAGATGGATGACGTTCGCACCACGCTCGACTGGCTGGATCGCGAGTTTCACCTGCCTCTGCTCTTTGCTGGATTTTCCTTCGGCGCCGCTGTGGGTCTGCCGGTGGCATGTGCGGATGTGCGCGTCCAAGCCGTCATTGGCCTCGGAATCCCAATCGCCCCAATCGATGAACGCGCCTATGACTTTTCCTTTCTCCAGGCCTGTGCCAAGCCCAGGCTGCTGGTCAGCGGCGCGCGTGACCAGTTTGGGCCGCGGGCACAACTGCAGCCGCTGGTGGATTCGCTTCCAGAACCGCGGAAGCTGGTACTCATCGAGGGAGCCGATCACTTCTTCGAAGGGCGGCTGCGCGAGTTGCGCGAGACCATTGAGAACTGGGTGAAGGGAATTGTGTAATTGGTAATCGGGTAATTTTGTAATTGAGATCGTCGTGGCCGGCGGGACGCCGGCGCTACAACGACTTCTGCTACATTGTTCCGGATATGAAGCCTTCCCGCAGTTTTGCCAGCGACAATAACGCCGGAATTCATCCCCAGGTTCTCGAAGCCATCGCCGCCGTCAATCAGGGCCATGTGGTGGGATATGGCGATGATCCTTACACCGAGTCCGCCGTCCGCAAGTTCAAGGAACACTTGGGCAATGACATCGAAGTTTTCATCGTTTTCAATGGCACCGCGGCTAATTGCCTGAGCCTCAAGGCGCTCACCGACTCCTATCACGCAGTGATCTGTACCGAAGCGGCGCACATCTACACCGACGAATGCGGCGCGCCAGAAAAATTCACCGGCTGCAAGCTCATCCCGATCCCGACCACCGACGGCAAGCTTACTGTCGAGGCCGCCAGCCACGCGTACCACGGCATTGGCGACCAGCATCACGTGCAGCCACGCGTTATATCGATTACCCAGGCCACCGAGATGGGCACCGTCTACACGCAGGAGGAAATTAAAGCACTGGCCAAGTTTGCCCACCAGCGGAACATGTTTCTGCACGTGGACGGCGCGCGCATCGCCAACGCGGCAGCCAGTCTGGGCGTGGGCCTCCGGCAAATCACCCGCGACTGCGGTGTGGATGTGCTCTCCTTCGGCGGCACCAAGAATGGGGTGATGGGTGCAGAGGCAGTCGTCTTCTTCGACAAGAGACTAGCTCAAGACTTTCTTTATTTGCGCAAACAGGGAATGCAACTGGCTTCCAAGATGCGGTTCATTTCAGCGCAATTGGAAGCCCTGTTGTCGAACGATCTGTGGCTGAAGAGCGCACAGCAAGCCAATCGAATGGCCAGACTGCTGGAAAAAGAAGTGAGGAAAATCCCGCAGGTGAAGATCGTCTACAAGGTGGAAGCCAACGGTGTCTTCGCGCAGATTCCGCACCACGCCATCGCCAAGCTGCAGAAGCGATACTTCTTTTACGTGTGGAACGAGGAGCAATCGGTGGTCCGCTGGATGTGCTCGTTCGATACCACGGAAGAAGACGTCAGGCAGTTCGCGAAATTCGTGGCCGAGACCGTGAAGAGCTAACCACAAAGGACACGAAGGAAACACCCGCGAGTTCTAGTCCTGTTCGAGCATCCTGCCCAGCGTCGGCTTGTGCTTCTCGGTTTTCTTTTTCTTGCGGTCGGGAACCACCCGCGAAGCCGGAGGCGCACCAATCTGTTCGCGGGCCATTTCCTTGACCGCCTTCACGGCGCGAAATCGTTTGATCTTCTTCCCCTTCGCCATGGCTGACTGAGTGTAAGGCAGTTTCCTCCGGAAAGGGCCGCGAATGTACAATGGTCGCTGCGGGCCGAGTGCTTGAGCCCCGGGCGACCTACTATGGACGAGCGCGACTTTTTCGACGAGCGGCCAGAAAAGAAGACCGCCACCCTCAACTGCCCGCATTGCCAGCAATCGGCGGAATACGAGGTCAGTTGGCTCACGCGCACCAAGAAGAAACAACTCCCGGGACGCGCCGACGAGCGCGATCGCGCCAAGTTTGCCAAGGCACGCTCTTACATGCTCCGCACCGATGACATGCTGATGTGCAAGAACATGCGCTGCCGCAAACGCTTCGAAATTTCCGGGGTACAGTCGGTTGTATTTACCGAGTAGCATTCAGACTCAGCATTCAGTCTCCTGAAGCCTGGTAGCGCGGCGAAAGTTCCGCCCGCCGATGTTTCTTTTCACTCCCGTTTTGAAACTTCGCCGGCCGAATGCTGAGTGCCGAATGCTGAGTGCTGATTTATACTTTTGTGTTTCCCTTCAGGAGTTTACTTTGAAAATCCTGGTCTGCATGAAACAGGTGCCGCAAAAAGATGCACCGCTCAAACTCAACGAGACCGGCACCTGGATTCGCGAAGATGTGTCGTACGAAGTGAACGAACCCGATGCGTACGCGCTCGAAGAAGCCCTGCGCCAGAAAGAGAAGCACGGGGGCGAAGTGGTGGTGATTACCTCCGGCCCGGCGCGGGCCCAGCAAGTACTGCGGGAAGCCCTGGCCAAGGGCGCGGATCGCGCAATTCACCTTGAGGACAATGCCTTCGTTGGTCTCGACGCCTTCAATACCGCCCGGGCTTTCGCTGCTGCAATTAAGGACGATCAGTTCGACCTGATTTTCACCGGGTTGCAGTCCGACGACTATGGCTACGCGCAGACTGGCGTCGTCCTCGCCGAACTGCTGGGCTGGCCGCACGCCACCATCATCATGCAGATCGAAAAGAACGAGAGTGGCATCCGGGTGAAGCGCGAGCTTGAGGCGGGATATTTTCAATTTGTCGACATGCCTTTGCCCGCCGTGCTGACCATTCAATCCGGCATTAACAAGCTGCGCTATGCCACGCTGATCGGGATCAAGCAGGCCAAAAACAAGCCGCTGCGCAAGGTCTCACTAGCGGAGGTGCAATCGGCATTGGGCGCGAACCTGCAGAAAATCGAGCGGCTATACGTTCCGCAAAAGACGAAAAATACGGAATTTCTGGAAGGTCCAGCCGGTGAAGTCGCCAAGAAGCTGGCGGAGAAGTTGCGCAACGAAGTGCGCGTGTTGTAAAGCAGGAGTCGGGAGTCAGGAGTCGGTAGTCAGCAGAACGTCCGGCCCGAGCCCGCGGAGGCTGCTATGGCAGACGCTGAACAAAAACGGGAAACCGGTACCAGTTTGATGTTCATCGGGCTGGCGGTCTGGGTGGCGGACCTGCTGGTGGTATTTTTCCTGCCCTCGGGGATGAAACTGGGGCGTGAAACCATGTTCATTTCCATCATCGCTACTTTGGCCGTGTTGGGTCTGATCCTGATAATCAGCGGATACCTGAAGCGCGGCAAAGCGGAAGAATAATAATTACGAAGGGACTCATGCCTGAAACAATTTTGGTGGTAGTCGAGCAACGCGAAGGCAAACTCAACCGCGTCTCCTGGGAGACGCTCACCGCGGGGCAAGCCCTTGCCGCCGAAACGGGTTGGACGCTGGAAGCGGCGGTGGTGGGGAGCGGTGTTGCTGGTTTCGCCAATGAAATCGCATTAAAGAAGTTGGCCAAGGTCTATGCCATCGAGTCGGCGAAGCTTGAACCGTACACCCCCGACGCCTTCGTTGCCGCGCTGAAGCAGTTCCTGGCTTCGCATCCCACAAAGCTGGTGCTCATGCCGCATACCTACCAGGTGCGGGACTTCGTCCCCAAGCTGGCCACCGCCATGGGGCGCGCCGCCATCAGCGATTGCATCGGCTACAAGAGGGAAGGCGAGAAACTGCTCTTCACCCGCCAGATGTTTCAGGGCAAACTAGCGGCGGATGTCAGCTTTACTTCGGATGCGCCGTGGTTCGTGACGTTTCAGAACGGCGCCTATCGCGGGGACAAAGTCGAAGCTGGAGCAAGCGCTGCGCCGGTTGAGACGGTGAGCGTCGTTATCGCCGACGGCGTAATTCGCAACAAGCCGCATGAAGTCTTCAAAGAAGCCAAGCAGGCGGTGGATCTCACCCAGGCAGAAATCATCGTGGCAGTCGGCCGCGGGATCAAAGAACAGAAGAACATCGAAATCGCTAAGCAGTTGGCAGAAGCTCTAGGCGGAGAGCTTGCCGCCTCGCGTCCTATCTGCGATTCCGGCTGGCTGCCCATGGATCGCCAGATCGGATCGTCGGGGCAGACGGTGGCGCCCAAGCTGTACCTGGCTCTGGGCATCAGCGGTGCCATTCAGCACATAGTAGGCATGAAAGGTGCGCGGACGATCATCGCCGTGAACAAAGATTCCGAAGCGCCCATCTTCGAGATTGCGGATTATGCGGTGGTGGGGAATCTGTTCGATATCGTTCCGCCCCTGATTGAGGAAGTGAAGAAAGCCAAAGCAGGGGCGTAGCTTCAATCCATGACCCTCATCTTCCGCAAACCTCTCCCGGACGTTGAACGTCCCGAAATGCCCGCCGATGTTGTCATCGTCGGCGGCGGGCCTGCCGGTATGGCTTGTGCCCTGCGTCTCTCGCAGTTGATCGACGAGCACAACGCCAAGAACCCGGAATCGCAGCTCAGCAAAGAGAACATCTACGTTCTCGAAAAAGCCCGCGAGGTTGGACAGCACTGCCTTTCGGGGGCGCTTCTCGATCCGCGCTCCATGCGCGAGTTGCTGCCTGGGTTTGAGAAGGAAGCTCCGCTTGACGCTACCGTCAGCAAAGAAGCGGTTTACTTCCTGACGGAAAAGGGCAAACTGAAATTCCCTATTACCCCTCCGCCTCTGCGCGACCATGGCAACTACGTCATCTCCATCAATCGTTTTGTGAAGTGGCTGGGCAGCAAAGTAGAAGAGACCGGGATTACGGTCTTCACCGGCTTTGCTGGATCGGAACTGCTCTACGACGGCGATCGCATCACCGGCGTCCGCACCGACGACAAGGGTGTGGACAAAGAGAACCAGCAGAAGTCCAACTTCGAACCTGGCTACGATCTCAAAGCCAAGGTTGTGATTCTCGCCGAAGGCACGCGCGGCTCGCTCACCAAGCAGCTCATCGCCAAGTTCGATCTGGCGAAAGATCGCAATCCGCAGACCTACGGCCAGGGCGTGAAAGAGCTGTGGGAGGTGCCCGCCGGACGCATCGCGCCGGGCGAAGTCATCTACACCATGGGCTGGCCGCTCACTACGAGAGAGTACGGCGGGGCCTGGATTTACGGCGGCAAGGATAATGTGGTCTCGCTCGGATTTGTCACTGGCCTCGATTATCCCGACCCGCGTCTCGATCCGCAGCGCGTGCTACAGGACTTCAAGCAGCATCCCTTCGTCACGAAACTGCTGGAGGGCGGCAAGATGATTCGCTACGGGGCGAAGTCGTTGCCTTATGGCGGCTGGTGGGCGATTCCACCGCTGGCGGGCAACGGCTGGATGATCGTGGGCGACTCCGCGGGATTCCTGAACTCAGCGCGACTCAAGGGCATTCACCTTGCCATCAAGAGCGGCATGCTGGCGGCGGAGACGGCGTTTGAAGCGCTGAAAAAAGATGACTCGTCCGCCGCGACGCTGGGCGCATTCCAGAGCAAGGTCGAATCCAGCTGGATCAAGCAGGAACTCTGGAAAGTGCGCAACATGCACCAGGGCTTCGAGCACGGCTTCTACGCCGGAATGTTCCACACCGGCCTACAGATGTTCACTGGCGGACGCGGCCTGCGCAACCGTTATCCCGGCACACCCGGGTACCAGCACATGAAGAAACTCGCCGAGTTGCCCGCCAACGGCGGCGCCGAAGCGCACCTGCTAGGCCCGGCCAAAGGCGATGGCAAGCTCACCTTCGACAAGCTCACCGACCTGTATCACTCCGGCACCAAACACGAAGAAGACCAGCCCGCGCACCTGGTCATTCAGGATACGAACATCTGCAATACGCGTTGCGTGAAGGAATACGGCGGCCCCTGCCAGAATTTCTGTCCGGCCAATGTTTACGAGATGGTGGACGACGTCGAGCAGCCCAACGGCAAGCGCATCAGCCTGAACCCATCGAACTGCGTACACTGCAAGACCTGCGACATCATGGACCCGTACCAGATCATCACCTGGGTGCCGCCAGAGGGTGGCGGCGGGCCGAATTATGACGGGATGTGACCGCGTTTGCGCGGCGTGAGCGAAGCGGGAGCCGCGCGCGGTCATCCTGAGCGGAGCGAAGGATCTTGCGTGCAGTAGCCTCTTGCCAACCTTCCATTTCCTGTTGCCTAATGACTCTCTTGTGTAAGCTAGCCACTTACGATGTGAGCCAAGGATGAGAATCAACTACCAACTTACGGCGAGTGAGTTCATGGAGGGGCAGCGTGTTTTCTGTCGCACACTAACTTCACGGATGTCGCGCTTCAACTACCGCTACGCTGTCCCTGTTGGCCTTCTATTGATTGCTGACGGTATCGCACTCCTCCTGACTCAACTGAATCTCGCACTTGCCCTGGTGTTGTTGGTCTGGGGTTTGTGGATGATAGTGAGCCGCACCCTCCTATGGCCGTTAAGAATGAAAAAAGAGTACGCTCAATACCCAGACTTCGATCGAAGCATGGAGTTCTCCGAACAAGGATTCACTACCCACACAATCCATGGAGGAGGGGAATTGCGATGGAGTCGTCTCACGCGGTTCGTCGAAACCGAGAAGCTGTTCGTCCTATTTGCACCCCCTAGAATGATGTACATGGTGCCCAAACGAGCTTTGTCAAGTGGTGAAACCGATCAATTCCGCGAACTCCTCCGCCAGCACGTGCCAACGAAATAGCTCGCTTGCCAATCTCACACCACCTGGCGTCGAATGCCACGCATGAAGTTGAAACCTTGAAACCCCCTGCGTTCCCGGTCATCGTATAATAGTCAGGAGTTTCCGACCGCCGCGGCCTGCGGGCATACCCTGGCTGCGGTGGCGAGGGCTTTAGTGGCCGGCGGGACGCCGGCGCTACAGCCCGAGGGTGCCTGGTGGAAACGCCGGCGCCTCCCGTGCTTGGAAAGGAAACGGTGGCGTGTTCCCGCCCTTTTGTCTCCTATCCAAAGCATCGTGAATCAAAGAGAAGTGGCTTCGGTGTAGAAGCACTCAGCAGTCAGCACTCAGCATTCAGCCAGGCAAGGCTCTTGCTGGGAGCGGGACAAACTAAGGCGGCTGAGTGCTGAATGCTGAGTGTTGAGTGTTGAATGCTTGCCCTCACCGACAAATTCGGCCGTCCGATCACCGATCTGCGGATCTCGATCACCGATCACTGCAACTACAAGTGTGTGTATTGCCGCACGGGCAACGACGGGGCGCTCTACGCGGACCTGCCGTTTGCCGATTACCTGCGCATGACTCGGGTCTTGGTCGGGATGGGAATCAAGAAGGTGCGCATCACCGGCGGTGAGCCCCTGCTGCGCAAGGGCGTGGTCGAATTCGTCCGCAACGTGGCCAAGCTGCGCAGCGGCGATGGCGAGCCGCTCGACATCGCGATCACCACCAACGGCCACCTGCTGGCGGAGATGGCGGAGCCGCTCAAGGATGCCGGCCTGCAACGCGTCACCGTGTCCATGGACGCCGTCGATCCCGACCGCTTTGCCCGCATTACCCGTGTGCCTGGTGGATACGACAACGTTCTTGCGGGAATCCGCGCGGCCCGGCGGGTGGGCCTGTGGCCGCTGAAAGTCAACTGCGTGCTCATGCGTGGCTTCAACGAAGACCAGATCATCCCCTTCGGCATGTTCGCGCGCGAAGAAGGCGTCATCGTGCGCTTCATCGAATTCATGCCGTTGGAGGAAGACCGGGTGTGGTCACCCAAAACCGTAGTTACGCTGGATGAGATTCTGCACCGCATGTCGGAATACCGTCCGCTCGTGGAAATTCCCCACGAGCGCAGCGAGACCGCCCGGCGGTATCACTTCGACGATGGCGTCGGCGAGATCGGGATTATCGCCCCGGTCTCGCATCCCTTTTGCGGACACTGCAGCCGCATCCGCATCACCTCCGACGGCAAAATTCGCACCTGCCTGTTTTCGGTCTGGGACCACGACCTGCACGGCTTGATGCGGCGTGGGGCTTCCGACGACGAATTAGCAGAATTCATCCGCGGTGTGGTGCAGCGAAAGGAAGAGCGCCACCACATCGGCGAGCCGGATTTTGTGCCGGCATCCCGGACGATGGTGCACATCGGCGGTTGATCACCACAAAGGACACTAAGTTTCACAAAGGAAACCCTACGATTTTCCTCGCGCTCCCTTGTGCCCTTTGCGGCTCTCGGGTTTACTTCTTCCGGCTCGGGTCCTCGTTCGGATTAACGTAGTTGAACTGCAACGGCGACATGCCGTGGACCTGAACCACGACCTCTCCGCTGGCCATCGCGTAGTGATGCATGTCTGGGTCGAGATACGCGAAACTGCCGGCGCCGAAGATCGCCATCTTGCTTTCCTCGAAGGTGTCTCCCATGCCGACCTTGAAATTGCCAGAGATTACCGTGACATTCTCGCGCTTGGGATGCCAGTGGGGCGGGATGCGGTAACCGTCCGGCATCTTCAGACGGATGGTGAAGTCGCCGCTCGAAGCCGTCGGGTCTCCCTCGATCACCGCCAGCTGTGCGCCGGGAGGCACAAACGCCGGCACCGGACCGTACGGAATGGCGTCGGGTGTAAATGCATGTTGCGCCGCGGCCGGTAGAACCGCGAGCAGGGTTGCACAAAACAAAATCACGCCCAGCGTAGCCTTCATAAGTTGTCTCCTGATGAGTTGACGATCATAACGCACGCCCACTCTGACGCAGACCAGCGTTGCGCGCAATACACCCGTATGGGACATGATTGTTCCCGGATAAGCCACTGATAACACGGCCCCCGTGGCCACGCATTCCCCAGTCAGAGATGCTAGACTGGCGCCTCAAGGGCGGGTAAGCTTGGTGGCTTCCATCTCAACTCAAACCCCAGTACGCTTCGGGACGTTCGAACTGGACCTTCGCTCCGGCGAACTGCGAAAGTCTGGCCTGAGGATCAAGCTGCAGCAGCAGCCCTTGCAGGTGCTGAAACTCCTGGTGGAACGTCCGGGAGAGATCATCACGCGCGAGGAACTGCGGCAAGAGCTTTGGCCCAGGAACACATACGTGGATTTCGACCGCGGCCTCAACAAAGCCGTGGTCCGGTTGCGCGAAGCCTTGGGTGACTCTGCCGAGTCGCCGCGCTTCATTGAGACACTGCCCCGCCGGGGCTACCGTTTGATCGTTCCACTCAGAGAAGATGTCCCCGCTTCGCGGGTCCAGCAGCCGTCTGCTGTCTCTTCACGGCAGTCCTCGATTGCGGTGCTGCCCTTTCACTTCCTGAACAGCGGGGAAGAAGGAGGCCCGCTTTCGCTGGGCTTCGCCGATGCCCTCATCACCACGCTGGCCAACCTGGAGAACCTGATCGTCTTGCCCACGGCTACGATCTTGAGGTACGCAGGGAGCAGCGACCCCGCGCAGACTGGCCGCGAGCTCGGCGTTCATTACGTCCTGCAAGGCAATATCCAACAGCTCGGTCCGCAGTGGCGCGTGTCCATCCAGGTCTTTGACGCCGAGGTTAAGAAGATTGCCTTCAGCGAGAAATACGATTTCCGCCTGGAGAATATCTTCGAGGTTCAGGACCAGATGGGGGCGCGCGTGGCGGAAGTGCTGAAGCTCCGGTTCCGTTCTGCCGCTCCACGGAGCCGTGATCGTTACAGCGCCGACCCGTCTGCCTACAGCGAGCTAATGCAAGGCCTGCGTCACAGCTCGTCGGACGATCCTACGACCAGAGATCAAGCCATCGAGCAGCTCACGGCAGCCCTTGCCCGCGACCCTGACCTGGCTCTTGCCCATGCGGTGCTTTCTTATGTGTGCGCCGTCAAGCATTTCGAGTCTGATTCGAGCCCGGTGTGGCTGGAAAAGGCCGAGCACCATTGCCAGCGGGCCCTGGAACTCGATCCAGACCTCGCGGAAGGACATCTGGCGCGAGCCTACATTCTCTGGAGCCCGGCGCGGAACTTTGCCCACCTTGAGGCCATCGCCGAATTGCAACGTGCGCTGGCGCTGCACCCGAACGTGCAGCACGCGCACAACCGGCTGGGAACAATCTGCTGCCACATCGGACGCTTGGAGGAAGCGGAGATCTTCTATGAGCGAGGGCGGCGTTTGCAGCCGCATCATCAGGCAGGTCACGCGATCGCGTACGCTTACATTTTCAGCGGCCAATACCCGGAGGCCCTTCGCGAGATCGATCTGTGGTTGCGCGAAAGTCCCGGACACATCTACCCGCTCTACTATCGGCCCCTATGCGCCTTGCTCAGCGGCGACCTGGAATCCGCGGCCAAAGGGGTGGCTGAGGCTGGTCAACGCCTTTCTGACGAACCCCTGGTCATCAGCCTGCAAGGGTTGCTGCATGCGTTTCGCGGAGAGGTCGAACCCGCCCTAGACTGCGTACGGCGGGCTTGCGGAGCGCCGCGATCTTTTGGACATTCCCACCACACCTACTACCAGATCGCGGGCATCCATGCGCTTCTGGGCGAAACCGGAGAAGCCTTGGCGTGGCTCGAACGGAGCGTGAATACCGGTTTTGCCTGCTGGCCGTTCTTCGAGCGTGATCCGGCTCTGGCAGGCTTGGGATCCCATGCCGAATTCCGAGCTTTGATAGATGTTCTGAAAAGGAAATACAGCTCAATCCAATTGTTGGACTTATGAGGCTAGCGGGCGCCCCTGGACAACCACCTTGCGCTCCGCACTTCCGGCAGTGCACAATAGGGCTGGGTACTCAGGTCACCACCGGCTGTGACTTTGGTCGAAAAAAGCGACGCTTCTCACCGCCTCTGAGCATCCAAATAGTGGTAAGGAAGTAACAGTGGCTACAACATCCCCGCCGGTTGGGCACCGCGAGGTGCAGTGAACCGGCTGAGCCGCTGGGAGGCTTTCAACATCCCCGTTCCGGTATGAGCGATTGGCATTGGGCAGTGTTTATTGCTGCCGGCTTTCGCGTATCCGGAACTGAAAGCGAGTTACGACATTGGGAACGGCTACAGAAGTTTGCAGTCTGGAAAATTATCTCGTCCTGCCTGATCACACCATGGACGATCGCATCGCCTCCGCCCGGGAAGCCCTGGGCCGGGATTGCGTGGTCCTGGGACATCACTACCAGCGCGATGAAGTGATCCGCTTCGCCGATTTCCGCGGCGACTCTTACAAGCTTGCGCAACTGGCAGCCGCGGCCGCGGGCAAGTACATCGTCTTCTGCGGCGTGCACTTCATGGCGGAGAGCGCCGACATTCTCAGCCACGCGGGCCAGTCGACCATTCTTCCTGATCTCAACGCCGGCTGCTCCATGGCCGACATGGCGGAGATCACGCAGGTCGAAGATTGCTGGGAGCATCTGGTGGCCGCCGGGCTGACCAATGACGCCGGCGAAGGCATTACGCCCATCACCTACATGAACTCGACTGCTGCGATCAAAGCTTTTTGCGGGGAGCGGGGCGGCGTGGTTTGCACCTCTTCGAATGCGGGTGCGGCGTTCAAGTGGGGCTTCGCCAAGAATTCCAAGGTTCTCTTCCTACCCGACCAACACCTGGGCCGCAATTCCGGCTACGCCATGGGCATCCCGCTGAATGAGATGGTGGTCTGGGACCCTTACCTGATCAACGGCGGCCTCACGCCCGAGCGTCTGAAAACTGCCCGTATCATTCTGTGGAAAGGGCACTGCTCGGTGCACCAGCGCTTTTTGCCTGAACACGTGGACAACGTGCGCTCCAAGTATCCGGACATTCGCGTGATTGTGCATCCCGAATGCCGCTGGGAAGTTTGTCAGAGGGCCGACGGTATCGGCTCCACCGAAGGCCTGCTAAAGATGATTCGCACCGCCCCCGCCGGCACCATGTTCGCCGTGGGCACGGAGATTCACCTGGTCAACCGCATGGGCAAGGAGTTTGCCACGGAAGCAAAGAGGGTCATCACGCTCGACGACTCCGGCTGCTTGTGCACCACCATGTTCCGCATCTCGCCCCAGCATCTGTGCTGGGCGCTGGAAAACCTGGTGGACGGCAACGTGGTGAACCGGATCAAAGTGAAAGACGACGTCAAGCACTGGGCGCGGGTGGCGCTGGATCGGATGCTGGAGATTCAGTAGGCAGTCGTTGGTCGCTGGTCGCTGGCAGAGTCACGTAGGGGCAGGTGTCTCACCTGCCCGGGGCTTTGACACCTGCTCAGACAAAAATATCGAGCGGCGGATTCGCCCGGAACAGGTCCCAGGATCGCAATCGGCGCTGCAATGCCGCAGTGGCTTCCCCGGGCAACGCCGGCACAACTACACCGACAACCGGAATGCTTCGGCTCGGCGCGGGCAGGCACACGCTCTTCAGAGCCCTCTGCAAGATCTCGTCCCGACCTGCCGGTCTGGGAGCGCGCACCACGGCTCTGAACCTGTCCAACTCCTCCATCAGTTCAGTCAGAGTGCTGTAGGCGCCCGCACTCATGCGAACGAACTCCATGCCGATTCCGGAGCGGTCACGAGCCGCGCGTACTTGTCCGATGGCACGCATCGACAACCCGTTCACGCGCAGCACGATCTCGGTCTGGGCTCCACACTCCAGCGGGAAAATGGTTTCGATGTAACATCCGCCGAAGCCCAGGTTGCACAACCTGCCCCAAAGCAGCGCCCCCTCCCAGGGAAGGCTCGTGATTTGCGCCGGACCACTGCAACCGTAGCGTGGACTGCGGCGGCGTTCTCCGGTGCTCATTGGCGGCTCGGGTTGTGCGGCTTCTGGCATCTGCTTACACCGAATTGTATGGCTGGTCTTGCGCCCCTGAAATGGCCCGAACGTACTGCGCAGTAACGGTTACTTTTCCGTTTTCATTAGAACGGTCTTAGAAATGGTGGCGAAGCTGCAGTTGGCGCAAGATCTGGCCGGTGCTTTCTCTCTGCCAGCGCTCACAGCCTTGCCGCCACGCGCGAGATCCCCTTCGGCTTCGCTCAGGGCAGGCCCTCACCCGGCTGAACGGCGCCGGGTGTCGGGATGACGCCGTCAGGAGGGTAGGTAAACCGCACCAACACCAGGGTTCTGTGTTGATCCAGTTCTCCAGAAACAGATGCGGTAGAATGAAATTACTCCATATGCCCGATCGCACTTTCACGTTGCAAGAAGCCCAGAGTCTCTTGCCCGTTCTTGAGTCCCTGCTCCGCACCGCTATTGATGGCAAGAAGCTGATCGAAGCCGTGGATGCCGAGTTCCAGGAACTCGCTCACCGGGTCTTCCTGGCTGGCGGCCTACTGGTCAACATCGTGCAGGTGGCGCGGCGCAAGGCGGAGCGCGAGAAAACCATCCAGCGGGTGAAGGATGCCATGGCGGAAATCGACGCCATCGGGGTTCAGGTCAAAGACCTCGACATAGGCCTGCTCGATTTCCCTTGCATGGTGGATGGGCGCACGGTCCTGCTCTGCTGGAAGCTGGGTGAAAAGGAAATCACGCACTGGCACGGCGAGACCGAAGGCTTCGCCGGCCGCAAGCCGATCGACGAGCGCATCGCGCGGGCGAAAAAGACGAATTAGTCGTCGGTCGTCAGTGGTCAGTAGAACCCCTCAATCGCTGAGATAGCCGAGTGGTGCCAATCCCCCCGGCGTCATCCTGAGACCGGCGTTAGCCGGGCGAAGGACCGTGCGCGCAGTAGCACAGTGGGGTGCCTACTCCATCCTTCGGGCCCTGCGGATCACTCAGATGCCTGCATGCTCGGAGACGGGAGCCGACGAAATTTCTTGCAAGGGTTATGGACCGGCGCGTTCCTGACAGGCAGCAGCGCGATCCGTGCAGGTACACACAGGGGTACGTCGATCCTTTTTGTGCTCTGCTACAATTGAAGCGCGCCGCTTGCGAGTACTGCTGAACGTGCGTCTGCCGGGGTTTCGAACCATGCCGAGGACCAAGCGAAAACTCGAACTGCTGGCTGCGCTTACGGCTCTGGGGTTGCTGGCCGTGGCCGCGGGTTGTACCGGTTTTTTTGTGAACCCCCAGTTGACTACCGTCACCGTGGGCCCGCCCAGCGCTCAAATCCAGCTAGGCACCCAACTGCAGATGACTGCCACTGGAACCTACGACGACGGCAGTCGCAAGACCCTGACCGGCGGTGTTTTCTGGTCAAGTGCCGACACCACCAACGTGCCCATCAGCACGGGCGGCCTGGTGACGGGAGCGGGCATTACCTCTAGTCCGGTGACAATCACGGCAACTGCGAACGCCATTAGTGGTACTGCGACTGTAACGGTCAATCCGGGCAATGTGACGGGCATCAGAGTGGATCCCAGCAGCCAGACCATTACTGCCCCGGGCGGATCAACCACTTACGATTGCTTCGCGTCGATTACGGGCATGCCCGACCTGAACGTGTCCGGAGTTGTCACCTGGAAGGTTACCGATAGCACCGGAGCCATCGCTGCTGAGATTACCGCCTCCCAAGGGACTATTCCGATGACCGTGACCACGACGGGCTCAGCGGTCCCTGGCACCTACACGGTCACCGCAACCTGGACGCCGGACACTATCACATTCACGGCTACCGCGCAGTTGATTCTTGATTAGCCGATCCACATAGCCTTTTTGGGCGGGGACACTGCCCGCGTGTCTCCATTCACTTTTCCAGTACGACCACTCGTCACGTTTCATCGCGGTTTGTCTCGCGATATTGTGGATAGTTGCCACCGTGAACGGCAGAAGGGTGGCAGGCTAATTCATCATGGCGGACATTCGCTGCATCGGCATCTGCACCGGGGGTGGAGATGCTCCCGGGCTGAACGCCGTCATCCGCGCCGCGGTCAAGTGCGCTTTCCTGAAATACAAGTGGAAGGTGATCGGCATTCCCGACGGCTTTGATGGCCTGATCTGGCCGGAGAAGTCGCGCGAACTCACACTCAAGAATGTCAGCGGCATCCTGCCCCGCGGTGGAACGATTCTGGGTACCACCAATCGCGGCAATCCCTTCAAGTACCGGACTGTAGACAACGGCAAGGAAGTCATCCGCGATATTTCTGCCGATGTGATCGCCAATGCGACGAAGCTCGGCATTGATGCCGTGATTGTGATCGGCGGCGACGGCTCGCAGAAGATTGCGCTGGAATTGCTCGAGAAGGGAATGAAACTGGTCGGTGTTCCCAAGACCATCGACAACGACCTTTCCGCCACCGAAACCACGTTCGGCTTCGACACTGCGGTGCACACTGCTACTGACGCCATTGACAAAATCCACACCACGGCCGAATCGCACCATCGCGTGATGGTGGTGGAGGTCATGGGGCGCGATGCGGGATGGATCGCGCTGCACGCCGGGGTGGCCGGCGGAGCCCACCTCATTTTGATTCCAGAGATTCCTTTCAGCGTGGACCGCATCTGCCGACACATCGTCGAGCGCGAAGCCTACGGCAAGCGCTTCACGATTGCGGTGGTGGCGGAAGGCATCCAACTGCCGCGGGAACTGAAGCAGCTCTCCCGCGGCGGCTCCGTGGGCAACCTGGTGGGTGACGCCATTGCCCTGGCGGCGCACAAGGAAGTGCGGGTCAGTGTGCTGGGGCACATCCAGCGCGGTGGCTCGCCCTCCCCCTTTGATCGCATTCTGGCCACTCGCTTTGGCGTGGCGGCGGTGGACCTGATTGCCCAAGGCGGTTTCGGCAAAATGGTGTGCCTGCGCAACGCCCGCATTGAGGCCGTCGACATTGCCGACGCCATCGGGCAACTGAAGATTGTGGATCCCCATGCCGACCTGGTGTGCACCGCGCGCTCTCTGGGCATATGCTTCGGCGACTGACGACTGCTCCTGCGCTATATTGTTCTGTGGTCCCCATGAAAGCTGGCAGGCGATCCTGGGCGTGTGGCTGGCCGCTACTTCTTGCGGCGGTCTTGATGTCTGTTGCCTGCGGGCGGAGTCGCGGCAAGCAGGAGGCGGCGTACGTTGCCGCGCCGCAAGCGATTCTGCGCGACCGGGTAGCCACCGTTTACACCAAGGTCGGGGTGGTGAAAAACGGCGAGCGGGTGCAGGTGCTGGAACGCGACCGGCGGTTCGTGCATGTGCGCACCGAAAGCGGCGCCGACGGCTGGATGGAGCAGCGCTACCTCATCACCCAGCAGGTGTTTGACGCCTTTCAGAAGCTGGCGCAGGCCGAGCAAAACTCCCCGCTGCAGGCCTCCGGAACGACGCGTACTGACACCAACATCCATCTTGATCCGGCGCGGGACGCGGAGCATCTCTACCAACTGAACCAGGGCTCGAAGGTTGCGCTGCTGAAGCGCGCCGCGAGCGAGAAGACCCTCCCCGGCGCCCCAGTCCGTCCCGCAGCCAACGCGGATGACAAGAACAAAGAAGCACCCAAGCCCATCCTGGAAGACTGGTGGCTGATTCGCGATTCCTCGGGACATGTCGGCTGGATGCTGGCGCGCATGGTGGATCTCGACGTGCCGCTGGAGATCGCGCAATATGCCGAAGGACAGCGCATCGTTGCCTTCTTTGTGCTGGACGAGGTGAACGACGGAGGCAAGAAGGTTCCACAGTATCTGGTGATGCTGACCGAGCCCAAAGATGGCATGCCCTTTGACTACAACCAGATTCGGATCTTCACTTGGAACGTGAAGCGGCATCGTTACGAAACCGCCTACCGCGAACACAACCTGAACGGGATGCTGCCGGTGACGGTGGCCCAGGAGAACTTCGACAAAGAGGGCATGCTGCCGGTGTTCGTGCTGCGCGTGAAGGATGACAACGGCAACGTACAGGAGCGCAAGTACAAGCTGAATACGCCGATTGTGCGCAGAGTGCTGGCGCCGGGAGAGCGGAAGGAAGCGCCCGCCAAAGCGAGGTCCCGCGCCCGGCACAGATAGCGGGCGAGGTTCCAGAGTTACGAGCTTTCAAAGTTGCGAATGACCTTGAAGCGTTGAAACCTGGAAACTTGAAACCTCAGGAATAGAATTCCGCGATCGACTCCACCACCCACTGTTGCTCGTCCCTGGTCAACTCCGGAAACATCGGAAGGGCGATGACTTCGCGCGCGGCCCGCTCCGACTCGGGAAGATCTCCCTCGCGGTGTCCCAGATAGGCGAAGCAGGGTTGCAGATGGAGCGGCAGGGGATAGTAGATCTCGGTGCCGATTTTGCGGCCGGTGAGGAACTTGCGCAGTTCATCGCGCCGTTCAGCGCGAATTACGTACTGGTGGAAAACGTGGCGAGCGTGGGAGGAGGTCTCAAGCAATCGCACCGGGGCCGCGCCTTGCCGCGACAACAGCCCGGCTTCTGCCAGCAGCCGATTGTAGTGGTCGGCGTGTTCGCGGCGTTGCTGGTTCCACTTCTCGACATGCGGCAGCTTCACCCGCAGGATCGCGGCCTGGAGGGCGTCCATGCGGCTATTCGCCCCGATCTCCTCATGGTAGTAACGGCGCAGGCTGCCATGGTTGCGCAGAGAGCGCATGCGCTCGGCAAATTCCGCGTTGCTGGTGGTGACCAGGCCCGCATCCCCATACGCGCTCAGGTTCTTGGTGGGATAAAAGCTGAAGGCGGCGGTGAGCCCGAGCGATCCCGCGGGGCGTTTGCGCCATGCCGCCCCAATGGCTTGGGCAGCGTCCTCAATCAGGGGAATGTGGAACTCCTCGGCGAGGCGCTGCAAGCCATCCATGTCGGCGCACTGGCCGTAGAGATGGACCGGCAGGAGGGCCTGTACCTTGTACGATCCGCCTTCGCGAAGTCTGACGGCCGCCTGGGTGGGATCAAGGTTCAGCGTGCGAGGATCAACGTCCACCAGCACGGGGCGAGCGCCAGTGCGGACAATGGCGCTGGCGGAAGCGACGAAGCTGAACGCGGTGGTGAGCACCGCGTCACCGGCGTGCACTCCGGCTGCACTCAAAGCCAGCCAAAGCGCGTCGCTCCCCGAGGCGCAGGCGATGGCTTCGGTTGTCCCGGTGAAGGCCGCAATTTCGCGCTCGAGCGCTTCCACCTCAGCTCCCAGGATGAATTGCTGGGAGGAACAGACGCGCTCGATGGCCGCCAACACCTCGTCGCGAATTTGCCGGTACTGGCGCTGCAAGTCCAGCAAGGGCACGGCGTCGAATTTCCGGGCGCGAAGTGTGCGGGGTTTGGGGGAAGGCTGAGCCACGGGACGCGATTCTAACATCAGTTGTCAGTCGTCCGTCGCCGGTTGTCAGCCAAAGCACGTGGTTATCCAACCCTGGATCCTGCGCACTCGCGCGCCCTCCAGCGTTGACCGACGACCAACGACTATCGACTAACGACGAACCTCGGCAGCGGTGGCGCTGGTTTGCCCTCCGCCAGAGCCCGTTCCCAATCGGCAAGGGAGCCGAGTAAGTCTCTAAGTTGGATCCCGGCGAAGTTTTCCGGATAACCGGCCAGATTCTTTGCCGCCCGTTGCAACAGCGAGCGGGCTCCCACCAGATTTCCGCGGGTGTGATGGTGAAGTGCAACTGCGACCTGGATCAGTCCCTGCAGGAATTTTCTTTCCGCGGGGGGCGCTGCGCGCCAGACGTCCTCCAGCACTTCGTGCGCGTCGAAAAATTCGGCGCTGTTAAAGAGATCGACTCCTCTCCGAAAACCCACCACATCCATGGCTCAATTATCTCTTCAACCGTGCCAATCTCGTCCTCCAGATAACAACCAGATCAGCGTGCCCGCGGAAAGCCGTTCGCGCCCCTTCCCCCAAGCAGGGTGGCGCCCGCGTCGCCCAGTTCGCGTTGCGTTTTCCGCCCGCGGCTCTTCCGGCCAAATTCAACCTCCTTGCCCGTCAGTCCCGGTGTTCCCAGGTGGGGGAGTTGAGGCTGACTTCTACAGGATTCCATAGCCTATCCGGGCGGGTTCCTCCACATTTCAATAACTTACGGGGAGGTCAACTGTAACACATTGAAAGTAAAACTGTTATTTGGTGTCTTTTTGGAATGTCAGTTGCTCCTGTCCTGTCTTACAGTCAAGCCTGTAATGCTCGGGATTCAAAGACTGTAATGTTTCGCTAGCGGTTTTACTGGTACAACTTCCACGGATCTTCAACTACTTAGGAGACAAGTCAATGGAATATGCATTTCGTAACACCTTGACTCGCTTCATGCTGGTGCTTGGGGTGCTGGCCTTACTGACCGGCGTCGTCTGGGCACAAGGAACAGCGGAACTGACGGGTCTGGTTACAGATCCTTCCGGCGCTGTGGTCGCGAATGTCTCGGTCACCTTGACCAATACCGCGACTGGCGAAAAACGCACCACGGTCACGACCCCAGCCGGTATTTACCATTTTGTGGCGCTGCCGGTGGTGGGCACTTACACCTTGGAGACGTCACCCAAGGGCTTCAAGAGCACAAAGGTCGCCGGCATCGTCGTCAGCGTGGGTGCGACTTCGACGCGCGACGTGAAGCTGGAGCTTGGTTCGACCAGCGAACAGGTGACGGTGGAAGCCGGCGCCGAGACGGTTCAGACCACCGAGTCAGATCTTTCCCAACTGGTGGATCACAGATCCTGGACGGACATGCCGCTGCAGGTGCGCAACCAGAACTCCTTCATCAACCTGGTGGCGGGTGCGGTTCCGCAGTCTGGAAGCGGCACCAACCGCGGCGCAGAAGTCAATGGTACGCGCAGCGGCGCAGGCAGCTACCTGGTGGAAGGCTCCGACAACAACGAGCAGGGCCAGGCCGGCCGCGGCCAGATTTCGCCTTATGACGAAGGCGGCGCCTCGACCTCCATCTCGCCCGACGCCATCCAGGAGTACCGCGTCATTACCAACAGCTACTCCGCCGAGTACGGCAAGGGCGGCGGCTTCATCACGGATACCGTTCTGAAGGGCGGCACCAACAACTGGCACGGTTCTGCATTTGAGTACAACCGCATCCAGGCGCTGACCGCCAACGACTGGTTCTCCAACCATGCCAATCCAGGAATCCAGGATAGCCTGGTGCGCAACCAGTTCGGCGGCAGCATCGGTGGGCCGATCTTCAAGGACAAGACATTCTTCTACGGCACCGCGGAACTACACCGGGTTCGTCAATCCAATCCGTACGGCCCGGTGACAACAACCACCTCGCAATTCCTCGATTTCGTGCAGAGCGGCGGTTTGGCGGCGTTTCAGGAAAGCGATCCCGGCGGGTTCTGCAACCTCAACTTCGAGGAATCCTGCCCAGGTGCATTCACGGGTGGGGTCGAGGGGATCACCGGCAACATCAGCACCCTGGGACCGATTGCCAGCACTTTGTTGGCTAGTCCGGCGCAGCACTACCCAGCCCCGTCCAGCAGCTTCGACTGCACCACTGATGTTTTGCCGGGCGGTCCGTGCCACAGCAGAGACTCCCTATCGGGTGATGCGCTCGGGGTTGGTTTCCCCCTTGTGAAATATCCGGTTCCCGTCTACACCTCGACCACGCTCAACGACCCGCAGGCGTTCAACGAAGCCCGCTGGACCGTGAAGCTGGACCACAACTTCAGCGACAAGGACCAGATCCATGGGGTGTACCTGTTCCAGGACGGCACCTACACCGAAAGCTTTGCCGGTGGTTTCAACACAGTTGGTCCCGGGTACATTCAGGATGGGCGCGGGGAGAATTTCGCCCTCACCTGGAACCACACCTTCAGCCCGACCGTCCTGAATACCGCCAGGGTGGCGTACTTGCGGCACAAACTGAACTTCCCGGCGCCGGCGGGCGCGCTCGGGGTTCCGGCGTACTACACCATTGACGGAATGAGCGCCGACTTCGGACAGTACTCTGGTCTGCCCCAATTCTTCACCGAGAACCAGTTCCAGTACATGGACACCATGGCGGTGCAGAAGGGCAAGCACAGTTTCAAGTTCGGTGGCGAGTACCGCCGCACGCGCAACGGTTCTTCGTTCTTTAACGATGCTTTCAGCTCGATCTTTCCCTGGAGCGTGGAAGGCGTCCTGACCGACTTGCAAATGACGAGTATCGAAGAACAGTTGTACTTCGGTGGCAACTACTTTGGGGCGGCGTACCTGGCGACGGCCGCGGTAGATACCACGACCGGAAATGTCCCTGACTTTTATCGGGGCTACCGCGCCAACGAGTACGCGGCGTTTGTCCAGGATGACTGGCGCGTCACCAATCGTTTAACTGTGAACCTCGGCCTGCGTTGGGAGTACTTCGGCCCGCCGCACAACTTCCAGGCGAACATTGACTCGAACTTCTACTTCGGGCAGCCGGTGACGCCGATCAACACCACCAGCGAGAATCCGTTCTTCCCGACAAACAACCCATTCTATGCCAGTGTCTCCAACGGCAGCTTCCAGATCCGCAACCACGAGATCTGGAACAAGGACACTAACAACTTTGGGCCACGGGTGGGCTTTGCCTGGGATGTGATGGGCAACCAGAAGTTCGTGGTTCGCGCCGGGGCCGGCGTCATGTACGACCGCATCTACAACAACACCTTCGAGAACATCCGCTTCAATCCACCCTACTTCTCGGATAACCAGATCGGTCTCTTCATTAATGGTGTCGGTGCACCGATCGAAGCGCTGTCTTTTCCGTTCACAACCAGGTCGGTATTTGCCGACCCGGCGTTTGCCCCGAAGCCCAACCCGCGGCACATGGACCAGAACATCGTAACTCCGTACTACGAACAGGCGCACTTTGGCGTGCAGTGGGAATTCGCCAAGGGGTGGGTGTTCGAGCCGGAATACGTGGCCACGTGGGGGAAGAAGCTGAGTGGAATCAGCGACATCAACACGTTTAATGGCCGTACCGATGGACAGGGGAGTACGCGCATCAACCCCAACATTGGTGCCGACAACTACCGCAGTAACTCCTACTACTCCAATTACAACGCTTTACAGCTGAGTCTGCGCAAGACTTATTCGTCTGGGTTGACTGTGTCTGCAAACTACACCTGGGCGAAGGCGCTGGATGTTCTCAGCGACACCTTCAACGGCAAGGGCGCGACCAGCCCAATCGACGACACGAATATCCGCTACAACTACGGTCCGGCCGACTTTGACCTGCGGCATCGGATCGTGGCTACGGTCGGGTATGACCTGCCGTTCATGAAGGAAAACCGCTGGCTCGGTGGTTGGGGAGTGAACACGATCATCAGCTGGCAGACCGGCCATCCGTTCTCGCCGTACAGCAGCAGCAGCGGGTACGACCTGAACAAGAATGGCCAGAGAACCGACCGGCTGGTAGTCACCGGAAGCCAGCTCCTCAGTGGAAGTGCGGCTGATGCCTGCACGGCCGCTGCGCATATAAACGGCGGAAACAATGGCAAGTGCTACCTCAATACGGACAACTGGAGCCAGTTCGTTTGCCCAGAAAGCGAGAACGGTGGCCTCTGGTGCAATGCGCCAATCGGACGGAACAGCGTCTTTGGCCCCCACTATTCCAACGTGGACTTCAACATCACCAAGAGGTTCAAGGTGACGGAATCGGCGGGGTTGACCTTCCAGGCCAACTTCTTCGACTTGTTCAATCACCCGAACTTCCTGCCGCCGCAGTCGCCCGGTACCACTGCCGACATTCGGAACAACAATTTCGGGCAGCTTACCGCGACCACCGGCGATACGGGTGGCCACCGCGTTATCCAGCTCGCGTTGCGGTTTGATTTCTAACCGAAACGGAGTTGTTTTACAGGCCGGCCGAAAGGCCGGCCTTTTTTTTGGCCGCAGGTCGCCATATGGCTGCCCGATCGCTGGGCCAGAACGCTGCTGAAGGGAAGCAGTCGCTCTGTGTTAGACTTTTTTGGTTCCTATGCAGGTTTTCCGGCAGGTCCTGTTTCTTTTGATTCTGGCGCACTGTGCCGGCGCCACCACCCCGCCAAAGTCCACTGGCAGCCGATCCGCTGGTTCCGTGCGCCCCAACATCATCGTCATTACCCTGGATACGACCCGCGCCGACCGCATGGGGTTCTTGGGTTCGACCCGCGGTCTCACCCCCAACCTGGATGCCTTGGCCAAGCAGAGCGTGGTATTCACCCGCGCCTATTCCCAGGTGCCGTTGACCACGCCATCGCACGCCACCATCTTTACCGGCACCTATCCCCAGTACAATCACCTGGATTACATGGGTGAACCGCTGGGGAAAGACCTGCCTTATCTGCCGGCGATTTTGAAACAACGGGGATACCGCACGGCGGCGTTCGTCGGGTCATTCGTTATTGACCCAAACAATGTGGTAGCGAGTGGTTTCGGAAGGGGCTGGGACACCTACGATGCCCACTTTCACAATCGCACCAAGGGGGAGGACCGCTACCAGAGTGTGGAGCGCCGGGCAGATGTCGTCGTGGCCCATGCCCTGGCTTGGCTAAACGCACATCCCCAGGGCCCCTTTCTCCTGTGGGTGCATTGTTACGACCCGCATGCGCCCTACGATCCGCCCCCGCCCTATAAAGCGCGGTACGCCTCGGAACCGTACAATGGAGAGATTGCCTACACCGACTCTGTGATGGGGAAGCTGTTCGCCGGACTGAAGGCGAGAGGGCTCTACGACGGCGCCCTGATCGCGGTGATGGCCGACCATGGAGAAGCGCTGGGCGAGCACGGGGAGCATCACCATGGCATCTTTCTCTACGATGAGACCATCCACGTGCCCCTGCTGTTCAAGCTGCCAGGACAGCGCTTCGCCGGGAAGCGCCTGGACGGCCGGGTGCGGTTGGCCGACGTGGCGCCGACGATCTTGCAGGAGGTGGGGATTCCCGTTCCGGCGGTGATGCAGGGCGAATCGCTCTTAGGGGTGATGAAACTCAAGCCCGGGGAGACTCCTCCGCCGGGAGTGGACCCCGACCGCCCCGCTTTTTCGACAAGCGACTACGCCCATCGCGCGTTTGGCTGGAGCTGGTTGCGCTCCTGGCGGACAGGGAAGTACCTCTACGTCGATGCGCCGGAGCGGGAACTTTACGATCAACCTGCTGATCCGGGAGCATTGCATAACCTGGCATCCGGTTCCAAGGCCGTTGCCGACACTATGCAGGCGCAATCGGAGGCTTTCCTCCACAAGACCAGCAGTGCCAAGACCGAGCGGGCAAGTTTGAGCCCGGAACAGTCGGAGAGTCTGCGGGCATTGGGTTATGTTGGTACCGATTCCAGTGCCACCGTGGAAGGTGAAGAGCGGGGCCCTGACCCTAAAGGCAAGACCGATATTGCCGACCTGCTCGATCAAGCCTTGAACTCCATGCTGGACCAGGACTTTGCGACGGCGGTGCCAAAGCTCCAGGAAGTGTTGAAGGTGGAACCCAACACTGCCCTGGCTTACCTTGAGCTGGGTCGCGCTTATGTGAATATGAAGGACTACCAAAAGGCGTTGCCGCCACTGCGTACGGCGGTGGAAATGCTGCCGCAAGACAGTCTGGCGCACTTCGAATACGGGAGGGCCCTGGGGGAAACCGGCAACTGGACAGATGCAGCGCCCCAATTTGAGGCCATGCTGGCTCACAATCCAAGCTCTCCCGATCTGCACTTCAACCTCGCACTGGTGTACGAGCGGTTGCAGAGGACTTCCGACGCCATGAAGGAGTTTGAGGCGACGATCAAACTCAAGCCGGATCATTTCAGAGCAAACCTGCTGCTGGGGCGTCTCTATGGAATGCAGGGAAATGGCGCTGCGGCCCTTCCCTATCTGCTCCAGGCCGCAAAGCTCGATCCGAAGTCCTTGCAGGTACACATGTTCCTGGCCAACGTCTACGCTGAGTTGGGGCAAACCGCCAATGCCACGCGGGAGCGTAATCTGGTCGAGCGTCAGAAAGCGTCTGAAAATCCCTGAGGTTGCCGCATCCGAAGAAAGCACACGCTGCCGATGAATCCTATTTCTCGCCTATGCGCCGGCGTGCTGATTTTGTCGGGCCAGGTTTTGGCCGGGACTCCCCCGGCCCGCAAACCTCTGATCAATGTTGTTCTTGTCACGATCGACACGGTCCGGGCTGATCATGTCGGCTGCTACGGCGCCGGCAACGTCCAGACGCCGGCCTTGGACTCGCTGGCGCGCGATGGCATAGTTTTCGATAACGCCATCGCCCAGGTCCCGCTTACGTGGCCATCGCATGCTGTGATCCTGACGGGCATGTATCCCTTCCAGAATGGGGTGCAGGACTTCACCGGGCAACCGCTGGATAAGCGCCTGCGCACGGTGGCACAAGCCTTCAAGCAGCGGGGCTATGCCACGGGCGCGGTGGTCAGCGCCTTTGTGCTCGACCAAAGCTGGGGACTGGCCCGGGGCTTCGATTTCTACGACGACGCATTCTCGCCGGAAGACTACTCGCAGAGGAACAAGAATTTAGGCATGGTGGAGCGCCCGGCGGGTGTGAGCGTCGATCACGCCTTGAACTGGCTGAAGAAAACATCTCGCCGGCCGTTCTTCTTCTGGCTTCACTTGTACGATCCCCACAGTCCCTACGATCCGCCTGAGCCCTACCGCACGCAATACAGCAGCCGTCCCTATGACGGTGAAATCGCATACGCCGACCATGAGTTAGGACGTCTGATCACATGGCTCAAGCGGAACCGACTCTACGAGCGCAGCCTGGTCGTTGTTCTTAGCGATCATGGCGAGTCGCTGGGCGAACACGGTGAGAAGGAGCACGGGTTCTTTGTTTACAACGCCACCGTGCGGATTCCGCTGATCGTGAAACCGCCTGCGGGAAGCGGCTTTCGGCCGGCGCACGTGGCCCGACCGGTTGAAACCGCTGCGGTCGCTCCCACCCTGGTGCATTTGGCCGGCTTGAAGGATCCGGTTCAGGCCCAGTTTCACTCACCCGACCTTCTGGTGTCCGCGACCGAAAATGACAGCGTGGCGTACAGTGAAACTTTCTATCCCTTCAATTCTTTCGGCTGGAGCCCGCTCCATTCAGTAGAGACCGGCCGTTACCAGTACATCGATGCGCCCGAACCTGAACTCTACGATGTGAAGGCTGATCCGGAGGAAAAAAACAACCTGGCAGCACAACAGCCGGCCACGGTGGCAGTGCTCAAGGACAAGCTACAAGCGCTGCTGAGGACAAGGCCGTTCACCCCCAGCCAGGGTGAGGGTCCGCCGCTGGCTCCCGATGCACTGGAGAAACTGCAGGCGCTGGGTTACGTCGCTTACCATTCATCGGTCCCTGCGGGAGTGTTGGCCGGGAGCCTTCCCGATCCCAAGGACAAGCTGTGGGAATTCCAGACAATCCTGGCAGCGGAGGATGCACTCCACGCCGGAGACGTGGCTACAGGCCAGGCTCTGCTGGCCCAAGTGCGGGAAAAAGATCCGAAGATGTACATCGTGCCTTTCTATCTGGGAGAGTCTGCGTTGTCCCAGCGAAACTGGGATGAGGCCTCCACCCAGTTCAAGAAGTGCTTGGAGTTGAACCCGAATTTCGAGCAGGCGATGACCGGACTGTCGCGAGCTCTGATCTACCGGGGAGAATTGGACGAAGCGAGAGTATGGGTGGAAAGGGTGCTGAAGATCAACCCACGCAGTTCGCAGGCGTGGTACGCCTTGGCCGTAATCGAATCCCACGGGGACAAGAAAGCTTCCATTGCGGCTTACGAGAAAGCGATCTCGCTGCAGGGCAACTTCGCTCCTCTCCACCGGGACCTGGGCCTTCTCCAGTTCGAGCAACACGACTACACCGAAGCAGCCAAACACCTGAGCAAGGCGGTCGATCTGGGGGTAAGCGACGCCATCGTTTTCTATTCACTTGGGATGTCGTACAGCCGTACCCAGCAGCTCCCCAAAGCGGTGGAGAGCTACAAGAAGGCGCTGGAACTAAACCCCAGACTGGCCGAGGCCCATGTCAATCTCGCCTATGCCTACCAGGGGATGAACCGGACCGAGTTGGCCAAGCAAGAATTCGAGGCGGCGTGCAAGCTGGAGGACCGGTTCTGCGACTTGGTGCCCGGATCGAAGCAGTAATGGTTTCTTGACTCTGCTTCCGGCACAGGCCCTGTGTTCACCTCTTGGACGATCCCGACTTGGATGGCCCCGCCTTGTCTCGCTCGCGCTTGGCATCCTGGCTTCTGCCCATATGCTCGTAGGCCTGTGCTAGCAAGGCGTGGGCCTCGCTGCACTCGGGGAGCCGGCTGGTCGCGATCTCCAGGTGCACCGCGGCGGTCTTGAAGTCGCCGGTTTTCAGCAGAGCTGCGCCCATTTCATAGTTGGCCCAAGCCGAGTCCGGCTGCAACTCGACGGCCTTGTGCAGGTGCTCGACGGCCTTCCCATACTGCTGCTGGCTGGCGTATCCCACACCCAGCGCATATTGGGCAAGATACATGCCAGGCTGCACGGCAACTAGCGGTTGCAGCGCAGAGACCGCCTTGTCGGGCTCTCCTCCGTCAATCGCCAGCAGTGCGGCCTGAACCTTGTTGGCGGTTGCGATCACATCTTTGGGATCGGTTCCCGTGGCTGCGGTGCCCGCGCCGCCCGACTTCTGCAGGCCCACATATCCCAAAGAGGCCAGCTTCTGCATCTCGCTGGAGGTGAGCTCCGGCCCGCCAGACTTGCCTCCGCTGAAGCGCTGGTCGAAGGCGTCGAGCTGCGCCGCAATGGTATCCAGGGTAGCCTTAGAAGTCTGGGCGAGGTTCTTGGTTGCGCCGGGATCGGCGGTCAAATCATAGAGCTCCGGCTTGGGTGCCCGGATGTACAGGTATCTTCCGGCTCGCCAGGATTCCAGGCCGCTCCAGCCAAACCCGCGCTGGGGGAAGTCGCTGCGGGAATACACGGGCTGATCGGCGTTGGTCTTGGCGATGCGCAACAAGGACTGTCCCTGCATGGCCGGTGGAACCGCTACCCCTGCCAGCTCCAGCGCGGTGGGCGCAACGTCCACCAGGCGCACTCGCCCGGCTACTCTCTTGGCTGACATCTGGTTCTGCGGCAGCTTGACCAGCAGGGGTACGCGAATGGTTTCGTCATAGAGGAAGATACCGTGGGTGTCTTCGCCGTGCGCACCCAGGCTCTCGCCGTGGTCGGCGGTCACAATAATCACCGCGTCGTCGTACAGCTTGCGCGCGCGCAATCCCGCGACGAGCTTGCCCACCGCCGCATCTGCCGCGGCTATCCCTTGATCGTAGGAACCACCGTAAGGCGCGTGCGGATCGGCCAGATGCACCCACAGGAAGAAGGGAGCCTGCTGGCGGGCCAGCCAAGCGTTGGCACGGGCGACCACCTCCGCGCCACGGCGTGCAACCGAGTGGTAGCGGCTTTCGCCTTCCTGAGGCGGATGGAGCCCGGCGTCGTAAACGTCAAAGCCGTGATCAAAGCCGGGAGCCAGCCCGTTCCCGGGATCGAGCGCGATCGAGCCTACAAAGGCTCCGGTATGATAGCCGCGGGCATGCAGCAAGTCTGGGAGGTAGGGCACCGTAGGCGCGAGCGCCGCACCAAACTCCGTGACCTTGGCGGTCTGGGGATAGGTGCCCGAGAGAATGGTCGCGTGTGAGACGACTGTGAGCGGAGCCTGTGCGTAGGCCCGCTCGAAAACAATGCTCTGCTTGGCGAGCGCGTCCAGGCTGGGGGTCGGGCGTTTCGCGCCCAGGAAGCCCATGCGGTCGGCGCGGGTGGAATCCAATGTGATGAGGACAATGTTGGGATTGGTGGCGGCCCAGGCAATGCCCGGCAGGAGGGCCGCCAACACGATGAGAGCGCGACGAAACATACGGTTAGTCTAACGGGTTAGGGCAGATTTCTGAAAGCTGGCGTGGCTTGACATCCCCCTGCTGGCAGAGCCAGAATCAACTCCTACCTTCAACCTTGAGTATTTCACTCCAGTTTGAGAATTGAGTTCGCCTGCCTGGCACCTGGGGCATCTGAACTAAACGGGAAGGGAGCATCTGTTTGAAGAAGGTCGTCTGCATCTTGACCGCGTTGCTGCTAAGTGCTGGCGGGTTAATGCTATCTTCCTGCCAACGCGCAAGCGGAGAGTGGCACGGAGACCGGAAGCTGATCATCCTCGGCATCGATGGCATGGACCCCCAACTCCTGACGCGCTTCATGCAGGAAGGCAAGATGCCGAACTTTGCCCGGCTGGCGCAGCAAGGATCGTTCCGCCAGCTGACCACCAGCATTCCGCCACAAAGCCCGGTGGCCTGGTCGAACATGATTACCGGCATGAACGCCGGTGGACACGGCATTTTCGACTTCATTCATCGCGATCCCAAGACGCTCGATCTCTATTTCTCGGCGTCGCGCGTGGAGCCGCCCAAGCATGCGATTCATCTCGGCAGCTGGGTGATTCCGCTGGGCGGCGGCAGTGCCGACCAATTGCGCCAGGGACAAGCATTCTGGCAGATTCTTGACCAGCACCATATCCCCAACTCAGTATTCCGTATTCCGTCGAACTTTCCTCCGGTTGCGGCCAAGGGAAACACCTTATCGGGAATGGGAACGCCTGACCTGCGTGGCACCTACGGGACCTTCTCGTTTTACACCGACGACCCTACGGCAGCCGCGGGCGCGGTGGAAGGCGGCCAGATCATTCCCGTGCAGGTGGAGAACTCCCAGGTCACTGCCCAGTTGATTGGCCCCGACAACACCTTCCGCAAGGGGTCTCCGCCAGCTACCGAGCCGTTCACGGTGTCGGTTGATCCCATGGAGGCGGTGGCGCGAATTGCCGTGCAGGACCAGGAATTCGTTCTGCGGGAGGGCGAATGGAGCGGCTGGATCCCCGTCGAGTTTCAGTTGATTCCGTTCTTTGGCAATGTCAAGGGCATGTGCCGCTTTTATCTGAAGCAGGCGCATCCTCGCTTTCAGCTCTATGTCTCGCCCATAAACATTGATCCTGCCAACCCGGCGCTTCCGATTTCGACTCCATCCAGCTACTCACGCGATCTCGCAGAGGAGATCGGCGAGTTCTACACCCAGGGGATTTCCGAAGATACCAAGGCCCTTTCTGACGGCGTGCTCGACGATAAGGAGTTCTTGGAGCAGTCACGCACCGTGCTGGCCGAGCACCGCGCGATCTTTGATGCAGAGTTTCCCAAGTTCCAAAAAGGCGTCTTCTTCTTCTATTTCTCCAGCCTCGATCTGAACTCGCACATGTTGTGGCGGCTGACCGACCCGAAGCATCCGGAATTTGACGCTTCGGCCGCAGCCCAGTACGGCACGGCGCTGGAAGATTTTTATCAACAGATTGACCAGGTGCTGGGAAGGGTCTTGCCCAAGGTGGATGAGCGCACCACGCTGCTGGTGCTCTCCGACCATGGCTTCGCTCCCTATTACCGTTCTTTCAACCTCAACACCTGGCTGCTGAACAATGGCTATATCACGCTGAAAGCCGCGCCCAGCGCCGATAATAACCAGCCCTTCGCCAACGTGGACTGGAGCCATACCCGCGCCTACGGGCTCGGCCTGAACGGCCTGTATGTGAACCAGCGTGGCCGCGAGAAGGAGGGTACCGTTCAGGCCGGGGCCGAAGCTGCGGCCCTGTTAAGGGAGATCAGGGAAAAGTTGCTCGCGCTTCGTGATCCACAGAATGGACTCCCTGTGATTACCCGCGTGGATTTGGCCAGCGAGGTCTATCAGGGGCCCTACGCCAGGGAAGGCCCGGATGCCTTGGTGGGCTACAACCGGGGTTATCGCGCGGGTTGGAAAACCATTCTTGGGGACTTCCCGACCGAGGTTCTGGAAGACAACACCAATCCCTGGAGCGGCGACCACTGCATGGACTACACCCTGGTTCCGGGTGTGTTGTTGAGCAATCGCAAGATCCCGATGGAAGCGCCCGCGCTCACCGATATGGCGCCCACCATCCTGGCGGAGTTTGGAATCCCCAAGGCAAAGGGTATGATAGGGGAGTCGGTATTTCAGCCCGTGCGAGCCGCCCGCTAGGCCGCGCCTGATGCCAATCTCAAGTTCCACACATAATGCTGGAGGCGTGAGATGTTCAGTTCTCACAAGGTGAAGATTGAGGGTGAACTGCTGGAAAAGGCCAAAAAGTGCGCCGAAGCGGCAGGTTACGAGTCAGTCGACGAGTTCGTTACCCACATGCTGGAGAAAGAGATCAAGAAGATCCTCCCTCCCGAAGAGGGCGACTCTGTTTCCAAAGAGGTCGTGAAGAAGAGGCTGCAGGGACTGGGGTACATCGAGTAGGAGATCAGCGTCGCGTCATCCATGCCATTCGTCCTCACTCAACCACCACCGGCCGCAGCTCTCGGTGTTTTTCTCCCGAACAGTCCCCTGGCGATCGTAATCGTGCTCTCGCTGGTGGTCGGGCTGCTCATGGTGCTGCTTTTTGGCTACACCTCGAACCAGAAAGCCATCAAAGTCGCCAAGGATCAGCTCAAGGCGCACCTGTTGGCTGTCCGCTTGTACCAGGACCAGTTGCCTGTAGTGCTGCGAACCTATGGGCGGATCATTCTCGGCACCGGGCGCTACATCCGGCTGGCATTCATGCCCTTGTTGTACGTCATCATTCCCATCACTCTGTTGATTGTCCAAGTGGACCGCTACCTGGGTTCGGTGCCCATGCAGACCGCGCAACCCTTCCTAGTGACAGTGCAAACGGCACCGGACACACTGAATGGTGTGTCTCTGCAGTTGCCGGCTGAGATGTCGATTTCCGCTCCCGCGGTGCATGTTCCGGCGGATAATGAAGTGGTGTGGCGGGTGGTGGCGCAGAAGGATGGCGAGTACGACATTAATGTTTTGTCCGGCGGGCAAACGTACTCCAAGACAGTTGTGGTGGCCGGCGATGTCAGCCGTCTTTCTCCGGAACGGATGCGCGACCGTTTCTGGGAGCGGATCTTTGTCTCGGGGGAGCCGGCGTTGCCCGACAGCAGCCCGATTGAGTCGATTGCGGTGACCTACCTGCCGCGCAATATCAACTTCGCCTGGCTGGAGTGGAACTGGATCGTCCTGTTCTTTGTGCTCTCCATGGTGGCGGGGTTTATTTTCAAGGAAGTCTTGGGGATCGAGATATGAAACGTAGCGTCGGTTGGTGTGGGGCGGCCGCTTTTGTCCGCCAGTTGCGGTCGCGAGTCGCGGGCAGGAGTGCCTGCGCCACACCGGTGCTGGTGCTGTTGCTGCTCGTGGTTGTCCTGTTTCCCTTGCCTGGGCACGCCTATGCTGGTCCAGGAGCAGGATTCGCCGTCCTCTCGTCGTTTTGGACTTTGTTTGTTGCGTTTCTCTACTCGCTGTACGCCTTGCTGACCTGGCCTTTCCGTCACCTGCTGCGCACCATGAAGCGCCGCAAGGCCTACGGCAAGGCGCAGTTCAAGCGCGCCGTCATTCTTGGATTTGACGGGATGGATCCGGAACTGGCTGAGCGTTTCATGGGCGAGGGCAAGCTGCCGAACCTGGCCAAACTCCGCGAACAAGGCACATTCCGCAAGTTGCGCACCACATTTCCGGCGATCTCTCCCGTGGCCTGGTCCACGTTCATGACGGGAGTGAATCCCGGTAAACACAATATCTACGACTTCCTCGCTCGAGATTTGAGCACTTATCTTCCGTTTCTTTCCTCGGCGGAGATCAAAGGACCGAAGCGGCATTGGAAGATTGGCAAGTATTCCATTCCGGTGGGCAAGACCAATATCAAGGGCATGCGCAAGGGCACTCCGTTCTGGCACTGGCTGGGGAAGTCGGGCATCTTCTGCTCGGTGATTCGCGTGCCGGTCACTTTCCCGCCGGAAAAATTCCCCGGCGTACTGCTGTCCGGCATGTGCGTGCCCGATCTGAAGGGAAGCCAGGGAACCTTCTGCTTTTGCACCACTCGCTCCTCGGGAGACAAGTTCCGCGAGGGTGGTGTGCGCATTGCCATGGAGCGAGATGGGAGCGTGTGTCGGTCGTACATTCCCGGGCCGGAAGATCCACTGGCGGAAGGTTCCGGGCACGAATTGCGGGTTGATTTTGAGTTGCGGCCTGACCCTGACCGCAACCAGGCGCGCATGGAAGTGGACTCGCAGAAGTTCACTCTGAAGGTCGGAGAGTACTCCGAGTGGATTCCGGTGAAGTTCAAAGCTGCGCTCGGCATGGGCGCCCACGGCATTTGCCGCTTTTACCTGAAGCAGATTGCACCTGAGGTGGAGGTCTACGTCACGCCGGTAAACATCGATCCGGGGCGCCCCGATCTTCCCATCTCCCATCCCGTGACCTACTCGATCTATCTCGCGAAACTGTTTGGTCCCTACGCCACGCTGGGCCTGGCGGAAGACACCTGGGCGCTGAACGAAGAAGTCCTGGACGACGATGCGTTCCTGGCCCAGGCCTACGGCAACCACGAAGACCGCGAGCGCATGCTCTTTGATGCGCTGGAAAAAACCCAAAAGGGTCTCTGCGCCTGTGTCTTCGATACGACCGATCGTGTCCAGCACATGTTCTGGCGTTACCTGGATGACGATCACCCGGCGGCCCGCAACGTGCCTCGCGACCAACGTCCCAACATCATCCAGGAGTTGTACCAGCGCATGGACGGGCTCATTGGCCGCGTCATGCAGCAGATTGACGATGACACTCTGCTGATGGTCGTCTCCGATCACGGTTTCAAATCGTTTGCCCGCTGTGTAAACCTGAATGCCTGGCTGCACCAGAACGGATACCTGGCGCTGAAGGACGGTAAGACGGAAAGCGGAGACTGGTTCGAAGATGTGGATTGGTCGCGCACCCGCGCCTATACCATGGGCCTGAACGGTCTCTACCTGAATGTGAAAGGCCGTGAGCGCCAGGGCATTGTGGAGCCGTCTGCCGCCGAGACGCTGAAAGACGAACTGCGCACCAAACTGAATGGACTGGCAGACCCGGCTTCCGGGCGGATTGGCATCACTGGAGTCTTCGACTGCGACGCTGTCTACGCCGGGCCTTACGTGGACAACGCCCCCGATCTGATTGTCGGCTACGGCGACGGATTCCGCGCTTCGTGGGATTCGGTCATGGGGAAGGTCACGGAGAAAATCTTCGAGGACAACCTCAAGGCCTGGAGCGGCGATCACTGCATTGATCCTCGCCTGGTCCCGGGCGTCCTTTTCTGCAATCGCAAAATTGCCGAAGAGAAACCCGCTATCGTGGATGTAGCGCCCACCATCCTCAAGCTCTTTGGGCTCGGTTTGCCCGCCCACTTTGACGGTAAGCCCTGGACCGTCGCATCCTCAGGCGCCTGACGGGGGCCGAAACCCATGCGAGCGATCTTCTGGATTTTTGGCCTCCTCAGCTTGGGCAACGGCCTGTGGATGATGGCGGCACCCAGCAGCTGGTACTACGGCCTTCCTGCGGGCGTGCCCGATACCGGGCCACTGAATACGCATTTCGTTCGTGACATCGGGGCCGCGTATCTCACGCTGGGCGTCGTATTTTGCTTTACTGCCGCGCGGGCATCGCGACACCGCGGCGTGGTCATGGCAGCGGCCGCCTTCAATCTCCTCCACACGCTGGTGCATCTATATGATTTGGTCACCGGGCGCCTGGGGACTCACCACTGGCTGCTGGATCTGCCGGGAGTTTTCGCCCCCACCGCAATTCTGCTGGTGCTGTGCGCACCACGCTGGTGGCCCCGGGAGGCACAATGGCCCGAATCGCTCCCCCGCAGAGGTTAGGGTTCGTCGCGCGCATCACCAGTTGGATGACCAAGCGCCGGCTAGGCAAGGAACTTGAGCCTCTCCTGATCACCTCACACCACCGGTCCGTTTTCCGCGGAGTTGCAACCTTCGAGTTCATGCTGGACCGGTCCAGGCTTGTCGATGCCCGCCTGAAGGCGCTTGCCAGCATGAAGGCCGCCGCCATGGTTGGGTGCCCTTTTTGAATGGACATCGGCTCTGCCGTTGGCAGAGGACTCGGTGTGACTCAGGCTCAGATTCTCGCACTGCCCCACTACCAGGAGAGCGAGGTGTTTTCGCCGCTGGAGAAGCTGGTGATCGAGTACGCGGTTGAGATGACTCGGACGCCGGTGGAGGTACCCGACCCCCTCGTTACCGCTCTGCGCCAGCACTTCAACGATGCGCAGCTTGTGGAACTCACGGCCTCCATTGCTTGGGAGAACTACCGCGCACGCTTCGATCACGCCTTGGGGATCGAGTCGCAGGGGTTCTCCGAGGGGGCGGTTTGCGTGCTCCCGGAGCGGTCTTTGGAGTCCACATTCGACAATCGCCGTGCTGGAACGTCTTAGGAGCGACTGCATCCTGGGAGGAGATTGGGGAAAAGAAAAGCCTCGCGCCGCAGCGCGAGGCCAGGAAAGACCGCCGATGCCTATTTGCCGAAGATCCCGTAGTGGTAACTGGAGGCCATGAAAAACAGCATCGGGATCGACAGATAGAAGTTGGTGCGCGACGCCAGGAACGCCTGCCGCCCCAGCACAGCCGCATTGGCCGGCGGACTGCCGGCCAGAGTTCCCTGAATCACTGCCTTGTTGTTGCGCCAGATAATTCCCCAGACATTCAGCAGCATGACCAGGCCGAATCCACCGCCCACGCCGATGGCGAGGACGTGGTTGTCGTCCTGCCCTACGGGCGTGTAATTGACGAACAGCCAGCCTGCGAGGATGACCAGAACCGTGGTGATGGCGAACAGTACGTAGCCACTCGGGGCCATTTTTGTGATCACCACGGCAAGAATCGCCCAGGTCACAATCCAGACCAGCAGGAAGTATCCGACGGTGCTCCAGGGGCTCACACCCATGCGCTCAGCGTCGCCTGCGACGTAGATCTGAGCCCAATACCAGAAGCCGAAGATTACGGTGAGCAGGGCGCTCCAGCGGAACCACTGCAAAGCCGGCAGGGTCATGTACTGGAACACCTTGGGCTTCATGGCAGCGTCCACCTGCTTCATGAAGGGGACGTTAATCAGGTTGAAAAAGTAGAGCAGCCCGATCCAGGTGATGCCTGCGAGGAAGTGAAACCAGCGCAAGTAGAACTGAAGGTTTTCATTCCAGGTGTGGGTGGGGCTCGCCAGGAAGGCGGACAAAGTGGTGGCAAGGTGCATAGGGATTCCTCCGCTACGACAGGATTTACATTGCCGGCCAAACCCTTGGGAATTCGTCCGGATTGTACATCAACTGCCTTGCTCCTGATTACTGTGGTTGAAAAGTAGCCGCCCAGGCCGTATTGTACAAATACTACCCGAGTAGGTCGCAGGCGCCGGCGCTGGACGTCGGCTGTGACTGGTTGCGCCCTGCCGGGCTTTCCCCCCTGTTCCTCGCTGCCGGGCCTTTGGGCGCGGCTTAAGAGCAGCAGATTAGAAAGGGCAGCTGTCAGACACCAAGGAGATCGGCGATGGAAAACAAGCCGGCGCAAAACATACAGGATTCGTTTCTCAACACCGCCCGCAAAGAAAAGACCAACATCACCATTTACTTATTGAGTGGGGTTAAGCTGACAGGCCGTATCCGCTCCTTTGACAAGTACTCGGTGGTGCTGGAGACCAACAACCAGGAGCAGTTGATCTTCAAGCATGCCATCTCCACGGTTGCGATGGGGAGAATTTCCCATGGCCACGGGGAGAGACCAACTGCGGTTCCGGTCACCAGTACCCCCAGCACGACGGCGGCGGCCGCGGACGCGAACCAGGCCGCGAGCGCGTCAGGAACGGAAGGATAAAGGCACCCCCGATTGCGTGGTTCAGATTTCAAAGTCTCCGGGAAAGAGGGTCGCGGGCGGCGCACAACCAGCCCGGCGCAAGCTAACGCGGCGCCAGCCGAGCGGGCTTTCCTGGTCGGACTGGAGTATCGGAAGCGTGCGCGGTCGTCCGCGTCCGGAAGCGCCAAGGGTTCTCTGACCAGCGGCGCGCAGGCCGCACGAGACAGCGCCAACCCTGTGCCGGGCGCGTCTAAGGCGCCGGCCATCCCGGAATTCAGCGCCGAAGAATCGTTGGCCGAACTGCGTTCCCTGGCCGACAGCGCGGGCGCAGAGATTGCCGGCGAGTTTCTGCAGCATCGCGACCGCCCTGATCCGGCGACCTTGATCGGACGGGGCAAGCTGGAAGAGATTGCCGGCGCCGCTGCGTCGGTCTCCGCCGATCTCCTGCTGTTCGATCACGACCTCACTGCCTCCCAGCAGCGCAATATCGAAAGGGCTGTCCACACCCGGGTGATCGACCGCACCCAGCTTATCCTCGATATTTTTGCCCGCCATGCTCGAACCCGGGAAGGCCAGTTGCAGGTGGAACTGGCGCAGCTCGAATACCTGCTGCCCCGGCTAAGCGGGCGTGGCGTGGAGATGTCGCAGTTAGGTGGTGGCATCGGCACCCGTGGTCCGGGTGAAACCCAGCTCGAAACCGACAGGCGAAAAATCTACCGGCGCATTCGCGCCGTGAAAGAGCAGATCGAGGGTGTGCGGCGTATTCGCGCCCAGCAGCGCCAGAGGCGCGAGTCTGTCCCGGTGGCGACGGTAGCCCTCGTCGGCTACACCAACGCGGGGAAATCTACATTATTTAATGCGCTGACCAGGGCCGATGTGGTGGCTTCCTCGAAAATGTTCGCCACCCTTGATCCCACCATTCGCGCAGTTGCGCTGCCCTCGCGGCGCAAAGTGTTGCTGTCAGACACGGTTGGATTTATTCGCAACCTTCCACACACCCTAGTCTCCGCATTCCGCGCGACTTTGGAAGAGGTGCAACGTGCAGCCCTCATCCTCCACATCTCCGATGCCAGCAGTCCCTTGTCAGCGGAGCAGGACGCCCAGGTGGAACGGGTGCTGAAGGAGTTGGAAGTGGAAGGCAAGCCACGCCTGCGGGTGAAGAACAAGATTGACCTGCTGGCGCCGTTGCAGCGCGAGTCGTTGCGTGACGATGCCAGCACCGTGCACATCTCGGCGGTCAAGGGCATCGGCCTAAGCACACTTCTCGATCGGATTGACCAGGCGCTGGACGAAGACCGTCCCTTCCGGGTGCATTTGCTGGTCCCGCAAAAGGAGGGGAAGATGCTGGCGCTGCTTGAGGCCCGCTCGCGGATCTACTCGCGGGCCTACAAAGACGGGCTGGTGGAGCTGGAGGCGGAGGCGCCGCAATCCGTGGTAAGGCGGGTAAAGGAATTTGTGGTGGAATAACGTTCAACATTCAACTCGGCGTTCCACCCGAGACTGTCCCGTGAACCGAAACCGATTCGTCATCGCACTGTGCATTGTCCTTACGCTGATCGCGGTGGGACGCATTCTGCTGACTTATACCGTCACTTCCCAGGGCTTCGACGAACCCTGCCACGTCGCGGTGGGAATCGCGTTATTGGACCAGGGAACGTACACGATCGATCCCGTGCATCCGCCACTGGCCCGCTTGGCCATCGGTCTTCCCGCCTATCTTGCCGGAGAGCGTTATCCCAGGACCGGAGAAGCCGCGACCAGCAATAACTGCAACGCGGTGGGAAACAGCATTCTCTACGACTCGGGTCACTACCGGCGCAATCTGACCCTGGCCCGTCTGGGGATGCTCCCTTTCTTCCTATATGCGGTTGCCATCGTCTTCCTCTGGACGCGCCGTGAATTCGGCGATTTTGCGGCTGTCATCGCGGTCGCACTGTTCACCACCCTGCCCGTTGTGCTGGCTTTCTCCAGTATCGCTTACACCGACATGACCGCCGCCTCCACTCAAGCCGCTGGCTTGTGTGCTTTCGCAATGTGGCTGGAGAAAAGAACTGCGCGTTCCAGCGCCCTGCTCGGAATTGCGGTTGGGCTGGCGTTATCAGCGAAATTCACCACGCTGATCTTCCTGCCGGCGGGCGCGGCCGCCATCTCGGTCACCAAATGGCTTGTCACCCGCAAAGCCGGCGTCGCTCAGGAACCTCGTCCGGCACAACTTGTCAGACAGATTGCCATCGTGGGGCTGCTCGCCTCCACCATGCTATGGGGCAGTTACCGGTTTGACATCGGTCACATTCGCGAAAGCATGCAACTCTCCGTCGCCTCGATGCCATCGTTCCAGAATTTTCCGGCTCCGCTCCGCGGCGTCGCGCGCAAGCTGGTGCTTTCTGATCCCGTCATCCCTGCTCCCGCGCTCGTCCGAGGACTGGCCGTCGCCTGGGGGTTGAACCATAGCGCCCCGGAATCTTATCTCCTCGGCAGGATCAAGCATGGCGGATGGTGGTACTTCTTCCTGGTTGGGATCGCCGTCAAATCTCCACTCCCTTTCCTGATCCTGGCCTTGGTTGGAGTGTTCGCCTTGTGGCCGTTGGCCCGCAACCGCCAGTGGACCGCGGTGGCGCCGGCGGCTTCGGCCCTTGCCATTCTGCTGGTGTCCACGCCGGTGAAGGTTGATGTTGGAGTCCGCCATGTCCTAGTGATCTTCCCCTTGCTGGCGATCCTGGCGGGTTATGGTTGCTCATATCTTTGGCAACTGCGAGTGAAATGGGCAGCTGCGCCAAAAGTCGTTCTGTTGGGGTTGTTGGTCTGGCAGGGAGTCTCAACCTTCCGCGCCCGGCAGGACTACATCGCCTATTTCAACGAACTCGCCGGACGGGATCCCAGCCGGATTCTCCTCATGGGGTGCGATCTGGACTGCGGACAAGACCTCTTTCGCTTATCCGACGCGCTGCGAGCCCGGCATATTTCGCAGCTCAACCTTGCGGTTTGGAGCGGCGCTGACATGTCCCGGATGGCCTTGCCTGACTTTGCTGTTCCACTCCCCTACACTCCCGTGCACGGCTGGTTTGCTATCAGCATGAGGTCGCTGCGCCTCGGACATGTTCTGCACACCGCCTATCCGCCCGACGCCTACGCCTGGCTCAGCCAATATCAGCCCGTAGAGAAAATCGGCAAGACCATTTGGCTTTATTACATACCCTGAGCGCCTCAGCCGTGCACCCGCTGCCCTTGCGTTCCGCCAACCCCTCCCGCTTTCCCGCCAGTAGCCCTTAGAGTCTGGCGCGGTTAACAGAGTGGCTGGATGGGGTTGCAATGCCGGTCGGCTGGTGGTCAACGGCCAGAAATTAAATGGGCCGGCAACCAAGAAGCGGTGACATTCCTTGGCTATCGGCCCATTCGATCCTGAATTGGATCGGAGGTGATATTTACATCCTAGACCCCTCTACCCAGAAGTCAAGCATTCTTTCCGGATTTTTTGCACGGGACTTGACAAGGCGCGACTGGCTCCTTCCCACTTCGGTCTGATTGCCCCGCGGAGGCTTCCACCCGCGTTGACACTCGTCTCGTAGGATGTTAGTTTTGAGGGTTTTAAGCCCTCTTAAGCTCGGGTTCTTATCAACCCCTATGGATCAGTTGCTGGCACAACTAGGCGGATTACTGCTCGGAGCCATCCCGACCATCGTCTTTATGGTCCTGCTGTATGGCACCTACACGGTGCTCGTGCATCGGCCCTTGGTCCAGGTTCTGGCGGAGCGGCGCAGTAAGACTGAGGGCGCCATCGAAAGGGCGCGGGCTGACATTGCCGCGGCCGAGGCGCGGACCGCGGAGTACGAGCAGCGTCTGCGGGAAGCCCGCCTGGCAGTGTTCAAGAACCTGGAAGTGCGCCGCCAGCAGGCGCTGCAGGCGCGTGCGGCAGCCTTGGCAGAGGCGCGTGCGGTGGCCCAGACGCAAGTCGAGCAAGCCCGATCTGCGATCGAAAAGGACAAACTGTTGGCCCAGGCCAGCCTGCAGGCGGAAGCCGGAAAGCTTGCCAGCGAGCATCTCAGGCGCCCTTCTAAGAGCTTCCTTGTAGGAATTAAGCGCGTTTTCGTATCTGCCGAGCCGGTAATAGGAATTGCCCATGTTTCTATAGGCCTGTTCAGGGGTGGAGTATAGGAGATTGGATACGGCTTTTTTATAAAAAGGTATTGCCTTGTCAAACTGCCCGAGCTTTTCATAGGCAACCCCCAGGTTATTATATGCATCGGAATAGTTCGGGTCGGCTTTTGTGGCCTTTTCAAAGAAATCGATGGCCTTTGCGGTATCATCAAAATGTACCAGGTATATAAATCCTATGGCGTTGAGGACCTCCCTGTTGTTGGGATTGAGTTCATAGGCCCTCTGGAATTCCACAAAAGCCTGCTGGGCCTTGGCGTCATTGAGATAAGACACTCCGATTTTATAATGGGCCTCTGCTGTCTGTATTTTATCTCCGGAATGTTTTGTGGTTGCGCAGGCAATTACAAATAACAGGGACATAATAGAGAAGATCCTCAAACAATTCAATTTCTGCAACCTCCTTACAAAATAATTCTTAGCTTTAAGCTATCAGAAGAACAATATCCAAGTAAAGTTAAATGCATAGCGGGCGACAGCCCCTGCGGTTTTTCCGGAGGGGGTTTCTTCAATATCCATGTCTAAAAGAAACGGGCTGTTGCATGATGCATTGTCATTGGCCCTGCAACTGACCCGAATAATATGCCGCCACCTGCAGTATGTCCCAGGGCTTGCAGTCCTTTTTGCTGAAGCCCAGGAGTTCTGCGCAGACGTAGATTGTTTCGATATCATGGCCTTCTATTTCCAGGAATTGGGGTATGTAATTGTATGCGTCATGATATTGGTCAATCTCGAAATGCACGCCCCTGAGTTCGTAGCTTGTCCTGTGCTTTTTCATCTCCAGCCAGGCATTCAGGCCGATGCTCTCCAGAAGATATTTCGTTGTGTTGAAGTCTGAAACCTCAATCTCATGTTCTTCCCTTATCTTTGCCTCTTTACTTTCAACGAACTTTTTTAAAGAGAGGACGGATTTTGTGCCTTCCAGTCTGAGCCTGAGGGCCCGTCCGCTGTCCTTCAGTGCGGTATTGGTGAAATCATAGTAGAGCGCATGAATTTCACCGTCAAAGACTTTTTTTGCGCCAAGGGAGACGAGCCTTTCCTCTACGGCCTCTTGCTCAATTTCAAGGATCTTGATCTTCTTATCTCAGTTTCAGGGTGGTCAGCGCGAACAGGGCGAACACCAGGCTCGCAATCCAGAAACGCACGATGATCTTCGACTCCGACCAGCCCAGCAATTCGAAGTGGTGGTGCAGCGGCGCCATTTTGAAGATACGCTT
>JAIQFP010000033.1 GCA_020073165.1 Terriglobia bacterium | reverse complement strand
CGATCGTTGGTTCACGATCTACTTCGCGCAGATCCCTCTGGCCCAGTTCGACAGCTGGCACCGGCGCATTACGCCTTTGCCGAAACAAGGCAGCTTTTCCATGGATGAGGCAGGGGAAGGGGGAAAAAGCTCCCCTTCCCCTGCACCCCATCCCCTTACCGAAGTGGAGGAAAAAATGTCAGGGATGTGCCCAGTCTAAAATGTCAGGGATGTCCCCGGCCGTTCAGGACCAGATCGTAAACCGGAATCGGGTCAGAGCTACAGGGCTGCCGAAGCCCTTTTGCCCTCGGCATCCCCAGCGTCCTCGGCAGTTTTCGCTTGGGATTTGAAATCCCGCAGCGAAAGTTCCAACCCTCCATATTCTGGGTGGTCGTTGTGGTCGAGGCTGTAGGCGATGTCGAGGGTGTCTCCGGGGAGGAGTTGGGATTGGGCGAAGCGCTCGGCCATGTGCCAGCCCAGGGCGTCAAACGTAATGTTGCGGCGCCAGGAAGAGTTCTCGGGGCCGGGCTCGCGGTTCTCGGTGGCGGCTCGGAGATCGCTGCGGCGGAGGGCGGCGGAATCCGGGTCGCAGCGGGGCGTGGTCGCGAGAGCTGCGTCGGGGTTGCTGGACAAGGAAATTGCGGCGGCCAGCTTCAGCTTCACGTGTTTGTCCTTCATCACGCGGGGCGGGGCCATGAGGCGGACGTTGCGGGCGGCGAAGGCGGGCTCGGGATTGGACATTCCGAACGGCTCCAGGCGGCGCAGGGCCTGGAACAATTCCGGTGTGACCTGATCGAGGGGGAGTTCGGCGTCGAGGCGGAGACTGGGTTCGAAGTCGGCCAGAGTCAGGCGGGCTCGGGCGTAGATGTCGAGGCTTGTGCACAACTCGGGCAGGCGGGCGGCAGGCAGAGCGAAGCCGACGGCGTGGGCGTGTCCTCCGTAGCGCGTGAACAGCGGGGCGCAAGACTCCAGCGCGTTCAGCAAATGAAACGCGGGAATGGAGCGGCCGGAGCCGTGGGCTTCGTCGCCGTCGCGGGAGACGACCAGCGCAGGGCGGTTGTAGCGCTCGACCACGCGGGTGGCGGTGATGCCGATGACGCCGCGATGCCAGCCGTCACCGTCGATGACCAGGCAGTAGGCGTCGAGCAGCGCGGGCTCCTGCTCGAAGCGCTGCTGGATGGCGTCGAGGATGCGGCGTTCTTCCTCCTGGCGCTCGGCGTTGAGCTGGTCGAGGCGGTTGGCGAGCTCGCGGGCGCGGGCGGGGTCTTTCACGCTGAACAGCTCGATGACGTCGCGGGCCACGTCCATGCGTCCGGCGGCGTTGAGGCGCGGCGCGATGCGGAAGGCGACTTCGCCGGAGGTGAGCGGGCGTCCGGACGGAATCTGGGCGACTTCTAACAGGGCTCGGAGGCCGGGACTCACCGGAGCGCGCAGACCCTCGAGTCCGAGCTTAGCGAAGACCCGGTTCTCGCCGGTGAGGGGGACGGCGTCGGCGATGGTGGCGATGGCGACCACTTTCATGAACGACATCAGGAGGCGCGTGTGCTCGGCCGGGGCGAGGCGGCGCTCCATCAGCGCCTGCGCGAGCTTGAAGGCAACTCCGGCGCCGCACAGGGCTTTGCACGGATAGTCGCAACCGGGCTGGTTGGGATTGAGCACAGCGAGCGCGGCGGGCACGCCTTCCTGTCCGGGAAGATGGTGGTCGGTGACGATCAGGTCTACGCCGAGGCGGTGGGCGGTCTCGGCGGCGGCGAAGGCGCGGATGCCGGTGTCCACGCTGATGATGAGGCGGACGCCGGCAGCGGCGGCGCGCTCGATGACGTCGTCCTTCATGCCGTAGCCTTCGCGGATGCGGTGCGGCACGTGGAAGTCGGCGGCGCCTCCGCAGAGTTCGATGGCAGTCTTGAGGATGACGATGGCGGTGGTGCCGTCCACGTCGTAGTCGCCGTATATAAGGATGCCTTCCCGGCGGGCGATGGCGGCTTCCAGGCGATCTACGGCAGCTTTCATGCCGAGCATGGCGTAGGGCGAGTGGAGATGCGCGAGCGTGGGGGCGAGGAAGCGCTCGGCGGTGTCAGGGTCGGCAATGCCGCGCATCACCAGCAGGCCGGCGAGCGTCGAGGCTTGGGAGTCGTTGAGGCGGAGTGCGGCGTTGGCTCGCAGTTCGGTGGCGAGGCGGTCGACCTGGGTGGGGTCGGCGGATTTGAGGAGCCAGCGCACGGGACGATTGTAGATTGATGATTTTAGATTGCTGATTGAAAACCCAAACTGTCCCAATCGCTTATCAGCCGAACAATCTGAAATCAACAATCAAAAATCTAAAATGATTTATGGTTCGTCGTCCTGATCGGGTTCGTCGATGGGGATGCCGCCAAAATCCTCGGCCAATTCGACCATGCGCTGGTAGCGCTCGTACCACTCGGTGGAGGCCTCATAGACCATCATGACGCCCTGCTGCGCGAAGCCGAGCTGGACGAAGCCGGTCTTGCCGATGTAGGTGCGCAGCCAGCGGGCGTCTTCGAGGTCCTCGTCGTTGGTGAACTCGGCGCCGGAGAGGCGCTGCAGCAGGTCGTCAAGTTCTTCGCGCTTCAGGCGCCACGAGTCCATCGTGAGGAACGGAGCGCCGGCGGCCTTGGCGAGTTCGACGAAATCCTTCCAACTGTCGGGATTGTCCTCGGTCTTCCACATCACGCACTGCACTTCTTCGTAATCAATGTAGCCGTGAAAGCGGCGCATGCCGTGGCCTTCGATGAAGGCGACCATGTCGTCGTGAAGAGGAGCGAGATCGTCGGGCAGCGGAGACATATTGGGCTCTGCTAAACCAGCATTGTATGACTTTTGGGGTTGGGAGCGTTAGCGCTCAGACCTCGGGGAGCTTCGGTGGTGCGCGCAAGGTCCTTCGGAAGCTGCCGCTTCCTCAGGATGACGCCATCAACTCTAAGATGGCTGAGTGCTGACTGCTGAGTGCTGAATGCTCCCTGTGCTAGACTATTTGTTTCGCACTGAGCGTCTGATCCGCACTATGCTTCTGTCCAAAGAATACGTGAGCTATCTGGCTCGCGAAGTCACCAAGAAACTGATTGCCGGGGAGTTCATCGAGACCAAGGCGGTGCCTGCGGTCACGGAGAAGGTGCACGCCGCCATGCTGGAGGAGATGGCGCTCGAAGACCGCATCAATGACGAGGTGCGCGTCATCCTCGAAGCCTATTCCGAAGAGATGCAAAAGAGCGGCGCCAATTACCAGGAGATGTTCCGCAAGGTGAAGAACGAACTGGTGCGCAAATATAAGGCGGTGCTGTGAGACTCAGCCGGGACAAAGTGAATAAGGTGGCGCACGTGGTCACCGACGCCCTGGCCGAGATGAACGAAGTGGAGTTTCTGGAGGACCGCAACACCATCCGGCTGGAAGTGCGCAAGCTCATGGAAGAGTTGCTCAACCAGGAGGCGCGAATCGATCAGGCCGCCCGGCAGAAGATCGAGAGCCAAAAGCGCACCATTCTTGAGGGCAGCCAGGAATGGGACATCCTGTATCGCAAGTACTACAACGAGGAAGTGAAGAAGCTGGGCGTGTAGTGGGCACCGAGTACCGAGAAAACCTCGCTTACTCGGTGCTCAGCACAACGGTACTCGGTCCTGGTTCTCCCAGTACTCGGCACTTCTTGTCCCGCATGGCCATGAGCTTCTGATGCATCGCGAGGGCCGCCTTGCGGGCGGCGGCCACGGCGGTCACCACCAAGTCGGCTCCTCGCACGTTGTCACCCGCGGCGTAGAGATCCTCGCGCGTGGTCAGGCCAGTTTCTTCACTCTCCACAATCACGGATCCCCACTTGGTGGTCTTCAGGTTGGTGGTGGTTTCTGGAATGGCAGTTTCGGGGCTGTAGCCGATGGCCAAGGCCACCGTATCGCAGTGGATAATGAAGTTCGAGCCTTCAATGGGGACGGGGGAGCGGCGGCCCTTGGCGTCGGGGGCGCCCAGCCGCATGCGGATGCATTCGGCGGCGACGACTTTCCCTTCGTCATCGCCAATGAATTTTACCGGCGCGGTGAGCCATTCGAACTGCACGCCTTCTTCGACGGCGTTGATGCGCTCTTCGTAGCGGCCCGGCATTTCGACTTCGCTGCGGCGGTATACGCAGTAAACTTTGGCGCCGGGATTGAGGCGGCGGGCGGTGCGCACGCAGTCCATGGCGGTATCGCCCCCGCCGATCACAATGGTCACGCCCGTACAGTGCGGCTTGGGATCGGGCAAGTTGCGCCATACATCGGGTAACAGTTCGGGCGAGAGATTGCCGCGAACCAGATATTCCGTTGCCTGGTAGACGTTCTGCAGCGTGTCTTCGCCGGGGACCTTCATTTCGCCGCCCTTGACCGCGCCGTAGCCGAGGAAGACCAGGTCGAATCCCTGCTTGAAGAGGTCTTCGACGGGATGCTCTTTGCCCACACGGTAGTTGCAGACGAAACGGATGCCCATCTGCTCGAGATAGGTGATTTTGGAGAAAACGATGTCCTTGTTCAGCTTGAAGCCCGGGATGCCGTAGAGCAGCAGACCTCCGGGGTAAGGCCACATGTCGTAGACGACAACTTCATGGCCGCGGACGGCGAGTTCCTCAGCGACTGCGAGTCCAGCCGGGCCAGCGCCGACTACGGCGACTTTCATGCCGGTGGGGGCGGCTTTTTCACGCATGGGATAGCCGTAATTCTTGCGGACATAGTCGATGACGAAGGCTTCCAACTTGCCGACGCAAACTGCGGGATTGCGGGGAACCACCACGCAGGAGCCCTCGCATTGTTTTTCCTGGGGGCAGATGCGGCCACAAACGTCGGGCAAATTGGAGGTTTCCATGAACTTGAGGGCAGCGCCGATAAAGTCGCCCTGGCCGAGGAGGAACAGGGCCGCCGGGATATCGTTATGCAGCGGGCAAGCTTTGCTGCAGGGGGCGTGGTCGCAGTACAGGCAGCGCTGGGCCTGCTCCATGGCCAGTTCCGGGGTGTAAGGCTGGGACACCTCATTGAAGTTGTGCACCCGCTCCTGGGGGTCCTGCTTGGGCGGCTTGACTGCCTCGATCTTGAAGCGCTGACGACGGTTGATCATCGCGCCCCCTCCTTAGCCTTGGTTTCCGTGCGAGAACCTCGGGCGGGGAACGCCCTGGTTCCACCCTGTTCTAGAGTGCCTTGGAGTTGATACGTCTGGCTGTGTTCTGGATCACATGCCCTAGTGATGCAAGTACCGAGTTCCGAGTACCTAGTTGCGAGTGGCGAGCACGGAGCGCCGAGGGTGGGGCTGAAAGGCCTGGTGCCGAAAGTAGATAATAGGAACTGTCTCATCGTGTTTCTGCGGGAGGGCAGAGCTGCAGCCGCGCCGTTCCCTGGGGGATTGTTTGGGTAGCAGCCATCCATGTATCAGGCCACCGAAATCACGAGCTTCGTAAGGAAGGCAGCGCGTGAGGCAGGATTTGACCTTGCCGGCGTGGCGCCGGTTCGCGAGTTCCCTGAGCTGGAACGCTTCCTCGAGTGGGTCGCCGCGGGACGTGCGGGTGAGATGAAGTATATGGAGGCGCGGGATCAAGCGGGCTGTTTGAAACGCGCGTCTTTGCGGTCGGCAGCGTCTTGGGCGCGCAGCGTGATCGTGTGTGCAATCAATTACAACACTGCGGAGGCCTATTCGACCGAGGTGCGCGATCCCCAACGAGGATGGATTTCGCGTTACGCATGGAGCCGGGAGGATTACCACGAAGCAGTGATGCGCAGGCTGCGGGCGGTCGAGGTAAAGCTGCACGCGATCGCCACAAGCACCGAGTACCGTGTACCAAGTAGTGAGCAGGAACAGGAACTGCAAACACGCTGCTATGTGGACACTGGGCCGATTGTCGAGCGAGTGTACGCGAAGTACGCCGGGGTGGGATGGATCGGAAAGAACACCTGTATCCTGAATCAAAAGCTGGGGTCGTGGCTGTTTCTGGGAGTGATTCTCACGTCCCTGGAGCTGGAGCCCGACTTGCCTGCGCCGGACCGCTGCGGAAGCTGCACGCGCTGCATCGATGCCTGCCCCACCGACGCGCTGATCGCGCCTTACCAGCTTGATGCCAACCGGTGCATTTCCTACTTGACCATCGAGAAACGCGGCGCGATTCCGGACGAGATGCGGGAGGGCATGGGCCGGCACGTGTTTGGCTGCGATATTTGCCAGGACGTGTGTCCATGGAACCGGAAAGCGGCGGCTACGCAAGCGCCGGAATTTCAGCCGAGAAAAGGGCTAGTCAATCCGGCGCTAGAGTGGTTGGCAGAGATGAACGCGGGAGAATTCCAAGAACAATTTCGCGGATCACCGGTTCGGCGGGCGAAGCTGAGCGGGCTGCGGCGGAACGCAGTGATCGCTATGGGTAACAGCGGCGACCGGAGGTTCCTGGAGCCTCTGCGGAAGTTGTCCCACGACGAAGACGCAGTGGTGGCAGAGCACGCTCGCTGGGCGGCCCGGAAACTCACCTCTTAGGTCACACTTCTGGACTTTCACTTTTGAACTACAGTTCTCAGTTCTCGGATCGCAGTTCTCAGATACCAGCGGCGGAAGCGTGGTAGCATCTTTGCGTCCGGCCTGGTCCACGATCATGCTTCGCACCCGCCTGCAACGCATCTTTCTTTCGGCTCTCCTCGCGGGACTTTCCTGTGCCCGGGTGGACGCGGCGGAGCCGCAATGGGTCCGAGTCAGCTCCGCCCATTTCGCGGTTCTCACCGATGCTGGGGAAAAGGAGGGACAGGAGGTCGCCTACCGTTTCGAGCAGATGCGCTCGGTGTTCGGGCAACTGGTGATGAAAGCCAAGCTCAACCTTCCGCAGCCGCTGGAGATTGTCGCGACCAGGGCATTTGGGCAGGTGGGGCCGGCATCGAATTCAGCGCCGGGATTCTTCCTGCCGGGAGAAGATCGAAACTACATCGTGCTGAAGGCGGACGACGATGAGAGCTGGCGTGCGGTTTCGCATCAGTTCGCCCACCTGATGCTGAACTACAACTACCCGCCGACTCCAGGCTGGTTCGACGAAGGCTTGGCGGAGTACTTCGGCAGCATTCGACTGAACGACAAGCAGGTGCAGATGGGCGGCGACCCGGACTCGTTAAGCGAACTGCTGAAAGCCACGGCGTGGATTCCCATTCCAGAGTTGTTCAAGATGCAACACGACGTCTCGAATTGCCAGGAGGGCACGGGGCGCCCACTGTTCTGCGCGGAATCATGGATGGTGATGCATTACCTGCTAAAGCAGAACAAGCTCGGGGAGACGGGGACGTACTTCGGTCTGGTGCAGAACGACAACGTGGCAGTGGAGCAGGCGATCCAGCAGGCCTACGGAGTTACGCCGGCGCAATTCGAGCAGGCCGTGAAGGACTACTTCCAATCGCTCGCGAACCCCATCGTTCAATTCCCCACGCCGCTGGGGCCGGGTGATGTGGGCACGAGCACGCAACCGGTTTCCGATACCGAGGCGCGGGCACTGTTGGGTGAAGTGATGGTGCGAGTGCCGGAGCATCGCAATCAGGGATTGCAGGAACTGCAAGGCATCGTCAACCAGCCTAAGCTCGAGAACGCGATTGCACACCGGGCGCTGGCCTGGGACCACATGCAGCGGAAGGAATTTGACCAGGCGACCGAGGATTTGAGCAAGGCTTTGGAACTGGACGCGGCAGATCCCTGGACGCACTACTATCTTGCGCTGGTGAAGTATCACGCGGCGCAGGCGAGCGGGCAAGCGTTCAAAGGGCTGTCGAACATGATGCAGGACCTGCGGACGGTGCTCGATTGGTATCCCGAGTTCGCAGAAGCGTACAGCATGTTGGGCATGGCACGGGTGGAGGGCGGGGGCATCAACTCGGCGATGGAGTCGATGCGCGCGGCGATGCTATTAAGCCCACGCAACCAGCAGTACGTACTGAACATGGCGCAGATCTACATGGCGGGGAAAAAGTGGGATGCGGCCACCGAGCTGCTGGAGCGGCTCAAGACCAGCCCTAATCCACAAATCGCGCGGGCGGCGGAGAAAAATCTGGCGGACCTGCCGACACTGAAGAAATACGGGATGCTGCCGCAGCAGACGGCGGAACCTGCCGGGAAAGCCGCCCCGGCCGTGCCGGCGCAACCGAGGCCGGCAAAGCCCAGCGCGCAGGAGCAGGCAGCAGAGAGTGGGGAGGAGCCGGAACGGCCGACCGAGCCGCAGCCGGACCGGCGCAAGGTGCAATTCGCGAAAGGAAAACTGGTGAGCGTCGGACTGTGCGCAGGCGCCGGTAGCGGTGGTGACGGTGGCAGCCGCGGGGAAGACGATGAAGCTGCGCACGGAGGACTACAAGGCGCTGTTGCTGATCGGCGAGGACAGTTTCTCCTGTGGGTGGAAGAACCGGTCGGTGGCGGTGAACTACAAAGCCGGGGGGAAGGCCGACGGGGATTTGATTTCGTTGGAGCTGCAATAGGGCCTCACTACCGAGACAAAGCAACAGGGATGGTTGGGCTCTTGTGGCAGATGGGTAGGCAGCGGGACGGCGACGCTAGTTGCGGCTCGACTCAGCCATCCACCCACACAGAGATCAACAATGGAATAAGAAACCCTCCCAGGGGGAACTGGGAGGGTTCAGGAATGTGGCTATCAGACGGTGCTAGACCCGGACCACGTTGCCTGCCTGAAAGCCCTTGGGGCCCTTCAGCAGATCGAACTCCACGGTCTCGCCCTCGTTGAGGGTGCGATATCCATTCTCCTGAATGGCGGAGAAATGGACGAAGACATCCTCGCCGGTGGAGCGCTGGATAAATCCATACCCCTTAGCCCCGTTGAACCACTTGACTGTGCCCTTCTCTCTCACAAAGTACTCCTTTCGCTTCTGTGTCTTTATATTTAAACTCTTCCGTCTCCCCGTGAATTGCGGAGTTCGCCCCCCTCAAGAGATCCGGAAGTCCCGCAAGCCGACATTCAGTGGGCTGGCGAAGTCTGCACCAACAAGAAAGGCTCCTGAGTTCGGCGCCGCCAGCAGAAAGTACGGCGCAAAGCTCCGGAGCCCGTCGTGTTGCGGCAAAATTTGACAGCCAGGCACGAAACATCAACCCGAATCAGTGATCTCGCTGCTCGAACTTACCTCAGCGAGCACAAGATAATATGCAGGAACTGCGATTCTGGCAAGAGAAGAAAACTGGACAGCCAAAGGAGTGCAACATCCCGGGCGTACGCTACGCCTGCGGACGTTAGTGCCAAATTGGTAAGGCCAACCAGGTGCAGATGGCGCTGGCATGGGCCAGCCTGGCGCAACTCTCTGATAGCATTAGGATAATAAACCGTGCATGACCAGCAGTCACCTTCGAGCTCCCGCCCCTCAGCAACGGCTGCCGCCGGGGCTGGAAACAGGAGTAGCAAAACGTATTCCCGGCTCGGCCGCTCCACCGTGAAATATATGTTACGCACCGAGGTACATACGTTTGCTTTCTCGGTCGCGGCCAACGCCATCCTCTCGTTCTTCCCGTTTGTGTTGCTGCTGATGACGCTAATCCGACGGGTGTTTCATGCTCCCGTCATGTACAACGTGGTGTTGCGCCTCCTGCGGGACTATCTGCCGGCAGGACAGGACTTCGTCATCCGCAACCTGAATGCGCTGGTGGACGCGCGCAACCGGGCGCAGATTGCTTCGCTGCTGATTCTGCTGGTGACTTCGACGGGAATTTTCATGCCGCTGGAAGTCGCGTTGAACCGCATCTGGCACTTTCCCAATAACCGCTCCTATCTGGGCAATCAACTGATTGCTCTGGGGCTGGCATTTGGTTGTGGCGTGCTCGCGCTGCTTTCGATTGCGCTGACGGCGGGCAACGTGGCGCTGCTGCAGAATCTGCTGCAGGGGCACGCGATGATCGTTGTCGCCGTGGTGGGGTTCGTGGTGATGAAAGTCTTCGCCATCGCCGCCAGCATTGCCATCTTTTTCCTCATCTACTGGCTGCTGCCGAACGGCAAGGTGCCAGCGCGGGCAGTGCTGCCCACCGCGGTGATCACCGGCCTGCTCTCAGAGGGCTTGAAGTATGCCTACATCCTGGCACTGCCGCGGCTGAATTTTCAGGAAGTGTATGGGCCCTTCGCGCTCTCCGTGAGCCTGATGTTCTGGGCATTTTTGCTGGGACTGCTGCTGTTGACAGGAGCCCATCTCTCGGCAGAACTGCACAACCGGCACAATCCATAAGCGCGCAGCAGCGCGGCGCTCGCGGTCCTAGAGCACAACAGAATCAGGCACTTGGGAGGTAACTTGGGTAACGTTGGCGGCGGCATGGGTGCGTGCTAGGCTCCTGGTTATAGGTAGGAAAATCAGCAGTTTGCGAGGAGCCCATGGGTCTCCGCTGGTGTGCTTGCCTGCTGCTGTTGTGTTCCACGATCGGGTGGGCGAGTAGCAGGTCTCATCCGACCGCGAGTGCGAGCAAGAATGTTCTCGGCCGCCTGCCGGTTACGACCTCCTCAGCGCTAGCCCGGGTGCGGTTCGAGAAAGCCATGCAGTATACCGAGGAGCTGCGGCTGCCAGACGCGCTGCAGGCTCTGCGGGCGGCGGTGAAGGCCGATCCGAAATTTGCCCAGGCGTACATCCTGATTTCCAACTTCAGCCATGATCCGGCGGAGCAGCAGGCGACGCGCACGCGGGCCAAGCAGTTGGCACCGCGGGTGAGCGGTCCGGAGCAGTTGCTAATTCGTTGGCTGGCGGGTGTGCAGGAAGACAACTACGTGCCGGCGATTGCCGCCATGAATGACCTGCTGGAGCGGTTTCCACGCGACCAGCGGCTGGCGTTCCTGGCAGGCGGGTGGCTGGTGAAGCAGGAGCGCTACGAGCAGGGACAAGTGGTGCTGGAGCGGGCTGTAGCCCTGGCGCCGAATTATGCGGCAGCGCTGAACGAACTCGGCTACGCGTATGCTTTCAACGGAAATTTCGACAAGGCCTTTGCGGCCATGGAGCGCTACGTGGCGCTGCAACCCGATGAACCGAATCCGCACGATTCCTACGGGGAGATCTTGCGGCTGGCAGGGAAGTTCGAGGCGGCGCTGGAACAATACCAAATGAGCATTCGGATCGATCCGAACTTCGGGTCGGAATTGGGCGTGGCGGACACCTACGCGCTGATGGGGAAGGAACAAGACGCGCGCGATGAGTACGAGCGGGCGATGGTGTTTGCCCCAGGCGAGAGCGAGAAGGTGGAATACGAATTACAGTCGGCAGTGACCTGGATCCGGGAGAACAACCGCAAGCAAGCGGAGCGAGCCCTGCGCGACGTGGCCAAACATGCGCATGCAGCCGGACTGGCGCGTCTGGAAGCCGAAGCCCACCGAGTGCAGGCGATGTACGAGCCGGATTACAAGGCGGCGATGAAACATCTACAAGCGGCGCAAAGCGCGCTTGACGATGGTCCGCATGATCTCTCCCGTAGCGACCGGAACGAAGAGCAGGCACGGATCCTGCGGCTGCGGGCGATGCGCGCGGCCGAGGCACAAGCGAAAGACGCCACGTCCAGTGCGGTCAAACAACTGGAAGCCATGGCGGAGAACAGCCGCAGCCGAGTGGTGCAGCTTTCTTACCATGCGGCGCTGGGAGCGGCGCTGCTGGCGCAGCAAGAATATCCAGAGGCCATCGCGCACCTGCAAGAGGACGACGACGATCCGGTGTCGCTGCGGCTGTTGTGGCAGGCCTATAGCAGCCAGGGCGAGACGGCGCAGGCGGGGGCGGTGGCTACGCGCCTGGCGGGGCTGAACGTACCCACGGTGGAGCAGGCCCTGGTGGTGCCGGAGTTCCGCGCCAGCCTGGTCAGCCAGGGCGGGCAACCGTAACCCGAAACGGCCCACGATGCCACGTATTCCATTCTTCAGAATCGGGCCAGCGGCAGAGGAAATGGAGCCGCCAAGGCTCGCCAGCTACACCCCTTCGCTTTCTCTGGAAGACCTGCAGCTGGGCATTGATAACCTGCGGCATGATGTTCATCTGAGCTCGAAATTCGTCGAACTGACGCGGCTGCAGATTGCACGCCATATCGCGCGCCACGGCAACATGGAGGGATTGCTGGCCGCCGAGGCGCCGCCCAGTTCGCTGGGTAACCACTTCATCGGATCCAAACCGGCGGTCAACAGGCCGGCGCCGGTGGAACCCGCGGAACTCAAGCCGCTGCTCACGGAAGTCCATGTGTCCGCCCTCAATCGCGCCAAAGCCGAAGAAAACATCGCGGTGGATGTGCTGGGCCGGGTGGCGATCCTCAAGTTCCTGCGGGTCGAGCTGCATGCCCAATTCGCCCTGACCCTGGAACGATGCCGCATGATGCTGAAGAGCTACGAAGGCGTGCGGCAACAGAAAGCGCTGGAGTATCGCGAGCGGGTGGCGGCCTTCCAGGTGGCGAAGCGGATCATCCTGCGCAAGACTGGGCAGGACCTGTTCCGCATGTTGCGGGAGATCGAGAAGGAAACGCTGGCGCGGATGCGGCGCTCGCTGTTCGGAACCCGGGCGGAGACGGGATACAAACTGTTTCTGAACCCGCTGATCTTCAGCGAGGACGGCCGCGACACCTACCTTAACGCCGAGCACTACGTGATGCTGGGCAACTTCGATCGCGATCCCGACCGCTTCTCGAACATCCGCCGGGTTGTGTGCGAATTTCTGCAGTCGGTGAACCTGGGGGCAGAAGCGGAAACCCCAAACGTGGTGGATGGCTGGCTTAACGTGCCGGAAAATGCCCAGGAACTGGTGGGCGCCGGGAAACCGGACGAAACCACCGCCGAAGGACGCAGCCAGAAGGCGCGGCTGGCGGCCTGGACGCAACTGCTGGAGACAGAAGGGGTGCTGGACTACGTGGTGGCGTCTTACGAAGTGGCGCCGCTGCTGCCGGAATATTCGCCGCGCATCAACGCCCAGCAACTCAAGAACGCTCTGATTTCGCGGGAAGAGCGGGAGCGGGTGGAAAAGCTCATCAAGGATCACGGGCGGCTCTCATCCGATGGGCTGTACGCCGCGGTGGCACGAGCGGCGAGCTGCCGGGGCGCGGAGCGGGCCCGGATCGCGGCACGATTTCTCCACGATTTTCTGCGCTATCACCGCGACCTGCGGCGGTTGGAGGCGCTGAACGAGGCGCTGGACAGCGTGAACCTGATCGGCAATGCCAAGATGCGGGAACTGTCGGCGATGAACGGCACGCTGTATGAGTTCCTGCTAGGCGAAGAACAGAAGCCGGTCGAGGAAAAAATCCAGCGGCACGTGGTACTGAAGGCGGACATCCGGGACTCCTCGCGGCTGACGCGCTCTCTGATGGAGCGGGGTCTGAATCCGGCTTCGTACTTCAGCCTGAATTTTTACGATCCGGTGAACAAGCTATTGCCCAAGTACGGGGCGACCAAGGTCTTCCTGGAAGGCGATGCAATCATCCTGGCGCTGCTGGAACGGGAGGGCGATCCCGGGCTGGCGGTAGGCCGGGCCTGCGTGCTGGCGCGGGAGATCATCGAGATCGTGCGCGGGTACAACCAGTTGCTGGAGCGCGGCGGCTTACCGACCTTGGAACTGGGAGTCGGTATCTCGTACCAGGAATCGGCGCCCATGTACCTGATGGATGGGGAGCAGCGCATCATGATCTCGGACGCGCTGAACGAGAGCGACCGGCTGTCGTCGTGCAACAAGCGGGTGCGGAAAACCATCGAGGGACTACAGAGCCCGTTCCATGTGTACACGTTTCAGACCGCGGGCGATGCCGAGTTGGAAGAAGGCTCGGACGACTTCATCCTGAACTACAACCTGAATGGCATCCGCATGAACGAAGCGGCGTTCCGCCGTTTGCAGCAGGAGATTTCGCTGGAGCCGTGCCGCCTGGAGCTACCCGAGCTGTGGGGGGCCGAGGGCTTCCGGCTGCACAGCGGGCTGGTGCCGGTGGGAGGCGATATCTTCCGCAAGATCGTGGTGCGCAGCAGCCGCATCCCGCAGATTGATCCCCGCAAGTTCTCCCTGACAAAGTGGACGGAGCGCTGGTACTACGAAGTGTGCTCGAATCCGGCGATTTACTCGGCGCTGGAGGGGAAGGCGGCGAAAGCGTAGCGAGTTGCGAGTACCGAGTTGCGAGTACTGAGTGACGTCCCGTCTGTTCTCGGGTTTCCGTCCCCGGGTTTCGAGTGGTGAGTGGTTAGTAACTGGGGGCCGGGGATGCGAATAGAAGACTCGCGCTGCGGTTCTTCAAGTTTCCATTCCTTGTCTCCGACCCTGGGACCTTCTGCAGGGCGCCTGCCTAGATCTCGAGAAAAAAATTTTCAGTCAAAATCCGGAAAACAAACAAGTTGTGAGAAAACCGGGGAGAAAACCGGGGAGAAAACCGGGGACAAGAAAACCGGGGACAGACGGGACGTTCCCCGGTTTTTGGGCAGAACAAATTAGGTGAACGTTCCGTCTGTCCCCAGGTTTCCCATGGCTCGCCTGCCGCGCGTGGTCATCGTCGACGTTCCGCATCATGTTACTCAGCGCGGCAACTCCCGGCAAGTGATCTTCAGCAGCGACGCCGATCGCTTCACCTATCTGGAACTCCTGCGCCAGCACTGCGAACTCTACCGCCTCTCCCTCCTGGGCTATTGCCTGATGTCCAACCACGTGCATCTGATCGTCGTTCCCCGCACTGCCCCGTCGCTGGCACAGGCTCTCAAACATACTCACGGACGCTATGCCACTTATTGGAACGCCCGCCAGTCCTCCAGCGGACATGTGTGGCAGGGACGGTTCTATTCCTGCCCGCTCGACGAGTCCCATCTCTGGACCGCGCTCCGCTATGTGGAGCTGAATCCGGTGCGCACAGCCATGGTGGATGCCCCCGAGAAGTGGAGATGGTCGAGCGCCGCGGCCCACTGCGGTGCCGCCGCCCAGAGTTGGCTGGAACTGCAGTTGTGGCGGGCGCGCTGGACGGTGGAAGAGTGGACCCGCTATCTTGCCGCCGGAGAATCACCGGCCGAGGTGACTGCACTGCGCCGTTTCACTCACACCGGCAGGCCGTTGGGAAACGCCGCGTTCGTCGCCCAGCTGGAACAATCCACCTTGCGCCTGCTCGCTCCGCGCAAAAGAGGCCGCCGCCAAAAACCCGTTCTTGATTCTGACCAACGGCAGATCGCCTTTGTCGCCTAGTCAGATATTGGGGTCAGTTCCGTCTGTCCCCGAATTTCTCTGTCCCCGAATTTCTCCATTTCCCCCCTGAGTAGAAATCAGCACCTACGGATCAGTCGGCGAGACCCGGGCCACCCGTCCAGGCCGTTGGGAAACGCCGCATTCGTCGCCCAGCTGGAACAATCCACCTTGCGCCTGCTCGCCCCGCGCCAACGAGGCCGCCGCCAAAAACTCGTTCCTGATTCTAACCAACGGCAGATCGCCTTTGTCGCCTAGTCAGATATTGGGGTCAGTTCCGTCTGTCCCCGAATTTCCTCCCGAATTTCCTCGAATTTCCTTGCGCCCCGGCGCGTGGTGGTTAGGGGACGGTTCCCCAGGCTTCAAACACCGCGAAGCCTGTGGCACCCGCGACTCACAGCGCTGTGGAAGGGAAATGACTATCGGGCAGGTCCAGTATTCCGACAGACTGCCATCTCTTCGAACATTTGTGATGTGAAAGCTGGCTATGAAATGTTGACTCTTGCCATCAGAGCGCAGATCGGTGGGCAAAAGATGAACGTAATGAGTCAGCCTAAAGGTCTTCCCTGCATTAGGGGCAAGTTGCAGCTCTTCAATTTTTTCCGAATCGTTAACCGCATCCGGCGCCACGAATTCATCTGGAGTATCAGTGACTCTCCCCGCGATAAGCTCGCCTTTGCCACCTTCCCGCCACAGCCGCTCCTGCGCAATTTGTACCCTGCCAATCGTTAGAGGTACTCGCGAATTGTTGGTCAAATCAAGTCTCAGGTTCAGCTTCACAGTAGGAAGTCTTCCACAGCGGATCCACTCAACATCTTCCACCGACACTTTGAACGAGGGTGACGCAAAGGATGATATTACCCCTACTAGTAGAATCTTGTACAGAATTGCAGCCATACCCAGCAGGTTCTTCATTTCGTACGCCTCTAATAGCAATTGTATGAAAGCCGAAAATTATTGACCGTCTGTCTAGCCCTGCCCACTGAACCAAACATCGTTGGGTTGTCGTCTCTGAGGAAACCAGTCTCGCTCTCCAGCAGATGCGCTAGTTCATGGGCAATCTCAAAGCTTTGAACCTGGGCGGGTGGCCCAGGTCTCGCCGGTCAAAGTATAGACTAGGTCGTGGGTTTGTTCGGCACCTTAAGGAAACTGGGGGTGCCCCAGGTCTCGCGGGGTTCGAGACCTGGGTAGGCGGACCGTCGGCACCATAAGCTTTAGGCTGCGGGATGCCATATCTCAGCTTCAGCACCTGCGGTCACGGCATTCATGTGATGAAAGCTGTACGTAGGTGGGCATAGGAAAAGCCCCAGGTCTCGAAAGGCGCGAGACCTTGATTGGATAAGAGCGAAGGCTCGATTAAACCCGGTAGTCTTGGGTTGAGGACCTAAGGACGCTGGGAAGAAAGGAGCCTTCGCAGATGATGATTATAGGGTGTGATTTCCATCCCAGCTGGCAACAAGTGGCGTGGTTGGACAGCGAGACCGGGGAAACCGGAGAACAGAAGGTGGTGCATGCCGGCGGGGAGGCACGGCAGTTCTATGAGCAGGTGCCAAAGGCGGCGCTGATCGGCATGGAAGCCACAGGCAACAGTCAGTGGTTCGTGGAACTGGTCGAGGATCTGGGGCACGAGATCTGGATCGGAGATGCGGCGCAGATCCGAGCCAGTTACGTGCGCAAGCAGAAGACGGACAAGCGGGATGCAGCCCACATTCTGAAACTGGTGGTGGAAGGGCGTTTTCCGCGCTTGTGGACGCCGGACCGCGAGCAGCGCGATCTGCGGCAACTGGTGTTGCATCGACACAAGCTGGTAGGGATTCGCAGCCGGGTAAAAAACGAACTGCAACACCTTTCCTTGAATAAGGGAATGCAGAAGAAGCGCACGCTGTGGAGCCAGGCGGGGCTGCAGTTGCTGCGGGAGCTGTCGTTAAAACCCTGGGCCAGTTGCCGGCGGGCGGACTTGCTCGGGTTGTTGGGGATGTTAGACGAGCAGATCGGCAAGCTGGACCAGGCGGTGCAGAAGGCCGCCGAGCAACATCCGCAGGCCCGGCTGCTGATGACGCAGCCGGGGGTGGGACCGAACACCGCACTGGCGTTCGTGCTGACGATCGGCGATGCCAGCCGATTTGCACGGGGCAAGCAGGTGGCGAGCTATCTGGGACTGATTCCACGCGAGGAGAGTTCGGGTGGACGGCAGAAGCTGGGCGCGATCAGCAAGCAGGGTAACCGGCTGGTGCGATCACTGCTGGTGGAAGCGGCGCAGATCGCAGTCCGTTACGATCCTGAGTTTCGCAAGCAATATCTGCATCGCTGCCATCAAAAGCCGAAGGGAGTGGCCAAGGTGGCAGCGGCACGTAAGTTAGCGGTACGACTCTACTGGATGCTGCGCACCCAGGTCGGGTATCCAGAGATCGTTCGCATCGAGAGCAGCCCGCGGGTGCCCCGGATCGGCGCAAGCTAGATCGAGACTTTGATTGGGCGCTCTCGCATCCCGCACGGGGCGGGATGTTCGCATAGAAGAATCATGGTCGATGGTTAGGCCGAATCGATGGTTGGTGGAACGTAAGTCCACCGCAGAGTGATTCGCGTGAGATTTCCAGAGTCTTGGTCCTCAACCTCTCTGGCGAAAAAAGCGGTGCTCGCGCACCGCCAGGAGAACTACGCCCTTGACACAGCCTTCGCTCTTATCGAGGGGCACCCTCCAACTATATCGCTGGACACAATGCGGGGATATACTGACGCAGACCCGGGCCACCCGGCCAAGCTATTCTTGATACCGTCCAAAGCGCAAAGGGCAAAGACGTGCAGCGTCCCGATAAGTTTCGGACGCTGTTCTGGAATGACAAAGAGGGATTCGCAGTGTGGCGGGACAAGAGCCATCGCGATCAGGGCACTGCATACTTTCCCGATAATCCCGACGCCTTCAAGAAAAAGTGGGGCCTGGAATGACCCGCATCTACGGCCGCGCCTCCGGCATCGTCGGCCTGCGGCTGTTTCCAAATCCGGATTTCGACGCGGCGGCGCGGGCGCGCTGGGACGCGCAGCGCTTCTACAACGATCCGCGCTATTACCGCGATCGCACGCTCGTCCGCCCCTACCGCGTCGGCATGGCCTGCGGCTTCTGCCATGTCGGCCCGCATCCGCTGCACCCGCCGGCCGACCCCGAGCAGCCGGAGTGGCGGAACCTGTCGAGCAATATCGGCGATCAGTATTTCAGGCCGGCGGGCGTGTTCGTGCTGCCGCAAAACGAAGACAACTTCCTGTTCCAGGTGGTCAATTCGATGCCGCCCGGCACCATCGACACCTCGGCACTGGCGACCGACAACCTCAACAATCCGCGCAACATGAACGCGATCTACGATTTCGGCACGCGGATCGCGATCGGCGCGCATGAGCAGCTCGCCGGCGGCAATCTCGATATGATCGGCACGAAACCGGAAATGCCGGTGCCGCACGTGCTCAAGGATGGCGCCGATTCGATCGGCATCCTCGGCGCGCTGGCGCGCGTCTATGTCAGCATCGGCAGCGATCACCGGGAATGGATCAAGCATTTCAATTTGATCGTCGGCGGCAAGAAGCAGACGCCGTTTCCGGTTGCGCAGGCGCGCAAGGACTCGCCCTATTTCCGGGCAACGCTCGACCGGCTGCCCAATGTGGCGGCATTTTTCGTGGCGGCGGCCAAGCCGCAGCCGCTGGCGCGCGCGCCGGGCGGCGAAGCCTATCTACAGGACGGCGCGGATGTGATCGCGCGCGGCCAGCAATTGTTCGCCGAGAACTGCGCGGCCTGCCACGTCAATCCCAACAAGATGCCGGCGCCGCCATCCGGCGTTGCCCGCTATTCGCCGCCCTGGGACGCGTGGACGCGCAGCGACGATTTCAAGAGCAAAATGACCGCGCTGGTGCGCGCGCCCGATTTCCTCGAAGACAATTACCTGTCGACCGACCGGCCCTATCCAGACAGCCGCATCGGCACCAATGCCTGCGCTGCGGTGGCGAGCAATGCGGTGCGCGGACACATCTGGGACAATTTCAGCTCGGAAACCTACAAGGAGCGGCCGGCAGCCGGCGCCATCGGCGTCCTCGACCCGTTCAGCGGGCAGATGCGGCCTTTTGTTTTCCCGGCCGGCGGGCGCGGCTATCAGCGCGCGCCCTCGCTGATCAGCATCTGGGCCTCGGCGCCCTATCTGCACAATAATTCGGTCGGCGTTTTCACCGGCGACCCATCGGTTAAGGGCCGCATGCGCGCCTTCGAGGACGGCATGGAGAAGCTGCTGTGGCCGGAAAAACGGCCGGGCTCGATCTATCGCACCACGCAGACGAGCTGGCTCTATGTCGAGCGGTCGTACCTGCCGAAGCTCGCCTTCAACGCGCTGAAAAAGTCCCTCGGCCTGCCAAAAACCGCCACCGTGATACGGCTTGGCCCGATCCCCAAGGGCACGCCGGTCAATCTGCTTGCCAATATCGATCTCGATTTGACGCTCGATCCAATCAAGCTGCTCGACTTCGGCAGCGCGGCGGTCAAGCTCAACGCCGCGCTGCGCGAGATCGACGCGCAGAAGCTCAACGACGACGCGGCGGCCGCGCGGCTCAAGGAGCTAGCCCCCCTGCTGTTAAAGCTGAGCAAGTGCCCCGATCTCGTCACCGACCACGGCCACCTGTTCGGCACCGGCCTGCCCGACGCCGACAAGCGCGCGCTGATCGCTTTTTTGAAGCGGCTGTGAGCGCCATGCGCACGGCGCTTCCGCTCCCCTCCCCCCACGAGCGTAGCGAGTGGTGGGGAGGGGTCGGGGGTGGGGGGCCAGGATCAGAAATCAGGCATCAGTAATCAGAAAACAAAGGACTCTCGTTCACCTACTTCCGATTCCTGATTACTGACTGCCGATCCCTGGGCCCCCACCCCGCACGGCTCTGCATTCGAAAGGACTCCTCATTTCGGCGTGATGCCCGCGAGCTTGGCGGCCGCCTGCATGTTGTCGTAGTCGGTGCGGATGAACGCCGCGAAGCCTTGCGGCGTCATCTGTTCGGACGTGGCGATTTCAGCGCCGAGATTGCGCAAGCGCTCCGGCGCCGGCCCGCCGCTCAGCCCGGCTACGATCGCCTTCTGCAACGCGGCGATGACTTCCGGCGGGGTTTTCGCCGGCGCGACGATGCCGATGTAGCTTTGCGCGGTGAAGTCCTTCACCCCGCTCTCAATGAAGGTCGCAATGTCGGGCGCCAGTTGCGAGCGATGCGCCGCCGCGATCGCGATGATATGCGCCTTGCCGGCCTTGTGCAGCGACAGCGCGGTGGAAAACTCGGTCATCGAGCCGTCGACCGTGCCGGCGATCAGGTCGGGCATCAGCGCGCCGCCGCCGCGATAGGGCACGTGCGTGATGTTGGCGCCGGTCGCCGCCTTGAAGCGCTCGAGGGTCATGTGGGTGGCGCTGCCGACGCCGCTGGTGGCAAGGGTCACCGGTCTGGTCTTCGACAGCGCGATCAATTCGGCAATGGTCTTGGCGGTGACCTTTTTGCTCAAGATGATGGCGTGCGGCACGTAACTGGTCAGC
>JAIQFP010000032.1 GCA_020073165.1 Terriglobia bacterium | reverse complement strand
GGAGTGCCGTGATTATTGGAGGCGGTGCGGCTGCAGGTGCCGTGATCGGAGCCATCGCAGGAGGCGGGAAAGGTGCAGCCATTGGCGCTGCCGCAGGCGCTGGTGCCGGTACCGGCGTCCAAGCGTTAACTAAGGGAGAGCAGATCAAATTGCCGTCAGAAACCCTTTTGCAGTTCCAGCTGAAGGCACCTCTCACCGTGACCCCCGCCAGCGACACGGTGAAGCGGGAGACGGTCGGATAGGAAGGAACGCATCGTCGGCCACTCTTCCTTGGCCCGGTTCTCTCCGAGTGGCCAGTTAGCCCAGGCTCAATCGCCAAGATGGCCTGGCCGACCACATCCGCGGTTTGCCGACTCACCGCACAGTGACAGCACAGCCCCATTTGTTGTATGTGTTGTGGATCGCTTGCAGAGGCGCTCAGGTTCAGGAGGTACACATCATGACCGAAGTTGTGCCCTGGGTGGGCCGGACATTCAAGTTCGAGTTTCCCGTAAGTCTCTATCCCAACGTCCTTGCAAGAGTACGGGGCACGCCGCCGCGGTTGGAGGATGCGGTTCACGGGCTTTCGCGCGAGCAACTGATCGCAAAGCGCAGCGGGAAATGGTCAATTCAGGAGAATGCGGGACACCTGCTCGACGCGGAGGACCTCTTCTGGCGTCGCCTGCAGGGATACCGGGCCGGAGCGGAGACGCTGACTCCCGCTCCATACGAGAATGTCGACCTCAAGCATAACGACCGGGAGATCGGGACAATCCTCGGCGCTTTCCGCGCAGCCCGCGAACGCCAGGTGGAACTGCTGACCGGTTTGCCACCCGACGACTTTGCGCGCACCGCCTGGCATGCGAGGCTGAAAGTAGCCATGCGATTGGTAGATCATCTACTCTTCATTGCGGAGCATGACGACCATCATCTGGCGCGTATCTGGGAGTTGCGGCACGCCTGAGAAAAAAGGCCCCGCAGTGGACCACACTTAGATCTGAGCTACCGTCCGAAAGCGCGGGCCGCTGCGGAATGGGCTGGATATCGGGTCAACCGTTCCTATTGCTCGAGAGCTCGACGGAACCATTCGCCTGCACAACCCGTCGCACAATCTCCCGGATCTCTTCTTCGGTCAGGATCTGGGTGGAGTTCTTGGCGGCCTGCATCACCGCCTGAACCACTTCCGGAGTCTTGGGGAGTCGGCGCGCCGTGAGGTAGTAGAGCACATTGGAAGTTCCCGACATCGCACCGACCTCAATCTCCTGCGCGCGGCCGAGCCAGCTGGCGGGCACTCCAGAGTACACGCGATCCGCCAGCCAACGGTCTCCCTTTTTTTGCGCCTTGATGACGGCTGCGGCATGCACGCCGGTGGCGGTGCGAAAGGCGTCGCGTCCTACGATGGGGGTGTTCACCGGCATGGGTACTCCGGTGGCTTGCGCCACCATCTCCACGTAGTCGGGCAACCGGCTGAGATCGTCGTTGCGTATGCCCAGCAGTTTCAGGTTGACCAGCAACTGCTCGATGGGAGTATTTCCCACCCGTTCGCCGATTCCCAGAGCCGTACCGTGAACTCGGGTTGCGCCTGCTTCGATGGCGGCCAGCGTGTTGCCCATGTCCAGGCCCCGGTCGCGGTGACCATGCCAGTCGATGCCTACGTCTACGCCGAGTTCTGTGATCAAAGCCTTGACCCAGGAAACCAGGTTCCACACTCCATCGGGAACAGCGGCTCCGCAGGTGTCGCACAAGCAGAGTCTCTTGGCGCCGGCTTCAATCGCCGCGGTGAACAGCGTCCTCAGGTGGTCCGGGGAGGATCTCACCGTATCTTCGGTGACGTACATCACCTCCAGGCCTTCGTGGACGGCAAACCGGACCGCCTCCCGCGTGTGCCGCAGAATGTCTTCCAGGGACCATTCCTCTGCATATTGGCGAATGGGACTGCTGCCAATGAACAGGCAGGCTTCGATGGGAACGCCGGTCGCCTGTGCGATCTCGGCGATCGGCTGGATATCCACCATCATGGTGCGCGCCGCGCAGTTAGGACGAATGCGCATGCGCTCACGGTCAATCTCGCGGCATAGCGTGGTGACGGCTTCCCGCTGCCGCGCTCCCGCCCCGGGCAGCCCTATGTCGGCGGTTTCAATTCCCAGGCTCTCCATCAGGTGGAGGATGGCGACCTTGGTTTCGAGCGAGGGATCGTTGACTGAGGGACTTTGCAGTCCGTCGCGCAGAGTCTCGTCGTCGATCATAACGTGGGCCGGCCACTGCCCGCGCCTTGGACCGTTGGCACTCCAGTCGAAGATCAGGTCGCGCTCCTCTGCGGAGTTCATGCCGTCTCCTTGAGCCATCGCTCAAGCAGGGTTAAGTGGTCTTCTGCACCTGGCCAAATTCACGCGCGCGGCGAAGCAATTCATCGGCCCCGGCTTCATCGTGCTGCGCGCGACGAATCATCGCCAGGTGGTACAGGCTGCTGACTTCCCCGATGCTTTCTTCGCAGCTGCGCTCGAATTCGCGCACGGCGGCATCCATATCGCCGCGCCGCTCGTAAATCACGCCCAGGTGATAGTGCGCCATCAAATACTCGGGAGTGAGGACCAGCGACTGCTCGAAGTGTTCGCGCGCCTCTTCCAACAGTCCGGAATGAAACAGGGAAAGCGCCAGGCGATAGTGCGCCGCCTTGTAGTCCGGGTCAATTTCCAGGCAGCGCAGGAAGGCTTGCGCCGCCTCCAGCATGTTGCCCCGGTGGTACCACGCCACACCGAGATCGTAATGTCCGAGCACAAAGGAAGGCGCGGCTTTCAACGCCGTCTGATAGTGCTGGATGGCGAGATCAAGAGTGCCCTGGTGGAAGTGGAACGTCCCCAGCAGGTGATTGGCCAGCACGTGATCGGGTTCCGACTGCAGCAACCGCTGCAATTCGTAGCGGGCTTCCTCACTGCGGCCGTCGCGTTCGTGCACCAGCGCCAGCAGAAGGCGCTGATCCACGTAGGCGTCGCGCAGGAAGAGTCCGCATTCTGCGCAGAACTTGTCCGTCTCCGCCGCCACGCGGCCGCATCGAATGCAGCGATGATCGAGGCCCTTCGCTTTGTCTGTCATAGTTCAGCCCTCCGGATGGCAGAATAGCTCAGTTGCCCAGGTACTGCCCACCATCCACTCGCAGTATCTGTCCCGTGATGTGATTCGCCCCCGGCCCGCATAGAAAGAGAACTGAAGCCGCCACGTCCGACGGTTCCAGCAACTTTCCAAGCGGGGTCTCGGCGACGGCGGCATCGCGAATTTCTTTGGGTAACGCGTCCGTTAGCGGAGTACGCACCCATCCCGGCTCGACCACGTTGACCAGAATGCCGAAATGTCCGGTCTCGCGCGCCACGCTCTTCGCCAGTCCGATGAGGCCGGCTTTGCTCGCTGAGTACGCCGAGGTGCCGAATTTTCCTCGCGACCCATTGATAGAACCGATCAGCACGCAACGCCCACCCAAACCCCGGCGCATGACGGGAATGGCATGGCGCAGCAGCAGAAAAGCCCCGCGCAGATTGACGGATTGGATCAAGTCCCAATCTTCCAAGGAGAGCTTCCACACCACAGCCTCGCGGGAGATTCCGGCAGCGTGGATCGCCAGATCAAGGCGCTGGTGCTGCTGTGCGACTTGGGCGATGGCGGCCGCGACCGAAGCGTCATCCCGCACGTTGCACTTGATAAAAGGTGTCTCGTGGCTCGGCGGTGGAGAAAGATCCAGGGAGATGGCGAGCGTACCCGCGTCACGAAGAGCGTTCATGATCGCGGTCCCAATGCCGCCAGAACCGCCCGTCACCACGGCCACCTGGCCGGACAATTCTCTCGTTGGTTGTGGAGCCGTCATTTTCCTACTTTAGCTTCCTGATCAACCCAGGGAGCGATGTCGCGGATGAGGTCCTCACTCCACCGCGCGCCTTCTGCCAGCCGTTGCCGCAGCTGGACAAAGTCTACCTCGCGCTCGTTTTTCGTGCCGTAGTGAAAGGCGCGGAAGCCGGCGTTGGCTTCGGTCATCATGTTCAACGCCAGCCAGGCGCGGTTACTCTCGCGGTTGCGGTCCCAGTGTTCCAGCTTGTGTTTGCGCAGACTCTCCAGGGTCTTGGTCAGGCAATCGGGCATGGTGTAAAGGATGCGCATGCAAAGCTTCTCCACCGCCTCATCGAGCAGGGAAAGATCAGTGGCTGCCTTCGCCATCAAGGCTTTGCCTTCCTGCTGCGCCGCTCCGGTCTTCCATTCGCCCAACACCACCCGGCCGTATTCATCGAGCAGACGATCGCTTACCACCAGCGGGTTAGGAATCCAGTTGCCGTTGAGTTTGAGCACCGGCACGATCTCAGTGAGGCCGCCCAGCCAATAGAAGCGGTGCGCGCTCCAGGGCTGGCACAGGGTTCCGCTGTACATGGCCCGCTCGATGCCGACGAACAGCGGCAGGAAGTCGGTGCTGCCGCCATCGGGTACTGAGCCGTGCTTGGGACCTGCCTGGCTGAAGATAGCCAGATCGCTGGCGATCGAAAAATCGCAGGCCATGCCGATTTCCTGTCCGCCACCCACTCTCATCCCGTTCACGCGGCACACCACCGGCTTGTCACATTGCAACACGGCCGTGACCATGTCGTTGAACAGCCGCATGTATTGCCGGTATTCGCCGGGCGCGCCCGCATACACTTCGGCGTATTCGCGGGTGTTGCCCCCGGCGCAGAAGGCGCGCGTACCAGCGCCGGTCAGAACCACCGTCACCGCCGCGCGATCGTTGCTGGCTTCGCGCAGCGCCAGAATGACTTCTTTGATCATACCGGTGGTGTAAGCGTTGAGTTCGGCCGGATTATTCAGCGTGATCCAGACGTTGTGCAGCCCTGCCACAGGCTGGCCCGCCTGGTCGTGAGCCGGCCGGCGCTCCACCAGGATTTCCCGCGGTTCAAAGTCTTCGACAAGGTTGTGGTTTTTCATGACGTTCCTCACTTGCTCGGCGGTACCAGGATGGCCCGGCGGCGGATGGCGTGCCGGTGCACGGCCTCCAGCAATTCCGGAGCCTCCTCCAGCGAATGTTCTTCCACATAGGGTGCGAGCGTGATATTGCCTTCCAGCACCAGCGCAAGCGCCGCCGGATATTGCTCCGGTGGGCATCCCCAGTTGCCGCGAGCGGTCGCATCAAACGCCATCAAGTTGGAGAGGCGGACCTCAACGGGCCTTGGAGTATAGCCAACGACCGCCAGATAGCCTCCGTGATCGAGCAGGCCGAAGGCTGTAGCCTGTCCCGCAGTGGTTCCGCTGGTTTCGAAAATCTTGAGCCCGATGCCACTCCGGCCGCTCTGCTTGACGAACGTTCGCACCGATGACTTCAGGTCCTTTTCGCTCCTCTGACTGGCATCGAGCGTGAGAGCGGCTCCGTGCTGAGCAGCCAGATCCAGCCGCTCCCGGTCAATATCAATCGCTACGACCGCCGCCCCGAACGCGGCCGCAATCTGCACCCCGAATCCGCCGATCCCACCCACGCCGGTAAACACCGCCACATCGTTCGCACCAAGCTGCGCACGCCGGATGGCCTCAAACGGAGTCGTGACCGCATCTGCAACCACCGATAGCGCGGCGACCGACACCCCGTCGGGCAGCTTATCCGGTACGGGGCAAAGTCCACGTCCCGGCACGACCACGTGGGTGGCAAAGCCGCCGTCGCCGTCATTGCCCGGCATGAACTGTTTCCGGCAAATGGTCGCGCGACCCGCTTTGCATGCCGGGCACTCCCCGCAGGGATTCACAGCGGGAACAATTACGTTCTGGCCCAGCCAGTGAGCAGCGCGTTCACCGGCGGCAACCACGCGCCCCACGATTTCATGTCCGAGCACCAGCGGCAGCGGATGCCGCGTAGGCACGCCATCAAATGCATAGCCGATGTCGGTATGGCACACGCCGCACCCGGCGACTTTCACCACCACTTGATCTGGTCCCGGATCGAGCGCAGGCAGCTCCTGCCTCTCCAGCCGTTGACCAACAGCGGTCAACCGGAATCCGTAGGCTCCACGAACCACTCCAGTGGATGCTTTCTCGATCGTCGTTTCTGTTGCAGGAGACATAAAACCTCACGAAACTTGCGTCAGGCTTGCCGCACTCTCTTTCATGGCCAGCCGTTTGTGTCCCAACAGGGCTGCACCCAGCGCGCACACATACTCGCAGTCCGGGGGAACATGGACCCTGGTGCCTAGCTTGTCTTCGAGTGCTTTCACGATGCCGCTTTGGCAGGCGACACCGCCGATGAACGTGACTTCGCCATCCCTGCCCACCCGTTTCAGCATGCCCACTGCGCGATCGGCCAGCGAGTCGTGAATCCCCCGCAGGATGTTCTCCACGCTGACGCCCGCGCTGACGTGATTGATGATTTCGCTCTCCGCCAGCACGGCGCACACGCTGCTGATGGGCTGAGGATTGGTGGCTCGTAGAGAGCATTCGCCGACTCGCTCAATCGGGATCTCCAGGTACTTGGCCGCGCGCGCAATGAACATGCCCGAACCTGCCGCGCACTTGTCGTTGGTTTTGAAGCTGCGGACCTTGCCCGACTCGTTCATCGTCATTGCCCGGGTGGACTGGCTACCGATGTCCAGCACGCAGCGCGAACTGGGAAACAGGGAGTGGGCGCCACGCGCGCCGCTGGTGATCTCGGTGACCTGGATGTCGCGAAAACCCACGCCATAGCGGCCGAATCCTGTGGTGGCAATGTAGTGGACGTCGCTCCGCGTCAGGCCGGCGTCTTGCAGCGCGGCCTCCAGCGCCGTCGTCGCCGCCTCTTCCATGTTGACGCCGCTTTTGGCCTTGCCCTTCCCCATCACCGACATGTCGCCGTTTTGCGCGACCAGGACAGCCTTGGTGAAGCCGCTGCCGCAATCAATGCCCGCTACCAGTCGCATATTCGGGCCTCCACATAGAAGATTCAAAACTCTGATCCATTTTTTCCAGCGCAAAGACAGCTGCGCCTATAGCTCCAATAAACTGCGCGTCCGGGCTGACCTGCATCTTTGTCCCCAGCACCTCTTCCAGCGCGTGCACCATGCCCACGTTGCGAGCCACGCCGCCGGTCATGGTGATGTCGGGTTCGAGAGGAACGCGGCGCGCCAGCGACAGCGTTCTCTTGGCAATCGCCAGGTGCACGCCGCCCAGGATGTCCTCCGCTTTCTTGCCCTGCGCCAGGTAGGAGAGAATGTCGGACTCGACGAACACCGTGCACACGGTGGCGATCTTCACCGCACGTGTGGCCCGCAGCGACAGAGGCCCAACTTCGTCCAGCCCGATTCCCATCACGTCGGCAGCATTGGCCAGAAAGCGTCCCGTCCCCGCAGCGCACTTGTCGTTCATCACGAAGTCGAGCACCTGCCCGTCGCTGCCCACGCTGATGGCCTTGGCATCCTGCCCGCCCATGTCGATCACGGTGCGCGTAGTCGGACACACGAAGTGCGCCCCGCGTGCATGGCAACTGATTTCGGTCAACTGCGCATTACCGAACGAGATGTTGTAGCGGCCGTATCCCGTCCCGACCACAAAGCCCACTTCGGTCGGCGCGATGCCAGCACTGTGGCAGGCCACCACAAAGGCGTTTTCCGCCGCCTTGCGCACGTTGGCGCCGGTATCCACCAGCGCCCGGGCGAGTATGCTCCTGCCCCCGTTCTCGGTCATCACCACCGCTTTGGTCTGGGTGGACCCAACGTCAACTCCGGCGGCAACTCTCATGGTTCGCTCCTCAAACGGCCTTGGCGGTGAGTTTGGAATGCTCCAGCGTCTCAAAAAATGCATCAATCCGGTTCCTGGTTTGGGCCTCAGCGAAGTAACGCGGATCTTCCAGGTCTGACTCGATGTAGAGCGTCGGGACCCCCAGCGTCTTGGTCACATAGTCGCGCATATCGCCCTGCCCAGCGGAAAACAGGCGGCAACTCTTGACGAAGTGAATGATCAGCCCGTCCGCATTCCACTCTTCGATGTAGCGCTTAATCTGCTCGTAACGCTGTAGATAATTTCTGTTGGTGACGTTCTGCGAGAGCATGTGCATAGCTACCGACTCAAAGGGATGATCCGGATCGTGACGCGCACCGAACTCCCACAGCCCACCCACAGTTGAATAGGTCGAGGCAACGGCGCAGGCCTTCCACTTGGCAAACATGTCGCGGAAGGTGCGGAAATACGGATACGGGGGAGGGCCTTCGACAACCAGCCGGAACTTCTCCTGGTCATACACGCCTTGCCCGCTCGCTACCTTCTGCCACATCTCCTCCAGTGCGGCGCGGAAGAACTCCACGCCTTCCGGAGTCGCGCGGTACACGTACAACGGCCCCATTAGCGTGATGGCATCGAAGTAAGCGTCAAAGGGAGAGGGTGTACGGCGCGCCAGGTGCTTGATCTGCGACCAGAGTTCTTCCACCTCGGCCGAACAGCGCACCGCTTCCGTGAAGCGGTCGTAATCGAACTTCTTCCCGGTGATGCTCTCCAGCAGCGTGACCACCTCTTTCAGCTGCCGGACCACATAGTCAATAGCAGCCTGACTGGGCTCATCCTCACACAGGAAGGGAACGTCGAGCACGTAGAGCTTGGAACCGGTCAGCACCGCCGTGTGCTCGAACCACTTCACATAGGTGTTACAGCCGACGAAATTGCACAACACCAGGTCGGGCTTGGGCAGCTTGCCGCCGGTAGGAGTGATGCCTTTCAGATAGCATCCGATGTCAGCCTTCACGTACGCGCAGTTGTCGGGCGCGTAGCCGATCTCCTCGGCCGCCAGAATGGGCTCCAGCGATTGGTGCCGAATGGCGAGTTGCAGCGCATTCACCTCGGGGTAAATGGGCACCGCACCGAAAGCCTCCAGCAATTCCACGCAATTCCCGGAAATCATCAGCGAGGCGGTCGGCGGCGTGCCGGTCTCCGCGGCCTCATTGAGCCGCTCGTACCACTTCAGCATGAGATCCTTCTGCCGCTGATGAATGCTGCCGCGGTATTCGGTCTGCTTCACTTCAGGCATGTGGTCACCATCCTCTTGGTTGCGCTCAACCCGGCTAGTCGAAGACCAGCGACTCCACGAACGTCTCCACCTCGGTCCGCACCCGGTCGAAGGTGAACTGCTTCTCTTCGAATTCCAGCAGCAGATGCGGCACTCCGATTTTTTCCAGCTTTTGCTTGAATAGGACGTAGTCGAAGTAAGCCGGCTCACAGAACTTGGCAATCAGGAACAGCACTGCGTCGGCCCGCGAGCGCTTCACCTTCTCCGCCAGGCCTTCCCAGCGCGGTGCGCGGAAATCATGGCGCACCGAGGAATACACCGCGCGGTTGACGTAGCTCTCTGCCAGGGCATGAACTGCGTCTCCGTTAACCGGAACATCTTCCGTGAACCAGCTCCGGCCGATCACAAAGTCGTCGTCCACCAGGTAGCAACCCGCATCCTCGACAAGCTTGATCAGGTCGAGCGGCGGCTGCTCGCAGAAAGCGCCTTCCACCACCACGCGGATGGAATCGCGCGGCTTGCCCGGCCGTTGCGTGAGCTCCTGCAGAGATTCCTCGAGAAGCACGTTGTGCTCCTCCACCGGCATGAGGTTGCCGGCGCGAACCAGCACGTACGATTCCCAGGCCCGCAGTACATGCGGTTTCTGCGCGCGCAGTGCGTACAGGTGGCGGATCAGTTGTCGATTGTGGTTATAGAGAGCGATTGCATTCTTCAAACCGGCTTCTGTCACCTCGTGGCCGCCGATGCGCTCCAGTTCCTGGATGAGCCGCCGGTATTCGCTGGCCAAAAAGTCCACGCTGGCGGTGGAACTCGGGTTGTGCGGCAAATGGAGGAAGTCGGTGTAGAGATCGGGAAAGTTCCGCTTCATCACGAAGCAGAGATTGCGCGCGGAATCGCAGATCGAACTGAACAGGATGCCGTCGAACATCTTGAGATGCTCGCGCAGGCCCATTTCCAGAGTGGTCTTGATGATGGAGCAGATGAACGAGCCAAAGCGTGCATCGGCATGCTGGATGTCCAGGCGATCCCCGCCGCCGCTCAGCCCGACCGGCAGCATGCCGGCGGCATGGATGATCTCGACCGGCGCGTAAACCGGGAAGTAGCCAATCACCTTGGCGCCGGGGTGCCGATCTTTCCACTCCCCAACGCGGGCAAAACTCAGGTCGGCGATCTGGTCCTGCGATTTATCGAACGTTCGTTCTAAGCAAAGCATGTCCGATGATCGCTGGCCGGTCACGTCTGCGCTGTGACCGTAGTCACAGTCTCATGTGACACCCCCGGCGCGGTCCGGTTCAGGCTGGTACTCAAAGAGGCGTTGATTGTCGTTATTGCAGGACTCGAGCAGGGCGAAGCAAGCCCGAGAACGCCTATGGAGAGGGGATTACCGCCTGCACCTCGTTGGAATAACCGCTCTCGGTCCCGCTGTCGTCCACGGCGGTAGTCACGTAGAAGTAGGTCTTTCCGTTCTCGACCGAAGTGTCGGTATAACTCGTGCTCAGATCCAGGGTGGAATTGAGCTTCGCGTACGGACCACCGGCGGTGCCTCCGCGGTACACGTCATAACCGGCAATCACAGAAGGGGTTGGGTTCCAATGCAGGGTTACAGTGTGCTGCTGCGGGTTGGTCCCAGTGCCAGTAAGAGATTCAACCGACGGCGAGCTTGCGGCGTCGCTTTCGAATGCCAGAGTCGCGGACGATGTTCCACTCGTCTGAGGGGTAAATCCGACTGTGAACGAAGCACTCTGTCCCGCCTGGAGCGTGAAAGGGAACGAGAGTCCACTGAGCACAAATTCCGAACTGTTGCTGGTTCCCGAGGACACGGCGACGCTGGCTCCAGTCGCGGTGAGGGTTCCGCTAAGACTTGCGCTCTTGCCTACCGCAACGTTGCCAAAACTCAAGCTGGCCGGCGAAACCGTGAGCTGTCCGGCAGCGGTGCCCGTGCCAGTCAGTGGTATGGACCGGGTTTTCCGATTGTTTTGTGAACTCAAAGTCACGTCTCCGGTGGCATCGCTGCTGGACTGCGGAGCGAACGTAATGCTGAAGGTGAAGCTCTGGCCCGGAGTCAGGGTCAGTGGCGTGCTCAGTCCGCTCGCGATAAATTCCGCGCCGCTGCTGGTGGCGCTATAGATTGTCAGGTCTCCACCTCCGGTATTGGAAAGGGTGGCTGTCAGGGTTTTGCTGTAGCCGACCTGCACGTTGCCAAAAGTGAGGCTCGACGGAGCGACCTTGAGGGCGCCATGCTTGCCTGCGCTGTCTGAGCCCCCCGCTTTCCCGAGCGCGGACGCTGCCAGCAGTGTCATGATCAGAATGCTCAATAGAGGAAGAGATACAGTGCGCAAGAATTTGACTTGGGGGAGTCGCATGCAACCAGTCTCTGTGTTCCCTGCTTCTGCGAGAAGGTCACGGATGGACGTGGGATTACTCGTTGGTTTGCATACCCTCGGCCCGTCCCATAGCCCGATAGCGACGCGAAAGACGGCGGGTAACCATGGCCTGTACTCTTTCCAATTACGTAAGGGAGACTGCTGGAGACAGTAACTGCTTTATGGTGGGAGGCACACTCAGCTCGAGCTGAATGAACAAGAGATCGCACCCGCGTCTCAAACTCGTGCCGGGCTCGATTTATGGCGTGGGAATGATCGCCTGCACTTCGTTAGAGAAAATGCTCTCACCGCCGCTGCTGTCGACCGCCGTAGTGACGTAGTAATAGGTCTTCCCAGCCTGGACAGTGCTGTCGGTGTAGGCTGTGCCCGGGTTTAGCGTCGAGTTGAGCTTGCTATACGTCCCACCCGACGTAGTGCTTCGATAGATGTTGTAACCATCAACCACGGACGTGCTCGCGTTCCAGGAGAGATCCACGCTATGTTGCGGCGCAGACGTGCCATTGCCCGTCACCGATTGCACCGTCGGGGAGTTCGAAGCATTGCTGGTGAACGACACCGTCCCCGATGCCGGGCCGGTCGCACTCGGCGCGAAGGTCACCGTGAAGTTGGCGCTGCCTCCAGCTGTGATGGTGAACGGGAACGATAACCCACTCACTGAAAACGCCGGACTGCTGATCGACACCGAGGACACGGTCACGCTCGCGCCGGTGGCGTTAAGCGTTCCCGATTGACTGGAATTCCCACCCACGACCACGTCGCCGAAGCTCAGGCTGGTGGGCGTCACCGACAGTTGACCGGGGGCTGTGCCCGTCCCCGACATGGATATCGTCAGGTTCGGATTCGACGCATCGGATACCACTGTAATGCTTCCATTCGCACTGCTTGCCGTTGTCGGCGCAAAGATGGCGCTGAAGGTGAAGCTCTGTCCCGGAGTCAGGGTGATCGGGGGAGTCAATCCGCTGATGCTGAAGCCCGTGCCCGAAGCCGTAGCTTGAGAGATAGTCACATTGGAGCCGCCGGTGTTCGTCAGGGTTTCAGAGAGAGTCTTGTTGGTGCCCACCTGCACGTTGCCAAAGCTAAGGGTCGATGGATTCGCGGAAAGCGTGCCCTGGGTCACTCCCGTGCCGGAGAGAGGAATATTGAGAGTTGGATTGGAACCGTTGCTGATGATTGCCAGGTTTCCGCTCACGCTGCCGGCTGACAGCGGAGCGAACACCACGCTGAAAGTCTTGCTCTGACCAGCCGTCAGGGTCAGTGGCAAGCTTAGACCGCTCACGCTGAGCCCCGCGCCAGTCGTCGTTGCCTGGCTGATGGTGACGCTGGAGCCGCCCGTATTGGTCAGGGTTTCCGACAGCGTGGAACTGTTGCCGATTTGAACGCTGCCAAAGCTGAGGCTGGTCGGATTTGCGGTGAGTGTGCCCGCAGTGATCCCCGTGCCAGATAGCGGAATGTTAAGCGTCGGGTTCGATCCATTGCTGATGATGGCCAGGTTCCCGCTCACGCTGCCGGCGGACGATGGAGCAAACACCACGCTGAAAGTCTTGGCCTGACCTGCCGTCAGAGTCAGCGGCAGGCTCAGACCGCTCACGCTCAAGCCCGCTCCCGTGGCGGTGGCCTGGGTGATGGTAACGCTGGATCCACCGGTGTTCGTGAGGGTCTCCGACAAGGTTGAACTGTTACCGACTTGCACGTTACCGAAACTCAAGCTGGTGGGATTGGCCGACAGCGCCCCTTGCGTCACCCCGGTACCAGAAAGCGGAATATTGAGCGTCGGGTTCGAAGCGTTGCTGATGACTGCGATGTTGCCGCTGACACTGCCCGCGGACTGAGGCGCAAATGTGACGCTGAAAGTCTTGCTCTGACCCGCTGTCAGGGTTAGCGGCAAGCTCAGCCCGCTCACGCTGAAGCCTGCACCCGTAGTCGTCGCCTGGGTGATCGTCACGCTCGATCCGCCCGTGTTGGTGACGGTCTCCGACAGGGTCGAACTGTTGCCGATCTGAATGCTGCCAAAGCTGAGGCTGGACGGATTGGCGGTGAGCGCACCCGGCGCCACGCCAGTCCCGGAGAGAGGTATGTTCAGTGTCGGGTTGGAGCCATTGCTGATGATGGCGAGGTTGCCGCTGACACTGCCTGCCGACTGGGGTGCAAAGGTCACGCTGAAAGTCTTGCTCTGACCCGCTGTCAGAGTGAGCGGCAGGCTGAGCCCACTCACGCTGAAACCTGCTCCCGTGGCGGTGGCCTGGGTGATGGTCACACTGGACCCGCCAGTATTGGTCAGGGTTTCCGACAAAGTCGAGCTGCTGCCGGTTTGCACACTGCCAAAGCTGAGGCTGGACGGGTTGGCGGTGAGCGCCCCCGCCGTCACTCCGGTTCCGGAGAGGGGTACGTTCAATATCGGGTTGGAGCCGTTGCTGGTGATCGCCACGTTGCCGCTGGCTGACCCGGCAGACTGCGGCGCGAAAGTGACACTAAACGTCTTGCTCTGGCCGGCGCTAAGGGTCAAAGGCAGACTTAGGCCGCTCACGCTGAATCCCGGGCCGGTCGCGGTTGCTTGCGAGATGGTGACACTGGAGCCACCGGTGTTGGTCAGCGTTTCCGACAAGGTCTGATTGCTGCCGACCTGAACGCTACCGAAGTTGAGGCTGGTGGGATTTGCCGTCAGCGCACCGACCGCAATCCCCGTGCCGGAGAGGGGCACGTTAAGCGTGGGATTGGAAGCATCGCTCGTGATCGCGATGTTGCCGTTGGCCCCACCCAGCGACTGCGGCGCGAAGATGACGCTGAATGTCTTGCTTTCCCCTGCGCTGAGGGTCACAGGCAGGCTCAGGCCACTCGCGCTGAACCCCAGCCCTGTGGTGGTTGCTTGCGTGATGGTAACGTCTGCGCCCCCGGAGTTGGTCAGGGTTTCCGACAAGGTCTGGCTGTTGCCGACCTGGATGCTCCCAAAGCTAAGGCTGGTGGGGTTGGCGGACAGTTCACCGGCTATGACCCCATTGCCTGAAAGCGGCAGAGCGATTTCGGGAGTAGGGGCATCGCTTTCGATGGTGAGCGTAGCGCTGGTGGTTCCCGTGGAGTTCGGTGTGAAGCTAATACTGAGAGCAGTGCTCTGGCCCGCCGCGATCGTCACCGGCAAAGTAGGTGCAGTCAGGGTGAAAGCTGCTTTGCTTACCGCCGCTGACACCAGAGTCACGCCGGAAGAAGTTTCATTGGTGACTGTGACGGTGAGTGTCTTGCTGCCGTCAACCACCACGTTGCCGAAATCAAGAGCTGAATTGCTCAAGTTCAGGCCGTTGAGTGGCGGTCTGGAACCTGAGCTGACGGCCTGACACCCGAGCATCGTGGCCAGAGCAAGCAATACTACAGCAAGATTCCAACGAACACCGAGATCCTTCACGGAAGACCTCATTGTCCGGCCGCATTCAATGAGGTGTGCGGCGGGGGATTTTGGAACGACCTCCGTTCGACCAGGCTCCCGGCCCGGAGAAGAACGCAGGTCTAGAGACAGTTTGCGCGGCAGTCTGAGATTAGGGCAGGTCTCGGAAGGGCATAGCGGACGCGGTTGGAAGGCCAGTCGTCGAGCGCTCGAAAATCGCGTGCCGGGTTCGCGACCGCCGACTTCGAGTAATCAGGCGTAACCATCAAGAACCGGCGGGCAACGGCATGGCCATCTCCTTGCGAAAGGACGGTAACCAAGGTCCGTCGCTGGTACCAGTCCTTTGGGACAATCCCTTTTGTACTGTGGTGGAAAGCGAAGGGCAGGTGCCAGCATAGGACAAGTCTCACCGGGAACCATGTCATGGGCAAAATCACCCAAATTTCTCAGCCACCTCATTCGCCGGAACGCAAGTACCGTCGTTTCGCTCTCCGCTACCCTGTCGAGGTGAAGTTTGCCATGGGCAATTCAGTCTCTGAATTGCAGACCCTGAGCAGGAACCTGAGCGTCGGTGGCCTGCTGCTGGAGGCGACTGCGCCCATTCCAACCCACGCGCCGGTAAGTTTCACTATCACCGTGAATGAGCGAGAGGCGGTTCGGCCCATACAGTTGGTTGGTGAAGGGAAGGTAGTGCGGGTCGAGCAGCAGGCATCTGGTCCAGGATTCGCGATTGCCGTCGAGTGCAATCGTCCCCTCGCGGAGATGCGAGATTATCTTGCAGCCGCTGGGTATTGACGTTTTGAGCACAGCTTTTGCCATACGCACCAAATTCCCCGCTTCCCGCGACGAAATTCTCCTTAGAACAGACCTCCTGTAGACCACCTTTGTCGCAACAAAAACGGGGGCGCAAGGCCCCCGTAATCTTTTCCGGTCTAATTCACTATCGGTGCTTATTGGGAGGGGACGAATGTTGCTGTCCGCTGTTGCCTGATCCTCCCCGGTTTCCGCCCCCGCTCCTCGGCTCAGGTCGTGATTCGCCACCCCGGTGGCTCCCGCCTGACATTCCAGCCGGCGGACGCGGGGTCACGATCGGCTGTCTCAGGTCGAGCGGTGGCCGGGAGCCTCGGTTGTCACCGTATGCCGGTGGCCGCATCTCTCGCGAGTTGTTCTGCGCCCCAGGCGCTTCACCGCGGGAAGGGAGGCGGTTCCACTGATCATTGCCCTGGTTCCCCCGATTGGGAGATTCCGGAGTGCCGCTGCCGGGCTGTGGCGTGAAATGACGCCAGCCGTCGTTGCGATCCGGTTGCGGCGCGGGTGGAGTGTTCACCGGATTCGGGGAGCGCGCTGGCGGTACGTTTCCAGGAGCCGATGGTCTCCCGCTGCTGTTCTCGGGTTGCTGCCTGCTCGGAGCGGTACGGTCCCCGCTCTGGGTGGCCTTGGCGTCCGAGAATCGCCGCCAGCCGGACTGGTCCGGGCCCGCGGGCTTGGCATCCTTGGGCGGCGCATTGCGCGGTTGCGCGGGCTCCGCCTTCTTCTTGGTTGGGCTCTGCTGCGGGTTCTCCGGTGGCCGGTTTTCCGCTACCTCAGAACCAAAGTGCCGCCAGCCATCGTTGGGCGGAGTGGAATTCAGGATTGCGCCCGGATTCTCCACGCCCTTGGCTGGAGTGTCCTGGCCTCTGCCTGTCCGGGGCGGCGCAGGCGTTCCCGGTTCCTGCCGCGGGCTTCGCGGTGGATTCATGGCCGGGTTGTTCATCGCCGCGCCGGGTTTCGTACCGGGCGTCTCGGCGCGCGCTTCCGGACGGTTGGTCACCGCTCCGCCATGCCGCCCGATGTCCTGCTGCATCTGCGCGACCTGCTTGTCGAACGGCTGCACCGTCGCGGCCGGACGCGACTTGCTGAAGAAACGCTCCTGCTGTCCGCCACGAAGCGTGGACGGCGCGGCCGGACGGTCGCTGGCCGACAGACTCTGCTTCGTGGGAACAATGGGCAGACCCGCAGTCATCATGCCGCCATCTTTGAACCCAACATGGCTATACGGCGCTGGCCGTACCTTTCCGGTGCCAAAGTGTTCCGTCGGAACCGTCGAGATGGATTCACGAATGCGGGCGTCTGTCGAAGCCAGCCGCAGGTTGGAGAAGCGAGTTCCAGGATGCAGTGGCTGTACAAAATGAAACCTGCGCTCGCGGTTATTGATGATCGTGATGTTGGTTATGTTGGTGATGTTGACCACGTTAAAGTTCGAACGGTGCCGCCCGTACCAGGGGAAGAACGGGTCACACGGCCCGATCGGCAGCCAGCCCACGGAGCCGAAACCAAAGGAGAATCCAAAGTTGCTGCCGAAGCCGAAGAACGACACGTAAGCCGGCGCCCATACGGGCCGGTACGGACCGTATCCGTACACCGGTCCCGGCCACCACACCCACGATCCGCCGTAGAGGAACCAGCGACCATAGTGGTAAGGAGCCCAGCCCCAGGGTTCATAGGAAACCCACGTCCAGCCCCAGTACGGCTCCCACACCCAGCGGCCGGCGCGATACGGCGCCCAGCCCACGGGCGCGACCGGAGCCCAAACATAGCCATAATCCGGCACGTTCTGCCAATGTCCGTAGGCATCCAGATCCTCGGCCCCGGTGTAGTACTGGTTGGTATGGTTCCACGACTGCGCGTTGCGGATGGTTCCGTTGCGGTCATTCACCCAGGAATCCCAACTGTCCTTGGAGGGCGCATCGGCAACTTTGTACTGCGTGTCGTCGCCGCTGCCGCGCACGGTGACCGCCTGGCCCTTCTCGATCCGCGTGCTGCCTTGCGGCGTGGAAATTTCCGCCTCGCCCTTGCGGACGATCACGCGCGTCTCGTAGCCGTTGACCTCAATGCGGTACACGCCCTCCTTGCGAGCGGGATGGACGGCGACGTTGGAAGTGTCAATCTCGACCTCAGCCTCCGAGCCCTTGAAAACGGAGAAGTCCGCCAGGCCCTGGCCGAGTTGAATTTGCATCTGGGTTCGCGTGAGGCTGGCGATGGTGGCCTGCGAGTTGTCGCCCAGCCGCAGGACGTTTGCGTAGTCCAGTTGTACTTCGGTGCGCGACGCGCCTCCCGTCGAAACCCGGTCACCGCTGACCACGGGTTGATTGAGAGCCGCCGCCGCCCAGTCTCCGGAGTCGCCACGCTGGGTCGAAACCTCGCCGTTAATCAGGCTGACGCGTCCCACGCCGTCCGACGTATCTACCTGGGCGCTGGCACGCACCGCCCCGAACACTGCGAGCACGAGAATCGAAAACCCAACTAGCAATTTGTTTTTCATGGCCCACCTCACCTGCGTGAGCGGGTTTCGGGGACCACTCACGCACCCTTGAAGAATGCAGGTGCCGTGCCAATAGTCCTAGCGGATTACTGAAAGATAAATCTTTTATTTTCAGCTAAATATAGGAGTTACCGATAACCCGGTTTTCAGCTTCCGTTAAGCTTCTGGCCGGTCTCGGCCACGGGTGGTGGATTTCAGCCACCAGGCCGGAGAGTTCGGGTTTCAGCTCCTCATTTGAAAGGGTGCGCCTTCAGCTGCGCCGCAGCTCAAATTCGTGCAATTGAAACTGCCTGCTCGACTACCCGCGCAAAAAATGAGCCAGCCGCCCGCCCGAAAGAAAAATGACGACTTACTAACAATCTCCTGACAAGTGCCCCGCATTCCGCGTTTAGGTTGCAGTATGCCCAATCGCCAAGCCGTGTGATGCGGTCGTGGCCCCGGGCAAATTCCAGGAGCGGCCATCCGCCGCCCTTTCTAATGAGGTTAACGTATGTTGAAGTTCTCCTTCCTTCCGCGCAGCGTGCGGAGGGTCACTCTGCCATGGTTGATATTTGCCGTAACCAGCTTGCCCTCGTTTGGGCAACATTTCACGCGCACTGATCTTACCGTCAACCTGAGCAGTGTTTCCCCGACCGCTCCTAATCTTGACTCGAATCTGAAGAATTCGTGGGGCTTGACCCGGAGTGCAACCTCTGCCTGGTGGGTTTCCGACAACCATACCGGCCTGGCCACTTTGTATGACGCGGCGGGACTTCCACAGTCTCTGGTGGTTGCCATTCCCTCGCCCGGCGACAGCGACGCGATTGCCGCTCCTACGGGCGCGGCGTTCAACTACAGCAGCGGCTTTGAGATCGCGCCCGGCAAGAAGGCAATCTTTCTGTTTGTGACCGAGGACGGGACTATCTCCGGATGGAATCCCGGAGTGAAGCCTACCGATGCGGTCATCGCCTTTCCCCCGGCTGGAACTACCCCGGGCGACGCGGTCTATAAAGGATGCACCCTGGTTACCACCACAGAGGGAACGTTCCTATATGTGGCCAACTTTGGGGAAGGACGAATGGATGTGTTTGACTCCACTTTCCAGCGCGTACGACTAGGCGAGCGTGCCTTCCGCGACCTGCACATTCCCAGGGGCTTTGCTCCCTTTAATGTTCAGAACGTGGGCGGAAATGTGGTGGTGACTTTTGCCAAGAAACAGCACGGAAGCGACGACGAAGCGCATGGCCCCGGACAAGGCTTCGTCGCCATCTTTGATCCCCAGGGACGGCTGCTGCTCGACCTGCAGTCTGGATCCTTCCTGAATGCGCCGTGGGGCATCACGCAGGCTCCGTCGGACTTTGGCGTATTCAGCCACCGTTTGCTGGTCGGCAACCAGGGCGATGGCACCATCAACGCCTTCAACCTGGTCACCGGAAAGTTTGAGGGCAAGTTGCTCGATGCCAACGGCGCACCACTGACCATCGATGGCCTGTGGGCGCTGAATTTCGGAAGCAACGGCACTTCAGGATCGGCGATTGAACTGTTCTTCACCGCCGGCCCGAACGAGGAAGCCGACGGGTTGTTCGGCAAAATCGTTCCCGTGGCGACTGAGCAGCGCGGCAGCAACGAATAGTCTTCCTACTAAGAGGGTACCCCGTCCTTGTCTCTCCGTTCTTTGGAGAGACAGGGCGGGGATTTTCTTCGCGCATAGTAGACTGCTCGGTTCGAGGCAATCATCCACCCCAGCGAGTTCTCACCATGGACGTTCTCCACGCCATCGGCAACACTTCGATCGTTCAGCTGCGCAAGGTAGTTCCCCCCAATTCTGCCGACATCTTCGCCAAGCTCGAGTGGGAGAACCCGACCGGCAGCATGAAGGACCGCATGGCGCAGGCCGTGATCTCCCGCGCGGAGCAGAACGGCCGCCTGAAGCCTGGATACACCGTCATCGAGTACACCGGCGGCAGCACCGGGACCTCGCTGGCCCTGGTCTGCGCCGCCAAAGGCTACCGCATCCAGATCGTCAGCTCGGATGCGTTCAGCCGCGAGAAGCTGGATCACATGGCCGCTCTGGGCGCCGAGCTGACCCTCGTACCCAGCGAGGGAGGCCGTACCACCAAGAAACTGATCCTCGACATGATCGAGGTCGCCCGCAAGTTGAGCCAGCAGCCTCATACCTATTGGACTGACCAGCTCAACAACCATGACGCCATCGCCGGCTATTACCCGCTGGGCGAAGAGATCTGGACTCAGACCAAGGGCGAGGTTGACGCCTTCGTTCACAGTGTGGGCACGGCGGCTTCTTTGCGCGGAGTCGCCACCGTGCTGAGGCGGTACAAGCCGAGTATCAAGATCGTCGCCGTCGAACCCGCAGAATCCTCGGTGCTGCTGGGAGGCCAGCCCGGGCCGCACAAAATCGAAGGAGTAGGAGTTGGCTTCACGCCTCCACTGTGGGAGCCGGATCTGGTGGACGGAATCCTGCCCGTCAAAACCGACGACGCCAAGGACATGGCGAGGCGCCTGGCGCGGGAGGAAGCTCTATTCGCCGGGACGTCCTCCGGAGCCAACGTCGTCGCCGCCATGCAAGTGGCAAAGAAGCTGGGCCCCGGCGCCAAGGTGGTCACGCTGATGGTCGACTCCGGCCTGAAGTACCTGAGCACCGACGTGTACCGGAGCTCGCTCACGTAGGGACAGACGCCCTCGTCTGTCCGGCGGTCCGGGTGTATCGGACCGCAATCTGCGCCGCACCGGCTCCTGTGAACGGCCGGGGACATCCCTGACATTTTAGACTGGGCACATCCCTGACATTTTTTCCTCCACTTCGGTAAGGGGATGGGGTGCAGGGGAAGGGGAGCTTTTTCCCCCTTCCCCTGCCTCATCCATGGAAAAGCTGCCTTGTTTCGGCAAAGGCGTAATGCGCCGGTGCCAGCTGTCGAACTGGGCCAGAGGGATCTGCGCGAAGTAGATCGTGAACCAACGATCGTCGACGGGCAACAAACCGACTC
>JAIQFP010000005.1 GCA_020073165.1 Terriglobia bacterium | reverse complement strand
TGGCCTGGCGCTGGTTCACCGGTCTGGGCTTCGATCAGGAGATCCCGCATCACTCCACTTTCTCCAAGAACCGGCACGGACGGTTTCAGCAGTCAAAGCTGTTCGAGCAGTTGTTTGAGCAGATCGTGCGGCAGTGCGTGGAAGTCGGGCTGGTCGAAGGCAAGCATCTGTCGGTGGACGGCAGCTTCGTGGAAGCCAACGCCGCCAAAGAAAGCCGCGTTCCACGCGAGCAGCTAGCGGAAGCAGCACAAGTCAACCGCACGGTGCGGCAGTATCTGGTGGAGTTGGAAGAGCAGAACCCAATCGAGGAGCCAGTTCACCAGCAAGAGCAGGTATCGACCACCGATCCCGATTCCACATACGCCACCAAGGGTGGGACGCCAGCTCGCCTGGGTTATTACGACAACTATCTGGTAGACAATCAGAGCTGCGTGATCGTGGGAGTGCAGGCGACGGCGGCGCGCATGAGTCAGGAGACGGTGGCGGCACAAGACATGCTCACCCGCTTCACCGCATGGCAAGGACGACAGCCAGCAACGGTAGCGGCCGACACGACCTACGGGAACGGGGAGTTTTTGCAGTGGTTGGCGGATCGCAACATCACTCCGTATATGCGGACCCGCGACAGCATCCACCGCAAGAACAGCCCGTTTTTTGGTCCCGAGCGTTTTACCTATCAGCCCGAACACAATCGCTACATCTGTCCCGCCGGCCAAGTACTCAACTACGGTGGTCGAGTTTATCGGAATCGTGCCTTCAACTACATTGGAACCCGCAAACGTTGTGGTGCGTGTGCGCTAAAAGCCCAATGCACCAGCGCCCCTTTTCGGTCTCTGAACATCCACCAGCACGAGCCCGCCCGACAACGCGCACGGGAGTTAGCCGACACGCCGGAGTTTGCTCAGGCTCAGAGACAGAGGAAGAAGGTGGAAGCGTTGTTCGCCGAACTGAAGAATCAAATCGGACTGCGTCGCTTGCGTCTGCGGAGATTAAAGTTCGTGCGGGAGCAGTTCTTCCTGGCGGCGGCTGCGCAGAACATCAAGCGACTGGTGCGGTTCCTCAGCCAACCAACTGCACCGCTAACTGTCACCGCTTAGAAAACGAGAAAAGGACTCGCAGACCCAGCCCGCACAAGATCGGTCCAATCCGTGACTTTTTCAACACCCACGCCTGTTTACAACAGTTACTTCCGGTTAGCCCGTAGTCCATTCCCTGCCTGCTTCTCGAACCGCCCTCCCTACCACGTCCCATAGCGATACCGGTTTCGCCGCTCCGGCAGCAGTTTGATTAGCACTATCCCTGCCACGAACCCTCCCACGTGCGCCCAGAAGGCGACACCCCCGGTCTGGCCCGGCGCCGAGATCGAGGTCGCCGCCCCGCTCAGGAACTGCACCAGGAACCAGTAGCCCAGCACAATCCATGCCGGCAACCACCAGAAAGTGAAAAAGACGATGAGGGGAACGATGGTTAGAACGCGCGCTCGTGGATACAGCAGGAAATAGGCGCCCATGATGCCAGCGATTGCTCCGCTGGCGCCTATAGTGGGGACGGGCGAACCCAGGTTAAGCAAAATGTGGGTGATAGCGGCCGCAATCCCGGTGACCAGGTAAAAGACCAGGTAAGGGAAGTGGCCGAGGTAATCTTCAATGTTGTCGCCGAAAATCCACAGCACCCACATGTTCCCGATGATGTGCAGCCACGAGCCGTGCAGGAACATGGAGGTGAGAATGGGGACGAGAGCATCTGCCAAATGGAACTGCGGCGAGCCTCCCAGCGCCGCGGTGACGTGCCCGGGAACCACACCGAACTCGTACATGAAGCTGTTCAGAGCGCCCTCGCTCTGCGCTCCTACCCACAACTCGAACAGAAAGATGACCGCATTCAGCGCAATAATAAAATAGGTGATATACGGAGTGCTGAAGCGGGGCGTGTCGTCGCGGATGGGAATCATACGAGATCCGGCAATTGGGCAATCGGGTAATTTGGTAATTTAAGAGCTGCATTCAGTCAGGATTACCCGGCTCCCCCGACCTCTGTTAGTTCACAATAGCAGAGAACAATGCGTGGATGCAGAACGCACGAGGTATGAATTAACCCAATTTCCCGATTACGAAATTACTCAATTTCCATGAACGCTGTCCTGGTGATCGATAAACCCGCGGGCCTGACTTCGCACGACGTGGTCAACCGCGTGCGCCGCATGCTGCAACAAAGGGCGGTAGGGCACCTGGGCACTCTGGATCCCCTGGCCACCGGGGTACTGCCCCTGGTGCTCGGCAATCTGACCCGGCTGGCACAGTTCTATACCGCGTCCGAGAAGACCTACGAGGGCGTGATCCGCTTTGGGTTCGCCACTGACACCTACGATGCCGAGGGGCAGGCGTCCGGCCCCACGCAGGCAGTTCAAGTTTCACTTGAACAAGTCCGCGACGTGGCGGCCCGCTTCCGCGGTGTGATCGAGCAGATGCCGCCCCCATTCTCCGCCAAGAAGATTCACGGTGTGCCCGCCTACAAGCTGGCCCGCAAACACAAGGATGTGCCCCTGAAGGCGGTCCAGGTCGAAATCAAGGAATTTGAAATACTGACCGCCGAGGGCGACCGGGCAAGTTTCCGGGCCCGGGTCGCCTCGGGAACCTACATGCGCTCGGTTGCCCACGACATGGGCCAGCAGATGGGTTGCGGCGCCCACCTGGAGTCGCTGCGCCGGACTGCCCTGGGCGAGTTCGACCTGGCCGACGCCCACACCCTGGAGGAAGTGGAAGCTGCTGCCAAAGAAGATCGAACGGACGATCTGTTCATCCATCCACGGAAGCTGCTGCCGCAGTTTCCGTCCGTGACTGCCAATGAAGAGACCGCCGCGCGCATCCGCAGCGGCCGCGCCGTGAATCTGCCGGAGCTGTCTCGGGCCCGGCAAGTAAAGGTTTTCTGCGGGCAAAGGGAACTGATCGCCATCGCCAACCGGGTGGCTGGGACCCTCTTCCATCCCAGGATTGTGCTGGCGGGCGATGCCACACCCCAGCTTTCCGCCGGCCGGCAACGCTAAGCCCCAAAAAAAGCGGCCCCACCGGAACCTGCGGCATCTCTGTCCTAGCGAGGAATTCACTGCCCATGAAAACAGCCGAACTGGTGTTGGTAAGGCCACAAGCCAACGAATACGATCCCTACTATGAGCGCTACATCTCCCTGGTCCCGGGAGCCGACATTGTCACTGCGCTACAGACCCAGTTGGACCAAACCATAGCCCTATTGAGCGCCGTCAGCGAAGAGAAGGCCGGGTACCGGTACGCCCCCGGGAAATGGAGCGTCAAAGAGGTCCTGGGCCATGTCACCGACACGGAGCGCATCTTTGCCTACCGGGCCCTGCGCATCGCCCGTAACGACCGCACGCCGATCGAGGGTTTCGAGCAGGACGGCTACGTCCAGTACGGCCCGTTTTCTCGCTACCGTCTGCAGGATCTGGTACAGGAATTTGGCTATGTCCGCGACGCCAGCTTAAGTCTGTTCCAGAAACTCAACCAGGAAGACTGGGGCCGGCGGGGAATCGCTAACAATGCCGAGATTAGCGTCCGGGCGCTGGCATTTGTCATGGCGGGCCACGAACTTCATCACCGTAAGGTGCTGAAAGAGAAGTATGGGATTGGGTGAGGACGGCCCAGTTTAGCGGCATCCTCAAGCTGACATGTTATGTCCGATAACAGGTATTATGTAAAGTACGATTCCTGCCGCTGCCACCGCGGGTTTCCCGGCTCCCAGAAGTTCACGAACTGCCTCCTCCCCTCGTCCCTAGCCTCCCGACATCCAGCGACAGCCACGCCCTAATCCTGGCTTCCAGGACAGCTTCGTTCTTCTTGTACTGCATGGCCGCGAAGATCAGAGCAATGCCAATGAAGCTGAGCACAAATGGGAAGGCCACGGACTGGCGGAAGTAGGTGTAAGCCTGGTTGGTCAGATAGGCAAAGACTCCGAAGCCACCGAAGACCAGAAACACCTTCCGCTGCAGCAGGAGCGAAACCACAATCATGGCCAGGTGAACCAGGAAATAGCCGAACTTCGCCAGTTCGTTGCCACTCTCCATGGCCGACAATCCGCCGGTGAAGGTGAGCAGCCCGAAGAAGTATCCCCAGAACGAGAAATCCTGCTCGCTCTTCCCCTCCAGCCAATATGCCACCAGCAACATGACCGCACCGAACATGGCGGAAATCATGCACTCGTCGCGCCAGCTCCACTCCCTCCCGATCAACAATGCAGTGGCATCCATCGACATGTACCAAAGAGCGTAAGCTGCGGGCGCCGTCAGAAACGGAAACTTGAAGAAGCGCAATGCCACGATCGAGGCCAGCACCGTGCAGACCTCCATCCCCACCCAACTGGCGTGAATGTAGGGATGAAACCGCGTGTAGGACCCCGGATCCAATTCCGGCCAGAGATGCAACTGCCGCTCGATGCCGTAGACCGCGAGCGGAGTCATGCAAACCGCCATGGTGACCAGCAGTCCCCCGGGAATCCTGAATAGGGTCTTGCCCCAGAGTTGCCGGCCCACCAGGATGAAGACCGCCGCATAACCGATGGCGATGGCCGCCAGCTGCCAACCGGTGAAGCCGTCCCAGCCTTGGGTCATGAACCAACCCATGGCGCCGATGACCAACAACGCCCCGAAGTAATAGCCCACGTGGGCGGGCTCAAAGTGCGCCTCTTCTTGCGAGCGCAGCTGAAGCTTTTGCCAGATCGTGCGTGACTGGTCCGCGGAGAGGCCGGCGGCCACCACGGCGCGCTCGAGTTCCCGCTCATTGATCTTCATCGATTGACCCCTGCGGCAGCCGCATTATGCATCACAGATGGCCGGCAAGCCTAGGAGGCATTGAGCAACTCGGCCAGATCCTCGCGGAACTTCCGCAGCGCCTCCAGTCGTTCCGGTGTGGCTTCGACCATCTCCTGCTTGGCCTGGAAGACCTGGCGGCCTCCCACTTCGACCAGCACGCCCATCACTTCCCCCATGCGCCAGCCGGGAGTGCCCAGCATCTGCAGCCCGTCGGGAGTCGGAACCAGGAGCGCGACACAGTTGTCGCGCACCGCGCCGACGCACTTGGCAAAACGATCAAATGTCTGAAATTCAAAGCCGGCGAGATAGAGCTGCTGGAGCTGAGAAGCGGGATCGGGCATGGGATTGAATCGTTGAGTCATTGAGCGATTGAAGATTCCGGAAATGACTCAATCGCTCAATGACTCAATGATATTCAATTCCCTACATCTTGTACCGGCCCAGGTCCTCGTCATTCAACCCTTCGAGCCATTTGCGCAGTTCCTCGCCGGTCACGCTGTTGGAGATGTTGGTGGCTTGCTTGGAATTCTTCAGGACTTCGTCCTCCACGTAGATGGGGCAATCCACGCGCAAAGCCAGGGCGAGCGCGTCCGAGGGTCGGGAATCAATGCTGATGATGTGCCCTTCCCGCTCCAGCCAGATGACGGCGTAAAACGTATCTTCACGCAGTTCGGTGACCACTACTTTGTGGACGTTGGCATCGAGTCCCACCAGCACATTCTTGATCAGGTCGTGAGTCATGGGGCGCGGGGTCGCCACCTTCTCAATCTCCAGGGCAATGGCGTTGGCCTCGTAAATCCCCACCCAGATCGGCAATACCGTCTCGGTGCCTACGTCTTTGAGGATCACGATGGGCATATTGGTCACCGGATCCATCATCAGCCCGCGAATTTTCATCTCGACTTCCATCGTGCCCCCCGAAGAAATTCCCCGCTCCTTATATCACCATTTCCCCAAAAAGGCTGTTGGGAAAAATGGCCGTGGTGACCACCGGAACATAGCTTCCCAGGCCGGGCGCCACGCCGTCCGGAGCCTTGAAATTAAGCACTTTGTTTTGTGACGTCCGCCCGATCCACTGCCCCCGGGCCTCGTTCTTCCCTTCAACCATTACTTCAGCCCTCTGACCGAGGTGTCTCTGGTTACGGCACCTCTGGATCTCACGCTGCTTTTCCAGCAGTACCGCCAGGCGGCGGGCCTTCTCTTCATCCGGGACAGCGTCCCGTAACCGCAGCGAAGGCGTGTTGGGCCGCGGCGAATACTTGAAGCCGAAAACACTGTCGTACTCCACTTCCTCGAGCAGCGAGAGGGTTTCCTGAAAATCGCCTTCGGTCTCCCCGGGGAAACCCACGATGACGTCGGTGGTGATGCTGATCTCCCGCCGCGCCTCCTTCATCCATTGGATGCGCTCCAGGTACTGCTCGCGGGTGTAAAGGCGCTGCATGGCGTCCAGCACGCGGGTTGATCCGCTTTGCACCGGCAGGTGCACGTGGTCGCAAAGCGTCGGAACTGATTCGATGGCGTACACGATGTCGCGTCCAAAGTCCCGGGGATGCGAGGTGGTGAACCGCACCCGCTTGATGCCGGGAACCTCTGCCACGGCGGCCAGCAACTCCGCAAATGTTTTCTTGCCCTGGGGATCCTTGTAGGAGTTTACGTTCTGACCCAGCAGCTGAATCTCGGTATAACCTGCGGCGGCCATCCGCACCGCCTCCGCCAGGACCGATTCCGATGAGCGGCTGCGCTCTTTACCGCGGGTAAAGGGCACCACACAATAGGCGCAGAACTTGTCGCAACCCTCGATTATGGTGATGTATCCCCGGTGCGGGTTGGTGCGGGCGGTGAATTCGGTCTCGAAGCACGCGTCGGTCTGGCGATCGTCCAGGCCGGTTACCCGGCGGTTCCCTGCCTCGATCTGTACCAGCATCTCGGGCAGATTGCGGTACGACGCCGAGCCGCACACCATGGACACATGCGGCGCCCGCTCGAAAATCCTCTCGCCCTCCTGCTGCGCCACGCAACCCAACACCCCGAACTTCTTGCCTTGTGCTTGCAGCTTCTTATAGTCGGCCAGCCGGTGGAAGACCTTCTGCTCCGCCTTATCGCGGATGGAACAGGTGTTGTAGAGAATCAGGCTTGCCTCATCGACGGTTGGAACCTGGCGATATCCCTCGGAAATGAGCGTACCAATGACCTTTTCGGAGTCATGCACGTTCATCTGGCAGCCGAAGGTTTCCAGGTAGAAGGTCTTATGCGGATCGAAAGCCATCCTGCGTCAAGTATAACGCAGGGCCGAAGCGGGCTTAGCCAAGGATTCGAAACCGAGGGCCCTGGTCTCCGCGCCTCGCACCATCACCGCAAGCGAAGTCGAGGGACCCTGTGTGGGCCTTCCCTGCTAGCCAAGGCGGTTCCGATACGTCTATCTCGTTTTACAATCCGCCAAGGAGACCAAGTCCGTATGAAAACCTTCGTTGTCCTTCTCGTGCTGTCGCTGTCGGGCTACGTGGGCGCTCAGGAGCAAAAGGCGTCCACGCTTAAGAGCATCCTGCTGGAGCAACTGCGCACCACCCACAACACCAAAGACTGGTTTGTGGACGCGAACACCGCCGTCGCTGGACTCACCGCTGAACAGGCCAGCTGGACAGATGGCAAGGGAAACCACTCCGTCGGCCAGCTCGCCTACCATCTGGTCTTCTGGAACCGGCAGACTCTGGCCAAGTTCAAAGGGGAGACTCCGGAGAAGTTCAGCGGCAACAATGACGAGACCTTTAACAAGTTCGACGCCAAGCAGTGGGCCGATACAGTCAAGCAACTCGACGAAGTCATGGTCGAATGGGAGAAGGCGGTCGAAGCCGCCGACGATAAGAAGCTCGCCGCGGAGGCCTCCACCATCGCCCACATCGGCACGCACAATGCCTACCATATCGGGCAAATCGTGTTCGTGAGGAAGGAACAGGGCTCGTGGGACCCGGAGAAAGGTGTGAAGTAAGTCGTGTGGGGCGGACACTCCTGTCCGCCCCCACTTGAATTCTCAGCTCGCGGCGTTCTTCCGTGTATCCACCGTCTCCCCCTTTTCCACAAACGCCTGCATCCAGCCCAGCACGCGCTTCCAGCCCTGTCCGTGATCGGCCGCCGCCTTGGGCTCACCGGCGAATCCCGTGTGCCGCAGTTTCACCATGGTGCCGGTTCCCATTCGCTGCGGTCCACGGCCCTGCAGGCCATGCACGTCGCGTGGCTCGAGTTCCCAGCGCACCACGGTCTTCAGAGTGCCAGTCCAGCTTGCCATCCAGGTATGCACCAGCAGGCGCGGCGGATCAACCTCCAAATACTCGCCCTCCACTCGAAATGACGACCCATCCGCACCCACGCCTACGCTCGACCACTTGCCACCGGGACGGACATCACCCTGCCACTCCGTGATGCGATACATGCCCTGCTGGCCCCACCATTGCGGCGCCTGCTTGGGGTCGGTGATCGCTTGGAAGACGCGTTCCGGCGGCGCGGCAATGAAGATTTCCGCCATGACTGCGTCCTGCTCGGGTGTGACGGCGATGGTTGCCATATTAGATTTTCTCTCCCTCTCAGAGTTCTCTTGCACCCCGGAACCTTGCTCGGCCCCGTCTCATGAAGGAGCCGGGAACGGCTTGGTCTCGGCAGTGCCGCTCTTACTGCTGGTTTCGTAGTGCCACTTCCCTCCCCGCCGGCCCTCAAACTCCCAGACCCGGGCGCGGCAGTCCTCGTCGCTCCACCATTGCAGGAGCGTGGCTGTCATACAACGCTCCTCAGTCGTTGGTGTATGGGATTATTCCTGCGGCCGGCCGGCTGCTTCTTTTTCCAGTTGCACCAGATACGGCTCGCCCCTTCCGCTCTCGAGATAATTCTTGAGACTGTTTTTGAGAACGTGTCCCCACCCGTCCGTGCAACGATGAAAGGAGCCTTCCTTGTTCTTCCAATCCAGGTGGGCAAAGTCGAGATCGGTTCCCCCCTGGCCATCGGCAGCCAGGTGAAATCGAATCGTGGTTCCGACCCAGTCGCTGATTCCCTGGTAGTCCTGCTCTACGCACTTCCACTCCACCAGCTTGCCAGGAACCAGTTTTACGATATGCATGCGGGAGTATCCGTCGAGACGGCCATCCCGGCCCTTGAACTCGAATCGGACAGAGCCGCCTTCCTTCGCGTCGGCGTTGCAATCTGGCGTCCACCACCCGGCGATGTGCTCTGCCCGTGTCAAGGCCTCAAAGACCTTCTCCGGAGACGTCCCCAGATTCACTTTGTATCTGATCTCAGGCATGCCCTTCTCCCCTGGCTGCAGCAGCGTTCAGCATCGCCCCAGCTCCGATCGAATGCTGCACGCTGAGTGCCGACTGCTCGATTCAGTTCTTCCGCACCAGGTCGAAGCGCTCGTGCATTTCCTTGCCATGGTCGAGAAACGTCCACTCTTCGCTGTGATGGTCGCTGTCGGTGAACGTGAACACCACGTGATCCATGTGCCCTTCCTGCGGACTCGCCATGTTGGTTCCGTCCACGAAACTAAAGGTCATGGTCTTGCCGTCCGGGGACAGCGAAGCCTTCATGCGCGGCTGGTTGCCCGCAGCGCAGTAGTGGGTCATCAGCAGGCGGTCACCGTCCAGATGAAACATGCTGACCATGTCCTCTGGTCCCTTGATCTCGCTCATGATCGCCGACCCACCGGAGGTCACGCGGTACACCATCTGAGCAGGCTGGCCGGCGGGGGTTTTCCCTTCCCAGGTCCCTACCAGCGACTTGAGTTTGTCAAAGGACTTCTGTGCATCAGACTGGGCGACCGCACAGGTGGTAACGAAGACAATCAACAGGGCTAGAGCGATGCGATGCAGTTTCATGTTTCATTTCTCCTTAGCGATGAGCAATTAGCAATCAGCACTGAGCCCCTGCCCTTGCCTCCCAGTCCTCTCGCCGGAGGGGCTGGAGGCTGAGTGCTGATTGCTAAGTGCTGCGTTTCTTCTCCTTCGCGTACTCGGTTTCGACAAACGCCTTCAAGCTGGCCAGGTTCGCGCTCCAGAACACCCGGTATTGCTCCAGCCACGAGTCCACGGCCTTCAAGGGTTCGGGATTCAGATGGTAGAAGCGCTGCCGCCCCTGTTTTCTCTCCTGCACCAGGTGGGCGCGGCGCAGCAGCCGCAGGTGCTTGGAGATGGCGGGGCGCGATACCGGAAACGAGCGCGCGATCTGTCCTGCAGGCCGGCTTCCCTGCCGCAGCAGATCGAGCACCGCCCGGCGGGTGGGATCGGCCAGCGCGCTGAAGGTGGCCGCCGAAGAAGACGTAACCAAACGGTTCCGCATAATGTGTAACTATACGGTTACATATTTCCCCTTGTCAAGCTCTTTTTTCGGATGTGCCGATCCACCCAAAACAAAACCGGCGGCCGCAGCCGCCGGTCTTGTAGAGGGACGAGAACTCCCGCCTCCGAGCCTTCCCTAGTTTTGACTGCCGTCGTCCCGCCGCTTCAACGTAGGACGATCATCATCCGGAGTCTTTCCGTCCTGGCCGCTCTTATCGGTGGTGGAGGTCCGCCGCAGGCTGGGCTTATTGCTGTCTTTCTGGTCCACCATCTTGCGGCGGTTTTCGATGGCTGCCAGCCGGGTCTTGACCTCATCAAACTCGGAAGTCGTAACCATGTATTGCGGCCGGGCTGGCAGGATGGTGGCGATCTCCTGCTGCGATTTCTCGATCCGGTCCGGCGTCTGGGGGTGGTCTGCGAACACCTTGGCCAGCGTCCCCGGCTTCTTCTTCTCCTGGGCCTGTACTTTTTCGAAGAAGCTGATGTAGGCCTGCGGATCGTAGCCCGACTTGTACATATACTGCAATCCAAGATAATCGGCTTCCGACTCAAAGCCGCGATTGAACTTCATGAAAGTCACGGGGAGCCCTAAGCCTGCCGCCTCGTAGATCCCGTAGCCCGCCCAGCCGCCGATAAAGATCAGCGGAATGGATGCGATGTTCGCCAGGTTGCCGCGGGTGTTCTGTCGGGCAATGTGGCAGGCGGCGACGTGCGCGATCTCGTGCGACATCACCCCCGCCAGTTCCGCCTCCTCGTCCGCCGCCAGGATCAGCCCGGAATTTACGTAGAAAAACCCGCCCGGCAATGCGAAGGCGTTGATCTCATCCGAGTCAACCACCTTGATGGTAAAGGGCACCTGCGAGTCGGAATTGCGCACCAGGTTTTGTCCCAGGCGGTTCACATACTCGGTCACGACCGGGTCCTGGATCAGCTTGACGCTGGATTCCACCTGCTGGGCATACTGCTTGCCCATGGCAATCTGCTTTTCCACGCTATACCAGTTGCCCAGGCCCTTGTTGCAACCCACATTGCGGTTACCGATTGCGTCCACGTCATCCTTGCCGCCATCGTGCTTGACCTTGTCGGGGTCAGCTGGGTGGACGGCAGGTGCCGACGGACTCGAGGGTGCCGTACTCCCTGAGGCGCTCTGGTCGGACGGGCCGCCGCTACCCTTGTCCTGCGAAAAACTCCACGGCGTCATATAGGCGAACGCCAGCAACGCGGCCACCACCACCAAAAGCCGAAGCTTCATAAAAACTCCCATTTCTGACCCGCCCCACGGCATCTATGCGGGATTATACCCCGCAAAGACACCTTCCCCGTGGATTTCTCCTTATAGTTGGACGCAGGATTGAGCCACAAGGTTATCCCCAGGCTTCGGAGGGGCCCCTAAGATCTGGGCCGGTGCGCTATTGGCCGACAATGTCAAATTCTACCCGTAACTCGTCTTTGACCTTGACCGCCCCGCCACCGACGGTTATCGGGGTGATGCCGAAGTCCTTTTGTTTGAGGTCGGCGGAACCGCGGTAGTGGCCGCCCTGGAGCGCGACCTCGAACTTCACGGGGCGGGTTTGGCCGTGGATGGTTAGGTCTCCTTGCACCGTCCACTTACCCTCGGCGGTAGGGGTTACGGCGGTCGAGCGGAAGCGAATCTCGGAAAAGCGCTGGCTGTCGAGCACCTTGGGGCCGAGCATGGTCTGCTGGACCTCAGCGCGGTCCTTGTCGGAGATGTCCTTGTCCATGACCCGCAACTGGCGGGCGTCTACGCTCAACTCGACGGAGGGATTCTGCTCCGTGAACGAGCCTTGCTGGATGGGCGCGCTGATTTCATGTTCATGGCCAAAAGCTGAGAACAGCCCGGCCTTGAAAACATGCACGGTCAGGACGGACCGGTCGGTGGCAATGGACCTGGGTGTATCCGCAGCACCCAAAGCGCTGGGGAGGAGGAGCGCAGCGAGCAGTAGCAAGCGGCTGACAAGGATCATTATGTGTTCCGTGCACACAAGGCATCTGCAGTCACTGGTAATAGGATGCACTTCGCTCCACGAACCTCTCCACAATATCCTGTGGCGAGGCGGCTTGCCAGTCCGGCGGACTGGCCGTAACATGACGCCGTCTTGATGTCAGGAGGTGTGTGTGCTCGATCGCCGGCGCTTTCTGTCGTCCGCCGCCAGTCTGGCGGGTGCCTTTGCCTTCCGCCAGGAGCTGTTCGCGCAGTTGGAGAAGGCCCCCTCCAGCCTACCCAACCCCGCGCTCTACGAACGTAGCCAGGACATTTACTGGGACGAACTGCGCCAGCAGTTTCTGATTCCCGCCGACGAGGTGTACCTGAACAACGGCACCGTAGGGTCCAGCCCGGCGCCGGTGTTGCGGGCCATTTTCGACTCCTACAACCAGACGGAAAAACTGGACCAGCAGGACCCGGAGGATTACCCCATCTGGGGCTACGCGGCCTGGAATGAATTCCGCGATCCCCTGGCCGCCTTCGTAGGATGCAATCGTGACGAGATTGCGCTGGTACGCAACGCCACGGAGGGCAACAGTTACATCGCCAATGGGATTGACATGAAGGCCGGCGACGAAGTGCTGATGACCGACCAGGAGCATCCCGGCGGTGAGCAACCCTGGCAACTCCGGGCCAAGCGCTATGGGGTCGTAGTCAGGAAAGTTACGCTGCCCAAGCCGGTGCACGATCCCGTACAGGTGCTCAACTTGTTCCAGGACGCGATCACCCCGCGCACGCGCGTGATCTTCTTCAGCCACATCACCACGGTGACGGGAGCCGTACTGCCCGCCAAGGAACTCTGCGCGCTGGCCCGCTCCAAGGGCATCCTGTCCGCGGTGGACGGCGCCCACGTTCCCGGCATGATGGAACTTAACCTGCACGAGTTGGGTTGCGATCTTTATTCCGCCAGCCCCCACAAGTGGCTGCAGGCGCCCAAGGGAACGGGATTTCTCTTCGTGCGCGACGAAGTCATTGATCGCATGTGGAACACCATCGCCACCGAGGGCTGGGACGATGCCAAGCTGCGCGCGGAACGGTTCCAGCGCATCGGCTCCTCCAACGTCCCTGCACTGGCGGGTATGCGCGCTGCCATCCAGTTCGCCAATCAAATCGGCATGGCGCGCATTGAGCGCCGGCACCGCGAACTCGCCAACTACATGCTTTCGGGAATGATGAAGCGCGGAGCCGAGTCCTGGACCTCGCCCGATCCAACCTTGCGTTGCGCCATTGCCACGGTCAACGTTCCGCCCGTTCAACGCGTGGATCTGGAGAACTGGCTGTGGAAGATGCACAAGATCCGCATCCGCGGCGGGGAGCCTTCAAAGCTGCGCCTCTCGACCCCGTATTACGTGCGGAAAAAAGATATTGATTACTTCCTGGAGAAGTTTGACCAGTACCGGAAGGAAAAGGGGCTGGCGTAGGGGGTGTCTGCCGTGGTTGCACCCCTGCAATCGATCTTATTAATCACTGCAATGCACCTCGGACGGTGCTAGCATGTTTGGGCGCAATAGGAATCACGGCTTATCCCAAATCGCATTTCTTCGGAGGCCAAGCAATGCGTTGCTTCGCTCTATGCGCACTCTTCCTCAGCAGTCTGGCTGTCTCCACAGTGATGGTCGCCCAGGAGCCCGCTTCCAAACCCGAACCTGGCAACGCAGTCTGCACGTTTGCCGACGACAAGCAGATGAGCATGCGCTACGAGCGCCCGTCTGCCGGCAAGAAAGACGAACTGCCCATCGGAAAATTGTGGGAGCCGGGGGACTCTCCCATGCACTTATTCGCGGAGACTCCGCTCATGGTGGGCAACACCGAGATCGCGGTGGGCGCCTACAGCGTGTACTTCATTCCGGGAAAGTCCGATTGGACGATGATCGTGAATCGCAACGTCGCCGCCGACAGCAAGTACGATCAGCAGCAGGACCTGGTGCGCGCACCGATGGAGACCGGCAAGCTCCCCCAGGCCGAACCGCAGCTTACCGTGTACTTTGCCCGCCTCGGGCCCAAGCAGTGCAACATGCGCGTGGACTTTGGTAAGGTCCGGGCCTGGGTCGACTTCAACGAGAAGTAATGATTGTGAGGCCCACGATTAATCGTAGTACTCCAGCCCCAGGTGTGTGATCAGTTCCTCTCCCTTCAAATGCCGCAGGGTGTTCTTCAGCTTCATCAACTGGATGAACAGATCATGTTCGGGATAAAGCCCCGGAGCGGTCATGGGAGACTTGAAGTAGAAACTCAGCCACTCCTGGATACCGATGCCCTGCAGTTCCGAAGTGCGCTGAGCCAGGTCCAGGAACAACACTAGGTCGAGCACGATGGGGGCAGCAAGGATGGAGTCGCGGCACAGGAAATCCACCTTGATCTGCATGGGATAGCCAAGCCAGCCGAAGATGTCGATATTGTCCCAACCCTCTTTGTTATCACCACGGGGCGGGTAATAGTTGATGCGAACCTTGTGGGTGAAGTTGCCGTAAAGGTCGGGGTAGAGTTCGGGCTGGAGAATGTGCTCCAGGACGGAAAGTTTCGACTCTTCTTTGGTCTTGAAGGAGCCGGGGTCGTCTAAAACCTCACCGTCACGGTTGCCCAGGATATTGGTGGAGAACCAGCCATTCAGGCCGATCATGCGCGCCTTGAATCCGGGGGCCAGGATGGTCTTAATCAGGGTCTGCCCAGTCTTGAAATCCTTGCCGCAGATGGGGGCCTGGTTGCGGCGCGAAAGCTCGTGCATGGCGGGGATGTCCACGGTCAGGTTGGGTGCGCCATTGGCAAAGGGCACTCCCTCCATCAGCGAGGCGTAGGCATAGACCATCGAAGGCGCGATGTTCTCGTCGTTCTGGGTCATCGCTTTTTCGAGAGACTTCACGGTCTCGTGGGCCGCGGTTGGGGTGATAAACGATTCGGTCGAACCGCACCAGATGGTGATCAAGCGGGTGGCGCCGGAGGTTTTCTTGAACTCGCGGATGTCAGCCCGGACCTGTTCCGCCAGGTCCATCTTGTTCTTGCCCTTCTTGACGTTGGGGCCGTCGAGGTTCTTGACGTAATTGTGGTCGAACACGGCGGTGCGCGGCTTGATCGAACCAAGGAAGGGTTTCACCTGGTCGAGCAGATGCCGTTCCAGGACTCCGGCCTTGGCCGCGGCGGTGTACATGTCGTCTTCGAAAATGTCCCAACCGGTGAACACCAGGTCGTCGAGACCGGCCAGCGGCACAAACTCCTTGACCCTTGGCGAACGTCCCTCGGTGCGCTTTCCCAGGCGGATGGTGCCCATCTGGGTGAGGGACCCAATGGGCTTGGCCAGGCCTTTGCGAACGGCCTCGACGCCGGCCACGAAGGTTGTGGCCACCGCGCCCATGCCGGGGATCATCACCCCGAGCTTTCCTTTGGGTGCCTTTAACTGGCTGATGTTATGACTGGCGGATTTCGCTTCAGACTTCACACTCTGCCGCTTGGCCATGATTCGACTGCTTCCTTATGAGCTCTGTGGGATGTAAGGCAAACGGTTATGTTCTCGTATTGGCTGGCGATTTGCAACCCGCAGCGGCGGAGTGGGCAGAGGGAGATTTTGGACGCGCGAAATCAGCATCGGTTGGGAGAAATCGTGCTGAGGCAGGTGAGGAAGATGCCCGGCTCGTCCGAAGCTTCCGGTCCCGCACCAACGGTCATCGCGCAGTCGACAATCCCAGCACCAGCACAATCAAGACCGCCAGCGCCAGGCTCGCAATCAGCGCGAACGCTCCCTGCCAGGGATGCGGATGGAAATAGTTGTTCCTACGGTGCCTGAAATCCATCATGGCCCGCATGGTGAACCTCCCTGGTGATGTGGCACGGGCGCCCTTTACCCGCGAGCACACCACGACAAACTCGCCGAATCCTACTAAATTAGACTCCATGTCCGAAAAAATTGCAGTGATCACCGGCACATCGAGTGGTATCGGCCTGCTGACCGCCGTGGAACTGGCCAAGGGCGGCTTTAGGGTAGTCGCCTCCATGCGGGACCTCACCCGCCGTGACCGCCTCGACCAGGCAGCCTCTGCCGCCGGCATTTCGAGCCAGCTCGACGTACGCCGCCTCAACGTGGCCGAGTTCGACACCATCCCCACGTTCATGGATGCGGTCGTCCGCGACTACGGGCGCATCGACGTGCTGGTCAACAACGCAGGATTTGCCGTCGCCGGTTTCGCCGAAGACATGAAGCTGGACGAAATCCGCCTGCAGTTCGAGACCAACTTCTTCGGCCATGTGGCGATGACTCAGGCGGTGCTGCCCACTATGCGCCGCCAGCACTCCGGGCACGTCATCATGGTCTCGTCCATCAGCGGGCTGCATGGAGCCGTCGCGACCTCAAGCTACGCGGCATCCAAACACGCGCTTGAAGGCTGGAGCGAATCGCTTCGATTAGAGATTAATGCGCTGGGTATTAAGGTAGTGCTGGTCGAGCCGGGTGCCTACCAGACCGATATCTGGACGCGCAACGCACATCTTGGCCAGAAGACCGTGGATGGCACTTCGCCCAATCGAGCGCGCGGGGCGCGCATGCGGGACCAGGTGCAGAAGCTGAAGAAGCGCGATCCCATCGAAGTGGCCCGTGTGATTGCGAAGATTGCCCGAAATCCGAACCCCAAGCTCCGCTATGTGGTTGGTCCTGATGCCCACATGCAGCTTTGGATGAAGCGCGTCCTACCCTGGAAGTGGCAGGAGAAGGTGATCGCGAGATTCCTGGGCCTCGATAAGAAGTGAATCCAGGGGCGGTTGTTTTGGGGAATGTCGCCTCTCACTTTCCTCCCAAGTCGACACCCTTCACCGGCAGGTCCCAGTGCGCGTCGAGAATTTCAAAGCGCCGTTGCTCTTCCCTTTCGTAGGTTTGCTGGTCAGGGAATAACTGCTTCTTGAGCGCATCTTCGTCGAACGGCTCGTTGGCCACGGTGGCGTTCGTGAAGACGATGGTGACCCGGTAGTCCCAACGCCCGTCTTCGGTGGTGTGATAGCGCGGCTGGTCCATCCACACTTTGACCATCCGTCCCATTTCCACTTCTTTCTTAAGCAGGGGATAGTGGTTCTTCTTGAACAGGCGGAGGAATTCGTCGGCGTGCCCCCACTTGGTCTTGTAGTAGTACTCGACCACGAAAGGCTGACCGGGCTGGGCCTGCGCCCTGGCCGCAGGAGCCGTTGTTCCGGCCAACAGCACAACAACGACCAACCACTGAACCATCCTCATCACGAACTCCTCCTGACCAAGGAAGTACTGAGAACTGACATCAGAGAACTGAGAACTGCTATCTTCAAATTTGTGTGCTCTACTCCACGGCACGGATCCGGTTCTGCCAGTGGGTCCAGACGAAGTATGCCACACCTACAGCCAACACCACGCCAATGACTGCGTCGAACTGATGGAAGTACTTGCCCAGTTCCCGCCAGTTCTCGCCCAGCTTCATGCCCAGCCATGCCAGTCCAAAGCACCAGGGCCATGATCCGAGGAAGGTGTACAGATGAAAGCGTCCGCGCGGCATACGGGCAATTCCCGCAGGCAGGGCAATAAACGTCCGGATCACCGGCAGCAAGCGCGCGATGAACACCGCCGCATGCCCCCAGCGCACAAAGAAGTGATCCGCCCAGTCGAGTTCGCGGTGGCTCAACAGAATCCAGCGACCGTATTTTTCCACCAGCGGGCGCCCACCGTAACAGCCGACTTCGTATGCGACCAGCGATCCCAAGTTGCACCCGATGGCCCCGGCGGTGGCCACCCACAAAAGTTTCAGCGTGCCCTCAAACACCAGGTACCCCGCGAAGGGCATGATCAGTTCCGAAGGCAGGGGGATACAAGCCGACTCAATGGCCATCAGCAGAACAATGCCGCCATAGCCGGTGACCGCAATCACCGATTTGATGAAGACAAAAAGAAGAGCGAGAATTTTCTCGGTCATGGGAAACAGGCTCTAGGCGCTAGGCTTTAGGCTCGTGGCTCCAGGATTCATGGCTGCGGCAATATCAGGTGAATTGAGCGCTCTGCCCCAGAGCCTAAAGCCCAGAGCCCAGAGCCTAATTCAGAACGACCCTTCCTGGGTAAATGTATATCCGGGCAGCGACGCGCCTTGAGCGTTCTTAGTCACTTTCACCCGCACGGTGGGCGCATCCGGGGCCGTCACCGCAGCCGGGCGCAGCACCGCGAACTGCGAGAACACCTCGCTGTAAAGCTTGGTCACCAGGTAGTCCTGGCCGTCCTGATCGTTACGCCACACCTGCCCGAGTTGGATGGACTTCACTGCCATGAGGATTTCCCTGCTTGTCCCGGAATGATTTCAGACTACCGGGATGTGTGGGACACGTCAATTGCTCCCGGGTTACCAAGGACGGCTCACCCCAGAGGCACGGGGCGATTGTTGATTTTTGATTGTTGATTGATGATTGAAACCTCGTCTCTGTCCCTCTGCGGGGAGAGCGGGTTTTGATAAGATGACCGCGAGGCGAAAATCCATGGTACGCGGCGTCGTTCCCCGCCAACCTGCCAAAACCGGACGTCACGAAGGCAGACGGAGCGTCCCCCGCGGGCAGCAGAGCCGCGGACCCTCGCGGCAAGCCCGCGGAGGGGCGGCAGCCTTCGGTCCGGGTCGGGCCCAAGTCCAGCCCGCCGCCAAGTCGGTTGCGAGCAAGCCCAAGGGCTACAATCCCGTCGCCCCCGAGCGCGTGCAGGAAATCCTGCGACGGCTCGATCAGCAATACCCCGGTGTGACTTGCGCACTCACTCACCGCAGCGCCTGGGAACTGCTGGTGGCGACTATCCTGTCTGCACAATCGACTGACGTCAACGTGAACCGGGTCACTCCGGGCCTCTTCGAAAAATATCCCAGCGTGCAGGACTTCGCGGCGCTCGAGCCGGAAGATCTCCAGCCGGACGTTCGCTCGACCGGATTCTTTCGCAACAAGTCCAAGTCGGTGGTTGGGGCAGCGAAGAAAATCGTGTCTGACTTCGGAGGCCAGGTTCCGGACAACATGGATGACCTGCTCTCGCTGCCCGGTGTCGCCCGCAAAACAGCCAACGTCGTGCTAGGAACCTGGTTCGGGAAGAACGAAGGGGTCGTGGTTGATACCCACGTGCAGCGCATCTCGCGGCGGCTGGAGCTGACCAGGAACGAGGATCCCAAGAAGATCGAGCAGGACCTGATGCCGATCATCCCGCGCGAGAAGTGGACGCTGTTTGCCCACCAGATCATCTGGCACGGCCGACGGTTGTGCATGGCGCGCTCGCCCAAGTGCGCCGAGTGTCCGCTGGAGAATCTCTGCCACGCGGCGGATAAAACCTGGTCGACCGTGGAGATTCACAAGAGCGCGAAGCCGTAAGCGAGAGCAGTCGCAGTCCGCCGGTCTGCTAGACTTTTTCTTCGTCAGACTGCAAACCTACAGAAGGACGCTCATGCGGAATCTCATTCTGTTTGTTATCGTCATCACTATGAGCACGATCGTTCTGCCCCAGACTCTGCCCACGCCGAAGGCCATCACCGATCCCAAAGAAGTCAAGAGCACACCGAACGCCCAGGTCGAACAAAACGAGCAGAGTCTGTCGCTGGAGCGCCTCTATATGACCCGGGCGATTGGGGGTACCGCGTGGTCGCCCGACGGCAAAACTGTCGCTTTCATTTCGAATATCAGCGGCCGCAATAACCTCTGGCTGGTACCGGCTGAGGGCGGATGGCCCATGCAGCTCACCATCAGCGACCAACGCCAGAGCGCGCCGGCATGGTCCCCGGACGGCAAGTGGATCGCCTACCAGTCCGACTACGACGGCGACGAGCAGTGGGACATTTTCTTCGCGTCGCCCAAGACTGGCCAAGTGGTCAACGTCACCAACACCCGCGAGATTGCCGAGGAGAGCCCTACCTGGTCTCCCGATGGCCGGTATCTCGCCTACATGGTGAAGCCGAAGACATCGTCGGTTTACGAAATTGACATCTTCGACACGCTGATGCGCGAGACCAGGCACCTGACCACCGGAACGCCCAAAGACAAAATGAACGTTGGCCCCGTGTGGTCGAAGGATGGGAAGTGGATCGCCTACACGCAGCAGCAGGCCAAGGGCACGGATTCCAACGTCTTCGTAGCCGAAGTCGCGACCGGAGAAAGCACACTGCTCACCCCTCACCAGGGTGAGCATCTTTATAGCGCGAACGATTTCGCACCCGATGGCAAGCACCTGCTGATCACCGCCAACGCCGGCAACGGATATGACAACGTTGGCCTGCTCAACATCGCAACCAGGGAAATCAGTTGGCTGACCCAGGACAAGTGGGAGATCAGCGGTGGGAACTTTTCACCGGACGGCAAGGTTGTGACATGGACCGCCAACGTGGAGGGCAACACCGACATTTATCTGCACAACCTGGCCGGCGGGAAGACAACTTCCCTGCCTCTGCCCAAGGGAGTGAACACGCTGGGCGGCTCTGAATCGGCCTTTACCCGCGACGGCTCGCGCCTGCTCTACTACCACAATGGTCCTAATGCTCCGAACGACGTCTGGGTGCACACGTTGGCTGGCGGCAAGTCACACCAAATGACCCATTCGCTGGTTGCGGGCGTGCCTTCTGACCACATGGTGGAGCCCTATCTCGTGCATTATCCCAGCCGGGACGGCAAGTGGACGATCTCGGCATTCTTGTACGTGCCCTACAACATGCAGCGCAACGCGCAGAACGCGGCGATTGTTTACGTGCACGGCGGCCCCACGGCACAGACGGTGAATTCGTTCAACCGTTTCATTCAGTACATGGCCAATCAGGGGTACATGGTGATCGCACCGAACTATCGTGGATCGACCGGCTACGGCAAGGATTTTCAGCAAGCCAACCTGTTCGACATGGGCGGCGGCGACTTGCAGGATGTACTGGCGGCGGCCGACTGGATCAAGCAGACCGGGTTCCTCGATCCCAAGAAGATCGCGCTGGTGGGGGGCAGCTACGGCGGCTACATGACCATGATGGGCGTGACCAAGGCTCCCGAAGTGTGGGCAGCGGGCGTGCCGATTGTGCCCTTCGTTAACTGGTTTACGGAAATCACGAATGAAGATCCCGTGCTGCAGCAGTCTGACTTAGCCACTATGGGCGATCTGGAGCAAAACAAGGCGCGGTACCAGGACCGTTCCCCGATCAACTTCATTGACCAAGTGAAAGCTCCGCTGCTGCTGCTGGCCGGCGGACACGACCCTCGCTGTCCGAAGGAAGAGACGCTACAGGTGGTGGAGGCCATCAAGAAGCGCGGCGGAATTGTCGAGCACAAAGTTTATGAGAATGAAGGCCACGGCTTTGCGCGCGTCGAGAACCAGATTGACGCCTACAAGCGCGCGGCGGACTTCCTGAAGGCGCACGTGCCTCCGGCGGACTGCGGCTGCACGCTAAAGGAGTAGCGACAGAATTGTGACTCGCTGCGGATCGGGCCGCTCCCCTACTTTCCCCCCGCCGCCGCCGGATTGGTCAACTTCTCAAAGAAATCCCCGGCATTCCAGCGCGGACGCTCGCCCTGCTGGGCGATCTCGTAGCCTACGGCGAAATCCACACGGGTGCATTTTGCCGCCGCGTTGAAGTCGAGAGGCTGGTTCATATCGTCGCTGGGAGTGTGGTACCGGGTAGACTCCCAGTCCAACTGCAGCTTCCTGCCGTCGAGCTTCGGGTCCACCGTTTTGTATCCCTCGCCGATGTACACCGCAGGCACACCCTGCTTGACGAAGGAATACTGGTCGCTGCGCACGAAATAAACCTCCTCCGGGACGGGATCGGGACTGATCTCGAGCCCCATGTGGCGCGCCACGTCCTCCACGATCGCCTCCAGGCTGGAATGTTCCCCGCCGAGGGGCACGATGTCTTTGAAGTCATAGAGCAGAGATACTTCGTCCATGTTTACGTTGGCCGCAATCTGGGAGATGGGCACGGTGGGATAGTGCGCGTAATAATCGGAGCCCAGCAGGCCTTCCTCTTCCCCGGTGACCGCCAGGAACAGCAGCGAGCGGCGAGGCGCCTTGGGCAATTGGGTAAATGCGCGCGCAATCTCCAGCAGCGCGGCCGTTCCCGAGGCATTGTCGACGGCACCGTTGAAGATGTTGTCTCCATTCACGGAGTTGCCCATGCCCAGGTGGTCGAGGTGGGCACTGAAGACCACGTACTCATCTTTGAGTTGCGGATCAGAACCGGGGAGAATGGCGGCAATATTGGGACTCTGCAAATTGGAGAAGCGAGTGACGGTATGCATGGATACGCTGACTGGCAGGGGGAAGCCCTGCGGCTGGCTGTCCAGCGCAGCCTGCAAGGCGTTTTTCCACGGCTTAGGCCCGCCCTCGAACATGGCCGCGGCAGCGCTGGAACTGATCCAGGCATAGCCCCGGATCGCGGGGTCGGCATCATTGGGCGTGCCCTTCTCGTCCAGCCAACGTAGCGCAGGAGCATGGAAAAAACGCGCCAGGCGGGGAAACGGCGTGCGCTCCTCCTGCTTCCCGCCCCATACCAAGAGCACACCGATGGCGCCGTGGGCGGCAGCATTGCTCAGCTTCTGCTCCCCGGAAGAGTAATGGGCGCCGGGAGCGGAGGGGAATCTGGGCGGAGCCCCGTACAGCGCCAGCACGATCTTGCCGCGTACGTCCACTCCCGCATAGTCGTCATAGCCGAATTGCGGCGCGCTCACGCCATAGCCGACGAACACCACTGGAGCTTCCGCGGTGGCGTCGGTCAGGAGCGGGTGGCCGCGCATCAGGTAGTCCTCATCCATGGTCAGCGTCTGAGCTGAGCCATTGCGTTTCAATGTCAGCGAGCTCTGCTCCCGCACCAGCTCCATCTGGCGGAAGCGCACGTTCTGGAAATACGACCCGTTGGTACCCGCGGGCTTCAGGCCCATCGCTTCGAATTGCGCGCGCACGTAGTTGGCGGCCAGCTGGTAGCCGCGCGTTCCCGTCCCTCGGCCCTCAAGCAGGTCGTCCGCCAGGAACTCCATGTGAGCGCGAATGCCCTCGGGACGGATTTGCTGGAGCAGTTGCTGTGGAGGGAAATTACCGTTCTGACCAAGGGCGGGGACCAATAGCAGTAAAGGTATTGTGAGCAGACGTTCTACGCGCAATCCGGACCTCCGAGCAAGGTGGATGATTGTAATACGGCGATTGGCCTGGTATTAGACGTGCGGGGCAGGTTTTGGCGAGCTATCGCAGCTCAACTTCGCGGATTGCCTTGATCAACCCGGGAATGGTGTACTCGGCGGCTTCGATGTCCACCCGCAGCCCCAGTTCGCGAAGCGTGGAAGAGGTCACCGGACCAATAGAAGCCAGCCGCACACCCTCCAGCTGTCTGGTGTGGAGCGGGCGTCCCCGCCGGCTTGCCAGCAGCGCCAGGAAGTTTCGGGCGGTGGAGGAACTGGTGAAGGCAACCACATCCGGCCGTAGCTTGGGATTCTTGAACGCCGCGCGTAGCCGGGTGCGGGATGCCTGCGGAACCACAGTCTCGTAGGCCTCGACCACGTCCACCAGCGCGCCGAGCCTGCGCAATTCGCGCGGGATGACGTCCCGGGCGACCTTGGCGCGGGCCAGCAGCACGCGCTTCCCTGTCACCCGGGCACGCAGGCTCTTCACCACCGACTCGGCCACGTATTCGTCCGGAACCACGTGCACCTTCAGACCGCACCTCTCGATCGCCTTCCTGGTCGCAGGGCCGATGGCGGCGATTTTCAGGTGTCGCAAATGCTTCTTCGTCAGCCGCAACTTCCTGAGCCGCTCCCACATCGCATCAACGCCATTCACGCTGGTGAGAATGAGCCAGTCGTAGGAGGCAAGGTTCTTGAGGGCGGCGTCCAGTGGCCGGTAGGAACCCGGCTTGCGGATCTCGATAAACGGGATCTCAATCACTTCCGCGCCCAGCTTGCGCAGGGTGGAGGAAAGCGCTCCTGCTTGGTGGCGGGCCCGGCCGACCAATATGCGCAAGCCGTCAAGCGGTTTTGAACACGGCTGAGCTTCGTGCCTCATGCGGAAAGCAGGTCCTTCGCTTCGCTCAGGATGACAACAGGAAACGAAACTGACTCTGGCTGAATGCTGAGTGTTGACTGCTGAGTGCCTTTCACGGTTGCTGGGGCACGGCCACACCCTTGCCGTACACCTCTTCCAGGATGGCGTCGCCGCCACGGCGGAGGAGCGTCTCGCCCACCAATTCTCCGAGTTCGACCGGGTCGTTGCCGTCGTGGGCTTCGCGCAGAACCTTGCGGCCGTCGGGGTGGGCCACGATGCCTTCCAGATGCAGGCGGCCATTGCGCATCTCGGCTGAGGCCCCTATGGGGACCTGGCAGCCTCCACCCAGCTTGTTCAGCAGGGCGCGCTCGCAGGTTGTGGTGGCGCGGGCCGCAGCGTCGTCGAGAAATGCTAAGTGCTGCCGGATTGCGGAATCGCCGGCTCGAATCTCGATTCCCAGAGCCCCCTGCCCCGCCGCTGGGCACATGATTTCTGCCGGAATCACCTGCTTCACCAACTCTGTCTTGCCCAGCCGGTTCAGTCCTGCTGCCGCCAGGATGATGGCGTCATACTCCCCCGCTTCGAGCTTGCGCAGGCGCGTGTCCACGTTGCCACGCAGGGGATGAATCTCCAAGTCAGGCCGCAAGGCTTTCAATTGTGCCTGGCGGCGCAGGCTGCTGGTGCCCACGCGCGCGCCTTGCGGCAGGTCTTCGATGCTCTTGTACTTGCACGAGCAGAACACGTCGCGCGGATTCTCGCGCTTCGTAATTGCCGCAATCTCGAAGCCCGGCGCAAGCTCGGTGGGCAGGTCCTTCAGGCTATGCACCGCGAGGTCGACGCGGCCCTCCGCCAGCGCTTCTTCGATTTCTTTGGTGAACATGCCCTTGGTGCCGACCTTGGCCAGAGCGACGTCCACAATCTTGTCGCCGGTAGTCTTGATGATTTCGAGTTCTACTTCGTGACCGTGCTCGCGCAGCAGCGCGCTGATGTGGTTGGCTTGCCAGAGAGCCAGTTGCGATCCGCGGGAACCGATGCGCAGGCGGGCCACTAGCTCTGGGCTCCCGAGTCGCCGCCCGACTTGGCGGCCTTCTTGTCCTGGAGGTTGAACAGGCGGCGGACGATATCCACCACGGTGGTTGCTTCTGACTCGCGCGCCGCCGTCTTCAAGGTGCTGATGGGGGTGTGCATGATCTTGTTAACGATGCCGCGGGTAAGCGTCTCGATAGCCAGTTCCTGCTCCGGCGACAGCGGTCCCAACCGGCCGCGTACGCGGTCAATCTCCGCCTGGCGAATGGTCTCGAGGTGGTCCTGTAGTGAGACGATGGTCGGCACCACATCGAGCGTCTGCAGCCGTGCCTGGAAGCGCGACACTTCATCACTGATGATGGCCTCGGCGCGTGCGGCTTCCTTCTTGCGGTCGGCTACGTGTTCCGACACCGCCTGCTGCAGATCGTCAATGTCGTAGACGAAGATGCCGTCCAGCTTGTTCATCTCCGGATCGACATCGCGCGGCACCGCGATATCAATGAAGAACATGGGCCGGTTCTTGCGCCGGCTGAGAAACAGCTCGCCATGCTCGCGGCGGAAGATGGCGTGGGGCGCGCCGGTGGAGGTGATCACGATATCGCCGCGATCGCAGGTGTCATAAAGCCGGCTGAACTCGATGGCCTGGCCGTTGAACTTCTGCGCCAACCCAATGGCGCGGTCGTAGGTGCGGTTAGCGACGAAGATGGACGCCGCACCGTGGGCCAGCAGATGGCGGGCTGCCAACTCGCTCATCTTCCCGGCTCCGACCAGGTACACGTGCTTGCCGTGGAGCGAGCCAAAGATTTTCTTCGCCAGTTCCACCGCGACCGAGGCCACCGACACGGAAGACGAACCGACAGCCGTCTCGGTGCGCACTCGCTTGGCGACGGCGAAGGCGCGAGTCAGCAGCTGGTCGAGTTGCGAGTGCACCGCGCCCACCGCCCGGGCGGTGGCATAGGCTTCCTTGACCTGACCGAGAATCTGGGGCTCGCCAACCACCATGGAATCCAGGCTGGAGGTGACCCGGAACACGTGCCGGATCGCCTCCTGCTCACGAAACTCGTAAAGATGGGGATCCAACTCAGCGGGTTCCAGATGAAAATAATCACGCACAAAACCACGCAGGTCGGCGCTGCCATTGCGGGTCTGGGCCACAAGTTCCACGCGATTGCAAGTGCAGAGGATCAACCCTTCGTCCACGCCCGGGTGCTGCGCCAGCCGCTTTAGCGCTTCCGGCAGGCGCGACTCGGGGATGGCGAGGCGCTCGCGCACCTCCACCGGCGCCGAGTTGTGATTCACGCCGATGAGCTGAAAGTTCATGATCGTGCAAACCTGTGGATCGTGCTGAAGTAGTTCGCCGCCCACGCCACCACGGCGGCCACGAAGGCGCCCGTGGCCAGATAGGCAGCGCGTCGTCCGCGCCATCCTGAACTCCAGCGGGTGTAGAGCATGACCAGGTAAACCGCCCACATCAGGATAGACAGCAGAATCTTGGGATCAAGAAAGTTGACCCGCCCGTAGCTGGATTGCGCCACCACTGTGCCGGCGATCAGGCCCAGCGTCATGAAGGGAAACCCCAGTAGCAGCGAGCGGTAGCCGATCTCATCAATGACTTCCAGCGCCGGCAGGCGCGACAGCATGCCGGCAGATTTCTTCGATTTCAGGCTGCGTTCCTGCACCAGGTAGAGCAGGCTGGCCCCAAAACTCAAGAACAGCGCCGCGTATCCCGTGAAGATCATGGCGATGTGAGCGAACAGCCAACCAGTGCGTAACCCAGGTGAGGTCAACAGGAACGGCTGCTGGCCGGTGGCGGCCACGAAGGTCAGCAGAAACACCAGGGGGAAGACGACAATCCCCGGCGAAGTGGTCTTGTAGATCAGGTACGCGATCATGAACACTGTCATGATCAGAAAGCCCAGCAGCGAGATGGAATGGTGCGCCGAAGCCAGGGCGATCTGCCCCGACAGAATCACCGATTCCATCAGCGAAACGAAGTGAAAGACCATGCCGAGATAGGCGGCGTGGAGCGCAATTTTGCCGAGCAACTCGCTGGTGCGGGTGAGCGCGACCAGGGCATAAATCAAGCCCACGGCATAACAGCCGAGCGCGACTCGCAGCCAAAGTAAAGACATAATGGAATTTACCCGCCCGCACCGGTTCAGGCATCCTCTCCCGTCCCGTTGCAGTGATTATAGTCTGCCCTGCGGGTGGGGCCGAAGGCAGCAAGCCTTGTCACAGACGGTTGTGACGAAGGTCACACAGGGCCGGCGGAGGCGCAGCAAGCTGCCTCTCTCCGGGGGATTCCGAGGGATTCCGGCTATTGCACGCCCAAAGTCGTCAAGACCTGGTCCAGCGTCTCGGCCGTGACCTCCAGCCGCCGGCCATGGGCCATCATGTCTTCAATCTCGTCGAAGGCCTGAAACAGCCGCATCTTTATCGCGCCGTACTGCTCGGCCTCCGTGAGCCGCCGCCCATGCGACGCGGCCCACGCTCCCAGCACCTGCTCGGGCAGCAAGACGCTCACCGCGAAGGTAGTCTTGCGGTCGGAGGTTACGTCGAAGATGTACTCGGTCGTGGAACTCGACGAAAGAGCGCTTGGCGCCGGACGTTTCCCCACAAAGTAGTACTGGTAGACGTATCCCTGGCCGCCGGTATAGGTCTTCATCCGCCGAATGGTCATAGGAAAGCCGTAGTTCCCTGTCCGTGCCTCTGTGTCTCTGTGGTGTGCCGGCTCTTACGCTTCGATCTTGGCCTCTCGCAGCCGCGCCACTGCCGTCTCCGATGCCACCGGCGAGTAATACACCTCCTTGAATGTGTACGACTTCGACTTGGCGGAAACGATCGGCAGAATCTCGAAGTGCCAGTGATAATCCTCGTCGATGGTTTTCCAATACCCCAGGCTCTCCGAACGGTGCTGGCTGTTGGGCGAGGTGTGCAACACCATGTGGAACTCTTCGGTAATAGTGCGAATGCGCTGCAGGGTGCGGCGCAACAGCGCACCCAGATCGCGCATGGTTCCCGGACGGGCCAACGCAAAGCGCTCGAAATTGGCTTCGTGGGTGCGCGGTATGACCCAGGTCTCGTAGGGTACTCGCGGGGCATACGGACACATCGCCAGGTAGTCGCCGAGCACTTCTACCACGCGCTGGTTCTGGCGCACTTCCTGCGAAATGATGTCGCAAAACACGCAGCGTTCTTTCTGCTCAAAGTAGTCGCGTCCGGCGCGCAGCTCGTACAGCACGCGCCGCGGCACAAATGTGGTCGCGGTGAGCTGCGAGCTGGGATGCTCGAACTCCTGCCCCGCGCTGATGCCGTGGTTCTTGAAGATGCTGATGTACTTGAAGCGCTGGTCGCGTTTAAGGTCCTGGATGCGTTGCGCGGCCAGCAGCAGGAACTGCTCAATCTCCGCGTCGCTGGCGTTCCACAGGTGGCCATCGTGCCGGCGATTCTCCACCAGCACTTCGTGCGCTCCCACCGAGCGCATACGGTCGTAGATGCCGTCGGCCCGGCGCGACGGTTCCCCTTCAATCCGGTACAGAGCCATGGGATGCACCACCGCCCGCGCCGACCACGGCCCCCCATCGGCTGCTCCCGCGCTCGAGACCAGTTGCGGTGACGCGGGAGCCTCCGGACAGAACGCACACGGTCCCCCGGATCGAGGTGCGGCGTCGGGAACGTCGTCCCCGGTGATCACCCAAGAGCGAGTGATGGGATCTTTGCGGAGCTCCATGCTTGTAGGAGACCACTGCTGCGGAGTGCGCGTCAACTGTGATTTCCGCCGCCGAAGTCCGGCATCCTCGTTTGTTATAATCCGCCCACGAAGCCGCTTGAAATGACCGAGCCGTCCACGCCGTTGATGCGGCAGTACGCCGCCATCAAGAAGGAGCACCCCACTGCCCTGCTGTTTTTTCGCCTGGGCGACTTTTACGAACTCTTTTTTGACGATGCCATCCTCGCCGCCCGCGAGTTGCAGATCACGCTGACCTCGCGCAACAAGGAGAAAGGCATCGCGGTCCCCATGTGTGGCGTGCCTTATCACGCCGCCGAAGGCTACATCTCCAAGCTCATTCGCAAGGGATTCAAGGTGGCCATCTGCGACCAGGTGGAAGACCCGCGCTTGGCCAAGAAGCTGGTGCGCCGTGAAGTGACCCGGGTGGTCACGCCGGGGACGGCTGCCTCTGCGCTGAGTTCGGAGGAGAACAACTTCCTGGCGGCTATGGCGCAGGTGGGCGATCGCGTGGGCTTTGCGGCTCTGGATCTTTCCACCGGAGAATTTCGCGCTACGGAGTTTCACGGCGAGGACGCTGTGCGCCGAATTGAAGAAGAGCTGCAGCAGTTGCGGCCGAAGGAAATCCTCTACGCCTCCTCCGCTCCGCTGTTTGAAACTGCGGGTGTGGGCACAGGTCACGTGGAGACGGGCGCCTCGCCCGTCCCGCCGGCGAAGCGTGTGGCCCTTCCAGCCTTGGCTGAGACTCCGCTCGACGACTGGATCTTCGCCCCCGACCATGCGATTCCGCTGCTGGAAAATCACTTTGGAGTTTTGTCTCTGGAGGGTTTCGGTCTCACCGGCAAGCCGGCAGCCGCCTCGGCCGCGGGCGCCATCCTTTATTACGTTCGCTCCACACAACGCGGAACTCTCGACCACGTAGACCGCATCGGCTTCTACGAGCGCCAGAACTGTCTGGTTCTGGACGCGGTCACTGTTCGCAACCTGGAGCTGATCGAACCGCTGTTCGCCGGGACCGACCCAGGCGTGACGCTGTTCCGCTCCCTCGATGCCACCGTAACCCCCATGGGCAAGCGGCTGCTGCGTTCCTGGATGTTGCGGCCTTCTATCGAACTGTCCGAAATCAATGCCCGCCTGAACGCGGTGGAGGCCCAGGTCAAAGAGACGGTGGCACGCGAAGAACTGCGGCGCGCGCTCGACGGCATTCTCGACTTGGAGCGCCTGCTTAGCCGGGTCACTCTCGAAACCGCCAATCCGCGGGATGTGCTGGCGCTGGCGGCTTCGCTGGCGAAAATTCCGGCGGTCCGGACTGCGCTGATGCGGCTGGCAGCAGAGCGGTTGAATGCCTTGCATGCGGTGGTGGACGAACTGCTCGACCTGCGGGAGCGGATCGACAGGACCATCGTCCCCGAACCGCCCATCTCGCTGAGCGATGGTGGTGTCATACAGAACGGTATCGACAAAGAACTCGACGAACTTCGCGACCTGAGCCGCAACAGCAAACAGTACCTGGCCCAGATCGAGCAGCGCGAACGGCAACGCACCGGTATTTCGTCGCTAAAGGTGAAATTTAATTCCATCTTCGGCTACTACCTGGAGGTCTCGAAACCCAACCTGCATCTGGTCCCGCCCGACTACGAGCGCAAGCAGACGCTGGTCAACGCCGAACGTTTCACCACGCCGGAGCTGAAAGAGTACGAATCGAAGATTCTCGATGCGCAAGAAAAGATCGTCGAAATCGAGCGGCGGTTGTTTGCCGAACTGCGCTCCACCATTGCCGGTGAAGCCAAACGTATCCGGCAAACCGCGCTGGCGCTGGCCGAGGTGGATGTGCTGGCGTCGCTGGCGCACGTTGCCGCGCTGTGCAACTACTGCCGGCCCAAGTTCGATGAGTCGGGCGACATCGAGATCATCGAAGGACGGCATCCGGTGATCGAGCAGCAGGAACTGGCCGGGGGCAGCGAGCGCTTCGTGCCCAATGATCTTTTCCTGAATTCCACCACCCACACCGTCCTGGTGCTCACCGGACCGAACATGGGTGGCAAGTCCACGTACCTGCGCCAGGCAGCCCTGACCGTGGTCCTCGCCCAGATGGGTTCGTTTGTACCCGCACGTTCGGCGCGCCTGGGCGTGGTGGACCGCGTGTTCACCCGCATCGGCGCCAGCGATAACCTGGCCCGTGGCCGCTCGACATTTATGGTGGAGATGACCGAGACCGCGTCCATCCTGCATACCGCGACGCCACGGTCGTTGATTCTCCTTGATGAGGTGGGACGCGGCACTGCTACCTACGATGGCTTGGCCATCGCCTGGGCCGCGGTCGAATACATCCATGCCCGCACTCGCGCCAAGACCCTGTTTGCGACACACTATTTCGAGTTGACCGAACTCGCCGACCGGCTCTCGGGGGTGAAAAACTATCACGTGTCGGTGAAAGAAACTGGGGGCGGGATTGTTTTTCTGCGCAAGGTCGAACCGGGCGCCGCCGACCGCAGCTACGGCATCGAAGTCGCCAAGCTGGCCGGGCTTCCCAATGAAGTCATCGAGCGCGCCCGCGAGGTTCTGGCCGAGCACGAAAGCGCCGAACAGCAATTGACCGCTCAGCTTGCCAGCGACGAGCTGCGGCCACGGCCTGCCGCGCAGTTGACCATCTTCACCCCGCTGTCGCAGCCAGTGCTGGAGCGGCTGCACGAGGTGGACTTGAACCGACTGACGCCCTTGGAAGCTCTGAATTTGCTAGCAGAGTTGAAGAAGCAGGTGGAGTGAGGGAGTCGCTGGTGGCTTGGTGATAAGTTACTGCTGGATTTAACCGATACTTTAATGCGCGCTGCTAATGATAGGTAAGAAAAGAGCTTCCGATTACAAGGGAAGTGTGGGCCAACTCCTGATCGCCGGCTTCGACGGCACTGTGATGTCGTCCCGCCTTCGCGCCCTGCTCACCCGCCTGCAACCCGCAGGCGTGGTTCTCTTTGCGCGCAACATCACCGACGCGCAACAGACGCACGCGCTGCTGAAAGACTGTCAAGCCTGCGTCTCAACACCCATGTTTCTCTGCGTGGACATGGAAGGCGGCACCGTCGACCGGCTAAAGAATGCCATCGCACCCGCGCCATCGGCAGCTGAGGTGTTTGCTGCGGGAGATCGCCGTCTTTTCCGCAAGCACGGCAAACTGATTGCCCAATCCTGCCGCGCCTTGGGCTTCAACTCGGACTTTGCCCCGGTGGTGGACTTGGCGCTCGAGCCGTCGCGTACAGTGATGGGGTCGCGCGCGGTGTCGCCCGATCCGCGTCAGACCATCGTGTATGCTCGCGAGTTTCTCGCGGGACTGCGCGAGGCGGGAGTGCTGGGCTGCGGCAAGCACTTCCCCGGCCTGGGCGAAGCCACCCTTGACACCCATCACGAACTGCCAGCGGTAGCGAAATCCCTGAGGCGGCTCTGGCTGGAGGACCTGCTTCCCTACCGCGCGCTACGCCGTCAGATGCCGATGATCATGGTTTCACACGCAGCCTACCCGGATGTCACGCGCGACCGCACGCCCGCATCGCTGTCGAAGAAATGGATCACCGACATTCTTCGCAAGAAAATCGGGTATCGCGGCCTGGTCGTCTCTGATGATCTGGAAATGGGCGGAGTGCTGAAGGCGGGGCCGATCGAGCAGGCAGCGGTCGAGCACATCCGGGCCGGCGGGGATCTTTGTTTGATTTGCCATCAGGAGGAATGCATTCTGCGCGCCTATGAGGCGCTGGTGAAGGAAGCGGAGCGCGACCGCAAGTTCGCAGGGCGTGTGGAAGAGTCATCGAAACGCGTGCTTGTGTTCAAAAAGAAGGCCCGCGAACTGAAGCGCCGCGGGCCCCCGCCGACCGCGGCCAAAATCGAGCGCCTCTCCAGGAAATTCTGGGAATTCAGCGAGCAGGTACGACTCGAGACCATCGGTCGCGAGGAGAGCGCGTGATCGTTGCCGGCGTAATGAGTGGCACCTCCGCGGATGGAATCAATGTCGCGCTGGTGCGGATCGGTGCCCGGGCTGGCCGGGCGGGGCCTGCCCTGAGCGGAGCCGAAGGGACGCCCGGCCTCCATTTCAAGTTTTTGGCTCATGCCGAGTTTCCCTATCCCAGGAATGTTCGCAGCGCTGTGCTGGCTGCCATGAACGCGGGGCACGCCAGCGTGGCCGACCTGGCGCGCTTGAATTTTCTTCTAGCTGAGCTCTATGCCGACGCCATTCTGGCGACGCAGCGTCGGTTCCGGATCAAGGCTGGGTTGATCGGCTGTCACGGGCAGACGCTCTACCACCAGGGCGAACCCGCCCGCTTCCTCGGACGCCAGCTCGCGGTGACGTGGCAGACCGGTGAAGGTGCGGTCATTGCCGCGCGCGTCGGCGTCCCCGTAGTTTCTGACTTTCGCCCCGCCGACATGGCTGCGGAAGGCAGGGGCGCACCGCTAGTTCCCTTCCTCGATTACCTGCTTTATCGCGACCAGCGCGTAGGGCGGGTGGTTCAGAACATCGGCGGCATCGCCAACCTCACCGCAATTCCAGCTGGGGCCTCTGCTGCGCAAGTGAAAGCTTTCGACACCGGGCCAGGGAATATGCTGATCGATGCGGTCACCGAATGTCTCTTCGGCAAACCCTATGATCGCGATGGAAGGATCGCGGCCCAGGGGGCGGTGATCGAACCGGTGCTCACCGGGGTGCTGCGCAATCCATTCTTCGGTCGCAAGCCTCCGAAGACCGCCGGCCGTGAGGAGTTCGGACGCGAGTTTGCAACCGCCTTTCTCAAGCGCTGTGCCCGCGCCGACCAGCACGATATCGTGGCTACGGCAACTGCCTTGACCGCCCGCTCCATCGCCGATGCACTACGCCGTTTTGTGGTGCGCCGCCCGCACAAGTATGCCGAGTTCGTGGTTTCCGGTGGCGGCGCGAAGAATCCCACACTGCTGGCCATGCTTGCCAGCGAACTGCGGCTGCTCGGACTGAAAATCCGCTCGTCGGATGAATTCGGACTGCCCTCAGCCGCCAAGGAGGCCGCCGCGTTTGCGCTGCTGGCCTATCAGACCTGGAACCGGCAGCCGTCGAATGTGCCCTCGGCGACCGGAGCGAGGCGCGCGGCGATACTGGGGAAGATTTCGTATGCGTGACCTTCCTACGGCGCGGGCGAACCCAAGGTCCCTCGATTCCCCTCGGCGCGCACGCGCGCCTGTGGGTTCACTCGGGATGACAGGGTTGGGATGGATCGCGACGATTGTGACGCTCACCCTCCTCCTTCCCACGCTCTCCTGTTCCAGCAAGCCGTCACCCGACACGCTGGTCATGATTATCGAGAGCAGTCCCACTAATCTCGATCCGCGGGTAGGGATTGATGGACAATCGGAGCGCATCGACGAGTTGATTTTCGATGACCTGCTCGATCGTGACGAGCACCTCAACGTGAAGCCGGCGCTCGCCGAAAGCTGGGACATTCCCGATCCCAAGACCTACATCTTTCACCTGCACCATGGAGTGACGTTTCACGACGGCCGCCGCCTCACTTCCCGGGATGTGAAGTGGACCTTCGATTCCCTCCTGGAGAGCAAGATTCGCAGCACCAAAGCCGCTGTGTATCGTCTGGTGGATCGCATCGACGCGCCCGACGAGTACACCGTCGTCTTCCACCTGAAGGAACCCTTCGCCACCCTGCTGTGGAACCTGTCTGACGGTGCCATGGGCATCGTGCCTTACGGCAGCGGCGACGAGACCACTCGCAATCCCATCGGTTCCGGCCCCTTTCGCTTTGTCAGCGCCGAGCAGGACAAGGAAGTCATCCTGGAGCGCAATGATAGCTACTGGGGCGAGAAGGCCCACCTGAAGCGGGTGCGCTTTGCCGTGGTCCCGGACACGACCACCCGCGCCCTCGAACTACGCAAAGGCAGTGCGGACATCGCCAGCAACGCGCTCACCTTCGACATGGTTTTGGCCCTGGAGCGCGAACCCAGCTTGCGGGTGGAGCGCGCGCCCGGCACCATTCTCAGTTACCTCGCGTTCAACCTGCGCGATCCCATCCTGAAAGACGTACGGGTGCGCCAGGCAATCGCCTATGCCATCGACCGGCGCCCGCTGCTGGAGTACCTGGACCGCGGTTTCGCCCGTCCCGCCTACAGCGTCCTTCCTCCCGAAAGCTGGGCCTACAACGGCGATGTTCCGCGCAACGATTACAATCCGGCCCGCGCCCGCCAACTGCTGGACCAAGCCGGATATCCGGCGGTGCATGGCGTGCGCTTCCATCTCACCATGAAGACTTCCACGGAAGAGAGCACCCGCCTGATGGCCGCGGTGTTGCAGCAGCAGTTGCGCCACGTGGGCATCGTGCTCGACATCCGCACCTTTGAATTCGCCACCTTCTTCTCCGATGTTACCCACGGCGAGTTTCAGTTTTATTCGCTTCGCTGGATCGGAGGGAACGAAGACCCCGACATCTTCGAGTATGTCTTCCACTCTGCCAAGTTCACACCCAACGGCGCCAATCGAGGCTTCTATTCGAACCCGCGCGTGGATGCTCTCATTGACCAGGCGCGCAGCGAACTCGATCAGAACACCCGCAAGCAGCTCTACGCGGAGATTCAACGCGTTCTGGCCGACGACTTGCCTTACATTGACCTGTGGTACTACGACAACGTGCTGGTGCACACCAAACGGGTGCAGAACCTGTCGCTGAATCCCTCCGGAAATTACGATTTTCTGAAGACTGCAAAGTTATCCAATCCGTGACCACAGTAGATTCCAACCGGCCGGGATGTGCCAATCCTGCGTGTTACCATCAGAGTTTCCATGCGTATTCTCTTTATCGGCGACATTTTTGGCCGGCCGGGACGCACGATGGTGAAAGACCATCTGCCCGAGCTGGTGAAAGAACATGCCATCGATCTCGTCATCGCCAACGGAGAGAACGCGGCTGCGGGCTTTGGCATTACCCCTCCGCTGGCCGAAGAACTGTTCGAGCTGGGGATTGACGTCATCACCACTGGCAACCACGTGTGGGATAAGCGCGAGATCGTGGAGTATTTCCACAACGCGGACGGCAACCCGCACAGCATGGCCCGCCGCCTGCTCCGCCCGGCGAACTATCCCCAGGGGATGCCCGGCTGGGGTCTGTACCAGGGCAAGAAGCACGATGTGCCCTACGCCGTGATCAACCTGCAGGGACGGGTGTTCATGACCTCGAACGACGATCCTTTCCGGGTTGCCGACCAGTTACTGAAAGAGACCCAGGCCAAGGTTGTGCTGGTGGACATGCATGCGGAGGCCACCTCGGAGAAAATGTCTATGGGCTGGTACCTGGATGGCCGCGTCAGCGCCGTGGTGGGCACCCACACCCACGTTCCTACCGCGGATGAGCGCGTGCTGCCCGGTGGAAGCGCGTACATCACTGACGTGGGCATGACCGGTCCCTACGACAGCGTGATTGGAGTGAAAAAAGAGTTGGTGATGGGAAAATTTCTGAGCAACATGCCGGTCCGCTTCGAAGCCGCGAGCGGCGACGTCCGCCTGTGCGCGGTGGTGGTGGATTGCGACAATGCCACGGGACACGCGCGCACGATTGAGCGGATCATGATTCGCTAAGGTTCTCTTCGCAGAGCTGCGCCCACCACCAATCTACGGGCGGAGGGCCTTCTCCAATTGCCTGCGGTTTTGTGCTGGCAGCAGCCGCAAGGCCGCCCGAGCCAGGGCCACATAGACATCCCGAGATCCGCGCACCCGCCGCAAGACCCGCAGGTGTTTGCGCACGATCGCCGCATCCCCTCGCACGATGGGCCCGCTAAACGCCTCCGCTGGGCCGAGCCTGGCGTAGTTGGCCAGGGTTTGGTGAACGATAGGCAACATATACTGCCGTGCCGCTGCCTTCGAGAGACCCGCCGCCCGTGCCACCTGTTCCATGGTCACCAGCATCGCCACCAGCAGCGGAGAGGTGAAGGTTCCCCAGGCGTGATACGCCACCTTTCTATTTTTCGGGACGGCGAACACCTGGCCGCCGAGTCGGCGCACGATGGCGCGGGCCATGCGCACCGCCGCCGCATCCCCTTCTACTCCAAACGGCACCCCTTCGAGGGAGGGAATCGCCCCGCGGACAAACGTCATCAGGGGGTGCACCGCCGCGACGGCCGCGCCCCGCCGCCGCAGAACATCCAGTTCATCGCTGGCCAGGGCGCCGCTGGAGTGGAACACAAGCTTGCCTTTCCAGGTAGTGCGCCGTGCCAATGCCCTCGCCCCACTGGAGATTTCCCGGTCGGGCACACAGAACCAAATCAGACCGGCATCCAACCGCGCGGCCTCGCTTGTGGCGGCGCGGGCGCGCGTGACCCTGGCCAAGTTGCGTGCCTTCCGCTGCGAGGCTCCCGAGGTGCGCGACACGATCTCGCGAACGTGGTAGCCCGCTCTTGTCAGCTCGACCGCCAGGGCGGTCCCCAGCCGTCCCGGACCTACGATCGCTACCGCGGGTTTCTCAGCCATCGCGGGCAGCATAGCAGGCGGGTCGGCCCCTGCCAAAGATTTGTTCGGCTCGAGGTTGATCAGCAGTTTTCGGTTTTCAGTTGCCGTAGTTTCAGGCGCAGGTCTGACTTAGTATGGTGGGCATGCCCAACTCATCCCGCAATCGCACGGCCCGGGTGCTGTCTTCCCGCGAGGTCTTCCGCGGACCGGTCTTCCGCGTCACCACCGATCAGGTCCTCGAACCCGGCGGCATTCGGGCGCGCCGTGACGTCGTGCGCCATCCCGGTTCGGTGGTCATTCTGGCTGTCGAAGAAAGCCGACGCCAGCCACGCGTGCTGCTGGAACGCCAGTACCGCCATGCCGCCCAGGACTATCTTTGGGAACTTCCCGCCGGCCGCATTGACAAGGGTGAAAGTGAACTGGCCGGCGCCAAGCGTGAGCTTCTGGAAGAGACCGGCTATACCGCCCGGCGCTGGCAGCGCATTTTCCGCTTTTATGCCAGCCCCGGTTTCGTGGACGAAACCATGGCCGTCTACCTGGCACGCGACTTGCGTCCGGGCATCGCCCAGCCCGAGGCCGATGAACTCATCCAGCAGCGCCTCGTCCCCGTCCCTGTCGCCGTACGCATGGCGATGTCCGGCGCCATTCGCGACGCCAAAACCATCTCCGCGGTGCTCTGGCTGGCCCACCAGAGGAGAGGCCCAAAGCCGCGTAAATAGCGGCTTTGGTGTGAGGCATGTCCTTGACAGTCCATGCCGGTAGAAGCACAATTGGGGGCAAAATGACAGGCACGGTCTCGGTGCTGAAAGGGTACGTGCCCGAGGGGGCGTAAGTGGAACGTTTGAAAGGTACGGTAAAGTGGTTCAACAATGCCAAGGGTTACGGTTTTATCGGACGTGAAGATGGCCCCGACGTTTTTGTGCACTACAGTGCCATCACGTCCGAAGGCTACAAGAGCCTGCAAGAAGGCGACACAGTAGAGTTCGAGATCATCCAGGGCCAGAAAGGCCCGCAAGCGGCTAACGTTACCAAGGCTTCGTAAGATCTCTTGAGGGCCGCCAGTTTTCCCCAGCCAGTTTCCCCCAGCCGGCAGGCAGGGGGATGACTGTTCCTGGCGAACAACTCTGCCGTAGCGCCGCTTCCCACAGGCCACGACACCGCCCGGTACTCTTTTCCTCCCAACTTGTTTATCTTTATTCTGCATGGACAACAAGGCCATCGCCGGGATTCTTTACGAAACTGCCGACCTGCTGGAGATCGACGCCCAGGATTCCTTCCGCATCCGTTCTTACCGCAATGCCGCTCAGGCCATCGAAGCCCTGCCGCAGCAGATTGCCGACCTGATCAGTGAGCCCAAGAAAGTCCTCGATATCCCAGGTATCGGTAAGGGCATGCTGGCCAACCTGCAGGAGATATTCAAAGAGGGCCGCCTCACCGTCCATGCTGACCTGCTCAAGAAATACCATCCGTCCATGCTCGATCTGCTCAAGATCCAAGGCCTCGGTCCTAAGACCATCGCGCTGATCTGGAGCGCCTACAAGGTATCCGATGTCGAAGGGGTGGAGAAACTCGCGCGCGAGGGCAAGGTCCGCGTCCTGCCCCGCCTGGGAGAGAAGCAGGAGCAGAAACTGCTCAAGGCGATCGAGGACTATCGCCGCATCGCGGGCCGCTTCCTGCTCGACACCGCGGAAAACCAGGCGCAGAAAATCATCGAACATCTCGGCGATTTTCCTGGAGTCGAGAAGGTCACGCCCGCCGGCTCGCTGCGCCGCGGGCGCGAAACCGTCGGCGACCTCGATGTGCTGGTCACCGGTAAGGCCTGCACTATTGCTGCCCAGCGCGAAAAGCTGATCGAGCACATCATTAAGCTGCCTGGGTTGATGGAAGTCATCGCCCGGGGAGAGAACAAAGTTAGCTTCCGCATGCGGGGCGGCATGCAGGTGGATGTGCGGCTGCTGCCGCCGGACTCCTTCGGCGCGGCCATGCAGTACTTCACCGGATCCAAAGCCCACAACGTGGCCCTGCGCCAGCGCGCCCTCAAGATGGGCTATACCCTGAGCGAATACAGCTTGGCTCGCCTCGACAACGAAAAGGTGGTAGCGGCAAAGACCGAGGAAGAGATTTACGCCAAGCTCAAGCTCGATTACATTCCCCCCGAACTACGCGAGAACCTGGGCGAGATCGACGCGGCCGAAGAACACACCTTGCCTGCCCTAATCTCGCAACCGGACCTGCAAGGTGACGTGCACATGCACACGGTCGAGACCGATGGCCGGAACACCATCGAAGAAATGGCTGAAGCCGCCAAGGCCCGTGGCTACAGATACATGGCCATCACCGACCATTCCAAGAACCTGGCGTTCGCCAATGGGCTGGACGACAAGCGCGCCGTTGAGCACATTGGGCGCATTCGGGGCGCAAACGAAAAGATCACCGGGATAAAGATTTTCGCCGGGGTTGAAGTGGACATACTGGCTGACGGTACCCTCGATCTCTCCGACTCAGTGCTGGAGCAGATGGACGTGGTGATTGCCAGCGTACACTCGCACTTCAACCAATCCTCCGCTGAGATGACCGACCGCTTGCTGAGGGCGGTGGAGAATCCGAACACTTCGCTGATTGGCCATCCCACCGGGCGCCTGCTCTTGCGCCGCGACGCCTACCAATTCGACCTCGATGCGATTTTGAAAGCCGCGGTCAAACACAAGGTCGCCATGGAACTCAATGCCTATCCCGATCGGCTGGATTTGTGCGATCGCCATCTGCGCCTGGCCAAACAACATGGCGTGAAGGTCGTGATCAACACCGATTCCCATCACACCTCGCACCTGGAGAAGATCAGATATGGCATACTGCAAGCGCGCCGCGCCTGGCTGACCCCGGCCGACGTACTCAACACCCTGCCCGCGGCAAAGTTTGCCAAGGCCATGAAGCACGCCTGGTCGTGATTTTCTCCGCGACCGCTGCAGTAAAGCTTTTTTCCCCTCCAAAAGGTAGAATCACTGCCAACCGAGGTTGTCATGCCAGACGAAACGCCGTCCGTACCCGCGCCACCGCGCCCCCCAGCGCCAACCGCTCCACCGCAACCTCACCCTCTGCCCCACATGGGCGAGGAATTTGGCACGGCATCCAGGAATCTTCCGCCGGTAAAAATTGTGGCGATCGGGGTCGCTGCCATCGTCGTGGTCGCGCTCATCGTCGCCTTTGTCCAGCGCCCTCATTCCGCAGCCACCGGCACGATCGAAGATGTGGCCTCTGTGGAGATTCCGAACCAGAATGCAGTCATGGTGGCCATCACCGTCTCTATCCACAACGGCGGCACCAAGCCCTTCTGGATTCACAACATGGATGCGGAACTGGATACCGGCAGCGCTCAATTCAAAGATGACGCTGCCGCCGCCGTCGATGTTGGCCGCTACTTCCAGGCTTTTCCAGCACTTCAGCAGCACGCGTTCGCGCCCCTGAAGAGCGACGCCATGCTCGATCCCGGGGCCGAGACCAAGGGCACCATCATCGTGAGTTTTCCCGTTGCCCCCGACGCCTTCGCCAACCGCAAGTCGCTCAAGGTCACGATCCACCCCTACGACCAGCCCGTGCCGTTGGTATTGACGAAATAGCGAATGCCGCGAAGAGATACGGGGTTGCCTTCGCTGGAACTTGGCATGTCCTGGGCGGGGCTGGGGACGCCACCGCAACAGCCGGCGGGAGGCTGGCGCTACCTGGTTTACTGGTGCTTCTGCAGAAACTTTCTCCGCGCCAGATGGCTGTTCGCCGTGGGCTGGATCTCGTCGTACTTCAGGCAACTGATGGAGCCGTCTACCTCCAGTACCGCCAACGCCACGTCGTGATAGCTGGCGATGCCGTGTTCGCGCAGGGCGCGCTGCAATTCATCCATGCTGACGTGCTCTTTCGCCATGTGCGACTCGATGATCTTCCCGTCGTGCACCAGCAGGCTGGGTTGCCCCTGCACCAGTTTGCGAAAACGCCGGTTGACGCCCGAAACCTCGGCGATCGCGTAATTCAGCACCAGCAGCGTACCGGCTGCAATCACACCCCCGAGCAACGACGAGTCCGGGCCAACCATGGCATTCTGCACGGCGTTGCTGATCAGTAACAGGAGGGTCAGATCGAACGGTGTCATCTGCCCCACTTCCCGTTTTCCGCTCAAACGCACGCCGATGAGCACGACGGCGTAGATTACCGCCGTGCGCAAAACTATCTCGATCAGGACATGACCAGAGACAGGGAGCATCGCGAGCCGCGGCTCAGTTGGCGCTCACCGGCACCGGGGCATTCTTGGGGGTGCTCAGGTAACCGGTAACCTTGTTCTTGTCCACCGTCCAGACAACCATCTCGTAGAGCATGTGCTCGCGTCCGGTATAGAACTGGATGGGTTCGGCCACGTTGCGGTCCTTTTTCTCGATGGTCCGGTCGTCGGCCGTGACGTTCATGGTGAACTTGCCCTTCTTCTGGTCGGTTTTTCTCAGTTGCAGGCTGACGGTAGAAACCGGCTGGGGCCGGGCGCCTTTCACCAGGGTGAACTCGTAGTAATTGCGGTCGCCTTTGTGCTTGAGGATCTCGAGATCGTCGCGGGTGTGAGCGATCAGCCCGCTCTGCACGCCCAGATCGCCGATGGTACTCTCCAACTTCGCCTTTGTCGCTGCCAGGTCGGCTTTCGTGGACTCGACGTCGGTCTTGACGCCGCCCACATCGGTCTTGACCCCGGCCACTTCCCCGCTGACCTTGCCGATCTCCTGTTTCTGCTCGGCCGCCAGACGAGCCTCTGCCGCCCGCTGCTGGCGCTGCAACTCCGCGGCACGGTCGGACAGTTCCTTCTTGGTCATGCCGACTTGCTGGCCCAGGGTTTCGGCTTCGGCCTCCGCCGACTGCATGCGCTTGTTCAATTGCTCGATCTGGGCCTTGCTGGCGGCCTGGTCGGTGCCCAGCTTGTCGAGGCGTCCGCGCAGGTCAAACAAGAAGTACGCGGACCCGGCCACGTAGATCACAGCCACTAGCAGCAGAATCCACTTGCCGGCGTTGCCTCCGCCCCCGCTGTGGTCTTCTGCGACCTGGACAACCTCGCCGCCTTCATCGGGCATAAAGTTCCTCCGCTGGTTCTCAATGGATATTGAGGTAATTGTTGAGCATAGTAACAGGAGTGTCAAATGCCGCGCCCCCGAACTCACTATTATCCGCAAGGAGCGTCCGGCTGCGTCCTGCTAAAGCTCCGTGTTCCGCAAGCGCAAGGAATTCGTGATGACCGACACTGAACTGAAGCTCATGGCCGCCGCGGCCAGAATGGGGCTCAGCAGCAGGCCGAAGAACGGATACAGCACGCCCGCTGCGACCGGCACGCCAACCGAGTTGTAGATGAACGCGAAGAAAAGATTCTGCCGGATGTTGCGCATGGTAGCGCGGCTCAATCTGCGCGCGCGCACAATGCCCGCCAGATCACCTTTGACTAGGGTCACGCCGCCGCTTTCCATCGCCACATCGGTGCCCGTGCCCATGGCGATGCCAACGTGCGCCAGCGCCAATGCCGGGGCGTCGTTGATGCCATCGCCGGCCATAGCCACCGTCCGGCCTTCTTTCTGCAGACGCTCGATCAGTTGAGACTTCTTTTCCGGTAGCACCTCGGCCTCGAACTCGTCGATACCAAGCTTGCGTGCCACTGCTTGGGCCGTCGCGCGGCTGTCGCCCGTCAGCATGACAATGCGCAAGCCCTCCGCTTTAAGCTCGCGTATCGCTTGCGGCGTGGAGGGCTTGATAGGATCGGCGATGCCCAGCACCCCCGCCGGACGTCCGTCTACCGCTGCGAAGATCACCGTCTGTCCCTCACGCCGCAGTTCGGCAGCACTCTGTGACAATGTGCCGAGCGGCAGCCCCAGTTGCTGGAAGAACTGTTCGTTGCCGGCGATCACCGCTTTCCCGTTTACTGTGCCGGTGACCCCGCGCCCGGTGACTGATTGAAAGTTTTGCGCATTCACCAACGCGAGTCCGTTTGCCTTGGCCGCCGCCACGACCGCAGCTCCCAAAGGATGCTCGCTGCCCTGCTCCAGGCTGGCCACCAGCCGCACCAGTTCCGACTCATCCTGACCGGGGACTGCAACTACGGATTCCAGGCTCGGCTTGCCTTCGGTCAGGGTGCCCGTCTTGTCGACTACAAGCGTGTCTACCTTCTCCAGGGTCTCCAGCGCTTCAGCGTTCTTGATCAGAACGCCCGCGTGCGCTCCGCGTCCCGTGCCCACCATGATCGCCATGGGCGTAGCCAGCCCTAGCGCGCACGGGCAGGCGATGATCAGCACCGCCACCGCGTTTACCAGGGCGTGCGCCAGACGGGGCTCCGGCCCGAGGAAACTCCAGACAACAAAGGTAAGCGCGGCTGTCGCAATTACCGCCGGCACAAACCAAGCCGCTACCCGGTCCGCCAGCCGTTGGATCGGCGCTCGGCTGCGTTGCGCCTTGCTGACCAGTTGCACGATCTGTGCCAGCAGAGTTTCACTGCCCACGTGCTCCGCGCGCATGATGAACGAACCCGTCCCATTGACCGTGGCGCCAATCACCCGATTGCCCGCCAGCTTTTCCACTGGGATGGATTCTCCGGTGATCGCCGATTCGTCAATCGAGCTGGTGCCTTCCAGCACCACACCATCCACCGGAACTTTTTCGCCGGGGCGCACCCGCAGCCGGTCGCCCGGTTTCACATGCTCCAGCGGGATGTCCTCTTCCCTGCCATCGCGAACAATGCGCGCAATCTTTGGACTCAAGTCCAGGAGTGCGCGTATCGCCGCGCCGGTGCGGCTGCGCGCCCGCAGTTCGAGGACCTGTCCCAGCAACACCAGCGTTGTGATTGCCGCCGCGGCTTCAAAGTACACGGGCGGCGTGCCGCTCATGTCGCGGAACGACTCTGGGAAGATCCTCGGAAGGATCGTCGCCACCAGGCTGTACAGGTAGGCCACGCCCGTGCCCATAGCAATCAGCGTGAACATGTTGGTGGATCGGTTTACGATCGACACCCACCCACGCTGGAAGAATGGCCAGCCTCCCCACAGCACGACGGGAGTCGCGAGGAGCAGTTCGAGCCACGGCAGCCAGCCGCTGGGCAGCGCACGCTGCACCGGCATACCCGGAAGCATGTCGGCCATGGCGACGGCCAGCAATGGCGCCGTCAACGCCAGGCCGATCCAGAAGCGGCGCGTCATGTCGCGCAGTTCGGGGTTTTCTTCTTCCTTTACGGTGACGGTGCGCGGCTCCAGCGCCATGCCGCAGATCGGGCATGTACCCGGGCCCGGCCGCACCACTTCCGGATGCATGGGGCAGGTGTACTCCACCCGCGTCGCCGCTACCGGAACCTCCGGCTCCAGCGCCATGCCACAACTCGGACATGGCCCCGGCCTGGTCTCCCGCACCTCCGGACACATGGGGCAAACGTAGTGCGCACCTGTATCTGAGCCGCCCGCAGGGACGCCGGCGGCTGCGCCCGTTTTCGCCGCGGCGGGCTTGATCTGGCTTACCTGTGCGCCCGCGGTAGCACCTGGCGCGAGATAGGACTGCGGACTTGCGCGGAACTTCTCCAGGCATCCTGCGCAGCAGAAGTAGTAGCTCTTCCCTGCATGCTCGGTCTTGTGCTTGGCCGTCGCCGGGTCGACGTCCATCCCGCACACTGGGTCTTTGGCCTTCGCGCCAGCCGGCGCCGTGCTACCCACACGCAAGGACGCGCCCAGCATCACCAGGCCGGAAGGAGCGGGAGCCGCGGCCTTCAGGTATTTCTGCGGCTCGGCTCGAAACTTCTCCACGCAATACGCGCAGCAGAAGTAATATGTTTTCCCTCCGTGCTCAAGACGATGTTTGGCCGTGGCCGGATCCACGCTCATTCCGCACACGGGATCCTTCACGGCGGCGGCCGGCTTCGCGGCTGGTTCCATAATCACCCGGCTCTGCTCAAGGCTAGAGACCAGACCTATCTTAGATTCTCCACGCCCCGCAGTCGATTGTTGTATCTTCTAGGGTTGGATTTTCGCGCGGAGGCCAGGCACCGAGATGACTCAAATGGAAGCTGCTTACCGTTACGGTTCCACCCCGACCGAAGCCGCGATGCGCGCCATCGACAGCGTCCGCGAAGTCTACGGCATTCGCCGCATCCTCTTTGATTCCAAGGAGCGCACCGTCCGGGTGGAATTCGACGCCTCCCGCTTCAAGGAGCCGGTGATCGCAGGCCTCCTCCGCGGCGCCGGAATCAATCTGCAAGAACGCCTCATTCTCGCCTGAGCTCGAGTGGCACAGACAATCCCACCCCAAGCCGAACGCAGCTTGTCCTGAGCGACTCGAAGGGTCCGGTCGGCCAGCAGGCAAATGACTGCCGCGGCATGCAACTTTTCGGGGTTCAGAAGGGCCGGAAGGAATCAAGGCTTGCGTAGAGAAAGCAATGGGGCGCTCAAGAAAACCTCTGGCCGAAGTTTATTCTCAAGAGCGCCCCGTTGCGCGCCACTTCGTCTGGGCTTTGTCTAAGCATCCCCTATGCCAATCGCAAGCTTCTGAAAATACTGGCCCGTCTAGATCGCCCGGATGGTAGGAATTGCCAGACTCCGAGAAAGATTTACTTTGGCGGCATTGATCCGGCAAACCTCGTGCCGAAAGCCGTTGTTGAAATCCCGGCTATGATCACCCGTCCAATCAATTGTTTCAGTGCGCCCCCCCCGCGAACTCTTGCTGCTACTTCCAGCGCCGCCTTTTCACCAACCCTGAGCTTTCCGATATAATCATCTCGCCGCTACTACTCGCTTTGTTCCGCGCCCTTAGCTCAGTTGGATAGAGCGTCTGGCTACGAACCAGAAGGTCGGGAGTTCGAATCTCTCAGGGCGCGCCATCTTTTCAAGCACTTGCAAATTTCCTCACTGGTTGAAACGTCAGATTGTCCGTGTTTTGTCCGTGTTCGCGCCTACTGTACCACCGTTGTGACCGGCTGCAGAGTTTCTTTTTCAGCTTCGCGGAAAGCCTCAACCCGCTGCAGCGCTTCCCGCTGGTCGGCTTCGCTGATGATGGCGTAGCGCTTCAGCATGCTGTCGGTCTTGTGCCCGCTGATGCTCATGGCCACGTGGGGCGCAACCCCGGCGCGAATGAGATCACGAACGCCACTTCTCCGAAGATCGTGCACCAGCAGGCCAGGAACCCCGGCCAACCGGCACGCCGTGGACCAGCTTTTTCGGAATTCGCCAATGGGCTTGCCGTCACGGTGGAACACCAGCGGGCCGTTGGCCACAGCCTGACGGCGTGTGATGACCGAAAGCAGTTCACCCTCAAGCGCCAGGCTGCGCGCTTCCCGCTCTTTGGAGTGTTCAGCACGGAGCCGGATGGCGTCCGGGGTCACGTTCTCCCAGGTGAGGCTGAGAACTTCTCCCCGTCGCCATGAACTGAGAAAGCAGAACAAAACCACATCACGCAGGTAACCCGGCAGGTTGGCCAGCACGCGATTCAGTACCTGGCGCTGGGTGAAGCCCTGGCGGGCGTTGCCCGCTTCCGACAGATGCGGAATGAGGGGAAGTTCTGTCAATCGCTTCTGCCGAATGGCCAGCCGGTAGGCTTGGCCCAGCAGTTGCGTGCGTCGGTTGACGCTGGCCCTGGTGTAGCCCTTCGCCAGCAGGTGTTCAATATAGACGGCCACCTGGTTGGCAGTGACCTGACTGGCGCGTTGCTCGCCAAAGTGAGCGCGCAGGGGTTTCAGCAGTGATTCCACTTTCGCGTTGAACTTGCCGCGCAGTCCCAGATCACGGGCCAGGGCGTCCAGCAGTTCCCCCACGGTTGCGCGTTGCATCTGGGGGGTCACAAAAGGCTTTGCGCCAATAGCGTCCGCGCCCACTTCTTTCAACCGGTGCCGCAGGAACCTTTCGGCAAGTTTCGAGTCAGTGGTGCGTGCGGATTCGCGGTGTTCGGTGCCGCGCAGATAGTAGCTAATCCAAAGCACGTTGCCGCGTTTGAAAACACGTCCTTGTCCTTTCATTCGGTTTTTTCTCCTATGGATATTTTTATCGGTTAGGGTTTCTTGGTGAGGTACGCTTCGATTCCGCGCCGGGAAAACAGCAACTTGCGCCCAGCGCGCCTTGCGAACGGAAGTGACTTCGAACGGTGGTACAGAAAAGCTTTCGAGCAGTGCAGGAGTGCGCAGGCTTGCGTGATGTCCAAAAGTTCGTCCTGGGTGGGAACCGGCGCGGGTGCCGAGAGCCTGGCCAGCGCGGTGACGCGGGCCTCTTCCAACTTGCCCAAAAACTGAGGCAGGGACTCAGACGGCGCGGTGCGGGCTTGCTGCAAAACACTTTCAATTGCCTGCGTGTCCGTCATAATTCACCTTCCAACAGGTCAGGCATGCTCGCGTGCGGTGTCGGCACAGGGGTCACAGGCTTGACTTTGCGGCTTGGCCGACCGCAGAGCCTGCAACTCTTCCCCGCGCGCAGGCTGCGCCTCTCTCTGGCATAGCGGTCGGCGCATTGCTGGGAGCAAAACCGGCTGCCGCGAAACGTCCGGCGGTCATCAAGCTGGGTGCGACAAATGGAGCAAAAGATGGTCACCGCTGCCCCCGGTACTTGTCCAGATTCGGCGCTTGGTAACCCCCGCGCAGCTTGATACCGCGAAACCCCCGCACCGCCGCCGTGCGATCACGACTAACGCCCGTGATGGACTCTAGGGATTGGGAAAAAGACTTGATCGAACCGCAAAACTCGTTCCGGTCTGCAGACCACTGTTTCCAGTTGTCAAACAGTTCCGAAGTGGCGATTAGCTCCCTGTTGGTGCTGTCCAGCGTGCAGCGTTCTTCAATCCAACGCCCGACTGCGCTTTCTTCTGACAGGTAGTCGTCGGTCGCTTCGACCGCTGCGGCTGGCGGGTTCAACCCGTCGCGCTGCCAGGCAAGACAACCCGCGATTGCCCACGCCAGGATGCCGGGCCACTCTGCCCGCAGCTTCTCCGGCAGGGCGTGGTCGCGCTCTGATTCGGGGATGGTGACGGTGAAAGGTACTAGGCGCATACGTCGCCGGATTGCCTCATCTACAGAGCGCAGCGCCGGGCGGTGATTGCCGACAATCATCAGCTTGAAAGTGGGTACGTAGGTGAAGAAATCCCCACGCATGAACCGGCATGTGACTGGTTCTCCAGAACAGAGGGCTTTGACCCTGGCTTCGGCCCAGCGTCGGCCTGATTCGGTCTCGTTTGCCATAACCAGGCGGGCACCCTGCAAACTGGCCAGGTCAGTCGGATGCTGACTCACGGCTGACGCCATGAAAGTTTCCGCTGGTGCGTTCTTGCTGTAATCGCCAAGCACGCCGGTGATCGTGGTTTCATACACGCTTTTGCCGTTGGCACCGTGACCGTGGGCAAAAAAGAAAGCCTGCTCACTCGTGTCGCCGGTCAGGAAGTAGCCCGTGATGCGCTGCAGGAAAGTCTGCTGTTCGAAGTCTGAGGCGGTGACACGGTCTAGAAACTTTAGCCACAGCGGGCAATCGCCACCAGGGGCGACGGCGGTCATCTTGGTGCAGAAATCTTCGCGCCGGTGCGGGCGTAACTCGCCGGTGCGCAGGTCAACGGTGCCACCAGGCGTGTTCAGCAACCAGGGGTTTGCGTCCCAGGTTTCCGGCGGGGTGGCGTGGGCGGAATCACAGCGCGCAATGCGTTCCACGGCGCTGATCGTCCGGGCGCTGGCGATTGCAGGGCCACCACCGGCGTGGGCAGCTGGACGGCAAACCTCTGTCCGAATGAGATTGGGCATCAGGCCGGTTTCATCCTGTGCCCAGGCTTTGCCATCATAGCCGTGCCAGTGGCCAGTCGTCGCCGTGTATTTGAACTCATCCCCGTACTTGGCAGTGAATGTCTCAGCCAGCGCATCCTCCGAAAACTCCGTTGATGCCGACGCCTGCGGTGCCGGTTGCGGATTGTCGAAAACCGCAGCCATGGCGGTGTCACCCGCCGTGCCGATAAAATCGTCCGGCCCGTTCCAATCGCCAAGCGGAAGATTGAGCCACAAGACTTCGGCTGCTTTCAGCTTGCGCAGCGCTTTGGTGAGCGCCTCGCGGGCGGCCTCTACGTCATCATTGGGGTTCGCGTCGAACAGGATGTTCACCACGCGCCCCTTGCAGACGGCCAGGTCGGGCAGCACGCCCGTTTTCTTGACGGTCACACCATCCGGCCCCAGATGCTGGCCACGCCATCCCCAAACGCCTCCCAGCGCGATGGGCACGATTTCGCGGCCCACGCGCTTGCTCCAATCCCACAGCGCCAGGCTGGACTTTTCCGCTTCCACCAGTGTCACCGGCACCGGGGGCATCTTGTCCAGGAGAGGCTTACAGCCGGGCGGGAAAAAGAACGTACGCAACTTGCCTTTGGGTGAAAGGTATTTGGGTTGTGCATCCCCGTCACGGCGCATCCGCACGCACTCCGCGCCGGTGAGCGGGTCGCGGTAGGGAAAAATGATTCCCCCACCAGCGTAGCTGTTGATGCCATACTCGTTTTTCGCTTCGGCGGTAGAGACTCTGCGGACGCCAGCCGCAGCCAGGGTCTCGGTGGAGATGCCCAGCTTGGTGAACTTCTGAACGTCTTGCGGGTTCAGCAGTAGAGGCGCACTCATCGCTGCGCCTCATGCGCCAGCCGATTCACAATCTCGATGAACTCGATAATGATCTTGGCATCTCTGCGGGTCACCCATGCAATGGGTTTACCGCAGGACGGACAGTGCATGGCATTAAGCAGGTGCAGGTGATCTTCAGAGGGTTGCCCGGCTTCATGGAAACAACAGAGCGGGGCAGTTGGCCAATCCCAAGGTAGACGAAAGATTTCTTCCACAGCCGCGTAGTCGCGGAAATCATTGTCTGCCGGAAAAGGGGCCAGTTGCAGCCCGTTGACAGCGGGTGTATCGTGCATCTTGACCAGTCTTTCCACCGGGCCGCGCTTAACTGTGACAGGTCAGAGCGCGGCCCGTTCCTTTCACTGCTCTATTCTTGTTCACCCCTTACCAGCGCCAGTATTGCCTCGCGAGAAACCAGAATTCGTCTACGCAGCCGGACGGCTGGGAGCACACCATCCTGCAGCAATCTGTCGATGGTGCGCGTGGAGACAGCTAACAGGCGTCCCGCTTCTTCTTTGCTAAGCAGTAAGGTTTGGTCAGTTACTGGCTTCTGTAGGTTCATCGTGGGCAGAATAGCGCACGCAGAGGCTGGGTCAACTTCTCTCAATATTGAGACAATATTGAAAAGTTCTAGGGGGTGGGTTTCGTCTTCGGGTACCGGCTCTGATACAAACTCTGCTCCAGCAAATGGGGTGTTGCAACTGGTATTTGCTCCCCCTGAGGCCCCAGACGATAGTAGTGTCGGACTGCCCACGCAAAAGCCTGGTGAAGGCTTGATTTTCGGGCTTGTTTGGCCTTACCGAAGCGCAGGATTCTCTCCCGTTCTGTCAAATGTTTGAATTTCGCTGCGACCTGCAGCGCCAGTTCGGTGACTGACCCCCGCCATTCCTCAGGGCCAGAACTACCGGCTGGTGCCCCTGGTAACCCTTGCTGGTACACCGGTTGCCAGGCACTCATGGGGGGCACTATGGGCTGTGGCTGGGGATTCTGGTTGCGAGGTTTTTTCTGGGTGGTACTGAACTGGCGCTCCAGCGGGGTTCTCTTGGTCACAACCTGCTCCGATTCATTCTTGTTTTCCTTCTTGGTAATCTTCTATTTGCGCCTTTTGCTGATTCTCGCGGCACGGTCTGCAGTACTTGTCAGCGCCGTCACGATCAGAAGCACATTGCAGATCAGAGTCATCGGTTCTGGGGTGAGGACAAGATTTCAACCGGCAAGCGCACCGGGTGTGTTCAACCATAGGAGCCTCCTGCAAGGCTGCGGGGCGGGCACCATGCAGGTGATGCCCGTGGGCCGCAATAGATCGTCCGGAGCGACCGGACGGCAAGTATTTTAGCACCACCAGGTGCGGGTGCCCAGCTACTTCCCCGCTAACTCATAAAACCTTTGTTTTGCATGGGATGACGCATCGTGGCAGATGCATGACGGGAGAATGACGGGCTAAGTCGTTTAGTTCTCTATAAGATGACAGATATGACAGATTATTTCTAGTTACCCACCGTAGTAAATAATATTACTCTTTCTCTATCTATCTATACTCCCTAGGGCGGGGAATGGGGGAGACAATGTGTCATCGTGCCGTTTGTGCCATGAACCCATGCGTTTTCAATTCGTTACGAGACTTCGGATGTGTCATCAAACATCTGTCATCCCATCTTCAGTTACTGCGTTTGTAACCTTCAACCTAGGATGACGCGTCACATGCGTCATCCGTCATCTTACTCGTTTAACTAGCTCCCGCCCGCCGTGGCCCCGTCGCCGAGCGACGCAAAGTGGCCTGTAACCTACCGCAAGACGTTCTATGCGCTTGCATTCCTTTCTCGTTCGTGTTAAGTGTGAGTTACTAATGACGTTTCGACCTAAGAACGCCCCCGCTACTCAAGCGCAGTCAAGCGCCGCGCTGTGGCGTTCCCTGGAAAATGACCCGCTTATGCTCCTTTCCGCCATGAGGCCAATTTTAGGAAATCCGTCCGTGGACAGTATTCGCAGGTGGGTTCGTGCTGGGAAAATAAAATCGGTTCGCGTGGGCGGCAGGTTGATGTGCCGCAGAAGCGCAGTTTTGGCTTTCATCAAAGATACGGGTTATGGACAACAGGAGAAAGAAGAATGGCCAGAACGTGCAGTTGCTGTGCCAGTGAGTACAGAATCCAGCTAGAATCCGCCTTGCGCGGGGGTCAGGGGCCAGCCGCGCTTGCGATACAGTTTGGGATAGGTGAGGATTCAATCCGTCGGCACCACAAGAACCACATGCGCGTGGCTGCTGGGCAGCCGGACGGCGATGATATCAGCGGAGACCTCGCCATGCTGAAATCGCATGCCAGGTCGTTGCTAGAGCAATGCTCCGCCACTAATGACACGCGCGGGGTGGCAGACGCGCTGGGTAAGTTCCTCAGTATCTTGGATGCGACAACCAAGGTACAGTCACGTAGCGTGTCAACCTTTGAGGCTATGACAATCCCACAGCAGGTCGCCTGGATTCGCGCCAATCAACCGCTCCACTGTGCACTTTTTGATGACATCGTGCGCCGGGTTGATGCGATCAACTCTGCTAGAGCACAGGAAGAAAAACCCGGACAACGCACGGACAGCACTCAGTAACCTCTTTCTTTTCAGTGCTTACGGGGGGAACATCGGGTTGACAACCTAACGCGCCTACCTCAGAACCAACACAAATACAGCACGATACTTATGCGATTGCCCGCCGCCGCCGCTCTCTAGGCTGGCCCGCTGCGACCTGATGTCGCAGCGTTGTATGTGATCGTCGGTCAAATAGACCCGCGTCACGGGCCTGACAGGAAACCCATGAGATACGTTCTACAGCTTTCGAATTTTCAATGAATGGTCTGTCGGCTTTGTGCCAACCCCAAGGTAACGTCTCCCGTGGCCCTTGGTTTGACTTTCTTTATGCACAGAATCCACAAGTTATCCTCACCTGTAAGTGCTTGAAATAAAGGCATTACAATAGAATTAAGTGACCCTGCACGCCGGACTACCCCCGCATAGTAAGTCCGCGATTTCCAGAAACTTTCTGCGTGCAAACTGATGCAAACTGTTCTCAGAAATCCAGGCTGAACCGCTCGCGATAGTGGATGATCGCCAGGTGTAGCGCGGCCTTGTTGGTGGGCGTCCTGTCTTCGCGTGCCAGGATGCAGATGGCTTCTAGCGCAATATCAGCCGGTGTCGGCCCATCCGGTTCCTGAATGCCCTTGGCTGCAATTTTGCGGGCCTGTGGCGTGCCGACAGGCCGCAGGGGTATATCTTCGTCCATTCTTCCGCCTACTTAACCTCATGCAACAAGGAAATGGCAACCCGCCATTGAAGCGTTCAAATATTGAGAACTGCGAATGCTGCCAACAACCCGATCCCCATGTAGAAAGAAAAGTAGATAACGTCGCTCAGAATTTGGAGAAGCACCGCTTTGCCACGCCATTTCTTCGGAATCAGAAACTCAGCAAGCGCCGATTGCCTGGCTTGCGGAAACCCCGAAAGCGTTGCTGACCACAGGTAAATGAAAGCTGAGCAAAGGCAAAGCAACATGCAGCTAATCGCAGCGATCAAGAATCCCCTAGCAGACAGTGGTTTGTGTAGCCTGTCTGTAAAGGCTGCAATCAGAACAATGGTGCCCGTCGCAAGGGTGGTGATGTGCTTGACAGAATCCACCGCTAGCTTAAGCCGATCAAACTCGTGACTGTCTTCGTGATCGTTGGTCAAACGTCACCCTCACAGTGCTCCTTGCTAGAGTCAGCCATGGGATTCTACCACCACCTGTAATACTGCAGGTCACCCGCGCTATGCCCAGCAAGAACGGGACTGGAGTTAGGGTTCGCTGTGCCTTGCTGCGTCTGATTGTTCAGCCCGGTGACGATCACCTGGGTCTGCATGGTCGTTCTACTTGGAACCAAAGCTTCTTCATAATCGCTCTGCTCTACCGGCAGAACGTAAGGCGAAATTTGACCCGGATTGAACGTCATTTTGTGACCTCACAAAATAGAATTTTTAAGTGGGGCAGTACTTCTTCTAGTTAGCCTGCCCCACCGCCGCGACATTTTCGAAAGGCGGCATGCCGCAGGCCGCTAGCGGCTTGAGCTACCGGGGGAATCGTGTCAGGGGATGGTTATCCCCTCCCTACTCCCGCCCCGGCAGCAAGGCGTCCCCGCTCTCGCCAAACTACGTCACCGGGAGTAAGGAAACTTTTTTCACTTCGCTACCCAGCCGTTGGTCGCGGCGGTCTCGCGGATATATAGCACCGTGCTGGTTCCGCCGTCGCGCCTGAGAAACACCGAACCGACAGCTGCACGCAGCACATCCTTGTCCACGGAACTGTTGGGCGAACCCAGGCCGGTCAGCAACAGCACCGGCCCGTTGGCCAACTGCTGGCCCGTGGTGCCCTGGTTCACATCACCGATTACTTGCGACATTTTCTCCCCCTTGCAACCCCGCCCAGACGTTCAGTGCGCTATTAAATTTTCCCAGCGCCATTGTGTGGGCATTCACCAGCGTGCGGGCTTCCACTTCGATTCCAGCCCGCGCCTCACCATCGGGCAGTGCACACTGCGTGATGTTTCCCCACGTGTTGACCACCAAGCTGTAGTTGCTCTGTAATGCACGGTATTTTTTCGCAATGCCAGCCAGTTCCGCGACCGCGCTTTCCACCGCCAGGAGTGCACGCTCCTGGCGTTCTTCGCGCGTCGGCTCTGGCGCTGGCTGCGGTTGCTTTCTGAAAAGTGCCATGTATCACCCCCTATGAATTCCAGAGGGGATGAGCTACCTCATCCTGAGCCGGAGAACCCACTCGCTGAGAATGACAAGCGGGATTTGGCCAAAAAACTCAGGAAGTCTCAATGGCAACTCCATCCCTCTGGAAACTTAAACCGCACTGCGTTGCATGCCCGCATTCAGCAGGCGCAGGAACACCGTCACGTCAAGCGCCTCAATCGCTTTTGCGATTAGTTGCGCTTCATCGGCGCTGAAAAACTCTTCAAATAACTGATAGCTGCTGCGCATTGCTTCGCTCACCGTGGCGGCGTGATCGTATTTTTTCTGCAGGCAGCGGTAAGCCCTGGCCAGCGGCTCGGTGACTTCGGCGCTTCGGAACTTTACCAGCGCTGTAAGTGGCGCTTTTCGGATGGCAGGACGAACCGGCGCAGGAGCAGCTTTCTGCAGTTCGGCGTCATCCATACCCAGCATCTCAAACCGCTCCTGCTCGCTGAGGCTTTGCCTGCCACGCGGGTAGTCGTACTTCTCGATAGCCTGGTCAATGTTGGTGGTGACCGCTTCCAGCTTGGTGGCCCAGCGCTGTTCCCGCTGCTCGCGGGCCACAGCGCCAGGCTGGAATTCCGGGTCAAATTCGAGTTCTTCGATCATTCTGGTTTTCCCCTGACTGTCCGTGTTTTGTCCGTGTTTCAGGTACAACGGGGTGCAAAATGGTCATACATTCCGCACCCCGTTGCATGTATTTTGTTGAACTTAGCGCACCACGGTTGTCTCTGTTCCCCGCCCCATTGGGCTACGAACCAGAAGGTCGGGAGTTCGAATCTCTCAGGGCGCGCCATGCTTTCCCGCTAGATCCCTCGCTACGCTCGGCATTTCGGCTGCGGGCTCCCGCTTCGCTCACGCCCGCACAACGCCTCAAGTTCGAATCTCTCAGGGCGCGCCACTCCTCCGTTCTGCCCCGCCCTCTGCCGAAACTGCCGAGCGCCAGCGTCGCCATGCTACGACGGCCCATACCGCCTCCACCAACCCGAAGGGCCAAGCTCCCTGCAGGAAGCCGTAGACGGACGCCAGCACGCAGGACGCGGCAAATGCCAGGACGAACCACGGGCTGCGCTTCTCCAGGGCGTAGCACACCAGCATCGCAGTGACCGCGAACAGGCCAAATGCCGTGAGTGGGTTCATTATCGAGTCCTTCAGCATAGCAAGGTGCCGCCTCGACCGTCTCCCGGGAAAATCTGCTACGCTTTGCTGGACACGCGGACCCGTAGCTCAACTGGATAGAGCACTGCGCTTCGAACGCAGCGGTTGGGAGTTCAAGTCTCTCCGGGTCCGCCAACTCACCTGGGGCCTTACACCGGGGCAGGCCATGCGTGGGGCCCTTGCCCCGGGGATCGCAGTTTTCTTAGTTGGTTAGGCAACTTCTTGCAGAATACGGTCATGTAGGCCGTTCCCCATCTCGCGTAAACTTGGGTTGTTGTGTTGTGTTTTCAATAGGTTCCGCGTCTTCCCTTGGTTGGCAGTTCAACTGCTCCCATCCCTACAACTTGTGGGGCATACGTGTACGAAGCGGCCGGCTGCCGCTTTCCGATATATTGTCCCGTCCTAGGCGAACGCTCATTGCCGAGTGACCTGCTGGTTGGGAAGTGACTTGCGGTTGTTTTTGACCGTCATCAACCTCGAGGTGATACGTGAAGTTTGACATGATTCTGGTGCACGCCCCCAGCGTCTACGACTTTCGCAAGATGGACGACGTGTTGTTCGCCTACTTGAGCAACTCCGATAGCGTCCACATCAGCCCGATTTTCGAAATGCCACCGGTCGGGATCTTCGCCATCAAGCAACACCTGCAGAAGTGCGGGTATACGTCCGAGTTTTTCAACGTGGCCTCGCAGATGTTGCGCGACCCCGAGTTCGACGTCGAAGAATTTTTCGAGAAGGCTCCCGCCGACTACATCGGCATTGACCTGCATTGGCAGGTCCACGCCCACGGCGCCCTGGAACTCTTCAAGCTGTATAAGAAGATCCATCCCAATGCCAAGACGGTGGTGGGGGGCATCGCTTCCACCTACTATCACGAAGAATTGATTCGGTACCCGCAGATTGATTATGTCGTGCGTGGCTACGACACCCTGATGCCGCTCGAGACCCTGATGAAGGCTAAGAATTCTCCGGACGCGCTGAAGGACGTTCCCAACCTGACTTGGAAGCACAATGGCGAGGCGCATGTGAATCCGCTCTCGTATGTGCCGCGGGTTCTGTCTTCCGCAGTGGACTGGACTAAGGTCTTCACCGGGGACCGCAAGGGTATGACCCCTTACAACATCGTCATTCCCCAGGCCGGCTGCGAATATGGCTGCCGCTGGTGCGGAGGAAGCCGCTACTTCTTCAAGAAGCACATGGGGCTCGATACCGGCCCGGCCCGCGTTCAGAAATCTCCGGAAGCCCTGAAGGCGGAATTGGCCAGCATCGCACAGTCCACCAAGGGCAACCATACCGTGACCATGATCGATTTCTGGCATGAGTATCCGGCGTTGTTCGAGGCGGGCACGGATGTTTTCGTGGATGACAAGATCGATTGCGTCCACTTCAGTCTGCACCGGCTCCCCAGCGTGGAAAAAGGCCGCAAGATGGCGCAGCCCTGCAAAGCCGTGATCGAACTTTCGCCGGATTCCCACGATCTCGAAGTCGCCAAAGCCAGCGGCCGCGGCAAGTACACCATGCAGGAGATGGAAGACTTCATGGACGCCCTCATGGATGACGTCTATTCCTTCGAGATCTACTTCATGCTCGGCCTGCCCAAGCAGACCCGCGAGAACGTGATGGGCACGGTGGATTACTGCGATCACCTGCTTAAGAAATACAAAGGAAAATCCGTCACGCCCTACATCTGCCCGATGCTTCCCTTCCTTGATTCCGGCAGCGAGATTTACGACAACGCCGACCAATGGGGATACAAGATATTCCACCGCACCCTTGAGGATCATCGCAAAGCCTTGGTCAGCATGAACTGGAGAGATCGTCTCAACTACGAAACCCAATGGCTGAGCCGCGACGAACTGGTGGACGTCTCCTACGAGTCGGTCCGCGCCCTCACCGACCTGAAAGAGAAGTACGGGATGATGCCGGGCGGCATCGCCGACCGCATCCGCCAGCTGATCGACTCCACCCGCGTTTTCCTGGGGGAAATTGACGCGTATCAGAAGATGGCGGAAGGCCCGGAGAAGGAACGGACAGGGATCGAGGTTCGGCGGAAGATCGCGGAGTACAACCGCGGCCAGTTCAAAACCATCCGCAGCCAGCAGCGGCCGATCGATCTTGGCTTCTCCCGGCAGCAGTGGTTCGATACGCGCGAGGCCTTCGAAAGCGTCATGTCGGGTACGGCTCCCACTCAGGTGCCGGTTTCGGCCGGTGACACCAGCATGGCTTCGCCTGCATAGGGCCTCCACCGCCACTTCTCCGCGGAGATTGACATCACAAGAAAAGGCGGGGCCTTCCGGCCCCGCCTGAGCCTTCCCAGACCCGTCTACATCAGTTGGACAAACGGCATGATCGACGGCACCCCGTTCGAGTTCACAATCACCAGCATGTAGTATCCCGGAGGGGCGTAATTTCCATTCGGAGGCGAGGTGGCGGTCAGTTGCCCGCTCCCCCGCGTGAATGGCAGGATTACATAACGCTGATCCATCTCATCGTCGTGCGTGGTGGCTCCTGGCCGGACCAGCGCCACGGTGCGGATGTTGGCCGCATCCGGCGTGGTGATGGTGAACTTCTGGTTGTAGCCAACCGAGGTTGGCGCCGTGGTGATCGTGGGCCGTGCTCCCTTGAATAAATACGGAGGGCTGAAAATCTCATACGCGTTTCCCGTATTCACGTTGAAGGGATCATCCGACCCGCCCGACCAAACCGTCCCATCGGGGAGCAGCAGAGCGGTCGAGTGATAAGTGCGTGGCGCAGTTTGCGTCGCCATCTCCGTCCAGGTGTTGGCTAAGGGGTCATATAGCTCTGGCACATGCACGGGGTCGGAGTACTTCTTGGTTTGCGCACCGCCCACCACCAGCACAGTCCCGTCGGCCAGCAGCAGCAGGTTGGCGTTATAGCGAGGGATGTTCATGGGAGCGACATAGCTCCACTGCGGGGTTGCTGCCGAAAGATCAATCACCTCGGCGGTCGCCGTGGCCCCGCCCCCGGGATAGGTCAGGGTCCCACCCGCGGTCAACACTTTGGTCAATCCCGGCAGCAGTACCGAGGCTCCGTGATACCGCGTGCCAAAGTTCATCTTGCCCACGTTGGTCCAGCGGTTGGTGGCCGGACTGAACATCCTGGTCTGAGCATTGGCCCCGGCCTCGAAGATTTTTCCCGAAGGTAGCTGTTTCATCTTCAGGTAAGTGTCGCTGACCGGCGGAATATTCGCGCTCGAGGGCAGCGTTGTCCATTGGTTGGTAGCGGGGTCAAGCACCTCCATGGCCAACACAATCGCGGTGGCGTCGGCATTCTTCCCGGTCAATGTCAGGATCTTCCCGCTGGACATCTCCATGTTTGTGGGATACCAGCGCGCGAAATTCATGCTGGGTCCCTGCGACCAGGTCGCAGTGACGGGATCAAAAATCGCGGTCAGCGGGTGGCCCTTGTCAGGAACCCCCGGGTAGGGATTGCCCACCAGCCCGCCAGTCACCAGCACCCGGCCATCCGCCATCACGGTTTGCCCGGCGCAGAAAAAGTCGCCGTCGAAGGGTATGGTCACGTCGGTGACCGTGCCCGTGGCCAGGTCCAGCAGCTTGGCTGGAGAGTGCGTGGCTGTGCCCAACGGATACCACCAGCCCAAGACCTGGCCCGCGGCGCCGGTGTGCAACAGCGCCGCATGGATGGCGGTTACGCCCCAGGGAATGGGCGCAGTCCACGATCCCACTAAACTGGGATCCGCTTTGTCGGCGTGCTTCTTGACCAGCGCTTGCGAGGCGGCTGGCGGCGACGCCTTGCCCGGCGCCGCAGTCGTGGCCGGTTGCGCCAAAACCGGCAACGCGATCAGAAAAATCAACATCAGCGTGACAACCATAGAAGTCAGATATCGTGTCTGACTGCGCCAAGTGCTCACCATGAAATCTCTCCTGTGTCTCGATGTCGCTGCTGTGACAGAGTGCCTCGCCAATTCTTGGGGAACGGGCTGCTCCACCTTAGGTTCTGGGTTTTAGAGTTCAGTGTTCCGGCTCCGCCGTGGGGTACTGCTTCTTAAGCCGAGCCGGGCCATCGGCAATTGGAGGCGGAGTTTATCGGGATGGCGGAGCCCATGCTGTGACTTGGATCACTGGTCTGTGTGATTAACCATTATTTCTCTAGCCGGATTGCCGGACTGAGAAGGCCTTCCGTGGCCGGAAGTCTCTATGGGTAAGGGTGCGCTTGACACCGTAGACATGGCGAGGATTGATGAAGTGAAGCGCGGGCTGAGACCGCCTACCAACTGGGTGAGCAAAAAGTACCGGGTCAGCCAGGAAGCAGGAGGCGGGAAAATTTGCCCCCAAATAAGAAGCGCCCCGGATCCTTGCGGATCGTGGGACGCCCGAACAGCCCTCCCCCAGAACTGCTCACGTTCAAGGTACGAGTTGGGATGGGAACTGTAAATCCCACGTTCGTGCCATCAGCCTGGCACGAAACGGCCATGCGGAACTAGCGCATGGCGCCCCGCCGGGCTACAGTGGGGCATTCTCAGCCCCACCACGTCCCATCCCCGCTCCCGGGTTACCCCCGTAATCTCCCGCCCGGGGATATCCGTTGACCCCGCCTGCCTCCCTCCGTAAATTCGCTAAAGGGGGTTGTATGAAAGACATTCACGAGGTCTTGCGCCGTAAGCAAGCCAAGTATGCCCAGCTGGCCAAGCAGATTGAGGCCCTGCAGCAGGCGGCGGATAAGCTGCGGGAAGTCGCCCCTTTGCTAACGGATAGCGACGATGAAGAGAACGTGGTGCTGGCTGAGACGGAAGAGGAAACCCAGCAGCCGATGTCCCGAGCCGCCTCCGCCACCAACCAGGCAGCGCCTGTCAAGCCCGCTACTCGCGCTCCTCGTTGGCCGTAAATTCTACTGGCGGCAGGTAAGCGGCTTATGACGTTTCAGGCACTCCTGGTTTCCAAAGACGACGACGCAGCAGCGGTGCTCACTCCGGTCCTGTCCGGGTCCGGTGTCGGGGTGCAGTCCTGTGGCTATCCCGACGCCCTGGTCCGCCTGACCGAGCAAAAGTTTGACGCCGTCATCGTCGACTACGACGACCCGCACAGTGCTGCCCTGGTGCTGCAGAACGCGACCCAGCACTCGTCTGGAAACTCCGCCGTCACGGTTGCCCTGTTGAGCGACAAGACCCGCGTCCGCAACGTCTTCGGCGCTGGCGCCAATTTCGTGCTTTACAAGCCGATCACCGAATCGCAAGCCCAAGCCAGCCTGCGCTCTGCCACCGCGCTGATCAAGCGCGAGCGCCGCCGCGGTTTCCGTGTGGCGGTGCAAGTTCCAGTCCAACTCCGCCTTCATAATGGAGCCCAGAACGGCGAACCCAATGGCCCGGAAGTGGAAGGTATCCTGCTCGATCTCAGCGAAGATGGCATGGACCTGCTCTCCGCTCAGCCCCTGTGTCCAGCCGCCGCCATCAGCGCCCGCTTTGCCTTGCCCGACGGCGGCGGTGATTTCGACATTCGCGGCGAGGTATGCTGGGCCAATCCCAACGGGCAGTCCGGCATTCGCTTCGTTGATCTTCCTGATAACCTCCATACCAGCCTGCACGCCTGGGTCACCAGCAACGCCCAGGAGCTTCCTCCGGAGGAGCCCGATCCGGTTTCCGAATGCAAGCTCACCGATCTCAGCCTGGGCGGATGCTACGTCGAAACCGCGTCGCCCTTTCCTGAGCGCTCGGGAATTACGCTTGGCCTGAAGGTCGCCGACATCGAAGTCGAGGCTGAAGGCATGGTGCGCGTCATGCATCCCGAATTCGGCATGGGCATCGAGTTCGCCTCAGCCACGCCCGCGCAGCGCGCCCAAGTCGCCCGCTTCATCGAATTCCTGACCAGCCAACCGGGAACTATGCCCGAGTTGCTGATCACCCCGCGTGCCCTGGCTGCCGACGACAGCTACGTCAACTCTGGTCAGCCGCAGGAGATGGAAGACCCGCTGCTCGAACTTCTCCGCCACCACGAGTCCCTGAGCCAGGAAGAATTCCTCCAGCAACTGCGCCAGCAACGTAACTCCGAAGAAGTGGCTTCGCAGTAACTCCAACAGCTTGTCATGGCAACTTCCCCGCTTGCACCGGGCCAATTCAGTCGATTAGGCTTGCCCACAGCCACCCGCCCCCGTTGCCTCGGGGCCCTGCGTCACCCGGTACGGTGAGCAGGGTCACAAGGTGCTCCGGCCCCAGTCCGATAAGCTGTCGCCAAGTGGGGGTGGCCGGTGGCCACCTCATTCGCAAGAACGTGAACCGGTCCGTCGGACTCCGGCTGCTCTTGGATGACGACGAGGACGAGACGGACCAGCAACGGAAAGAAGAATTAGGAAGGAAACCCAATGTTTTCACACTCCAAACACTACGTCGTCTTCTGCATCCTGTTTGTCCTGGCAGTCATGGATGCGGTTGGGGAGACCAGTCTGACGCCGGAGGATGTGCTTCAGCGTCATCTCAATTCCATCGGTACACCGGAAGTACGTGCGGCCGCGAAAACTCGTGTAGTCGAAGGCAAAGCGGTCTACAGAATATTGGTGAGCGGCTCGGGCGAGGTCGAAGGCAGGGCAGCGATGGTCTCCGAGGGACAGAAATTTCATTTGTTACTGAAGGTGAACGCTCAGCAATATCGGGGGGAAGTGTTCGTATCTGATGGTGAAAAGACCAGCGTCGCAGGTACCTACGCGGACAAGAGCCGGTCCGAATTCGGGCAGTTTCTGCGCGCTGAGGACCTGGCATTGCGTGAAGGCCTGCTGGGGGGAGTCTTATCCACAAGTTGGCCCCTGCTTGACCTGGACGCGCGGAAAGGCAAGCTCCGCTATGAGGGATTGAAGAACATCGATGATAGGAAGCTTTACGCGCTTTCCTATCACCCCAAGAAAGGCACGGACATGGCTATCACTCTGTATTTTGACCCGGAGACTTTCCAGCATGTGATGACCATATACAAGGCAACCGTGCACGCCGGGATTGGTGGACCTGACCCGTCTGCCGGACTGGTTGATCCCGGGATGGCCGCCGGTCCAGAGGTGGCGAGCGCGCGCCAGAATGAGACCCGCTATCGGATCGAGGAACGGTTCAGCAAGTTCCAGGCGGCCGACGGTCTGACGTTGCCGTCGCACTACGACTTGCGATTCCAGGAAGAACTCCAGAACGGCTTCACCAAACTAGTGGAGTGGGAAATCGACACAACCCGCGTGCTGAGCAATCCGACTCTTGACCCAAGGAATTTTGAGATCCCCTAGTTTCCATTTGGGCGCCACTTCACACCGTCATCCGGACGCGGGCGCGATGGAACTTGAGGAGTAGAAACCAAGAGGCTCGCACGCCGTCTCTCGTGCGAGCCTTTCGTGCCCTCGCGGGCTTGTTCCACCTCGTTATGAACGCAGTCTAGCGGGAACCGATTGCGGAATTGTTTCCGGGAAGTCAATTTCCTGTGAAAATTTGGCGCGCTTTTCACATCGCCGCCCAGCGCGCGACCCCTCACAGCGCACAGTGACTCGGGTCACGGCAAGTTCGTGACTCTCAAGGTATAGAAGAGCTAGCGCCGCTGCGGCGTGCGAGGAGGTGTGCCATGCCAGTCCTCCAAACCAACCTTCGCCTTTCGCTCAAAACCATTCTGTTCACCACGGATTTTTCTTCAGCATCCGAGGCTGCTCTGCCCTACGTGCAGGCCCTGGTGCGCTGGTACGGTTCCAAGGTGATTGTGGTGCACTCGGTTGAGCCCGAGCCCCCACCCACGCTGTCCATGGAACCCTCGCCTCTGGACATGAATCTGTCCTGGCAGCATGCGCAGAACAAGATGAACGAATTCCTGCGCAGCAATCCGCTGCCGGGAATTGTGCACGAGACTGTGTTGGAGCAGGGCGAACTCTGGGATGTGTTGTCCGATCTGATCCGGCGGCACGACATTGACCTGCTCGTTCTGGGTACCCACGGCCGTCAGGGACTGAAGAAGCTGGTGCTGGGCTCCGCGGCCGAGCAGATCTTCCGTCTCGCGCCTTGCCCGGTGCTGACCGTAGGCCCGAAGGCGGTGCGTCCCTCGATCCAGTTCGAGAACTGGAAGCGTATCCTGTTCGCCACCGACTTCTCCGCGGGTTCGCTTAAGGCGCTGCCCTATGCCTTGTCCATGGCGGAAGAGAACAACGCACAACTGATGCTGCTCCACACCATTCCCCTGGTTCCGGTGCAACAACAGGACGATGTGCAAGAGGGCGCACGTCGGCGCCTGGAGAAGTTGATGCCGATGGACGCGGCGGATTGGTGCAAGCCGGAGTACGTGGTGCGCTTCGAGTTCCCGGCCGATGGCATCCTGAAGGTTGCCCAGGAGCGCCAGGCCGACCTCATCGTGATGGGAGTGCGCGCCGCGGCCTCACCCCGCACCTCGGCTCACCTGCCCTGGGCCACGGCGTATGAAGTCGTCTGCCACGCGCATTGCCCGGTCTTGACAGTGCGAGCCTGAGACACTTCGAGAATTGCTTCAGAGGCGGGCTTTAGGGCCCGCCTTATTGCTGATTTGGGCGGCTTAGGCAACAATCATTCGAGCGAGGCCACTGCCGCTGACATTGCTCTCCTTCGACCGACAACTGGCGACCCCCGCGCCGCAGACGTGTCCGCGCGGCGGTTCCGTGCTTGGCTGGCCTCTACTGATCCTCATGGCCACGGCATTTCTGGTGGTCTCTCCTTTCTTCGTTCTGGGCAATCCTTCTGGTCACGACTTTGAGTTCCATGTGAACTCGTGGATGGAGGTGCTGCAGCAGTGGCACCAGGGCATCCTGTACCCGCGCTGGGCGGCGTGGGCGCACTACGGATACGGTGAGGCGCGGTTCGTATTCTATCCCCCTGCCTCGTGGATGCTGGGCGCCGCGCTGGGCGCGCTGCTGCCGTGGCAAGCCGCGCCCGGAGCTTATGTGTGGCTGGCATTGACGCTCTCCGGCTGCTCGATGTTTGTGCTGGCACGGCGATGGCTGGAGCGCCGGGATGCGCTCTTCGCGGCGGTGCTCTATGCGGCCAATCCCTATTACATCGTTATCGTGTATTGGCGGAGCGCGTTTGCCGAGTTGCTGGCGGGAGCGCTGCTGCCTCTGCTCCTGTTATACGTGCTGCGGGCGGAAGACGAAGGAGGCAAGGCCGTTTTTCCTCTCAGCGTGATCGTGGCTGCCGCCTGGCTGACCAACGCTCCCGCCGCTGTGATGGTGAGCTATTCCCTCGCGTTGCTGGCGGTGGTCGTGGCCCTGGTGCGGCGCTCGCCGCGTGTTTTGGTCTGGGGAAGCGTCGCCGTAGTGGCGGGCCTGGGGCTGGCCGCGTTCTACGTTTTCCCAGCCGCCTACGAAGAGAGGTGGGTGAACATCGCGGAGGTGCTCTCCCCCGGCGTTCGTCCGCAGGACAATTTCTTGTTTGCCGTCATCAGCGATCCCGATCACAACCGTTTTAACCTGCTGGTATCGCTGGTGGCATCGGCGGAGGTCGTGGTGCTGGTGGGCGCTGGTGTCCTGTTGAGAGGGCGGGGCCTCCACCGCGCTGATCGAGACGCGAAGAACCCGGGCGAAGAATCTGCCTTCCACTGGGCACTCTCGGCCTGGGCCGTGGCTGCGATGTTGCTGATGTTTTCCATGACCTTTCTGGCGTGGCAATATCTTCCCGAGTTGCGTTTCGTGCAACTTCCCTGGCGCTGGCTCTTGTGCCTGAACGTGGCGGTTGCTCTGTACGTCCCCATGGTCTGGCGGCGCTGGGTGCCGCGTTTGCTGATTTGTGTCCTGATGCTGGGCATGATCGTCGTGGTCTGGAACCGGGTGCAGGCGCCGTGGTGGGACACCGCCGCCGACATCCGGGAGATGCAGGACGACATTCACGACGGCCAAGGCTACGAGGGCACCGGTGAATATGTTCCCGCCGGCGCGGATCCTTACGAGATCAAACAGGACGCAGCGCGGGTTAGTCTAGAAAGCGATGGTTCAGCGCCAATCCAGGTGCGGCAATGGGACCCGGAATCGAAGTTCCTGACTGCGCATGCGGCCGCCCCTGGGAAGCTGGTGCTGCGGCTGTTCAACTATCCCGCGTGGAGAGTAGAGGTGAATGGCCGCATGGTCGCCACCGAAACCCGCGAGGTCACCGGGCAGATGATGATTCCGGTGGGAGCGGGCGAGAACCGCGTGCGCATCACGTTCACCCGCACTTGGGACCGGACGCTGGGGACCATCATATCGGCGTTAGCCGCGTTGCTTGTGATGGCGCTGTTTGTGCTGAAAAAATTCCTGTGGGAACGGGCGCCGGCGGGCGTCCCGCTCGCGCCTTAACCAGGCAATCGAACTTGAGGGCCATGCGGGGGGAGGATTCCTACGCTACAGCCGGCGGGATGCCGGCGCCATACACATCATGCGGCGCATTCTGATTGCAACTTCAAATCCCGGCAAGTTGCGTGACTTTGCGGGTGCGGCTTTGTCGCACGGCATCGAGATCGCCTCCCTGCCGGACTTCGCTTCCCTGCCTGCCGTGGTCGAAGACGGGCTGACGTTTGAAGCCAATGCGCGCAAGAAAGCCGAGTTTTATAGCCGGTTTGCGCCTGGGGAAATTGTGCTGGCCGACGACTCTGGCCTGGAGGTGGATGCGCTGGGCGGCGCGCCGGGCGTGCATTCGGCGCGTTATGCGGCGGACGAACCCCACAAAGCGGAGAACAACACCGATGATGAAGCCAACAACGCGCGGGTGGTTCGCGAACTGAAAGCTGTTCCGCCGGAAAAGCGCACTGGCCGGTTCGTTTGTGTCATCGCGGCAGCACGCGATGGCGAGACGCTCGCTGTGTTCCGTGGCAAAGCTGAAGGGAGGATTCTCGACAGTCCCCGGGGCCACAATGGTTTCGGCTACGACCCTCTGTTCTATTTCCCGCAGATTCAGAAAACTTTTGCCGAACTGACTGCCCGGGAGAAAGCCGGGTATAGTCATCGCGGCGCGGCATTCCGCCAATTCCTGGCATGGTGCGACGAGCAGCCGAGTAGCGTTCGCGTCCTGTAATATTCGGGCATTGTCATTTGGGGGGATGCTTCGCCTGGCCTAAAAAGTCGTTCACAACAAACTCCAGGTCACCTTGACGAGCCTGGCGCTTGAACGATATCTTGACAATGTCCGTGTAGTAACTCGGTCGATTTCCTTCCCAGGAGGCGCCTATGTCTGCCGTATCCACGCGGGAGAATAGGTCTGCCTCGACCCTGCTCATCTAGCCTCGAATTCAGGTCGGCCTTTCTCCTTCCCTGACGTTTCCTGCTTCAGCCGCAGTGTGTGCGCCCGCGGCTGAGCATACGCACAACCGGGACGCAGCCGAGCGGGCTGGCGCGAACGCATGCCCGCGAGAAGGAGTTTTACCGTGGATCTTCACGACTTGGGATGGAATGGATTTTTCGAGACGCAACTAACAGAACTCAAGGCAGCGCTGGTTCCGGCGCGCGTAGTCGAGGAATTCAAGGGCCTCTACCGGGTCCGCTGCGTGGAGGGAGAATATCTGGCCGAGATCGCCGGCAAGATTCGCTATGGAGCGGAGGGGCGGCACGATCTGCCCGCGGTGGGCGATTGGGTGGGCATCGCGCCGCGGCCGGAGGAAGGCCGGGCCCGTATCGAGTGCATCCTGCCGCGCCGGACCCAGCTCTCGCGCAAAGTGGCTGGGCGCGGGCTGAGCGAACAGATCGTGGCCACCAATCTCGATACCGTATTTGTGGTCGGCGCGCTGAATCGCGAGTTCAATCCGCGGCGCATCGAACGCTATCTCGCCATGGTCTGGGACAGCGGCGCGGGCCCGGTGGTCCTGCTGAACAAGGCGGACCTCTGCCCCGACGCTGCCGCGCGGCTGCAGGAGGTCGAAAGCATTGTGCTCGGTGTCCCAGTGCATCTGCTGAGCGCGCTTGCCGGAACGGGTCTGGACAGCCTGCGAACCTGCGTGGCGCGGGGAGAAACTGCTGCCTTTGTCGGCTCGTCGGGCGTGGGCAAGTCCACGATCATTAACGCGCTCATTGGGAGCGGGTCGCTTCCCGTCGGACCGGTGCGGGAAGATGATGATCGCGGACGCCACACCACTACGTCCCGCCAAATGCTCGTACTTCCGGGCGGCGGTCTGGTGATTGACACCCCAGGCATGCGCGAACTGCAGCTTTGGGACAATCAGACCGGCATGGCGCAGGCGTTTGAAGATATCGCCATCTTGGCGCAGGACTGCAAGTTCAGAGACTGCGGCCATCGCGGCGAACCTGAGTGTGCGGTTGAGGCGGCCATTCGGAACGGGGAGCTTGGGCTCGAGCGTTTAGAGAACCATCGCAAGCTGGAGGCCGAGTTGCGCTTTCAAGAGCGGAAGGTCGATCCGCGGGCGGCGCGTCAACAAAAAGAGAAATGGAAAAGGATTCACAAGGCTATGCGCAAGAGGTCGCGGCCGTTCTAGCTCTCAAGGGGGGGATTTTCGGAGTGGCCGCCCGTTCCTCTCAGCTGTGGCTCAGAGTTTGCAGCATTTGCTTCAGCCGCTCCACCTGCTCGGACTCCTCAGCGGTTTCGACCAGGAACTCTACTCCGTAGCGATAGCCAGTCCGGTTACGCACCGTCCCGCGCACTCGGATGGGGCCGCCAGAATAGGCCGGGGTGAACTCGACAGCAATCTCGCCACCAGGCTTCAGTTCGGCTCCAGCCGTCACCGCCATACCGCCCTCGCTGAGTTCATTGCCGCGCCCATCATAGAGCTTGGTCTTGTCGGGAGTGTGGACAATGACGCGAACTGGGACGTCCAGTTTGTAACGCCGCCACCGCCGCGTATGGCTACAGGTGCCGGGTTTTACAGGTTCGTCCGCCGCACTGAATGCAACACTCGCCGTCACGAGTCTCAGCAAAGCTCCTCCTTTGCGAAAGGCCGGGGATGAACTGTGGTCCCCGAGTGAAGTAAGGCGATTCTAACCTTGCCCAACACGCAGGCCAGTGACGCACATCACAGGCGATGTACAGGAGTCCTAGCCCCACAGTTCCGTTGGCGTGCTGGGAAGTACTCTCTGAGGGGGTTACTGAAGAGCGAGAGTGTCGTCTCCACCCCGGCCTTCTGGTGATCGTCATCCTGAGTGAGGTAGCCGTGTTGTGTGGCGAATCGCGCGCGGAGCGCATTGACAAGCTCCGCTCGGGATGACAAGTTGGTTGAGTCGGACGAACTTCTCGAGCCACTTCCTCTTCCTTGACTTCCCTTCTCCCGCGCCAAGATAATGAAAGGTTCTTTTGTCCTCGTCGAACTCATAAGGAGCGTTCTGTGGCAGCAACCGCTAGTCCTCCAGCTCCGATCAGCGCCAGGGCCGGGGTGGCTCCCCTGCGGGCGGGGCAGGGATATTCTTTCCTGCTGCGCCGCCTGCATTCGCTGAGTGGCATCGTTCCCATTGGCGCTTTCCTGGTGGAACACTACATCTCCAACTCCGAGGCCATGAAGGGCCCCGCCGCCTACAACGCTACCGTCAGGTTCCTCAACAGTCTGCCGTTCGTTCTCTTTCTGGAGTGGGGGCTTATTTTTCTGCCCATCCTGTACCACGGCCTCTACGGAGTCTGGATCTGGTACCGCGGTGAAGGCAATGCCGGCGACTATCCCTGGATGGGCAACTGGATGTACACCATGCAGCGCTGGACGGGCGGCGTCGCGTTCGCCTACATCCTGTATCACACCTGGACCATGCGCTTCACCGGAGTGCATCTGGCGACCGAGCCCGACGCCGGCTTCGACAAGGTGTATCGCGCTGTTTACGGGCATCCCTGGGTCGCGATGTTCTACCTCGTCGGGGTGCTGGCCGCGTCGTGGCACTTCGCTTATGGGATTTGGCTGTTCTGCGCCAAGTGGGGGATTACCACGGGCGACCGGGCACGCCGGCGTCTCGGCTACGTCTGTCTGCTGATCGGCCTGAGCATGGCTGGCATCGGCGTGTACGGGCTGTCGGGCTTTTTCCGATACGTGGCTCCGGCACCCGGGTCAACGCTTACGCTCGTGCGACACTAAACGAATGTTTTCCGGCGGCTACGCCGCCAGATTGTTATCAGAATGGCCTCAAATCCGAAAATCATCGTGATCGGCGGCGGCCTGGCGGGACTCTCGGCCGTCATCAAGATCGCCGAAATGGGCGGCGAAGTAGACCTGTTCTCCATCGTGCCGGTGAAGCGTTCGCACTCGGTGTGCGCCCAGGGCGGTATCAACGCCGCCAAGAACCTGAAGGGCGAGGGCGACTCCACCTGGCAGCACTTTGACGACACTATCTATGGCGGCGACTTTCTCGCCAATCAGCCGCCGGTGAAAGATATGTGCGAGGCGGCGCCCGGCATCATTGACCTGCTCGACCGCATGGGCGTGCCCTTCAATCGCACGCCTGAGGGCGTGCTCGACTTCCGCCGTTTCGGGGGCACTCTCTACAACCGCACCGCTTTCGCCGGCGCCACCACCGGCCAGCAACTGCTTTATGCCCTCGACGAGCAGGTGCGGCGTTACGAGTCCGAAGGCAAGGTCAAGAAGTACGAGCACTGGGAGTTTCTGTCGGCGGTGCTTGACTCCAAACGCGTCTGCCGCGGCATCTGCGCCATGGACCTGCGTTCGATGGAAGTGCGCACCTTCCCTGCCGACGCGATCATCATCGCCACCGGTGGCATTGGGGCTATTTTTGGCAAGTCCACCAACTCGGTGGTGTGCACGGGATCGGCGCAGTCGGCGGTGTATCAGCAAGGCTGCTACTACGCCAACGGGGAGTTCATCCAGGTACACCCCACGTCGATTCCCGGCGAAGACAAGCTGCGCTTGATGTCGGAGTCGGCGCGCGGCGAGGGTGGGCGGGTGTGGGTTCCCAGAACTCCCGGGGACAAACGCGATCCCAAGTCCATTCCGGAGAAGGAGCGCTGGTATTTTCTTGAAGAGTGGTATCCCAAGTACGGCAACCTGGTGCCGCGAGATGTGGCTACGCGGGCGATTCACAAAGTGGTCTACGAACACAACTTGGGCGTGGACGGCAAGCCCATGGTCTATCTCGACCTCACTCACATCGATCGAAAGATTCTCGACCGCAAGTTGGAAGGCATTCTGGAGATTTACGAGAAGTTCGTGGGCGACGATCCGCGCGACGTGCCCATGAAGATTTTCCCCGGCATGCATTACACCATGGGTGGCTTGTGGGTGGACTTCAAGCAGGCCACGAATATTCCCGGAATCTATGCGACCGGCGAATGCGAGTACCAGTATCACGGGGCCAACCGGCTGGGGGCGAATTCACTGGTGTCCTGCATTTATGGCGGATTTGTGGGCGGACGGGCCGCGGTGCAGTACGCCGGCAACGTCCAGGCGGCTCCGGCGAATGGCCACTTCGACGCCGAGCGCAAACGGCAGAATGAGATCAATGCCAAGCTGATGAAGGCTGACGGTTCGGAGAACCCGTTCCTGCTGTGGCGCGAACTGGGTGACGAGATGACCAAGAACTGTACGGTCATTCGCTACAACAAGAATATTCAGGCCACCGACGTCAAGCTGTGCGAACTGCTGGAGCGGTTCCAGAAGATCAATCTAAGTGACCGCTCGCAGTGGGCCAATACGACCGTGGCCTTTGCCCGGCAGCTCTACAACATGCTGCAGCTGGCGCGGGTGATCGCGCAAGGCGCGGCTATGCGCGATGAGTCACGCGGGGCGCATTACAAGCCCGACTTCCCCGAGCGCGACGACAAGAACTGGCTGAAGACCACTAAGGCGAGCTTCGCCCCGGATGCGGACGAGCCCAAGTTTGAATTCGAGCCGGTGGATATTTCGCTGCTTCCGCCGCGCACGAGGAAGTACTGACGCGCCCCGGCGCAGCCGTTGAGGAACAACAGAGCAAGCGAGAAAGGAAAGTCCGCGATCAGTGCAGTTTGATCAGCGGCTTCTGGAAGATCAGCAGGTAGCCGTTGCTGATGATGACCCACGAAAACAACGTGATGATGAGACCAAGGCCGGCCGTGATCCACTTGTCCCAGCGGCTCTTCTTGGCCGGTGCGGCCTGCGGTGTGTTCTCGATTCCCAGACTGGACATAAGCTACTCCCCCCACGTCAAAGCGACGTATCAGCATTGTGGTCGGCAAGTGCTGGCCTGTCAAGATGAAGTATTTTGCACACGCAGGGTAAATAAGTTCTCTTTCAACGATTTACAAACAACCCATAAAGGAAAGAACGACATAACGCACTCTCATGGCGAATCCTAAGACCGTCCTCTTCAAGATCAAACGGCAGGAAACTCCGGCTGCCAGGCCCCATTGGGAGGAGTTCGAACTGGCTTGGAAGCCGGGTATGAACGTCACCTCCTCCTTGATGGAGATCGCCGCCAACCCGGTGACGCGCGCCGGCAAGGCGACGACACCCATCACCTACGATTCCAACTGCCTGGAAGAAGTGTGCGGCTCGTGTGCCATGCTCATCAATGGACGCGCGCGCATGGCCTGCTCCGCCCTGGTGGACAAACTGGACCAGCCCATCCGCTTGGAGCCATTCTCCAAGTTCCCCGTGGTGCGCGACCTGGCGGTGGATCGCAGCGTGTTATTCGAGAACCTAAAGCAGGTGAAGGCCTGGGTGCCGATTGATGGCACCTATGATTTGGGCGCCGGCCCGCGCATGACCACCGAGGACCAGGAAGAGGCCTACCCGCTGTCACGCTGCATTTCCTGCTGTTGTTGCATGGAGGCCTGCCCACAATTCAACGAGAGCACGGGCTTCGTGGGTGCGGCCACCATCTCCCAGGTCCGGCTGTTCAATACCCATCCCACCGGTGCGGCGCTGAAGCGCGAACGCCTGGCCGCGCTCATGGGCGATGGCGGCATCCAGGAATGCGGCTATGCCCAGAACTGCGTTGAAGTCTGCCCCAAAGACATTCCGCTGACGCAGTCGATCGCGGAGGTCGGCGGGGACGTCATGAAGCAAGCCATCGGCGATTTGTTCCGCAAGTGAAGCTTCCCAGTGAGGATTTGAAATACCCGAAGAGGGAGAGCACGGCTGGCGCCAAGCCGTGAACTTTTCCTCATGACGGTAGCTTTAGCCCAAAGGTCACGCATGCCAACCGGCAATCGGGCCTGACGCAAACGGGCTACTCGCGATGACAACGATTGTCATGAGGAGGGAAATTCATTTCCCCGAGATTCTGTTCCCGGTGCTGTCTCTGTGCCGCAAGTCTATGGAAACGTGCTCCCGGAGCGGCATGCCAGTTGCTCCATCATAGGCAGGGCGCGGCAAAGGCCGTCCCGTAGTAACCAGCAGTAACCAGTTCGGGGCTACTCCGTGGTAACCCCGGTGCAGGCAATTTTGACATTTGGTTTTTGCGGCTGTGCATTACACTATGCCCTGCTCAGGCGCCTGGGCGGGTTTTCAGGAGTTACGCTACTTCGTGAACACGACACCACAGCGAACGGTTCTGCCGTTGTTTCTGCTGACCGTTGTCCTGTCGGTTCCGGCCTTTGGCCTGCACCGCTACGTGCCCCCGCGGCAAACGCACCGCACCATGACCCGCCGCGCCCACGTTCGCCGGATGGCGTGGAACCCGGTGTTCCGTCCGTCGCGGGAATCCTTGCTGCGTCAGAACGAAGAAATTGATCGGCTCGACCTGCCGCGCATTCAGGATGATGACCAACTCGAACAACTCAAAGCCAGCGAAGACCTGGTTCCGATCGTTGCCGGCCCCACGCTGCGTTTCGATCCGCGGCTCGATCCCGACCGCCGCTACTGCCGTCCCTGGACGCGCGACTTCGTCAATGACCTAAGCGAAGACTATTACAAGGAATTTCACCAGCAGATCCAGGTGAATTCAGCGGTGCGCACGGTGAAGGTGCAGAAGAAACTTCGCCGCCATAATCGCAATGCCGCGCCCGCCGAAGGCGACCTGGCGTCCTCACATCTGGCCGGCATCACGGTGGACATTCAGCGCCGGGGCATGACTCGCCAGCAGGTTAAGTGGATGGAGCAGTACCTGCTGCCGCTGAAGGACCAGGGCTTGATTGAACCCGAGGAGGAGCGCCGCCAGTGGGTGTTCCACATCATGGTGTCCGACCGTTACACCGACTGGCGCGAATCCAAGATGCTCGCCGGGGAGCAACCGGAACAGACCGACGAAACGCCTGAGATCCAGCAAGTCTCCAACCAGGAACAGTAGGACAGATCACCTAGACAAAATACTTTTGCGGGTTGCTGCGCGATGGGAATTTTCTTGCCGACGGTAGCGGCCGGGGGAACAGCGGGAGCCTTTAAGCGACGCCTTTATGGCAGGCACAGCCTCCGAGAGAGGCTGGGGGCTCAAGCTAGGGGGCGTGCTTGTCCTGACGCAGGCTTTGGAAAGCAGCGCTCTTCTGGTATCGTGCGGGAAATTGTTCTTCGTAGGACGCTAGTCCGGGACAAATCATGCGGTGGAACCAATTTGCGCCGTAAGCCCGCATCTCCTGTCTTGCCTGCTCGGCGGTCCAGCCTTGCTCGGCCATGCGATACGCGGCGACATCCATCCCGGTGCGGTCGTCGCCTTGGCGGCAGTGGACGAAAACCTTCTTGCCGGGATTTTGCCGCAGCAGGCTAAGAAATTGCGCGAAGTGTTCATCGTGCGGGCTGTAACAATGCCAAGGAAGCGCGACGTATTTCATACCGAGCCCGGTCACAACCTGACGTTCGCTTGCACGCGAACCGCGCAGATCCACCACAATGTTGATGCCGCTCTTGGCGAGGTTGCGAAAACCCTCCTTGGTGGGTTGCCCACCCCGATACAGAGTGGGGGTCACCGTGCCGAAGTTGGGGACGCCCTGGAGACTCGATCTGGATGCAAAGGTGGGTCTCGCTCCTGACGGTGCAGTGCAAGCTTTCTTCGCTGGGGTCTGAGCAGCTAGGGACATTGGCCCCGCAACCAATGCGCAAGCGCAAACCACTCTGAGCGCCCTTGCGAGACTGCCGTAGTAGGGCCGCGGATATCCGATCCGACATGTCGGCAACCCTTTTTCCGTCTTCAGCATTGGATCTCACAGGCATCCTACAACCAAATACCTGCTCTGTGACCTCCACGTCCAGGCGCGATACAAATTCACCAGCCAGGCTGCTACACTCAGAAGTCGATGCCGAGGGTGTCTCGAACCCAGACGGTGTGGCTTCTTCCGCTGATCATGCTTCTTGGCTTGCCGACCTCCGTCGGCGCTTACTCCGTGCTTTCTCACGAAGCCATCATCGACGCGGTCTGGATCACGCACATCCGGTCTCTGCTTCAGCAACGGTTCCCTAACGCCACCCCTGACGAACTTCGCCAAGCCCATGCCTACGCCTACGGTGGAGCGATCATCCAGGACATGGGCTACTACCCATACGGCAGCAAGTTCTTCAGCGACTTGACGCACTACGTGCGCAGCGGAGATTTCATCGAAGCCCTGCTGCGCGACGCGCAGAATCTCAACGATTACGCCTTTGCCATCGGCTCCATGTCCCACTATGCCGCCGACAACGACGGCCACCGCCTGGCGGTCAATCGGGCGGTACCAGTTCTCTATCCCGAACTGAAAAGGAAATACGGTAATGTGGTCACCTTCGAGGATCAGCCTCTTACGCACGTGAAAACGGAGTTCAGCTTCGACGTCCTCGAGGTGGCCAAAGAGCGTTATGCCCCGGATGCCTACCACGACTTCATCGGATTCGAGGTCGCGCAACCTCTTCTGGACAGAGCATTCAAAGAAACCTACGGATTAGATCTCGGCAAGGTTCTAGAGCAAGAAGACAAAGCCATCGGTTCCTATCGTCACGACATCAGCAAAGTCATTCCCAAGGCAACCAAGGTTGCGTGGCAAATCAAACAGAATGATATTCAGAAGGATCTGCCGGGAATGACACGTGACCGGTTTCTCTATAACCTATCGCGTGCTGGTTATGAGAAAGGTTGGGGTAAGGCCTACCGGCGGCCGAATTTCGGCGACAAGGTTCTCGCTTTTCTCTTCAGCCTGATCCCGAAGATCGGGCCCCTGAAGATCCTCACCTTTCGCACCCCGACGCCGGAAACGGAGAAGATGTTCGAAGCCAGTTTCAACGTCAGCCTTGGCCGCTATCGCAGCCTCCTCACCGATCTCGGCGCCGGAAATGTGCTGCTCCCCAACGATAATTTCGATGTTGGCGCGCCAACCGCCCCGGGCGAATATCACCTGAGTGACGATACTTATGCTGAACTCCTTCGCCGCCTGGCAAAGCAGAACTTCTCCGGCATGACTCCTGAGTTGCGGGCCGAAATCGAACATTTCTACGCTGATCCTGCTTCTCCGAACGCATCAAAGCGAAGCCCTCGCCGCTGGTCCCGCATCCGGCACGATCTTGACCGGCTGAAATCCGCATCGCCTCCTTCACCGCAATGTACCAAGTGATGGAATGGTAGATCACCTCCCTGGAACCAGCCTCAGCGCAGGAGTGCCAGGGATCTGATTGGTTTCCGGGGGCAACCATCGGAAACGATCCCATGGTGGTTCGAGTTACACCCTTACCACGGATTCCAGTTGGTCTGGAAGCTTTCTAGCCCCGCGCCCCGTTCAGCGAACTGCCAGTCCGTACTTCTGCGTAGATGGCGGGGCGATGCCATTCATGCGCAAATATTCGACCAACTGGCCGTAGTGGTCGGCAATGTGCCAGACGGCGGCGACGGCGATTCCCAGGCGCGAGTTGGGTCCGGCATAGGGGCCCTCGACCCGGGTCAGAGCGTTTTGCGCAGTGATGGTGGCCAGAACTTTGTTGCCGTAGTCGAAGGAATCGCGCAGGTACCGGATTAGTTCAGCCTTCGTCTTGGCCGGAGCCGGACCGCCCTTCTCGCAGTGCTCCGGCGGAGCCTTGCCCTCAATCTCATTAAAGAAGGCAAAATTGGCGCAGGCCACGTGCTTCACTTGCTCGGCGAAGGAGCGGACTCCTTTGAATTCGCCGGCGGTGGGAACGAAGGAATACTTGGATTCAGGCATCGCCTCAGTGACGGAGAGGAACTGCCCCTCGGTCCAACTCAGCGCCCCGCCCACGCTGTCGGCAATATTCTTGGGAACGTCGTCCTGCTGAGCGCGAACGGGGATAGCCAGAAACGAAAAGGAAAGGAATGCAGCCAGGGTGATTAGCCTCAAGGTCTTCTCCCGGAAAGGAACAGCCATAGAATACGCGAGAGAGCAGGCAGCGCTGCCTGGGGCGAGGAGCTTTACGGCCCGGCTTCCAACCGTGCCAGTTCGTGGGCAAACAGCGGGTTCCCGGGGAACTCACCGCGGAGCGACTCCAGCATATCGCGGGCGCGTGGCTTGTCTTTGTCGCGTACATAGGCGATAGCCAAGAGGATACGGGCGAAGGGCGCGAGGTAGTGGCCACGCTCGGCTGTCACCTGGAGTTCCTCGATGCCCGCCTTCCTGTCGCCGGAAACCCCGCCCAGGTGCAGAATCCAGCGCACCGGAGCCGCCATGCTGCCGATGATGTACTGGCTGATGCCGCTGGCGAGATGCGCGTCATAGCAGTCGGGATCGACCGCCAGCAACTGGTTCGACCAGGCAGTGGCTTCTTTGGTGTAATGCAAGGCGGTGAAATTGCTCTTCTCGATGAGCGCGGCATAGTCTGCTCTCAACCCCGATGCCAGGGTCATGGCAAACAGCGCGTCGCGGTCTTTGGCATTCTGGGCAAGCAGCGCTCGGGCCTTAGTCTCCGCCAGGCTCAGTTGGGCATTAAAGCGGTCCCGGATGGCGGGATCGGGCGACAACTTCTTGCGCGCCTGGAAAGCATGGTCATCTGCATAGAACTGCGCTTCCAGCACACCCAAGCGGTTAAATTCGGAAAAAAGCAGCCCCGCCGCATCGCAAACCGGGCCCAGCGGATCGTCGGGATATTCCTGCTGCCAGGACGAGAAGACCTGGTGGGCCTGCTCGAAGTTGAGAGCGTACATCAGCAGGAAGCCGCGATCGAGCGAGGGTGTGACGGTCGCCACGTCAGCGGCAGCTGCCCGGACACCGAGGCACGCGAGCAGTGTCGTCCACAGAAGTGCCTGCCCGGCTCGTCTTTTGAGGTTCAGAATCATTCCCGTCAGTCCGACCATTGTGCCTGTGAGTCAGGTCCAGCGCAAATCCCCATCCGGCCATCTACCGTGGTTTTGGCAAGTTAGATGCAGATTACGCTTGATCTTCGCAGACAAGACGTAAAAAGATTGTCAAAATCGGCGGCCAGAGCGCCAGAGCTGCAATCCCGGCGGCTGCCCACACCAGAAATTGGCCGGTTTGACGCCCCTTCCCCCCTTTGCTACCTTCTAGAGTTTCCTCTTCCTCATTTTTCTGCGCCTGTCCGCAGTCGGAAAAGAGACCTTCATGGCTATCAAGTTCCGGGGCGTTGATTTCCTCGAGTTCGACGGGCTGCTCACCGACGATGAGCGCCTGGTTCGGCATACCACACGCCAGTTCATCGAAGACAACCTCATTCCCATTATCGAGGAGTGCAACCGCGCTGGCCGATTCCCCCGCGAACTGGTCAAGCCCATGGCCGACCTCGGTTTCTACGGCGCCAGCCTCAAGGGCTATGGCTGCGCCGGCATGTCGAATGTGGAATACGGCCTGGTGATGCAGGAGTTGGAGCGTGGCGACTCCGGGGTGCGCAGCTTTGTCAGCGTGCAGTCGGCGCTGGTTATGTATCCCATCTACGCCTTTGGCAGCGAAGAGCAGAAGCAGGCCTGGCTTCCGGCCCTGCAAAAAGGCGAGAAGCTGGGCTGCTTTGGCCTGACCGAGCCCGACTTCGGCTCCAACCCCGGCGGGATGCGTACTCGTGCCCGGAAGTCCGGCAAGGGATACGTCCTCAACGGGGAAAAGATGTGGATCACCTCTGGCTCGATCGCGGACGTTGCTGTCATCTGGGCCAAGGTCGAGGACGAAAAGGACAACATCCGCGGCTTCCTGGTGGAGACCGATCGCCCGGGTTTCAAGGCTGAGGATATCCACGGCAAGTGGTCCCTGCGTGCCTCGGTTACCTCGGGCCTGTCGCTGCAGGACGTGCAGGTGCCGGAATCCAACCTTCTTCCGGGCTCGTCTGGACTGAAGTCGCCCTTGAAGTGCCTGAGCCAGGCGCGTTATGGCATCGCCTGGGGTGGAGTGGGTGCGGCCATGGCGTGCTACGACTGCGCGCTGCAATATTCCCAACTGCGCAAACAATTTCGCGACCAGCCGATTGCCTCGCACCAACTGGTGCAGGAAAAGCTGGCGTGGATGATCACCGAGATCACCAAGGCCCAGTTACTGGTGCTCCAGGTCGGGCGGTTGAAGGACCAGGACAAGGCGGAGCACTACCACATCTCCATGGCCAAGCGGAACAACGTATGGATGGCGCTGGAATGCGCCCGCTTGTCGCGCGATATTTTGGGGGCCAACGGCGTGGCTGATGATTACCCCATCATGCGCCACATGATGAACCTGGAGTCAGTCAAGACCTACGAAGGGACCCAAGACATCCACACCTTGATCATCGGCAAGCAAGTGACCGGGGTCGATGCTGTCTGATCAGGCCGCAGAAGAGATCCAGCTGCGACCGCAGGGCAAGGGGGAGATCACCCCGCGGTCACGCAGTCTTTTTACTGATTTTGGCGGCCGATGCAGATGTAGTTGAAGGTGTTCCCCGTTACTCCCTGGACAACAAACCCAGTCTTAGTTACTTGTATGAGGGCGGCAGCCCCGGTGGTGGTGTCTGAGACCACACAGATTGGGGGCTGTTGGTAGCGGCCGGCGAACGCGTAGCTAAAGGGCATAACGCCAGTACCGGCCAAGTCGGTGTTAGTGGATTGCCCAGTCACGATCTCGGAGCCTGCGACGATGGGGCCGCCAAAATAGTTTTGCCCGGAGACCGCCGTTCCATAAGATCGGATGTTGTAATCGTGGGCAAAATCGCTACCGAAGTCACTGATGTAGAGAGCCCAGTTGTACCGAAGGCGATGACCGGGGCGAGCTACCGGATAATTGGGCAGGTACAGACCTATCCCCAGTAAATTAGGGTTTAGGTTCATGGTGTCTTCGGCCCAAAACGATGCGCCCATGATGTTGGTAAGATCTCCTGGGGCCGCGGAGTTGTTTTGGGCAAACGCCTGAATCCCTGTCCATCCGCTAGTGGTGTTGCCTCCCCATCGATAGACTGTGGCGCGGATGGCATTAGTTCCGAAGTTGCTACCTGCCACATTGCCGGTATGCCAGTCCCCCACCTGGAAGCTCCCCCCCGCTATCTCGGAGTCCGGCCCTCGGCCTGCGAAACTAGGCGCACCATAGATGTCGGTTTCCACCTGAATCCCGGTAATGGATTTGTGAATTGCGGTGTCCCCGACCGGATTGGATGTGCTCACCCAAAGTGCCCGGTCTTGATTGAAAAGAGAAGTTCCAGAGCCGGTTAGGTGATTGATACTCACCGCGGCATTCTTCCCGCCCTGTGTCTTGGCCAATGGGTTGTCGTTGAAGAAAATGCGCCGGCACAGGACAAGGGTGCCTCCGACGGCGGATGGCCCATTCACCGGGTCAGCGATGGTGGTGTCCCAGCCCGCCTGGACCTGGGTTTCCCCATTCGCGTCCGGGGGCGTGGTGTAAACCGGGGCGGCTCCGAACGGACACTGGCCGCTGGCGGCACTGGCGACAAACAACAGGCAGATGGTCAGTAGTTTCTTCATAGCTTCCTCCCTGCACCTTGTGGTTCTCTAGCCCGCTTCCCCCACCACTTCAGCCGTCCACGCCTCACTTACCTCTCTTTTCGCCACCTCGAGGCCCCGCATACCTGGGAGAAGTTGGGGGAGGTGGTCGCCGCACCACGCCATGGCGCGCACCGCATTACCAGCTCAGTTGCCGGTGATGCTGCTCGCTACCATGGCGAAGTGCAACGTCGTGCCGGGAGGAACGTTGTCCGTCTCATCAGTGCAGAACAGAAAACCCCGCACGCTCAAATTCATTCCGTCCTGGATCCCGATCGTCGCCTGCGTCGTGTAACGCTGGTACACGTGTACAGTTCCGGTGCCCGCGTTCATGATGCCCAGATAAGAGCTCGGGGTGAGGACCAGATCGAACTCTGCTGCCCCTGATTCTCCGGGCTGGTAGTTCTGCACCGTTCCCTGCAGGGTTTGGCGAAGCAGTTCCACCATGTAAGGCTGGGCCTGCATCGAGTTGTTTCCCTTGCCCGGTTGCAGCGCAGAATCACTATCGATCTCGATGCGCTGACCGGCGGCGATATGGCCCGCATCAAACAATACCGGGAGCCCGCCCATGTCCTCGTTCCCAAGATGGATGCCGTAGCCAGTGCTGTCATCCACGACAACGCCGAGGGTGGTTCCCACCAAGGCCGAGGTCATGCTCGCCCCAGTGCCATCCTCTGCCACCATATTCAGCAAGCCCGGCGCATTAGTGCCCGCCAGCATGCCTTCCGCTTCTACTCCCGTGTCAGGAAACAGGGTTTCGACAGCGCTCGCGTACAGCGTGCCATCGGTCCGAGCCCGGCCCTCAACTTCAACCAGCATGCCATTCACCGTATCTGGACTAGCATTGTCGAACATGGTGTTGCCGTCGAAGGACAGTACCAGGACTGATCCCGACTGCCCGAGTTGCAGGCTGAGCTGACCGAAGTCGCCATCGACCTGTACTACCTGTCCCACCAAGCGCTCGACCTGGCCGCTGTTGGAGGCGGACATCGCCTGCGTCTTCGGTCTCGCATGAATTCCGGACGGCGAGGGTCCGGGTGCACTCGTGATGTCGGTCTGCGTCGCGCTAAGCACTGGAGTGTTCAGGGTCACCAGGTTGTTCACCGGATCCACCTGAACGGTCTGGTTGACGTCAACGGCGATACTCAGCATCGTTGGGTTGTCGCCCACCGTCACGACCGGATTGAGCCTCAGCAGGCTGGTCTGATCGGAAACCACATCTTTTTCCTGGACCACGCCGTTGGCGTCGAGATAGGTGACGCGAGCGCCGGTCACCACCATCTCCAACTGATCGAAGCTGCTTGGCGGCACTTCCGGAACAGCCACAGGTGAGAACGTGGCTTCTACCCGCGTGAGTTCCATGTCGCTGGGAGTGCCGAGCAGATCCGCAGTTGCGTTCAGGTCCTGGGAATTCTTCAGCTTGAGGGAGGTCACCTCAAGCCGGCAGCTCAGGATACGGTCCGTAGGCTCAGCACCCACCCACACCTGAAACGGGGTCAGGGGCGAACTGAACACTACGCCGCCTCCGCCGCCGGGGTTCTTGGCAAGGCTCGCCCCGGCGCCCCCGCAGCCGGTACTCAGCAGAAGCAGCCCCATAAGACAAGCCACTGCCAGAAACGTCCGAGAAACATTACAGAAGATGTGATGATGGTTTTTGTTGAACGACATGTTGTCCTCCCGCACAGCTTGTGTCTTCGCGATTTCGGTTCGCTCGGTCACAGGCACAGCTTCGCAGAGAAGGGCACGGAGCCCGTGTGACACGCATCACAAGGCGTCATCGGAAGTAAGTAATACGAGCAATACCACGAAGGTAACGGTACGGTGCCGGACGCGGGAAAATGCCCGTATCGGGAAGAGAGCGCTTAGTCAAGCACTTAGTAACTCAGCAAGGCACAGCAAACGCGACTCTACGGGCAGAAATGCGGCTAGCGATAGAGTTCTTCCAGCATGGCGTAAGCGCGGCGCAAGTGGGGAATGACAATGCTCCCGCCCACAACCAGGGCCACATTCAGCGCCTCCTCTTGCTCGGGGCGGGTGGCGCCCAGGCGGTAGCACTGGATGATGTGGTAGTTGACGCAGTCGTCACAGCGCAGCCCCGCCGAGACGACCAGCCCCATGAGCTCTTTGTATTTGGCCGGGATGGCGCCTTCCAGATAGGTATTGTGATCAACGTTGTAGAAACGTTTGAGCAGGAAGTTGTCAGCTTTGTCGACGTTGGCATTAAGGCTGGCACGGGTCTCAATGAATTGGCGCGCCAGTTGGCTCTTGTCGGCAACCTGCTTTTCGTTGAAGAGAAAGATCGGTTCTTTGCGCTGCGTCGTCATGCGGGAAGATTATCAGAACCGCCGGGCTGGATGATCGTGAGGTGACTTCCCCCGTCCAACCCTGACCTCCGGGTGAGCAGACCTGCGATTTTCCCATTCCCTTGCTTGCCCAACGTACTGGGTAGGGGTTGGCGTAATGGAATTGCTTGCCTTTTGTGCTCCGCAAAGGTAAATAGATCACATCTATGTTGAAGTGGCTACGTACGACCTTCTCTCTGTGGTATCTGTTGGCTTGCGTCTGCAGCCTGTCGGCTCAATCGTCGTCCCAAGCTCCGGCCAGACCTGACTTGTCGCAAGAGGCTTTCATCTTCGAACAAATCTCTACCAAGGTGACTTTCGAGAACGACGGAACCTCGGAGCGGGAGACCAGCGTTCGCGCGCGTATTCAGTCAGAAGCTGGGGTACAAAGGTTCGGGCTGCTGACATTTTCCTACCAAGCTGCGCTGGAGGACCTGGAGATCCCCTACGTACGGGTGCGCAAGCCCGACGGCGCTACCGTGCTTACCCCTGCGGACGGTGTGCAGGATATGGCATCGCAGATCACCCGCGAAGCTCCGCTCTACAGCGATCTGCGCGAAAAGCATGTGGCGGTCAAGGGTCTGGGAGTCGGCGATGTGGTCGAATACAGTTCCGTTTGGCACCTTAACAAGCCACTCGCACCGGGGCAGTTCTGGTATGCCTATAACTTCATGCGGGACGGTATCGTGTTGCAGGAGGAACTCGCGATCAGCGTCCCCAGCGAGCGCAAGGTTACGGTCAAGAGTTCCGTGGTGAAACCGGTTCTCAGCGAAAGCGGCAAGTATCGCGTCTACACCTGGACGACCTCGAACCTTGAGCAGAAACCCAAGGGGGATGAGAGCAAGGCGGCAGTGCAACGGGCCCGGGGAAGACTCCCTGCTGCGGAGCTTGAGCTCAGCAGCTTCCAGAGCTGGGACGAGGTGGGACGCTGGTACGGCGACCTGCAGCAGGAGCGGGTCAAACCCACGCCGGAGATCCAGGCCAAAGCCGCCGAGCTGACCAAGGGCGCAACCGACGACAACGCCAAACTGCACGCCATTTACAGCTACGTCAGCACCCAATTCCGCTACATCGGGATTGACTTCGGCATCGGGCGCTACCAGCCGCATTCCGCGGCAGAAGTCTTGAGCAATCAGTATGGCGATTGCAAGGACAAGCATACGCTGCTGGCGGCTTTGCTTGCGGCGGCTGGCATCAGGGCCTACCCTGCGCTGATCAGCGCCAGCCACCAGCTTGACCCAGAAGTGCCATCGCCGGGCCAGTTTGATCATATGATCAGCGTGGTGTCCCAGGGGAACGACTTCTTGTGGTTGGATACGACTCCGGAGGTGGCACCTTTTGGATACCTGCTCACGCCCTTGCGGGACAAACCGGCACTGGTTATTGCTGAGGGCAAGGTAGCGGCCCTGGTAAACACCCCGGCCGATGCGCCGCTCAGGAGCACACAAAGCTTCCATATCGAAGCCAAGCTCGACGACAGCGGCAGGCTCCAGGGAAAGGTGCAGCGGTCGCTCCAGGGGGACGATGGCGAAGTTCTGTTGCGCTCGGCATTTCGCAGCGTTCCCCTGCCACAATGGAAAGACCTGGTGCAGCAGATTTCCTACATGTCAGGGTTTGCCGGCACGGTGAGCGACGTGACCGCCAGTTCGCCGGAGAACACCAGCGTGCCGTTCACGTTTTCCTATCAGTATGATCGCAAAGACTATCCCGACTGGGAAAACCACCGCGTGAGCCCGCCACTGCCGCCCCTTCAACTCCCCGAGGTGAAGGACGAGGACAAGCGGACGCCCGAGCCGATCTGGCTGGGCGCTCCGGGAGAAACCCGCCTGGATGCGATTCTGGAATTGCCCAGAGGCTACATCCCGCAGTTACCGCCCCCGATAGATCTGAAGCAAGATTTCGCCGAGTACCATGCCTTGTACACGCTAAAGAACGGCGCGCTCAGCGCGATTCGCACCTTTATCGTGAAGCAGCGAGAGGTGCCGGTCAGCGACTTGGCTGAGTACAAGAGCTTCGTTAAAGCAGTCAATGACGATCGCGATCGCTATGTTCTGACTTCTTCGGGACCGGGAGCGAGCGCCCGTCAGGCGATAACGTCGGTGCAAAATGCGATCATGGCGCTTCCTGCCCCCAAGGATCCAGAAGCGGTCCGCCTGACGATGGAAGCTGCGGAGGATGCGCAGGGGCACAATTTTCCCGGAGCTATCGCCGCGCTCAAGGCTGCTCTTGATCGGGATGCCAAGTATGTGCGTGGCTGGCTCATGCTGGCAGGCATCTATCAAGCCGATCGGCAGTTTGACTCTGCGCAGGACGCTTACCGCAAAGCGATCACGGCTGATCCCAAGCAGCCGCTGTCATACAAGATGCTGGCGTTTGCCCTGATGGACGCTCGCCGGTACGAGCAGGCAGTGAAGGCGTGGCGAGAATACATGCAAGTTGCACCCGACGATGGGGACGGCCCGGCGAATCTGGGCGCGGCATTAGTCCAGCTGAAGAGGTACAGCGAGGCGGCATCCGTTTTTGACTTGGCCATCAGGTTAGGGCAAGACACGTCCCATCTGGAAATCAGTCTGGGTTCTGCTTATGCTCGTGCCGGAGATCCAGCAAAGAGCCTGATGGCATTTCAAAAAGCATTGCAACTTGAACCGGGAGATGTCACCGAGAATGGCATCGCCTACGAACTTGCCGAAGCCAATATGAACCTGCTGCAGGCGTTGCAGTATGCCGAGAAGGCCGTGCGTTCGGTGGAGGAGGAGACCGCGACGATCGAAGCGGCAAGCGTCAATAACGCGGACTTGGAATGTATGAGGGACCTGCATGCGGATTGGGATACGTTGGGCTGGGTGCACTTCCAGCTGGGGAATCTGGAACAGGCGGAGAAATATCTGAACGCCGCCTGGACCCTGAGCCAAGACCCGGTGGAGGGAGATCACCTGGGTCAGGTGTACGAGAAGGAACACAAGCCGGCGGCCGCGATCCACACCTACGCACTGACCCTGGCCCGGCTGGGGAGCATGCAGGAGACGTATGACAAGTTGGTACGGCTCATCGGAAGTCCAGCTAAGGCCGATGCGGCCATCAACGAGGCTCGGGGTGAACTCAGCCGCATACGAAGCGTCCACTTGGAACGGATCGCACAGGGAAGCGCCAGCGCAGATCTGTTTATCGTTTTTTCTCCCGGAGAAAAAGTGGAGGACGTGAAATTCATCAGCGGCTCAGAAAAGTTGAGGTCTGCCGATAGGGCCCTGAAGCTCGCCAAGTTCAACGTCCTTTTCCCCGACGACAACCCAGACACCCGGTTGGTGCGACGCGGGCTGCTGGCGTGCTCGGAAATCACCGGCTGTGAGTTCGTGCTGCTCACGCCCGACCTGGTCCGTTCGGCAGAGTGAGGGCGAACGCGTGCGCCGGTTGGCTCGCTTTGCGGGGGGGACAACTGAGGCAGCGGTCCTCACGTCAGTCCTTCCCCTTCCCTGCCCCTTCGGTTTATATTCTCAAGCCGGTTCATTCGGAGGCCCTTATGTCAACACAGACGCGAGCGGAAGCTAAAGCCAAGAGTTTCGGCGAAAACCTGGAGAGCGATCTGGCACTGGAATTCTTGCGCGTGGTGGAGAATGCGGCCATCGCGTCGGCCCACACCATGGGCCAGGGCGACCGCAAGTTTGCCGACCACGTTGCTACTGAGGCTATGCGTCACACCATGGACACTGTCCCCATGCGCGGCACCATCGTGATTGGCGAGGGCGAGCGCGATGAAGCGCCCATGCTGTACATCGGCGAAAAAGTCGGCGGCGAGTTTCCCGACGGCCATGCCGTTCCCGAGGTGGACATCGCGGTCGATCCTCTGGAGGGCACGAACCTGTGCGCCACCGGGGCGCCCGGGGCGATCACCGTGCTGGCGGCGTCAGAAAAAGGCGGCCTGCTGAACGCGCCTGACTGTTACATGGAGAAGATAGTCGTCGGGCCCTCGTGCAAGGGAGCGGTGGAAATGGATGCTCCCGTGGCCGACAACCTGAAGAACATCGCCAAGCGCATGGGCCGCGACGTCGAGGACCTGGTGGTGATCGTGCTTGACCGTCCGCGGCACGAAAAGCTGATCGCCGATATTCGTGCCGCCGGAGCGCGCATCAAGTTGATTGGCGACGGCGATCTCTCAGCGGGCATCGCTTCCGCCGTCATCGGAACCGGAGTACATGCAGTGATGGGCTCGGGCGGAGCACCCGAAGGCGTCATTACGGCGGCGGCGATTCGCTGCCTGAACGGCTACATGCTGGGACGGCTGGTCATCAACAAGCCGGAACTGGAAGAGCGCATCGCCCGCATGGGGATCAAGGACGGAAAGAAAATCTATGAGGCCGAAGACCTCGCCCCCGGCAAGCAACTGATCTTCGCCGCCACCGGTGTGACCGACGGGGCGCTGATGCGCGGGGTGCGCTTCTTCGGTGAAGGCACCCGGACGTCCTCGGTGATCATGACCCTGCGCACCGGCATGGTGCGCTTCATTGACAGCATCCACCTGGAGAAGGGGCCGGACGTGAAGGTCAGGTTCGCCTGAGGGTACGTTGACCATCACAGGAAAGAGTCCTGGATTCTGAGCTGGCTCTCCGCGCGCGTCTCGCGGCTAATCCTTCGACGGTATTTCCTTCAGCAGTTCAGGCCGGAGGTTAGGATACGCCGGAAAATCCTGGGAATAGCCCTTGAACAGCGATACGGTCTTCTCCAGCCGCCGCGTGCCGTCGTGCACCGCGATGCGATGGGGCTTGAGTTCAGGTTTCTCCCAGGGCCACGGCGTGTAGCCCTCCCACAGGGAAACGCCGGCGTAAACGCCATCTTTGCGCAGGATGTAGTAGGTCATGTCGACATACTTCAGGCGATTCATGTCGTTGTTGTAGTTGCGGGCAATACGCTTGAGTGCGTCCATGCCGGCGTCGAGGGGCGCCATGCCGTGGCGCATGTTTTCCACGATGGTGTGGGCGCCGGCAACCTTGATGTTCTCCTCGCCGCTTCCGGTCGCGCCGGCCGAACCGACGTCCTGATCGGTATAGCAGCCCGCGCCGATGATGGGCGAGTCGCCGACGCGCCCCGGCAGCTTGAAGGCCAGTCCGCTCGTCGTCGTGCATCCGGAGATCTCGCCCTTGGCATTCAGCGCTGAACAGTGAATGGTCCCGGTTGGCGGGACCAGGACGCGGGCAATCGCCTGCAAGCGAAATTCCGGCGCGATGCCAAGATCGGCAGCTTTCTGTTGCAGGCCGCGAATCCGCTCTCGCCACACCTCCGAGTGCGGAGGCGTCGGAAACTGAAACTTTGGATCGGCCGGGCCCGGTCCCCACCAGTCACGGTCGGATTGATATTCCTTCCATAACTGCCAAATCTTGCGGGAGCGCTCGGTAAGCAGGTTCTCCCGGGGGAACCCCTGCGCCACGGCAAACTGCTCCGCCCCCTCCCCTACCAGCATGACGTGGGCGGTGTGGTTCATCACCGCTTTGGCCACCAGGGAGACATTCTTGATATTGCGCACACCTCCAACGGCGCCGGCGCGGCGGGTAGGACCGTGCATGCAGCAGGCATCAAGTTCGACCACGCCTTCTTCGTTGGGCAGTCCGCCTAGGCCCACGCTATCATCGTCCGGGTCATCCTCCGGCCCGCGGACCACCCGCAGGGCAGCATCGAGCGTGTCGGCACCGCCACGCAGCATGCCGAAGGCGTCTTCGAGGTAAGGCTCGCCGTTGCTGGCGGAGATAATAATGGGGCGTTTTCCGGGGATCCCGGAACCTGCTGCTTGCGGGAGATCTTGCTTGCTTTGTTGACCCTGCAATGTGAGGGACAGAGAGCCTACGACTGCGGTGGTGAGGAAATCGCGGCGCGAGAAAGCCATCGGGGCTCCTTGAGAAGGCCTTGAAGTGGGCCAGCATAACACGGCGGCAGGTGACATCCGGCAGCTCAAAATACCGCGGTGGAAGGGGCCGCCGTGCCCAAAGGCTGGCGGCGGTCACCCTCGCTGGAGACGCCATTTTTGCAAATTCTTGACAAGTAGGTGACATCAGGAGAAGGTGGCTGACATAACTTGACACGGCTCAGGTTTCACCCGTCTTGTTGACCCCGGCTGAAAAGAGGATTGCTATGCGAAACAGGTGGAGTGAATTGGGCGCTTTGTCCAGCCCAGTAAGGGCCACAACGAAACAGAAGGCTGTCTGGCTGCCGCGTTCATCCTCGGCCATGCACGGAATCCTCTGTTTAGTCCTTATGCTGTGCCCCGCCAGTACCGTACTCGGACAAGCGAAACAATCCCGGCGGGCTTCCTCTCCTGGTCCAGGCACGATCATGGTACACAGTAAGTTTGGAGGGCAAATTTTTGGATTTGATATCGACCAGAACGGCACAGAAGGCGTGCTGAGCGAGGCCAAGACGTTATCGAACGGTAACGTGCTGGCCGCAGTCGAAACTTTCGACCAGAATACCGGCAACATTCTCCAGGTCGTGGTAAAGACCCAAACGCAGGATGACTTCGTCACCCTAGGAGTGGTCGGAACCAGCGTTGGACTGATCGAGCGTGAACATGTCGTTAGCTTCCTTCATGTAAGACGAACCTTCCACGTTCTGAATCCCCTAAGCGGAAACAAGTTCACTGGTGTGTGGACGCCTCCCATTGGAGCGAAACATATCATCGAGCCTGGTGGGGTGAGTCGGAGCCAGGGAGTCCCGAACGTCGCGGTTTTCGCCTCGGACAACAGCGGAAGGTTCACTCCCCTGGTGTTCAGCTCCAGCGTCGCCGCCAATACTTTTGGGCCCGTGGTCAAGATCACAGACTCCGGCAACTTTGGCAGCGTGCCGCCTCCGATCGCGCTGGATAGCACGACCAATCAGGCGGTTTTGGGAGGAGGACCGGGATGCTTTGGCTGCTTGCCCGTAATTGGCCTGGTTGATCTCGTCCAGGGCACCTTTACCGAGTTCACCGGCATCGGGTTTGGCTTCATCAACGGCTTGGCGGTTGATTCAGCGGACGGCATTGCCTGCACCACGACAGAAGACGATGCCAACGTGGAATTTTACGATCTCGCGAACCAGACCGGCTTCAGTGTGGTGTTGCCGGGATCAAACGAGCAACAATTTTTTAGCGGTGCGGATGTCGAGTTTGACTCCGTGCATAAGCTGTTCCTGGTAGCCCAGCCCAACTCCAGTTCTGCCGCGAGCGGTAGCACGATCTACGTGTACGACATGGATGGCAATCTGAAGGAAACGCTGAACGGATTCAGTTTTTCAAATACCTTCAACGTAGTCCCGGCGCACATTGCGCTGAATCCGAAGAATCGCAGCGGATTTGTGGACGGCCCCGACGCCGGGGTGACGGCAATACAGTCCTTCACGTACTAGGCGGCGGGCAGTAGAAAGGGCCCGCACCTGCGGGCCCATCGAGAAACGTCGAACCCTAAGCCACTGCCATGCTGCTCTTGGTCTGATCGGCGCGGAAGCGCAACAGGGCGGCGATATTACCTGCCTGGTCGAACTCGGTGTCGTCTTTCACGTAGAGCAACTCGATGTCCAGCCGGATGGCATTGCCAATAATCGCGTCGCACACGTCGTCCAACTCGCGAGTGGCCCGCCCACACGCGGGACATAAACGCACCATGTGGGGATCCAGATGGCCACAACCCGTGCACTCCACCGCATGCGCTTTGTAGCCATCGCCGACGAGCAGGGTTTGCACCTCTCCCAGTTCCAGGGAGCGCAGCACTCGCCGCAGGCCGGTGACCCCGTGGTGGTTGCTCTTGGCCTGGTTCAGCACTTCCCGGACGAGGCTTTGGCGGCGCTGGCCGGTAGCTTCGCGCATGATCCGCGAAGCCTGCTCACGGATGTGGTCGTTGGTGGCGGTGGCGAGATCGGTGGAGAAGCGTCCGAGCAGTCGTTGCCTGACGTAGGGATGCAGGTGGGGCTCGAATTCGGGCCAGTGACTGTCCTGGCAGCCCAGAATCAGTTTCTCCCAGCCGCCCTTGTCGGCCTCGTCCTTGAGCCGCCCAGCCACGTACTTGAAATGATGCATGGCCTCATCATCCACCCGACGCTCGGCGTGGCCGGCATCGTATCCATTGAAACCATCGCTGCGGCTGCGGCGCGGCACGGCATGGAAGAGGCCTTCGCGTTCCCTGAGTTCGTCCAGCCGGAAATCGAACAAGCGCGCCCGCTGCCGGCTGACCAGCGCAACTGCCACCCGCGGTTGCGCGCCCAGCAGCAAGGCCAGAGGCTTCAGGTGGAAACGCCGGTTGACAAACAATTGCGTACCCGGCAGTTGCGGCGGCAGATCAAACTCGCGCCAGAAATTGCGGCTGCCGCAGGCAAATACCGCCTTGGCCCGCGCCTGGTTGCCATACAAGCTCTCTGCCAGGGCTAGAATGCGGTGCAGATCAGCCCGTGCGGCACTGTTCTTACCGCCTTTCTCCGCCTCGCGCAGCGCGTTGCGGACCAGGTCCTTGGCCAGAATTGCCTCTTCCCGATGTGATTTGTTCTGTGGCGTTCGCGGCTGGAAGTAAAAGCTCAGCGCGCAGCCGAGTTCGTCGTCGACTTGGAATTGAGCCAGCTCACGGATATCTTCGCGGGTAATCATCACGATTTCTCCTGAGTGCTGCAGTTCAAGCTAACCTTTACCAGTCTGTTGGAGCATCTTGTCCTTAAAGCGGTTGGCAAGGGGAGGCGAGCGGCGTAGATGTTCGCGGGCGGCAGCAATGGAGGAGCGAACCTCGTCCGGCTTGCGGTCCGTAATGGCAGCAATCTCTTCCACCGAAAAGCCCTCGATCCCATGGAGGATAAAAGCCTCGCGGTCGACGTGTCGGGCAGCCCCGAGCGCATACTGCACCAAGGTGACCATTTCGTCGGAGGAGGCGATGTCTTCGGGCGTGGCGGTGCGGCGATCGGCGATTACGTTCTCTCCGGTCAAGGTCTCGTCCGGCTGGTGGAACTGCAATTCGGCCTCGTCGCTGGCCCGCACGTTGGGTTTACGTGCCGAGTCTTCCAGGTGAACCGACCTACCTATTTCCTGGCTGTGCGCTGTCAGATCATTCAGCGCTCGCATCGCCTGCCGGTAAAGCCAGGGCTCCAACGCTAGGCGCTCCGGCTTTTCGCTGCCATCGCCCAAGGCTCGGGCCACGGCCTCATCCACCACCTCTTCTTTGGTGACTGCATCGGGCGGAATTTGCTCCGCAGCCTCGCGGAAATAGAGCTCGCGCTCTACAAAGCGCTCCAGTCGGGCCAGGTTGGCGTTCACATAGGAACGGATGTCTTCGGAAGAGACCACAGTCGGCTGCACAGCCGCAATCGTCTTCTCAAACGGAACCTGCGGCTCCGGCCGGACGTTGGCCACCCCTCGCCAGCGCGGCCACTTGTGCGTACTGCGCAGCATGTCTTTGTGTTTGTTAATCTGCTGCAGCAGATCGTCAAAGGCACCTTTCACCGCGGCGGAAGGCGTGGATGCCGACTCCTGCACCGCCATCTGTCCGGAAGGCAGGCGCAGGTTCAAAGAGACGGTGGTCCCCTCGCGCGGGGAGTTTTGCTCCACCACACCCTTCAGATGGACCAGTTCGGGACGGAAGACCTGCAACCGCTTGCGCAGCTTCTCGACCAGATGGTTTATGTCTTTTTCAATTTCGGGATTTTTCTGCAGCTTGTAGCTGATGTGGACGTTCATGCACGCCTCGGAAAACGGGGGCAGAACCCGTGAAGCTTTCCTTTCGCTACAAATCGATTCTACACCCGCCGGGAACAGGCAAGCACAAATAACAGGGCACATGGACACATGGGCGAAGGGGTTGTGACGTATGCACTTGCGGAACGGGACTAGACCGTGACGGTAACCGAGGTCTCGGTGCGGGTGACTGGCCGGTACAGCGTGTCCCGCTCGACCGGCTCACGGCCGGCCTCTTTGATCAGGCGGATGAGTTCCTGCCGCCGCATGCCCTGCGGGGTGGTTGCGCCGGCATCGTGGTAGATCTTCTCTTCAATGACGGTGCCATCGATGTCGTCCGCGCCAAAGCGCAGCGAGATCTGGGCGATCTTGGGGGTCATCATCTGCCAATACGCTTTGATGTGGGGGAAGTTGTCCAGCGCCAGGCGGCCAACGGCAATTTGCCGGATGTCCAGCATCCCGGTGGTGGTGGACAGGTGTTGCAAGGGTGTGTTCGCCGGATGGAAGGCGAGCGGAATGTAGGTCTGGAAGCCGCCGGTCTCATCCTGCAGGGCGCGGAGCTTGAGCAGGTGGTCCACCCGGTCTTCGTCGTTCTCCACGTGCCCGTAGAGCATGGTGGCGTTGGACTTCAGCCCGAGCTGGTGGGCGGTGCGGGCGGTCTCCAGCCACTGGTCGCCGTCAATCTTGTGGTCGCAGATGATGTGGCGGACCCGGTCAGCGAAGATCTCGGCACCGCCGCCGGGGAGCGAATCAACGCCGGAGGCCTTCAACTGCTCCAGGGTTTCCCGAATGGATAGCTTGGCGCGTTTGGCAAGATAGGCCACCTCGACCATCGTGAAGGCCTTGAGGTGAACTTGCGGGAAGCGCTGCTTCAGCCCCGAGCACAGGTCGAGGAAGTACTGGAACGGCAGGTCGGGATGCAGACCACCGACGATATGGAATTCGGTCACCGCATCGGAGTAGCCGGAGGCTGCGGTCTCGAAGGCTTCTTCCAGCGCCATGGTGTAGGCGCCAGGGGCGTCTTTCTTGCGTCCAAACGCGCACAAGCGGCACGCCGCCACACAGACGTTGGTGGGATTGATGTGGCGATTGACGTTGAAGTAGGTCTTGTCGCCGTGCATGCGCTCGCGCACCGAGTTGGCCAGCCACCCGACGGCGAGGATGTCGCCGGTGCGGTAGAGGGTGAGAGCATCCCCCGCGTCCAGGCGCTGGCCGGCACTCACCTTGTCGTGAATCGGCTCGAGCCGCGGGTCGTCAGTCTGGAACGGGTGCAGGTTCAGCATTGGTTCGATGATACCGCAGACGATCGCCGGAAGTCACAGATAGAGGTGACACGGCTTGAGTGGAGCCGCAGCCAGGGGGCGCTCCGGCTATGGTTGCCGAGCGTATAATTTTTGGCAGCAGCAGGAGGTATCGCTATGGCCAAGACGAAGCAGTTCACGATCGCGGTTGAGAATCGGCCGGGTGCGGTAGCCGAGATCGCGAGAACTCTGGGAAATGCCAAGGTCAACATTCTCGCGCTTCTGGCAACGGCCCAGGGAACCGGCGGGACGGTTCAAATCGTCGTCGAGGATGCGAAGCGGGCGAAGAAGGCTCTAGACGAGGCCAGGCTTTCGTTCCGAGAGACGATCGCTGAGGAGTACGAGCTGCCCAACAAGCCTGGCGCCCTGGCGCAGTGTCTCGACAAGCTCGCCGCTCGCGGCGTCAACTTGAACTCGATCTACGCTACCTCACCCAAAGGTGCGCGGAAGGCAGTTGTGGTCTACACCGCAGAGGTGGTCGCGAAAGAGGCAACTGCGGCGTAGGGCTTGCGGTCATCAGGTTGCTTGCCGAACGGCGTGCGATGCGTAATCGAAGGTCAGCGGCCGGGCGGCGCCGTCCGGCCGTTTCAATTCTGGCTCGCTGCCAGCTTCTTCTTCGCCAATGGGCGGGCAAAAGCATTGGTCGGATTGTGCGCGTTCGAGGTCAGCACCTTGCGGTAGTACTCCATCGCTTGTGCCTGGTCCCCTGACTCCTCGTAGGCCTGCGCCAGCAAGCTAAGGATGAAAGGGTCGCGCTGGTTGGCTTTCTGCAGATCCGCAATGGCCGTCTTGTTGTCTCCGGCGTAGAAGGCAACGTACCCGGTCAGATAGGGAAAGAAAACAGCCTGCTCAGGATTGTTGGCCTTGTCGAGCGCTGCCTTGGCGGCGGCCACGTGCTTCTGCGCTTCTTCAGCCTGGCCTCGGCGGGCGGCAATTCGCGCCTGGGCGTGCTCCCAGCGGAAGGCCCAGAGATTCTTTTCGGCATCATTTACATCGGACTTGCGGAGCGCCGTCTCATAGCCAGTCTTGTACCACTTTGCGGCGCCTTCGACGTCGCCTAGTTCGAGATCGATGCGGGCAAGCTCGTTGGCGATTTCGGCCGCGCCGATGAAGTCCTGCTTGGCCAGGCGTGCGTCGAACACCCGCTGCTCGTACTTCCCTGCCTCGGCGGCATTGCCTTCGAACGCATACGACATTGCCATCGTCCGCAACGCCTGAGCCTTCGTCTCAGCCGAGGCCAGCTCAATCGCCCGGTTAAGGTGCTGGCGTGCCTCCACGCACTCGCCCTTCAAGTCCAGCGCGACGCCTGACGCCAGGTGTGCCTCGTACAGATTCGGAGACAACTGCAGCGCCTGACGGTACAACGCGAGCGCCTCGTCCTGCTTCCCTGAACTATTCAGTTCTTGACCCTGCTTCACCAGGGCCATCGGGTCACTGGTGTTAGCCTGGGACGTTACGCCGGGTGGCGATTGTGCTGCCAGCAGTGCGCTGGAGAGCAAGCAGGCCGCGAGAGCGAAACGCGGAATACCATGCCTGAGATTCATGACGCGATTATGGCATATCGTGGGCATGGTTTCGGTTGTGCTTGTGGCCGGACGAGGCTGGATTCTTGGGCCGCTGACTCGCCCCCGGATGTGGGGGCAAGGACGCCCCCACGACAGCCGGCGGGACGCCGGCGCTACTTTCTTGAGCGCGCTGCAACGACCCAGCGATCTTGGATGGAGTGTTCGATGTTATCTTTGTGCAGTATTCATGGACATTCTCAAACAGCTTTTCGAGCAGCATTTCCACGCGCCGGTCGAGCGAGTGCAGGCGCTGCAGGGCCAACTTGGCGGATCAGGGCGGAATATTCTCCGGCTGGCCGGCGGAAAGCTCAGCGCGATTGGGGTCCTGTATGACGTGCGCGAAGAGAACGTGGCATTCCTGGAATTTTCGCGGCATTTTCGCCGTCATGATCTGCCGGTGCCGGAGATCTATGCGGAGGACTTGAGCCACGGCGCTTATCTGGAAGAAGACCTGGGGGACACCACCCTCTTTGAGTTTCTCTCGAAGAACCGTGCCGGCGACAATATCGCTCCGCAAGCGGTGGAAGCCTATCGCAAAGTGGTGGCCGTGTTGCCGCGCTTTCAGGTCGAAGCCGGCCGCGATTTGAATTACAAGGTGTGCTATCCGCGCGGCAGTTTCGATCGCCAGTCCATTGCCTGGGATTTGAACTATTTCAAGTATTACTTTCTCCGGCTGGCCGGTGTGCCCTTCAATGAACAGGCGCTGGAACAAGACTTTGGCCGGTTGACCAAGTTCCTGCTGAACGCCAGCCGTGATTATTTTCTTTATCGGGATTTCCAGTCACGCAACGTCATGTTACGCGACGGGCAGCCATTTTTCGTGGACTATCAAGGCGGCCGCAAGGGCGCGCTGCAATACGACATCGCTTCCCTTTTGTACGATGCCAAAGCCGATCTGCCGCCGGCGTTGCGTCAGCAATTGCTCGATCACTATCTCGACAACCTTGCCGGGTTCGTCGAGGGTGGGCGCGAAGCGTTCATGCAGCACTACTACGCGTATGTTTACGTGCGCATCATGCAGGCGATGGGGGCGTATGGCTTTCGCGGCTTTTATGAGCGCAAGCCTCATTTTCTGCAAAGCGTGCCGTACGCGCTGAACAACTTACGCTGGCTGCTGGCCAATGTCGAGTTGCCCATGGCGCTGCCGGCGCTGATGGGCGCGTTTAAGAGCATGGTGGACTCGGAGAAGTTGCAGGGACTGAGTTCCGAAACGGTGGCCCTGGAGAAAACGCGGGATCTGGCTTCTGAGGCCGAGAAGTTGACTGTGCGGGTGTTCAGTTTTTCATTCCACCAGGGTCTGCCGAAAGACGACAGCGGACATGGCGGTGGATTCCTTTTCGATGCCCGTAGCCTGCCGAATCCCGGGCGGGAAGAGCGGTTCAAAGCTTTCACGGGAAAGGACGAGCCGGTCATCGCCTATCTCAATCAGCAAGAGAGCGTGGGCCAGTTTCTCGCCAGCGTCCGGTCGCTGGTGGATGCCAGCGTGAGCAACTATCAAAGTCGCGGCTTCAGAAATTTGATGGTGTCTTTCGGCTGCACCGGCGGCCAGCACCGCTCGGTGTATCTGGCGGAGCAACTGGCGAGACATCTGCGCGACCGGAACGGGGTGGAGGTGGTGGTGCGGCATCTGGAACTGGAGAAGCTGGGCAAATGAAAGCGATGATTCTGGCCGCCGGCTTGGGCACCCGGCTGCGGCCACTCACCGACAACCGCCCCAAGGCGCTCGTAGAAGTCGCTGGCCGCACTCTGCTGGAGATCGCCCTCTCTCGCTTGCACGCCTTTGGGATTTCCGAAGTGATTGTCAACGTCTATCACTTTGCCGACATGGTGGTCGAGTATCTGAAGTCGAATGACAACTTCGGCATGCGCATTGAACTTTCTCGCGAGGAGGACTTGCTCGACACCGGCGGCGGACTAAGAAAAGCTGGGTGGTTTTTTCTGGAAAACGCACAAGGTCGTGATGAGCCGTTCATTGTGCACAACGTTGATGTCATCAGCACCATTGATCTGGGGCAGATGGTGAGGTTTCATACTGAACATCAGGCGCTCGCCACATTGGCGGTGCAGGACCGGGAGACGGCTCGATACCTGCTGTTCGACCAGCAAGGTCAGCTTTGCGGGCGGCGATCGGGGGATGATCAGAAGACTGAGTTGGTTCGATCATCCCCGCAACTGCAGGCGCTGGCTTTTTGCGGCATCCACGTCATTTCGCCTCGCCTGTTCGCGGTCATGCGGGAAGACGGTGTTTTTTCCATCATCCCGGCCTATCTGCGACTCGCTGCCCAGGGAGAAAAACTTCTCGCTTTTCGTGCCGACGAGTATTATTGGCGTGATCTCGGCAGGCCAGACCACGTGATGCAGGCCGCCCAGGAGTTGAAGTAAAGAGCTCTTTTCTGAGGAGAACCGACAAATGGCAAAGAAAACAGGAATGAGTGATTCTTCCCTCTGGATTCTCGCGGTCGTCTTGTTGGCGGTGGCAGTGTACATGTACTTCAAGTAGACCCCGGGGACTGCTATTTGACGTGCCAAAGAGTTTTGCAACGAACAGCCGCGGCGAGAGCTTACTCCCCCGAACACCGCGCCCTAGTTATTGGACCGGAATGTTCCTCCTCCCTGGAATGAAACTTTCGACTCTCCCGGGCATCCGACGGGTCTGATACACTTTTCGTTTTTCACAAGGAGAAAACCTCTTAATGTTCTGGAACGACATCTCACCTCTCCTCCGCGCAACGGCCTTATTGGCTTTGTTCGTGCTCGTGACTACAACGCTCTCACTCGCAGGCGATCCCTCGGCCCTGACCTGGACGCAGTTTCGACCAACGACTGCGCTCCCACCGCGGGCCGGTTTCGCCACCGCCTACGACCCGGTCAGCCAGAAGGTCGTGATCTTTGGCGGCTCCGATGCCAGCGGGCAGCAACTCAACGAAACCTGGACTTTTGACGGCACTACCTGGGCGCAAGTCCAGACCAGCGTAGCGCCCGGCGCGCGCTCGGCAGCCGCTATGGCCTACGACCGGAAGACCCACAAGCTGGTGTTGTTTGGCGGATTTCTAGGGTTTGCCTTTTTGAACGACACCTGGCTATGGGACGGCGCGACGTCCACCTGGACGCAAGCGAATCCTACAACCGTCCCCAAGGGAGCGACGAATCCCATGCTGTTTACCGATCCGGCCAATGGACGCGTGGACATGTTCGGCGGATATCAAGGCCGTTTCTATTCGCGTGATATGTGGCAGTGGACGGGGACGGACTGGAGACTCCTGAGTCCGACCACGACCCCGTATCCCAGAAGCGGGGCAGTCGCGACGCCGGACCCGATCCGAAAGAACGTGGTGCTGTTCGGCGGAATCTCCGACAACTGGATTGTGCAGAACACCTGGACCTGGGACGGCAAGGACTGGACCCAACAGAATCCCACCACGCAGCCCGATGTCTTGTACTTCACCACCGGGGGCTTCAACCCGGTGCTGAAAGAAGTAGTGGTGTTCGGCGGCGGCAGCGCAGGAGTCGACCAGAGCGGCACCTGGGCATGGACGGGCACGGACTGGACGCAGCTTACACCCGCCAAGAGCCCTGCTCGTCGTGAGCAGTTTGGAACCCTTTGGGACCCAACCAGCCGGCAGTTCCTGATCTTCGGCGGAGACGTGTTCAACTCGAACACAGTTTACGGGGATACCTGGAGGTTGACGGGGCAATAGAGCCGACAAAAGTGGTTTGGCGGGCTTGGCGGGGAGGGGGTCGGCACCAACGACCCCCGAATCGCCCCATTGTTGGTGCTATCGCTGTTTTCGTCAATCATCGCATGACTCAAAGAGTAGCGGTATGCTCCGCCTATGCTAGCCGTCCTCCTTGCCAGTAACGTCGACACCGGATCGATGAAGGGCCTGGCGATGTATTTCCTTGGATACCTAGGCGTGATTTCAGTTGCGCTGATGGCCGGGAAGGCAGTGCCGGCACGATTCACTGGGGCAATCGGCAACGCCTTTGTCCGCTCTCTTGTGCGAATTGGAGTTCCGGTTTTTGCCTTGACGACCCTATACCACTGGGTATTCCCAAGCTTTATCATGTTCTCCGAACATCTCGCTGACAACCTTGTTCTTGCGATTCTTATGTCATGGGTGTCACGAGTTCCCACCCGGGTCAGTCAATGGTAATCGCCTGTTAGCGAAAGTTATGAAGCGAAATTCGTGGGGCTTTACATCTTGACTCCAATGCCGTCGAAAGTGATAATGTTGCGCCATTCGCTTGGAGGGCTTTCCTTCCCCACGTAGTAGTAACTCGCCTATTTTCTCAAGGGCCTGTGGAACGGGCTGACCTTATGCTGCGGAGCATTCCAATGATCTCTTGCAGGAGCTGGCTGAAGATTCTAATCGTCACGTTGCTTAGTGCCACGACTCTGACTGCGTCTGCGCAGAGTTTCAAGACGTTGATAACTTTTGACGGCACCAATGGCGCAACCCCGGTTGACACCCCTTTGGTTCAGGGAACCGACGGCAACCTCTACGGCACAACTCTCGGGGGCGGGGCAAACGCATCTGGTACGGTCTTTAAGATCACTCCAGCGGGCAAATTGACGACGTTGTACAGCTTTTGCTCCCAACCAAACTGCGCTGATGGCTCAGGCCCCTACGGAGGGCTGGTTCTTGGACGCGACGGCAACTTCTATGGAACGACCTTCATAGGCGGTAGCAATGGTATCTCCGGTACGGTGTTCAGAATCAAGCCTGACGGCACGTTAACGACTCTTCACAACTTCAATGGTGCGGACGGCTCCGGCCCCGCGGCGCCGATGATCCTGGCCAGTGACGGGAATTTTTACGGGATAACCCAGAATGGCGGAACGAATAATGCGGGTACAATCTTCAAAATAACGCGCACCGGCACATTCAAGACCTTGCATAGTTTCGGGGCTGGTGATGGCTTTTTCCTTAACGGACCTCTCGTTCAGGGCGCTGATGGAAGCTTCTACGGCACAACTGAGTCCGGTGGCGCGAACGGTTTTGGCTCGATATTCAAAGTCACTCCCAGCGGTAGTTTCAGCACGTTTTACAGCTTCAACTCCACCGATGGCAGCGCTCCAGCCTGCGGGCTCGTGCTAGCGTCCGACAGAAATTTGTACGGAACGACCTACCAGGGCGGCTCCGACAGGATTGATTGCCCGAACGGTTGCGGTACGGTCTTCAAGATCACGATGAGCGGCACGCTGACGACGCTCCATGATTTTGGGTTTACCGAGGGAGCCGATCCTATCGCGGGACTAGTTCAGGCAACCGACGGCAACTTCTACGGCACAACTTATGGAGGGGGAAGCGGCGGCGGCTGGGGCGTGGTATTCAAGATGACGCCGGGCGGCGCGGTGACGACGCTGCATAGCTTTCAAGGCTCTGATGGCGCTCAGCCTTACGGACCCGTAGCTCAGGCCACCACCGGAAATTTGTATGGCACTGCTACGAATGGCACCGGCGGTGCGAGTCAGGGCACGCTTTTCGGTGTATTGACAGGCGTTGGCCCATTTGTTGGCTTCGTGAGCAATGCAGGAAAAGTTGGCCAGAGTGTTGGCATTCTAGGCCAGGGCTTCACAGGTACAAGCAGCGTTTCCTTCAACGGAACCTCGGCGACGTTCACAGTTAGGTCGGGGACTTTCATCACAGCTACGGTTCCGGTCGGAGCGACGAACGGGTTTGTCCAAGTGACCACGCCCAACGGCACGCTAACAAGCAATGTGCCTTTCCGAGTGGTACCCTGAGACCCGTGTTCACGAAATCTGGCACGCCTGACCTGCGAAACAAGTCGCCGCAAGAATACGCGCTCTACCCGCGCGGCAGATCCCGGCGTGTGAGAGGTGGCCGAGCTCGAGGTAGCTTCATCTGGTCGCTCGCTTGTCGCAATGCAGCAGCGAAATGCGACTCATCGAATGGATGGTCCGCGAGAATGCAACGCGACAACGTGCCTGTGCAAATTGGCATGTGGCGTAGCATCGCCATTTCACTGTCCACCTGGCTGTTGAAACATCGCTATATCACTCATCGGTCCGTTAGTTGGTGTAGTCGCCTGAGTTCTACTTGGCCATCAGTAAGTCCGCCGCGACGAAGCAGAAAAACACCACCGAAATCACGCCATTCATGGTGAAGAAAGCGGCATTCAGCCGGGAGAGGTCGTGGGCTGAGACCAGGGAGTGTTCGTAGGCCAGCAGCAGCGCCACTACCGCGACTCCAGCCATCGCCAGCTTGCCCAATGCGAAGGTCGGCACCAGGGTCAGCAATAACAGCAGCATGAGGACGTGCAAGCCGCGGGCGATCCAGAGGGATTGGGCGATCCCGAAATGGCGCGGGACGGAGTGCAACTCGGCCTGCTGATCGAATTCGAAGTCCTGGCAGGCGTAGAGCACGTCGAATCCGCCGACCCAGAAAGTTACGGCGGCGGTGAGCAGCAGAATGCGCGGATCGAAGGAGCCGCGCACCGCGATCCAGGCAGCCGTCGGCGCGATGCCCAGGGCGAATCCCAGCACCAGGTGCGACCAGCGGGTGAAGCGTTTGGCGTAGGAGTAGAGCAGCACCACGGCCAGCGCGACCGGCGACAGAAGTAGGGTCAGGCGGTTCAGTTGCCAGGCCGCGAGCACAAACACTGCGCAGGAAACCGTGACAAACGCGGCCACGAAGCGCGGCGTCAACGTCCCCGACGGTAAGGCACGGGTGCGAGTGCGGGGATTGGCAGCGTCAATCGAGGCATCGGCGAGACGGTTGAACGCCATCGCCGCCGAGCGTGCCGCCACCATGGCGACAACAATCCACGCTAACTGATGAGCGGTCGGCAGGCCCTTCGCCGCCAGCATAGCCCCGCACAGGGCAAAGGGGAGCGCGAACACCGAGTGCTCCCACTTGATCATCTCCAGCGTGACGCGCAGGTTGTGCACGAGGGCCACGGGGAGATTCTAAGCTATCAGAAGCGGAGGCTGTCCTGCTCTCGACACGGTGGCCGCTGCGCGCAAGATCCCTCGCCCGGCTGAAGTGCGCCGGGCTTCGGGATGACGCCACCTTTGGGAGGTTTGGCTTGAACGGGAACCTCAGGCTTCCCTCTTACTTCCCTTTCTTGCCGGGCACCATCAGGTTGTTGGTCACGCTGAACACGTTAGGCACCGAGTTGGCCCGGACGCCGGCGAGCTGTTTGTCGAGCTGGCTAATCACCACGCCCTCAAGCGTCACATGGCCATTGTCTACGATGATGCGGATGGGCTTCTGCGGATCGATGGCGTATTTGCGCAGGGTCGGATCACCGTAAATCGCGCGGGCGATGCGGATGCGCAGGTCATCGTCGAAGCCGGAGGTGGGCAGGACGTTGATCTCGTCAATCACATCCTTCACGCCGGGTGTGGTCTCGACAACCGCAATCGCCGAGTCGCGGCTGGGGTAATCGTGCACGTCGCCGCTCACCGTGACCACGCCGTTCTCCACCTTGAGCCCCAAACTGTTGAACATGATGCCGAAGCCGATGCGGTCATAGCGAAGCTTGTCGGCCAGCTTGCTTTGCAGTTCAGCATCGGGCACGCTGCCCTCGACCTGAACCTGGTTGCGCACACCTTCTACGTGCTCGATGCGGTCCACCTTGCGGGCCACGTCAGCTTTATCGATATAGAGCCTCACCGATCCCTGCAGGGTGACGATGCCATCTTCCGTGGTGGCCGAGATGCCTTTCCATTTGTCTTTTGAACCTAGCAGCTTGGTAACCCGGTCCTGGATCTGCTGGTCGTAGCGCCCCGCCGCGATCGCAGTTGTGCGAGCTGCGGGCGGCCGGGCCTCAGGTTGCTGCGCCCATGCCGGAACCAGGAAAAGTAACGCGAGCAGAACAAGCAGGTGGAACCAGTTGAGTATCCTCATTTTCTTTCCTCCCGTCAGAATTGCGCGGGGCCGAAACCTGGTCTGGAAATAATTGCCGATCAACTGCATAGCGCCCACAGATTCACTCTCACTTGTTTAGATGTCGGCGAAAAGCAATTCGTTTCCGCCTACCAGCCCGAACCATATCCCTGGTCACCGATCAGCGGAACGAAGCGGCAGCCTTCCAGGGTTTCGACGAGGGGACGGTCTTGGAGCTTGCGCACCAGTTGCAGTTCCTGCACGTCGGCTGGGCCCACGGGGATCACCATGCGTCCACCTTCCCGCAACTGTTCCAGGAGAGACTTTGGAATCTGCGGCGCGGCTGCGGAGACGGCAATGGCGTCGAAAGGCGCCAGCGCGGGCAGGCCCGCACTGCCGTCGCCCACGATGACGTTCACATTGGAATAGCCTAGGCGCAGCAGGGCGGCCTCGGCGAGGTGTGCTAGAGCTTCGTGCCGCTCTATCGAGTAAACCCGGTCCGTGAGTTCGGCGAGCAGAGCCGTCTGGTATCCCGAACCGGTGCCAATCTCCAGCACAATGTCGAAGGGTTGCAAATCCAGCGCATCCAGCGTAACCGCCACAATGTAGGGTTGCGATACGGTCTGGCCGTGGCCGATGGGGATGGGGTGATCTTCGTAGGCCTGCTCCCAATACTGTTCCGCCACGAACTCGTGCCGTGGAACCCGCGCCATGGCATCCAGCACCCGCAGATCACGAATGCCCCGATCGCGCAGCTGACGCTCCACCATCTTCTGGCGCTCGGCTACAAAGCGATCGGGCTGAACTCGCACCGCCACATCTAGATTGTAGCCCCGGAGTGCACCGGCCCGTCTGAGGAGTGATCAGAGGTGAGGACGGAATGCCGTCGAGACGCCGGCGCGCGAAGGCACCTACCTCCTGCGCCGGCGGATTCGTACATCGAAGCTGACTACGCCGTTCTGGTCACGGATGCCGACGATCGAGATGTTGCGCGTGATGTTGTACTCCACCTGGATAATCTGCTGGGAAGCCTGGGAGACGTTGGTGCTGTAGGTGAGCGTGAGGTTGTTTGCGACTTGCTGTTCGATGGTGACCTGCGGCCCGCGTACCGGGCTGGTCTCGGTGCTCAGCCCCTGGGGATCGATCTTGATGCGGCTGACGCCAAACAGCCGCTGCACCCGGTTGCTGACGGTGGCGTTGAGCGCTTCGGCAATGATCGCGCTGGAGGCTTCCTGGGTGAATGCCGACTGTCCCCCCTGCTGTAACGCCGACTCCTCCTGGGTGCGGCCCAGAGCGAGCAGCGCGATGATGTCGGCGGTGGGCAGCGGCGGTTCGGAGCGGTAGGTGACGTTGAGTTTGTCAATGTGGCCATTCAGGTTGAGGGTAATGTCGTAATCGCGTACCCGCGTGGCCGCCTGCAAGTCCAGCACTGGCGTGGTGCTGACCGGATTGGTGAAAGTGACATCGCCGCGTTCCAGGCGGTACTTGGCCCCATTTATGTAAATTTCACCCTCCAGGACGTTGGCCCGGCCGAGCAGAACCGGCTTGGCCGCGCTGCCCCGCAGCCGCAGGTCAGCGTCGCCGGAAAGCCTCACCACCGCGGTTTGCATCTGCAGTTCCGGCGTGGTCACAATGTGCACATCGAGCTTGATCCGGTTCAGCAGCGGGTTGGTCTGCGGCAGGCTGGTGGACTGTGCTGCGCGCTCCAGATAGGCCCCGAAGTCAAAGCCGGGTGTGATCCCCAGCTTGGTGACCGTCATGTCCCCCGACAGCGTGGAGCCCGACGCCGAGCCCACCCAGTGCAGGTCAGCCGTCGTGGTGGAGCTGACGCCGGGCGGGTAGCGCAGGCGGACATCCTGTCCCTGTAGCGTAAGATCGAAGTTGATCTGACGGTTGTAGGTAGTCACGTAACCGCCGAACTTCACCTGCCCGCCGCCCACATGCGCAGTGAGACTTTCAATCTGCAAACGGTCCTGGTTGAAAATCAATGATCCGTTGATGTCGCTCAAGGCGCTAGGCAGATCGATGTAGGCCAGGCTGCCCTTGTTGATCTGCAGGCGCCCCTGCATCGCCGGGCGGCTGGCTGTGCCCGACACCGTCACATCCATCGTCACCATGCCAGACGAGGTGAAATCGGGATTCAGGCTCTCGATCAATTGCAGGTTGACGCTGCCTTGGGCCCGGAGGTCCAGTTGGCGATCGCCGCTGAGCTGAACCGATCCGGTCGCGGACAGATCGGTTCCCTCCCCGACCAGCCGGAATTGTTCAACCTTCAGCAACTGACTGGACACGGAAAACCGCACGGGCCCATCGTTGTGAACCTTGATGTTCTCCAGTTCGGCGTTGAAATCGGTCAGGTTGCCGGCCATATCCAGTTGCCGCGGCTGGCGCAGAGGACCTCGCAATTGCAACTCACCAGCAACGGACGAATGCCCGGTGACCCGTCCTTGCAGGTAGGTCCGCAGCAGCGGATCCACATCGAGATGATTGAAGTGCAGGTTCATTGACGACGGCCAGTCATCACGCAGGTGAATGTTGCCATCGATGCTGAGCTCGGCATGCTCGAACTGCGATTGCCCCGTCAAACGAAGGTCGGCGCCCTGGGTAACCGCCTCAATGGTGAAGTCGCCGGAACGCTCATGATCCAAGGTAAGGTCGCGCAGGTGGGCGGTGGCATTGATCACCGGCTCTTCCAGCGTTCCCGAACCCACCGCAGTGAAGTCCATGCGGCCTTCGACCCGCATGCGACTGGCTTGCAGCATGGGTATGCGAAGTAGGTCGAAGTCCTTGCCCGTCAGGTTGAAGTGCAATGCGTGGGAAGAGGAATCGTAGGTAGCGCCGCCCGTAACCCGAGCCTCGTAATGCGTCAGTTGAATGTTGTTGAGTTCGGCCTCACTGCCAAGGAAGCGCAGGTCAGAGTAGAAGCGCTCCACCGGGTCCCCGTAGATCGTTGCCTTGGTCAGCAGCACCTGGCCTTCGCCATGCGGCTGTGCCTTGGTGCCCGAGGCCTGCAGACGCAGGTTGAGCGTGCCGGTCACCGGATAGTCGTACCCGGCCAGCGCGAGCACCTCGGCCACATCGGCATTGCGCAGGTTCACTCGCGCGGTAAAGGGGCTCGACTCGGTGAAACGCCCATTCTGCAGATTGGCGCTCAGGTCGAAACGGATGGCGGCTTCCCCGTGGTGCAGTCGGCCGTTGCGCGCTGCGAAGCTGCGCTGCGAGACCTCGAGATCGGTGGCCAGTGAATCCCAATGCAGTTCCCGCTCGCGAGTGCGCTCGGTGGCTGGCATCACAGAGTCAAAGTCCAGGATCTGAAGATTTCCGGCAATGGTCACGTCAGAGAGCCTGCCGGTGGCCACTCCGTTGAACGATGCGTGTCCATGTACCCGGAGCGGGATCCGGTCGGGAGCTCCGAACGCGGCCAGGATAGGCTGCCATTCCCCGACATCGGTAGTTGTCATCGACAGCTTCAAGGCCGCTGATCGGGACAGCGTGCCCGAGGCACGCACCTGCGTAGCCCGCGTCGCCGCGCTGAGGTCGGCTACTTGCAATTCTCCCGGAGCCCCCCGGTAGGTAGCACGCGTGTGCGCGGTCACGGGTATCTGTCCCGCAGTAAGCCGGGGCGGTGGGACGACGTCGAGCGCAATGTCAACCTCTGCACTTTGCGGGGAGCCCTTCCACTGCGCGGCTACCGTGCCGCTGGCCGCGCCGGCCAGATTCATGCGATTGAAAGGCAACCTGCGTGTGGACAGAGCCGCAGCCACCGCGGCGATCGAGAGATCGTTAATCCGCAGCCGAAGGGTACCCTTCTGCTGCTCTTCGGGGCGCTTCCCCTTGGCGGCTTTGGCCGGCGGTGACGCACTCCGCCAGTTGGTGATGTCGGCAGCGCCGCTCATGCTTCCACCCAGCACGCGCGATTGGACTTGCGTCAGCGTGAGCCGATTCGGGTCAACGGAAAATTGCGCGCTTAAGTCCGCATTAGCAAGGCTGAACGACGGGTCGCTCCACTCCAGGTTATTCACCAGCAGCTTGCCTTGAGAAGAGAACTCCTGCATGGACCAGGTGCCGCGCCCGTTGGCGGTGAACACGCCTCCTCGCAATTCACGCCGGCGTGTGACGGACCCCAGTTCACCCAGATCCAAACTCACGTCATAGGTGCCATCAAACTTCGGGTGACGAAAATCGTCCACGCGGCCGCTGGCCTGTAGACGTGAGCGGCCCGAAGTTGCCTTCAGACTCTGTATTTCGAGCTTGTCCTGGGCCAGGGTGAAGTGTGCTTCGGCTGTCCACGCAACTGGCCGCCAAGCCTTAAATGTGGTGTCCACCTTGCCTAGTAGCAGATTGCCCGTGTAGTGCCGGTGCAGCAGGGAGTACGTCATGTCTGCGGAGACGTCGTTGGCGGTGAAATCGAGGGGGATCTCCTGGTCATTCCACAGCCACTTGCCGTGCCGCACCTCAAGCCGGCTGATGGACATCGAGAACAGGGGTTCGACCGGGTTCTTTGCCGAGGCCTGAGCCGCCTGGGGTTGAGGCTGGCTGGTGCTGCCGTCGGGGTACACGATGATATGAACTACCGGACGCTCCAGTACCATCTCGCTGAAGCCGAACTCAGCCCCCAGGACCAAAATGATCTTCACCTTGGCAACCAGCCGGTCCACGTGCGCATATGGGACCTCAGTCGGCTGTTCCCGGCCGTGAATAGTGAGATCGCGCACATCCACGCGGAAGCGAAACGGAATGGTGTGGAAACCGCCGAGCTCAACCCGTCCACCGGAAATGCGCTCCAGTTCCGCTACCAGGCGGTGGCGCACCATGGCCTGGAAGGAATCGGTAGTGGTGTACCAGGCCAGGCCACCCAGAAGGAGAAACGATGCCAGCGCCGTCCACAGCAGGTATCTCCGGACCCTGCGCCAACGCGGCTTGGCGCCGGTGTCCGTCATTGCGCCCGGCCTCCGGTACTCGACCGGCCGGCGTCGCTATGGATTTCACTGCCCGCCCGCAGGCTTTGCAACCAGGCGGTCAGCAACTGGTTCATCCTTTTCTGGGTGAGCAATTCCTTGATCTTCGGAGTGACCTCGGCCAGCGGAACATCCTTGGCGCCGGACTGGCGAATCTGCGGCAGCAATTCTTGGTTGTAGTAGCTCTCGATACTCTTGGAATCAATCTGCACCGTGGGGCGCAGACGCGCATCCACCAGCCGCATCAAGTCGAGTTGCAGGGCTACGCGGTTCTTGAGTTCGCCTTCGTTCAGTCCATAGCGGGCCAACGCGGATTGCCAACCCGTGCTGGCTTCGGGGCCGGGATATTGTTGCCGGATCTCCTGGACCCGCTTGTCGACTTCCTGATCGGTAGCGTGGGGGAAATCGGAAGCGCGCATCTGCTCGCGCAACAACTCCTGGTCAATCAGCCGGTCCAGCGCGGCTTTGCGGTCCTCGGCTGTAACTTGGTCCAGGGCGCGCCCGGTGGTAAAGGCTTCGTAGCAGACCGCGTCCTCCCAATCGCTCTGCAGAATGATGTGGCCATTCACCGTGGCTACGATGCGGTCAATGACCTCGCCGGCAGGGGCTGGGAGCGCGGAAGTCACCAGCAGTACGGCGGTCCAGGCGAGTGTGGAAAGCTGGTTATTCATCAGAATGTCTGTCCAATACTAAAGAAAACGTTGAAGTGACTCACTTGTTGCGGAACGAAGACGTTGCGCATTCCAAACGCATCGGTAACCGTCTGCGTACTCGGAAACCTCGGCGGATTCAGGTTGTAGCCGAAATCAAAGCGCACTGGGCCGATGGGCGTCTTGTAGCGTACACCAACTCCAATGGCATGGGAAATGTAGTTGTAATTGCATTGGTTCACGGTGTTGTCCCGTGAAGGTGCTTGCTGGCAGATCTCCGGGTCCTTCTGGCGCCAGCGCAGCAGGCTGTGCAGCATGTCGTGCCCGTCGGTGAACACGTTGCCCGCATCATGGAAAATCGCGAAGCTGATGTTGTCCTGGAAAAAGGGCAGCGTCACCGGGGGTAATCGCAGTTCCAGATTGTTGAGAAACAGGGCGGCGCCGCCCAAGGGAAATCCGGTCACGGGATCGCGGGGGCCGGCCTGGTTCAATCCAAACCCGCGATGCGAGTTGCCGCCGCCTGAGAAAAAGCGTTCCGGGAGTGGGATAACCGCGCAGGTGGTCAAGCCGTGTGGGCACGGGTCCCCGGGCGCCAGCACGTAGGTGGTGCCAAACTGCGTCTCGATCCCAATGCGGGTGGAGCGCGCAAACACAAATTTCTTGCCCGCCGGACGATTCTTGCCAAATGAATAATACGTGGAGTTCTGGATCAGGAAACGGCTGAAATCCGCCTCCGAACCGAAGTAGCCGGAGGCCACACTGCCGTCCACCGTGGTGTAGTTGCCTTTGGTGGTCTCCAGATCGTTGTCGCGCTTGTTGCGGATGTAACTGAAACCCGGACCGCCCACGCGCGTCGGGCGCGAGAGCAGGGGAATCTGGTCCTGGCTGATTTCGATATCGCTCGCCTTCACCTGGCGGTAGGCAAAGCGGTAGTTCATGGTGCTGGCCTTGCTGATCGTCTGCTGCGCCTGCACCGATCCCTCCAGACGCCGAGAGGTAAAGGTGGTCACGTCCAGAGTGTTGTCATAAAAACTGGTGAACAGCAGCCGCCAGTTCTCGCTGTTGAACAACCCCGGGGCGTCGTAGCTGACCAGGGCGCGCTGCTGCAGGCGCCCCACATGGGTCTTGAGTGTCACAGTGTGGTTGAGTCCCAGGAAATTCAGGCGCGTCACCTCAAAGGAAACCCGCGGGCTCACCCCCGTTTCCCCCAGCGGTTTGCTGGTTCCCACGGCCGGAGTCCCGGTCTGGAACTCCAGTCCCAAGCCGTAGAGAAAGGTGTAGCGCTTGGCTTCCTGCATGTCCACCAGCACGTTCTTCTCGCGCTCTTCCCCGTCGGGATTCTGCACCGCGGTTTCCACCTGACTGAAAATGCCCAGGTCATACAGCTTCTGCTGGGTTCTCAGCAGGTCAATCTGACCCAAGGGGTCGCCCGATTTCACTTGCAGTTGGCGCTGCACTACACCGGGCCGAGTGTGGTCCAGGCCCGAAACCAGAACCTGATCCACGAACACCTGCTGACCCTCATGAATGGTAAAGGTCACATCCATGCGGTTGGCCTCGCCTGCCGCCGGCTTAGCCGAGGCTTCGAAAGTGGCATCCGGAAAACCACGGTTGAAGTAATAATTCAGAAGAATCTCCCGGTCAGAGGCGATGTTGGCTTCCGAATAGGGCTGCCCCGGACTGGTGTTGAGCGCGGGGAACCTGGCCTCGGGGATGGTCTGGTTGCCCAGGATGTGCAGTACACCCACCAGCGTCTGCGGCCCCTCGTTCACCGTGATCTCGACCGCTAGGCGGTTTTGCTGGCCCTGGTAGTTATCCGTCACATTGCTGGTGATCTTCACCTGTTGGAACCCGTTGGTGACATATAGGTTCTCCAGGCCCCGCACGTCGCCGTTGAGCAAGCCCTGGCTGTAACGTCCCTGGGAAAACACTCTGCCGGCAGGCTGCACTTGCATGCGGGAGCGCAGCAGGTCCTCGGGGAAGTACTGATTGCCCTTGAGGTCGACTTTCACCAGCCTGTGCGCCGGACCCGCATCGATGGTGTAGAAGACCCGCAGTTCGTCGTGGGCACGGTCTTCATGCTTCTTCACTCCCACTCTGGCGTCGAAATAGCCGCGGCCCTGCAGGTAGTTCAGCAAATTCCGGCGCCCCTCCGTGAGCAGGTCATCATCGAGCGCATTCTCCTCGTACACGGGCACGTTCTTCTTGAGCACCTTCCTGCTGACCTTGAATCCTTCCGCCATGATGTCCACCGTCGGTCCGGGTTGAATGTCGAAGGTGTAATCCACGGCATTTGCCTCTGGGCGATAATTGCGCTCCGGAATGGAAACCTGCACCAAGAGGCGGTTTTGCTTCTGATATTTCTTGCGCAGCCGGTCGAGCGCGTTGCTCACTCGCAGTGCCGATGCCGGGTCCCCCGGGTGCATCCTAGCGATGTCCTGGACCTGCCCCTGGGAGTACCCCGGATCGCCAGTCACCTTCACCTGTCCAACCCGCGCCTGGGGCCCGGGTGTTATTTGAAACACCACATCTATTTCTTGAGTCTCGGGGTGTTTGCCTTTTTGCGCCGCGACCGCGGAACGGTAGTAGCCGTCTTCTTCCATGAGCCGCTTGATGTTGCTCAGGGCGCGATCCAGCTTGTCCTCCGTAAACAACTCTCCCAATTGCAGCTTGGACGCGTTGACCACCTGGTTGGCGTTCGGCCGGTTAGGCTGACCTTCCACCCGGATCTCGCCTACGAAGTAGTTGGGGCTGGTGACAAACGTCAGCAGCACCTGGCCATCGGAAGTTCGCTCAGCCTCGACGCTGATATCGGAAAACCTGCCGGTGGCATGAAGCGTCTGGATACTTTGCCGGATGCCATCGCGGTCCAGTAACTCCCCCGCTTTCGCCGGTATGAGCCGCTGCAGTTGCTGGCCGTCGCTCGGCGATACTCCTTCAAAACGTACCTCGTGAACCGTAAGCCCCAAGTAGGAGGACATGCTGCCGAGCGGGACCATGGCTGGCGCCTGGGACGGAGACTGATCCTGGGCCGGCAGGACGGACGAGCGGGCGGCCAACGGTCCACCCGGAGCGGCCGCCATGGCCAACGCAGTCAGCGTCCGAAGCAACGCTCCCCTCAGTCGCAAGCAAACTCCTCAATCCGGGTGCGAATCTTTAAGCAGTTCGATGAATGGGCACCTGGCAATGTTGTATTCCGCATGGATCGTTAGAGCACTTCAAAAAAATCTGTCTTGGATTGGGTATGCCTTTCCGTCGTCCTGAGAATGCATGACTCCTCTTGGCCCGCAAGCGACAGTGCTCCCGAAGACCGCTTGTGCTCGGTACTCGGTACACGGCACTCGGACCACAACGCGTGCACCTATAATAATGGTTCGTACGGCCGGAACTGGTGATCTCTTTGGAACTCAACGACCGCTACTCACGGCAAGTGCTGTTTCGCGGCATAGGGGCCGAAGGCCAACACAAGCTGGCCGCCGCCCGTGTAGCCATCGTCGGCTGCGGGGCCACCGGGTCCGCCATCGCTTCCCTGCTTGCCCGTGCCGGCGTCGGCACTCTGCGGATCATTGATCGCGACTACGTTGAACCCAGCAACCTCCAGCGCCAGGCCCTGTTTGACGAAGCGGATGCCGCCGACTCCCTGCCAAAGGCCATCGCCGCCGCCAGAAAAATTGCAGCCTTCAATTCGCAAATCGTAGTTGAGCCCCAGGTCGCCGATCTGACTCCGGCCAACATCGAAACCCTGCTCGCAGGCATCCCCTTCATCCTCGATGGTACCGACAACTTCGAAACGCGGTACCTGCTCAATGATTTCGCTGTAAGCCGGTCCCTTCCCTGGATCTACACGGCAGCCGTGGGCAGCTATGGCGTCACTTTGAACGTGCTGCCCGGCAAGACAGCCTGCCTCGCTTGCATCTTTCCGGACGCCCCACGCGGTGCCCTGGAAACCTGCGAAACCGCGGGCATTCTGAATTCCGCTGTCAACCTGGTGGCCTCCATCGCAGCCACTGAGGCTCTGAAGCTGCTGGTCGGGGCCGGGGACCGCGTCCGGCGCACCTTGCTTTCTTTCGATGTCTGGACCAATGAGCAGGCGGAGGTCGGAGCCGCCAAACCGCGCCCAGGATGCCGCGCCTGTGGCCAGCGCGACTTCCGCCACCTCGCCGGTGAAGGGCGTCCCCACATCACCTTGTGCGGCCGCAACTCGGTACAGATCCACGAACGCCACCGCCCGCTGGACTTTGCCGAAATGACCGAACGGCTGAAGCCCCACGGCACGGTGCGGCATAACGACTTTGTCCTCAAGTTCTTCCACGAACCCTACGAGATGACTCTGTTCCCCGACGGACGGGCCATTATCAAGGGCACCACCGATACCGCCGTGGCCAGAAGTCTCTATGCCCGCTACGTAGGAACGTGAAAAGCCGCGCCCAGAGCCGGGTTTCGGGTGTATGATGCGGTTGTCCGAGGCTTGGGCGGCTCGCCTGTGCGTCCCGCGTTTTCCCCTGAACGAAGGCATCCCCGGGGAGCGGCCCCCTGGACTCTGAGTTCTTACCCAAGGTCTGAGGAGGAAATTCCATGCGTCAAGTGACGATTCTCTGCCTGCTTCTGCTATTGTCCGGACTCGCCGCCGCACAGGCTACCGTGGTGGGCGGATACGCGAGCAACTGGCCCACGGCTTATGGAGTCTATGTCGTTCCATCGGTACCGCGGGTCATCACACCCTCGTTCGCGCTGGAAAATGTTTCCCCATCCGCGGTGGGTGCCAGCAATGCCACCTTCGGAAATGTAGCTGGGGCCAGCAACGCGACGCTATCTATCGTCACACCGCCTCCGGTAGGAGTATTCGCTCAACCGGTTTGGTACGGGCCGAACCCGGACAACCCTAATAACACCGTACCACTCATTGTTGTCTCTGAAGGCCAAAGCCAAGCTGAAGCGGAAAGGCCGAACCACCGGCCCTCTGAGGTCGGACCCGCCTCGTATCAGAGCACCGTGAGCGTGGCCACCCTGCATGCAGCCACTGGTCCCGCCGCCAAGGCGTCACGGACCTATACCAACCAGGACGTTGACCGCTTCAATCAGACAACCGGCAACGTCAAGTGGGACGGCAAGAGTGAGCAGATAAAATAACGGATCTCACCACAGAGGCGCAGAGACACAGAGAAAGGCGTCACAGGTCTCGGGTCGTGGGCCGAGGCGGTGGTCATTCCGTGATCGATAAACTGGGTTTTTCTCCGTGTCGTCTGTGCCTGGTTGCGCCAACGCGGGGCACCGAGTGTTGGGCTGCTCACGACATCAGGCCGTGACATCCTCCCAAGATTGAGCTAATCTTTCGCGACAGCCTTGGCCGGCGGGCCGTTCGAGCCCAACCGAAGGAGATGTCGCCATGAAGTCAACCCACCTTTGGGGCCCTTTGCTGGCTTCGATTTCACTGCTGACATTCGCTGCCGCGCAGAACGAGTTTCTGGAGGCGCCGCAATACACCGCCGGGACGCAGCCTCACTCGGTGGTCATGGCAGACGTCAATGCCGATAGCATCCCCGATCTCGTAGTGGCCAACAACATCAGCAGTACGGTCAGCGTTCTCCTTGGCAATGGGGATGGCGCTTTCCAGGCGCACATGGACTACGCGACTGGGAAGGGGCCCGACTTGGCGGCAGTCGGCGATTTCAATCGTGACGGCAAGCTCGATCTGGTATCGGTTAATGAACTGGGCAATACAGTAAGCATTCTCTTGGGCAACGGCGACGGCACATTCCAGTCGCATGTCGACTATCCCGTTGGCCACCAGCCCGGCGGAGTGGCGGCCGGCGATTTCAATCGTGATGGCATCCCTGACCTTGCGGTGGCCGACGAACTCACTGCCGCCGTGAGCATCCTGTTGGGCAACGGTGACGGCACATTTCAGCCGCACGTTGATTACGCCACGGGTGCCGGCTCCGGCTCGGTCGCCATCGCAGACTTCAACGGCGACAACATTCAAGATCTGGCGGTAGCGGGAGAGGACAGCAACAGCATTAGCGTTCTTCTTGGGAAGGGCGATGGTACCTTCAACCAGCAAGTTTCGTATTTCACCGGCCAAACTCCGGTCTTTGTCGGCGCTGCGGATCTGAATGGTGACGGCAAACTCGATCTGGTTGTAGCAAACTTCACGGGCAGTGCGGTGGCTCTGCACTTCGGCAACGGCGATGGCACCTTTCAGCCGCCCACGTACGTCAGTCCCGGGGTGCAGTCCGGTCCGGCCTGGGTAGCAGTCGGCGACTTCAATGGCGACGCGAAACCCGACCTGGCGGTCGCCGATTCCGGTTTCTATCGCGGCGGCACCACGGTGAGCATATTTTCCGGTAATGGCGACGGCACCTTCCAGCCACCCATGGACTACGGAGTAGGACACGTCCCCTACTCGATAGCCGCCGCCGATCTCAACGCCGATGGCAAGCTGGACTTGGCAGTAGCCAACGCACGGAGCATGTCGGTGAGCGTGCTGCTGGGCAATGGCAACGGCACGTTCCTGGCTCAGGCCGACTATCCGACTGCGTCAGACAGCTATGCTTTCGGCTTGGCGGCAGGCGACTTCAACTTGGACGGCAAGCCTGACCTGGTGACCTCCAACCCCGCCAGTTCTGCAAGCGCGAGCGTACTCCTCGGCAACGGCGATGGCACCTTTCAGAAGAGCGTCGATTACGAGGCGGGAAGTAAGGCCCAGTCAGTGGCGGTGGCAGACTTCAATCGCGATGGCAAACAGGACCTGGTGACGGCGAATCTCGACGGGGATACGGTAAGCATCCTGCTGGGCAATGGCGACGGGACATTTCAGACAGAGCTTAGTTATCCGGCAGGAAGCAGCCCTGAGTCCGCAGCGGTGGGCGACCTGAATCGAGATGGAAAGTTAGACCTCGCGGTCGCCAATGGGATGCAGACTGGCAACGGCACGGTCAGCATACTGCTCGGCCAGGGTGACGGCTCCTTCCAGTCGCCGGTCGCATTCGATGCCGGATTTAATCCGGCATACGTTGCGATAGCGGATTTCAATGGCGATGGGAAGCTCGACTTGGCGGTTTCCAATTTTGGGTATGGGACACCCGGCACGACCGTAAGCATACTTCTGGGGAACGGCGACGGAACCTTCCAAGCGTATATGGACGCCACCGCAGGTAATAATCCTTACAAGATCGCCGTTGGCGATTTCAACGCAGATGGCAAGCTGGACATGGCGGTGGTGACGGATAGCGGCGCAGCTGTCTTGCTGGGCAATGGCGATGGCACGTTTCAAGCCCCTGTCGTATATCCGACAGGAATTGCAGTCTCAATCGCCACGGGAGACTTTAACGGCGATGGCAAGTTAGACTTGGCTTTGGGCACGCTTGCTGCAGTCAGCGTCCTAATAGGCCACGGCGACGGAACCTTCCAATCGGCAGTTGATTACGCAGTGGAAAGTTACTCGAGCACACTGGTGGTAGACGACTTCAACCATGACGGCGCCCCGGATATCGCGGGAACGACTGGCGGGGTAAGCGTCCTGCTCAACACCGGCGGAAGCTTCATCAAGCTGACTAGTTCGCCGAATCCTTCCAAGCAGGGCCAGGCCGTGACCTTTGTGGTTTCGGTGACCGCGAGTTTGCCGGCTCAACCTATGCCCAGCGGCACAGTCACCTTGAAGGACGGCCTCACGGTTCTGGCCACGCTGACACTGCGGGAGGATCGCGCGCACTTTATTACCTCATCACTCAGTGCAGGCAAACACCGGATCACCGCGACTTACTCCGGCGACAGCCACTTCAACCCTAATCACGCGCCACCGCTCAACCAAAGAGTGGCGCGGTGAAGTGCAGATGGTGCTGAATACCAGGGCTTACCGCTTCACCGCGCTCTCCAGCGCCTCAAAGAACCCCGGATAGGAAATCACCGCCGCATCCGCTTTTTGGATGCTGGTCTCCCCCGTCGCCCGTAGTGCAGCCACCGCAAATGCCATGGCGATGCGATGATCGCCAAAGGAATTGATTTCCGCTCCGTGCAGCTTTTGCCCGCCGGGAATCTTCAGCCCGTCCTCGCGCTCCTCGACCTGCGCCCCCATCCCCCGCAGGTTCACCGCCAGCGCCGCGATCCGGTCAGACTCTTTGACCCGCAACTCCCGCGCGTCACGGATCTCGATGCCCTCCCTGCTATAGGGTGCAATCGCCGCCAGCACGGGAATCTCGTCAATCAGCGCGGCGGTATCGGCTCCGGAGATCGTCGTCCCACCCAGTTCGCCGCCTTCCACCTGCACGGTGCCTACCAGTTCGCCGTGTTGTTCTTCGACTTGCGTCACGGAAATGTGGGTACCCATGGCAACCAGCACGTCCAGCAGTCGCGCCCGGGTGGGATTCAGCAGCAGCCCGTCGATCACCAGTTGCGAGCCGGGGAACAGTGCGGCGGCACACAGGAAAAACGCCGCGCTGGAGATGTCGCCTGGAACGTGTGCTTCGATGCCATGCAACTTCTGCCCGCCCACGATCTGCGCTACGTTACCCTGTCGCTTGACCTCCGCGCCGAACGCCCGCAGCGCCAGTTCTCCGTGGTCGCGAGTGCGCACCGGTTCCTCCACTCGCGTCTCGCCATCGGCAAACAACCCGGCAAACAGCACTGCGGATTTCACCTGCGCGCTGGCTACCGGCATCTTGTAATCGATCGCTTTGAGTGAGCCCCCGGTGATGCGCAACGGAGGCCGTCCGTTCTCACCAGCAGTGATGCTGGCGCCCATGGCTGCCAGCGGGGTGATGACACGCGCCATCGGCCGACGGGAAAGCGACTCGTCCCCGGTGAGCTCGGTGCTGAATTCCTGCCCCGCCAGGATCCCGCACAGCATGCGCATCGTGGACCCGGAGTTGCCGCAATCCAGGGCTGCTTTGGCGGCTCGCAAGTCCGGGCCACAACCGCGAATCACTACTGTGGTCCCCTGACGTTCCCATTCCGCACCCAACGCCTTCAGGCAGCCGAGGGTACTGGAGCAATCTGCCCCGGTGGAGAAATTCTCCAGCCGCGTGCTGCCTTCGGCGATGGCCGCCAGCATCGCATAGCGATGCGAAATGGATTTGTCCCCCGGCAAACGCAGCGATCCCGCGATGTTCCGGCACGGGCACACCACGGCAGTGAGACTCTCGGTCATTGTTGATCGCTGATTCTTGATTGTTGAATTACATCCGGGCAGGGATTTATAGCGAGAGGTTGTTCAATCAACAATCAAAAATCACGAATCCCTACGCCAGCGCCTTCGCTTCCGCCGCTGCTTCTTTCAGAATCTCCGCCGGGACTTCCTTCATGGTGACGTAGAACTCAAACATGGGGGTCTCCGTTCCGCGGCCCCAGCGCCCGACCTCCCAATGCGCCCGCACGAACTTGACGTCCGCATGCCCGCTGAGATCGAGCAGCAGCGGGTGCTGCCCCCGATAAAACTTCTGCGGGAAACTCGCAATCGGTTTGGCAGACCACGCTGCGCCATCCGCCGAACCCTGAACACTCACGTCCAGCGACTCTTGCTCAACGATGCTGGTGATGTTCAGGGTCAGCAGAAACACTCTGGCCGCAGCGCCGCTCACGTCCACCGCTGCGCCATCACCCTTCGCGTTGACCACGGTTTTTTCGGGAACCAGGAAGGTGTCAATCATGACCAGAGAATTGTAGCAAAGAGCGGTTTTAGGCAATCCTTGATTCTTGATGCTCGGCAGTCCCCGGTCCTCAGTTCTCATTGGACGACGGCGTCCAGAAACTGTCGCACCAGTTTGCCGGCTTCCTCCGACTGCTCCCAGACTGAGTAGTGTCCTGCGCGGGCGATCACCTTCATCTGGCTGCCGGGAATGTTCTGGTGCATCAGCTCCGCATCGGCCACGCCGGTGAGGACATCTTCATCGCCGGTCATCAGCAATGTCGGCACAGTGATCGTTTTCAGGGTAGGAAGTGAATCCGGCCGCTCCGCCATGCCACGCTGAACCATGGCGATGTCCTCGGGCGACATTTTCCGCATCATTTGACGCGCCCCGTCCACCAAGTCTGGACGGGTCGCGTGCGTGGTCTTTCCCATCAGCTTGGGCAGCATGCTGTCGATGAATGGCTCGGTGCCGCGCTCCAACACATCGGCCGCGGCCTGCAGTCGGCCGGCGCGCCCTTCGGCGGTATCGGCCTGGGCTTTGGCGTTGCACAGGATGAGGCTGGTCACGCGGCCGCGATAGCGCCGCCAAAATTCAAACAGCACGTAGCCCCCGATGGACACGCCTGCAAATACCGTTCGCGGCACTTGGGTATGATCGAGAATACGAGCGAGGTCGGCGGCGTGCTTCGACATCGTGGCTGGCCCCTCGCCCACGCCCGAATCGCCGTGACCGCGCAGGTCGGGAAGAATTACACGGTAGTGCGACGTCAGGGCCTGCGTTGCCGGAAGCCATAACTCGTGGTTCGCAGGAAAAGGGTGGAGCAGGACCACCGGGGGACCGTTGCCCAGAACCTCGTAGGCGATCTCTGCGTCACCACTCTGGACTCGGGGCATCTCGGGATTCTAGCTGAAGCGCGAAATCTTAAACCGCAGCGTTTCACTGGAAATGCCGCGGCCTCGGTGGCCTTTCTCAGCGCAACCTGCGGTTTGAAGTTTTTTCCTGCCCGCAAGTTCCTACGGATTGGTCACCGGCTGTCCCGCCGGCTCCGCCAGTCGCAACGGCTCCTCCGGCATCACGATCCAGGCGATGGGATAAGTCAGCAGCCCGATGCCGGTCACCAACGAAGCGATCAGCCATACCAGCCGTACCAGAGTAACGTCGAGGTCAAAATATTCGGCGAAACCCGCACACACGCCGGCGATCTTCCGCCCCGCGCGCGGACGCACCAGTCGCTTGCGCGCGATCACCGCACCGATTCGCTTTCCGCAATACGCGCACAGGTTGGCGTCGTCCTGAATGACTTTGCCACAGTAGTTGCAGTACATGACTTTTCTCCCCTGTTAGGGATACGGCGATCCAACCCCAATAGTTCCCTCGCCCTACTCCTGCCGGTAGGCATCCTTCATGCGCTTGCGGGCTGTGTCCGCCGGGGGAGTATTCGCGTTGGTCGCCACCACCGCCTGATATTTCTTAATGGCCAGGTCCCGCTTCTGCAGCAGGTCGTACATTTCACCGGCGCCCAGGTTGGCCTTCTGCAGGAATTCCGGGTCGGGATGCTCAACCTCAGTCACTTGCTCATACGCGGCCGCTGCGCCCGCGTAGTCCTTCTGGCTGCGCAGCAGATCGCCCAGGCTGAGTGCCGCCATTTCGTAGTGCAAGCCGGGAAAGCGCCCTTCCTGCCCCGCCTGCCAGATTCTCCGATAGGCCGCTGCGGCCTCCGGGTTGCGCCCCTCGGCCCGCAGCAGATTCCCTTCTTCTAGGGCCATCAAGACGTTCTGCGGATACTGCGGGATCAAACTCCGCGCAATGGTCAACGCTTCTTCGTAGCGGTGCTCGCGCCGCAGGAACAGCATCAGCACAATCCTGGCATCGACGCTGGTTTCCCCCGTTCCGTCGGCGGAGTCATACAGATACTGAATTCCTTTCTCTTTGCTGCCGCCCAAGCGCACCAGAGCAACCGCCATCTTCACTCCCCACGGCAAGCTGCCCATCACGTAATTGTGAGCGCCCACGATCAGCTTCGCGTCCGTGTTACTGGGTGCGAGTTCTAGTACCCGTTCGTGATCCCGGCGCGCACCGACAGCGTTGCGCAGCGCCGAAAACCACGCCCGCTCGATCAGCGCCGTGTAGGTCGCGAACTGTGCCCGGGTCACTCCCCGGGCATACAGCGCATCCACGTCATTGGGATTGGCCGCGAGCTGCTTCTCCTCGAGCTTTTCCGCCCGGTCTACCAGGTCCTTGATCTGCTGCTTCACCTTGGGATCCGCGGGGCGATGTGCCGTCCCAATGAAACTGTCGTTGGCGTAGTCCCCCGTATCCAGCGACCCCATGCGATACAGTTCCCTGAACAGCACCGCAGTGAGCAGGTGATTCAGGGCAAAGGGATCATCGGGGTGTCGATCCAGCACCTGCTGGAACCCCTGCACAGCCCGGTCGTAGTCGAGATTGTAGAAGTGATCGAAGGCGGTAGCGTTTAGCGGGTCAGGCGGCCGGAACGTCAATTGCCCGCTCGGGAGGCCGGTCGCGTTGCTCCGCTGCGGAGCTTCCCCGGCCACTACAGTCGCAGCCAGTGACAGGCACAGAACCAGGACACAACTACGCATAAGCCGGGTGAGCAAGCGTCGCAGTCTCTCTTTGACGGTGGCTATCCCCAGTGTACCTGACGCACTCCTGTGAAGCGCCGAACCAAGAATGTCAATCACAACCAGTCTTGGACCCCAGTAACCCCTCTTATAATCAAGCCACCGATAATCTTTCCCGTCCTACGGAGTAATTCTTGCCTGAAGCCCAGGCGCACGGTCGGATTCCTGGCCCTGAGGGGATGGATTATCAAGGAGTTAACGGCGTTTCCTAGTTTGGCCGCTGGCTTGCGAGCTTGGATCAGGAGGTTGGTTCCCATGTCCGAAGTTGCACATAACCAACAGCACGAGTTCTGGCGGCCCCCAGGCGCCCAGGCGAGTGCTGTCGGCTCTAACCTGGTCGAAGCCTGCGACAGCTGCGGCACGGAGTTCATGGTGGGAGCGCGTTTCTGCCATGCCTGTGGCGCAACTCGCCAGGTTCAGACCGCACCTGGTCGCGGCTGGACGCAGTATCTGGAGTTTCACATCATCAAGCAGGGACTAGGGCTGTCCACCGCTTCCCTGTTGGCGTTCTTGATCGGCTTGGCGTGCGCGCTGGCGGCGGTTGTCTGCGGATTCGTCTACAGCCAGCGTAATGTGCTGGAATGGCAGGCCGTGCAGATCTACCGCATCCAATGGCTGCTGGCTGCCGTGGCAGCATTCGTAGGTGGGCTCTTGCTGAGAAGGCCGTCCGGATCAGCGAAATAACCAATCGGGATTGAGAACTCCTCCCCCTTCTCCCATCCCAGTTTCTTCCTGCATTTCGCCGATCGCCCCTTATAGGCGCCCGAGACCCCGAAGCTCCCTAGTTCACCGGCTCCGGTTCCGCCCCCGCGGTGGCCCGCCGCTGCTGTTGCATGCGGTAGAGATGATGGACCGGTCCGATGCCATGTCCCAGAGGATGGGCATTGACGATGGCCGCGGTTACATACGCCTTGGCCAGCAGCACGGCTTCTGGTAGTCCGCGACCCAACGCCAAGTGGCAGGTCATGGCGGTGGCAAAGGCACATCCGGTGCCGTGAGTGGAATTCGACCTTTGCCGCTCCGACTTGAAGATTTCCTGCTCCACACCACGCTTGGTCGTGAAACTCAGCAGGTCGATCGCCTTCTCCAGGTGCCCGCCCGTCACCACCACTGCAGCTGCCCCCATGGAGTGCAGTTTAGCGGCGGCTGCCCGCATCTGCTCCGGGTTGGTCACCGCCAGCCCGGTCAACGCCGAGGCCTCATCCACATTGGGGGTCACCACCGTGGCTAGGGGGAGGAGCCTTTCCACCAGCACCCGGGCTCCCGCACTGTCCACCAGGTTTGCACCGGAGGACGACTTCAGGATGGGATCCAGTACGACCTCGGGGAACTTCTCTTTCGCCAGAAAGTCGGCCACCGCCCGCACGATCCGGCCCGACCCCAGCATTCCGATGTGCACGGCCGCGATCTCTACATCCGACGCCAACTCCTCCAACGTCTCCGTAACCAGTTGTGGGCTTACCGGCTCCACCCGGCGCACGCCGGCGGTGGACTGCACCGTTAGGGCGCTGATGCAGGCCACTCCATAGCAGCCATGGGCCGCAATCGTCTTAATGTCCGCCGTGATCCCCGCCCCGGAGGACGGGTCGAATCCGGCAATGGTCAGAACCACGGGTGGCGCGTGACCCATATGGGCAATCTATCGGAAAGCGACGCGGTTTTGCATTCCTTTCCACGAACCCGTGCTAGACGTTAGTAACGTTCCAATAACAAGAACCTCTAACAAGAACCTCCCAAGGAAGCCGCGACAACATGCCCAGGCGCTAGGGGTGATTGCCACCCAGCCAAGGTTACGCAAGTCACCGCGCTCCAGTCCCGAGATTGCGAAACCGCATGTCCAATTGCTTGTAAGTCATTGTTTCCACGGCATAAACCATGAATTCAAGCTAAACCGTTCATTCTAAAAGCAGAGTAATAATTTCCCATGGCTAGCGAATTGCGTTATTTATACAAGAGTAAATAGCTAAACTACTGAATAGTATCAACATTACTCTGATTACTTAGGATTAGCAATGAGTTACGTGAAACATCGATTACTACATTGTCATTTTCTTCCGGTAAGTTCTGCATTGACAGCCTTGCGGCCAGCCCGATAGCATCTCCCAATCCTTGGCAAACTGTGGGTGGGGAAGGTCTGGCGGCTTTTCGGGCCGGGCTATGAGGTCTGACTTTGGACATGCGAGGTGAACTGAATGCGAAGACGTATAGCTCATGGACTGGCGATTGTTTTCTCGATCGTCAGCCTGGGAGCGGCTCAGGGGCCAAACAGCTCAGAGTCGGGTTCCACCCGAACTAGCGCAGTATTCCAACCCGTAACCAGGCCGGTGAAGAAGCCGAGCGCACCCAAGCCGTATCAAGTTGGGACGGCCTCCTGGTACGGCGCCTATTTTGAGGGCAAGTCCACAGCCAGTGGTGAGCCTTATAACATGTACGACCTGACCGCAGCCCACCCCAGTTTGCCTCTGGGAACCTGGGTGCGGGTGACCAACCTCCACAACGGACGGACGGTCACGGTGCGGATTAACGACCGCGGTCCGATCGTCCCCGGCCGCATCATCGACGTTTCCTACAGCGCCGCCCACGCGCTCCAATTCAAGGAGCAGGGCCTCCAGCGCGTGCGCCTGGACATAGTCCACCCGCAAATGGTGGCCACGCTGCGCCCACCTGTAGCGAATTAGTCCCAAATCTTCTACACTCCAAGGCATGAGCGATGCGCGCCAGCGCCTCATCATTGCCTTGGACGTGTCGTCGGCGGCCGCAGCCCATAAGATTGTCGCCGCCGTGGGGGAGTCTGCTTCCACCTACAAGGTGGGGATGCAGCTCTACACTGCCGAGGGGCCACAGGTAGTGCGCGATTTGATCGCGTCGGGGCGCCGCGTCTTCCTTGACCTGAAATACCACGACATCCCCAACACTGTGGCCGCAGCCGTCCGCGAAGCGGCGCAGCTCGGGGTCAGCATGTTAACGGTGCATGCCTCAGGTGGCGGCGCCATGCTGCGGGCGGCCACCGACGCTGCCCGGAAGGTCAACCCTGCCCTGATGGTGCTCGCAGTGACGGTACTCACCAGCCTTGACGATAGTGATCTCGACAGACTCGGGGTTCACGGCCGGGTAGTGGACCAGGTGCTGCGCCTGGGTGCGCTGGCGCTGGCCAGTGGATGTCACGGCGTGGTTACCTCCGCTCGCGAGGCCTCCGAGCTGCGCCATGAACTGGGAAGCGACTTCGCCATCGTTACCCCGGGAGTACGTCCCGCAGGTGCCGGCTACGGTGATCAAGTGCGTGTGGTCACGCCCGCAGAAGCCATTGCAGCCGGGGCTAGTCACATCGTGGTGGGCCGCCCGATCACCGGGGCGGAGGATCCGGCGGCTGAAGCGCGGGAGATTCTGGGGGAAATCAGCCGGGCTTCGGTGCAGCCGGTGGCAAACTACTGATTTGCCGCGAAACAGAGAGAGACGCGGCAACCTGCGTCTCTACACAGCGGGGCTGCGGATCAGCTCAGAGTTTCTCGAAGAACTCGCAGGCGGAGCAGGAAATGAAGATCCCGCCGGGGACGCCACGTTCCCGGTCTTTCACCCGCTTCACAATGCGGGTCGGCTTGCCGCACTTGGGACAATCGGTGCTCTTGGCGGTATCCATTACCTTCTTGCGATCGGCTGTCTTGGCAATCTTGACCATCGTTGTCTCCTGAATCTTCCCACACCATCACCCAGCGATGCCCGCTCCGGCAGATGTGGGTGGAGGCAGTCTCTGTCTGAAACCGCTTAGGAATTAGCTGGAAAGACGCTGAGCAATTCTCTCAACACTCTTCCGCTTCCCAGTGATTTTACAGGAAGGTTGCGAAGCTTGTCTTGCTGCCCGTATCCTGAGGCATCATTCCGGGGGCCTGCGTCATGAACCGCTGCCCGCGGACGCCAAACCTGCGCCGTAGAATCGGGTACCATCTCCGAGTTCGAGGGTAGGACATCGTGAGTGATTCCGAACGTTATGCTCCCGGCGCTCCGGGAATTGCACCCCGTTGGACATCGAGCGCCAAAACAGGCGTCGGCACTGCGCTCAACCGCTACAGCCGCGTGTGGTTCACCTTGAGCCATGGCATCCTGAACGAAATCTACTTCCCCCGCGTGGATCAGGCCTGCACCCGCGATCAGGGACTCATCGTCACCGACGGTGCCGGTTTCTTCTCCGAGGAGAAGCGCGACTGTACGTTTCAGAATCAACCGATCGAGCCCGGTATTCCGGTCTACGAGTTGGTCAACATCCACAAGGGTGCACGCTACCGCATTGAGAAGGAAGTTCTGAGCGATCCCTGGCGCAACGTGGTATCGCAGAGGATTCGCTTCCTTCCCCTGCAGGGAAGACTGTCCGACTATCGCTTGTATGCCCTGCTGGCCCCGCATCTGGCGAACTGGGGACGTGACAACACCGGCTGGGTCGGCGATTACAAGGGTGTCCCCATGCTGTTTGCCCAGCGCAATGATTGCGCCCTGGCCTTTGCCTGCTCCGTGCCGTGGCGCAAGATGTCGGTCGGCTTCGCCGGTTTCTCTGATGGCTGGCAAGACCTTTCCCAGCACTACCAGATGACCTGGCAATACACCCGGGCGGAGAACGGGAATGTCGCGCTCACCGGAGAAATCGACCTGGACGCCTGCGGGGGCGAATTCATCCTCGCCCTGGGCTTCGGCGGTGTCTGGTCGGAAGCCGGACAGCAGGCGCGCTCCAGCTTGCTGGAAAGCTATGACGAACTTTGCACCCGCTATGTGGAACAATGGAAGAGTTGGCATGACAGCCTGCTGCCCTTGGACCAGCCTGAGCGCGAACACGATTTGTATCGCGCCAGCATGGCCGTGTTGCGCAGCCATGAGTCGACCGATTTCCTGGGTGGAGTCATCGCCAGCTTGTCGATTCCCTGGGGCTTCAACAAAGGTGACGAGGATCTGGGCGGCTATCACCTGGTCTGGCCGCGCGACCTGGTCGAGACCGCTTGCGGATTCCTGGCGGCCGGCGCCAGCGGCGACGCCGTGCGCGTGCTTCGCTATCTTGAGTCCACACAGGAATCCGACGGCCACTGGGCTCAGAACCTGTGGCTCGACGGCCGTGTGTATTGGAACGGGGTGCAACTGGACGAGACCGCATTCCCCATCCTGCTGGTGGACATCCTGCGCCGCGAAGATCCCACGATTTTGGGAGACTTGAAGCGCTGGTGGGCAATGGTCCAGAGGGCTGTGAGCTTCATCCTGCGCAACGGTCCGGTCACACAGCAGGACCGATGGGAGGAAGACTCCGGCTACTCACCGTTCACGCTGGCCGTAGAGATTTCTGGATTGCTGGCGGCCGCGGACTTGGCCGACGCCGTGCAGCAGCCCGAGATTGCCAGTTACTTGCGCGAGACCGCCGACACGTGGAACGACAACATCGACCGCTGGGTCTATGCCACCGGTGGCGATCTCGCGCTTCAACTCGGGGTCCAGGGTTACTACGTCCGCATCGCTCCGCCGGAGACCACCGCGGCGGCATCTCCGCTGGACGGATTTGTGCCCATCAAGAACCGGCCTCCCGACCAGAGCTTCGCCCAGGCCACGCATCTCATCAGTCCTGACTCACTTGCCCTGGTGCGCTTTGGACTACGCGCCGCCAACGATCCCCGCATTGTGAACACCGTCAAGGCCATTGATTCCCTGCTGCGGGTGCAACTGCCGCAGGGTTACTGCTGGTATCGCTATAACGGCGATGGCTACGGAGAGCACGAAGACGGCTCAGCCTTCGACGGTACTGGTGTGGGCCGGCCTTGGCCCTTGCTGGCGGGAGAGCGCGCTCATTACGAGTTAGCGGCGGGCCGGCCCCAAGTCGCCGAACAGCTGCTCAGTGTGATGGAACTTTCCACGGAAGGCTGCCGCCTGATTCCCGAGCAGGTCTGGGACCAGCCCGACATTCCCGCACTCGAGTTGTTCTTCGGGAAGCCCTCGGGTTCCGCTTGTCCTCTGGTGTGGGCCCATTCCGAATACATCAAGCTGCGGCGCTCGCTGCGCGATGGCAAGATTTTCGACACGCCGCCGCAAACCGTGGAGCGCTACCTGGTCAAGAAACAAAAGGCGGCGTTCTTCGGATGGCGCTTCAACAACAAGGTTCGCTCCATGCCCCAGGGCAAGCAGTTGCGCATCGTGTTGCTCGCGCCCGCCGTGGTGCACTGGAGCTTCGATCACTGGGCTACTTCCCACGACACCAACACTCGCGATACCAGCCTCGGCGTCCACGCCGCCGACCTGCCGGCCGACCATTTGAGCCCAGGCCGGGAAGTCGCGTTCACCTTCTACTGGCTGCAGGAGCAGCGCTGGGAAGGTGTAGACTTTTCAGTTGTCGTAGAAAACAACTGAGCGCTTGCCGGCTGCCCAGAGAGTCTCGCCCTCAATCCCACGAGCGAAACTCTCACCTTATGGCCTTGGCACCTCGCCGCTACCTGGGGGTGGATGTATGGGACTAAGGGCCTCGAAGTTTCACGACGCAACCACGCAGAAGACCCTCGTGTTCCTGGAAGCGCTCCTGCATGACTATCATCCGCGTGATTTCGCAGTGGAGTTGTGGGATGGCACCCGTTGGGCGCCGGAGGGCAACCAGTTTTTGCGCTTCACCTGGAGAATTAATCATCCCGGTGCCTTGCGTCCAGCCCTGGCCCAGTCCAGCCAACTCGCGCTCGCGGAAGCCTACGTCTGTGGCGATTTTGACATCGAGGGTGACATCGCAGGTGTCTTTCCTCTCGCCGACTATCTCCTCCAAAAAGACTGGAGCGCGAAGGAGAAGCTGCGCCTGAGCAGCCTGCTTCTCGGCCTGCCGTCTCGCAGTCCTTTTCGAGATCTTCGCCCGGACGCCAGGCCACATGGCCGCTTGCACTCCCGTGGGCGCGATCGCCAGGCTGTTACCTACCACTACGACGTCTCCAACGACTTCTACGCGCTCTGGCTCGATCACAACCTGCTCTATTCCTGCGCCTACTTCACCAGCCCCGACAACGGTCTCGACACCGCGCAGACCGACAAGCTGGATTACATCTGCCACAAGCTGCGCTTGCAGCCCGGAGAGCACGTGCTCGACATCGGCTGCGGTTGGGGCGGCCTCATTCTCCACGCTGTACGGGAATATGGCGTCCGCGCTTTGGGTATTACCCTGAGCCGCCCGCAACTGGAGCTGGCGACAGAACGCATCCGAACGGCCGGCCTGTCCGAGCGATGCCAGGTGCGGTTGCTCGACTACCGCGACCTGGACGAACCCGCCGCGTACGACAAACTGGTCAGCGTCGGCATGGTGGAACACGTGGGCGAGTCGCAATTAGCGGAATATTTCAATCAAGCCTTCCGTTGGTTGCGGCCCGGTGGGGTCTTCCTCAATCACGGTATCGGACGCGCCGGCCACCGCCCCAGGCCTGACCAGCCTACGTTCACTGACGTTTATGTCTTTCCCGACGGAGACCTTGTGCCGGTTGGTGACGTGGTGCAGGCCGCCGAGGGCGCGGGGTTCGAAGTGCGCGACGTAGAGAACCTGCGTGAGCACTACACCCTGACGTTGCGTCACTGGCTGCGCCGCCTGGAAGACCATGCGGAGGAGGCCCGCTGCCTGGCAGGAGAGATCAAGTACCGCATCTGGCGTCTCTATATGGCAGGCTCCGCGTACTACTTCGAGACCGGCCGGCTGGACGTGTATCAGACGCTGCTGGTCAAGAGCGAAAGTGGCCGCAGCGGGCTGCCTTTGACGCGGGCAGACTGGTACCGTTGAGCAAGCAATCTTGATTGCTATTCGCTACTCGGCAGCGGGGACTACTCGCTGCTGTTCCAACCCTGCCGTGCCAGGTTCACGTAAAGCGCCGCCGCGCAAACGCCCGACGCGAACAATAGCCCGATTCCCTTCCCCATTGGCCCGAGCAGCACGCGCCCCAGGCCAAACAGCGCCAGGTAAACCATGGCGCAACCCAGGACCCACGAGAGTAAGTTGCGGCCCACATCGCGCGTCGGTGGAACATCGGGGGCGAGCCGTGCCACCGCCTGCCAGCCGCTCACATGGGGACGCACCGCACGGTAGAACTTGAGCAGCACTTCTTCCGGCTCCGGCTGGGTGATCAGTGTGACCATCATCCACACCAGCGTGGTTACGACTGTGGTCGTCAGCGCAGTCTTGGCGAACACCACCGGCCCGGTGCCGGAGAACGGGGCCACCCAACGCAGCAGCACCGACACCACCATCGCCGTAGCCATGGCTGAGATCTCGCTCCAGGCATTGATCCGCCACCAGTACCAGCGCAGCAGGTAGACGCCGCCGGTGCCGGCGCCAACCTCGAGAACGAATTCCCACCCAGAGCGGATCGAGACCAGTTGTGCAGAAACATAAGCGGAAGCGACCACCAGCAGCACCGTGGCCAGGCGCGAGACCTGCACGTAGTGATGCTCGCTGCCGTCACGTTTGAGGAAGCGCCGGTAGAAATCCGCCACCAGGTACGATGCGCCCCAGTTAAGCTGGGTGGCGATGGTGGACATAAACGCCGCCATGAAGCCGGCGATCACAATGCCGCGCAGCGCCGGCGGCACATGCTGGCTCACGACCAGCATGTATCCGGTCTCGGGATGCTCGAGGTGCGGGTAGAGCACTATCGCGGCCATGGCGGTGAGAATCCACGGCCAGGGCCGCACGGCGTAGTGCGCGATGTTGAACCACAGCACCGACAGCAGACCGTTGCGTTCATCCTTGGCGCTGAAGATGCGTTGCGCAATGTAACCTCCGCCGCCCGGCTCGGCTCCGGGATACCAGAACGCCCACCATTGCAGTCCGATGTTCACCAGGAAGGTCAGCACCGGCAAGGTCCACAACGCCTCCTGCGCCGCCGGCCGAGAGAAATCGGGGAAAAAAGACGTCACATCCCCCGCACCCGGCCCTGCTGCCACGCGCATCTCTGCCAGCCTGCTGAGCAGCGCGTTCATGCCGCCGGTGGCCATGACGGCGTACCATGCGACGCCGATGACGATCGCCATCTTCAACGCGAACTGGAACAGATCCGTCCACAGCACGCCCCAGAGCCCTCCTAACGCGACGTACAACCCGGTGAACGGGATCAGGAAGAAGACGCAAATCGCCAGCGCGGAGCGGTCGCTCACCCCCAGCGTGACCGCCACGATGCTGGTCATGGCCTTGGTGACCCAGCCCAGGATCAGGCAATTCATCAGCAGGCCGAGATAGATGGCGCGGAATCCGCGCAGAAATGCTGCCGGCTTGCCGGCGTAGCGCATCTCGGCGAACTGCACGTCGGTGAGCAGGCCGGAGCGCCGCCACAACCGGGCGAACAGGAACACCGTCATCATCCCCGACAAAAGGAACGCCCACCACAGCCAGTTGCCGGCGATCCCCTGCGTGTACACCAGTCCGGTGACGACGAGTGGCGTGTCCGCAGCGAACGTGGTCGCGACCATCGAGGTGCCGGCGAGCCACCAGGAGACGTTGCGTCCGGAAACGAAGTAATCGTCCACGCTGCGCCCGGAGCGCCGGCGAAAATACAACCCCAGCGCCAGCGTAATGCCCAGGTAGGCGACGATGGCCGTCCAGTCGAGCGCAGTGAAGTTCATTGTTGGGGAAAGGATACTTTACCGAGGTCAGCGATGAAGGTGGCGATCTAGCTTCCCGCGGCTAAGAACTGAGAACGGAGAACTGACAACTGCATTTATCCCGTGTACAGCAACTCCACCACCGTACAGTCGTCGCTCAGGGGAGTTCCGCTGCAGAAGTTGGCTATGGCGGAGAAGATGTCGTCGAGCGACTCGCTTTTGGCGGCGACGGCTTCCAGGCGGGAATCTTCGAAGAAATCGCCGCGGGCATTTTCCGCTTCGGTGACGCCGTCGGTCACCATCACCAGCCGGTCACCCGGCTTAAGCCGGACGCGATCGCTTTCATAGGTCGCGTCCTTCAGCAAGCCCACCGGCAGGTTGCCGTGGGTCGGACGATTGACCGTGTGGCTGGAGACCACCAGTGGAGGCACATGACCGCAATTGACGTACTCCAGTTCGCCGTCGGGACGGACGCGGGCGATGATGACGGTAGCGTATTTCTCGCCCAGGTGCTTCTGGGTGAAGAAGCGATTCACCGTGGTCACGATTTCCGCCAGCGGCATCCGGGCGATGAGCTGCGAGTAGATCATCCCCTGCAAGGTGGAGGCCAGCAGGGCGGCAGAGACTCCCTTGCCGCTGACGTCGGCCAGAACCACCGTGAGGCCATCCTCGGTGTTAACAGCGTCGAAAAAGTCGCCGCCGATCTCCTTGCAGGAAAGATTTCTTCCAGCCAGACGGGCAAACGGTACCTCGGGAATGGTGACCGCCATCAGTCCCTGCTGCATGGAGGCAGCGATGGCTAATTCCTGCTGGTAACGGCGGGCGGACTCCTCGGCCTGCACCAGGCGGGCGTTCTCGATCAAAGAAGCGGCTTCGGTCGCGATCGCGCGCAGAATGTCGTTGCTGACGCTGGAGATGTCGCGCGAGGCAAAGCGGGAATCCACGTAGAGCGCACCCATGACCTCGGCGGTAGCTTCCGAAGGCGCAGCGGCTTCGCTGTCGCGCGTGGCTTGCACCTGGGGCTTGCGCAGCGGAATGCAGATGACGGTGCGCAGGTCGTAGGCGACGATGCTCTGCCGGCCCTTCAGATCGAGCGACTCGCTGGTGTCGGTGATGACGAACTCTGAGTTGGACTTGAGGGCGTCATCCAGGATGGAGTGCGAGATGGTCTTGTCGTCGAGCAGGGCCTCACCCTTGGAATTGCGGCCCGCCGCCAGGCGCATCCCGCCGTCGTCGTTTTTCATGAAGACGTAGCCGCGCTCGGCGCGGGTGAGCTTGAGCGTGGCGTCGAGCAGAGTGACCAGGATCTCATCCAGCACGCCGATGGTATTGAGCTTGCGCGCCGCCTCGAGGAAGAGCGTGAGCTTTTCCAGGTCGGTGGTCTCAGTGGAGATGTGCATGCCCGAGATCTGGCTGAGGAACTCGCGGGCAGTGTTGGAGCTGGCGTGCTGCGGATGAAAGATGACGTAAGCAACATCGCGCACGCCGAACTCCAGGCGATCGTTGCGTTCCAGCGTGTGGCGGTCCACGCGTTCGCCATTGACGAAAGTGCCGTGCTTGCTGCCCTGGTCCACCACCGCGAACTGGCCGTTGTCGGAGACGATGATGGCATGGTCGCGAGAGACACGGGGATCGGCAATGACCAGGTCTTTGTCGACCTTCCGTCCCACGGTAAAGGGACTGTGGTCCAGCGTGATGGTGCGCTGATCGCTGCCATGCACGTAAACGAGCGTGGGGAAGAGTCCCGACGCCGGTTCAGCAGCGGATCCGCGAGTGGCTTGCGTGCTCATAGGGCAGCGGACGTCCTAAACTGGACCAAAGTCCATAGGAGAATAATGACAGGAATGGAAGCCGGCGGGAAGAGGCTACTCCTGCCCCGCGTCACCACAATCTTGCTGTCCCCTCAACGGGCGGACCCCCTGGCTCAGGCAGCGCCCCGGTGAAAGGCGGCGATGGCTTCCGGCTCGCTGTCGTACACCTCAAACACCGTAACCAGCTTGGTGATTTGTAGCACGTCGCGCAAGCGCTGGCCCAGCCCGGTCAGTTTGATGTCGGCGCCCCCGGCTCGAGCCGAGGAGTATACCCCCACCAACGTGCCCAATCCACCGCTGTCGATGTAGCTCACGCCAGTCAGGTTGAGCACGATCTGCCGGGTGGAAGCCAACTGCTGCTTGAGGGTATCGCGCAGGGCGTTGGACTCCTCTCCAAAAACAATACGGCCGTGGCAAGCGACAATCGTAACCCCGTCGGCTACGCGGGTCTCCATCTTGAGGGTCATGGCTTCCTCCGAAATCAGCCGCTCAAATCAGCTTCGCCAATTGGCGCCGGAAACGCCGAACGCTGCAAGTGGGTTGGAGAAGCCTACCGCTTGGCTCCGGACATTGCAAGCCTCAGTGCTAGACTGCAGCGGCGAGGGGACCTGGCAATGCGGCCGCTGGTGAAAAATCTGTTGTTGCTGACGGTGCTGGCAGGATTCGTGCTCTACCTGGGCCGGCGCTATCCGGAAATCGCGAGGGGGACGGATTTCCCCGACTTCTACGCCGCAGCGCGCATGGTTCACCAGGGCGCAGGACACGAGCTTTACAGCGCAGCGGCGCAGCGCGAATTTCAGATCCGGTACACCGGACGGGTGGGGACATATTTCATTCATCCCCCGTTTGAGACGCTGCTCTACCTGCCGTTGGCGCACTGGCCCATGGAGCGTGCCTATCTGCTTTGGTCTCTCCTGAACGTCGGACTGTTGGTGGTAGCGACGCGGGTGACGGCGCGGCATATGGCACCGGGGCGGGACTGGCAACTGCTGGCAGCAGGCATGCTCATGTTTGCTCCGGTGCTACTGAGTTTTATTCAGGGCCAGGATTCGTTACTGCTGCTGCTCCTGCTGGTGCTGGCATTCGCGGCCCTGAAACGCGATCAGCCGTTACTGGCGGGTGCCTTGCTGGCGTGCGGGCTGTTCAAGTTTCATCTGGTGGTCCCAATCGCGGTCATCTTCCTCTTCGGAAGACGCTGGAAGGTGTTGTGCGGATTTACGGCGGTGGCGGCGCTATTGGGGCTGGTGTCGGTGGCAATTTCTGGATGGGGATGGTTCGCGGCTTATGCGCGATTTCTCAGCGAACTGACGGCATTGCCGATGGCTGGCATTCATCCTGAGGAGATGGCCAATCTCCGCGGTCTGGTCGCGCTGCTCTCTCCGGCGGCGGCTTGGATGACACTGACGATGGCCTGCACACTGGTCGTTCTCGGATGGGCGATCTGGAGTTGCAATCGGGGCGGGACCGAGCTGGGTATCGCCAATGCGGTACTGGCTGCAACCCTGGTCAGTTATCACCTCAGCCCGCATGACTTGAGCGTGCTGCTGCTCCCGATGGTGTTGATCTTGCGTCAGGTTTGGACGGCCTCAGCGCCGAAGTGGCTCCGCCGGATTCAAGGGGCAACCATCGTCATCCTTTTTCTGCCGCCGCTGCATTTGTTCCTGCTGAGCCGGCACGTGTATGGGTACGCCGGAGTGTTGACGATAATTCTGTTTTTCGCCACCAGTGCGGAAATGTATCGCGTGCCCGGTTCCGAACACCGAGCAAGATCCTAGTTAGTCCGGTTGTCGGAGATGGCGCATGGAGTAGGCAAAGAGGGCCAGGACTGCAACCGGAATGGTGTTGCTGGTGAAGAAGGGTACGAACCAGGCGCGTTGCACTGACTGGGGCGGCAGCATGAGGGATGCCATTGCCAGAGACGTTGCCGCCAGCCATGGCCACGAAACCGCCAGGACCGTCACGGTCACCGCGATGCGTGTGACTATGTGCTGCCGCCAAAGGGCGTCTCCGCGGCGGACCAGGAGAAAAACTGCTGGCAACAGCAGAACCTGGTTATAGGGAGCGAACGTGGGAATGATCACGATGGTTCCTGCCAACACCAGCGCCATAACAACGCCAAAACGGTCACTGTCGGAGGAGGTGCTTCGCACGCGCCAGCACACGGCGGCCAGCGCAAGCAGAACCAGCACGCTGAGGATTCGTCCCACCGTCGGCGTGGTGAGCAAGTCCAGCACCGAGCGGGCCCCTCCCGTGTAGTCGCGGTAGGCCGCTAGCGCGTCGTGAAAGCGGCCGATCCATCCCGGCAACATGTACTGCGCGGCCCCGAGCAGCGCCGCCATGGTGCCACAAAATCCCCACAGGAAGCGTTGCCGGCGGCGCCAGTCACTGAGCGACCAAAGCAGCAGCCACGCGGCCAGGGGAAGTGCAAGTTGCGGCTTGATCGTCGCCACGGCCAGCACCACGCCGGCCAGCAGGAGATGGCCGGCAGCCAGTAGGGCGGCGCATCCCGCAATGAGTCCGCTTACCACCAGGCTCAACTGCTGGAGTTTGATTCCCTGCACCGCGGGAAAACTGCCGAGCGTGAGGATGGTCAGGATGGAAAGGGTGATCCTCGATGGACACCAGCGCAAGGCCCGCAACCACAGTGGAACCGTGGCTGCGGTCAGGACTACGAGAAACCAGCGGAACCCCACCTGCACCACGGAGAATGGCAGGGTGATGATCGGAGCCAGTAGAAAGACCACATATACCGGGTAGGCAAATCCTTGCTGGTCTCTGGGATCGCTGGGCCGGCTGGAATCGAGAGGGCGTCCGTAGTAACCGGCCTGAATCTCGCGGGTCAGTTCGGGGCTGTAGGGATCGCGGTGGTGCAGCAGTAACTCACGCGCCCCCAGCCAGCGCGGATAAAGATCGGAGAGGTTGCCACGGGGGTTGTCATGGGCGGCGGCATCGGTGCGCTGATAGGCGATCAGTACGTGTTGGACATAGAACCACATGCTGCCGGCCATGAGCAGGGACAGGAGCAAGCCGAGTTTGGGGTTTCTGAGCATCCTTGGTTGATGCGAAATCGCTACATGGTACAACGTTGTAGCATCAGACTCGGTCTTGTGCTGCGTGGCTGCGGAATTGAACCATAGAGGACACCGAGGAAACGGGTTTCGGGGAAAGGCTCTGGGTGCGAACGCGAATCCTGATATCGGCGGCGATTGGGGTGGCGACTGGGGCTTTTTGCTGGTTTCTCCTGGCGCGCCTTCATCAAGGCGCGGCTGATTTCGGTTGGGCCATCCGGGCGGCGCGCTCTGTGCTGGCCGGCCAGAATCCGTACGACACGCCGCTGGAACAGTATCCGCTGACGGCGGCCTTGTTTGGTTTGCCTTTTGTCTGGCTGCGTCCGGAGATAGCCGCAGCGGTTTTTTACGGCCTGAGTTCGGGCCTGTTGGCCTTTGGGCTGACCCGGCATGGGTATCACCGGCTGTTGGTGTTCCTGGCGTATCCGTACTGGGCAGGAAGTCTGACGGCACAGTGGTCACCGTTGATCGCCGCCAGCGCGTTCTTTCCCTTGCTGCTGCCCGTCACCATGGTGAAGCCGCAGATTGGGCTGCCGGTAGCGCTGACGCATCTCACACGCCGTGGCGTAGTGGCCTGCGTCGTGGTGGCTCTGCTCAGTTTGGCGGTGATGCCGCGATGGCCGCTGCTGTGGGCCGGACAGCTGCGCTATTACGAGCACTTTATCCCGCTGCTGGTTTTGCCCGGACCGGTGCTGGCGCTGGCGCTGCTGCGCTATCGCGACCGCGATGCCCTGCTGCTGGTGGGGGCGGCGGTCATGCCCCAGCGCTGGTTCTTCGACGCTTTCATTCTCTGGCTCATTCCCAAGACCCGGCGGGAGATTGTATGGACCGCTTTTTTCAGCTGGGGAGCGGGCATCTGGCGCTGGTATCACATCCCCCATAGCTTTACGGAGGTGGGTCGATGGACCGTAGTGTTCCTCTATCTACCGATGTTGGCAGTGGTGTTAGGGCGGCTTTTGCGCGAGAGATGGCACAAGCCAGTCGCGTTAGCCGGTAGCTGAGATCGTCTCCGGGCGCGGCTTTCGGCCGGTCCGGGCCGAGAGTTCCCAGGCAATCCCAAACATCCACAGCAGCAGGACGAATGCCATGAGGGCGTATTGCTTGTGGCGCAAGGAAAGATAGAGCTGGAGCGGGGAGAAGAACAGGGCAGCGATCCCGAACAGCACCAGCACAGCCGGCCCGTAGCGAAGACGATTTTCTGCCAGCAAGTAATTGGCCAGCAAGGCTGCGGGGAGGAGCAGCATACTCAAGTCATAGCTGACCACGTGGTAGCTGACCAGTACTGTAGTCACCAGGGCCAGGGAGAACTGCAAATCGAAAGACTCGGCGTTGCGGCATGTCCACGTCGTGAAAGCCAGCAGCGCCAGAGACAACAGCACGAGCAGCGGGACCAGATAGGGCCCCGGCGGCAGGAAAATGTACGCCAACCCGCGCAGATTGGGCATATGTGCCGCAATCTTCTCGCTCCCACCCAGGATGTCTTCCCAGTGCAGCACGTAACGTGGATAGGCCGTAATCGCCCTGGTGCCGGCGATGGCTAAGGAAACCAGCGCAAGCAGCGTGGCCACAGGAAGAAAGCCGTACAGTAACCGCAGCTTCTCTTCAGCTTTTCGCTTCTGGAACAGCCAGAGCAGGAGGAAAGGCAGCACGAGATGGTATTTATACAAGCCCAGCGCCAGGCAGGCTCCCGCCCCAAAGAAACGGTTCTTTTTCAGTGAGACAAGAACAAGCGCGTAAAGAAACAGCAGCAGAATCGCATCCTGCGCCTCCAGGAAGGTAAAGAAGATGGGGAAAAAAGCGAGGCAGGCAAGGATCCACCATGGAAACGGGTAGGACTGAAGCTGGGGTAGATGCGGGCGCAGCAGGAACAGCAGCGCCAGCAGCAGCATGGCGTTGAACAAATCCCAGACCAGGTAGGCCTGACGGTAAGGCAAGTAGGTAAAGGGCGCAAAGATCAGCGCCTCAAACGGCGGATGGGTGTAAGGCAACGGTCCCCGGAACTGCGGCACTGCGGCGGCAAACTGCTGTTCCACTTCGAAGCGTACGCTGGAATCGTATAGCTGGTGTCCCAGCCCTTGGCGCACGACCGTGCCCGCACAGTAGTAAATGGCAAAATCGGGGGCGCCGGCCGCAATCAATTTTCTCGCGTTCCAGAGCAGCAGGACGTACGCCGGCAGTGTGCCGACCAGGTAGAGGACGAGAAAGAATTTGAACTGCCGGAGTCGCATACTGGCTTCAGGCGGACTCGAGGGCAGCCGAACTTCCGCCCGGCCGCAATTCCTGGGCTGAGATTTCGCGGGTGATTCCCCACCACCAAAGCAGCAACACCGGCGCCATCAGGCCGAATTGGCCGTAGCGAAACCAGAGCAGCATGTCCGCGGGAGTGAAGAATAGCACGACCATTGGGCCAAGCACGGCGAGGCGCTTCCAACTGGGGGTGAGTTCGGGGAAACGATTTGCCACCAGCAGCACCGGCAGGAGGAGCAAACACAAGTCGTGCGGCAGGACGTGATAGCTCACCAGGACGGTGGTGACCACAGCCAGAGAGAAACCCAGATCGAAGACAGCGCCGCTTCCCGCGGCTTTCCACTTGACCGAGGCGAACAGGAGCAGAGCCATTGCGAGGATGGCGATCGCAAGGTTGGCCCCGACCTTCGAAACCTGTGCGAGGCCGACGGACTCCACAAGGCCGCGGAGATTCGGCATGGCCGAAACCAGCGCGGTTTCCTGTCCCATGGCCTTCTCCGCATTCCAAACCCACGCCGGGTAGGCCATAGCTTGCTTCCATCCCACCACCGCAAGCGATAGCAGTCCGAGGGCACCCGCAACCAAAGTACAACCGAAAATCGTTCTCCATTTCTTGTGCAGCAACAGTATCAGCAAGAGGGGTAAAACCAGGTGGAAGCGAAACAGTCCCAAACCTAACCAGCATCCGGCGAGGAAGGCCGCGTTTTTCTTGAGAGCCACAAAGCTGAGGGTCAATAGCAAGAGCAGGAGGATACTGTCCTGACCCTGCAATAGGACTATGAACACCGGAAAGAATGCCAACGAAAGCAGGATCCAGAAAGCCCCTCGGGCACGCCCCGCGAGGGGAAGATGGGGGCGGAGCAGGAACGGGAGCGCGGCCAGAATCAAGACATTCACCAGATCCCACAGTAAGTAGGCGGCAAAATACGGGAGCCAGGTGAAGGGCGCAAAGAGAAGGGCCTCAAAGGGTGGGTGATTGTACGGAAGCGCACCTTGGCGGATCTCCACGCGAGGAGCGAATTCCTGCTGGATGCGGAACTGCAAGGCCCGGTCGTAGAGCCGGCTTGCCATCCCCTGGCGCACCATTTTGCCGGCAGCATAAAAAATGGTGAAGTCGGGATATCCGGCACGCAGCCTGTCACGCAAACTCCAGAAGATCACGGCGTGGATCAGGAACATTCCGGCCAGGAACATTACGAGAAGTCGCTTTGTATGGTCTTTCATCATGTGTGTGGCGAGGCAGCTCGAAAGGCCTTGTAAGATGCGTGGCGATTCTATATCGAGACCGGTCAGGTATGATCCATGGTCAACGTGACGGCATGGCTGGAGACGCGGCGAGTCTTTGTCCTGGTGCTGGCGCTGGGGCTGTTTGCCATGGCCGCGCGCGGCATGACTGATCCGGACGCGTGGTGGCACCTGCGCACCGGGCAATTGATCACGGCAAGCCACAGCGTGCCCCACACCGATCCCTATTCCTACACCCGGTCCGGTCAGCCCTGGGTGGCTCATGAGTGGCTGTCGGATGTTCTGATCTACAACCTGTATTGCGTTAGCGGCTGGGGTGGATTGATTGTGGTTTTCGGCGTGATCACCGCAGCCACGCTGCTGCTATTGTTTGGGCGCTGCGCTGGGCGCCCCTATGTTGCCGGAGCCATAACCGTGTGGGCCGCGTTCGCATCCCTGCCCTTTTGGGGCGTACGTCCGCTGATGCTTTCTCTTCTGCTGGCCAGCATCTTTCTTGTGATCCTCGAGCACTCGGATGTCCACCCCAACTGGTTGTGGTGGACGCCGCCTCTGACGATGCTCTGGGTAAACCTGCATGCCGAATACGCGCTTGGCATCGCGCTGCTGGGGCTTTTTCTGGTGGGGGGCACATTGGATGTTGCGTTTGGGGTGGAAACGTGGGCGCAGATGAGGCCGCGCCTGCGCAAGCTGGCGATGGTGATGGCGGCGTGCGTGGCGCTGGTTCCGCTCAACCCCAATGGGGTGGGGATGTATGTCTACCCGTTCCAGACACTGCATTCTCGCGCCATGCTGCAATACATTGCCGAATGGGCTTCCCCTAATTTCCACCAGGGAAGATTTTTGGCGGTTCTCCTGATGATGCTCGCGACCACAGCGGGGTTGGGGTTCATGCCGCGGCGTGTGCGTCCGCGCGAGATGCTCTTGCTGCTGGTGATGACGGCGGCGGCGCTGCGCTCGGTACGGCACATCGCGATCTACGTGTTGGTAGCGGCCCCGATCCTCTCCCGGCTGGTGCAAGCTTTGGTGGAGGGCCGCGGCCGGGCGTGGCTGGACTCGGCGCGAACGCGCCCTTTTCCCGGAAAGACGCTGGTGAATGCCGGCCTGCTGGCGGCGATTCTCGTTTTCGCCGTGGCCCGACCGAGCTATGTGGCGAGGCATCAGGACGAGAAGGAAGCCGAGAATTTTCCTGCCGCAGCAGTGGCCTTTCTGGAGGCGCGGCGGCCTCCCGGGCCAATCTTGAACCACTACAATTGGGGCGGATATTTCATCTGGAAGCTGTATCCCGAATACCGGGTCTACATCGACGGCCGGGCAGACCTTTATGGGGATGCCTTCATGGAAAAGTTTGCTGCGACTTACTACCTGACCGGGGGCTGGCGGCAGGAATTGGAGCGCTGGCAGATCCGCACTGTAGTTCTTCCGCCGGCCGCACCTCTGGTTACGGCGCTGCGGGCACAGCCAGGGTGGAAGCAGGTTTACGGGGATGCGCAGGCCGTGATTTTGGTGCGGAACCGGTGAGCCATGACGTTGTAGGCCCGGCCTTGCGGGCTGCCGCCCGTTCAAGGCCAGTGTTTTCAGTGATAAAGCGTTTCCAGGCGGACCCGACGAGCGGGTTTCTCCGAAGTGGTAACCTTAGCAGATTCTATTGGATTCGAAGTTGCTGAGGTATGATTAGTTGAGAAGCTGGGGGTTGTGCAGTCGTGGCTATCTCCGGTGCGAAAAGAACCTTGACGAAGCGGAGTAAAAGCAGGCTCAAACCGGGTCCGACCTCCGTGCCCTCCCCACCCACTTCGTTGCATATGAGGTCGAAGATGATACGAAACTACACTCGCTTGTGGCGCGAGGAGGATGGGCAGGACATCGCGGAGTACGCGGTCATGTTGGCGGTCATTCTGGCCATCGTGGTGGCTACCGTGCAACTTATCGGGAAGTCAGCCAACAACGTATTCTCCTCGGTGGCAAGCTCCATTCAGTAAGCGCTGAGTACCGGTACCGAGTAAGCCGGGACCTCGGCAGGATGCCGGGCTATTCTGAGACACCGTCGAGCAAAACAGAGTAGAATCCCGGAGCGAATGTGCAAGAAATTGTCGTCGGCGCTGAGAGGCGTCAGAGTATCATGGGCGAAGGACCTGAGAGCATCCCCTTTGCCTGCGCCAACTACAAAGGTGGTCTTGTGGTACGGCTGCACGAACGCGCACACAATTACACAGCATCAGGCGGGAAGTTTCTGGCCGGCGCCTCACTCTTGGAGAGGACACTAACATGAACGACATTTTCCGCAGGTTCTGGCGGGAGGATGAAGGGCAGGACATCGCGGAATATGCGGTGATGCTGGCGGTGATCCTGGTTATTGTGGTGGGAACGGTCCGGCTGATCGGTGGCAATGCCAACAATGTCTTCTCATCGGTCGCCAGTTCCATCCAGTAAGCGGCGCGGCGAAAGCAAGCGGAATGCCGGCAGACGCGCCGGCTGAACTTGGAGAGCAACTGCCGATCATGGGGGAGTGCCGTCGCTTGGGGCTGGCGGGGGCAGACTTGGTCGCGTGCACAGTCGCAAGCTGTCCCAGTGGGCGGGTGGGGAGTTTCGCAGCAAGATCGAAGGGATAGCCGCGAGAACGCTGGCTGGCCCTGCCTTCTCCGCAATGGCCCACATGCAGTGATCTGGATTCTTGAGGAGCAGTGATGAATCGCAGTCGGCTTTTGCTCATTGGTTTTGTCGCCCTGGCGCTCGGCGCCTTCGTCAGCCTGACCGTGTATCGGAACCTGCAGTCACGGACATCGGTGGACACCCGCCCCGGAGTGGACGTAGTCATAGCCGCGGGGAACCTGCAGGTAGGCGCCAAGATCGAGGACAAGGACATCAAGGTCGTTCGCATGCCGGCGGGTGACCTGCCCCCACATATCTACCAAAAGACAGCGTCGGTGGTAGGCCGGGGCGTGGTGCTGCCCATCTCACAGGGAGAGTTCATTTTGCCCAGCAAGCTGGCGGCCGAGAATGCCGGCGCCGGACTGCCCTCGCTCATCCCCCCCGGCATGCGGGCGGTTTCCGTGCGGGTGAATGACACCACCGCGGTGGCCGGTTTCGTGCTGCCGGGCACGCGCGTGGATGTGTTGTTGACCGGCAACCCCGGGGGATCGGCGGAGCAGCAGACCACGACCGTCCTCGAAAATGTTGCCGTCATCGCCACCGGCCAGAAGCTGGAACGGAATTCGACCGGCGACCCGCAGATGGCCACGGTAATCACTTTGCTGGTCTCTCCCGATGACGCGCAGAGGTTGACTCTGGCCAGCACCCAGGGGCACATCCAGTTGGCCCTGCGCAACCCGCTCGACACCAGACAGGAAGAGCTGGCGGCGGTGAAGTCGGGGGCGCTCTACAAGAATGTCTCCGCTCCCGCCCCCACCACTCCGCAGCCGAGGCCCAAGCGTACTACGGTGGCTCCTCCGCCGCCGCCGGCGGTGTATGAGATCGAGGTCATCCGCGGAGAAAAGAAGGATGTGACCAAGTTCTGAGCACAAGGCTTGCGAGGTCAGGAAAAATGTCCATCTGCTCCCCCGGTTGGGCGAAGCAACGAGGAAACATCGGTAGGTTGGCGGCGCGGACGCTGATCGTTCTGCTGCTGGTGGCGACGGTAACTGTTGCCAACTCGCAGCAGCCGGCGGCCACGCCTGACACCCAGACGGCAAGCCAGCAGCCGTCCAACCAAGGTCCCTCCGCCAGCGCGCAAACGCCACCCGTGGAAACCGCGGGCGCCGCGCCGCTGCGCGTGCTGGTGGGCAAGTCGCTGCTCATCAACACCACCGAACGCCTGCGGCGCGTGTCCGTGACCGATCCGACTGTGGCCGATGCCATCGTGGTCACCCCCACCCAGATCCTGGTGCATGGCCGTTCGGCGGGCGAGGTCTCCCTGCTGATCTGGGACGAATTGGAGCGCTCGCGCAGCTTCGATCTGCGAGTGGATGTGGACGTCAGTGCGGCCGCGGAAGAAGAAAAGAGTGTCTTCCCTGACGAGCAGATCACGGTGACGCCTTCGCGCTCCGCCATTGTGCTCTCGGGGCATGTGTCCACCGAGGACGTGGCCAAGCGGGCGGAATTGATCGCGGGAGCATACTCGAAGAACGTGGTCAACGTGCTGACGTTCGGGCCGGTAGGCGCGCAGGAAGTTCTGCTGGAGGTGAAGTTCGCCGAAGTGGACCGCACGGCCGTGACCCAATTGGGCATTAATCTGTTCACGCCGGGCAACGCGAACACAACGGCTCTCAGTACGACCGGGCAGTTTGGGGGCTTCTCGGTAACGCCCCCGACCACGACCACGACGACTACCCCGAACACGGATCGCTCAACAACCACCACCACCAATACCACACCGGGCAAGGTCACTATCAGCAACGCTCTGAACCTGTTCCTCTTCCGCAGCGACATCAATATGGGCGCGGTCATCCAGGCTCTGCAACAGAGGAACCTGCTGCAGATCCTGGCCGAGCCGAACCTGATTGCGGTCAACGGCAAGGAGGCCAGTTTCCTGGCAGGGGGAGAATTTCCCTTCCCCATCGTGCAGCCGGGACAGGGGTTTACCGCGGTAACTATCTCCTTCAAGGAGTTTGGGGTTAGGCTGAAGTTTACGCCGGTGATCATGCCCAACGGGAACATTCACCTGCGGGTGGTGCCGGAGGTGAGCCAACTGGACTTCGCGAACGGGATCACGATCCAGGGTTTCACCGTGCCGGCCTTGAGCACGCGGCGGGCGGATACGGAGTTCGAGATCCAGGACGGGCAGAGTTTTGTGATTGCCGGCTTGATGGACAATCGCGTCACCAACATCGTCAACAAGGTCCCCGGCTTGGGAGACATCCCGATTCTGGGAAATTTTTTTAAGAGCAAGAACGCACAAAAGAGCAACACCGAACTGATGGTGCTGTGTACGGCGCGCCGGATTTCGCCGAACACGGAGAAGCCGGCAACACCGGCGTATCCGCAACCGTTCATGGATAAGGAAAAATTCGACAGCAAGAAGCCGTCGAAATGAGCATTTAGCGCTGAGCATTTGGCCGTGAGGGGCTTGCGCGGCGGCAACTGTCGAAGTGGATCGCGCGGTCTGGATGGTCGGTTTCGTAGTGGGGAAACAGTGGGGGGCCCAGCAGGATCATGGCCGAACTCTCGGTGGTAATCGTCGCCGCGGACGGCGAACAACGGGCGGTGCTTCAGGTATTGGTGGACGGCACCAGCGTGGCGCGCGCGGTGCACACGGCCGGAACTTTTCCCGTGGCCGCGACCGATCCCGTGGTGCGCAGAATCCACAGCGCCAATCCCGACGTAATTCTGGTGGACATTCCCCCGGACAGTGCCACCCTGGCTTTGCGCACCATTGAACTGCTGCACCAGGAACTGCCCGATTCGGCACTGTTTGCCATCGGCAGCATGTCGCAGCCCCACGTGATCGTCAACGCCATGCGCTCGGGAGCCCGGGAGTACATCGAGCGGCCCACCACCACCACCGACCTCTTGGAGGCCTTCGTTCGCTTGACCGCGGCGCAGCGCAGGGTTCACCGCGAAGGCGCGCGCGGAAAAGTGTTTACGGTGGTGAATGCCAAGGGCGGCAGCGGCGCCACTACCATCGCCGTGAGTCTGGCGCTGGCCTTGCAATCGGCCCACGGCAACGTAGCACTGGTGGACATCGCTCCCCTGGGCCACGCCGCGCTGCACATGAATCTGAAGCCGCTGTTCAGCGTGGCCGACGCTATCCGCAACCTGCACCGGCTCGACAGTTCCCTGCTGGAGAGCTTCATGACGCGGCATGGCGGCGGCCTGCAACTGCTGGCCGGAGCCAACGCTCCCCAGGCCGTGGAGCCCTCTACTGCGGAGTTTGCCCGCCTGTTCGATCTGCTGGTCAGCCATTTCCGCTACGTCGTGGTGGACGCCTCCTCGCGCATGGATGGAACCACCCGGCTGGTGAGTAATTTGTCCGAGACGGTGCTGCTGGTGGCGCACGCCGATGTGGCTTCGCTATGGAGCGCTGCACGGGTGCAGCAGTACCTGGGCGAAACCGGCGGGCGGGAACGGGTGCGCCTGGTTCTCAACCGCTTCCGCAAGATTCCGGGGTTCAGTGAGGCCGACGCCGAGGCCGCAGCCGGTGTAAAGTTGCTGTGGAAGGTGCCCAACCAGTATTTTGCGGTCTCCACGGCCATTGACCGGGGGATACCGCTGATGCAGCAGAACCATACCGAGATAGCGCGGTCCTTTACCGGGCTGGCGGCCCTGCTTACCGCGAACGACGATGAAGTCAAACGCACGGCATGGTCCTTGTTCAAGACGGTTTAGGTAACTCATGGCCAATGTACAAGCCTTCGAACGCAGTGAATACCAGCAGGTAAAGGCGGACCTGCATCGCAAGATCCTCGACCGCCTGGACCTGGAGAAACTGGGCCGCACCACCAGCGACACCGCTCGCGAAGAAGTGCTGCTGCTGATTCGCAACACGGTGAACAGCGAGGCCGTGCCGCTCAGCTTCGCCGAGCGCGAGCGGCTGGCGCGCGAAATCCTGGACGAGATTTTCGGATTGGGCCCGCTGGAGCCGCTGCTCAAGGACCCGACCGTCTCCGACATCCTGGTGAACCGTTTTGACCGGGTGTACGTGGAGCGCGCCGGCAAGCTGGAACCGACCGGCCTGAGCTTCAAGGATGACGCGCACTTGATGCAGATCATTGACCGCATCGTCTCGCGCGTGGGACGGCGGGTGGACGAGTCGTCGCCGATGGTCGACGCGCGCCTGGCGGACGGATCCCGCGTGAACGCCATCATTCCGCCGCTGGCGATTGATGGCCCATGTCTGTCCATCCGGCGTTTTGGCCGCGATCCTATCACCGCGCGCAACATGATCGAGAACAAAACCCTGACCGAGCCCATGCTGGAGTTGCTCTCCGCTATGGTCAAGGGGCGCTTGAACATCTTGATCTCGGGCGGGACCGGCGCCGGTAAAACCACCCTGCTGAACGTGCTCTCCGGCTATATTCCAAATTCCGAGCGTATCGTAACTATCGAGGACGCTGCCGAACTGCAGATGAAGCAGGAGCACGTGGTACGGCTGGAGACCCGGCCCCCCAACATTGAAGGCAAGGGCGCGGTACGGCAGCGGCAACTGGTGATCAACAGCCTGCGTATGCGCCCCGACCGCATCGTGGTGGGCGAGGTGCGCGGCGAAGAGGCCTTCGACATGTTGCAGGCCATGAACACCGGCCACGAGGGCTCGCTGACCACGGTCCACGCCAACTCGCAACGCGATGCCCTGGCCCGCGTGGAGAACATGTTCTCCATGGCCAACCTCAATATTCCGGAGCGCGCGGTGCGGCAGCAGATCGCCGCCGCCATTCACGCCGTAGTACAGATCGCCCGCTTGTCCGACGGCTCGCGCAAGGTGATCACGATCTCCGAACTCTCGGGCGTGGAGGGCGATGTCCTCGCCATGCACGACATCTTCGTGTTCGAGCGCAAAGGGATTGATGAAAGCGGGAAAGTGAAAGGCACGTTCCGTGCTACCGGCATCCGGCCCAGGTTCGCCGACCGCCTGGCAACCGCAGGCTGCCGCTTGCGTCCCGCCCTGTTTGAATCCAAGATGGAGGTTTAGTGAGCCCCGCGTTGCCATGATAGCTTTCGTCGCCATCACCGTTTTCCTGGTGGTCACGCTCGGCCTGTTTGCCCTCGGTTCGGTGCTCGACCAGCGCAATGCTCGAGCGCGCCTGATCCGTGAACGGCTGGCTACGGTGGAGAAGCCGGCGGAACGCGAGCCGACCGAGGAACTGGCGCTGCTGCGGGACGAGATGCTGAGCGAGATCCCGGCAGTGGATACGCTGCTGCGCCGCTCGGAGCGCATTGCCAATCTGCAAACCATGCTCTCGCAGGCGGATCTCGACATGCGTGCCGGAAACTTCCTGTTCCTGTGCGTGGTCATCGCCGCCGCGCTCGGCGTGGTTGGATTGCTGACACCGGGCTCCGGCTTTTTCGCAGGAGTGGCCGCCGTGGTCGGGGGCTTGATGCCTTATTCCTTTGCCTCCTACCGGCGCACCCGCCGGTTCCGCACCTTTGAAGAGCTGTTTCCGGAGGCGATCGACACTTTGGCGCGGGCGGTGCGCGCCGGGCACGCTTTTACCACCGCGCTGGAGTTGATCACCAACGAAATCAACGAACCCGTGGCGGGCGAGTTTCGCAAGCTCTTTGAAGAACAAAAATTCGGCATGCCGGTGCGCGACGCGCTGCTCAATCTGACCGAACGTATGCCGCTGGTGGATGTCAAATTTTTCGTGACTGCCGTCATGCTGCAACGGGAAACCGGCGGCAACCTGGCAGAGATTCTTGACAATCTCTCTTATGTGATCCGCGAACGCTTCAAGATCATGCGTCAGGTGCGGGTGTACACCGCGCAGGGGCGGCTCACCATGATGCTGCTGATGGGACTGCCGCCCATCATCGTGGTGACCATGCTGCTGATGAACCCGTCCTTTATCCGGCCGCTGTTCGCCGACCCCATCGGACATGTGCTGGTGGTGGTGGGGATCACCCTGCAGACGATTGGCTATTTTGTGATCCGCAAGATTATTCAGATACAGGTGTGAAGCATGGCGTTGGCGCTCACCATCGTGGTGTTCCTGACCGTGGTCATGGCGGTGTTCTCGTTTGCCGCCGCGGCCTACGCGCCCTCGTCGGTGCTGGGATCGCGCTTGCGCGCGCTGGGCTGGCAACGGGCCCAGCCCAAGGAGAAGCCGGCGTTCAAAGAGCGGCTGGAGCAGGCCCTTGATCCCTTCAGCAAAGCGATCCCGTTATCGCCTTCCGAGGTATCGCGCACTCGTCAGTGGCTGATCCAGGCGGGCTATCGCGAGCCCCGCCATTTGACCATGTATGTTGGCAGCCGAGTGGCCGTCGCCCTGCTGGCGGTGGCCGTGGCGGTGGCCATCAGCGGGGTGAGTTCTCCGCTGCTGCTCATCGGCGTGATGGGATTCGGTTTCTTCCTGCCCCGCTTCGTGCTAAAGCGCATGATCCGCGACCGGCAGCAACGCATCCGCCTGGCCTTGGCCGATGCTTTGGACCTTACCGTCATCTGCGTGGAAGCTGGGCTGGCGCTGGATCAGGCCATGATGCGCGTCGGCGAAGACTTGCACCACGCTCATCCCGACCTGAGCGATGAGTTCCACCTGGTGAACTTGGAGATGCGCGCCGGCAAGCCGCGGGCGGAGGCCTTGCGCAATCTGGTGGAGCGCACCGGCGTGGACGATATCCGCTCCCTGGTGGGAACCCTGGTGCAGACCGATCGCTTCGGCACCAGTGTGGCCCAGGCGTTGCGTGTGCATTCTGATTCGCTGCGCACCGAACGCCGGCAACGGGCCGAGGAACAGGCTGCCAAGACCACCATCAAAATGGTTATTCCCCTCGTTTTGTTCGTACTGCCCTCCATTATTTTCGTGACTCTGGGGCCGGCGATCATTCAGTTGTACCGCACGCTGGTACCCCAGGCAGGACGATGAAAGCTCCCCCGAAAGAGGACCGGGCCCAGGAGTGGTGATGCCAGTAGCGGAATGCACAGGTTATGCTTATAACCGGACACGGCACGCCTATCTGGCTACCCAATTGCGGTTTGCCGGGACCCACTGGTCACGCTTTCGCGGTTTGATGGGCCGGGATGCCGGGAGTTTTCCCGCCGGGCATGGTTTGTGGATTGTGCCCTCGCGTGGGGTCCACACCTTCGCCATGCGCTTCCCCATTGACGTGGTTTACCTGGATGGTGACAGAGTCGTGGTTCATCTGGAGGAAGATCTGAAACCCTGGCGCCTGGGCCCGCTACGGATGCGAACGGCTTCGGTGCTCGAATTGCCGCGACAGACGCTGCATTCGACAGGGACTGCGCTGGGGGATGAGATTGAAATCGCTATAGGAAAGAGGCTGGAGGCCAGCACCACGTGAACGACGCGCCCAAATTACTGGTGGAGTGGTCGTCGCCGTGGCGGGAGTTTGTGACCGCGATCCGGCCGGCCCTGGGGCGCTCTCCGGGGCGGCTGGCGGGCGAGGCTCCTACCGGGCTGTGGCCCTACCGCGGCATGCTGGCTTCCTGGGTATTGGAGACCTTGCTCCTGGTGGCGGTGATTGTGCTGCCCACCAGGCTGGCGTTCATGCATCCCTACCTTCCGCCGCCACTGCCCAAGTACGACATCCTTTATTTCTCCGGAGACGAGCTGCCGCGCACTCAGGACGTCGGCGGCGCTCAGGCGGGACGATCAGGGCGGGCCGGTGGCCGCGAAGGTCATCACCGCACCCAGACCATCCGGGTGGCGCGGGGGAATTCACTGCGCGACAAAGTGGTGGATGCCCCCAACCTGAAATTGCCGCGATCCGACGCCCCCGTCGCTAACCTGCTGGCTTACCGGCCGATTCCCGGACCGCCGCCAGCGGAAGGCTTGAAGTCTTCTCTGCGCGCTCCCAACCTTCAACAGGCGGTGGTACCTCCAGCCGCGGAGGTGCAACGCGACAAGCTGCAGCCTGCGCCGGCACTGAATGCGAGCGTGGTTCCACCGGCGCCTGCGCCGTTACAGCGGAACCTGGCTTCCCTGCGGCTGCCGGGGAATCGCTCGGTGGCGGTGGTTCCTCCCCCGGTTTCGGCGCCGGAGCAGATCACCAATCTCAATCCCAAGCTGATGTTGCCTGCGCCGACGATCATTGCTCCGCCCCCGCAGGTGACGCGCGATATCGCATCCACCGGGCCGGGCTTCGGTCCAGGCGAGTTGCGCAAGCAGATCATCCCGCCACCCGTGCAACTTGGAGTTGCTGAGGCCGAACATCGCGCCGTGGGCGGAATGGGCAACGGGCTAGGAACTTCGACCGTAGTGCCTCCTCCGGTGCAGGTGGGGAGTGGTGGGCTGGCGCATCAACCGGTAAGTGGATTGGGCGGCGGCGTTGGCTCCGTGGTGCCCCCTCCTCCCACGGTAGCTGGTGGAAGCTCACTCGGCGGCCGGGGAAATGGAAACCGCGGCGCAGGACTGGGGGGGCCCTTGGATGCCGGTGTGGTCAGTGCGCCTCCGAGTCACGGGGGCAGCGTCGGTGGGAATGGGATTGTGGTTTCGAGCCAGCCGGGATCCAAGTTGGGCGTGCCGGGCGGCGGGGGCGCGGGGTCGTTGGCCATGTCTCCTGCAGGTGGAGATAAGCCGGGACTGGGTGGATCGGGCGGGGGCAACGGCATTGGCCGGGGCAATGGCCCAGGGAGTGGCCTCTCCGGTGAAGGCCCGGGAGCGGGCAAGGAAGGCAGCGGCCGCGGCTCCGACACTCTGGCCCGTGGCGGGATTTCTCCGTACCCTGGTCCCGGCGGCGCGGGCAGCGGAACCAGCGGCAAGCCTGCCGTTCCCGGCGTGTCGGTGAGCGGCGGGAGCAACAACATCGTAACCCTGCCGAGTTTTAGTTCGGGTGGGAATGAGCCGTCCGTTCCCGGGCGCTCCGCAACCGGCTCCAACCGCCAGGGGCCGGACATCACCATCGTGGCCAGTTCGCGTTCCGGAGGCGCTTTTAACTTCTATGGCGCACTCAAGGGCGACAAGGTTTACAGCATCTACATTCCTACAACTCTGGGAACGGCCGTGATGCAGTTCGCCGATCCTACCTCCACCGCGCATCCCTATGCCGAGGATCTCACTCCGCCGCAAGCCATGCGCACTGATTTGCCCCCGAATCTGACGCCCTCGCGGCTGGTGATTGCCTGCATTCTGGATCGCGCGGGAGTGATCCGCAATCCGCGCGTGCTGGAATCCGCTGCCCGGGAGATGACCAGCAAAGTGCTGGCTGCCCTGGCCAACTGGAAGTTCCGCCCGGCGTTTCGTGGCGATGAGCCGGTAGAGGTGAATGCAATTTTGGGGTTTGGGATTGATACGCGGTGAGGCGTGGTGGGACGCAGGGAAAAACGCTGCTGCCAAGGCTGTGGTGGATGGATGCTTCCTGGTTTCAAGCTTCGCGAAGTAACCACCAACTGTCTAGATGTCGGATTACGATCAGATCGGGCCTTGAGTGCTAACGCCTGTTTTCGACAGTTACTTCTGGATTGCCCGTCATCTGTGAGCAAAGTGGCGATGACCGCATACTCTTTCACCAAAAGTGTTCCCGCGCTTGATCTGCGTCACGCAAGACCAAGTGGCTGTCTGCCGGTAAGAGAAGGTCTGGCTCTGGTCAGTGCCGCGGGATTCACGCCGTAGCGGCTGCGGCGGTGCTGCGGCTGACGGCGCGCCAGCGCTGCTCCAGGATGACAATCGTGACCCCGTAAACGCCCACGATGACCGCCGGAATGACCACGAACCGATGATGCGGCGCGAGGTACCATGCGGCCGTCACCAGAACCGTCCGCGCTACGGCGTGAAAGATCCCGACCCAGTGCTGGATGATCCAGGAGAGCGGTACCCACATTAGCCCGGCCAGGATCCCGACCGTCAGCGGCAATGACGTGTAGTCGACGCGGAAAAACGGGATGGCGATCGCGTAAACGAGCAGTGCCATCGCGACGCAGTGGAAGAAGAGGCTGTCGAAGACGTTCTTCGGCTTGTTCTTGTCGAGGAAGTTCTCGCCGGTGAAGCGCGAGAGCATTATTCCGAGATAGGCGATGAAGCCGGTCCCGATGAACAGCGACCACACGGCCAGGATCGGCGGCAGGAAGGTTCCCGCGATGCCGATCAGCGTCCACACGATCGACCCAGCCAGCGGCATGGCGAGGCCGCGGCGGCGGGCGTATTCCGCTCGTTGTTCATCGAGCGAGCGGAGGAGCTGCGGCTGAGGGTCAGACATGGATTCTCCTGTTCATTGGGAATGTCGAGAGGCAGACCAACATACAACCCTGTGTTACGGGAGGTCAATTGAGGTTTGTATCCGATTTTTGGAGCGAATGCGCAGGGCCCAAGTTGCGTTTACTCGGCCAGACGCCATCGATTACAGTGCCCACGACTTGGCTCATTCAATACTTCTCTTACCTTTCTCGCGGATGCATCGGGAGGAAGCGATTTAACAAGAAATTCCATAACGGGCTGCCCTGGACCGTTCCGTGCTTGACGGATTGTCGGCTACTCGGAAACTGTGAGCTTGCTCATTGTTGGCGACAAATCGCGGTTACACCCAGAATCCGAGTTATGAGCGAGAACACCTGATTACGTCAGCTCCGCCAGTCGTCTCCTTTTTGCGTTGGCGATCCCCCTAGTCCCCTACTGGGAAGCGCATGATCTCTCGTTGCTCTAGGGTCAACGAGTTCCACAACGTAACTGGAATCGCGTTAATCTCGCGGCTGCCGTCCGCATACCATCGGCGCACATAACGAACGCTAACCAGAACTCGAGGAATCTCCGTGGAGTTCGGTGTACCCCTATGTAATGTCCATGGATGCCGAATGAGTACGTCCCCAACTTCCAGCGATATGGGATGCAACGGGATGTCGCCACTGGCCACACGATGTACCGCCTGATCCCGAGACATGCGATGAGTGCCGGGTGCGATTTCAATAGCGCCGTTCGATGTTGTGATGGGACACAGGCCAAAGCTGACAAGCAGCATGTACGGGGGAAGATGCAAGTCAGGGTCCTCCTCAAAAAGTGGCCGCTGATAATCGACATGAACGTCTTGATAATCGGAGCCTCGCAATGGCACATCGCAACCCCACTGGTCGGCGACTATCCGCTCGCCCATACAACTCCTGACAATGCTTAGAACGTCCGCGTCAAAGAAGAACCGTGGATCAAAACACTCTGACGAGAATGGCATTGGAAGAAAGTATCGATTCAGTCCACGATTTGGCTGATGTTTGCCCAGGTATGCGGCCAGAACTGGCCAAAACGCGTCTCTGAATGCTTCAATGAGATTTGTCGGAAGATGTCTCCGCAGAACGCAAAACCCGCGCTCCTGAAGATCGGAGAGTTTCGCAGCGGTTGTCATGGCAATAAGAGTCTGCACAGGGTCGCCCTTGGCGGTCAAATTGGTCGGGCGGCCCACAGTTGGTCCGCAGACAGGGTGTGACCATAGTTGACGAAAAATCGCCATTACACCAACAGCCCTAGAACGGCCTATATATATATCCCCGACGACTTGGCGATCTCGACCGCTTACTTGCTCCGTTCGAATAGCACCGCCACTTTGTCCTCGTACGTAATCTGCCACCCCGCTGTTTCCCTCAGAATGTTGGCCAGTGATGACTCCGTCGGGGTGAGCACCAAGGCGACGTGCTTTTCGTCGAGCACTCTGTCCCAGCCGGGAGCAACGTGGGTGACCCTCAAGTAATCCTTTAAGAATTGCTCGCCATATAAGTCGTGGCGGTCGTCTACGACCACCTGCGTTTGCGGGTAGAGGCGGTAGATCAGGTAGCCGCCCCAGTAGTCGGGAGCGAAGACGGGGGCGCGGAGGCCACGCTGGGCGATTACGTTCACCGCCTGCACGGGAAAACGCTTGGCGTCGAACTGAGCGTCCATGATCTGGCGCGACCCCAGGCGGCCCTGGTGCAGGCAGACAGCGAATCCGAAAACGGTCAAGGCAACCGGCCAGAGGTGGCCCCGAAGGCGGAACTCCATGTTGTCCATGCGCTCGGAAAAAGAGTGCATGCGGGAGAGGCAGCGTTGCATCCAGGCCGGGCGCCCGCCGCCCGCGGCGATCGTTTGTGACAGGATCGGGGCCACAATCAGGGTCAGAAGAATCGAGGATGTAGGCAGATTGCGCGACGCGTAGAGGCCGCTGTAGGCAGCAAAGAGAATCACCAGCAGATGCGTGGGCCGGAGCCTGGTGCGCGCACTGGCCAGCGCGAGGATCGTGATCAGCAGGAGTACCGCGAAACACTGCTGGGCCACGCCGTGAAAGTTCGGCGAGAGAAACTCGTCGATGTGGTTCATCAGGAAACGGTTGGTCAGATACTGATAGACGTGGACGTGCAGCTTGTAGCCATACGGGTTAACCAGACTAGCCAGCAGCGCCAGCGCGGTTATCATGAGCAGATGCTTCAGGCGATTGGCAATGGTCTGCCGGCCTCCGGCAGGAGACGCAGCAAGCTGCGTCTCTACAGAGGGGCGGGATACGAAGCGCTCGATTGCCCCTCCGGCCAGGTAAAGGCCTAACAGCGCGAAGCCTTGCAGAAATCCCCCGTGTACATTGGCCCAGAGGAGCATCAGGACGGGCAGCCAGAACAAGCGATGGCCCTTCCCGGTAGCGGCGCTCTCCGAGGAATCCAGCACGCGAAACCAGATTAGGGCAAGAAGCCAGCTCAGAACGTGCGGGCGGGCGAAAAGATGAATGGTGGAGGCGCCAATCGAAAGCACCAGCAGGACGACGGTGACGGGCAGGCTCCCCCCGAGCTCGACGGTGAAGCGGAACAGCAAGGCGAACACCGCGGCGATCGCGAGGGCGGTGAAGAAGACCACGCCGTTCAGTCCCATCCAGTGATGAATGCCGGCGATGGCCAGGTCGAAAAGCCATTCCCAGGCGTACCACGGGTGTCCGCTCATGGTGGAGGAGAATGAGTCGGTGCGGGGCAAGGAGTGCGTTGCGAGGATGCGCTGCCCATCGCGGATGTGCCAGCCGGTTCCGGCATCGCCCAGCAGCTTGGGCGCAAGAGCGCCGTATGTCAGGGCAATGAGAAGGATGAGGAAAATGAGGTCGGCGACAGAAGGCGCCAGAAAGCGAAACCAGGCCGGAGTGGACGCGGAGCCGACGGAGACCTCGACTGGAGGCCGTTTCAGCCCGGCCTGAGCCGTGCCTTCCGCACCGTGTTCGGCTGACGGAACTTTCGAGTCCAACGCCTGCTCGCACCTCAACGGGCCATGTTACCCGATGCGGGGGAAGAATCACGGGTGAAAGGATAGGTACCCGATGCCGACGTGCATGTGGTGCAGGATGGCGTCCGAGAAGCTGGTAGCCACCATCACCCCGAGCAAAGCATGCACCGCGCCCAGAGGACAGATGTTGCGGTAGCGGCGAAACATCTCGCAGAAGAACAGACCGCCCACAAAAGTGGCCCAGGTCAACACCGGGCTGGGAATGTGCGCGGTGGCAAAGATGGCGGCGGTGATCACTACGGCGCGCCGGCTGCCCAGCAGTGACTCGAAGCGCATATAAAAGAACGATTGCAAGATGAACTGCTGCAGCAGGGCCCAGACAAAGTATTGCCCGGCGCCGTGCCAGGAGAGCGGCCGAACCGGGCCCAGATTCTCATGCAGCAGCCTGGCGGCCAGCGGAACGACCGCCGCCATAAGGACCCCGGCGGCCAGGACGCGGACAGTACCAGCGGCTGGCGGCATGGCGATGCCGAGTTCACGAATCGAGTAGCTGCCGCCGGCTGTGAACAGCAGAATGCAAACTGCGGCCAGGCTCATCCAGGCAAGCTTCAGGGGACCGTCGGGCGTCCACACAGCGGCCATGATGAGGGCGTAGGTCACCGCGATTTGCAGCCATACCGTGGCGGCGGAAACCGCCTCAGTACGGGAGGGTACTGCGGAAGGAAAACTTTTCGACTCGCAGGCCATGATAGGAATCTACTAATTGAGGCTCAACAACCGGATTAGATGCGGGTTTTCACCTCAGTGGGGGTATTGTGAAAATGCTATAGGAGCGCAGGCATGGAGAGCAAGACAACTCCGCAGGTGGTGGTGGTGGGCGCGGGATTCGGAGGGCTGCAGGCGGCCCGCCGGCTGGCACGCTACCCGGTCCGGGTCACACTGATCGACCGGAAGAATCACCACACCTTTCAACCCTTGCTTTACCAGGTGGCGACCGCAGGACTCTCCCCCGGAGAGATTGCCGCACCCATCCGCTGGATTGTTCGTGGGCGGCGCAACGTCGAAGTGCTGCTCGGAGAAGTACAGGACTTCGATCTGCAACGGCGGGTGGTAAAACTCCCCGACCTGGAGATTCCCTACGATTACTTGATCGTCGCGGCGGGCGCGTCTCACGCGTACTTCGGCCACGATGAGTGGGAAGCCTTCGCCCCCGGCCTGAAAACCATCGAGGACGCGCTGGAAATCCGGAGGCGGGTTCTGCTGGCGTTTGAACTGGCAGAGCGTCAGGCCGCGAGCGGTGAGGGACAGATGCCGCTGAACTTCGTGGTCGTCGGCGGTGGTCCCACCGGGGTGGAACTGGCGGGCACGCTGGCCGAGATCGCGCGCCGCGTGCTGGCCGATGAGTTCGTCTCCATTGATCCCAAGGCTACCCGGATCACCCTCCTGGAAGGCGGGCCGCGCCTTCTGCCCACCTATCCGGAAGACCTCTCGCGCAGCGCCGAGGAGCAACTGCGCCGCCTGGGAGTGGAAGTCCACACTTCGACCATGGTCACCGGCGTCGAGCCTGCTGCGGTCTGGATGGGGCAGACTCGGATGCCGGCCGCGGTCACTTTGTGGGCCGCGGGCGTCGCGGCCTCGCCTCTGGGAAAGAAGTTGGGAGCGCCTACGGATCGTGCTGGCCGCGTACTGGTTGCTCCCGATCTTAGCCTTCCCGGGCACCCGGAGATTTTTGTCATCGGAGATCTCGCTTCCCTGCAGGACGAGCACGGGAAGATGCTGCCGGGAGTCGCGCCGGTCGCCCTTCAGGAAGGTGCTGCCACAGCGCGCAACATTGGCCGCGATTTGCGGGGCGAAGCGCGCCAGCCGTTCCACTACTTCGACAAGGGCAGTCTAGCGACCATCGGGCGTGCGGCCGCGGTCGCGCAGTTCGGCAAGCTCCACATCTCCGGTTTTATCGCCTGGTTGTCATGGCTGTTCATCCACATATTTTTTCTCATCGGGTTTCGCAATCGCATCATTGTGCTGCTCCAATGGGCGTGGTCGTACTTCACCTACGAACGCGGGGCGCGCCTGATTACCGGCGATGTGCGACTCCCAGGTTGGGAGGAGTTGCAGAGAGCGGAGACCGCTTCCAGCGAAGAGCGCCGTCGGGCATAAAGGCCGAGCATCCAGCCAGGTTGCGCTGAGCCTGTCTTCTTCGAAGGCAGAAAAAGGCCGCCGTGCGTGCACGGCGGCCCCAATAATACAAGAACGGCTAGCTACCTACTTGCCTGCTCTGCCGTGGGTGCTTCCTACCCCAGTGCAGAAGTCCCAGCCTGCCGCCGATGTCCTGCCGCCGCACGAGCCGGAAGTGATGTCATTGAAGTCGGCCGCGTTGCCCAGGTTGCTGTAGATCAAGGTGTTCTCATCCTGGCTGCTGCTCTTGAATTGGTGGGTGGAATTCACGACGCCGGCCAGCGCGGGCGTACCCACGCTGGTTCCGCCGAAAATAGACCACTGGAGGTTGCACCCGGGAGCGCTAATGAAAACCGACACTCCTGTGCCCGGATCGCCGTCAAAGGAATAGTCGGGCGTGCCGCGCTTGGTGCCAACGATGTTCTGGATCACATCCTGAAAAGCAGGCCGGGGCTCGATCGTGCTGGGCCCTCCGCCGCTGCCGCTCCAGGCTGTTTCATTGGTGAAGTTGCCCTGGCTGTCGCGGTTCACCCGGGTTCCCCCCACCGACACTACGAAAGGAGAGGTGCTGGGATACTGGGCGATGCCACCCGCGTCGCCACTGGACGAAAAGTAAACCACACCCGACTGCATGAAGTGCGAATCCAGGCTGGTCTCGCCGGAGAAGTCGCTGCCGTAGCCCCAACTCATGGAGACTTCGCCCTTGCCGCCGTGCGCCGCGATAATCTGGTTGGCTTTGTCGACCGCAGCAAACAGGTCGGTAGTGCCGTTGGTCTTGGCTTCCATCAGCACGATCGTGGCGTTAGGAGCCATGGCATGCGCCCACTCGATGTCCAGAGCGGCTTCCTCGTTCCATCCACAGTCCTGACTCGGCTTGCCATTGGCGAACGCAACGTGGAACTTGGGAGCAGGCAAACCAAAGGCGGTGGAGAAAGTCGCGAGATCCGCCGCCGCTGTGGGGTAGTCAAAGGCGTCCACGATTACGATGACGCCGCTGCCGCCCTGCGGGTTCGAGGTGGAAGTCTTCTTCGGGCATCCCGGCAAGGGGCTCTTCACCAGGCCGTAGACGCAACCCAGAGAGGCCGGAGTTTCTCCCTGGGGGGTGGAGGAGTCGCCGCCCGGCACGAAATAGATCAAATGGTTGGTGTGCGCGCTCAGACCATACAGGTTTTCCATCGTAGTTCTGCTGGACTCGGGGACGATGATGGTTCCCTTCTGGGCTTGTGCGCCTGCAAAGCTGACACTTGCGACGACCACAAGCGCCAACAACAGGATTGAATATTTCTTCATTTTGCGAGGTTCTCCTTGCTTGAGCTGGGTTAAATGAGTCCGCGATAAAGCCTAGAATCGGCGAGTACGCCTCCACGTGAACATCCCAAGTAAGCCACCTATGAAATTGAATCAGTCCACTCCTGGGCCACCCGTAGTTCGTCCTGGGGTTGTGCGGGAGGGCGGGTCTGACGTTCCTGTGTTGCGGCCGAAGGCCCACCAGAGGAGCACCCTAATGGGCCTTCCGCCTCTACCTATCTTGGAGGCCAATCCTTAACAGGCCGCAAAACAATATGGCAGACAGGACACTACTACTAGGGTTCGTTGTTGTGCTGCCTGGCTCGCCACACCGTATTTCAGCCATCACTTTGGCCCCGTTGCGTGAGCAACTCTAGCTACTTCCCCGATTTGCCCTTGTCGCTTCCCACCCCAGTGCAGAAGTCCCAACCGGCCACCGATGAATGACTGCCACAAACCCCGGCTTTGATATCGGTGAACTCTGAGGTGTTACCCATGTTGCCGTAGATCTCGGTATTTTCCGCCTGGCTGCTGGCGTTAAACGAACCCGTGGAATTGACTACACCCGCCAGTGCCGGTGACGACACGCTGGTACCGCCGAACACCAGCCACTTATCGTTGCCGCCGCAAGCCGGAGAGGTCTCGTAGACGGATACTCCGGTATTGGGATCCGCATCGAACGAGAAGTCCGGTGTACCGCGGTGGGTGCCAACGATGTTCTGGATGACATCCTGGAAGGTCGGCCGCAGCTCGATGGTGCTGTCACCACCGCCACTTCCGGCCCAGGCGATCTCATTGGTGAAATTGCCATTGCTGTCACGATGCACGGTCGTGCCTCCGGCCGACACCACATTCACCGAAGTGCTGGGCCATCCCACGATTCCGCCGGAATCACCGCTGGAGGCGAAGTACACCACGTTGGAGCCGGTGAAATGCGAGTCCAGGCTGGTTTCGCCCGAGAACTCACCGCTCTGCCAGCTCATTGAGACTTCACCCTTGCCCCCGTGCGCTGCAATGAGCGAATTGGCCTTGTCCACCGCTTTCATCAGATCGCTGGTGCTGTTCGTCTTGGCTTCCATCAGAACGATGACGGCATTGGGCGCCATGGCGTGGGACCATTCGATGTCCAGTGCTGCTTCCTGGTTCCAGCCACAGTCAGGAGTCGGTTTCCCTGAGGCAAACGCGACGTGGAATTTTGGTGCGGGCAGTCCAAGCGTGCTGGAGAAGGTTGCCAGGTCCGACGCGGCTGAAGCGTAATCAAACGCGTCCACGATCACAATCAGGCCGCTGCCGCCGCTGGGATTGGAGGTTGAAGTGGTCTTTGGGCAACCCGGCTTGGGACTGGATACCAGTCCGTACACGCAACCCAACGATGCAGGCGTCTCGCCTTGCGGTGAGGTCGAGTCTCCCTGGTCAGGGACAAATATGAGATGGTTGGTGTGGGCCCGGATGCCCGCATCCCCCGGCCGAGCGATGCTGGAATCCGGGATGAGTACGTGTCCTTTAACTTGCGCGTTGACGAACCCGGCACTTGCCAGAATCACGAGTGTCAGTAAGAGGAGCTTTTTCATAATTTGTGTAGTTCTCCTTCGTGGGCGTAGTTGGAACAAGTCCGCGATAAGATCGGAATTGGAAAACGGCCCCTCCACGCAAACAGTCCTCACAGCAGACAGACACACAAAGTTCGTAACAGTGGTCTTATCGGAGGCTGCTCTGATATTGCCCGCGATCTATCAGCGCCTGCCTATCGTGGGAGCCATCCTCAACAGGGCGCCGTACATTATGGCAGAGAAGCCTCACTACTACTCATCGTTATTGTGAATTTCGCGATGTTTCGTACCCGAAGTGTGCAATAATTTGCACTTTCTGGGACCTTCAATTGCCCAACTCCTGTCCGAAACGCTGCACGTGCAGCGAACGTTGAGCCCCACGCCAGACGGATTAGTGTTGTGCAAATGCCCGGGCTCTGCTTCCTGCATGTCCAGTGGTAATAGAGGCTCCACTAGGCCGAGCCGTTATAATTGACTTGCTTTGCGATTCCGCTGTCTTACTGCCCCGTTTGTTCTTGTGGCTCTGTCCCTGGCCGCTTTCGCCCAAGGATCGGTCCCGGGCGGACAAACCATCGTCGTAGTTCCCTTCGAAAACCAATCCAAAGCTCCAGGGCTGGAATGGATCGGAGAATCTTTTCCCGAACTTCTGCAGGAGCGGTTGACCTCTTCGTCGATGTACGCGCTGACCCGGACGGATCGGATGCGGGCCTACGAACGGCTGGGCATACCAATGGATGTACATCCCTCACGAGCCACGATTTATCGCATCGCCGAGCAGATGGACGTGGACTATGTGTTGCTGGGCAGCTACAGCTTCGATGGACGGATTTTCAGCACCGCGGCCCGACTACTGGATATGCGGCAAGATCGCCTTTGGCCGGAGGTGCGCGAAGCAGGCCCCCTGGTGGAACTGATTGATATCCAGACCGCGCTGGCTTGGGATCTGCTGCATCAACTGCATCCGGAAATGGCGACGACGCGCCAGGCGTATGTGGCGTCGGCCGCCCCGGTCCGACTGGACGCCTTTGAGAATTACGTGCGCGGGGTCCTCGCCCCGACCGAGGGAGAGCGGATCCGGCGCTTTAGCGAAGCGGTGCGGCTGAGTCCGGCCTACCCGGAGGCGCTGCTGCAACTCGGAGAGACTTGCTACCGGGAGCGGCAGTACGATCAGGCCGCCGCTTGGTTGGGACGCGTGGCGCAGGATGCTCCCGAGGCCCAGGAAGCGAATTTCTATCTGGGCCTGGCAGCCTACTACCAGGGCGCCTACGAGCGGGCCGAGTCCGCCTTCGGCCTTGTGGCTGCGCGCCTGCCCCTGGCCGAGGTGTACAACAACCTGGGAGTGGTGACCTCGCGGCGCGGGAAAAAGGGTGCTGCAGACTCCTTCCAGAAAGCCGTGGATGCCGATCCCAGCGATGCCGACTACCGCTTCAACCTGGGCGTGGCGCTGTTCCGGGCCGGCGACCTTGCCGGCGCCTCACGCCAGCTGCGCGAAGCTCTGGCACTGCGGCCCGGCGATGCGGAAGCCAAGGCACTGCTGGACAGTGTTGCCAACAACGCTATCTCGCACGCCCAGGGGGACGGCTTGGCGAACCGAAAGATTCCACTGGAACGTATCCGAATCAACTACGAAGAGAGCTCTTTCCGCCAGTTGGTCCTGAAGATCGATGCGGTAGGAGAGCAGCGTCTGGCGAAAGACGATCCCCGGGTACATGCGCGATTCCACGCCGACCGCGGACATGAACTGCTGGCGCAGGGTTTTGTGGCCGAGGCGGACAGAGAGTTCCGGGAGTCGGTGACGCTCGATCCTTCCAACGCCGAAGCCCACGCCGGGCTGGCGCGGGTGCTCGAGGCGAATCAGGATGCCACCGGGGCACGCACGGAGGCGGAGACCGCCTTGCGATTGCGCCAGTTTGCTGAGCCCTTGTTGGTACTGGCACGGCTGGATTTGAGAGACAATAGAACTGAGACGGCCGCGGAGAACGTGGACCGGGCCTTGCGTTTGGAACCGTCGAATATCCAGGCGCTGGAATTGAAGCGCGCCGTCGCAGCCAAGCTCGCGGAGAAAGCGCAGCCGCTGCCAAATCGATGAAAACTTCTCTGCTATCGTGCGTTGCCTATGGTTTGCTGGCGGGACTGGTGTTGTCCGTGGTCACAGTTCCCTGCTCCGCCGAAGTGCTCAAGATCGTGGTGAACGACACCATTCATCCCATCACCGAGGAGTACATCGGTCGGGCGATTGCGGAGGCGGAGCGGAATAAAGACCAGGCCTTGCTGATCGAGATGAACACTCCGGGCGGACTCTTGGAGTCGACCCGTGACATCCTCGAGAAAATCCTGGCGGCCAAAGTGCCGGTGATTATCTACGTGACGCCCAGCGGGAGCCGGGCTGCATCCGCCGGGTTCTTTATTCTGGAGAGCGCAGACGTGGCGGCCATGGCGCCCGGAACCAATACCGGCGCGGCGCATCCTGTCACCATCACCGGCGGCAAGATGGATGATGTGATGAAGGAGAAGTTGGAAAACGACTCCGCCGCGCTGATGCGCTCCGTGGTTTCGAAGCGTGGCCGCAACGTGGAGATTGCGGAGACCGCAGTACGGCAGTCCAAGTCCTTCACCGAACAGGAAGCGCTCTCGCAACACCTGATCGACTACGTAGCGCCTAGCGAGGAGGACCTGTTCAAGCAGATCCAGGGCAAGCCGGTAAAGCGCTTCAGCGGCGAGGCCATCAAACTCGATCTGGTGGGGCAGCCTGTCCGTCCTTTCGAGATGACCCTGAAGCAACGCATTCTTGCGTTCATCATGGACCCCAATATAGCGTTCATCCTGCTGGCCATTGGGGCCCTGGCGTTGTATGCGGAGTTCAACCACCCCGGCGCGGTCGTTCCGGGAACCGTGGGTGTGATTTTCATCCTGCTGGCGGTCTTTGCCCTCAATCTTCTGCCGGTTCGCTTTGCAGCTATTGTGCTGATCCTGGCTTCGTTCGCCCTGTTCGCCCTGGAAGCCAAGTTCGCCACCCATGGAGTGCTCGCTATTGGCGGAATCACCACCATGGTGCTGGGTGCGTTGTTGCTGGTGGATGCGCCCATCCCCGAAATGCGGGTGCATCTCCTGACCGCGCTGGCGGTCAGCATTCCGCTAGGCGTCATCACCGTATTTCTGATGGGAATCGCCCTCAAGGCGCGGCGAAACAAAGTGGTCACCGGCGCGCAGGGGCTGGTCGGCGAGATGGGCCAGGCGCAGACCGCGCTGTCTCCGCGAGGCAAAGTATTCGTGCATGGCGAACTGTGGGATGCAGTGGCTTCATCCAACGTCTCGGCCGGCCAGTCGGTCATCGTGCGCAGGATCGATGGTCTGCAATTGCAGGTCGAACCGGTACCGTCGCTGCAGAGAACCGCGGTGACGACGGTTTGAGGCAGTTCAGGCACCACCGCAGACAACCCAGGTCACCGCTTTCGCGGCGGGAAGTGCGATACAATCCGCCACAGGAATATCCCTGACAATCAGGCGTGGAGGCAGTCATGGAACTTGGATTTGGCTTTACTACCATCGCCATCATCATTGTCGTTCTGTACCTTTTGAGTTCAATCAAGATCCTGGCCGAATATGAACGCGGAGTGATCTTCCGGTTGGGCCGCCTGTTGCCTGACGCCAAAGGTCCGGGCATCATCCTGGTGTTCGCGCCGGTCGACCGCATGGTGCGCATTTCCCTGCGACAGGAGGCCCTCGAGGTTCCTCCCCAGGACATCATTACCCGCGATAACGTTACCCTCAAAGTGAATGCCGTGATTTTCCTGCGTGTGATTGAGCCGCGGCGGGCGGTGGTGGAAGTTTCCAATTACGTCTACCAGACGTCGCAGTTTGCGCAGACTACGTTGCGTTCGGTGCTGGGCGAGCAGGAACTGGATGAACTACTGGCGCATCGCGAAAAGATCAACCTGCGGCTACAGAGCATTCTCGACACCCATACCGCCCCCTGGGGCGTGAAGGTCGCGAATGTCGAAGTCAAGCAGGTGGACATGCCCGAGTCCATGCTGCGCGCCATGGCCAAGCAGGCGGAGGCGGAACGCGAGAAGCGTTCCAAGATCATTCACGCGGAAGGCGAGTTCTCGGCGGCGCAACGGTTGGTGGATGCGGCCAAGTTGCTGGCCACCGAACCGGTGAGCGTGCAATTGCGCTACCTGCAAACGTTGACGGAGATCGGGGTGGAGAAGAACACCACTGTCGTTTTCCCGGTTCCGGTTGACATCTTCACTGGGATCCAGAAGCTCATCGGAAAGAAAGAAGGCGGCTAAAGCAGTGGTGGTAGGAGACGCTGCAAGCAGCGTCTCCTACCAGACTTCGCCGGAGCAAACCATGGCTGCGTCGCAGGACACGGAAATTACGCTGGGCACAGGTAAGATGCTGGGGGTGTTTTTCGGGCTGGTGCTGCTGTGTGCGGTGTTTTTCGGGCTGGGATTTTCACTGGGCCGAAGCTCGGTGAAGCCCTTGGCCGCCGACCTGGCTGCTGTGACGCAATCCGCGAATGCCGGCGCGCGTCCATCCGCGGTCAAGCCGGTGAGCAGCCCTGCCCCTTCCAACCTCACTTTCTACAAAGCCGTGGAACAGAAAGACGGGGACACACAGTCGTCCGGTAACACTGCCGCCAGCGATGCCGGCAGCGCGCCGGGCACCAGCGCGGCGCCGGCCTCGGATAGCAGCACTGCTCCGCCCGACCCGATGCTGGCTGTGCCCACCAATGGCTACTTTGTGCAGGTAGCCGCCGTCAGCAAGCAAGAAGATGCGGAAGCCCTGGTGGGGGCACTCAAGAAAAAGCAGTATTCCGCCTTCGCCACCAGCGGCTCGCCCTCGGACAAACTGTTTCACGTACAGGTCGGACCGTTCAGCGACATCAAGGACGCCGAGAGTGTGCGGGCCAAGCTGGTCAACGACGGATACAATCCGATCTTAAAGAAGTAGTCAGGAGTCGGTAGTCAGGAGTCAGCGAGAATGGGCGGCGCTGACTCCTGACTACTGCCTCCCAAACCTCTGTTCCTTCCAGGGATCCCCGTACATGTGGTAGCCGTTCTGCTCCCAGAAGCCGGCAGCGTCGTGGTCGAGGAATTCCAGGCCGCGCACCCACTTCACCGATTTCCACGCATAGAGATGGGGCACGATCAGGCGGAGCGGGTAGCCGTGGTCGGGCGTAAGCGGCTGGCCGTCATGGTGCGTCGCCAGCAACACTTCCTCGCGGTCAAGATCGGCCAGCGGCACGTTGGCGGTGAATCCCTGCTCTCCGTGCACTAGCAAGTAGGTGGCTTCTGGCTTGGGACGCGCGCGCTGAAGCAGCTCTCGAAAGGCAACGCCATCCCATTGGTTGTTGAAGCGGCTCCAGCGGGTGACGCAATGGAAATCGCTGGTGCGCTGGACCCTGGGCAGCGCGTTGAACTCTTCCCAGGTGAGGCGCAGGGGAGAATCCACCAGCCCGTAGACTTTGAAGTCCCAGGTCTGAGGGTCGAAGCGCGGCACCGAGCCGTAATGCAGCACCGGCCATTTCAGGGTCAGCGACTGGCCGGGAGGAAGGCGGCCCTCGCGCTTCATCAGTTGTTCCAGTTCGCGGCGGTCTTTGCCCTCGAATAGCATTTGGGTCCTCAAGGATCAGACGGAGTGACAGCGCGAAAGTTGCAATGCATTCTTGCATTGACAGCGGTCGCGCCGCAGTCTATTCGTAGCTAGCATGAGCAACCCCGGGCAAGGGCTGGACCGTATGTTACATGCAATCGCCGATCCCACGCGGCGGCGGATTCTGCAGGCGCTGAAAGAGCGTGGCGGGTGTTCGATTGGCAAGGATGTGGGCCTGTGCGCGTCAGATATCGAGATGCGGGTGCATCTTTCTCAGCCGACGATCTCGCACCATATGTCCATTCTCAGGAACGCTGGATTGGTGGAGGCAAAAAAGCTAGGCTTGTGGATGTGGTACCGGCGGAACGAGACCGCGCTGCGGGAGTTTACCCGGACACTGAGGCGGCACTTGTAGCTGTTCTACCCGGCGCTGGCGGCGAGGGTCTTTTGCAGCAGGCGTCGCGTTTGCGCGATCAGGTCGGCGACCTCAAAGGGTTTCGCCAGGTAGGGGACATTGTTTTCCTGTAGGAAGGTGCGGGTCTCCGGTTCGGCGACGCTGGAGAAGGTCAACAGCAATCGTTTTTCCATACCGGGGCAGCTTTCCGCCAGCCAGCGGTAGATATCGAGGGCAGTCCAGCCGCCGGGCATTCTTCCGTTGATGATGAGCGCATCAAATTTCTCGCTCAGCAGCCGGTTTTTTACATCCTCCGCGTTCATCAAGGTGACAACGTTCGCTCCCGCGCCCGCCAGCACGTCACGCTCGAATTCCAGGACAGCCTCCTCATCGTCCACCAGCAGAATGCGCCCATCGATTGCCACCTCGCGGCGCGGAACCGGCGATGGGCTGTCGAGAGATTCCGCACGGTGCGCCGACGGTAAACGGACAACAACGATCGCTCCACCCTCGGGACGGTTACGGGCGGAAATGTCGCCGCCGTGTTCCTTGACAATGCCATAGCAGATGCTCAGGCCGAGGCCGGTGCCTTTGCCCACGCTCTTGGTGGTGTAGAACGGATCAAAAATGCGATTGGGCTCCTTGATGCCGGGTCCGGAGTCCTGGAATTCCGTGTGCACGTGGCCATCTTGAGCGTAGACCCGCACTTTCAGCTTGCCGGCCTGCCCGGCTTCCAGCATGGCGTCTACCGCATTGTTGATGATGTTGAGAAACACCTGCTCGAGCTGATGCGGGTCAGCGGTGACGGCTGGAACCAGCTGCTCAACCTCCCGCTCCACCGTGATGTCGTTGACCTTGAGGTCGTAGTCGCGTAGCGCCAGGGTCTCATCCAGAACCTTGCAAATGTCCACCTGCTGCTTCTGCGGCTTGCGCTGGCGCGCGAACGACAGCAGGTTCTGCACCACCCGATGGGTGCGCTGCGCCTGCTTGAACAACTTGCGTACGAAGTCGGATGCGCGGTCTTGCAGACCCTCGCCTTCCAATAACTGAGCGTATCCCAGAATGGCGGTCAGGGGATTATTGAGTTCATGGGCGACGCCTGCGATCAGCTGGCCCACCGCCGACATCTTTTCGCTTTGCAGCAACTGCTCCTGGGTGCGGCGCAGGTCTTCGTAGGCGCGGCAGGTTTCTTCATAGAGACGCACCTTCTCGATGGTGGTTGCAAGTTGGCGGCCGATCGCCACCAGCAGATTCTCGTCATTGCTGGTGTACTCGCGGGCCTCGCGGCTGCTGATGCCCATGGCTCCGATGGGCTTCTCTTTGCTCCACAGCAGGACCCAGATCCAGGAGCGCAGCCCATCGGCGCGAATGAAGTCGGCTACCAGATCAGGAAGATGGGGCAAGTATTCCGGGGTGATGACCTCGGTGCGTGAACGGGTGACCAGGTCACCAAAGCCGTCGGTAAATTTGATTTCAGAAAAACGGGCGCGCTCCGCGCTGCGTTGCCCCCAACCGGCGCGGCGGCGGAACGTGGTCAAGTCAGCGTCGGAAAGATAGATGGACCCGGTCTCCGCTCCCAGCAGCGTGATTACCTGGCGCAGGGTGAGGTTCAGAATTTCGTCGAGGTCGAACGACTGGGTGGCGATCACCGCCATGGCGTTCAGCGCGTTCAGTTCGCGGTTGCGGCGTCGGATCTCGTCTTCCGCCCGCTTCTTTTCCGTCATGTCAAGCAGGAAGCCCTGGTAGCGCTCGATCTTGCCGGTGGCATTCCGGGTGGCGAAGCTGCTTTCCATGGCGCTCAGCAGGGTGCCGTCTTTGCGCCGCAAGGTGACTTCAAAGTTGCGCACGTAATTGTGCAGCTCTACCTCGCGGCGAAAGGCGTCGCGCTGCTCGTGCGAGGTGTAGAGTTCCGTGTCCACGTTAAGGGCCATCAGCTCTTCGCGGCTGCCATAACCCAGCATGCGCAGGAAGGCGTCGTTGCAATCCACCAGCTTGCCCTCAGGAGTGGCCACGAACACTCCTTCCTGTACTTGTTCGAACAAGAGACGGTATTTCTCTTCGGCCAGGCGACGGTCGGTGACGTCGCGCACCACGTGGATGGTGCCCTTCTGCTTGCTTCCCTGCTCGATATAGGTCGAGGTGGAGACCATGGAATAGCCCCCAAAGCAGGGATCCGGACCTTCGTAGAAGGCCTCCTCTTCGCCCCGGCAATAAGGACATCCGGTCCACTCTCCGTGCATGTGCGGCAGCATGGACTCGCAGGAATTGCCCATGACGTCAGCTGGGGCCTGCTCCAGGCGCTGCAGCAGGGCGTGATTCGCCTTCATCACCCGGTATTCGGAGTCGTGCAGCAGGACCAGATCCTGGATGGAGTCAAAGGTGTTGCTCCACTGGCGATGCGAACGCAGAATCTGTTCCACCAGGCGAAGGTTCTCGACCGCCATCCCCAGTTGGTGGGCGCTGGTGGCGAGGAATTCCACGTCATCGGGCGCATAGGACAGCCGGCGCCGGCTGCCCAGGGTCAGCGTGCCGATGGGGGATTTCTTGCCCAGCACGGGCACCATGACAACATGGTGGAAGCGCTCCCCTTTCAGGTAAGGGCGCATCTCCGGATTGGCGGCGGAGGTCTTCACTACGATGGGGACGGCATCGCGCAGGATCTGCTGGTGGGTCTCGTCCACCGTTATCACGCTACGGTCCCGCAGAAAATCCGGGGACAGGCCGATCTGCTGCGTGAGGACCATGTTGTTGCCTTCCATCAGGCGAAACCAGGCGGCGTCGGCGCGCATCAGAGCTTTAAGTTCTTCCAGGGCGGTGACCATCATGGGACCGTGTTGCTGTGCCCGTGTAATGGTGGTGGTGAGAGCATTCACTACCGCCAAGCGGCGGGTCCGCATGCGGGAATCGTCGAAGACTACCAGCAGCATGCTCAGACCGAATACCAGATCAACCATGAGGCTGGTGCCAGGCGGCAGGTGACCCGTCAATGGGGCCCACTCCAGATGCAGCAGCAGCAGGCTCAGGGTCAGCAGCCAGGGGCCAATCTCGCCTCGTCCCCAGCGGAAACGAATCAGCTGAAAGGCCGCCGTGAAGGCAATTAAGCGATAGGCCACCTCCAGGGCCACACGCAGGGTCATGGAGTTGGGCCACCACAGGGCGCGCGCTACCGCATAGCCCACGACCGTGATGGAAATCAGGACCAGGGGCAACAGCAGCTTGCGGGCATGCGTGTAAACGAAGACGGCAGCGGCAAACAAGGAGACGGCGAGGATGAATTCCGCCTGCGAAATGGCAACCATGTAGTGCTGGAACCCTTTATCCTCGCTGCCGTAGAGCGTCCAACGGGATACGAAGTAGGCCAGCCAGCCCACAATCCAGAGCAACAGGTAGCGCTCGCGAAAGGTGCGGAAAACCAGCAACGCCGCGGCCAGCACCAGCAAGGTGGCGGACTCCTGCGCGATCAGCTTGGGGACGACAAGCTCCCCGACCGCGTTCCAGGCGTGCCAGACAGAGGTATTCATCGCTGATAAAGGGACCAAGGGCTCGTTTCTTAAATAGCACGCCCGCACCCGTTACCAATGGGATTTCCCATGTCCAATGGTTACTTTCGGAACCTGAGAACTGCGCTAGAATGGGCGTTAAACTTCTACCAGCCATGCCCGCCGAACGCATTCTCGTTGTCGATGACGAAGAGTCCATCCGCGAAGTTGTTTCTTCCATGCTGAACTCCGCTAACTATAAGTGCCGTCAGGCTTGTTCCGGGTTGGAAGCCTTGGCCCTGCTGGAGTCCGGGGAGGAGTTCGAGTTGATGCTTTCCGACCTGATGATGGCTGGCTTGGACGGAATTGGACTGCTGGAGCGCACCAAGGAGAAGTTCCCCGACATGCCGGTAGTCATGGTGACTGCGGTGCATGACATCACCTCGGCCTTGACGGCGATCCGCAACGGTGCCTACGACTACCTGCTGAAACCTTTCGAGCGCGAGCAATTGCTGGCCACGGTCCGCCGCGCCTTGGAGAACCGCCGTCTTAAACTGGAGAATCGGAAGTACCAGACCGAACTCGAGGCCCGCGTGCTGGCCAAGACGGAGGAGTTGCAAAAGACACTGGGGAATCTGGAGCGGTCCTATGACATTACTCTGGAAGCCCTGGGCGATGCGCTCGACCTCAAGGACGCCGAAACCGAAGGCCACTCCAAGCGGGTGACCGCGTTCACCATTGCCATCGCCCGCGCCATGGGTTTGATGCGGGAGCAGATCGCCGTCATTGCCCGGGGTGCGTTTCTGCACGATATCGGCAAGATGGCAATCCCGGACGCCATCCTGCGCAAACCCGGCGCCTTGACCCCGGATGAAGTCACCATCATGCGGGAGCATTGCTATCACGGCTTCAAAATGCTCCAGAAGATCCCCTTCCTGCAGGAAGCGGCCGAAATCGTCTATGCCCACCAGGAGCGCTGGGACGGCACCGGCTATCCCCGCGGATTGAAGGGCGATGAGATTCCCCTGGGCGCCCGCATGTTCTCGGTGGCCGATACGCTGGATGCCATCACTTCCGATCGTCCGTATCGGCCCAAGCAAACTCTGAAGGCTGCGTGCATCGAGATCGAGAAGTGGGCCGGACGTCAATTCGACCCCGAGGTAGTGCGGATCTTCCTCTCTATGCCGGAGAACATCTGGGAAGATCTGCGCAAGGAGATTGATTCGCGCATCATGTTTCGCTTCGCCGCTACCAAGAGTATGACCTGAAGGCTTTCTGAACCAGCCCCCCGTCCGCCATGAGCCTGCTTCCTGACCAAACATGGGCCCTTCGAGAGGCAGCAAATTCACGACTTTGCACATCCAATGTGCCTAGTGCCTGAGTCTTTCGCGTTGAGGTGCGGCATATGGTCAAGCTTTGTTCGCTAGGGTTGTGGTGCGTGGCAGGGCTGTTCGCAGGGCTGCCACTGATGGCACAGCAAGACGTCAACTCGACGCCGGTCCCACACACCATTCCGGATGGCACCACCTTCTTGATCCGGCTCAATGACAAGCTGGATACCAGCAAGCTGCAGCAAGGCAAGCATTTCACCGCGAAGCTGGCGGAAGACTTGGTGGCGCCCGATGGCTCCACCATCCCGCGCGGCAAGAAAGTGAAGGGCCACGTGAGTTCTGTGGAACAGGGCCTGCATGCCCGTATGCTGCTTAGCTTTGACGAAATCGACACCGGCCACGGCAAGATGCCGTTAATCGCGACTGTAACCGGCGTGCCCGGAGAACACGCAGCCAAGCAGCCCGATGCCGAGGGCGAGATCGAGCGCAAAGGCATGAGCAAGCGTCGGGAGATTGAAGTGGCGGCGGTGGGCGCCGGCCTGGGAGCGGCCGGTGGCGCCGCCGCTGGCGGCGGCAAGGGTGCGGCTATTGGCGCAGGTGTCGGCGCGGGGGTGGGTGCGCTGGCCGGACTCCTGACCGACCGCAACCTCACCTTGGACAAAGGCACCGTTCTGGAAGTGCGCCTTGACCATCCGCTGCAGGTGCCCACCCATTGAATTTGTGTGGCCAGCCCGCTGGTCGCGGAACCGGTTCTGACGAAGCGAAAGGCATGGGATTGAAGGCCCATGCCTTTTCTTGCCTGCAGCTTGATTTCTCCCGCATATTCGGCCTTCCCGCGCGTTCTTGGTAGTGGCGGCGACACAGGCGTATAAGTTCTAGTTGTCATTACGGAGAGAGATCATGAAAACTCTTGTTGCAATACTGACGCTTCTACTGCTGGCAAGTTCGTTTGGCTTGGGGCAGGAGCATCCTGCGGTCACGGCGCAGCCCAACACCGTTTTTGTCGGGGCGGATGGGAAATTCGAGGCGAACCCTGACACTGCGCTGCTGCAATTCAACATTTCCGCGCAGGAAGACACCTCACGGGCGGCATACGATCGTGCCTCCAAATCGGCGGAGCAGATCCGCCAGATTCTGCGCGCGAACGGTATTGAACCGAAGGCGGCCGAGATCGGGTACTTCTCGCTGCAGCCGGTCTACGATTACAAGACTCCTAAGCGCAAGCTGGTGGCGTATCGGGTGAATGCCAACGTATCGCTGAAGCTGAAGGACTTCTCCAAGATTTCGCTCATCTTGCAGCAACTGGCGGACGCGGATATTACCGAGAACCAGTCGATCCAATACACTCTGGAAGACATGGACGCAGCCAAGACCAAGGCGGTCGAAGATGCCTACCGCCGGGCCCGGGACTCGGCCAACGCGGTCGCCCGCGCGGGTGGCCGCACGCTGGGAGAGCTCTCCTATGCCTCGGTGGATACTTTTGAAAATGTGCGGGTCATGCAGCCGATGGTTGCGCCCATGGCAAGGATGAGCGCGCAGGCGGTGCCGGCTCCGACCGAAGAGTTCAGCCCGCAGACCATTACGGTGACGGCGCACGTGAATGCGATGTTCACCCTGAGATAGCGATGCGGCCGCCGGCTACTTCACGCTGGCAGGAATCCGACTCGCGTCCAACACCACGGGCCGCTGTATAACCATCTCGACCGTGGTGCCGGCGTCCAGTTTCACATCATTGCCGCGCGACAACAGCGCGATGGCGCTGCCCACCGCACCCCCGACGCCGGCGCCGATGGCGGCGCCTTTTCCACCGTGGCTCAGGCCGCCGATCACGGCGCCGGTTCCGGCTGATGCGGCGACCGTCCCGGCTTTCTCTCCCGTCTGGCTGTCCCCCTGGATGGTGCCTTCTTCGTCTTTGACCGATGTCTTATCGACGCCGGGAGCATTCTCGACTGAGCCGGGTAGCAGCACGGTGTAACCGCTGGGATAGATCAGAGTGGTGAAGTGCATGAGGACTTCGGCGCGCCCTTTGACCCGTCCCGCACGTTGCACGTGATTGATTTTTCCTTGCACATAGGTACCAGCGGGAATCAGGACGCGATCGTTTAGCACCACCGGAAAGGTGGTCTCCGCATAGACCGCGTCGCCCTCCTTGGCGCTCTTGGTGGAGATGGCATGCTTGAGCGCCAGTGGAACTTTGGTGCCAGCGGGGATGGTCAGTTCACTCGCGGTCGCCGTGGAAGCCGCCGGGGCAGGCTGAGCACTCGGCGGAGCAGCCGGAGTGGATTGAGCTCCCGCCAACACCGTCAGCAACCACAGGATCATCACCGTACGCATGGAAAACCTCCCCACCCACGTCGCCGCAGCCGTGCAACCTAGTATAGAACGGCTTCCGCGAAAAACGTGCCCGGATGCGAGGTTTGGATGCAGGCTGAGCCAGCAAAGGTTATTCGGCTTGACTGGGGGGCAATTGGCGGCCTAGCCGCCGGCGCGCCGGGTTTGGTTGTCGCGCACGTTGCCCATGAACTGGGACTGAAGCCGCTGGGCGCACAGCTCACCGCAGACGTGGAGGGTGCCTTCCCGCTGTGCCACCTCTTCGTCCCAAGGACAGAGATACAACACCGGCCGGTTCAGTTCCCCAAAGGAAGTCCACATCAGCCACCAGCGGTCGGTGGAGCCCTTCAGAGTTCCGCAGTTGGGACCCGCACAGCGGTAGAACGGAATGGGAGACTGCGGACTTGGCTTACCAGCGTTCATTGGGGTCTGCTCTCCTGACTTGCCCTCGGCGCGGCAAACTATTCTAGCGAATCCGGGCCGCTGGGTGCACGCCAGGACGCACGTTTAGCGGATCGAGGGTCCCTTGTCAACCGGCAGTTCTCAGTTGTGCGGACTTCGTGCAACTTTACTTGTAGAGCAGATAATTTTGCCGAAGCCGCTGAAAGGCTTCCAGCGGTTCTCGCCATTCTTCAGCAATGTGGCGGGGGTCGTCGCCGCGGGCAAGGGCTTCGTAGTTGGATTGGTTCAGCAGCAGATCAATCATCTTTTCCATGCGGAACTGTTCCGGATAGAGTTTGTGCAGGGCGGCGGCCAGCTCGATCCCCAATTCTGGTGCATCCAGGGCATTGCGCTCAACCACAACGAGATTCACACCCCCGCATCTCTGCCCTTCGTAAGCCGAGGCATTCGGGGTAAAGGCAACCGGTACGAAGCGGATGCCGGATATGTTTCTGGCGTTCAGATATTGGGCCAGTTGCGCCCCGTTGATCCAGGGTGCGCCCAGCAGTTCAAAGGGTGTGTCGGTTCCTCTTCCAACCGAAACATTAGTGCCTTCCACCATTCCAACCCCGGGATATAGCGTGGCGGCCGTCAAACTTCGCAAGTTGGGAGAGGGATTGATCCATTCCAGGCCGGTGGAGTCGAACCAGTCACCGCGCATCCAGCCTTCCATGGAAACGACCTTCAGTCGGGCGTTAATGTGGTGCTCGGCGTTGAACATCTGCGCCAGTTCGCCCATGGTCATGCCATGACGCACGGGCTCGGACGTGTAGTTCACAAAGCTCTCCCGCCCGGGATCGGACACGGGCCCTTGCACGAAGGAGCCGGTGATGGGGTTGGGGCGGTCAAGCACGATGACCTCAATCCCGGCTTTGGCGGCGGCCTCCAGAAAATATCCCAGCGTGGTTTCGTAGGTGTAGAAACGGGTGCCGGCATTCTGGAGATCAATCACGACCGCGTCCAGCTTCTTGAGATCTTCGATGGAAGGACGGCGGGCAGCGTCCGTCGCGCCGTAGACGCCGTACACAGGGACGTTCGTCGCGGCATCTTGCGAGTTGCCAATCTCGGTCGTGTCCAGCGTGCCGGTGACGCCGTGTTCGGGGCTGAAGATGGCGTCCAGGGAAACTCCGGGCGCCTGGGCCAGCACATCAATCGTGCGCCGGCCCTGCGCGTCCACACCGGTCTGGTTGGTGAGCAGACCGATCTTTTTCTTTCCATTCGCGGCGCGAATCAGGTCAAAATCGTTCGCCTCCAGGACGTCGATTCCGGTCTTCACGGCTCCGTTGCGCGCGGCCAGCCGCCGGGCGGCGGTCTGGGTTTCGTTGTAGCCTGTGATGCTCTTCCAGCGCAGCTCTTCCCGTTCGCTTGGCGTCAACGGGAGGGCCGCCGCTACCGCGGTCGCCAGCTTGGAGCGCAGCGCAACTGCACTTCCCTTCCCGCGCGGATGAACCGCGTTGCTCACAATGATGATGTAAGTACGTGTGGTGGGATCGATCCACAGCGAAGTTCCGGTGAAGCCCGTGTGTCCGAACGACCCCACAGGCAAGAGCTCGCCCCGATTGGTGGAGAAAGGCGAATCAATGTCCCAGCCGAACCCGTGCAGCTCCTGGGCGGTAGGCGGCTGTTGTGGCGAGGTCATTTTCTCGACCAGCAGCGACGGAAGCACGCTGCTGCCGTCGAGCAAAGCTTGCGCAAACAGGGAGAGGTCGCCTGCGGTCGAGAACAAGCCAGCGTGCCCGGCAACCCCACCCATGCGGCGCGCGGTGGGATCGTGCACTACGCCGCGCAGCATCTTGTTACGCTCGTCGAATTCGGTGGGGGCAATTTTCGGCAGCCAGGACGCAGGCGGCAGGAAGCGTGTGCGCGTCATCCTCAGCGGGACGAAGATATTCGCGTCGCAATAGCGGTCCAATGTAGTTCCCGAAACCCGCTCCACCAGCGCACCCAGCGCGACGAAGTTAACATCGCTATAGAGAAACCGGGAGCCCGGAGGAAAAATCGGCTTCTCTGCGTAAACCAAACGCAGGGAGGCATCGCGTCCCTGCCAGGGCTGGTCTAGGTCGAGGTCTTTGCGAAGCCCGGAGTAGTGGGTGAGTAACTCGCGGATGGTAATCTCGTCTTTGCCATTTTGGGCAAACTCTGGAATGTACTTGGCGACGGGATCGTTGAGACGCACTTGTCCGCGCTCCACCAGTTGCATAACTGCCGTTGTGGTGGCCACTACCTTGGTCAGCGAAGCGAGGTCGAAGACCGTGTCCAGGGTCATGGGCTCGCGTCGTGGTTCGAGGGCGCGATTGCCGAATGCCTTGTCGTAAATCACCTGGCCGTTGTGCCAGACCAGTACTACCGCGCCAGGAATCTGCCCATCGTGGATGGCTTCTTGGACGATGGAGTCGAGAACGGCAAGTCCCGTGCCACCGGTGGTCTTGGCAGCCAGCGTGGGTGACGACGCAACGACCATGGAAAACAGCACGGCGAGAACCCGACACCGGGCTCGGCGCCGACGGAAACTCGCGAAGTTGGCTTGGCTTGTGCGGATATTCTGACTTTACACAAACGGCAGGAACTTCCTCAAGAAACTGAAGTAAGGGGTGCCGCGTATGCCATGAGTGCAGTTTACGCGCGGCAGGAACTTTGTTATAACCCGGACATCGAACACACTAAACCCTTGTCTGAAGCCTGGTCATCGAATGCCGCCGCCGGGCGCTTCCCTGCTCCTGCTCACCAACGGCAGGACGTGGATTTCCGTCGGGCATTCGATGTGCTGCGCCATGCCATTACCGACCACGCTTTCCCGGCCGCTTCTGTGGCGATTACCCGGCAAGGGAAGATGATCGCACTGAAGGCGCTGGGCCGGTTCACCTACGGCGCCGATTCGCCCGAAGCCACGACCGCCAGCATTTTCGATCTCGCTTCCATCTCGAAGGTAGTCGCCACCACCACCATGGCAATGATTCTGTACGAGCGCGGCTTGCTCGATTTGGAGATGCCAGTGGCCGCCGTGACGCCCCAGTTCTCCGGCCAAGACTCGCGCCGCGGGGACGTCACCCTGCACATGCTGCTGGCCCACTCTTCCGGGCTGCCGGCCTACGAGAAGCTGTTTCTGCGAGCGAAGACTCCCGAAGAGCTCTTGGCTGCGGCCTTCAACACTCCGCTCGTGGCCGAACCCGGCACGCGGGCTGAATACAGCGACGTCGGCTTCATCATTTTGGGGGTGGCGCTTGAGCGCATTGCCGATGAGGCGCTCGATACCTTCTGCCAGCGAGAAGTCTTTGGCCCGCTGGGAATGACGCGCACCGCCTTCAATCCTGCGCCTGCGTGGAGATTATCCATCCCGGCTACGGTGGAGGACCGGGGCTTTCGCCAGCGCGTCATCCAGGGTGAAGTGCAGGATGAAAACGCAAGCGTGCTCGGCGGCGTGGCCGGCCATGCTGGCCTGTTTGCGACTGCCGAGGACGTTGCCATCTTTGCCCATGCCATGCTCGAGGGCGGGCGGCCGATCCTGCGCCCCGAAACGCTGGCCCTGTTCACGCGCCGCGAGCCGGGGCCGGAGGGAACTTCGCGAGCACTGGGTTGGGATACGCCATCCTCGCCCTCGCAATCGGGACACCATTTCCCCCCTTCTTCCTTTGGTCACCTGGGGTACACGGGAACCTCGCTCTGGATTGATCCTGAGCGCCAGCTTTCGGTGACCTTGCTTACCAATCGCACCTGGCCCGACTGCGGCCAGCAAGCCATCAAAGAAGTGCGGCCTCAATTCCATGATGCGGTAATCGAAGCCCTCGAGGTCAACGGGTGAGCGGCTCACGCAGACCGAGGCGAGAATTAAAGCGCTTGCCCACCGAGCGGAGCAACCGGGCCGCGGCGGACCTGGACCGCAGGTCCTCGCTCGAAATCGCACGTATCATCAACGCCGAGGACGCCAAGGTAGCGGCAGCGGTGAAACGCGCTCTGCCCCAGATCGCACGCGCCATCGATATGATCGCCGCCGCGCTAAGAATAGGCGGGCGCCTGATTTATGTCGGCGCCGGAACCAGCGGCCGGATTGCCGCGCAGGACGCAGTGGAATGTCCGCCAACCTTCAATACCGATCCTAAGACCGTGCAGTTCGTGATTGCCGGGGGCGCCAAAGCCCTTCGCTCAGCGGTAGAGGCCGACGAGGATTCCCGGAAACTTGGTGAGCGCGAAATTGCCAAGAAAAGACCCCGAAAGCATGACGTGGTGGTCGGAGTCGCCGCCAGCGGCCGGACTCCGTTCACCGTGGCTGCCGCCGCATATGCGCGCCGGCACCGGGCCAAGACGATCGCAGTGACCTGCAACCCCAATTCTCCGCTGGAAAGGGCCGCGGACCTGGCGATCGTGACCGAGGTCGGACCCGAGGTGGTTTCGGGATCATCCCGCATGAAAGCAGGCACCGCACAGAAGATGGTCCTCAATATGCTTTCGACCGGGGCAATGGCACGGCTGGGGTACGTGTACGCCAACCTGATGGTGAACGTGCACTTGAAAAACGAGAAATTGATCGAGCGCGGGGTCAGCGTCGTGCAACAGGCAGCGGGAGTAAGTCGGCCAGCAGCTCGGCAAGCCCTCAAGTCGGCTCAGAACCGCGTTCCCGTGGCCCTGGTCATGCTAGAAACCGGAGTGAACCGGACCGAAGCCGTGCAGGCGCTGAAAGCTGCAGGGGGAAACGTGCGCCAGGCCATCGCCGCCGCCCGCAGTCTGTAGCACCGACTGAGAACCGGGAACTGGGAACCGAGAACCGGTCTTATCCCAAACAGTTTTACCCGACCACCCAAGGGAGTGGACTTCCGATTAGCAATTTCCCTCCCGCCCTCTCACCTCAACCCCGCTAGAATAGGATGGCGCCACAGACTTGGATAAACTCTTGGGGCATACCTAGGAACTTATCTCGATATGGATAAATTGGTAATTCGTGGCGGCAATCCGCTGCTGGGGACAGTTCGCGTCAGCGGAGCCAAGAACGCCGCGCTGCCGGCCATGGCAGCAGCCATTCTCACCGACGAACCCATCATTCTGGAAAACATTCCCCAGGTGCGGGACATTGAAACCACGCGCAAGCTGCTGGCCGAGATGGGCGCAGAGGTCGAACTGGGGTACGGACGCGCGCACCATCGCACCACGATTTCCTGCCGCAATCTGGCCTCGCCCGAGGCTTCCTACGAATTGGTAAAGACCATGCGCGCCTCTACCCTGGTGCTGGGGCCGCTGGTGGCGCGCTGCGGGCGTGCTCGGGTGTCGCTGCCGGGAGGCTGCGCCATCGGCGCGCGGCCCATCGATCTTCACATCAAGGGGCTGGAACGTCTCGGCGCCGAAATCACCCAGGAACACGGCTATGTGGAAGCGCGTGCGGAACGGCTGCGCGGTGCGGAGATCGTGTTCGACAAGATCACGGTCACAGGAACGGAAGATCTACTGATGGCGGCGACGCTCGCCGAGGGAGAGACGGTCATGCAGAATTGTGCCCGCGAACCCGAGGTCACTGATCTGGCGGATCTGCTGAACAAGATGGGAGCTCGGATCGAAGGAGCAGGGTCGCCCACCATTCGGGTACAAGGGGTGAGCAAGCTGCACGGCGCCAGGCATCGCATCATTCCCGACCGCATCGAAGCGGCCACGTTCATCCTGGCGGGCGCGCTTACCGGTGGAGACCTCAACGTGGCGGGTTGCGATCCGAATCACCTGGGCGCGCTGCTGCAGAAGCTGCGTGAAGTGGGTGTCAAGACTGCCCACACGGCAGAATCGGTCCGCGTAATCGGTGACGGCGAATTGCGAGCTGCAGACGTAATGACGGAGGAGTATCCCGGCTTCCCTACCGATGTGCAAGCGCAATACATGGCGCTGGCTACGCAGGCGGAAGGCACTTCCGTCATCACCGAAAATATCTTCGAGAACCGTTTTATGCACGCGTTGGAGCTGGTGCGCATGGGAGCCAACATCAGGATCGAAGGCAGCCGCGCCGTGGTCCGCGGAAAGACTCCGCTGAGTGCGGCTGCGGTCCTGGCCTCCGACCTGCGCGCATCGGCGTCGCTAGTGCTGGCTGCGCTGGTGGCCGATGGCGAGACAATCATTGATCGCGTCTACCACATCGACCGCGGGTATGAGCATATTGAAGAAAAGCTGCGTGGGGTAGGAGCGCAGATCCGGCGCATTGGGGAGATGCTGCCCAAGCGGGCGGCAGGCGGACGGTGAGGGCGTAAGAACGCGGGTCAATCGGCAGTTCTCAATTGTCAGTTCCCGGTTCTCAGTTGGCAAAACCAAAAGGCCGCGATTTTCATCGCGGACCTTTGGTTATATCTGATTTCTCCTAGTGCCTGGGGCCGCCATGGCCTCCGTGGCCACCACGTCCGCCGCCTCCGGGTCCACGACGACGACGACCGCCGCCACCGCCGGGACGCCCCCCACGGCCACCGCGGTCTCCTCCACGATCCGGACCACGATCGCCAGCCCCAGCGCCGGCTAAAGGTGCATCGCGGTTATAGTTGGGTTCGGGTTCGTCGTCAAAGTTGCCGCCGCCCTCGATGGTCATGGCAGGCGCTGCCGCTTCGCCCTCTCCGCCGCCTTCTCCACCTCCCATTTTGGCGCGCTGCTCCTTGAGAATGGCTTTGCGCGAGAGGCGAATGCGGTTGCCCTCGACGGCCAGCACTTTCACCAGCACCTGGTCGCCTTCTTTGAGTTCGTCGCGGACGTCCTTGATGCGATGCTCGGCCACTTCGCTGATGTGCAGCAGGCCGTCCGTGCCAGGAATGATCTCGACGAATGCGCCAAAATCCGCCAGCCGCGTGACTTTGCCGAGATAGGTCTTCCCTACTTCGGCGGTGGCGGTCAGATCGCGAATGATCTGTAGCGCTTTGTTCGCGGACGCTTCGTCGTTGGAAGCGACGTTGACTTTGCCGGTGTCTTCCACATCGATCTTGACCCCGGTCTGCTCGATGATGCTGCGAATCATCTTGCCGCCGGGCCCAATCACGTCGCGAATCTTGTCCACTGGAATCTGCAGGGTGTAGATGCGCGGCGCGTAGGCGGAAACCTTCTCGCGTGGGCTGGAGAGGACCTCGTTCATCTTGTCGAGAATGTGCAACCGGCCCCGTTGTGCCTGGGCAAGCGCCTCGCGCATGATCTGTGCCGTGATGCCGCCGACCTTGATATCCATCTGCAGCGCGGTGATGCCATCTTTGGTCCCGGCAACTTTGAAGTCCATGTCGCCGTAGTGGTCTTCGGCGCCGGCGATGTCGGTGAGGATGGCATAGTGCTCGCCTTCCTTCACTAAGCCCATGGCCACGCCCGCGACCGGAGACTTGAGAGGAACACCCGCATCCATCAGCGATAGCGAAGCGCCGCAGACGCTGGCCATGGAAGAGGATCCGTTCGACTCCAGAATGTCGGAGACCACGCGCATGGCGTAGGGCCAATCCGCTTCGTCCGGAAGCATGGCGGAAACAGCCCGCTCGGCGAGTGCGCCGTGCCCGATTTCGCGGCGTCCAGCTCCCCGTAGAAACTGAACTTCACCGACCGAAAACGGCGGGAAATTGTAGTGCAGCATGAAGCGCTTCTTAGCTTCGCCTTCGAAGCTCTCCAGCCGCTGCATGTCGTCGCTGGTGCCCAGGGTAGTCGTAACCAACGCCTGGGTTTCACCCCGGGTGAAGATCGCGGAACCGTGAGTTCGGGGTAGTACGCCAACTTCAACCCAGATGTCGCGGACCTGATCGAAAGAGCGGCCATCGGGGCGGCGTTTCTTTTCGATGACGGCTTCGCGGAAAATGCGTTCCCGAAGGGTTTCGTAGTAGCGCTTGAGCTTGGTCTGCGCCGCTTCGTCATCCTCTGGAATTTCAGCTAACAGCTTCTTCTTGAGCTCGCTGACTAGTTGGTGGCTCTCCGCCTTGGGGTGCTTTTGCGTGTCGAGGCGCTCGGAGAGCTCAGCGCCAATCTTCTTCTTAAGACTGTCGTAGTAGGCCTGATCGAACTCCGGAGGCGTGACTTCCCGCTTGGGTCTGCCGGCCTTCTGCCGCAGCTCGTTGATGGCGGCGCAGATCTTCTTGACCTCGGCGTGGCCGAACTCGATGGCATCGACAACTGTCTCTTCCTTCACTTCCTTGGCCCCGGACTCGACCATCACGATGCCGTCCGCAGTGCCGACTACCATGATGTTCAGCAGACCTTCACGCATTTCGGTGTAGGTGGGATTGACGATGAACTGACCGTTCACCAACCCGACGCGAACCGCGCCGATGGGCCCGAGAAACGGAATATCAGAAATCGTGAGCGCGCAGGAGGCAGCGTTAATGCCGACCACGTCAGGGTCGTTCTCCATGTCCGCCGATAGAACGAAAGCAATCACCTGGGTCTCGCATTGGAAACCTTCCGCGAACAGCGGCCGGACGGGACGGTCAATCATGCGGCAGGTGAGGACTTCATGCTCGCTCATCCGGCCTTCCCGTTTGATAAAGCCTCCGGGGAACCGTCCGCCAGCGTAGGTGTATTCGCGGTAATCGACGGTGAGCGGAAAGAAATCAATCCCTTCGCGAGGGTCGGCGTTGGCTACTGCAGTAGCTAGGACGACAGTTTCGCCGGTGCGCACCACGACCGAGCCGTGGGCTTGCTTGGCCAGTTTTCCGGTTTCGAAGCTGAGCAGTTTACCGCCGGCGAGTTCAACCGAGACTTCTTGTTTCATAATTCATTCCTTCTGGGCAGGAGAGCACGCGCGTGCCGGTTGAGTAGCTGCACGAAAGATGAGCGGGTGCCAGTAGCGACTTGGTGATGGCCGGAAACACACAGTTCGCGGCTTCCCTCATGGGTACCGCCATCCCCACGATGGCAGAATTCCGATGACCCCTGGGGCGGATACACGACTTGCAAAAGAGGGATCGGCGGCAACTATTTACGCAGACCCAGCTTCTGCACCACGCCTTTGTAGCGCTCGGAATCGTATTTCTTGAGGTAGTCGAGCAAGCGACGCCGCTTGCTGACCAGCATGAGAAGACCGCGGCGCGAGCCGTGATCCTTCTGGTGTGTCTTGAAGTGCTCCGTCAAGTGACCAATGCGCTCGCTCAACAGCGCGATTTGGACTTCGGGACTGCCCGTGTCGGTGGGATGCGTGCCGTACTGGTCAATGAGGGATTTCTTTTGCTCTCTGGCTAGCACTAACCTGGTGCACTCCTGTCTGATTTTTCAATTTTCCCTGTAACGTCATTGAGGTTAACACGTTGCTGGCTAAGGTGTAAAGCCGCGCCGGGCGGGAGGACACCCCAGCGTAATCTGGAATATCTTGCCCAAACCGGTAAGGTTTATATTGGACTGTATGCTCCTGCGCTGCGCCGAATGCGGGTACGAAAACCGTGAACACTACCGCTTCTGCGGGAGGTGCGGGGCAATGTTGCCGCTGCCGTCATCCGTGAGCGAGTCTCCAGCCAAGCCACCGGACACTACCCCGCCGGGAGGGAGCCGGCCTTCTTCAACCGGCGCTCCGGAAGAGCCGAAGCGCAGCCTCGACTACCTGCTGGAGGACGAACCGCGCCATGCCCACGGACGCATGTACGCGGCGCTGGCCCTCTTAGTGGTGGCGGGAGTGCTCCTAGGCTGGCACTGGCACCGCGAAGGCTTTCCCTGGGAAGAGCGTCCGCCCGCTGCCGACGGTGCTGCTTCGCCGGCGCCTGCTGTTTCCACCTCGAGAGCACTCAAACCGGCTCCACCCCCCGCCGCACGGGAAACGCAACGGGCAGTTCCCGAGAGCGCGGCGGTGAGCAACGCTGCCGAACCCGCCAAGGGGGAACCGCAGAAAACTCAAGCCGGGCCATCCGACACGCAAGGCGCTATCCCGCCGCCTGCTTCAGGTGCAGCTGGGTCCGGTAGTTCAGAAGCCGCCCCACCAGCCAATTTACCGCAGCCGCCTGCACAAGAAACCGGCAATGTTTCCTCCGCGAGCACGGCAGAGAAACAGCAGGCGGACGTGGCAACCAGTCCAGCTGCGATTGTCGGCAAGACTCCAGCTTCACCCGCAAAGCCCTCTGAGCTTGAGCCGCCTGCGGATTCCACCACCTACGCAGACCGGCTGGTGACCGAGGGCGAGAAATACCTCTATGGTGATGGGGGGCCCCCGAACTGCGATCGGGCACAAAAGAAGTTGAACGCGGCGGCGAAAAGGAAAAGCGCCAAGGCCCAGAGTCTGCTGGGCACCATGTACGCGACCGGCCATTGCGTGAACCGCGATTTGCCCACGGCCTATCGCTGGTTCGCCAAGGCGCTGCATCAGGACCCCAGCAACAAGCGCGTACAACAAGACCTTGAAGTGTTGTGGAGGCAGATGAGTGCCGATGAACGGCAGGTGGCGCTGCGCACGCAGTGAGCAATTCTCGCCCTGCGGGTCGAGCTACGGCTCCCGCCCAATCATTACCCATTTGATTGCTGTAGGAATTCCGAAAGGAAGTCTCTGCACTAGGCCGCGGAACCGTCGGTAGCGTCCAGATCCAAACCCTCCAGGCTGCCTTCTTCGCTCACCGGTTGCTTTGCCCGGCAAGCGTTGATGGCCTCTGGGCAGATCAGGTCCAGCGCCGGCGTGGTCATGAAGGTAGTGAACAAAGCCATCAGAACCATCATGGAGAACAGGACCGGTGAAATCACTTTGATGTCCAAGCCGATATTGAGGATCACTAATTCCATCAGGCCGCGGGTGTTCATTAGCGTACCGAGCCCGGCTGCTTCCCGCAGTGGCATACCGGTGATCCACGAGGCCAGGGTCGAGCCGCCAAGCTTTCCGACCGTAGCCACCAGGATGATCAGCCCGCAGTACATCCACATCTCCGAACCCTTTACCAATCCGATGTTGGTCCGCAATCCGGTGAACGCGAAGAACAGGGGCAGCAACAGCGTGACGGTAATGGTTTCGAAGCGATCCAGCACGTAGCGGACGAACTTGTGGTCCTTGGGCATGATCGCGCCCATCAGGAACGAACCGAACAGCAGGTGAATCCCCAGCCACTCGGTGCACAGGGCCGAAGCCAGCACCAGCAGCAGCATCAGCGCCAGCATGTTTTCGCTGAGGGCGCCGCGCTCGCGGTAAATGCTCTCGAACCCCCTCAGCAGACGCCGCACGCCGTAGATCATGATCAACGCGAATACGACGATGCCACCCAGGGTGAGCCAGATCGGAGTGGCGCTGTGGGCGGAGCGAATCAGCACCACGATGTAGGCGAGGATGCACCAGCCGGTGACATCATCGACTGCGGCGCAGGCGATGGCCACTGTCCCCAGACGGCTGCCCAGCATATCTCGCTCGTTCAGGATTCGTGCCAGCACTGGAAACGCCGTGATGCTCATGGCGGAACCCATGAACAACGCAAAGCTGCTGAACGCCACGCTGCTGTCCGACAGCTTGGGATAAAGGTAGAGTGCAAGAATGGAAGCCAGCACGAAAGGGGCGGTTATGCTGACGTGGCTGGTCAACACGGCCGCGTGCCCCTGTTTCTTCAGTTCCTTTGGGTTAATTCCCAGGCCAACCAGGAACATGAACACTACTACGCCGACCTGGCTCAAGGCGTTGAGAAATCCCAGGCTCGACGCAGGGAACAAATATGCGGAGACTTGGGGTGCGACCCAACCCAGCAACGACGGCCCCAGCATGATCCCGGCAAACATCTCGCCCACTACCCGGGGCTGGTGTATTTTTTGGAAAAGGCTCCCTACCGTACGGCACACTGCCAGCACCACCGCAATCTGCAGGACCAGCGTAAACAGGTTCGGCATCAGTGCGCCCCCTTGGCCACGGGAGGAGTCCTTACCGCACGGACTTCTACCGGTGTGCAGGATGGACAGTCATTGACAGAGAGCATCCCAACTAGCGATCTGGGATCGGCCTGGGGATCAACCGTGGCAGAAAGAGTCAGCGTGCGGTCCGCGCCGCAGTCGCTGTCTGAGGCCTTGTCGGCAGCCGGCGCAATCGCAGCTTTGATCGTGGTTCCGTCGAGGACTGCCGGAACGGAGGCTTTCGAGCGGTTGTTGAAATCCAGAACCAGGTAGGTACCGGATTGCGAGATGGTAAAGGTGGAATCGGCATTGGCGACCAGTGCCCCGCAAGGCAGCGCCGCCAGGCGGGCGTCGTCAGCTTGCACCTTCCATACCCCCTCCACCGATAGCGGGGCCGTCAGACGGTGCCCGTGCTTCAAAACTCCCACCAGCCCCATTACCGGCAGGAGCACAAGAGACATATACGCAATCACGAAATTCCGGCGGCTATGAGCCATCTTGGACTCTCGTACCAGCAATGCAACTTACGCCTACCGTCGATCCGGAGAAAACGCGCTCCCCACGGGCGCACCGCGAACTCAGGCGCCGGCGGCCACGAAAGCGTTGTTCGTCAAGTCTCCCAGCAGGTTGTGCCAAATGTGTTTCGGGTTGCGCTCCACCTCGCTGACTATGTTGCGCATCCGCGTCAGCACCTCGGGCTCCTGCTCTTCATAAACGTCCCCTTGCAGCAGCTTGAGAACGTCCAGACGGTAGCGCGGGTCCAGAATGAACGCCGTGAACAGCACGTTCAACCGGTAGTAAACCGAGATGAAGTTATACCAGTTCTTGGTGCCGCGGCGGATGGTGGTCTCGAAGGTGTTGAACGCTTCCCGGTTGAAGTTTCCGGTCTCCATGGCGCGCAGAATGTCCGCACTCGCGAACCGGGAACAGTTCAGCGCGATGCTGACGCCGGTCGAAAAGATCGGATCCACGAAGCGGCCCGCATCACCCACCAGCACCAGGCGGTCGCCCGCCAGTTGCTTCATCGAATAACTGTAGTCGCCCTCTTCCTTGAAGGGACGGATCTGATCCGAAGCCTTCAGGCCAGCGTACAGGTCAGGACGGCTGGAGACGCAATCCCAGAAGAACTGCTCACGCGACTCCTTGCGCGCCGCGAAGTTTTTCTTCTGCGTGACGACGCCGATGCTGGTCACCGTCTCGCTGATCGGGATCTGCCAGATCCAGCTGTTGCTGATGGGCAGGAAGTGCACGTAGATGTAGTTGGTGAGGTTGTCCTTGTAGGCCATCGCCCGGCGGTCATAGTTCTCGAACCAGGCGTGAATTGCGTATTGATCGAACACCGGATCCTTCACCCGCCACTTCAACTGGTTGCCCACCGTGGTGCGCCGGCCGCTGGCGTCCACTACCATGCGGACGCTGGTGCTGCTCTCCTTCTTGCCCATGGTGTACTTGATCGAAGCGAAAGGCGATTCCTGGAAGTCCACCCCCTGCACTGCAACGCCTTCGTAGACTTTCGCCCCAAATCCATTGGCGTGGTGCAACAGCATGTTGTCGAAAATGCCGCGGTCCACGTGATAGGTGTGGTTCTGGTCCACCCCAGGCTGCGCACGCTCTTCAAAGCGAATATCCGCCCGGCAATCGGCTTCCAATCCCTCCAGGTCGTGCTTGTAGCTCTTGCCCTCGCTCGAGGTCCACACCGCGCCGAACTTGTAGGGAAACTTGGCTTCCTCCATCTTTTCCAGGAAACCCAGTTCTTTAAATACACGGGTCGAGGACGGAACCAGCGATTCGCCCACATGAGGGCGAGGCATGATCTCCCGCTCGAACACCACGCAGCTGACGCCTGCTCTTGCCAGGTACGCTGCCATGCTGGAACCGGCAGGGCCGCCTCCAATAATGCCTACGTCGAAATCAGGAACAGAAAAGTTCATAATCCGGTCTCTTTCTCCTGCATTTTTATGTACTGCAAACCTGCATGCTTGGTGGGGAGAAGCCTGAGGCGACGGCGCGACTGCCAGCAGGCGTTGTCAGCGAACACACCCATGAATGGGTTGGTGGGAGCAGTTGAACTGCCAACCAGCAGACGCCTCTTAAGTTATTGAAACTACATTAATAACGAATGGAGCCTGCGGAAAACCCGGGGCCCGGCAGGGCGCGCCGCCTGCAAGAACTTGCCTAAGAACCTAAGAAAACTGCGCTCCCAGGCTGGACAAAGTAACCCACTCCGGCGGTGCTCGTAGCTCCGGGGGGAGGCTATCCAGTTGTCACAGAGTTGTTGCGGGCATGCCGCCATCATTTAACAAAACCAGACCGACCCCTCCGCGTTTCTTCCGAATCTAATCCCTTCGACAGCAGTAACGGCCCCGAACCTTCCTAGGAGACAGTCATGGATGCGTCTTACATTTTTCTGTGCGGGATGGTGTGGTCCCAGTTTGGCGAAGAGGATGCGGGTTTGGAGTTGATTCGTGCCCTGGGCTCGCCCGAGCAGGAAATGCGCGTTCTGGCGCGCGCCATGCTCGACCAGGCCGGAGAGGGCTCGAAGGAACTCATGGGCCAGGCGCTGGCCCAGCAGGAAATCTCACTGACCCAGGCGTTTCTCTACGGCTTTGAATCGGATTCGAAATCGAGATTGAAGGCCCGGCACGCCGGAGTCTGGTTTCCGGCGGCTTCGGCCTAGCAAGAAACCCCCTGCGGCGCGCAAGTGCGCCGCAGGGTCTGCCACGCCCCCGGTTGTTGACTCCTCGTGGCAGAATCGGCTGGGTTCTGCTTTGATCCAAAGCTGTGTGTCTGCTGCATTCCCGCAAAAAAACTGCGGAACCCGGGTTCCTGGGCAACTTGTCCTGAGCCCGACTATGCTGCTATGGTTTCGCCGCAGCCATTGCCGTGCTGGACTGCCGTTGTGCTGAGTACGTGAACCCGGGCAAAACGGATGGTGGCAATCCGCCACGGTGCAGGGCTCGTACCTTAGAAAGGAAGAGCTGTTGTCGAGCGCTGAGTTACAAGGGGTTTCGACCGACGTGACGTTAGTGTCGGCGATCCGCTCCGGCGACGAGAGCGCCATGGGCACGCTCTACGACCGCTACTCTTCCGTCGTGTACTCGGTTGCCTTGCGAGTGCTGGGCGATACCGGCAGCGCCGAAGATGTGATGCAGGAAGTGTTCATGCAACTGTGGCGCAACCCCGGCGCGTTTGACAGCGCGCGCGGCAATCTGGGCGCCTGGCTGGCGGTGATCGCCCGCAACCGCGCCATTGATTTCCTGCGCAAGCGGCACCCGCAAACTGACATTGAGGACGTGGTGCTCTCCGTCGAGCAGGACATGGCGGGCGCAGCGGAGCGGTCCCGGGCCATGGAGAAGGTGCGAAACGTGCTCGCCGCCATGCCGGCGGCGCAGCGCGTTGCGCTGGAAATGGCGTACTTCGAGGGGCTGACCCACACGGAGATTGCGGCCAAGACCGGAGAGCCGCTGGGTACGATCAAAACTCGAATTCGTGCTGGATTGCTGGCTTTGCGCAAAGCCTTTAGCCGATGACCGTACACGAACAATTTGCCGAGGACCTGGCGCTGTACGCGCTGGGCGCGCTGCAGGGCGACGAGCGCGTCGCGCTGGAGAAGCATGTGGAGGAGTGTGCCAGCTGCCGCCTCGAGTTGCAGCAGTTGCGGGGCGACATAGCGCTGATGGCGATGTCAGCCGGAGGACCGGCTCCGCCGGCGCGGGCGCGGCAACGCCTGATGTCGGCCATCGCGCGCGAGCCTCGGATGCCGGTTGCGGTACCGGTGAGGTCAAGACGGCGATTGTGGTGGGGATTCGTAGGGTGGGCCGCCGCTGCTGCGGTCCTTGTATTCGCCTTCACCCTGGGGCGGGAAAATGCCTCCTTGCGTCGGGAGCTAGGGGCCATGCGCTCCCTGCTCAGCCAGCAGACTCTGGAACTGGGCGAGGCCCGCGAGATTGTAGCCACGCTCAAGGCATCCGACTCCATGCGCGTCACGCTGGTGGCAGCCAAGACACCGCCCCAGCCCCAGGGCAAAGCCATCTACGTGCGCGACCGTTCCAGCTTGATTTTTATGGCCAGTAATTTTCCCAGCCTGCCACCACAGAAGGCCTATGAGCTGTGGCTGATTCCCATGAGCGGCGCACCCATTCCCGCCGGAATGTTCAAGCCGGATGCTCACGGTGGTGCCATGGTCATCAATCCCCCGCTCCCGGCGGGGATTGAGGCCAGGACTTTCGCCATCACGATCGAGCCCGAGCAAGGCTCGGCGACACCGACGATGCCCATCGTGATGATGGGCGTGGGTGGATAGCCGTAGCGCCTACGCGCCAGGTCCTTCAGCCGCTGAAGGCCAGTTCAGGATGCCGTCAACTAACTCAGACCTCTTCGTGCTCCTTCAACTTCGAAATCACACTGAAGTCCTCCAGCGTCGTGGTATCGCCTTTCACCTCGCCGCTGGTGGCCAGCTCGCGCAGCAGGCGTCGCATGATTTTTCCGCTGCGGGTTTTGGGCAAGGTGTCGGTGAAGCGGATGTCGTCGGGCCGGGCCAGTGCGCCGATCTCCTTGGCCACCCACTTCCGTAGTTCTTCCTTCAACTCCTGTGTGGGCTGGCGGCCCTGCTCCAGCGTGACGAAGGCGGAAATCGCCTGCCCCTTCAGGTCATCCGGACGTCCAACAACCGCAGCCTCAGCGACTGCGTCGTGTGCCACCAGGGCTGACTCCACTTCCATAGTGCTCAAGCGGTGGCCGGAGACGTTGAGGACATCGTCCACCCGCCCCATGATCCAGAAATACCCGTCCTTATCTTTGCGCGCGCCGTCCCCGGTGAAGTACATCCCCGGAATCTGCGACCAGTACTGGCGCACGTAGCGGTCGGGATCGCCGTAGATAGTGCGCAGCATGCCCGGCCACGGTTGCTTGATGACCAGGAATCCGCCTGAACCATCCGGCACAGGGTTGCCGTCCATGGTCACCACGTCGGGCACAATTCCCGGAAATGGCCGGGTGGCTGATCCCGGCTTGGTGGCGACCGCGCCGGGAATAGGCGTGATCATGATTTGCCCGGTCTCGGTCTGCCACCAGGTATCCACGATCGGACACCTGTTCTGGCCGATGACTTCGCGATACCACATCCAGGCTTCGGGATTGATGGGCTCGCCCACCGTGCCTAGCAGGCGCAAGCTGTCCATCTTGTGCTTCTTGGGCCATTCGTCGCCCCACTTGATGAAGGTGCGGATGGCGGTGGGAGCGGTATAGAACACGTTCACATGATGCCGGTCGATGATGTTCCAGAAGCGGTCGGGCTCGGGGAAATTCGGCGCCCCTTCATACATCAGGCTGGTGGCGCCGTTCTGCAAAGGCCCGTACACGATGTAGCTGTGCCCCGTGACCCAGCCGATATCGGCGGTGCACCAGTAGGTGTCTTCGTCCTTCAGATCGAAGACCCATTTGCAAGTCAGGTAGGTGGAGACCGAGTAGCCACCGGTGGTGTGCACAACCCCCTTCGGCTTGCCGGTCGTACCCGAGGTGTAAAGGATGTACAGCGGGTGTTCTGCATCCAGCGGTTCGGCTGGGCACTCCGGGGAGGCTTTGGCCATCAACTCGTGCCACCAGTGATCGCGGCCCGGCTTGAAATCAATGGCCGTACCCGTGCGTTTATAAACCACCACGTGTTTCACCGAGGGGCAGGACTTCAGCGCTTCGTCCACCGCCGGGAACAACTTGACTTCGGAGCCCCGCCGGTAAGCACCGTCCTGCGTAACTACGGCGACCGCCTGCGAATCGTGAATGCGATCCACCAGCGCGTTCGATGAGAACCCGCCGAACACCACGGTGTGCGGAGCGCCAATGCGTGCGCACGCTAACATCGCGATCGGCAGCTCCGGCGTCATGCCCATGTAGATGGCCACGCGGTCGCCCTTCTTAACGCCGAGCGACTTAAGCACATTGGCGAACTTCTGCACCTCGTGGTGCAGTTGCTGGTAAGTGAGGATGCGGACTTCCCCGGGTTCGCTCTCCCACACGATCGCGGCCTTGTTCTTGCGCCAGGTCTGCACGTGGCGGTCGAGGCAGTTGTAGGAGAGATTGATCTGCCCGCCCACAAACCATTTGGCCCAGGGGACATCCCACTCCAGCACCCGGTCCCACTTCTTGAACCAGTGCAGCTCTTCCGCCATGCGGCCCCAGAATTTTTCAGGGTACTCGACGGACTCTTTGTACAGGCGCTCGTAGTCCGCGAGGCTCTGGATGTGCGCCTGGCTGGCAAACTCCAGTGGACACTCGAACTTTCGTTCCTCGTGAAGGATGGAGTCAATGTTGCTGGATGGTGTGCTCATAGCCTCCGCCAGTGCAATAGATTACCTCACACTTATTACAATATGAAGAACTTGCGGAGATCTTGGGCACGCCGCGGCCGTGACTACTCTACCTGGGCTGCCTGTCACTGGGTGTTTCCTCGCGTTCCCGGTTCCGGGAACGCGAGGACGCCGGGCCACGTTTTCGTGCGCTCAGAACGTGAAGATGGGCCCGGATTCGAAGCGCAGATCGTGCCAGGCGGTGGCCTCCTTGCCCATCCACATGGGATCAGGTAGACCTCCGGTGGCGCGCGTACGGTAGTAAGACTCTTCCAGGCCGAAACTAACCAGATTGTTCAACTTGTAATAGAGCGTGGCCGCCGCCAGGTCGCTCTTGTTGCGGGTATTGCCCCACAAGGTGCTGCCGGTCGTGCCTTGGTATGTGGCCGCGTCAAATAGTTTTCGGACATCGCGGGCCACGGCCTCATCAAACGAATAATGCAGATAGAATGTCCAGCCGGCGTTACGCCCACTGGGTTCCGCATTGGCCAGCCTGGACAGTGGCAGGCCCAGGTTGACGAAAAATCCTTTTGCCCGAACCGGTCGCTGCGGCGCCACGTGTGCCAGTCCGTTGGCGTCGTAGCCAAACACCAGGGTCGAGGAGCCGTCAATCGAACTGGCATTGCAAGTGGTCCCCCCGGTGGGGCAGGTGAGTCCCGCAACGTCGTTGAAGTTGGAGTAGAGTTCGCCCACGAAGTAGAAGCGCAGGTCCGCCCCAGTGAACGCCTTGGCGGTGAGCGTGAACCAGCGCGTGGGCAGTTGCACCTCGGTGCTGACCCCCCAGCGATTGCTGCTTAGCCCCACACCGTTCTGGAAAGGCTCCAGACCAGTCACCGGATCGACATAGGTGCTGAATGCTTTGGGGACATCCTGAGCACGAACCATGACATGCCGTTCCCCCTGCACGAAGCTCACGATGAATTGCGCCGGGACCACGCCCTTGGCATGGTCGAGTTGCCACTGGGTGACCACCCGTCCCTGAATCTCGGGACGGCCGGAATCGGCGCCCTGCCGCTCCCCCATGCCCAACTGTCCGCCTAAATCGGTGGGAGTGTTGCCGTAAGCGGGAAGCACGATGGCAATTTCCGGCTGCACTCGGACCTGATAATCGCCTCCGAAGTTGTACCCGTAACCAAAGCGGGCCTGGGGCGCGCGCTCGTAGAGGGTTCCGAAGCCGAGGCCGAGGCCGGTGGTTTCGAACAGGTTGGGCAAGGTGGAAGAACCGAACGGGGTCCAATCCTGCCCGAACAGCGCAAACACACTCGACTTCTCGCCGATGGCGCGATCCAGGCGAACCCATGCCAACCGAATCGAAGGCTGGCTGGAGCGGATGCTGGAGATGTTGCGGTTGAGCACGCGGGTGTAGTCGCCTTCGAAGTCGACCTCGATGCGGCCGGTGAGCGCCAGCCTGGGCGACATGTCGGGCCATTCGAAGTTGGCGCCGGCGCGTGCGGAGCGCGCCTTGGCGCGGAATTCTGCGCCCGCACCGGGCCCTGTATCGGTGAAGAAGCCGGGCAGCGGCATATCGGTGCCCAGCGGGGACGAGGAGTCGTGAATCACGCTGGCCTTGAACATCCCGTAGAGCTTGAGCCTGGCGCCCGAGCCCAGCTTGATGTCGGGAATCAGGCCATTGGGCTTGGCAGGTTCGAGTTGCAGCGCCCGCACGGGAGCGATCGCCGGAATGAATTTGGGGGCCTCGGGTTTGGGCGCCTCTACTTTTGTCGGCTCCACCGGCGCGACCATGGGCGAAGTGGAGGCGATCAAGGACGAGGAGACCTGGGCGGACGCAGGAGCGAGTGCGGAAAACTCGTCGCTGGAGATCACTCCCTTGTCACGCAGCAAGGCCAGCAGTTTATCGTGCTGTGCAGCCAGCGGCGCTTGCGCGATGGCTTTGCCTTCCTCTGCTGTGAGCACGCCTTTGTTGATCAGCAACTGCACCAGTGGATCGGCAGTGGCTGCCGCATCTGCTGCCCACGCGGGCTGCTGTGCACCAGAAAGCGCAAAAATCATAATGAAAACGAATATGAGTGCGGTACCGCGCCTTGCCATACGAAAGCCTCCGTGGACGGATCGTCACCACTTGGAATGACCATTGCCAGTGCCCGCAGAGGCGACGGGGGCACCGCAAGGGTGCACCTCTTGCGCAGCGTCTGGGTACGAAGATTCTCGGTCGTCTGAGGAGGTTGGTTCAGTGACCCGAGGCACCCATTCCGTGTCCGGTGGTCACACAGCAGGCTGTGGGAAAAGGTGAGAAGAAACGTCTAGTAGAAGCGACCGACCAGCACGGGGGACTCTCCAAGTGCCTGTTTTTTGCGCCGAAGCCTACGGTTTCACGCCAATCGCGCGGTACAAATCCGACGTCTGGTACACCACGCCGTCTTTCACCACCGTGGTCACACGACGGATGTCGCTGATCTGGGCTGCTGGGTCGCCGTCTACCAGGATGACATCGGCCAGCTTACCCACTGCAATTGACCCACGTTCCTGGTCACGTTTCATGACACGGGCCGCACCCAGGGTAGCCAGCTGCAGGACCTTGGGAGCGGGAATGCCCGCTTGCTCGTACAACTCTAGTTCGCGATGCAACGAGAAGCCTGCCAGCGAGTCCGTCCCCGCTTCGATGGGAATTCCCGCGTCGTACATTGTCTTGGTCATCTTCAACATCTGCTGGAAGGAGTCGCGGTAGTGCTGGTCCATCCCCGCCGGCACCTCCAGCCCGCCGTAGAAGAATCCGCGGCGGATTTGTGCCGGCAGGCGGTCCGCCACCGCCGCATACGTGGCGGACACGGTGCCGGGACGATCGGTAAACATTCCCTCAAAGGCGTTCAGGGTGGGATCCAGCACCGTCTTGTGATCCTGCAGCAGCTTGATGAACTCCTGCACTCGTGCCGAGGCCGGATCCACTTCCGTCGCATACTTCGCCACCTCGGTGAAGCGCGCCGGCGTGCGCGTGTCCTGCACCTTGTCGAACAGGAAATTCAGGAAGATGAAATTCATGTGCTGGATTTCATCGGCGCCGTCTTTCACGAATTGCTCTGCAGTCATGAAGGCGGGCACGTGCCCGCTCACCCGCATGCCGTGGCTGTGTGCCATGGCCGCGATCTTCGGCACCAACTCCGGCTTGATCGAGCTGTAAATCTTGATCTGGACGTATCCCAGTTTGGCGTACCTGTCGATGTCGTCACGGGCTTCCTGCTCGGTATCGGCAAACACCTTGGTTGGTCCCGCGTAGGGTCCACGTCCGTCCAGAAATCCGGCTTTCAGTACCCGCGGACCGATCTCGGTGCCCGCATCGAATCTCCGCTGCATGGCCGCCAACTGGTCGATGTCATTGGCCAGGTCGCGCACGCTGGTCACACCCGCCGCCATGTGGAGCAGCCCGTCGTTGGGCTGAAGGTGAACGTGCATGTCCCAAAGCCCGGGCATTACAGTCTTGTTGGTCGCATCAATTACTTCCGCACCCTGGGGGACGCTGACCTGGCCGTCATCTCCCACCCCCGTGATCTTGTTCCCCGTAATCACCACGGTGCTATTGGGGCGAACCGTTGCCGTGTCCGTATCGAATAGGTTGGCGTGCACAAACGCCAATGCACCCGCCGGCTTGTGTCCCAGTGTCCGTGCCAGGTTCGCGGTGCGCTGGTTGTCAAACTCATCCTGCGCCTGGGATAGCTTCTCCGTGGCTGTTTCCCAACCCTCTTGAATAATGGAGGACCACCCCGATACCGTGGCGAAGTAACTTCCGTCCTGGTTCAGCCAGATGGCAGATGGGACAAAGTCCAGCCCCAGCATGGCGTACTGCACCACGGTGCGAGACTGCCCGTTGGCCTCGATCTTGAGTTCGCCCCGCTTTTCGATGGACGCCTCGCCCTCAGGCAAGAGCGACAGTTTGCCGCCAGGGGCCGCAAGCAGGGCGCGTGCCAGAATTGCGGCCTCTTCCGGAACTCCCGCGATACTGAGGTAAAACGCCCGCCCGGATACTGCCCTCTGTCCGTGTTCAGCTCGGTTGTTCCAGCTGGCTGCGCCATCTTTCAGCGAGAAGTGCTCCTCCACCGGCGCCTTCAGGTAATCATTCCCCGTATTTTCGACACGGATGGGAATTCCGTTGCTGTCGAGCACAACTTGCTCGGTCACCTTGGGCCCGCGACCGCGGTCGTTGAACTCAAAGTAAAGTTCCAAACTGCCGTCGGGCTTGCGGGCGGAAGTTTCAAACCCCGCTTTGTTGCCCACCAGGATCACGGTGTAGCGCGTGGTTGCGGAGGGATTGACCTGGGCGTGAACCATTGACAGCAACAGCAGAGCGGAGAGCCATGCCAGCTTCTTCATGTTCATTCTCCAATTCCAATGTGACGGCCAGACGGCAGCCAAGGTAGCAAGCCGCCGCAACAATCTACATCAGACTTCCAACATTTTGTCATTCCGACCGAGGACGCTCGTTCACGAAGGGAACGAGCGCCGCAGTGGAGGGAGCTTGTGTTCCGCCTGCAGCGGCAGTTCTTGCATCATGTGTCTAGGAACCTTTCGCGGTAACGCTCCTCCGGTAGCGGGCAAGCATCGTACTTGCCAAAGATCCGATAACGGCTCCGGGCAATTCGGGTATACGCCCAGTCGCGAAACCAGCGGGGAAACATCCGCATCACCGATCCGAACCCAGCCCAGAGACCGCCCAGAACCCGCAGCACTCCGACCGCCGCATCGGACCGTGACACCAGCCGCTCCCCCAGTTGCCCGTAGTCCAGCAGCAAGTAAAAGGTGTCTAAATCTCCCGGATTGGTACCGTGCCGCGCCAGTATTTTCCGGGCAAACTCACTTTGCAGCGATGCAAAGCGGAAGCGATCCTGCCGGTCACGTTTCAGCACGAACTGAATAAGCCGGTTGCAAAGCCCGCAGACGCCGTCGTAGAGCAGAATCGGGTTGGAAGAAGCCAGCGGCACCTTATCCCTCGCGGGACGATCGCTTGGAATGGCTGTGTTTCCCATTGTGACACTTATCACACACCTCTGTGACCCAGGTTGCCGACGCCGAACCCCCTGAACCCTCATGCTTTATGCCAGGGTCGGGTGCACACCTACGGTGCTGCCCAGCGCACAGCCGAAAGGGATCATCATGAAGCGCAAGTTCAAGACCATGGACGCCAATGAGGCGGTCGCGAACGTCGCCTACCGTCTGAACGAGGTCATCGCCATTTACCCCATCACCCCTTCCTCCAACATGGGCGAATGGGCGGACCAGTGGGCTTCCGAAGGCGTACCCAACATCTGGGGCACCGTTCCCCACGTGATCGAGATGCAGAGCGAAGGCGGAGCCTCGGGCGCCGTCCATGGCGCGTTGCAGACCGGCTCGCTGGCTACCACCTTCACCGCCTCACAGGGCCTGTTGCTCATGATCCCCAACATGAACAAAATCGCCGGCGAACTCACCCCGACTGCGTTTCATGTTTCGGCGCGCACCGTGGCCACCCATGCTCTATCCATCTTTGGCGACCACAGCGACGTGATGTCCTGCCGCACTACGGGTTGGGCGATGCTGTGCTCAAACTCGGTGCAGGAAGCCATGGACCTTGCCCTGATCGCGCACGCCGCTACCCTGGAGTGCCGCATTCCTATCCTGCATTTCTTTGACGGCTTCCGCACCTCGCATGAAGTCAACAAGATTGAAATGCTGGCGGAAAGCGATCTGCGCGCCCTGATCAACATGGACCGGGTCTTCGAGCATCGCCAGCGAGCGCTTTCGCCCGACCATCCGGTGCTGCGCGGCACCGCGCAAAACCCGGATGTCTTCTTCCAGATCCGAGAAACCATCAACCCTTATTACCAGGCCTGTCCGCAGATTGTTCAGGGCGTGATGGACAAGTTTGCCCAGGTCGTGGGCCGGTCCTATCGCCTGTTCGATTATGTCGGCGCACCTGACGCCGAGCGCGTGATCGTAATGATGGGCTCGGGCGCAGAAGCAGCCCATGAAACCGTCGAGTACCTGAACGCCCGCGGCGAGAAACTGGGTCTGCTCAAGGTTCGCCTGTACCGGCCCTTCTCGGTAAGACATTTCCTGGAAGCGCTCCCCGCCAGCGTGCGTCAGATCGCAGTTCTTGACCGCACCAAGGAAGCCGGAGCGGTGGGGGAACCTCTCTATGTGGACGTGGTTAACGCGCTGTACGAGGGCATCCAGCAAGGCCACGGCAGGCTGAGGACGATGCCCACGTTGGTCGGCGGCCGGTACGGGTTGTCGTCCAAGGAATTCACCCCGGCGATGGTTAAGGCCGTGTACGACAACCTAAAGGTGGCGCGCCCGAAGGACCACTTCACGGTCGGCATCCAAGACGACGTAAGCCAGAGCAGCCTGCCCTACGACCCCGAGTTTTCCACCGAGCCGGACAGCGTAGTGCGCGCCATGTTCTACGGCCTGGGCGCGGACGGCACGGTCGGCGCTAACAAGAATTCCATCAAGATCATCGGCGAGAATACCGACAACTACGCCCAGGGATACTTCGTGTACGACTCCAAGAAGTCAGGCGCGATGACGGTCTCGCACCTGCGCTTCGGGCCGCAGCCGATTCGCTCCAGTTACCTGGTGTCCAAGGCAAACTTCCTGGCCTGTCATCAGTGGATCTTTCTCGAACGCTACGACATGCTCAGTTCCCTGGTCCCCGGCGGCACTTTCCTGCTCAACAGCCCCTTCGGCCCCGACGAAGTCTGGGATCACCTGCCGCGCCAGATGCAGGCGCAAATCATCGCCAAGAAAGCCAAGTTTTACGTGATTGACGGCTACAAAGTGGCACGCGACACCGGCATGGGGAGTCGCATGAACACCATTCTGCAAGTCTGCTTCTTTGCCATCTCCAAAGTGCTGCCGCGTGACGAGGCCATCGAAGCCATCCGCGAGTCCATCCGCGACACCTACGGCAAGAAAGGTGAAGAGATCGTCCAGAAGAACATGCAGGCAGTCGACGAAACTTTGGCTCACCTGTTCGAAGTTAAAGTCCCGGCCACGGTCACCAGCACCATCGAGATGCCGCCAGCGTTCCCGGCTGACGCACCCGACTTCGAGCGCGATGTGCTGAGCGTCATCTACTCCGGCAAAGGCGACACCCTGCCGGTAAGCGCCTTCCCTGCCGACGGCACCTTCCCCACCGGCACCGCGCAATGGGAGAAACGCAACATCGCGCTGGAGATTCCAGTGTGGGACACCAAGACCTGCATCCAGTGCGGCAAGTGCGCTATGGTTTGCCCACACGCCGTGATTCGCATCAAGGTCTACGACTCGAAGCTCCTGGCGGGAGCACCTGCCACCTTCAAGTCCACCGAGGCGCGCGACAAAGAATGGCACGGCCTCAAGTACAGCATCCAGGTTGCACCGGAAGACTGTACCGGATGCGGCATTTGCGTGGACATTTGTCCGGCCAAGAACAAGACAGAAACCCGCCTCAAAGCCATCAACATGATGCCCCAACCACCGCTGCGCGCTCCCGAGCGCGAGAACTGGGAGTTCTTCCTCAAGATTCCAGAGCTCGACCGTCGCAATATCAAAGTCAGCAACATTCGCCAGCAGCAGGTGCAGGAGCCGTTGTTCGAATTCTCCGGAGCCTGCTCGGGATGCGGCGAGACGCCATATTTGAAGCTGCTGTCGCAACTGTTCGGCGACCGGGCAGTGATTGCCAATGCCACCGGGTGCTCCTCCATCTACGGCGCCAACCTGCCCACCACACCCTGGACCAAAGATGCCTCCGGGCGCGGTCCGGCATGGTCCAATTCCCTGTTTGAGGACAATGCCGAGTTCGGCCTAGGATTCCGGCTCTCCATCGATAAGCAGGCAGAGTTCGCGCGCGAGTTGGTTCGCCGTCTCGCAGGTTCCATCGGCGAGCGGCTGGCCACTGCCCTGCTGACTTCCCCGCAAAAAGACGAATCCGACATCTTCGAGCAGCGCCAGCGCGTGGACCTGCTGAAAGAGAAACTGCAAGGCCTGGATTCACCGGAAGCAAAACAACTTCTTGCCGTAGCCGACATGCTGGTGAAGAAGAGCGTTTGGATCGTGGGCGGCGACGGCTGGGCCTACGACATCGGCTACGGAGGCCTCGACCACGTCCTGGCCAGCGGGCGCAACGTCAATCTGCTGGTGCTTGATACCGAGGTGTACTCCAATACGGGTGGACAGGCCTCCAAAGCCACGCCTCGCGCTGCGGTGGCCAAGTTTGCCGCCGGCGGCAAGCCCGGGCCCAAAAAGGACCTGGGCATGATGGCCATGACCTACGGCCACGTGTACGTAGCAAGTGTTGCGATGGGAGCCAAGGACGAGCACACCCTTAAAGCGTTCCTTGAAGCCGAGGCCTATGACGGCCCCAGCATCATCATCGCCTACTCGCACTGCATTGCTCATGGCATCAACATGACTACCGCCATGTCGGACCAGAAGGCGGCGGTGGACTCGGGCGAGTGGCTGCTCTATCGCTACAACCCTGAGCGCGCCGAGCAGGGCGAGAATCCCCTGATGCTGGATTCCCGCACTCCCACCAAGAAGGTCCAGGACTTCATGTTCATGGAAACCCGCTTCAAGATGCTAACCAAGAGCAAGCCCGAGGATGCCAAGCGGCTGTGGCAGCTGGCGCAGCACGACGCCGACGTCCGCTATCGCCTGTACGAATACCTGGCGCAGCGCAAGTTCGAGAAGCCACCGGAGAAGCCGGCGCCGGCAGAGACGCAGCCAGCCGCGTCTCTACAGGAAGCAGAGAAGAAGAATGCCGTAGAGGCCCAGCTTGCCGGGTCTCACGCCAAAGAGTAACCGCCGTGCACGAGGAGGAACCATGATCGACCTCACCACTACCTACCTGGGCATGAAGCTGCGTACGCCGCTGGTGCCTTCGGCGTCCCCGCTCTCGCAGGAACTCGACGGCATTCGCCGCCTGGAAGATGCCGGCGCTTCCGCCGTGGTCCTGTATTCCCTCTTTGAAGAGCAACTGCGGCAGGAGCGGTTTGAGCTCGATCACCATCTGACGGCGGGCACGGAGAGTTTTGCGGAGTCCCTTACGTATTTTCCGCAGCCCGGCGAATTCCGCCTCGGGCCCGAAGGCTACCTGAACCACATTCGCAAAGCCAAGGAAGCGGTGCGCATTCCGATCATCGCCAGCCTCAATGGCGCTACTGTGGGCGGTTGGACGGACTATGCCCGGCAGATCGAGCAGGCCGGCGCCGATGCCCTCGAGTGCAACATCTATTCCATCCCTACCGATCTCGACGTTCCCGGCGTGGAAATCGAGCAGACTTACGTTGACATCGTCAAAGCGGTGAAGACCGCGGTGAGCATTCCCGTCGCCGTCAAGCTGAGCCCGTTCTTCAGCAACATGGCTAACATCGCTAAGCGCCTCGAGCTGGAAGGCGCCAATGGTCTGGTGCTCTTCAACCGCTTCTACCAGCCGGACATCGACCTCGACGAACTGGAGATCACGCCCAATGTGCTGCTCAGCACACCGCAGGCCCTGCGCTTGCCCTTGACCTGGATCGGTATTCTGTACGGCCGTATTCGTGCCAGCCTTGCGGCCACCAGCGGCGTGCATGGTCCTGAAGATGTGATCAAGCTGCTGATGGTTGGAGCCGACGTCACCATGCTCTGCTCAACCCTGCTGCGCAACGGCATTACTCATCTGCGTTACATCGAGCAGGGCCTATTGGAGTGGATGGAGCGGCGCGAGTACGAATCGGTGCAGCAGATGAAGGGCAGCATGAGCCAGCTCCGTTGTGCCGATCCCACCGCCTTCGAGCGCGCGCAATACATGAAGGCGGTCAAGAGTGTGCAGCACGTGCTGGTCACCAGCCGCGAGGCCTGGCGGATTCTGACCGGAGACTAGCAGCATCACAGCCATGGGGTGAAAGAGCGTTCGTCTGGTGAGCAACCTCTTGCAACTCAGGCGCACCCTTCTGCATCCGCGAGCGGTTGGAAACTGGCCTGAGCACTCGCTTTCAAAATCCAAGCCCTATCGATTTCAAGAACTTGGCGGAAGCCGCATCTCGGGCCTTCCGGCCCTGCTCCCTTGGTTGCGTAAGTGCTACAATCACGCGCTGCAGTTACCTCTTGCCGCTTCGTGACGCAGTAGATCAGCTCTAAGGAGCACTCATGAAAAGGCCTCCCCTGGCAGTCCCCGCCACAGATGCGTCCCCAAGCCGACCCGCAACCAAGTGCGAGGCAAGCTCCGAGCTCCACTCCCGGAGCCGTCGCAACTTTCTGAGTAAGCTAGGCACCGCGGCGACCGCGACGATGGCAGCCGGTGTACTCGGCGCCCCTGCACTCGCCGAGGCCAGCAAGGTCAGCGGTTCGATTGCTGCCGGGGACACTTCCGCGCCCTCTGGCGGAATCAACCCCCGGGTAGCAAGATCCTTTGCGCTTCGCCTCGCGGCCGCGACCAGAGATGCCGCCGTTCCTGTCCCTCCGCACACCACGAACGGCGACGAGGAGCGCTATCCCGACAAGTCCGCCACTTACACCAAAGGCCTGCTGCAAGACGACATTGGAGTGGTGAATCCAGCGGCGTACCAGTCCTTCAAGAAGGCACTGAGAAGCGGCAAGAACAGTGACTGGGAGGCCATCATTATTGGGGGTACACGCACCCAGAACGGCCCCCAAGGTTCCTATGCTTTCGATATGGAAGGGCTCGACTCGGTCCAGTTCGGCAATGCTCCGGCCCCCGGTGATCAGGGTGCTCCCGCATGCGTCCCTCCCTTCGCGCAGATCGCCAGTGCGGATTACGGCGCGCAGTTGATGGAAATGTACTGGTCCTCGCTGTTGTACGATGTGGCCTTCACCGACTACGCCACCAGCGACACCGCAATCGCGGCGGCCGCAGAACTTTCTGCCCAGCCATCCTACCGCGGCCCGAGAGACGCCAACGGAAAGGTAACGCCGGACCTGCTGTTCCGCGGCGCCTTCCCGGGCGAGACGGTGGGTCCGTACGTATCGCAGTTCATGATTACTCCCACCATGTTTGGCACCCAGCCGATGGACATGCTGATGCAGACGTTTGTGGCGGGCCTTGACTACATGACCGACACCACCACGTTCCAGGACGTTCAGAATGGCATCGACACCGGACTGAAGCCCCAATTTGATCCGGTTCGCCGCTACCTGCATGACGGGCGTGGCTTGGCGGCCTACACGCACGTGGACGTGCTGTATCAGGCGTACTTCAGCGCCTTCCTGGTAATGGCAGGGCTGAAGTTCCCCCTGAACCCCGGCAACCCCTACATCGGATCGAAGACGCAGAATGGCTTCGACACCTTCGGCGGTCCGGATTTTGCCGCTTGTCAGGGAGAAATTGCCGCCAGGGCCCTTCATCGGGTGTGGTACCAGAAGTGGCTGGTCCACCTGGTGCATCGTCCCGAGTCAGGCGGAGGGGTTCTACATCAGATCCTCAGCGGCAACCAAAACAAAATCGATGCCCGCTTGAACAGCAACGTTCTGAACTCGCAGGCCCCTCAGCAGGTCTTCAGCAAATACGGCACGTATCTGCTTCCGCAGCCTTTCCCGGAGGGTTCACCGACTCACCCGTCCTACCCCACCGGTCACGGAACAGTCGCCGGCGCCTGTATTACCTTCCTGAAGTTCTTCTTCGACCAGAATTACGTGATCCCGAATCCCATGGTGCCTACCAATGACGGTCTTTCGCTTGTGCCCTACACCGGTTCGGATGCGGGGCAGATCACCGTCGGTGGCGAGTTGAACAAGCTGGCTCATAACGTCAGCTTCGGTCACGGAATCCATGCTGGTATCCACTGGCGCCAGGATTCCGATATCTCCATTCAACTCGGCGAGGCCATGGCGATTAGCGTCCTTCAGGACAAAGCCAAGGGGTACAACGAGAAGTTCACGGTCAGCTTCAACAGGCTTGACGGGAGCACTTGCACCATCTCGAACGAGTAGCTTATAAGCAGCGGGGCCTGGCCTGCCGGCTAGGTCCGGGGAGCAATCTCCGGACTTCCTATTCTTGGATCGCGCGCGTACGCGCCGGACGCACTGCTCAGCGGGCGTCGATCGCGCCCCGGGCCAGTTCCGGCATGTACTCCTCCAACGCGCCTTTTTCCAGAACGTAGGTGCCCGGACCCTGTTGACCACGCACGGTTCGGCAGAACTCAGCCACAAAAAATCCTGCCTTCAGCGCTTCCGTGAAAGCCCAGCGCGTGGCCAACCGCCACTCGCGAGCCAGCGCGAGATCTTTCTGCTCAACGGTAGCGATGTCACTGGGGATCTCGATCGCAATCCGCTGCCGCCCCAAGGCCGTCTCCAGATCGGTCTTCACCGGCTTGCCGTCACCGTTGAAGCGAATCAGCGGCGTCAAGCGTGAGAGCGTGTCCATGATCTCGCTGCGCTGGTCCTTTCCCTGCAACCGCTGCTGCACTCGCCGGCTGGTCATCGCCCACCGGACCCACAAGCGATCGGTGCTGTTGCGGTGCAAAACGCTCGAAGTCTCTGGCCCGTAGAAGTCTATCTTGTAGGTATCCGAGACCACACCCAGCTTGGCAAAATTGAAATGCGCGTTCTTGCTCTGCAAGGGATCGAACGTCCAGGTCATTTCCTGAATGCGCAGGGCCAGGGCACGCTCGCGCTGCCCCAGTTTGAGTTTGAAGCCCAGGTCAGAGTCCCGATACGCATCGCGCACCGCCAGCATGTGCGAGTGCAGCATGAGCTGTCCATGCTCGAGGCCGGGAAACGCGAAGGCGAATCCCGCCAGCTTGGCCCCATCGAAGGCCCCCAGCCAGATGCTGCCGGCAGCCTTGGTCGCGATGGTGATGGTCATCGGGATCACATCGTGATCCGCCAATCCCCAAACCTCTTTCTCCACCGCTCCGACCTGGCTGAGGTCTTCGAAGCTGTCTAAGTCGCGGATCAGGATGACCGGTTTGGATTTTGCCTCGAGCATTGGGGTGGCGGTTACCAAGGCCGTTCAATATACGCGAGAGAGGTGGCTTGCGCTAGACCGGGAATTAGTTGCTGGTGGCTGGCAACCGGAGCGTGGAACTTCACGGGCCTTGGCAGCCCGCAACCGCTGCGGCTTGTTGACCATGACGCGGACACCCCATAGAATCGAAATGTCGTCAGGAAATTCTGCAAAGCGACCCGCTGCCCCCTCGTTCAACGGCAGGACAGCTGACTCTGGATCAGCATATCGGGGTTCGAATCCCTGGGGGGCAGCCAAATATCTTTTTCCCAACAAACTTGCACGCGGTTTCAGGCGTTACAACGTCTCGCAACAGTTATCCGAGCGTAGTCTGACAGGCATCCTTCCTCTGGTTTCCGCCGGCTCGGATTACTCCGCGCTGGTTCGGATTCCGTACTTGTTCAGTTTATAAGCCAGGGCGCTGCGGGAAAGCCCCATGCGTCGTGCGGCTTCGGCTTGCGCTCCCCCGGTGGCGCCCAGCGTCCGCAGGATGAGTTCCTTCTCAGCTTGCTCCAGGAGGGCGGTCAAATCGAAGGAGTCACCCACTGAACCCGTGACCTGCTGGACGACACTAGGGCTGTTGCCGGGAGCGGCGGCAGCCATGGCGGCTCCTTGCGGGACGGGGAAATCCTCGACCCTGATCTCGCCGTGTGCGGAAAGAATGTAGGCCCGCTCGATCAGGTTCTTGAGTTCCCGCACATTGCCCGGAAACGCGTAGCGCTGCAGCGCCTCGACCGCTTGTGGGCTGATCTTTCTTCCCGGCAGCTTAAGCTCCAGAGCAACCTGCCGGGAAAACATCTCGCAGAGGCCGGGGACGTCGTCACGGCGCTCCCGCAAGGGAGCCAAATGAATTGGCACCACAGCCAGGCGGTAGAACAGGTCTTCGCGGAAGAGACTTTCACGTACCCGCTGTCTAAGGTCGCGGTGCGTGGCCACCAGGACGCGGACATCTACGGTGCGCGGGTGGGTGGAACCGACGCGCAGAAGTTGACCGTCGGTAAGAATGCGCAGCAGCTTGGCTTGCGCCGCCGGCGACATCTCTCCCGCCTCATCCAGGAAGAGCGTGCCTTCGTGGGCGGCTTCAAACAAGCCTTGCCGAGTGCGGTCAGCGCCGGTAAACGCTCCTTTTTCGTGGCCGAACAGCTCGCTTTCCAGCAGGGTCTCGGTAAAGGCGGCGCAATTGACCGCGACGAATGGCTTGGAGGATCGAGGACTGTTGCGGTGGATGGCGCGGGCCACCAGTTCCTTGCCGGTGCCGGTTTCGCCGGTGATCAGGACGGTGGCGTTGGTGGGCGCGACCCGCGCGATCTTTTCGCGCACCTCGCGCATGGCCGCGCTCTCCCCGAAGATCTCCGAGGCGCCCTCCAGGCGAACCACGGTATCCTTGAGCAGTTCGTTTTCGCGCAACAGGCGGGTGCGCTCCCAGGCGCGTTGCGCCGTGGCCCGGACTACTTCCGGTTGGAACGGCTTGGTCAGAAAGTCGAAGGCCCCATGCCGCATGCTCTCGACTGCCAGTTCGATGCTGGCCACAGCAGTCAGGAAAATCACTGAGAGAGTGGGATCGGACTCGCGCGCTGCCGCCAGGACCGCGAGCCCTTCGCCGTCGGGCATCTTTTGATCAGTGATGACAACCTCGTAGTCGTCGTTGGCGAGGCTCCGGCGGGCTTCCTCCACACCCGACGCTTCCGAGATCTCGTGCTTGTCCTGGCGGAGATTGGAAGCCAGGATGCGGCGCATGTTGGGTTCGTCGTCAACGATCAGGATTCTTGCCATTTGTTCTCTTATTTTTGTAGGTGCCCGTTGGGCAGCGGTAAAGTCAGCGAAAAACAAATCCCCTGGGAGTCGTTTGCCGACAGCGTCAAGTCGCCACCATGGGCGCGTGCGATGTTGCGTGCAATCGCCAGGCCAAGCCCGCTGCCCTCCGGCCTGGTGGTAAAGAACGGTTCGAAAATCCTCGAACGCGTGGGCTCGGGAATGGGAGCGCCAGCATTTTCGACGTCAATGCATACCTGCCGATTGCCGTCATGTACTCGAAGTGACACCGTCCCGTTCGCAGGCGAGGCCTCTACCGCATTCATCACCAAGTTGATCAGAGCTTGCTGCAGTTGTCCGGTATCGACTTCCGCTGTGAGGCTTTCCGCAGCATCAACCCGGAGGTGCACATTCCTCTGGCTGGCGTGGGCCCGGCATGCATCGGCGACATAAGCCACCGTGTCCGTCACCGAGCTGAGCACAACCTTCGGCGGTCGCGGCCGGGCGTAAGCGAGAAAGTCCGTGGTCAGCATCACCAGTCTCGACGCTTCTTCCGAGGCGATTTCGAACATCTCCTCCCGTTCCGGCCCGCTCAGTTGTTTGGCCGTCGCCAGAGAACTGGAAATCATGGAAACCGGGTTGCGGATCTCGTGTGCGATCGCACTGGACAGTCGTCCCACGGCAGCCAGCTTTTCCTCCTGCAGCAATTTCTCCCGCGTGCCTTCCAGTTCCAGCAAGTTGTTTGCCAGATGCGTTTCCTTCTGCCGCAGGTCGTTCACCAGGTACCAGACCAGCACTCCTACAATCAGCAACGTCAGCGAGGTGATCCCAGCCTCAAAATATTCCCCAATGTCCGTGGGCGGATGATGCTGGAAGTACTGCCAGGGAGCCAGGAAGCTGTAGAAATCAGCCATGACCATGACAGCCAGCACCGTAAACAAGCGGAAGCGGAAAGCCGCTTCCAGAATGGGCATGACCAGCAGCACCAGGTAAGGACTGTCTTCGTGGTCGGCTATCCATGTGAGCGCTACCGCGAGCACCAGGTTCAGCGTGATCGAACTCCAGGTCAGCAGTGCCAGCGCCGTCGGGCTCGGCGCCCGTGTCAGCTTCCGCACCCAAATCAATTCCACTGCTTTCAGCAGGAAGCCCGCGCCTAGCACAGCCACCAGTGCCCGCGTAGGCGTTCCCCAGTAGGAGGCGAAGCCTGCATGCAGCAGCAGGAGAACCGCCAGCAGGGCCAGGTTCAGGACGATGAAGATTGATTCCTGCCGCCGGAACGAGCCCAGGTCAGAGACCGGCGAGGGTGAGTCTGAGTACAGTTTCTTGAACACGAGATCGTTTTCTCCTGCGCTCGCCCGAAAAGCGCAGACTCTATTCCTGTAAGTCTAGTGGAAGAGAAGGTGCCTGCTGCTATCCACGAAGGTTAGTCACATACATCTGTGATGGCGCTCATTTCAGATGGTTGCCCGATTGCTGATTTGTCGAAGATTCGAACTTGCAAATTCCCAAAATGGGCGACAGGACACCTGCAGGTTGCACTTTCGGGGACTTTTGCATCTCATCGCACATTGCTAGACTCCATGCACTCACTGCGTGCAATCGCGACGCAGCAACACCGGCGCAGTCCAGCGAGGGGCATGACCTGTTGCACCAGATAGAACTTAGAGAGCCGATGCTTGCGGAGCGTCCCGCACCCCCGGGCGTGGTGCGCCCAGCGTGGCCGCTGCTGCTCGCAGCCCTTGTGATCAGCCTCTTTCTCGGATTTGTCCCGAAAGCCGAAGGGCAAATTTCGCCCGGACCACTCTCCCGCCCCCACCAATCCCTGAACGGCGCCACCAACTGCGCCAGTTGTCACAAGCTGGGTGCGGGATCAGCTAATTTCAGGTGTCTGGATTGCCACACGGAGATTGCTTCGCGCCTGACGGCGCACCAGGGCCTGCACGCCACCTATCACATCGCCCCGGGGTCCAGCCAGGAATGCGTGCGCTGCCACTCCGAGCACAACGGGGAGGATTTTCCCCTCATCAAGTGGGACCCGAATAGCTTCGATCACAAGCAGGCCGGATACGCGCTCGAAGGCAAGCACGCGGGTCTGACTTGCAACAAGTGCCACAGTCCTGAGCACGTGTCTCCGTCCGAGCGCCCGGAGATCAAGATCAAGGACCTGAATCGGACCTTTCTGGGTGTTTCCCAGAACTGCGTCACCTGTCACCAGGACCAGCACAAGGGACGCCTGGGTGCGAACTGCCTCCAGTGCCACACCTACAATGACTGGAAGACCGTGACTGTCGGCCAGTTCGACCACTCCAAAACGCGCTACCCGCTGACCGGACTGCACGCCCAGGTGGCTTGCCAGAAGTGTCACACGCCCGGGCCCGACAACAAGCCCCGTTATACCGGCATCCCCTTTGGCCAGTGTTCCGATTGTCACAGCGATCCGCACCATGGCAGCTTCGCCCAGGGTTGCCAGGCCTGCCACAACACAAGCGGATGGAAGAGAGTTTCAACCGAAGCCGTCAACCAGCGCTTTGACCACTCAAAGACACAGTATCCCCTGCTAGGTAAACACGCCACGGTAGATTGTGCGCAATGCCACGCCGGCGGAGATTTCAAGAAGCCGCTGGCCTTCCAGAAGTGTATGGATTGCCACCAGCCCGATCCGCACAAGGGACAATTCGCCAAGCGCCCCGGAGGAGCTGAGTGCGCCTCCTGCCATACGGTGGATGGCTTCAAACCCGCGAAATTCACCGTGCAAGACCACGCAACCTCGGCTTATCCGCTGGAGGGAAAGCACGCCGCGGTGCAATGCGACCAATGCCATATTCCAAAGGGGAAAGACACGCTCTTCAAAATCAAGTTCCAGCACTGCACCGATTGCCACCGCGACCAGCACGCCGGCCAGTTTGCGGCGGCTCCATACTTCAACGCCTGCGAACGCTGCCATAACCTCCAGGGATACAAGCCATCCACCTTTACGCTGACACGGCACAAGGACACCCATTTCGTACTAACTGGAGGGCATGTCGCCATCCCGTGTGGCGATTGCCACAAGGAATATGCGGACCTCCAACCCAAGCCGGCGGTCCTCTATCACTGGGACAATCTTTCCTGCACGACTTGCCACACCGACCCGCACAAGGGACAGTTCAATGAGCGCATGCGGCAAACCCGCGCCGACGGCAAAGCCGCCGGGTGCGAGGCTTGCCACACCACCAAGTCCTGGAAGGAACTCTCCGACTTCGACCATTCCCGGACTTCCTTCCCATTGATCGGGGCCCATCGCGCCACCGCCTGCATGGACTGCCACAAGCCTCCCAATCTGGAAACCACCCTGATCAATGTGGATTTCAAGGCCGCGCCTACCAAGTGCGAGGAGTGCCACGAAGATATCCACGGCAAGCAATTCGCAAAGAATGGCGTGACCGCCTGCTCCGACTGCCACAACAGCGCGAAGTGGAAGCCGTCGCTCTTCGACCATGACACCCGCACTCAGTTCGCGCTGCAGGGGGTGCACCGTAACGTGCGCTGTGAGCGGTGCCATACCTTGACCCGCTTGGTCGAAGGAAAGACCGTACTCTTCTACAAGCCCACTCCGAAGGATTGCGCAGCGTGCCATGGGCCGGCGACAAAAGGGGGCCTTGTTCCCAGTTCACCGAGCGTCGTCACGCCAACCTTTTGAACAGATTTTTGTACACGTCAAGGATTCTGAACGCTCAGAAACCCGCGTAAAACCTGGGAAAAACTGCGGCCACTCCGAAGAAGTTACATGTACTCGGAAGTACATGCTGCCCGGACACAGATTTGGACCGCCAGTGCATTGGCCTGTTGAACACATACTTGCGTAACTTTTGATGGGGTGCACAACCAATTAATCTAACTGGGCGTCGAATTGCTTACGTGTTTCTTAGCCGCCCTCTCGTCTTCTTAACTTTTTCATTCTTACATTCGCTGTTTGGGTCGATTCCGCTTTGGGGTGGGGCGCGTTGGTTCCGACGATCCTGGTGAATCTGGTTGTCTCGTTTCTGCTGCTGCCGGTGGGTGCTTCGGCGGCCGGGCAGGGGCAGGTTTACACCACCACCCGTAGCCCGCACGGCAATCTGAACATTCCCTGCCAGAACTGCCATACCGCACTGGGTTGGAAACCAATCCGCGCCGTTCCGGAATTCGATCACAACCAGACCCGCTACCCCTTGCGCGGCATGCATCAGTCGGTCACCTGCACCCAGTGTCACACCAAGCCGGTGTTCTCTAACGTCGGTACACAGTGCGCCGATTGCCACGCCGACATCCACAAGCGCCAGTTTGGGGCAGGCTGCGAGCAGTGCCATACCGTGAAGGGGTGGCAGGTCTCAATCCAGCAGATCAAGCAGCACCAAAACCGCTTTCCGCTGGTGGGAGCTCACGCCGCCGTGGACTGCGACTCTTGTCACAAGGGCGCAGCCACCGGGCAGTTCCAAGGGTTATCCACACAGTGTTATTCGTGTCACTCCAAGGAATACCAGCAGGCCACCAGTCCCAACCACATCGCCGGGCAGTTCTCCACCAGCTGCGAACTCTGCCACGGGATGGACAATTGGCTTAATGCAAAATTCGATCACGCCGCCACCGGATTTCCGTTGACCTTCGCGCACGCTGTGCCCCCGCTGCAGTGCGCCGACTGCCACGTCAACAACAACTACAACCTGACCACCACCGCGTGCGTCAGTTGCCACCTGAAGGATTTCCAGGGCACGACCAACCCGCCGCACGTGCAGGGCGGCTTCCCGCAGACCTGCCAGACCTGCCACTCCACGGCGTCCTGGAGTCCTGCGACCTTTGACCACTCCACGGTCAATTTCCCGTTGACGGGCGCGCACTCGGTTCCGCCCCGCCAATGTGCAGACTGCCACATCAACAATAATTACAACCTGACCAGCACGGCTTGCGTGTCCTGTCACTTGAAGGACTTTCAGAACGCCACCAATCCGAACCATATGCAAGCGGGATTCAGCCAGAGTTGCGAGATGTGCCACACCACCACGGCCTGGCAGCCGGCGCAGTTCGATCACTCCAAGTCCGCTTTCCCCTTGACCGGCGCGCATACCGTCCCGCCGCGGCAATGCACCGACTGCCACATCAACAACAACTACAACCTGACCACTGCGGCCTGCGTGAGCTGCCACCTGAAGGATTACCAGGGCACGACCAATCCCAACCACGTCACGGCGAACTTCCCCCAGACCTGCGAGCAGTGCCACAGCACATCATCGTGGGACGGCGCGACCTTCAATCACTCGAGCACCGGCTTTCCGCTGACGGGCTCGCACACCGTCCCGCCCCGGCAGTGTACCGACTGCCACGTCAACAATAACTACAACCTGACCACTACGGCCTGCGTGAGCTGCCACCAGGCCGATTACAACGGCGCGGTCTCGCCGGTGAACCACATCTCGGCCGGGTTCCCAACGACCTGCGAGCAGTGTCACGATACGGTGGCCTGGGCCAACGGAAAGTTCGATCACAGCACCACGGGCTTCACCTTGACGGGAGCGCATACCGTACCGCCGCGGCAGTGTACAGATTGTCACGTCAACAACAACTACAACCTGACCGATACGGCGTGCGTGGGTTGCCACTTGAAGGACTACCAGGGCACCACCGATCCCAACCACGTAGCGGCCGGGTTCCCGACGACTTGCGAGTCTTGTCACAGCACGACGTCCTGGAGTGGCGCGAGCTTCGATCACTCGACGACTGGGTTTGCCCTGACCGGCGCGCACACCGTCCCGCCACGCCAGTGCGGCGACTGCCACGTCAACAACAACTACAAGCTGAACACCACGGCCTGCGTCAGTTGCCACCTGAACGACTACAACAACGCCAAAACTCCCGTGGACCACATCGCGGCCGGCTTCCCCACGACCTGCGAGCTGTGCCACGACACGGTTGTCTGGACCGACGGCAAGTTCGATCACAACACCACCACGTTCCCCCTGACCGGCTCGCACACGGTTCCGCCGCGGCAGTGCGCGGATTGCCACGTCAACAACAACTACACCACCCTTCCGACGGACTGCTACGGTTGTCACAAAGCGGATTACGACGCGACCACCAATCCGAATCATAAGGCTGCTGGCTTCCCCACCACCTGCCAGACCTGCCACGACACCAAGGTGTGGACGGACGCTACCTTCAATCACACCTGGTTCCCGACGCCGCACCACGGGATCTCCACCTGCAGCGACTGCCACACCAACGCGAACGACTACTCGATCTTCACCTGCACCGGTTGCCACACGCACTCCAAGACGACGACGGACCAGGAGCACCAGGGCGTGAAGGGTTACGTGTACAACAGCATCAATTGTTACCAGTGCCATCCCACTGGCCAGGGCGGCGGTTAGACCTGCGACAAGGCCCTTTACGTGCTGAGTCAGAAAGACGAACACAAGATTCCGGCGGCAAGCGGAGCGCCAGCGAGTGACAACGGGGAATGACGGCAGTACAGAAACAATTCGGGACTCTCTTCCTGCTGGTGTCGGTAGCGTTGGGACAAGGCACGGCTCCAGATCCAGCGACGGTGCAAGATGTGAAAGTGGCGCGCGACGGCAGCAGCGTCCGGGTTGAGGTCACACTCAGCGCGCCCGTCAATGCCTCCGTGGTCACCGCCAGCCATCCCGACCGGCTGGTGCTCGAGTTGCCGAACACACTGTCTGGCCCCAGGCAGCGGCACATTCCCGTCAACTCGAACGGCGTGCGCAGCGTGCGCATGGGCCTGAATAGCGCTGCCCCCCCGGTCACGCATGTGGTCTTGGACCTCGACCAGATGGCGCCGTACGCGCTGAAGTCGAACGGCACGGTTATCACCCTGACCGTGAGCCCTGTGAATGCGCGTTCCAGTGCCCGTCGAAATACGCCCGCCGCGGCCGCGTCCGGCGGCGGGCTCATAGGAGTATTTCGCCGGGAGCCCAAGGCCCCTCCAGCCGTGGCCGCGAGTGACTCTGTCCCCCTGCCTCCGCCGCCTCCATCGCAGTCGCCGATTGTGTTTCCTCCAGATCAGCCGGCCAACAGCGGGACTGCCACGACTGCCAGCGGATCCTCCTCCCGGCCCACTGCCGTGCATCCCAACTACGGTAGCTTGCAGCAAGGAACCGTCTTTCCCAGTCTTGGATCGCCGGGCGCCGACAAGGTTCCGCCCGTGGATGGGACATCCCACGCTGGTTTTGACGCAGTATCCGCAGGTGCTGTGCAGGCAAACGGCACTGCAGCACAAGCGCATTCAGGATTTTCCGGGTCCGCCTCCGCGACCGGAACCCCCGCGCCGACCGCTGTTGCACCAGCGCCGCAGCCAAACACAGAAGCTGCTTCAGCCCAGCCCCAGCCTGCTCCGACTGTAGCGAACACGTCCGTCCCTGCGATCTCAGCACCAGTGCCGCAGTCGACGACGACCGGCGCCTTCGATAGCAGTCAGGCTGCCGCCGCAGTCCCGCCATCCGTGCCGTCAAACCCGCCCGCTCCCCAAGACGCTTCCGGTTCCACTGCAGCTCATCCCACGACCGCCCTTGTTCCGCCAAGCCCTCCCTCTCTCCCATCCCCGGGGTCCACGGAACAAGGTGCGGTCGCCAGCGCGCCTGAGCCGGTCGAAACTGCGGAGGCGGCTCCGAGCAGTCCGGAGACGCCGGCGGGTGCCACTGGCGGGGCGGACCAGCCGGTGCTGTTGCTGCGTGCCGCAGATCCCAACCTGCGCACCGTTTTCAAGGTGAAATATGTCGCCGAAGGCGTTGCCTACCTCGATGGCGGCCGGAGTTCAGGGCTTACCGAGGGCATGAAGCTCGAGATTAAGGACACCGACTTGCCGGCGCAACAGGGGACCAGCGTTGATCCCTCCGACCCCCATGTAGTCGCCGAACTCGAGATCACCGGAGTCGCGGAAACCTCTGCGGTTACCGACATTCACAGCCCCAAGCGTCCGGTAAAGCCCGGAGACCTTGCCTACCTGTCCTCGGGCGATGCGGCCGCATTGGTGCAGCAACGCGCCCTGAGCACTACGCGGAAATACCCTGCGGTCGTTACCTTTACCGAAGGCGATCCGTTGGAAGAAGAAGCCCGAGCCGAGGTGCCCAAGCCTCCGCTGCCCTCAGTGAATCGCGCGCGCGGCCGAATCGGCCTCGACTACATGGGTACCATCAGTCATGGCAGCTCCAGCTTCACCAATTCTGATCTTGGCCTGGTCTTGCGCGCTGACATCACCCGCATCAACGGCACCTATTGGAACCTGAGCGGATACTGGCGCGGCCGCTTGAACTCAACCTCCGGTGGCGGCCAGCAGACCTTGCAGGACCTGATCAATCGCACCTACCACCTCAGCATGACCTATGACAATCCCAACTCGGCGTGGGTGGCGGGATTTGGACGGCTTTACCTGCCCTGGGCCCCCAGCCTGGACACTATCGACGGCGGGTATTTCGGGCGCCGCTTGAAGCCAGGAGTGACAACCGGGATATTCGCAGGATCCACCCCCGATCCCACTTCCTGGAGCTACAACCCTAATCAGGAAATTGGCGGCGCCTTCATCAATTTCGAAGGCGGCAGCTTCGATGCCTTCCACTACAGCAGCACGTCCGGGCTCGGCGTGAGCTTCCTGAACTCTCAGATCAACCGGCCGTTTGTCTTCTTCGAGAACTCCCTGTCCTACAAGCGGACCCTCTCGATCTACGACTCGCTGCAAGCCGACAGTCCAAGGGGAAATTCGCAGGTGCCGGCTCCTGGACCGGGACTCAGCCGGAACTTTTTCACCATGCGCGTGCAGATCACGCCCCGCGTGGAGCTGGACTTCAACCACAACTACTTCCGCGATATCCCCACCTTCGATCCGGCGTTGGTTCCCACTGGCCTGCTCGACAAGTATCTTTTCCAGGGCTTCAGTGCGGGCGCCCGCGTCGAAGTCGTGAAGCACGTTTGGCTTTACACCGACCTGGGGTTAAGCAGCCGCACCGGCGATGCCAGGAATTCCTTGAACCAGATGTACGGCGTCACCTTCGATCGCCTCCCCTGGCTTGGATTGCGCGCCGATGCCCACTACTCGCGCTTCAACAGCTCCTTTGGCGACGGATCGTACAAATCGTTCTCGCTATCGCGGAACCTGACCGAAAGCCTGCGCCTGGAGCTTCTCGCGGGACAGCAGGATTTCACCAGCCCGTTAACCAGCAACACTCGCTCGCGGTTCTTGAACGGGAACCTAGAAACCACGTTTGGCGCGCACTATTTCATGCAGGGAGGCTTCACCGTGAACCGCGGCTCGTTGAGCTACGACCAGTGGTCGTTCACCGTGGGCTACCGGTTTGATTCGAAGGGGAAAAGCAAATGATTTCGCGTTCCCGTGGCGTGCTTCGGTCGGGTGGCCGCATTCTCGCCGTCCTGGTCTGCCTGGCGCCGCTTTTCTGCGCCGCCGACGATCTCGACGGCCTCCTGACTCGTACCAGTAAGCAGGTGTCGGGCTTTCTCGATCAGTTCTCCGACGTGAAGTGCACCGAGCACGTGACCCAGGAGAAACTGGGTAAGGACGCCAAAGTCGAGCTAAAAGAAGAATCCACCTACGACTACCTGGTCATCCTGACCAACCCTGGGGGGGAGTTGAGTTTGGATGAATCACGTCTGCCGGTGCACGAAGCCAAGCCCGACAAGAAGAACACATCGCTGCTGGTCACCAACGGCTTCGCCACCCTGTTTCTGGTCTTCCATCCTTACTATGCACAAAGCTTTCAGTTCACTGCACTGGAGGACGAAGTGGTGGATGGCCGCCGTCTGAGCAAGGTCGCGTTCCGGCACATTCCCGGTACCCGCTCTCCGGCCGCCCTGGCGTTGCGAGGCAAAGAATACCCCCTCGAACTCTCCGGCACGGCGTTAATTGATCCCCAGACCGGAGTAATCACCCGGATCGAAGCCGGCGTCGACAACACCATGGAAGACGTCGGTTTGAAGACGCTCCGCTCCGAAGTCGAGTTCGCTCCCGTCCCTTTCCGCGACGAGAGAGAGGCATACTGGTTTCCCACGCTGGCCACAGTGGAGGTCGAAACTCAGCGCCAGCACTGGCGTAACTTGCATCGTTTTACGGATTACAAGAGATTCTCAGTCAGTACGGAGGAGCAAGTCGCGAACAAATGAGCGCCAACGCTACAGCCACCGTCCCTCTCGCCTCGGCGGCGATCTCCAGACCCGACAAGGAGAAGCGGCATCGCCTGCGTCTCTACGGGTTGTATGCCATCGCCATCGCCCTGAATCTCGCCTTGTTTTTCTATGGTTTTGATTACTACAAGCTGTCGTCGGCGGAGCGGCCTTTTTCACCCAAGCACCACCTGCTGCGGCCCAGTGGCCCCGTCGGCCTGTACCTGGGGTTCTTCGGCGTTCTCCTGTTCCTGGGCATTTTCCTGTACCCGATTCGCAAGCGCTGGCCCTGGCTGGCCACTATCGGCAGCACCCGGCACTGGCTCGATATCCATGTCCTCATGGGCCTAACCGCCCCGCTCATCGTAGCCTTCCACTCCTCCTTGAAATTTCAGGGGATCGCGGGCATGGCGTTTTGGATCATGTTCGCGGTGTCCGCCAGCGGCGTGGTCGGTCGTTACCTGTATGCGCAAATCCCGCGCACTCTGAGCACAGCCGAGTTGTCACGGAAGGAATTGCAGGAGATGCAGACCCTGCTGGCACAGAAAATCGCCAGCCAGCATTTGCTGCCGAAAGCCGATCTCGACGCGCTGCTGAGGCTGCCCAGCCCCGAGCGCGTTGGGAGGTTGCCTATGCCAGTGGCGATTGTGTACATGATGATGCTCGACCTGGTCCGCGTATTCCGGGTTGCCCGGCTTCGCCGGCATGCCCTGAGCGGAATGGAATACATCACCACGGTGGGCGGTTTTCTCCCCACAAGTCATCGTGAACTCGAAAGGGCGGTACAAGCGGCCGCGGAAGAGGCATCCCTGTCGAAGCGGATTCTGTTCCTCTCCCGTTCGCAAAAGGTTTTCCATCTCTGGCACGTGGTGCATAAACCCTTCAGCTACGCTTTTGCTGTGCTTGCGATGGTGCATATCGGGTTGCAGTTCGTGCTGGGATATTTCTAATCGATTGTTGCATGGATACGCTGATCACCTTCGCGATCGCCGCCCTGGTTACCCTGTTCTTCGTCCGCGGCCACCTCAAGAGCCTCAAAGAAAGGGAGGCACGGGCGCGCGAGGCGGCGGAAAAGGGCAAACTGTTTTCCGAGGGACCCAAAGCCCAGCATCCGCACATTGACACCGGCAACTGCATCGGCTGCGGCGGTTGCACCAGCGTCTGCCCGGAGGGTGATGTGCTGGCCATGATCGGGGGCAAAGCGGTGATCGTGAACGGGTACAAGTGCATCGGCCACAGCCTGTGCGCCGAGGCTTGTCCGGTGGGCGCGATCACCATGGTCATGGCCACCCCAAGCATGAGTGCCGACATGCCGCGCCTGACGCCCGAACATGAGACCAGCATCCCAAACCTGTTTATCGTCGGCGAACTTGGCGGCTTGGCCTTGATCAAGAATGCCGTCAACCAGGGGCGCGACTGCGTCGATACCATCGCGAACAGACTCGTCGGCTCGGCCAGATCAGTTCCGGACGTTTACGACGTGTTGATCGTGGGGGCCGGGCCCGCGGGGATCAGCGCCTCCTTGCGTGCCATCGAGCACAAACTCAACTACATCACGTTGGAACGGGATGAGATTGGCGGCACGGTCGCCAAGTATCCCAGGCAGAAACTGGTGATGACCAGTCCCGTGGAATTCCCCATGTATGGAAAGTTCAAGAAGACTGAGCTCTCCAAGGAAAACCTGCTTGCCTTCTGGGACATGGTGCTGAATCGCGCAGACTTCAATGTTGCTACTGGTGAAAAAGTGGAGGACATCCAGCGGGGCGAAGACGGCATCTTCACGGTCACAACCATCAACAACCACTACCGCTCGCGCGCCGTGGTGCTGGCCCTGGGCCGGACCGGGACTCCACGCAAACTCGGGGTTAAGGGAGAGGAACTGCCCAAGGTCATGTACCGACTGATCGAGGCGGACCACTACATCAACAAGAAGATCCTCGTGGTCGGCGGCGGCGACAGCGCGGTCGAGGCGGCCATGGGCTTGGCGCACCAGAGCGGCAACCAGGTCACGCTCTCGTACCGGCAGGAACGTTTTGCCCGCATCAAGGAACGCAACGCCAAGCGCATCGAAGACTGCATGCGCAGCGGGAAGGTCAGCGTGGTCTTCAACTCCAGCCCGGTGGAGTTCAAACCGGAGAGCATCGTTCTGGATGTTAGGGGCAAGGTGCAGGAGATCCCCAATGACTTTGTCTGGATCTTCGCCGGCGGTACTCCTCCCAATGATTTCCTTAAAAAGATCGGCGTTCAGCTGGGAATGAAGGACATGACCCTGGAGGGCAGCAACGAGGCGAAGCAAGCAGCGCAATCCAGGCAACAGTTCGTCGAAGCCCGGGCTGGCGTTCCGTAAAGAGTCTCTAGCAGCACTCGGAACGAAAGAGCTGGCTGTCGTGACGGCACGTGATTCTCGCCCTTTCTAATCGCAGAATGCTGCAAAACGTTTCACTTGAAAAGTTTTGCATGTTGACAAGCCGAGGCAAAGGGCTAATACTGCGCAGCACTTAGGGGCGACCTCCCTCCCTGCAACGTCCACGTAGCCCCGGGAAGCTATGAAAGAACCAGTGGGAATCTTGTCTGCCGTCTGCCATCTGCCGGCACACCAGCGCACGGTCAAAGACCTGTTCCAGGAAGAAGGCATTGGCCTGAGCGACGAGGTCGCGTCCCGCCTGGGGATCCAGCAGGTGCCTATCCGCAATGGCGAGACTGCCTCCAACATGGCAGTTGCCGCGGCGCGGGAAGCCTTGCAGAAAGCGGGGGTAAATCCGGCGCAGGTTGACGTCATCATCGAATACTCGATCCTGCCGCAGGAATATCTCGTGCCGGTCTGGAACATGAGCAACAAAGTCCAGGCGGAAGTGGGCGCGGGCAAGTCCTTTGTGGTCGGATTCAGCGGCAATGGGGCCAGCAACTTCCTGGTCGCGCTCAATTGTGGGGTGGCCCTGTTGCAAGAGAATGAAAACCTCAAGACCGCACTGTTGGTAACCGGGGACGTCACCATTCCTGGCAATCGCGTGCTGAATCCCGCTGATCCGGTTACGGTCCTGGGTGATGCCGCCAGCGCCGTGGTGCTGCGGCGTGGGGCTTCAGGCAGCGTGGTAATGGACACCGAACTCTCGTCCGAGGGTGCCAATCACGACATCTGCTATATCCCCGGCGGCTCCCTGGTCCATCCCGATGACCTTGGGCTGTATCGGCTGGAGCTGGACAAGGCCCGTTATGACGCTTTCCCCAGGGTTGCCACACTGCAAAAGGTGAGTCGTACCTTGCTGGACCGCTCGGGACTTCAGCTGGACGATGTGGCTTCGGTGGTTTCTCCCAACATCTCCGCCGAAGATCACCAGCAGTTGCAGCCGATCTTTGGCGGAAAGATCGCCGGGGTTTGCGCGTCCAACCGGGAGACCCACGGCCACCTGCAGGGCAGCGACTTTGTGCTCAATTATCTTTCCCTGATGGAGAGCGGCAGCGTATGCCCGGGAGACTACGTGCTGGCCGCGTCCCACGGAATGGGCGCTATGGCTGGAGCGTCGTTGATCCGATGCTGACTTACGCGCTGCAAAGGGACTGCAACCGATGAACACGAACATTGGAATCTTCGCCGCCGAATATTATCTGCCGCCGAAGAAAAAAGCTCTGTCTGACATTTTCCGCGATGAAGAGATGCCCGCCGAGCCCCTGGCCGCCAGTGTTGACTTTAAGAAGGACATCGGCATCGAAGCGGTTCACGTGGCGGGAGACGAAACGGCCGCCAGTCTTGCCATCAACGCCGCCAAACGCGCCATCGCGCACTCCGGCATTGATCCGCAGGAAATTGACTTCATCATTGACTTCACCAGCATCCCAGAAGACTACGTGGCTCCCACCTGGTCGGCGGCAGGACTGGTGCAAAGGGAGGTTGGGGCGACTCGCGCTTTTGCCACCGCCATCAATACCGGCGGATGCGCCAGCTATCAGACCACGCTGAAGGTGGCCTGCTCTCTGCTCTCGGCCAATGAACGCTACCAAACCGCCCTGCTGATCGCCGGCGACAAGACCCCGGAATTCAATCACAACTACTATCCCATCACCGTGGTCTCGGATGGGGGTAGCGCGGTGATCCTGAAAAAGAATGTCGAGCGCCGCCGCATTCTTGGAGTCGAAGTCGCTACCCTCGGAAGGTTGCATGACATCTGGGTGATTCCCGGAATTCATAATCGCGATCCCAAGGACATTGGCGGCAAGTTTCCCAAGTGGCTGCACGTGTGCGGCGACATTGCCCGCTTCAACAAAGAACTTATCCCCATGAACCTATTCATGTTTCGCAAGGTCATGCTGGGAGTGTTGAAGCAGGTGGGCAAGAAGTTCGAGGACGTGTCCTACTTCATTTACCCGACCTTCTCCGCCTGGGACCTGAAAGCCTTCTGTGAAGCCTTCAAAGTACCCAAGGAAAAGATCTTTCTCGACGGCTTGCACCACGGCCACCTGCAAGAGACCGACATGGTGCTGGACTATGTGGACGCCATCAACGCCGGCCGTATCAAAGACGGCGACCTGGTCATGCTGACTACCAACGGCGCTGGATTCTCCTGGGGAGCGACCCTGGTCCAGCACTGATGGAATGGAAGGGCTGTTTATGATCCTTCAGGAAAATGTGCACAACTTCGATGTAGCCATTCTGGGCAACGGACTCTCCGGCTCCATGATGGCAGCCGTGCTGGCCAAGCAGGGCGTCAGTGTGGTGCTGATTGATGCCGAAGTGCATCCCCGCTTCGCGGTCGGCGAGTCTACTATTCCCCACACCTCACTGCTGATCTCGCTGATCGCCGAAAAATACGGCGTGCCCGAACTTGACCATCTCGTCTACTCCACTAAGCTGGCGGATCATGTTTGCACGACCTGCGGCATCAAGCGCTCTTTCGGATTTGTCTATCACCGGGCCGGGCAGACCTGGGACCCGCGCGAGGGTCTGCAATTCGGCACCAGCGCCAAAGATGAGAACCACTGGTTCCGGCAGGACATTGACGCCTACCTCCACCATCTGGCGATCCATTACGGCGCCGTGCCCAGACAGAGGACCAAGGTCACCGCTCTGGATATTGATCGGCAAGGCGTGCGCCTCCAGACCTCGAGCGGCGAGGAAATCCGCGCCCGCTACGTAGTGGATGGCACGGGACACAAGAGCATTGTGGCCGACCGCTTCGGGCTCCGTGAAAATCCCACTCGGCTCAAGCATCATTCCCGCACGCTGTTCACGCACATGGTGGACGTGCCGCCGTTCGACGACGCGCACAATCCCCTGCCTCTTTCCTATTCCAAGGGCACGCTGCATCACTGCTTCGAGCGCGGCTGGTTCTGGGTAATTCCCTTCAACAACCATGCGCGCTCCACCAATCCCCTGATCAGCGTGGGAGTGACCATGGATCCCCGGCGCTACCCCAAGCCGGAGATGGCTGCCGAGCAGGAGTTCCACGAGTTCCTGCAGCGCTATCCCAGCGTCGCCGAGCAATTTGCCACGGGAAAGGCAGTGCGCCCGTGGGTCTCCACCGGACGCCTGCAATACTCCTCAAAGCAAACCACCGGCCAGCGCTTCTGCCTGATGTCCCACGCCGCCGGATTCGTCGATCCCCTGTTTTCTCGCGGCATGGTCAATACCGTAGAGGTCATTTACGCCTTACTCGATCCTCTGCTCAACGCTCTGGCTACCGACAAGTTCGACGATGAAGCTTTTGCCGAAGTCGATCGCCTGCAGCAGAGGGTACTGGACTACAACGACCGCCTGGTGAACTGTGCCTTTATCTCCTGGGCGGATTTTGACCTGTGGAATGCCTGGCTGCGGGTCTTTGGGCTGGGTACGTTCCTGGCCGAGTTCCGGCTCATGAACGGGCTGAGCGATTACACCAGCAATCACGAGGAGAAGTGCCTGCTGGGGGACACGGCGAATCCCGTGTTCTCCTGTTTCGAAGACCCCGACTACGCGGTGTTCTTTGCCCGCTCCGCAGAACAGGTGGAAGCCTTTGAGGCCGGCCGGATTTCATCCGCACAGGCAGCCAAGGATATTTTCGACATGGCCACGGAATACGAGTTTCCGGTCATGATCCGTCGCGACGCCTTGGTTCGCGCGGGCTGGATCAAAGAGAACGACCACCTGACAGAAAAGGATTTGAGATTCGTTCGTAGCGGCTTTCGCTGGGCGCTGGCCACCCCGAAGACGCGCGACGTGGTCTCCAGTTCAGAAACCTTCTTCCGCTGGTGCGCCCGCCGGCCCGATCCGCACCTGGTGGGAACCTAAGAGAAATCCTGAATCTGCCGAGACGCCGGGGGAGCCTTCCCGCGACTTCCTGCCCAATAACTCTGCCTGACGGAGTATAGTGACAACTCACAGCTCACTCCGGATGGTTAATGTGCGATCCTCATCGTTGCCTCTTGTCTGCTGGTTGTTATTTGCGTTTGGCTGGTTGCCCGTTGCCAGGGCCCAGCAATCCGCACTGCCGGATGCGCCACAACCAACAAACGGCCAGCCGTCCGCTTCGGATCAAAATAGCCAGGAAAACGTCTCCAGCAAACACCGCATTCTGTGGGTGATTCCCAATTATCGGTCGGAAGAGAATTCGGCGGACATCAAACCCCTTACTGCGGGCGCGAAGTTCAAAATCGCTTGTTATGATTCCTTCGATCCCTCGGCGTTTCTCGTAGCGGGGGTCTTTGCCGGCACCGCCATGGCTCAGAATCAACACCGTGGATACGGACAGGGGGCGGAGGGATACGGCAGATACTACGGGGCTTCCTTTGGGGACCAGGCCATCGGCAACTTCATGACGGAAGCCCTTTTCCCCGTAGCCTTCCATCAGGACCCCCGTTATTTCACCAAAGGAACTGGTGGCTTTTGGAAACGCACTGGGTACGCGCTCAGCCGGGAAGTGGTCACGCGCGGCGATAATGGCCGCAGCCAGTTCAACATCTCTGAACTCGGGGGAAACGCCGTGGAGGCCGGCATTGCCAACGCGTATTATCCGGACGAAGACCGCACCGCGGGGAATACCGCAGCCAACTGGGGTACCCACATTGGTCTCAGTGCGCTTTTCAACGAGATGAAGGAGTTCTGGCCCGACGTGCGCCACAAGCTTTTCCGTCACTAGAGACCCTACAAGACGGAGAGCAGAATTTAGGAGGCCCCGATGGTTACTGCGCTCGGCAGTCTCAGTTCGCTCACCAGCGATTACAGCGAAATGACCCGACGGCCCCTGGAAGCCGATCAATGTGCGCTGATCGTAGTTGATATCCAGGAGAAATTGCTGCCCCCCATCTTCCAGAGAGAGCAACTGGTCAAGAACTCGAAACTGCTGATCCGGCTGGCCGGGATCTTGAAAATGCCCACCCTCATGACCACGCAGTACGCGAAGGGGTTGGGCCCCACCGTGCCCGAGATTGCTTCCCTGCTGCCCGAAACCCAGGCGATTGACAAGCACATGTTCTCCTGCTTCGGCAGCGAGGTTTTCTGTTCGCTCCTTAAGCGCGTTCCCGGCAACCGCACCACAGTTTTGCTTTGCGGGATGGAGAGCCACATCTGCGTGATGCAGACCGCGCTCGGTGCCCTGCGGGAAGGCTACCTGGTACACGTCGCGTCCGATGCAGTGAGTTCACGTACCGAGTGGAACTGGAAGATTGGCCTGGAACGCATGCGGGCCGCGGGTGCGATCATCTCTTCAACGGAGATGATGATGTACGAACTGCTCAAGTCATCCGGCGCACCCGCGTTCAAGGAGTTGCTGCCGTATCTGAAGGCCTAATGGTTGATTCTAGACTGCTGATTGCAGTCCCCCTCAACGGTCGCCGGTAAGGCTCTCAGTCAGATTGGCGACCGCTTTCGACAACCCTGTCTAGTGCCTACGTCCTGACGTGCATTTCAACATCCTCTGTTTTCCCGATACCGCCGCACCATTCATGTTTCTCCCAAGCATGCCGATAGGTACGGAATGGAAACCCTGTCTGACGGAGTTAAGCCATGAGTCTGAAAAGTAAATTCCGGCTAATTGTGGCGGTAGCGGCGGCTGGACTGTTGATCCTGGCGGCGTTCTGGCTTCACAGCGAGCGCGCGCGCATCCTGCGCGAGAAGCAGGAGAAAGCCCAAAACCTGGTGGAAGTTCCCTATTCCGTCGTGGTGCGGTACCAGGCGATGGAACAGAAAGGGGAACTCAACCGGGCGGAGGCCCAGCAGCAAGCTCTCGCGGTAATCAAGACCATGCGTTACGAGGGCGAGAACTACTTCTGGATTAACGACCTGCGTCCCACCATGGTGATGCATCCCATGAAACCCCAGTTGGACGGCAAAGATCTCAGCGATTTCAAGGATCCGAACGGAAAGAAGCTGTTTGTGGAGATGGCGGAGACAGTCCGCAAAAGCGGCGCGGGATTCGTTGCCTACATGTGGCCCAAGCCCGGTCAGGACAAGGACAAGCCCGTTCCCAAGCTGTCGTTCGTGAAGGGATTCGAGCCCTGGGGATGGGTGATCGGGACGGGAATCTATATCGATGACGTGGATGCCGCCTGGCGCGAAAGCGCCAGCAAGGCCGGGGGACTGACTGTGGTCTGTCTGGCCGTCCTGCTGATCGTCTCGGGCAGCATCTCGCGTTCAATTTTTCGCCGCCTGGGGCACATCGTGGAGCGGATCAAAGATGTGGCTCAGGGGGAGGGCGACTTGACCAAGCGAATTGAAGTCAATTCCGACGACGAGGTCGCCGAGTTGGCCAAGTGGTTCAATAGCTTCATGGATAAACTCCACCAGATGATCTCCGAGTTGGCGGAAAATACCCGGGCGTTAACCACCGCAAGCGAGGAAATCTCGAGGTCGTCGCAGGAACAATCCCGTGGGGCCAGGATGCAGAGTGAGCAGACCACCCAGGTGGCGACCGCCATGCAGGAGATGGCGTCCACCGTCCAGCAAGTCTCGGAAAATTCCGAAAACGCGGCTAACGCTTCGCAAAAGGCGGCTGCCGCGGCCCGCGAGGGTGGCAAAATCGTGGAACAGACGCTTTCCAGAATGCGCGCCATTGCCGATTCCGTGGGGGACACCGCCCACAAGGTGCAGAAACTGGGGAAGCGGTCTGACGAGATTGGCCAGATCATCAGCGTGATCGACGACATCGCCGACCAGACCAATCTGCTGGCCTTGAACGCGGCCATCGAAGCCGCGCGCGCCGGGGAGCAGGGGCGCGGGTTCGCGGTGGTAGCCGACGAAGTGCGGAAACTAGCCGAGCGCACCAGCCAGGCCACCAAGCAAATTACCGACATGATCAGCAGCATTCAGACGGAGACCAGGAGTGCGGTCACTGCGATGCACGCCGGCACCAAGGAGGTCGAAACCGGCGTGGAAGCGACTAGCCACGCGGGCAGTTCCCTGCACGAGATTATTCACATGTCCGAACAGGTGGGGGACATGATCGCCCACATCGCCACCGCCGCGACCGAGCAATCCGCGGCTACCGAAGAGATCAATGGCAGCATTGAACAGATCGCCAGGATCACCGCCTCCACCGCGACCTCGGCCCAGCAGACTACGAGTGCCTTTGAAGACTTGTCCGGCCTGGCCCGGAATCTTCAACAGTTGGTCGGGCAATTTCGACTGTCCTCCAATGGACATGGTGGCAATGGCCGGGTCCTGACCGACGGCCACTCCCAAATGGACGCAGGTGTCAGCAAGAACCTCGACTTGCCCGGGTGAAGATGGCACACCGCAGCTGGCGGCTGTGCCTGTGGAGTTTTCTGGATGGACGGGAAAGCCTGGACCTGAAACAGCTCGCCTCCCACCGCGATTGCGAGCTGGGCACATGGCTCTATGCGCACGCGATGTCCGAGTATGGGCATCTGCACGAGATCCAGACGCTGGAGAAAAAGCACCAGGGCATGCATGCCTTGGTCAAGCAGGTTGTGGAGTTGAAGCAGGCGGGAAAAACCAAGGAGGCAGAGCAAGAATTCTCCAACGTGCATGCGGCCGCCGAAGAGGTCGTTGGCTTGCTTAGCAGCGTGGAGCAACAGGTGAACTAGCTCAGCCGTGGCCAAGCGACCGTGTGCGCTGAACAACGGGGCGCGTGCTATCAGCCGCTGCCAGCACCGCGGCATTCGAGCTGCTGAGCATCCCTTGCACCGGTCAGGATTTGTGCTTTACCCGCACCACCGTGATTTTCGCGAATCCCTCCTCGAATGTAGGCGGGCGCAGTTTGGCCGCCATGCGGCGCATGACGTCTTCTGGAACCACTCGCTGGCGGCGCTGATTTCTCTCCAGGCAGACCTCCACCGGCACATCAAAGAACACGGCGTGCACCTCGTAGCCGAAGTCCTTGGCCAGTTTGATCCAGCTATGGCGTTCGTGGGGAGTCAGATTGGTGGCGTCCACGTAATTCAGGGGGCGGCGCGCGATCAGCCGCGCTTTCAGCATGGACCGCAGATTGGAAAAGACGAGATCTTGAAAACGCTGTTCCGTGGGATTATCGAACAGCAGCGCCCGCAACAAGTCGCTGGAGAGCGCTGTGATGTTGTGGCGCTTGAACCAGGAACTCTTCCCCGAACCCGGCAGGCCGATCGCCAGCACCACCACACCCTTGGGCGCGCGAACGGGGCTGGAGGGCGAGGCCGGCGCGTGCGCTGTGGCCGCCGCCGTAGCTTCGTGGGCTGCTACGGCAACTGGGGCAGCCTCTTCGGGAGCAAATTCTACGGGCGTTTCCCCGGGTGGCGCTGCCACGGCGGCTCTCGCCTGGCCCCGGCCCCGCCCGCGTCCGCCGCGCCGGCGACGGCGTCGCCGCACCCCATCGCCGCTTCTCCCTGGTAATTCCTCCCGCCCGGTTTGAGGCTCATCCGCCTCTCGTGTTTGAGGCTGTTCCGGCGCCGGTTCGGCCCGGCGCGCTTCCGCAGCAGGCGCCTCCGGCGGAACTCCAACATCAAAGTAAGCAGGCTGTAGAGGTGCGGGTGTGGCTTCGGACGTGCCTTTCTCGGGAGACTTCTTGCGGCGCTTCATGCGCTCGCGCATCCATTTGCGCATGTCTGGGTTGTAACACGCTGGCCTGCCTGCGGGCAATGCGAGTAGTGGCCCGCGTACCAATGATGTCAGCGGGGGCAGACCGTGGCGGTGAATACGCGGCTTGCTGCGTCTTCACTTCCCATACAATCTGGGCATGCCCGTTCCGCGCGAAATTCAGGGTCAGAAATACATCAGCTTGGCTACCGTCCGCAAAACCGGCGCCGCAGTCTACACCCCGGTATGGTTTGGCGAAGACGACGGCAAACTCTACGTCATGACTCGCAGTGACTCCGGCAAGTACAAGCGGATCCGCAACAATGCCCGGGTGCGGGTCGCACCCTGCACCGTCCGTGGCAAAATCACCGGCCCCGAGTTCAGCGCGCAGGCACGCATCCTGCCGCAAGCGGATTGGCCCCGGGCGCGGAAGACGCTGGCACGCAAGTACTGGGCCATGCGGGTGCCATTCTTGTGGAGCAAGAAGAACGTGTTTGTGGAGATTGGGGTGGAAACCTAGTCCCACACCAACGTTCTGGCCACAGTGCGCCGGGCGTTCCCGAGCTCCAAGCCCGTTCAGGAGGACAACGGGGGGCATGCCGACTCGGGCTTTCGCTGGCGCTTCATTTGCCCCTCGGCACGCTGCCTGTTACCATTTTCTGTTCCCAACCGGTCCTTGTATCTTTTCTGTGCTCTCTTCATCTCGTAGGAGGCAACATGGCAATCAAAGTAGGCATTAATGGGTTTGGACGCATCGGGCGCAACGTGCTGCGCGCCTCGCTTAAGGACCCGAATATCGATTTCGTGGCGGTGAACGACCTCACCGATTCCAAGACGCTCGCCCATCTGCTGAAGTACGACTCCATCCTGGGCAATCTGCACAATGACATCAGCGCTGGCCAGGACTCCATCAAGGTCGACGGCAAGAGCATCCGTGTGTTTGCTGAGAAGGATCCGGCCAAGCTGCCGTGGGAGTCGGTGGGTGCGCAGATTGTCGTCGAGTCCACCGGCCGTTTCACCAATGCCGAGGACGCGAAGAAACATCTGCGCGGGCCGGTGAAGAAAGTCATCATTTCCGCTCCGGCCAAGAATGAAGACATAACCATGGTGCTGGGGGTGAACCACCAGGCCTACGATCCCCATAAGCATCACATCATCTCCAACGCTTCCTGCACCACCAATTGCCTGGCGCCGATCGCCAAAGTGGTGCACGACAACTTCAAGATTGTCTGCGGCACCATGACCACCATCCACTCCTACACCAACGACCAGGTCATTCTGGATTTCCCGCACAAGGACCTGCGGCGGGCGCGGGCGGCGGCTCTCTCCATGATTCCGACCTCTACCGGCGCAGCTAAAGCATTGAAATTGGTCATTCCCGACCTGGCGGGAAAGCTGGACGGCTTCGCCATGCGCGTCCCCACCCCCAACGTCTCAGTGGTGGACCTGGTGGCATTCGTCGACAAGAAGACCTCCCGGGACGAGGTCAACGCCACACTGAAACACGCATCCGAATCCGGACCCCTCAAGGGGTATCTGGGCTATGAAGAAGGCGAGTTGGTCTCGGCTGATTTCCGCGGGGACTCGCGCTCTTCGATCGTGGACGCCCCCATGACCCTGGTGGTCGGCGGGAACTGCGTCAAAGTGATTTCCTGGTATGACAACGAATGGGGATACTCGTGCCGTGTCCGCGACCTGATCAATTACATCGCCGGTAAGGGCCTGTGACGTAAGCTGTAGCGCCGGCAGCCTGCCCTGAGCGCAGTCGAAGGGTCCCGCCGGCCATCTGAGGACAACCAGCCATGTCCAAGCTCTCAATTCGCGATCTTCCGCTCAACGATCACCGCATTTTCATGCGGGTGGACTTCAACGTACCGCTCGATGACGGCCGCGTGATGGATGACACTCGCATCCGCGAGACCCTGCCGACCATCGAATATGCCCTGCGCCACGGGGCACGGCTGATCCTGGCCTCGCATCTGGGCCGCCCCAAGGGGAAGCCCAATCCCAAGCTGAGCCTCAAGCCCGTGGCCGAGCGCCTGCGCATGCTGCTGGACAAAGAACTGGCACGCGGTGAGAACGTGGGATTCTGCCCCGAGTGCGTCGGTTTGGAAGCCGAAGAGATGGCCGGAAAACTCGAAAAGGGCCAGACCCTGCTTCTGGAGAACCTGCGTTTTCACGCCGAAGAGGAGGCCAACGACGAGAAGTTCTCCAAGCAACTCGCCGCTCTCGCGGAGTACTACGTGAACGATGCCTTCGGCACAGCGCACCGCGCCCATGCCTCGACTGTGGGAATCACCAGGTTCTTGCACAAATCTGCCGCCGGCCTGCTGATGGAAAAGGAACTCGCTTACCTGGGTAAGGCGCTGCAGCATCCGGAGCACCCGTTTATTGCCATCCTGGGTGGAGCCAAGGTGAGCGACAAGATCGGCGTGATTCAAAACCTGCTGAACAAGGTGGACTGCCTCCTCATCGGTGGCGGCATGGCCTACACCTTTCTCAAAGCCCAGGGGGAACACGTCGGCAAGTCGCTAGTCGAGGCGGACAAAGTCGAACTCGCCCGCCAACTGATGCACGATGCCAAGGCTCGCAAGGTAAAGTTCCTGCTTCCGGTGGACCACGTGGTCGCCGAAAAAATTGATGTGAATGCCCTGGTACACACGGTCTCCGGCGGCCACCCCATTCCCGCCAACATGATGGCCCTCGATATCGGCCCGCAAACCGTGGAAGCTTTTTCGGAGGAGGTTGCGCGCGCCCGGACCATTGTGTGGAACGGTCCCATGGGGGTGTTCGAGGTCTCGCCGTTCTCGAAGGGGACCTTCAAGATCGCGCATGCCATCGCCGACAACCCCGGCGCGACCTCGATTGTGGGCGGTGGCGACTCGGTGTCGGCGATTCGGGCCGCGGGCGTCGCCGACAAGGTCACGCACATCTCCACCGGCGGCGGAGCCTCGCTCGAATTCCTGGAGGGCAAGAAGTTGCCCGGGGTCGAAGCGCTCACGGACAAACGCTGATCTGCCTGGATACTGGCTTTGAGCGACTTCACAATTCGGCTCCTGCTGGATGATGGCAAGACCGTGGAGTTCCATGGTCCAGCCGATATCACCAAGGAAAATACCGACGCGATTGTGAACGCGGCCAACTCGTCCCTGATGGGCGGCGGTGGCGTGGACGGCGCCATTCACCGCGCCGGCGGCCCCTCGATTCTGAAGGAGTGCGAGCGCATTGTTGCAGAGATCGGCCGTCTTCCCGCCGGACGGGCGGTAATCACCACCGGAGGGCGGTTGCCGGCCAAGCACGTGATTCACACCGTGGGTCCCATTTATGGCGACGGCCGTCGGGGCGAGGCGGAAACCCTTGCGAGTTGCTACCGGGAATCCATCCGCGTGGCCGACGACCACGCCGTCAAGTCACTGGCGTTTCCCTCCATCTCCACTGGCGCTTACCTCTATCCGGTCATGCAAGCAGCCAAAATTGCCGTCACCAGCGTGGTGAAGGCGTTGGCCTCTGCGAATCATGTGACGCACGTACGCTTTGTCCTTTTCGATGCCGCCACACTCCAGGCCTACGTCACGGCCGCGGAGAATCTGCGCCATCCCAAGACCGCATCGCCATACAAAATTGAAAAAGGTCCTCGATGAGAAAAAAGCTGATTGCCGCCAACTGGAAGATGTTCAAGACCCCCGACGAGACCCGCGACTTCTTCCGCGAGTTCCTACCCTTGGTCTCCGACCACGAACGTGACGAGATTCTGGTTTGCCCGTCATTTGTGAACCTTCCGGCGGCGGTCGAGGCGGCGAAGGGCTCCAACGTGGCAATCGGGGCGCAGGATATGCATTGGGAAAAGCAAGGTGCGTTTACGGGGGAAACCTCCGCCGGCATGCTCCTCGCGGTAGGTTGCACGCACGTGATCGTGGGGCACTCCGAACGCCGCCAGTACTTCGGCGAGACCGATGACATTGTCAATTTCAAGCTGAAGGCGGCGCTGGAGGCTGGACTGACGCCGATTGCCTGCGTGGGTGAGGTGCTGGAAGAGCGTGAAGCCGGGCTGACTGAGGACGTGCTGCGCCGCCAGTGCCTGCGCGCCTTTCACGCCATTTCCGCCAAGAAGGCAGCCAAACTGGTGGTTGCCTACGAGCCGGTCTGGGCGATTGGGACGGGAAAGACGGCCACCCCTCAATTGGCGTCCGACGCCCACCTGCTGATTCGCGGGGAGGCGGCCAAAGCCTTTGGGGAAGAATTCGCAGGTCAACTGCGCATCCTGTACGGAGGATCGGTCAAGCCGGAGAATGCCAAGGCCCTCATGGCGGAAGCAGAGATTGACGGCGCGCTGGTGGGTGGGGCCAGCCTCGATCCCAAGTCGTTTGCGGCAATTGTGAAGTACTAACTTAAGCGCAGGGCCACCGCGGAAGACAGGGGCTTTCTTCCCGGTGACTCTGTGTCCTCTGTGGTTTCCTCGCTTTTGTTATAATCACTTAGCCTCTACGTAATCTCGCGCCCGTGCGGAAGTGGTGGAACTGGCAGACACACCATCTTGAGGGGGTGGCGCCGCAAGGCGTGGGGGTTCAAATCCCCCCTTCCGCACCATCGTCCCAGGTTGAATGGAAAGCGAAAGGCTTGTGTGCGATTGCCGGTTGGCAATTGCCAATTGACAATTGGAAACCCGACATGATCATTCTGATTACCATCGTTCACATCATCGTTTGTTTCTTCATCATCATCGTGGTGCTGCTGCAGAGCGGCAAGAGCGGTGACATCGCAGCCGCCTTCGGAGGCATGGGCAGCCAGACGGCTTTCGGTCCGCGCGGCGCCGCCAGCGCCCTTTCCAAGGCGACCACTTGGTCCGCGATCATCTTCATGGTGACTTCGATCACGCTTTCCGTCTATGCCTCGCGGCACACCGGTCCGGCCTCGGTGTTGAAGGACGTGAAGACCGGGCAGACCCAGTCGCAACCGGCAGCTCCGACACAGAAACCAGCGCCACCCGCGCAGCAGAAATAGTCGTCGCGCGCCAGTCTTCAGCCATGAGGCCTCATACTTGGTCGGGGCTGGGCGTGTGGTTTTCCTGACGACTGATGACCGGCGACTGACGACTAATCCATGATCCACGAAATCCTTCCTGTTGGCCCGCTCCAGTGCAATTGCTCGGTCATCGGAGATGAAACCACGCGCGAAGCCATGGTCATCGACCCGGGCGACGACATCGACGACGTCCTCGACCTCATCCGCAAGCACAACCTTCAGGTGAAGCAGATCGTCATCACCCACGCACACATTGACCATGTCGGCGGCGCCATGAAGTTGCGCGCAGTCACCGGCGCTCCCATCCTGCTTAACCAGAACGACTATGCCCTGCTGAAGATGCTCGATGTGCAGGCGGCGTGGGTCGGCATGGCGTCGCCCGGCAAAGTGGAGATCGACCACAGCGTCGAACCAGCGGACTCCCTCACCGCGGGTTCGCTGACTGCCAACGTCCTCCACACCCCAGGGCACACCGAGGGCAGCGTTTGTCTTTATTTTGCTGCGGAGAAGACGTTGATTGCCGGGGACACCTTGTTTGCGGGAAGCATTGGCCGCACCGACCTGCCCGGCGGATCCTTCAAGAAGATCATTAACTCCCTGCACGAAAAGGTCCTAGCCCTGCCGGATGAGACGGTGGTCGTCCCCGGCCACGGACCGCTGACCACCATCGGTGAAGAGCGGCAGAGCAATCCTTTCCTGGTCAAGGGCTGACCGGCTCCCCCGTGGTCTTACAAAGCCAAACGTCGTCCCTGAGCAGCGCCTCAGCCGCACAGCGGCGGCATAGGAAAGCCCGGCACGGAAGTGCCGGGTAGGTCTGGATTACCAATGATCTCTAGCCAGCCTGTTTTTTCTTCGCCAACCGTTCCACCAGGCTGCGCAGTACGGATTGCACCTGCTCATCCCACCACCACCCGCTGATCTCTTCGACTTCGCCGGGCAAGTTTTGCTCGAACAGCGCGGTCAGGTCGGCGCGAGCCTCGCGGCGAGTCCGGGTCATCGCCACCGAAGGCAGCGCCAGCCACTCCTGGCACCATTTCACCGCCCGTTCCACCACCTGCTCTGCCGGAACCACCTCGTCCACCAGGCCGAGGCTGAGCGACTCTGCCGGTGACACCAGCAGACCGCCGACGGCGAGTCGTGCTGCTTGTCGCGCGCCCACCAAGCGCTGCAAGGCTGAATAGATCACCGGCGGCAACGGCAGACCGACCTGCACCTCGTTGAGGCCAATCTTCCAGTCGCCCCCGGCCGCAATTCGCCAATCACAAAACAGGGCCAGCACCGTGCCACCCGCGGGAGCGTGGCCGGTGATGGCGGCGGCAATCGGCACCGGAGAGCAGGCCAGCGTACGCAGCAGGCCGTAGAAGTCGCGCCATACACCGTTCATGGTGGCGCGGTCGAGCGTCAGCAGCAGCGGCACGTCCAATCCGCCGGAGAACCTGCCGGGAGAGCCCGACAGCACCAGTCCCCGCACGCCCTCCTGCGGGGCAGCTTCCACTGCCTGCTTCAGCACCGTGATCAGCTCGGGAGAAAGCGCGTTCGCCGGCGGGCGGTTAAGCCGCAACTCGCGCACCGGCCCGTGATCGATGGTGAGGATCATGGCTTGCGCGGCATTGCCTGGAAGATAGCGAACACCGCCCGTTGTGGATCGGCGATCACCGCCATCCGGCCTACGCTCTCTATCGTCATCGGGGCCAGACAGAAGGTTCCGCCCAACTCCTTCGCCTTGGCTGCGCTCGCATCGCAACTCGCCACCTGGAAGTACGGCAGCCAGTGCGGCGGAACGGTCGGATCACGATGCTGGGCCGGTGGAATTCCACCGATGAAGTCTTCCCCATTCATGATGTGCAGGTAGCCGGAGGGAGGATCATCGTCGGTGTCCTCGGTCATCTTCCATCCGAACAGATCGGAATAAAACTTGCTTGCGCGCACCTGGTCGGGCGTGCTGAGATCGGCCCAGCACAGCGTCCCATTTTCGCCGGCAATGCCGAGGCCCGGGCCCTCTTTGGCTTGCCACAGCGACAGGAACGCTCCGGTCGGGTCCTGGATCACCGCCATCCTGCCAACGGTGTACACATCAAACGGCGCCGCCACGACCTTGCCGCCAAGCTGTTCACATTTCCTTGCGGACGCATCGGCGCTCTCCACCGCGACGTAGATCATCCAATGCGGAGGCACACCTGCCGCTCGCTGGTCTGGGCGCAAGGTGTAACCTGCGGCCGCGTCGCGGCCTTGCAGCCTGAACATGGTGTAGAGATCGTCGGGCCCCATGGGCAGGTCTTTGATCTCCCACCCGAAGAGCGTTCCATAAAACTTCTTGGCCGCGTTCTGGTCGGTGGTGCCGAGTTCAATCCAGCAGAACGCGCCGGGCGGATGTTTGTCCACGTTTGGCATAAGCAAGAAGTATAAGCTGACCGTCGACCCGGACGAAGAGGCTTAGACGAAACAGCGGCCGAGTGTTTAAGACACAATCCCCGACAGCCATAAACCAATGTCTTGAGGCCCCCCAACAGAATGGCAACCGCTTGGTTGCAGGTTTAGTTGGGATGAGTTAATATGCAACCTCGAGGTTGCATACCGTGGATCACCGTATTGAAAAACGGATTGAACTCAAAGCGCCCGTGTCCCGGGTCTGGCGCGCGCTAACGGACTATCGTGAATTTGGTGAGTGGTTTCGTGTGAAACTCGATGGCCCATTCGTGCCGGGTCAGGTCTCGCGCGGCCAGATCACGTATCCCGGTTACGAGCACGTCAGATGGGAGGCCATCGTGCAAGCAATGGAGCCTGAACGGCTTTTTTCCTTTACCTGGCCCCATCCCAAGTCGTTTGACCAGGTGGATTACTCCAAGGAGCCGCGGACACTCGTCGAATTCAGGCTGGAGAAGACCGCAACCGGCACCCTGCTCCTGCTCACGGAGTCCGGTTTCGAGGAAATTCCCAGCGACCGTCGTGTGGAAGCCTTCCGCAGAAATGACGGTGGTTGGACGGAGCAGATGAAAAACATCGAGAGCTATGTCGCAAAGAAGCCGTAACACCGCTGCCAGGCTCCGGGCCCATGCGCCCATCTTTGCAGCCCTGGGTGACAAGACACGTCTTTCGCTGGTCGTGAGACTTTCGCAGGGACGGCCCTACTCAATCTCGCAACTCACCCGGGGCTCAAACCTCACTCGGCAGGCGATCACTAAGCATCTGCGAGTGTTGCAGCGCGTAGGAGTGGTGCACAGCGTCCGTATGGGTCGCGAGAGCCGATTTGAACTTAATCCACAGCCGATTGAAGGACTCAAGGAGTATCTCGATCTCGTTTCCGAGCAGTGGGATCAGGCGCTGTCCAGGCTAAAGCTGTTCGTCGAAGATTGAATCTGTGGAGTGCGACAAAAGGTTCTTGGCACACTCGAAGTGGATGAAGCAGCGTTTGTGCTCAAGGTGCTAACCGTTCAGCACACCCAGCACCCGCCGCACCCCCTCCCGAAACGCCTCCGGCGGAGTGATCAGGCTGAGCACCAGGTACCCATCCGAGGCAAAGTCGTAGAAGTGCCCCGGATGCACTAGCACCGCCACCTTGCGCAGCAGATCAATCGCCAGGTCTTCGTCAGACTGGGTCACCGGAACCCGCAGCACGGCATACCATCCGCCCTCCACATCAAGACGCGCACTGGCCTTCTGCTTCGTCAGTTCCCGGTCGAGTTCTTCCAGGTTAGTGCGCAGGCGGTCGAGCAACAGCGGTTGGATGCTCTTGCGCTGCTCCAGCAGCACCGGCACCGCCCACTGGATGGGCGCGTTCATCGAGAGATAGGTATCGGCAATGACTTCCAGCCGCGCCAGCGCGGCTTGCACTTTCTCCTCGGGCCCGCTAGCCACTACCCACGCCAGCTTCATCTGCGGCAAGCCGGAGATCTTCGACAACCCGCTCAGGGTAAAGGTCAGCGCGTCCGGGTTGCGGGCAAAGGTTGGCCGGGCGACGCCGTCGTGGGCATAGTCAAGAAAGACTTCGTCCACGATCAGGGAAAGATTGTATTCGCGGCAGAAGGCGTTCAATTCCTTCTGCTCCACTGCGCTGGCGTACGATCCCGTGGGATTGTTGGGATGCACCACCACCACCGCCCGCGTGCGGTGGGTCACTGCTTTGTACAAAGAAGGAAAATCAATTTGCCAGCCATGATCGTAGATCAGCGGGTACGGGGCCAGCTTCACGTCCTGGAGATCGGCAAGGAACTCGAACAGCGGATAGCTGGGCTTGGGCACCAGGATTTCATCGTCCGGATTGCAAAGCAGACGAAAAACGTAGGAGTAGCCTTCGCTGGTGCTGGTAGTAAGGATGACCGATTCAGCATCCAGATCGAACTCTTCATGCTGTTCGCGGTAGTAGCCAGCCACCGCCTCGCGCGCTCTGCGCAGGCCTTTGGGCTGGGGATCGTAATCCAGCGCCTCGGGGCGGATGAGCGCCTGCATGATGGCTTCTTCGTCGTAGGCCAGCCCGACACGGGTCGGATTCGACACCGTCAGGTCCAGCACCTCCATGCCGGCGGCCCGGAGCTCCTGCTGGGCTTCGGTGAAGCGGTTGGGAGTGAGCTTCCAGTCAGTGCGATGGGAAAACATGTCCGAGCCATGATACCCAATTCGCTCCGCCGCCATCGAATTGCAGCTTTAAGATTTCAGATTTCAGATTCAGCCCAACTCGCCCTTGATTCTGCAATCTGAAATCTACAATCTAAAATCCCTGCCCTCGCCGGTCTTGCTAAAATGTCCACCACGGGGTGAGGCCCCTTATGGCAACTCAGGATTCCCGGCTCACCACACCGCTGGTCCGTGAGGGCAGCAAGCTGCGTCCGGCTACATGGGACGAAGCGCTCGACCGTGCCGCGCAAGGCTTTGGCGACACCGTGCGCAAGCACGGCCCGCAAAGCTTCGGCATGTTCAGTTGCTCGAAGACGACCAACGAGATGAACTTCCTGGCCCAGAAGTTCGCGCGGGTGGTGGTGGGCAGTAACAATATCGATAGTTGCAACCGCACTTGACACGCCCCTAGCGTCGTCGGTCTGGCGACGGTCTTCGGGGCAGGCGGCGGCACCAGCTCCTATCGCGAGATAGAAGAGACGGATTTTATCGTCCTCTGGGGATCGAATGCCCGGGAGACGCATCCGATCTTCTTCCATCACGTGCTCAAGGGAATCCACAACGGGGCCCGGCTCTTCGTGGTGGACCCGCGGCGCACCAGCTCGGCCCAGTGTGCGGAGAAGTGGCTTGGCCTGCACGTGGGAACCGACATCGCCCTGGCCAACGCCATGGCGCGGGAGATCATCGCGGCGGGCCTCGAGAACCGCAGCTTCATCGAGAACGCAACCAGCGGCTTCGAGGACTTTCGGCGACACGTTCAGAAGTACACGCTGGACTATGCGGCGAAGATTTGCGGAGTGCCCGCGGCGGCAGTCCGCGAATTGGCCCACGCCTATGCGCGCGCTGACCGCGCCCAGATCTGCTGGACGCTGGGCATCACCGAGCACCACAACGCCGTGGACAATGTCCTGGCGCTGATCAATCTGGGCGTACTGACCGGCCACGTGGGGACTTACGGATCGGGACTCAATCCACTGCGTGGGCAGAACAATGTCCAGGGTGGCGGCGACATGGGTGCGCTTCCCGACCGCCTGCCGGGATTCCAGCACGTGGAAAACGACGAACTGCGAGGCAAGTTCGAGAAAACCTGGGACGCGAAAATCCCGCCCAAGAAGGGCTGGCATCTGAGCGGAATGTTCGATGCCATGGAGCGCGGCGAACTCAAGGCGCTATACGTGATGGGTGAGAACCCGGCAAACTCGGAGGCCGACCAGCACCGCACCACCAAGCTGCTGGACGGCCTAGACATCCTGGTGGTGCAGGACATGCTCATGTCGAAGACTGCCGAAATGGCCGACGTGGTTTTCCCTGCCGCTGCCGGATGGTGCGAGTCGGAAGGCACCGTCACCAACAGCGAACGCCGCGTGCAACGCGTGCGCCGTGCCCTGCCGCCGCCGTCGGGCGTGCGCGATGACATTGAAATCCTCTGCCATCTTGCGCGCCGCATGGGACGCGACCTGGGCAATCCCAGCGCGGAAGAACTCTGGAACGAACTGCGCAGCCTGAGTCCGATGCACGCCGGCATGAGCTATACGCGGCTCGAGCAGATGCATGGAATCCAGTGGCCTTGCTATGACGAGAATCATCCCGGCGAACAGTATCTGCACGGGCGTTTGTGGGCGCGTCCGGTGATCGGGCCCCGCGCGCCACTCTGTTGCGTGGAGTACGAGCCACCGCTGGATGTACTGGATGACGAGTTCCCAATTCGTTTGACCACCGGCCGCCGCCTGGATTCGTACAACACCGGGGTGCAGACGTCCCGATACGCGTCGCCGTTGCGGCACGGGGAGACGATCGACATTTCCGCGCAGGACGCCGAGAAATATGGCATTCAAGAGGGGGAAACAGTGCGAGTGGTGTCGCGCCGCGGCTCCGTGCTGGCTCCGGTACGCTTCGATCCCGGTTTGCGTCCGGGGCTGGCCTTTATGACCTTGCACTTCCCCGACCAGGTGGCGACCAACGAGTTGACGATTGATGCGGTGGACCCGAAGTCCGGCACCTCGGAATTCAAAGCCAGCGCGGTGCGTATCGAAAAGGTCAGGAAAACAGAACCTGTGGCAGTCTAGAAGTCCGCTTCAGAAACCTGGTTTTGGGTGGCGCTGCGCTTCAGCGCTGCAGGAACGGTTCGCGAAGCAAGTACGGCTTTAGCCGTTGGGGTATCTGGTTTGGTTTCTCCCGTGTGCCAGGGGACCGACTCCGAGCATGGATCTGCACTTTACCGACGCCGAAGTGACAGCGGACGAGAAAGCCGCGGTTGACGGCGTGTCCATTCCCGCCAACGCCAACGGCACCCGGCGTTCTTACCTGCTGCCCATCCTGCACGCCCTCCAGAACCACATTGGCTGGATCAGCCCCGGAGCCCTGAACTACGCCAGCCGCGCCTTGGATGTCCCGCCCGCCGAGGCCTTCGGCGTGGCCGATTTCTACGGACTTTTCTCCACCCGGCCACAACCCCCGGCCGTAGCCCACATCTGCGACGATATTGCCTGCAAAGCCAAGGGTGCCGAAAAACTTTGCTCGGAGTTGGAGAAGTCCCACGGGCCGGAAGGTTCGAGCAAGGATGGCGAGACTTGGCGGCGCAGTCCCTGCCTTGGCCTTTGTGAACACGCGCCTGCTGCTTTAGTGCACAGCGCTGGAAAACAGCACTTCGAACAATCGCTCGCATCCGCGAAAACCGAAAGTATTCGGACCGCCTTGCAGGGCACGGCGGTCCCCCAGCCCGCGCTGGCTGCTTCCGTTCCGCAACTGGGTCAGCCCGGGCTGAAACTGCTGCGCCGCATCGCCCAAATCAACCCGGAGAGCCTCGATGACTACCGCGCCACCGGCGGCTTTGTGGCGCTGCGGCGAGCGTTTGCAATTGGGCCCGGCGCCGTGGTCCGCGAAGTTGTCGAATCGAAACTGGTCGGGCGCGGCGGCGCCGCTTTCCCCTGCGGCCAGAAGTGGACGTCTATCCTCACCGCCGCGCGGCCGCGATACCTGGTGTGCAACGCCGATGAGTCCGAGCCCGGCACCTTCAAAGACCGCGTGCTCATGGAAGGCGACCCCTATGCCGTAATCGAATCCATGATCATCGCCGCTTTCGCCACTGGGTGCGAGCAAGGCTACCTTTACATTCGCGGAGAGTATCCGCTGGCCCGGCGGCGTCTCGAACACGCCATCCGCGAGTGCCGCATCCGCAGCTTCCTGGGCGACAACATCCTGGGGCACGGCGTGCGTTTCGACATCGAATTACGCGTCGGGGCCGGGGCCTACATCTGCGGTGAAGAGACTGCCATGCTCAACTCGATCGAGGGCCACCGCGGGGAGCCGCGTAACAAGCCTCCGTTCCCCACCCAGGTCGGCCTCTTCGGCCAGCCCACGATCATCCAGAATGTCGAGACGCTTCTGAATGTCCCGTACATCATCATGGAAGGTGGAAAAGCCTTCGCCGCCGTCGGCACTGAGCGCTCCACCGGGACAAAACTGTTCTGCCTCTCCGGCCACGTGGCCAAGCCCGGAGTGTATGAAGTACCTTTCGGGACCACCCTGCGGCAGTTGCTCAATCTGGCTGGTGGCGTCGGCGGCAGTGGGAAGCTGCAAGCGGTTCTGATCGGCGGAGCCGCCGGCGCCTTCCTCGGCTCCAAAGACCTCGACACTCCCCTGACCTTTGAAGGCACGCGCGCTGCTGGGGCTACGCTGGGCTCCGCCGTGGTCATGCCGTTCGACGACACTGTAGATCTGCGCCAGATTCTGCTGCGTATTGCTTCCTTCTTTCGCGACGAATCCTGCGGCCAGTGCGTTCCCTGCCGCGTCGGGACGGTTCGCCAGGAGGAAATCCTGCATCGCCTGGCGGCCGGCAAACCGTTGGGATCTCGCCCGAACGAACTGGTCTTGCTGAAGGAAGTGGGCCAGGCCATGCGCGACGCCTCTATTTGCGGCCTGGGCCAAACCGCTTCGAGTGCAATTGAGTCGGCGCTGGCACGACTGCCGGTTTTTGAGGACAAGCGATGAGCACGCAAAACGCTCCCGACATGAAGACGCCCGTCCCGCGCGGCCCGTTGCCCATTCTGCCCCCGCCGCGTCCCAGGCGCATGGTCGAGATCAGCATCGACGGAAAGGCTGTCTCCGTTCCCGAAGGTTCCACGCTCTTGCAGGCCGCGCGCAGCATCGGGATTGACACCCCGACGCTCTGCTTCCTGGAGAATCTCACCCCAGTCAACGTATGCCGCATCTGCGTGGTGGAGGTCGAGGGGTCGCGCATGCTGGTACCCGCATGCTCGCGCCAAGCCGAGCCCGGCATGGTGGTGAAGACCGATTCCGAGCGGGTCCGTTTGAGCCGCCGTCTGGTGCTGGAGTTGCTGGCCTCGTCGGTGGATGTCTCCACTGCGCCGCAGTTCCAGGAATACATGAAACGTTACGGCGCGCAACCGGAACGATTCGGGGACGCAGCCCGGCCAGCCGGAAACCGTGATGCCGCCCAGCCCGGGCATCATCACGCTCCGGAGAATGGCAACGCCGCCACAGTCGCCCAGCCCGTCAAGATCGACAACGACCTCTATGTGCGCGACTACGGCAAATGCATCCTGTGCTACAAGTGCGTGGAAGCTTGCGGCGTGGACGCGCAGAACACTTTCGCCATCGCGGTCGCCGGACGCGGCTTCACGGCACGCATCTCTACCGAATACGACGCCCCGCTCACCGACTCGGCGTGCGTCTATTGCGGCAACTGCATCGGCGTCTGTCCCACGGGCGCGCTGATGTTCAAGAGCGAATACGTCATGCGCCGGGCGGGCACCTGGGACGAGTCCAAACAAACGCGCGCCGATACGATCTGTCCCTATTGCGGCGTGGGTTGCACCCTCACCCTGCAGGTACAGGACGAGAAGATCGTCAAAGTGACCTCGCCGCTCGACCAGCAGATCACCAATGGCCACCTGTGCATCAAAGGCCGCTTCGGCTGGGAATGGGTCAATAAGAAGTAACCGCAGAGACGCAGCTTGCTGCGTCTCCTGCCCGCACCATGTCACACCGCGACGTGATCCCCATCCCAGACACCTCCCCGCCGGGGCGCAACAATAGAGGGTAGGCCAAGCCAGCCGCCTAGGGGGTATAATGACCAGCCTTGCCACTATGCAACCAGCCACCCAGTACGAACTCCGCCTGGCCGAGCGCATGTCGCGCCTCGGCACCGAAACTGCCTTTGAAGTTCTGAACAAGGCGCGCGCCCTGGAGCGCCAGGGCAAGAACATCATCCACCTGGAGATCGGCGAGCCCGACTTCGACACGCCCAAGAACATCGTCGAGGCTGGCGTCGACGCCCTGCACAAGGGCTGGACCCACTACGGTCCCTCGGCCGGATTGCCGGAGCTGCGCCAGGCCATCGCCGAAGAAATCACCCGCACCCGCGGGGTCGAGGTGAAGAGCGACGAGGTGGTAGTTGTCCCCGGCGGCAAGCCTATTATTTTCTTTACGCTGCTGGCGTTAGCTGATGTTGGAGATGAGGTCATCTACCCCAACCCGGGCTTCCCGATTTATGAGTCGATGATTCACTATCTCGGCGCCCGCGCCGTCCCCATCCGCTTGCAGGAAGAGAAAGATTTCGGCCTCGATGTGGACGAACTGGCCTCGCTGATCACCGACCGCACCCGGCTCATCATCATTAATTCGCCACAGAACCCGACTGGTGGCGTGCTCAGCAAACGCGACATTCAGGACATCGCCGAAGCCATCGGCGACCGCAACATCATGGTGCTGTCGGACGAGATCTACAGCCGCCTGATTTTCGACGGCGAGCACTACTCCATCATGTCGGTGCCCGGCTTCAAAGACCGCACCATCCTGCTCGACGGCTTCTCCAAGACCTATGCCATGACCGGCTGGCGCATGGGCTACGGCGTGATGCGTCCCGACCTGGCTACCCACATCACCCGCCTCATGACCAACTCGAATTCCTGCACGGCGAGCTTCACGCAGGTAGCGGGGATCGAAGCAGTCCGCGGCGACCAGTCATCGGTTGAGAAGATGCGGATGGAATTCCAGCGCCGCCGCGACGCCTTCGTCGCCGGATTGAATCGCATCAAAGGCTTCTCCTGCCGCATGCCCAAGGGCGCGTTCTACGTCTTCCCCAACATTACGAAGACCGGCTGGAAGTCGAAGAAGCTGGCCGACGCAATGCTCGACGAAGCGGGCGTGGCTTGTTTGTCGGGCACAGCATTCGGCGATTTCGGCGAGGGCTACCTCCGCTTCAGCGTAGCCAATTCGCTGGAGAACCTGAACAAAGCCCTCGAACGCATCGACGCCTGGACGAAGAAGAACTTGTAAGAGCTGTCATCAAAGTTCGGATCTCTAGTGCAGTGTCATCCTGAGCGCAGTTTAGCCACGCGCTCCGCGTGGCTAAACGGAGTCGAAGGACCCCGCGTTCGCATCCTGCGCCAGTGGCGTCTCAAGGGATTCTTCCCAGGTTCTCCTGCGGCAGATGCAATCGGGGAGGATGCCTTGGCGCGCTCCTGGTAGAGCAGGCAGCGCAGGGGTCCTTCGACGGCGTAGTCGATTCGCAAGGCGAATCGGCTCTTCGCTCAGGATGACAATCTAGAGAAGGTGCCGGGTAGTTCCGTTTGCCAGGTAAGCAGTACCGAGCTGTGTCTCCTTTGCGGTGAAGTCAGAAGATGACACAAGCAAGAGCCCGCGTTTCCGAAAAGCAGCCCCGCTCCACTCGCCCCCACATGCCCGGTTACGGCATCCCCAAAGCCGCCAAGGGACTGCTTCCCTGGACCTGGGCCGAGCAGCGACTGAAGAAATCTCACAACTACTGGATCTCGACCAGTCGCCCCGACGGCTCCCCGCACACCATGATCGTCTGGGGCCTGTGGCTCGACGGCGCCTTCTACTTCAGCACCGGGAAGCAGTCGCGCAAGGCAAAGAATCTGGCGAACAATCCCAAGTGCGTGATCTCGACCGAACACGCCGAACAAGCCGTGATCGTCGAGGGCACAGCCACGCCCACCACGGAACCAGCGCTCCTGAAGCGCTTCGCCGTCCTCTACCAGAAGAAATACAAGTGGGACATGTCTGAGTTCGGCGAGCCCGTGTACGTGGTGCGTCCACGCGTGGCGTTCGGTTTGTACGAAAAGGATTTCATGGGCAGTGCTACGCGGTGGAGGTTCAAGACTTAGCGGCCTTCTTACGGTGGGATAGAATCCATTTGGGAACAGATCTCTTGTGATCAGCTAACGTGCGGTAGAACGACGCGTTGGTGCAGAAGCTGGAGTGAACATGTCAAGAAAAGAGATAGTCCTGCTCGTGAGTCGCGCATTTGCGCTGCTCTTGATTAGTTGGGCTTTGGTTGATGTCACCTACCTCCCGGAGCGACTTTTTGCATTCTCCCATCACCTGAGCCAGCGCAGCGTCCTAGGGACACCAGATTATTGGAGCAACTACTACTTGGTAATCACGGCCTTCACCGTAGTTCGCATACTTGCCTTGTTTCTTGCCGCAGTGTGGTTCTGGAGATGCGGACCAAGAATAGAAAACCTTTTCTCGCAGGGCGACTCGTAGTCCTCTATCAAGATCGTCGCCCGCTGCAATCGCCAATCGGCAGTCTAAACCCGGCAGTCCGGGTTACCCATCACACCCCCCTGTGATCCCCTTCACTGCCCCCAGCGACATTCCCCGCTAACCTCGATTTGCGGAGTACCAGCGCGCAGGCACTGTGCTGTCCAAGCCCGCCGCGGAAGGATAAAGCCAATGGCTATAAAGGATTCCACCACCGGCAAGACGCTTCGGGAGTATTCCATCCCCGCCCTCGAGGAGGCCGCCAACCTGATGCGCGGCTATGACCTGGTCGCGTTGTGCGCGGCCGGCTCGGGACACGCCGGAGGCACGCTGTCCATCATGGACATCACCGCGGCCCTCTATCTCAAGGTGGCCGATCACGATCCCAAGAATCCTTCCTGGCCGGACCGTGACCGCATCGTGTGGTCCACGGGACACAAAGCGCCCAGCCTGTACCTCGGGCTGGCCTTCGCCAGCTACTATCCGGTCGAAGATGTTATGTCGCTCCGCAAGCTGTCGTCGCCCTTCCAGGGACATCCGCATTGGCTCAAGCTGCCGGGCGTCGAAGTTTCGACCGGCTCCCTCGGACAGGGCCTGAGCGTGGCCGTGGGCATCGCGCTTGCCGGCAAGCTCGACGGCAAAGACTACAAGACGTTCTGCATCATGGGCGATGGCGAGCAGCAGGAAGGCCAGATCTGGGAAGCGGCGATGGAAGCCGGCCACTTCGGGCTGGACAACCTGGTGGGCATCATCGACGTGAACCGCCTTCAGATTGATGGCTGGGTCAAAGACGTGATGAACGTCGAACCGCTCAGCGACAAGTATCGCAGTTTTGGCTGGAACGTGATCCGCGTTGATGGCCACAACATGCAGCAGGTCGTCGAAGCCCTGGAAAAATCCAAAGAAGCCACCGGCAAGCCTACCGTTATTCTCGCCGAGACCGTCAAAGGCAAGGGTGTCAGTTTCATTGAAAACGTCGCCGGCTGGCATGGCAAGGTGCCCAACCAGGAAGAACTGATGAAGGCGCTGGCCGAACTCGGATTGACCGACAAGATTCCAGTCCAGGCGCTACTCGATCACGCCAAGCAGTACCAGGCGGAAGTGGAACGCAAACTCGAAGCCAAGATGCCCAAGTTCAGCCGCAACTACTGGTGGAACACCGGCGAAAACATGAAAGTGCAGATGAAGCCCACGCGCATGGGGTTCGGCCAGTCACTGGCTGAGAACGGTGACGACGAGCGCATCGTGTGCCTTGGGCTCGACATTTCCGGCTCCATCACCATCAGCGAGTTCTATGCCAATAAGCCCGAGCGCAAGAAGCGCTGGATCAGCATGGGCATCGCCGAGCAGTCGGCCACCGCCGCCGCAGCGGGTCTCGCAAAAGAAGGAAAGTTGCCGGTCTTCGGCACCTACGCAACCTTTGCCGCCGCCCGCAACCTCGACCAGATCCGCACCTCCATTTGTTACGGCAACTTCAATGTGATGATCGCCGGCGCCCACGGCGGAGTCTCGGTCGGCCCCGACGGCGCCACCCACCAGGCCCTGGAAGATCTGTTTGCCATGTGCAGCCTCCCCAATATGTCGGTGGTTGTTCCCTGCGACGTGGTTGAGACCCGCAAAGCCACCAATTACCTGCTGCTCAAGCACCAGGGGCCGAAGTACATTCGTTTCGCGCGCGAGGCTACGCCGATTGTCACGGATGACAAGACGCCATTTGTTTTCGGAAAAGCCAATGTCATTCGCTTCCGCCACGAAGCAGCCAACTTCATCGAGGCCTTCGAGACCAAGCTGGCGGCGGAGTACCAGAACGAGCATGAAGACCTGTCCATCATTGCCTGCGGTCCGATGGTGCCGGAAGCCATGCGCGCGGCGTGGATCCTGAAGAAGGATTTCGGCTACGAGACCCGCATCGTGAACCTGCATACGCTTAAGCCCATTCACGAAGCTGCCATCCTGCGCGCCGCCCTGGAAACCGGGGTGGTTGTGACCGCTGAAGAGCACCAGATCGGCGCCCTGGCATGGCGCGTAAGCAATGTGATTACTCAGGCCCCCCAGCTTTACGGCGTGCCGGTAATCACGGGCGCGATTGGCGTCAAAGACCGCTTTGGCGACTCCGGCGCACCGTGGGAGCTGATTAAGGAGTTCGAAGTCAGCGCCGAGCACATCGCCCACAAGGCCGTGGAGTTGATGGCGGTAAAGAAAGAGTTCCACGAGAAAAAGGAAGAGCGGGTGGCGCTAGTCGAGCGCTAGCCGACATACGAACTGGGCCCTATCGCTGCACGGGGGAGCACGCCGTATCGCCGACCTGTAGTGGCATCGGCTGCCACCGCCAATTTGCGCGCCAGCTACGGTTAGTCTTTGAGTGCGATTACCAGCAGTGTGGCATCGTCCTGAAGTTGGGATCCGCAATGGTCCATGACGGCAGACAGGATGGTCTGCTTGAGTTGTTCCGCCGTCTGCTGACGGTTGGCGATGGCTAGTTCTCGCAGACGCTCTTCCCCAAAATCCTGCCCCGAAGCATTGCTGGCCTCGACCATTCCGTCGGTGTAGAGCACGAGGCGGCTTCCCGGCTCGAGCTGCACTTCCCTTTCCTCATAATTCCAGGTCGCAAAGGCGCCCAGGACGGCGCCTTCACTCAGCAGGCGCTCGCAGGAACCGTCGGCATGCACCAGCAATGGCGGAAGGTGGCCCGCGTTGCTGTACACCAGGCGCCGGGACTCGGCATCGAGCAGCGCGTGAAACAGGGAAATAAATTTTCCCGAGTGGCGAACGTGGAGGTTCAGGTCGCGGCAGACACCGGCTGGGCTGATGGCGCGCTGCATTTGCGGTTTCAGCGCGGCCTGCAGATTGGCCATCAACAGTGCTGCCGGCAGCCCCTTGCCCGCAACATCCGCCACACAGATGGCGGTTTGCTGGTCTGCTTCGACTACGTCGAAGTAATCTCCGCCGATAAGGCGCGCGGGCAGGTAGGCAACTGCGATGTCGCACCCCGACGGTTGCGGGAGTTGCTCAGGCAGGAAGCGGCGCTGGGTTTCGATAGCATCGTTCAATTCCGCGCTCAAGTATGATCGCTCGCGTCGCTGGGCGCGGTGACGCTCCACGTGATGGCGCACACTGGCCAACACCTGCTTGTTGTCCCAGGGCTTCTGGACGAAGTCGCAGGCCCCGCGGCGCATGGCTTCGACCGCCAGGTCCACGTTGCTCCAGGCGGTCATGACCACCACCGGCAAGTTCTGGTCCATGGCCCGGATGCGAGTCAGCAAATCCAGCCCTTCCCGTCCTGAGGTGGTGTCGCGGGTATAGTTCAGGTCGAGCAGGACCAGGTCGAAGTCCCGCCGCTCCAGGCTGTCCAACAACGATGCCGGCCCGCTGACCAGCTCGGTCTCGTACCCATCACTTTTCAGCAGTAGCCGCAGGGCCTCACACACCGTCGCTTGGTCGTCCGCAATCAGCACCCGCGGGGGATGGGCCGTGGAGGTCCGAGAGTCCCACTCGCCAGAGACTTCCCGATGCGTCCACGGGGCGCGTATTTCGTCGGCCAACAGGTGCATGGCGCTTTGCATGGTCAGGGAAAAGGCACGAAGCATACCGTTTAGGAGATGCCGCAAACAGTTGAATTCAAAGGTCCAGATCGGGAGAGGTTGGAAGTCGTGCGAGCCCAATTGTACGAAGGTGGGATGCGAGTGTCCGAAAGCGGACGGTTGCAGGAACACTTCCCGGTTCTCTGTCTTACTCGCGGGACCGCGAGTAGTATCATTTCCTGTCGTTGGGTTTCATCTGCAAGACCTCCATCCAGAGAAAACGATGAGCAAGAAATTTCGCGTGTTTGCCACCTGTGACATTGGGGAGTCGGTTGACCTGCTGCGCCAGCGGGGTTACGAAGTCGAGGTCTACCCCCAACCGGAAGCGCCGCCCAAGAAACTGATCGTGGAAAAGGTCAAATCGGGCATCGACGGCCTGATCACCACCCTGCGCGACCCGGTTGACGCCGAGGTTTTCGAGGCCGGCAAAGGCACCCTCAAGGTCGTGGCCCAGATCGCGGTGGGGTTCGACAACATCCACCGGGCCGATGCCAACCGCTACAAGGTCCCGTTCACTCACACCGCCGATGTGCTCACCGAGGCCACTGCGGAATTCGCCTTCTTCATGCTCGGTGCTCTGGCAAGAAAGCTGTGGACCGCCGAGCATCTCACCCGCGAAAACAAGTGGGGATACTGGCATCCTTACCTGCCCTTCCTCGGCGACGAGGTCACCGGCAAGACTATCGCCATCATCGGGACGGGGCGCATTGGCCTGGCCATGATCAAGAAGTGTACCGGCTTCGACATGAACATGCTGTGCTTCGACCCCGCCTATCAGAACCACGACTACATCAAGGCCATCCAGGAAATGAAGGATCTGCGCCACGCCCGTGGCATTTGTCGAGAAAAGACCTGGATCAAGTACACGACTCTCGATGATGCGCTGACCGGGGCCGACTTTGTGAGCGTACATGTGCCCCTGCTGCGCGAGGGTGAGACCTCTACCCCTACCTACCATCTGTTCAACGAGCACACCCTGCGCAGGATGAAGCCGACTGCCTACCTGGTGAACACTTCGCGGGGCCCGGTGGTGGATGAAGCCGCATTGGCGAAGGCGCTGAAGGAAAACTGGATCGCCGGGGCAGCGCTCGACGTTTACGAAAAAGAGCCCCTGCCCGCGGACTCACCCCTGCGCGATCCGGAGATTGCAGACCGATGCCGGCTGTTGCCACACTTTGCCAGCGCCGCGCGCATCACCCGTCTCTCCACCGATCCCAACAAGGGCATGGCGGGACGTTGCGCCCAGGGCTTGATTGATGTGCTGGAAGGAAACTACGGCGGCGATATTACCAAGATGCCGTACGTGGTGAATAAAGAAGCGTTCGCGAAGTAGGCTTATTCTGAAATGGTGTGCTCTTCGCTCTGTGCGCGGAAGACGCGATCGACGGAGTAGGGCCCGCGGCGCCGCGGTTCGTAGTAGTGGCGTACTTGCATCTCACCGAGAAGACCAATCGCCAGCATGTTGAATCCTGCCAGCAGCAGCACCGCTGCAAAGATCATCAGCGGACCGTGGTTGCTCATAATATCGCGATGATTAAGAAATTTTTCCGCGAGCAACCACAGGCTTACGCCCGACCCCGCCAGGATGCTCATCATGCCCACCGTTCCAAAGAAGTGCAGCGGGCGGGAGAGGTAGCGGAGCAGGAAGCGAATCGTGATCAGGTCGAAGAATACCCGGAATGTCCGCGAAATCCCGTAGTGCGAACTCCCCCGCTCCCGCATCACGTTGCGGATGGGCACTTCGCAGATCGACGCCCCGTGCCACGAGGCCAGCGCCGGAATGAAGCGATGTAACTCGCCGTACAGCGGGACCTGCTCCAGAATCTCGCGGCGATAAGCCTTGAAGGTGGTTCCGAAGTCGTGAATGTCGACTCCACTCAGCTTGGCCATCAACCAGTTGGCGCAGCGCGATGGAATGCGACGCAGCCAGAGATTGTCGATGCGTTGCTTGCGCCAGCCGCTGACGATGTCATAGCCTTCGGCAATTTTCTCCAGAAACAGCGGGATGTCGGCGGGATCGTGCTGCAGGTCGCCGTCCATGGCGATGATGTGCTCGCCGCGGGCGTGGTCGAAACCGGCCGCTAGCGCCGAAGTCTGCCCGAAGTTCCGGCGGAGCTTGACCACTGTGACCCGGCTGTCCACGGCCGCAATTTCGCGCAGCAGGTGGAAGGTTCCGTCCACCGAGCCGTCGTCCACCAGCACTAACTCAAAGCTGCCCCCGCTCACCTCCATGACCGCTTTAAGGCGGTCGTACAGATCGGTGACGTTCTCCTGCTCGTTATGCAACGGCACGACAATGGAGTACTTGGGCACGAAGCTCTATTATAAGGGCAAACTACCAGTTTTTCGGCTGTTTGCCATCGTTGCGGGGCCGCGCATCCAAAGAAGCAATCCTTCTGGCCGGAATTCCGGGGTAATATCAGGCAGAATTTGGAAGTCCCAGGTTTTTTCGTGAATTCCGCGAGCAATGACACGGGAGGGGAGCCCGCCAAGATGGATGCCATTGTGGCCATCATGTTCGGCAGCGTGATTTGCGTCACCACGGCCTTGACGTTCATGGAGGTCCGGCGCATTCGCAAGAAGCTGGAATCGAAGTAGTCCTGCTTCCGCTGGCCGAAAAAAAGCCGCCGAAGTATGAAAGCCCCGGCGGCAGAAATCTCGACACTTCGTACGCAGCAACCTGCGTTTCTACCTCACAGTCCCGGCCCTTCCGGATAAGTCGGTAGATCGGGAGGCCGCGCCGGCAGCTTCTTGGGATTCGCCTGAATCTCCTTCATGACCAGATCGATCGCCTTCTCCAGTTGTGGGTCCTGACCCTTGACCACAAGGTCGGGCCGGTTCTCCACCACGATGTCGGGCTGCACACCCCTGTTCTCGATCAGCCACTTGCCGTTCAAGTCATAGATCGAGAATTCAGGACGCGTGATGTAACCGCCGTCGATGAGCGGAATCTGGCCGCGGATGCCCCGCACACCGCCCCAGGTCCGTTCACCGATGAGCGGCCCCAGCTTGTACTGCTTGAAGAAGTAACTGAAGAAATCCCCGTCTGACGCCGCATAGTGGTTGGTGATACACGCCATGTGGCCATAGAAGGACGGGAATGGGATGGGTGTGTCGCCGAAATTGCGCGACGTGGACATGGCCGCCAACGTCCGCCGCAGGCGCTCGAAGATGAGCTGATCCACAAAGCCGCCGCCATTGTAGCGAACGTCGATGATCATGCCCTCCTTGCGGACCTGCGGGAACCACTGCTTGACAAACTGGTCGAGCCCGGGTGCCCCCATGTCCGGCAGGTACACGTAGCCGACGCGGCCGTTGGTGGCAGCATCCACCTTCTTGCGATTGCTCTCGATCCAGTTCGCCTCTCGCAGATCGTATTCATCCCCGATTGGTTTCACCTGCACCGTGTGCGACCCGTCTTCGGATGGCTTGGAATTCACCGTCAAGGTCACAGTTTCGTTAACCGTGTTCGTAAACAGTTCGTAGGGGTTTTGTGGCATCCGCAGCGCGCGGCCGTTCACCGCCACCAGGTAGTCCCCTTCTTTTACGTTCACCCCCGGCTCAGTGAGAGGTGAGCGGGTGTTGGCATGCCAGTTTTCTCCCGGATAGATCTTCTTGATGCGGTACATGCCGCTGGCCGCATCGGCCTCGAAGTCAACCCCCAGCAGGCCCACGTTGACGTGCGGAAGCTCAGGATAGTCGCCACCACCCACATAGGTGTGCGAATTGGAGAGCTCCCCGATCATGTCACCAAGAATGTAGGTGAGGCTGTAACGGTCCGCGACGTAGGGCAGCAGTTGCGCATACTTGTCGTGCATCTTCTGCCAGTCCACGCCATTCATCGCAGCTTCAAAGAAGTAGTCACGCTCCTGGCGCCACACTTCCTCGAAGACCTGCTTCCACTCCTGTGGTGGATCGACTTCCACCCGCATGGACGAGAGACTCAGTGCACCCTCGCCCGCCTTCTTCGGCCCATCGGGTTTGGCGTCGATGATGCCATAGCTGTGGCCGCCGGGACCTCCGTCGCCTTCATACAACACCTTGGATCCGTCGAATGAAACGGCAAAGCGTTCCACGCCCTCGATCAGGGTCTTTTCCTTGCGCTCTTTCAGGTCATACGCGTGCAGCGCTGAAGACTCGCCAGGGATCGGGCCCGACAGGCCCTGGATGGCCGTCGTTGAGTAATAGATGTAACCCTTGGCTGCGCCAAAGGCACGGATTACCGCGGCTTCGGTAGGCAGCGCTACCACCCGGTCCTGGATGCCCTCGAGATCAATGCGGAACTCTTTGGCAGCTTCCTTGGTCTCTTTGGGCTTTTCTTCCTCCTTCTTCTTGGACTTCTCTTTCCCGCCCTTTTCTTCCTTGGCGCTGGCCTCGGGCGCCGGTGCCTCTTCCTTCTTGATTTGAGCTTCATCGCTCAGCGCCGGGAACGGCGAAGGTTCATCCTTGCGCATGGTGACGATGTAGACCCGCGTCGTCTTCGGATTGGCGAATTCGAAGTCCACATTCCCCAGAACTTCGTTGAAGTCCCGGTCCGAAAGGAAATACAGATACTTCCCATCGGGATCGAAGATGGGAGCATAACTGTTCGTCATGCTGGTGGTGACCGCGGTGATCTTGCGATCAGCCAGGGAATACAGGTACACCACGGAATAGAAATTCTCTGAGGGCTTGTCGTAGGCCAGCCACTTGCTGTCCGGCGACCAGGAATAATTATTGATCTCGAAGTACTTGGCTTGGTCCACCTGGACCGGCTTTTTCTCGGTGATGTCGGTGTACCACAGGCGCAAATCCTTATCGGCCCAAGCCAGCTTCTTGCTGTCCGGCGACCAACTGGGCCCGAACTTGAATCCTTTGTACCCGCTGGTGATCTGCTGCTCCTTGCCCATGCCGTCCTGAGGACTGATGTAGAGCTCGTCCTCTCCCGTGCGGTCGGACACGTAAGCGATCCAGCGGCCATCGGGCGACCAGGCGACCTTTTGCTCGCGCACCCCGGGCGTGCGAGTCAGGTTGCGGATGCTGCCGTCCTTGGCTGGCACGGTGAACACATCGCCACGGGCGCTGAAGACCACGCGCTTCCCTTCCGGTGAAATGTCGAAGTCCGTAATGCTCTTGCTCACGCTCGCCCAGCGCTTCATGCTCTGGTCGCGTTCGCCGGGCAGGTAAATGGCCAGCTTCTTCGCCTCTTTGGATTGCAAGTCGAAGGTGTAGAGATAACCGCCGTTCTCGAAAACAATGGCGTCCGGCCCTAGGCTTGGCCACTGCACGTCGAACTCGGTGAAGTGGGTGAGTTGCTCGAGCTGCTTGGAGCCCAGGTCGTAGCCGTACAGATTCAGATGATGTTCCGGGCCACGATCGGAGTTGAAGTAGATGGTGTTGCTGTGCCACATGGGAAAACCGTCCGTCCATTCCGTATGGGGCGGGCCGGCTTCCACGGTGTTGTTCTTCAGATCATAGATGGAGATTTCCTGTGCCAGCCCGCCGGTATAGCGCTTCCATTGGCGGAAATTGCGAAAGATAACGTTATAAGCGATCTTGTTTCCGTCCGCCGAAAACGACAGCAGGCCTCCCTGATCCATGGGCAGCGGCTCTGGCAAACCACCATCCACGCTAACGCTGTACGGGCGCTTGGTCCAGCCGTTCGAGGCGTCGCGACGCGATAGAAAAATGACACGCTTGCTGTCCGGTGTCCAGGTCACCACTTCGTTGTGGATACCCATGCGGTCGCTGAGCTGCTGCGCACTGCCCTGGTCGAACGTGAGCTGTTTCGGCTGGCCGCCGTCAGCCGGCATAACATAGACGTCGAAGTTGCCGTCATATTGCCCGGTAAAGGCGATCCACTTGCCGTCGGGTGAAAATTTCGGGAACAGTTCACGCCCCGGACTGGACGTGATGCGGCGCGCCACTCCACCAGAACTCGACGCCAGCCACAGGTCGCCTCCGTACATGAATGCAATCTTGTCTTTGTAAATATCGGGAAAGCGCATCAAGCGCCCTTCTTGCATCTCCTGGCCCAGTGCCAGGCAAGTGCATCCCACAACCCACAGAGCTATCCACCTCTTGAGAAATGACATTAGGGCTCCTCCCTTGCAGATTTCCGCTGACGGGGAACTGGAATGGATTTCCTGAAAGAAACTGCTGATTGTATCAGCTTTGCGCCGAATGTCAGTGATGCTGAGTGCGGGTCGCGCTCTTTTGACTGAGGCGAGGGCGATTCAGAACGGAAACGGGAGCACAACACATCAGTGCGGAGTTTTGTTTAGACCGAGAAAGTGGGCTCGGGCGCTTCGCAGCTGGAGCCGCGTTGCCGGCGGAGCTCGATCAGAAAAGCTTCCGTGGTGAGTTCGGCCTTATGTCGGAACAAGGCGAGCAGCGGGTCGTCCGCAGGGTCTGCTCCCGGCGCAGCTAAGTCTTGGGGCTCAGGATCAGTTTCCAAACCATCGGCTTCCACCAGGAGATCGGGGAGAGCACCTTGGCTCTTCATCAATGCCTGGATGAATTTTTCGACGTGCTCCCGCTGCTGCTCGGCCCGGCGAGTGAATTCCACCCCCATCCCGACTTCAGGGTGCATCACTCGCACCACGCCGTCGACCTGTATCTGGGTCTGGCCCGCTCGCATCGCCAGGGCGACCCTGGTTCCTACGGGAAAGGGAGAGCTGATTTCCAGGTAGCAACCACCTAAGCTGAGATCGGTGAGCTTGCAGTGTGCCGGCGGGTCGTCGGCTTCGGTCTCGGAAGAATGGCTGCCGACCCACGCCTTGAGTTGGTTGCGCTCGTCCGCCGACAAGTTGAGGAAACGAATCCCGGCCTGCCGGCCGGCATTCTCCCAGGCAATTTCACCGGCACAGGCAATCACGTCTTGCGTCCCGGGCAAGGTGAACTCCAGTCGTAGACGCCCCAGGTTCTTGGGCCGCCGGCTGAGCTGGATCGCGATCCCGCCTTCCCCCAGGTCGGAGGTGGAAGTGGTGATACGCTGCCGGGATTCACCTTCCGGCACCAGAGTCACCGGCATTTGGACCGGGATCCGGGTATTGCGGCGCCGTTCTCGCTTCATCAAAGCCCGCGCCGCCCGGAAACTGGCCTTGGTGCGTTCCATCGAAATCGGCTTGTAGAGGACGAAATGGGCGCCCAACTCAAACGCGCTGCGCACCGCGGTCTGCCCGTCAATGATGGCCACCGCGATGGCCCGCTTGTTGCACGGAGCCAGCCGGGCGCTCTTCAGTACCTGGGAAGCTGCCCGCTCATCGGCGCAGTCCACAATCACCGCTTCGAATCTCTGCCGGGTCAGGGTGCGAATCGCCGAGGCCGCCTCGCTGCAGCACTCCATCGTGATGTCCAGATCACTGAGGACGCGCCGCAACACGCGCGCGATCTTCTCGTCGGAACACAGTACGAGTGATTTCAGCTTCATGATGCGCCCTCAAAGCCCGAGAAACCGGCATTCCCTCTAGCCATGGGCGGCCGACGCGTCGCTCTCCTCACGGTCATCGTCGAGCATATGAGCCACACTGCGGAGCTGTTCGGCGGCAGTTTGCAGAGCTTCGATCTGCTTGCCCAGCTGCGCCTGTTCGGCTTGCTTTTTACGCAGAACTTCGTAGATGTCCTTCACTATGGACCTCCTGAAGGCACTCTAGGTAGCTGCCGTACTCTCGTCAATGCGGCAGGCCAGAGGCCGAGTTACGCCAGTAACTTCTTCCGGCCCATGAAGGTACCTAGCCTCAGAATCTCCCTGCCGCGCGCGGGACGTGCCCCGCAGACTGGCAACAGGGACGGGGCCGCGGTCCCAGCGCCGAGGCCCTCGTGGTCTGGCCTCGCCTTCGCCGCGGCTGTGGTTGAGGTGTTGCGAAACGCAACTCCTTTCGGAGAACCCTGGAACCCAGCGAATCCAACGGGGAGGTTCGGACCATTTTCGCCCTATTGTTGCCTCCCGAGGCCCTCTTATTGATTCAATATGTTACTTGTTTTGTTAAGGTTGGATTGATTCAACGTTGCTTGCTGTTGAAGATTTCCATTGACTTTCGAGACCAAATCGCCCTAAAATCGCTGGTTTCCAATTAACTACAGGGGTTCCTCAGTAAGGCCTTTAATTTGGGCAGACGGTAAGGTGTGAATCCCTGTGTGTGCAACTGGAATCTAAGTTTTCAAAGGGTTTTGACGGATCGGACTGATTCTTATCTCAAGCACGAGGCGTAATTTTCATGGCTAAGCGACGCGGAAATCCCAACTGGGGCAAGCCCGAACCGATCGGGCCCATCGTCCCAACCATTACCGAGTTCGAGCAGGTCGTGCGCGAGTACAAGCTCTCGCCCGACCAGTACCTGCGCTCCACCCGTCTGCGCGAGTGGGCGCGGCGCAACAAGAATTCGAAGTACATCCCGGAGCCGTTGCTCGAGGCCTGGGGATTCGAGATCGAATCGACTCTGTAACTGCAGATTCCCGTTCATGAGCAGGGCCGCCTTTGGGCGGCCTTTGCTTTTGACGTCAGGTCTCGGGTTCCAGGTCTTGGGTCTTAGGTCTCAGGGTGCCAGGATTCATTGCCGCCTGGGACCCGGGACCTGAGACCCGAGACCCGCTTTGCTACAATCCCCTCATGGTGCCGCAGTCACCCTTCACCGACGTCCCTACCGCGATTGATGAGATCCGCGCTGGCCGGATGGTCGTCGTGGTGGACGACGAAGACCGTGAGAATGAAGGCGATCTGACCCTGGCGGCCGAGAAGGTTACCCCCGAAGCGATCAACTTCATGGCCAAGTTTGGCCGCGGACTGGTTTGTCTGGCCATGACCGAGGAGCGCCTGGACCACCTGCGCATCGGCCCGATGACCGTGGAAAACACCTCGAACTATGGCACCGCGTTTTGCGAAGCCATTGATGCCCGCGACGGCGTGACCACCGGCATCTCGGCCTACGATCGCGCCCGCACTATCCAGATTTCGATTGATCCTGCCACCCGCCCGTCCGACCTGGCGCGGCCGGGACATGTGTTCCCGCTCCGCGCCCGCAAAGGGGGCGTGCTGGTGCGCGCCGGCCAGACCGAAGCCTCCGTCGACCTGGCACGGCTGGCGGGGTTGGTCCCCGCGGGCGTCATCTGCGAGATCATGCGCGACGACGGCACCATGGCCCGTGTTCCCGACCTCATCGAGTTCTGCCAGACCCACCGCATGAAAATGCTGACCGTGGCCGAACTCATCCGCTACCGCATGCAGCATGAGCGTTACGTGCATCGCGTAGGGGAGGCAATGGTCAACACCGTGCACGGCGAGTTCCGCTTGATCGCCTACGAAAGTGAAGTAGACGGCGGCGAGTCCCACGTTGCCCTGGTGCGCGGCGAGGTTGAAACCGGCAACGAACCCGTCCTTGTCCGCATGCACGCGCACTGCGTGATGGGAGACGTTTTCGGATCGACCGCCTGCGATTGCCACGCCACCATCGCGGGTTCCATGCAGGCTATTTCGCGGGAGGGCCGGGGTGCGCTCATCTATCTGCACCAGACCTCAAAGGGCTTTTCGGTGGAACGCATCGGCGAGCGCACCATGCTCGCCTTTCATCGCGACAAAACGCTACCGACCCTGCCGGAAAGCGAGCGCAAGACGCAACGCGAAATCGGTATCGGCGCCCAGATTCTCTCCGACCTCAACCTCCGCCGCATACGCCTGCTGACCAACCATCCACGCAAGGTGGTGGCACTGGAAGGATTTGGCATCGAAATTGTTGAGCAGGTGCCGGTAACGCTGGAGCGAGCAAAGGTCTAGGTAGCCCGCTCCCCTCGTGATGACGTCATCCTGAACGACCTTGTAGGCCATGAAGGGCCCGGCGAGCAGCGGCAAGTCTGATAAGGATGCGTGAGAATCTCGGGGAGTCCTCAGAAACTCGGTAGCGCCGGCGTACCGCCGGCTGGTCCTGGGGGCGTCCCGCCCCCAGTCTCAATCTCGCAAGAGAGGCTTGGTTACTACAGCTTCAGAATGGTTTGCGTGCTACCACATCGCTGTCATGAATGAAAAACTGCGCCGAACACTCGCTTGATCCACAGATGACCGGCAGCAGTCCCGCGAGTTGCTTGCGCGTGATCAGCCCCAGCGTTCCGCAATCCGGGCACGATAGTACCGCCCAGTAAGGATCGTCTTTCTCTCCCACGTGGCCCGCGTTCTCCAGCACGAAGACCGTCCCCGGGAGCATCTGCTCCGGGATCCATTCGCTCAGAACGTTGAGTTCCGCTACCATCGTGCCTCCTTCGTGGAGCCAGATTGTTCCTGCCTATGAAGCCTTCCTGCTTTTTCGCAATGAAACCGGGGCCGGCCGGCTTCCCTTCTTCCCGCTGCGGATGACCGCGCGCACCTGCCGCACCGTGTCGCTCAGGCAAATGGCCAGCATGGGCTGACGCGCGTTTTTCAGGATGTCCACAATCTGCCGGGCCGAAGTTTCCAGATAAAGACTGGTACCGTCGGTGAGCAGGTGGTAGTCGGAGGCGCCGCTGACAGTTTCCGCCAGACGCTTGCCGAACTCCCGTTGCAGGAAACGCATCACCTTGCGCACCCGTTGCAGAGAGAAGCCGCGCTGCCGCAACTGGCAGATAACCGCGACCTCCACCAGGTCTTCCATGGCGTACAGGCGCCGGTGTCCTTCCCGGGCGGGGGCCACAATGCCACGCTCGTCCCACCATTGCAGTTGCCGCGGCGTGATGCCGGTCAATGCAACCACGTCCCGGGATGTAAACCGCTCCTGCATTCCAAGGCCAAAATGTTTAAAACAATTAGAGTGCGATGTGTTTGAAACATTCTAGGCAGGACTTGGCAGGTGTCAATAACACTTTTGGGTCCCGGAGGGGTTGACTAGAAGAGTTCCTCGAGGGCGTTCAGAGCGTCCCGGCGCGAGGCAGAAGGACCAGCTCTTCTACTGTGCCTTCGAGCGGAAGCGAGAGCGCATTCACCACCGCTGCGGCTACGGTCTCAGCCGGCATCATCTTCTTGCGCGGCGCCTGCGGCCAGACGGTTTTCCACAGTGCGGTGTCCGTAGCTCCTGGCAGCAGCGCAATCACCCGGATTCCCCGCGGCCGCAGCTCTTCCCGCAAGGTATTGGTGAATCCCAAGGCTCCGTGCTTCGAGGCGTTGTAGGCCGACGATCCGGGAAACACTCTTTTCGCGGCGATCGAAAGGTTATTCACGATGGCGCCGCCGGCCTTCATCAGCGGCAACGCGTAATGAGTGACCAGGAACATGCCGTTGAGGTTGGTCTCAATCACGTCCCGCCAAGTTTCGGGTGAGAGCTGCGCAACCTTGCGATTGGAATGCCCCATACCGGCGTTGTTAATCAGAATGTCCAGCCGGTAATACCGCTCCTTGATCGCGACACAGAGGGACTGCACGGCATCGAGGTCGCGCACATCGCATGCCATCGCCAACACCGGAGTGTGCGCCGCTAGTTCCCTGCCCGCCCGCCGCAACCGTGGTTCGCTACGGCCAGTAATCACCAGCGCGCATCCCTCGGCTGCCAGGGCGCGCGCCATGGCCAGGCCAATGCCTTGCGTGGCTCCTGTGATCAGGGCGACTTTGCCGCGCAGGCTTGGTGGGGCCGGAGCATTTCGCAGGTTCTTCCGTGCCAACCCTAGACTCCGTTGCTCCGGTCGCGGATGAGCGCCAGAAATTCCGTCCGGGTCTCTTCTTCCTCGCGGAAGCAGCCCAGCATGGAGGAAGTCACGGCCGCCGAGTGCTGTTTCTCCACTCCGCGCATCATCATGCACAGGTGGCGGGCTTCAATGACTACGCCCACACCTTGCGGCTCTATGGCGTTCTGGATGGTTTCCGCGATTTGCGTGGTCAGGCGTTCCTGGATCTGCAGGCGGCGGGCAAAGATTTCAATCAGGCGCGGAATCTTGCTCAACCCGATCACCTTGCCCTTGGGGATGTACGCCACGTGCACTTTGCCAAAAAAAGGCAGCAGGTGGTGCTCGCACAGGCTGAACATCTCGATATCTTTCACGATGACCATTTCGTCGTAGCTCACCGTGAACAGTGCCTTCTTCAGCAGCGCCCCAGGGTCCTCGCTGTAACCCTTGGTGAGGTACTCATACGCCCGGTGCATCCGGTTGGGCGTTCGCAGCAGGCCCTCGCGTGCGGGATCCTCGCCCAGACGAATGAGCATTTCGCGCGCCAGTTCTTCAAAGCTGGCACTGGTCAGCGTGGTGGATTCGACAGATGGGGTCATAAATGTCCTGATTACTCAATCGCCCGCGTACTCGAACGAATTCATCATGGTTTCTTCCAATCGTACCTTGTCCAGATGAGCCGGTTGGAATCCGCGCTGCAAAATATCATAGATCGTGGTACACAGATTCTCGGTAGTCGGTACAGCTTGCGCAAATTCCGTTAGCATATTCAGATTTTCGTGGTCGAAGCGCTCCAGGATTTTGCGCTGCACAAACTCATCCAGTTCGACCAGGTTGCACACCATCCCGGTGCGCTCGTCCACCGGGCCGCTCACCGTGACCTCGAGTGCGTAGTTGTGACCGTGGCCGTACGGGTTGTTGCATTTGCCATAGGTGGCGGTGTTCTCCGCGTCCGACATCTCATCGCTGTGCAGGCGATGCGAGGCCGAGAACATATATCGCCGGGTCAGATGTGCCTTCATGCTTCTCCGTAGAAATCCACAAACAGATCTGGCGTTTCATACACCCGCACCCTGTGTAATTGTGCTTTTTGCAGCTTGGGCGCCAGCCGCTGCCAGATGGCAATGGCGAGGTTCTCCGTGGTTGGAATGCGGGTGAAGAACTCCGGAACCTCTTTGTTCAGGAAGCGGTGATCCAGCGCATCCAACACCTCGCGGTTCAAGACCTCCTTCAACTGCTTCAGGTCCACCACAAATCCCGACCGCGGATCAACATTCCCTTTCACCGTGACTTCTAGCGTGTAGTTGTGCCCATGGCCGTTGGGATTATTGCACTTGCCAAAAAGACGCTGGTTCTCCTCCGCAGTGAACTCAGGATTGTGATAATAGTGCGAAGCAGAAAATTCGGCTTTGCGCGTCAGATAGACCATGTTTAACCCCGGACCACAGTAGCGCCGGCATCATGCCGGCTGTCGTGGAGGCGTCCCGCCCCCACTGCTCCCTTCCCAACCAAATCAACACTTTGATCCGTCCGGTAGCTACGCCCCTTCCAACTCACGCTTTCCTTCTTGTAAGCAAGTTTGGAACGCAGCAAGAGATACGCAAACAGTGGCAGCCCCATGGGTGACAAAACGTTTGCTTCCCAGGAAAAATGTGCCCGCCGGATTCGCTTAAGAAGCAAACCTAGCATGCTGAGGCCCAGAACTGCCGCCAATGTCGCAACTTGGAACTTGCCGCTTGCGACCTTGATAATTGCCACCGCGATACTACCCACGATCAGCACAAATTCCGTAAGCCGCAGCACCGACAGCCGACCCGGAGTCGGAAACAACAGCACCAGGTTCTTGGTCCAGCCTTCGCACAATTGCGCGAAACTGCGGTACATGCGAGTCCGAACCGAGTCCCCGCCGTGCCGGAAGAAAATCCTGCGCCCCGACAATTTCACCGCGCGCGCCAGTTCAACATCCTCGAGCAGGCTGCTCGCCACGGCTGCATGTCCGCCCACCGCGTCGTAAGCCTCGCGTGAGATCAGCAGGTATTGCCCATTCGCCGCTGCCGCGGCAGACTTCGGATCGCTCACCCGCGACGGCCGGTAGGTCGCAGCCAGTTCGGCAAAGATCACCGGCATCACCGCTTTCTCCCACATCCCGTGCACTTCCTGTTGAGGAGAATAGGAGAGCAAAGCCGCGCTGCACTGTTGAGCTTCCGCCAAGGCGTGAGCCAGCGAACCGGGGCGATGCACAGTGTCGGCATCGGTAAACAGGAGCCATTGGCCGCGGGCTTGCGTTGCGCCAGCCATCAGGGCGTTGTTCTTCCCGCTCCATCCCGGGGGCAGCGTACCTGCATCCACCACCCGCACCCCCGCATACGATTGCGCGATCTCCCGAGTGCGATCGGTCGAGCCGTCATCCACTACGATGATTTCGAAACGGACGCCGGTCTGCCCCACCAGCGACTCCAGGCACGCGCCCAGGCTAGCTTCTTCATTGCGAGCCGGGACAATCACCGACACTACCGGCCCGCTCGATACTGGATTTGCCGTGGTCATAGGCCGAATCAGATATTATAGCTGTGTGCGACCCGCCTTCGCTTTCCTTGGCCTTGTGACGCTTCTGCTCGCCGGATGCTACAGCGGCAGCCGTCCGCCCCGCATTGGCACCACTCCTCCGGATTTCTCGGTGCAAGACTCGGATCGCAGGATCACTCTCAACGAATTGCACGGCAAGGTTGTGGTGTTGAACTTCTGGGCCACCTGGTGCCCTCCTTGCGTTGAGGAGATGCCTTCTCTGGTGCAGATGCAGCAGCGATTGAAAGACAAAGGCATCACCGTGCTGGCAGTAAGCGTCGATGTGGACGAAGACGCCTATCACAAGTTTTTGAAAGATTACAAAGTGAACTTGCTCACCGTGCGCGATCCCAGCCACAAGAGCAGCGATCTTTACGGCACTTTCAAGTACCCCGAGACCTACATCATCGACCGCAACGGCACGCTGCGGCGCAAGTTCATCGGCCCCGTCGATTGGACTACGCCGGAGATTCTAGAGTACCTCACCAAACTCTGATCTGCTTGCTGTCTTGTCGTTCTTCCGCTCCGCTGGGCCACGAATCCTCCAACCCGTGACTGGCACAGCAATGTCCTGCTGTGGCCCTCCCGATTGTCCACCTGCCGCGCCCCGCGGTGTACCTCTGGCACGTTGCCCTTGCACGCGAGTCCGTCTAGTTTGGAAGCAACCACTTCGTTTGCAGTTCGGGTGCTGGCCACGCCCGCACGACCACAGTGCCCCTCTAGTTCAAGGAGAACAACTCCCCCATGATTAGGATCAGGATCGCCACCGGGCTCATCCTTGCGGCCGCACTGCTTTGCGGCGCCCTTGCCTGGAGCCAGGCCAATGTCGACGAGAGCCTGGAGACCGCTTTTGTCTACGTGGACGCGGCCAGCGGATCGGACGCTAACCCCGGCACCAAACTGAAGCCGCTGAAAACCATTGGTGCTGCCGCAACCTTGGCGATTACGAACAATCAGGCAAGCATTGGAACCAAAGTCATCATCAATCCCGGCACCTATCGCGAAACCGTCACCCTGCAATACAACGGGCGCGACACCACGCTGCCCATCACGTTCCAGGCGGCAACTCCGGGCACCGCCATCGTTTCCGGTGCCGACATTTCGACGAATTGGAAGGTGTTCACCGGGAATTCGCAGATCTACACCAACACCTGGTCGAACAAATGGGGGCTGTGCCCGCTGGACACCGGGAGCGACCAGGCGCCTCCCGAGGAAGACATTGTGCGGCGGCGTGAAATGGTCATCATCAACGGTGTGCTGCTGACCCAAGTGATGTCTCTGAGCGCACTCAAGCAACCGGGAGCGTTTTTCGTCGACGAGACTCGCGCCAAGATTTACGTCTGGCCGCCCACCGGCACCGACATGAGCACTGCGACGGTCGAGCTACCCTCCCGCGCCAACCTGTTCGTCCTCTCCAGCATGCAGAATATCGTGTTGCGCGGCCTCACCTTCCAATATGCTAACTCCTGCCGCGGCGATGCCGCCGTGCTGCCCGAGTTTTCTTCCAGCAACATTCTGCTCGATAAGGACTATTTCTACTGGAACAATTCCGCAGGGGTCAAAGTGCAATTCACCACTTACACCACCGTGCAGAATAGCGTGAGCAATCACAACGGCACTGATGGGATGAAGGGTTACCAGACCAAGTACGATCTCTGGCAAAACAACCAGACCCGGTACAACGGCTGGCGCGGGGCGCAAGGCGTTTACTACGCGTGGGGCGTCGCGGGCATGCACTTCGGACTGGCCCACGACCAGACGGTCAAGAATATTGACAGCTCCTTCAACCAGACTTTCGGTTTCCACTGGGACACGGACAATGAGAACGACACCGCCGACCTCCTGCTCGCATCCCAGAACCAGTTGGCAGGAGGACTTGTCGAGAAGAGCCAGGGACCGATCACCCTCTCGAACAGCAGTTTCTGCAGCGGAAATCCTTACACCGGCCCCAACAATATGGGATTTGAGTTACGAAACTCTTCTTATGTCACATTGACTGGCGACACATTTCTGAACAACACGACGCAAATGCTCCTGATCGGACAGGCTGGCGGGATCACCATCGAGAACTGGGAGACTGGGCAATCGTACAATCTGTTCAGCCAAAACACGACCATGACGAACAACGTGTACGCTGGCTCCACGAATCAGCAATTGTTTACCGATGGTCAACTTGGCGGCGCCGATTGGATCCTATTCCAAACCACACTAACTTCCGACTACAACACCTGGTGGAACCCGACAGCGACCAAAGTCTTCTTCGTGCCCGTCCCCAAGTTGTGGACCAAGACTGATTTCACCGGCTGGCAGGTCGCCACTGGCGAAGATGCGCACTCCGTATGGAAGGCGCCCAGCAACCCCGGGGCCAGGTGCCACCTCACCCCCGACCAGCCTGACTACTGGTTCATCACGGACGCATTTGACGGTTATCAGACCGTCAGCCCGGGCGGCGCAGCCGCCTTCACGGTAACCGTGGTTCCGCTAGCCTTCACCGGCACGGTAACCCTCAGCTCGGATGGATTGCAGAACATGGCCGGTGCGACCGGGAAGTGGAGCTCAAAGATCATCACCGGCGGGTCTGGGACTTCCACCTTCACGGTGACCACCAGCACGTCCACGCCCAAAGGAAACCATCCCATCACCCTGATCGCCAACAATGCCAGCACCACCCGCACCATGACGGTTACGGTGACGGTGCAGTAGCCTTCGGGGCTACCTAACGTTGAATGCCAGGGCTTCGTCAAGCGCGGGTTTGGGATTGCGCCGCAGGTAGGCTGCTTCGCCCCCCAGCTTCTTTTCCGCCTCTTCCCACACCCGTACGATGGGCGGGAATTCCGAGGAATCCTTAAACGGTTCCATCAAGGATTCGGAGTGCAACAAACAGACGTACACCAAGCGTGCAGGAAGTCCTGAGTCCCGCAAGAACAGACCATAGTTGTACCAGTCCGCAGCCTCGCTGCGTTTGTCCCCGAGGGTGCGGTCCAGCCTGAGGGCGTGCTGGTAGAGGCGCAACGCGGCGGGGGTCTTGCCAAGCAGGACTTCCAGTTCCGCCTCACTCACGCTGGCAAAACTTTCCAGCCTCTTCTCACCGCTTTGCGACGCCAGCCTCTGCGCCAGAGCGTAGCTGTTCTCCGCCTGCTCCGGGTGACTGGCTTGCACCTGGCACTGCGCCAGACGCAGCACGGTAGCGATCAGTTCTGCTGCCGGAGGAGGGTCGTGCAACTGCGCTACCTCATCCAGGAATATGACGTAATGGGGAATGGCCGCCTCCGCCTTCCCTTCCCGATCCAGTTCGTCGGCCAGGTAGAGATGCGCGCGCCACTGGGAGGGATCGATCCTGAGCGCCTGGTTCCAGCTCTCCAGCGCCTCCTCGGAGTGGCCGAGTTGCTCGGCTAGAATGCCGTGGTTCACCAGCAGGTCGGCATCTTTGGGCGCGTAGCGAAGCGACTGGAGGGTCAACTGGTAGGCTTCATCGAAACGCTTCTGATCCGTCAACTGCTTCAGCAAGAGATTGCGCGGCGCCGCATCGCCTGGATTTGTCCGCACTGCCTGCTGCCAGGCGACAATCGCGTCTCGCGGCTTTCCGGCCTCCAGTTGCTTGCGGCCGATACGAGTCTGCAAAGAGCTGTCGTAGGCATTGAGCGCGGCGGCCTGTTGCAGGTCGGCGAGGTTGTCTCGATGCAGTGCCAGATAATAGCGCACCTGGTCCATCGTTCCCCAAACCAGCAGCAGCAGAGCAGCAGAGACGCGCAGCAGGCGCGCTCCGGAAGAACTGCCAATCACCCTGCGCATGCCGGCCGCGAACTGGCTGCCCGCCTCGGCTTTGACGCTCGCCATCCGTTCTCGCGAGTTCAGCAGCAGGGCCGCAATGCGGCCATCACGCAGTTTCCAGATCGCCCCGTCGAGAATGAAATGATGGATGTTCACTAGCGCGGTGAAAATCAGGAAGCTGGCGGTGAAATCGTAATGGAAGACACGGCTGGCCAGCCATGGGCCCGGGACGAAGAGCGCGATGCCTCCCGCCATAAGAATCCCGAAGTAGGCCAACGGACGCCAACGCCCGGTATTTTCCGCACTCGTCTCTCCCCGGGCGTAGTAGCTGGTGATCCATAGATACTGGGCGGAATGCATCACTGCCAGTACGCCAGTGCTGTAGCGGCTCTGCGGTATTTGCAGCCGCTCGCCCATCGACAACGCCGTCGGCAGCAGAAACCACACGAACTGGGTGGAGAACAGGGTCAGCGAAGGCAGCAGCCGCCGCCATCCCAGCTGCTCGGCCAATCCTGCGAAGCCGTACGCGGATAACACCACAAACCCCAACGCCAGCGGCAGTACCGCGATCGCGCTGAACCTTCCCGGAATCCCCAGCGACACGAACATCGGGTCGCTCGACGACCCCGTGTGAAAGCTCAAGAAAAGGATGCAGTACGAGAGCACAAAGGCCGCATAAAGCGCACGCCGCTCGGCGGTGGAGGGCTTGGCCCCGGCCCGCCGCGCGAACATCATGAACAAGCCGTAATTCTGGCCGCTGTAATGCCACGGGCTCCAGGTCAGATAAAGAGTGAAAATCCACGGCAGTGCCCGCAGCCAGAAGTGTGAGGCCACCAGGGTCAAAATCACCAGCCCAGTGATGTGGACTGTGAACACGCGGTATTTCTGGAAATCTTCTGCCCGGTGATAGGCGCGGTAAATCGTCGCCATGTAATGCGGGTAGTTAAAGAAGAGCGCCAGACCGTAAAAGGCGACCGACCACGCCAAAGTGCTGGAGTTGGTGGCGAAGTAGGTGAATAGGAGCAGCGGCAAAGACCACGCCCCGCAACCCACAATCAGATCGAGCCCAGGATTGTAGATCCAGAGCGGCTGCACCGCAGCTCCGCCGCTTGATTGGTCCATGGATGTAGGGGGCTTCCTGCGCGGATTATATGTTGCTGCCCGCAGGATCACGCGTAACCGAAAGGGTTCGGCTGAAAGTAACCTCGATGCCACCTTTCCCCTGTAGAGACGCAGCTTGCTGCGTCTCTACGCAAACAGGACACCGGGCTTACAATGCCTCTGTGAAGTCCTGGGACGTCATCATCGTCGGCGGTGGCATCATCGGCCTCTCGCTCTCGATTGCCTTGCACAAACGCGGCGGCCGGGTGCTCGTTGTCGAGCGCGGCGAACCCGGTCGCGAGGCTTCCCACGCCGCCGCTGGCATGCTGGCCGACTGCACGCTCGAAGCTCCGGCGGCACTGCAGCCGTTGGCCACGGCCAGTGCTCGCATGTATCCCGAGTTTGTGCACGAATTGCAGGACGAATCTGGGATCAACTTGGATCTTCGCGATCAGGGCACACTGCTCTTCCCACCACCCGAGCACGTACACGAACGTCCCGGCTTCACCACCGCGAGCCTGCTTCCCTCGCCTCTGGCCGAACTCGAGCCTGCCCTGGCGGAGCCCAACCGCCCGGCCATTTATCTGAGGGAGCGCAGCGTCGATCCGCGGGCGTTGGCAGCGGGCGCCTTGAAAGCCGCCAAGCACCGAGGGGTCGATGTCTCCTCAGGCACTGCCGTCACCGCCGTGTTGGTTTCCGATGGCCGCGTATCTGGCGTCAGCACCCACAAAACCTCCTACATGGCTCCTGCCGTGGTGAATTGTGCCGGAGCGTGGGCTGGACATTTTCCGCCACATCCCTTTCCCACTCGTCCGGTGAAGGGGCAGATGCTCTCCGTGGTGGGCTCAGCTCACCATTTACTGCATCACGTGATTCGCTCGCCCGAGGTGTATCTGGTTCCGCGCAGCGATGGGCGCATCCTGATCGGCGCCACGGTGGAAGAGGCGGGATACGACAAGCGCACCGATGCCACCATCATTCATCGCATGCACCAGGCCGCTATCCGCATGGTTCCCGCTCTGAGCGGAGCACGCGTGCTGGAAGCCTGGGCCGGGCTGCGCCCCGGGACGCCAGACGATCTGCCCATCCTCGGCGCCACTGCCACGCCCGGCTATTTCGTCGCCGCCGGGCATTTCCGCGACGGCATCCTGCTCGCCCCCATCACCGCCCACCTGATGGCTCAGCTTCTCACTGGCGTTCACCCTGATTGCGACCTTGCACCCTTTTCCTGCGCACGCTTCGCAAGAGCAGCATGATGCGATTTGAGCAACCCCCGGCGAGCTGTCACCTTGGGCAGCGGCTCGAGGACTGTGATCCTGAGCAGCAGCTCAAGAACTCATCTTGAGCACTCCTCAGAACTGTCATCCTGAGCGCAGTGGCGGCTGCGCGGAGCGCAAGCGGCCACGGAGTCGAAGGACCTCGCGTTCCTCACCCCTGGCGAGAACATTTCAGGGAATCCTCCCTGATTGCTCACGGGACTCCACGAAACCGCTCCTTTCTAGGATAGGAGGGCTTGGTGCCCGTTCGCCTGCCGATTCTTTCCCTGAACTTTTGTCTTCCGTTATCCGTTTACTAACCTACCGGAGGAACCTTGAAGCTGGTTATCGACAACGTAAGCAAACGTTACGGGAGCAATGTCTGGGCCCTGCGCGGTTTCAGCCTGGAGTTGAAGCCCGGCGTCTTGGGCCTGCTGGGTCCCAACGGCGCGGGCAAGACGACGCTGATGAGCATCCTCGCCACTATCACCCGCGCCAGCGAGGGCCGCGTCACCTGGGACGGAACCGATCTGGCCGCCAACCCGGACGCCATCCGCTCCGTGCTGGGTTACCTGCCGCAGGATTTCGGCGTGTATCCCAACCTGAATGCGGTGGAGTTCCTCGAGTACCTGGCGGCAGTCAAGGGACTCGATGCCGCCACATCCCGGCGACGCATCGATGAGCTGCTCAATCTGGTGAATCTGGCCGACGTCCGCAAACGCCCGCTGGGTGGCTACTCCGGAGGCATGAAGCAGCGCATTGGCATTGCGCAGGCGCTCCTTAACGATCCGCAACTGCTGATCGTGGATGAACCCACCGCGGGTCTCGATCCCGAGGAGCGCGTTCGCTTTCGCAATTTGCTGTCCGAGCTTTCCGGCGAACGCATTGTCATTCTCTCCACCCACATCGTCTCCGACGTGGAGGCGACCGCCACCGATATTGCCCTGATCTCCAAAGGCACGCTGGTCGCCCATGCGGCACCGGAACAACTGCTGCGCCAGGTGGAGGGCAAGAGTTGGGAATGGGTGATTCCCAGTACCGAAGTCAACGCCGCCAAGCAGCGCTTTCTGATCAGCAACACCACTCGCCGCAGTGACGGCGTGCATGTGCGCATGCTGGCCCCGCATCCGCCCGATGGCGCGCAACCCGTGGCCCCAACCCTGGAAGACGCTTATCTCTATTCCCTCTCCAATCATCGCGCCGGAGTTGCCGCATGAGGCACGCCCGCGTGCTCTATCACCTGGTGCGGGCCGACTTTCTGGAGCGGGCGCGCCGCTACAGCTTCCTGCTTACTCTCGGATTCGCCGTGTACCTGGCCTTTTGTGCGGGCACAGGAAGAATTGTCCTTCGCCTCGATGATTACCGTGGCGTGCTGAACTCAGCCTGGCTGGGCAGCACGATGACGCTGGTCGGTACCGCGTTCCTTTCTATCGCCGGCTTCTACATCGTGAAAGGCGCCCTCCTGCGCGACGAGCAGACCCGCGTAGGTCAGATTCTGGCCACCACCCCCATGAGCCGCAGCTTCTACACCGTGGCCAAGGCAGTGAGCAATTGTGCCGTACTCGCTTCGATGATGGGAGTATTGGCCGGTGCGGCGCTGCTTTTGCAGATCACTGGCGCCGAGGACCCGCACATCCACCTCGGCACGCTGTTGGCGCCGTTCGTTTGGGTGGGCCTGCCGGCCATGGCGTTCACCGCGGCGCTCCCGGTTCTATTCGAGACTCTGCCCCTGCTGCGCGGTGGCGTTGGCAATGTCGTCTATTTCTTTGTCTGGGGAATCATCTTCGGCGTCAGCATTGATAATCAATTCGACGACGTGACCGGGTTTTCCGTTCTCGCCCGCAACATGCAAGCCGTGTTGAAGAGAATCGATCCCACTTACAAGAACGGCATATCCCTGACCCTCAGCACCAATGGTCCGCCGGCCCACAAGGTGTTCTTGTGGAGCGGGGTTCACTGGACGCCGCAGGTCATTCTTCATCGCTTGCTGTGGGTAGTTGCAGCCCTGGGGATCGCGCTTCTGGCTGCCCTGTTCTTTCCTCGCTTTGACCCGGCACGCGAGAGCTGGAACTGGAACCGAAAAAGCCAGGCGCCAAAGAACGGGGGAGTCGAGGAACTTCCGGTGGCGCCAGCCCCAGCCACGCTCCCGGTATCGGCGGGACACCTGACTCCAATCGCTCGTTCGCACGGAGAAATGCGGTTCGCGCACCTGGTCGGTTCCGAATTGCGCCTCATGCTCAAGGGCCGGCGCTGGTGGTGGTACGTGGGAGCTGTTGGCCTGTTGGTGGCGCAATTGGCGTCTCCCACCGCCGAAGCCCGCGCGGGAGTGCTGCTCGCCGCCTGGCTCTGGCCGGTCCTGCTCTGGTCGCCCATGGGGTCGCAGGAGTCCCGTCACGCCACCCAGTCCCTGATCTTCTCTTCCCCACGCGCACTCTACCGCCAACTTCCAGCGCTGTGGACAGCAGGTGTACTCGTTGCCTTCCTGACTGGCGGCGGCGTCGGCCTTCGCCTGTTGTTGAGTTCTGACTGGCCCGCGCTTGCCGCTTGGGCAACGGCAGCGCTTTTCATTCCCAGCCTGGCTCTCGCGCTCGGTACCTGGAGCGGCAGCAGCAAGTTCTTCGAAGGCCTCTATACCGTGTGGTGGTATATGGGGCCGCTGCACCATACCCCTGGCCTGGACTTCATGGGAGTTACGCCACAGTCCCCCAGCACCGCCTGGTATCTGCTGGCAGCTGCTGGGCTTCTGGCGGCCTCCTATCTGGGGCGCCGGGTCCGGCTGGGGTACGCGTGAGCTGTCTCACATGCTGCCGAATCGAGCATCCGCTCGTCTAACATCTCGATTTCTTTGGCCCCTGGCTCACCGAGGTGGGCACGGTAGTTCAGGTATACTGAAACGTTTCATCAGTCATCCAACCCTATACCGATCGCGTTCGTTCGCGAGAAAAGGACACACGCTATGGCTTCCCCCGCAGTCAATTACGCCCGCGATAACCAGCAGCGCTTCTTGAGCGAACTGAAGGACCTTCTTCGCATTCCTAGTATCAGTACCCTGGAAGAACACAAGTCCGACGTGCAAAAAGCTGCCGAGTTCGTGGCCAGCGAATTGCGGCGCATCGGCATGGAGAATGTCGAACTCATCCCTACCCAGGGCCATCCTCTTCTTTATGCCGATTGGCTGCACGCTTCCGGCCAACCGACGGTCCTCATGTACGCCCATTTCGACGTACAACCGCCCGACCCACTGGATGAGTGGCACTCGCCGCCATTCGAGCCTACCGAGCGCAACAGCAATATTTATGCCCGCGGCGCCGTCGACGACAAAGGCCAGCTATGGATGGAGGTCAAAGCTCTCGAATCGCTGATGAAGACCCACGGTGGCAAGCTGCCCCTGAACGTAAAGATCATCTTCGAGGGTGAAGAAGAAGTGGGCGGCGAATCCATTGCCGACTACGTGCGCAAGCAGAAAGCCAAGCTCAAGGCCGACTTCGCCCTGGTCTGTGATACCGAACTGTTCGCCCCTGATCTACCCACGCTTTGCGTCGGCTTGCGCGGCTTGGTCTACACCGAGATCGAGGCTTACGGTGCCAAGACAGATCTGCACTCCGGCATGTATGGCGGCGCGGCTCCCAATCCGTTTTTCGCGCTGATCGAGATGATCAGCAAGCTTAAAGATTCGAAGGGCAAGGTATTGATCCCCGGTTTCTACAAGGGCGTGAAGGCCCCGACCAAAGACGAACTCAAAGCCTGGAAGCGTCTGCCCTTCAGCGAAGAGCACTATCGCAAGACCGAAGTCGGGTCCAAGGTACTGACCGGCGAGCCGGGATTCTCCGTACTGTACCGGACCTGGGCGCGCCCCACGCTCGAAGTTCATGGCATGCCCGGTGGCTTCACCGCACCCGGCGCGAAGACCGTCATCCCCGCCAAGGCCTCGGCCAAAGTCTCCATGCGCCTCGTGCCCAACCAGGACCCCGACGATATCCTCAAGAAGTACACCAACTATTTGAAGAAGATCACGCCCAAGGGCATTGATATCAAGGTCAAGGTCTGGAGCAAGGGCCCAGCCTGTGTGGTAGGCACCGATAACAGGTACGTCAAAGCCTCTACCGAAGCGATGCACGAGATCTTCAAGAAGGACACCGTATTCATCCGCTCCGGCGGCTCGATTCCGATCGTCACCGATTTTCAGGATGTGCTGAAGATTCCCAGCGTGATGATGGGTTTCGGCCTTCCTGACGACAACCTCCATGCTCCCAACGAGAAGTTCCACATCCCGAACTTCTACCGCGGGATCGAATCCATCTGCCTGTTCTTCGAGAAGCTGGGCAAGTAGAAAGAATCGTGTGGGGACGGGTTTCTGACCCGTCCCTGCCGAGCGCAGTTCGGCAGGATTTCCGGGGAACGCGTACTAAACTCCTGCCCTTTTTCCTGCTAGACCGTTGATCTTGTCCTTCTGCGCGAACCAAGTACCTGACAAGATGCCGTTGCTTCCGGCCCACCCTTGCGCTACTCTTATCTGGCTCTCGCGATTCTCCCCTCCTTCGTCTTCCTTCACCTCTGTTCCATGTCCTGGCTGCATTGTGTGTGCAGAATAAGGGGGTTATCTGCATGGGCACACTATATGTGGTGTTTTCTTGCTTGACCCCGGTGCAATTTCGCCGTTACAGTAGCTTTGATTTGTGCCCACCCGATCCAGCCTCGGGGAGGAGTCCGTCACAGCGCGTTGTGGAGGCATCTGATTGGTAAATAGCGGCGCCTGGGTGTGATCCGGACGCTCAGGGCTTCTTGCTAAATGCGAGATCTCTCACCGTGAACGGCGCTGGGCTTCGGGATGACGCCTTCGACAAGGAGCCTGACGCCCAAGGTGAGAGGTCTTGGTTAGGTAGCTGGTGGCTGGCGGAACGCCGGCGCTACGGCGATTTAAGGAGTATGCGTTGCTCAAACTGAAAAAGCTTCACGTTCTCGGCTTCAAGTCGTTCTGCGACCGCACCGAGCTAAAGTTTCACGGCGACGGCATTGCGGCCATCATTGGCCCGAACGGTTGCGGCAAGTCGAACATCGCGGACGCTATCTCCTGGGTCCTTGGCGAGCAATCGGCCAAGACCCTGCGCGGTTCGCGCATGGAGGACGTCATCTTTGCCGGCACCCGCGACCGCAAGCCCACCGGCATGGCGGAAGTGTCGCTCACCCTGATTGACCCCGAGGTCTACCACGGTGCCGACGCCAATAACCCCACCGAGATTGACATCCAGGACGAGATGCCGGAAACGGCAGACGATTGGGACGAATCCGATATCCGGGCCCGGGCCGCAGAGGAGACCGAACGGTCCACCCAGGACGCTCAGCCTGGAAAAACCGAGGACATGGAGGACGAACCGCTGTTCGCTCTGCCTCCCGCCGCGCGCGCGAAAGTGGTCTCGATTGCTGCGGCGCCACTCGCCGCAGGTCAGGTCGTGCTCAGGATTCGCCGCCGCAAATTCCAGCAGCAATTCCACGCCGGGGAAATTGTCGTCACTCGCCGCCTTTTCCGTACCGGCGACAGTGAGTACCTGCTCAACGGCAAACTTTGCCGCCTGCGTGATATCCAGGAATTGTTCATGGGCACCGGCCTTGGGCCGGAGTCTTACGCCCTCATCGAGCAGGGCCGTATTGGCCAGATTCTGAGCAGCCGTCCCACTGATCGCCGCGCCATCATCGAGGAAGCCGCCGGCATTACCAAGTTCAAAACCAAGAAGCGTCTAGCCGAAGCCCGCCTGGAAGATGCCAAGCAGAACCTGGCCCGCGTGAATGACATCTTCGAGGAAGTGACGCGCCAGATGAACTCGCTTAAGCGCCAGGCGTCAAAGGCCGAGCGTTATGCCCGTCTCCGCGAGGAGATGCGCGCTAAGCTCCGCCTGGTGTTGGCCAGCAAGTTCGCGCAATTGGAGCAGGAAAGCGCCGAGATCGATGCCCAAATCAATTCCCTTTCCGAACAGGCTCGCCTGCGCAGCGAGGCCGTCCAGCAGCTCGAAGCCGAGCAGAGCGAGCGTACGCAACGCGGCTACGCCATCGAAGCGGAAATTCGGGAAAACCGCGAGCGCCTGAATCAAATCAAGCTGGAAACCGATCGCGCCCATGCCCAGCGCCGTCACAATGATGAGCGTTGTGCTGAACTGGTGGAGCGCTCAGGTTCATTGGATGCCGAACTGGCCCAGGCCCGCCATCGCCTGACCGCTCTCGAGGCGGAACGCGATTCCAACCATCAGGTGCTCGAATCGGCCGCAGCCGATGTCGCGGCCGCACAGCATGAACTGGCTCAGTCCCAGCAGGAGGCCACTGCCGCTGCCAATGCGCTGGCAGAGTTGGAACAGCAGCAGGAAGCATCACGCATCGCCATCATGGAAGCAGTGGCCGCGGCTTCCGGCCTGCGCAACCAGCTCACCCAAGCCGAAGAGCGCCTTGCAGCCGTGGATCGCGAGGCCCAGCGGCTGCAAACCGAAATGGCGACGGCCAACTCCCAGGTGGACGCCTTCGGCGGCCGACGCGGACAGCTCGCCCTGGAATTTGAAACCGTTTCGCAGCGTGTCTCCGGGCTCACCCAAGAGATTGCCCAGGCGCGGCAGTCGATCGAGTCCAAGCGTCACCAGGAGGGCGAAGTCAAGAATCACCTCGACAGTTTGCGCGCCGAGTACGCCTCTGCGCTGGGGCGGAAAAGCTCTCTTGAGGCCGTCATCGCCGAACATGGGTATTCCACCGAATCGGTGCGCCGCCTCTTCCGGTCGGGAGCAATGCAGGGGGGCCTGGCTCCAGCGGGCGTGCTGGCCGACTTTCTCGAGGTGGAACCGCGCTTTGAAGGCGTAGTCGAAGACTTTCTGCGCGACGAATTGAACTACGTCGTAGTCAAGTCCTGGGACGCCGCGGACGAAGGTCTGCGCCTGCTGCGCACGGATGTGGATGGCCGCGCTACCTTCCTGGTGCACCCCGACGACTCGCAGGCGAAGTTCTCGTTTCTGGTGGACGAAGCCGCCTGCCCGGAGCCGCCCAGCCAGTCCATTCTCCCGCTGAAGAACAGCATTCGCGTGTTGAACGGCTTCGGCAAATCGCTGGAAGTCATTCTTCCCAAGCTGCGTGACGGATACATCGTCCCCGACCCTGGCTTCGCCCGCGCCCTGGCGCTGGAAAATCCGCACGCCTTCTTCCTCTCCCAATCCGGCGAGTGCTTCCATAACGTGACCGTCACCGGCGGCAGGCAGCGGGACGAGGGGCCGCTCTCCATGAAGCGCGAGCTGCGAGACGTGATGCGCCTTCTGGCCGAACTGGAAACGGCGCTCCGCCAGGAGGAAATGCGGGTGCTGACACTGGGGCGCGAGATCAAGGAACTCGCTTCCCTGCTTGACCGTCTCGAAGAGGAAAAGCGCGCCACCGAGAAACAGGCCATGACCTCCGGCCACCTGCTGCAGCAGCTTGAATCCGAAATGGCGCGCGTCAATGAGCGCCTGCACACCTGCGAAGGGGAGCTGCGGCGGCTCTCCACCGAACGCGCCGGCCAGGAAGAAGTGATCGACGCGCGGCAGGGGCAGATGGCGGCCGCGGAACATAAGCGTAGCGACCTGGAGCACCTGGCCGCCAGCGCCCAGGAACAACTAGCCGGCCTGCGCGACCGCCGCGAGCTGGCCGCTCAGAACACCTCGCAGCATGTGGCCCGGGTCGCCACCCTGGAAGAGCGTCATCGTGCGGCCACGGCGGGGCTGGCACGAATTGAAGCCCTGGTTGGCGAAATGCGCGAGCGAGTAAGTTCCCTCCATTCGCAGATCGAGTCCTCCGCCGCAGAAAAACTGCAGCGCGAGGCGGAGAACCAGCAGCTCGCCACGCAGTTGCTGGATCTCGAGGCCGAGCGCAATGCCACCGAGGCCCGCGACGGCCTGCTGCAATTCGAATCCGAGCAAGGGCGCGCCCGCCTGGCGGAGATGGATGAAGCCCTGCACAGCGCCCGCCAGCTCCTCGATCGAGTCCGCGATCGCCGCGGCGAGCTCTCTGCCTCCGCCGCCAAGCTCCAGTCCGACGCCCAGTACATGGCGGAGACTTGCCTCAACGAGCTGGGAGTCCAGCGCCACGAACTGCTGGCGGACAGCACCATGCCGCTGGCCACTGGCGAGCAGCTAGCCCTGGAGGACCAAACCTATCGCGAGATGCGCACTCGCCTCGACGCCATGGGCCCCGTCAACATGATGGCCCTCGAAGAGTACAAGGAAACCGCCGAGCGCCATGCCTTTCTCGACACTCAACGGAAAGACCTGATCGATTCCATCGAGAACACCCAGAACACCATTAAGGAGATCGATACCTTCTCCCGGCAGAAGTTCCAGGAGGCCTTCGCGCGGATCAACGACAACTTCCAGGCCACGTTCAAGAAGTTGTTTGGCGGCGGGAATGCCTTTATGCGCCTCACCGACGAAGAAAATAGCGCTGAAAGTGGTATCGATGTAGTGGCTTCGCCCCCCGGCAAGAAGCTGCAAAACGTTCTGCTGCTCTCCGGCGGCGAGAAAGCCATGACCGCGCTGGCGCTGCTGGTGGGCATCTTCCAGTATCAGCCCAGCCCCTTCTGCATTCTCGACGAGGTCGACGCCCCGCTCGACGAAGCCAACATCGGCCGCTTCACCGAACTGGTCAAGGAGATGAGCGTGCAGACCCAGTTCGTGCTCATCACCCACAGTAAGAAAACCATGAGCATTGCTCCCGTGCTCTACGGTGTGACCATGCAGGAGCCGGGGGTGTCGAAGTTGGTTTCGGTGCGCTTCGGGGCGACAGCGTAACCGGTTACTGACAAGAGAGACTTGGCAGGCCGTGTCTCCACGAACTCTCCGTCCCTTGGGACATCGTCCGCTTTTCCTCACCTGTCCTCAGATTTTCCACAACCCACCACCTTGAAAACCCTTGCCAGACAAGCCATCCCCCTCCCTCGCAGATCTGTCAACTCTTTTGTGCTGAATAGGATTGCGCCGCCACACGGAGCTGTGACGCAAGTGGTTGACAAAAATTGCAGGAAGGCTAGAATACGCGACGTTTCCTGCCTGTAAAATTTCATCATGAGCCCCCAACTACTCGACTCTGTCTTACTGCAAACCGACTTCCCGGAACTGGAGCGCCACGCCAGCGGCAAGGTCCGCGACGTGTACCGTCTCGACCATGAGCACCTGCTGTTCGTGGCCACCGACCGCATTTCGGCCTTCGACTACGTGCTCGCCTCCGGCATCCCCCACAAGGGGTGCGTTCTCACCCAAATCTCGCTCTTCTGGTTCGACTTCCTCAAGGACATCGTTCCCAACCATTTCATTACCGCCGACGTCGAGCGCTATCCGGCTAACGTTCGCAAGTACGCCGACCAGCTTCGTGGACGCTCCATGGAAGTAGTACGCGGTGACATGTTCCCGGTGGAATGTGTGGTCCGCGGCTATCTCTCGGGGTCAGGGTGGAAGGAGTACAAGGCCAGCGGTAAAGTCTGTGGCATCGACCTGCCCGCCGGGCTCAAAGAGTCCGACAAGCTGCCTGAGCCGATTTTCACCCCCGCCACCAAGGCGACTACGGGGCATGACATCAACATCTCCTTCCAGGAGATGTGCAAGATTGTCGATCCCGACGAGAGCCGCAAGTTGCGCGACGTCAGCCTTCGGCTTTACACCAAGGCTGCCGACTACGCGTGGAAAAAGGGCATCATCATCGCCGATACCAAGTTTGAGTTCGGGCGCACGGCGGCCGGCATTACCTTGGCCGACGAGGTGCTCACCCCCGATTCCTCACGCTTCTGGCCGGCTGAGATCTATCAGCCGGGCAAGGCGCAGGCATCGTTCGACAAGCAGTACGTTCGCGACTACCTGGAGGAAATCCGCTGGAACAAACTGCCGCCCGCCCCTGCCCTCCCCCCGGAGGTGGCACGTAAGACCAGCGAAAAATACCTCGAGGCGTACCGCCGCCTGACAGGACGCGAACTGGATGTATAGCGGTAACGCCGTTCCTGGGAGTCACCCATGAACGGCGCAGACTGGATCATTGTTGGGGTCGTTCTGCTCTCTGTCGTCCGGGCTGCCAGTGAGGGCTTTTTTCACGAAGCCTTCGGCATCGCCGGCTTGGTGGTGGGCTACCTGCTGGCGGCATGGCAGTATCACCGGTTGTCGGAGTGGTTCGCGCCCCATTTGAAGTCGCCCTGGTTGGGCGATATTGCCGGGTTCCTGATTATTTTTGTGGCCGTGATGGTGCTGGCCGGCATCGCCGGACGCATTGTCCGTTGGGCGGTGAAAGAAGCCGGCCTCAGCGTTTTCGACCGAATGTTGGGCGCTGTGCTGGGGTTGGTTCGGGGTGCTTTGATCGTGGCCGTGGTTCTTATGGGCATGGCCGCTTTCACCCCGACGTCGAAGTGGCTGGAGGGTTCCGAGCTGGCGCCGTATTTCCTGGTCGTGGGACGCGCTGCGATTTGGGTCGCGCCCTCAGAGTTGCGCGGACGCTTCTATCAGGGATTGGATTTGCTCCATCGCCAGCCACAGGCCACGCCGGCGCCCGGCAGGTAGCGGACAGGCACAGGTTTTGCAGGCACGGTCAGCTTTTCAACCAAGAAAGAGAGACGCCGTGAAAGATCAGCTCGAAGCTCTCATCATGCAGATGTACAAGAGCAACATTCTTTATTCCGAAGCGGTACGCGAGTTCAAGAAGAAGTTCATTCTGACCGTGCTGCAGGAGAACAAGGGCAACCAGTGCCGCGCCGCGCGCGAGCTGGGCATGCACCGCAATACGTTGAGCCGCACCATCGACGAGTTGAAGATTGACGTCCGCCAATTGCGCGATGGCATCAAGCGCCCGCCCCGCAGCGCGCGGCCTTTCAGTTACGAGAAGAAGGCGGTGCGGTAGACAACCGTCCTTCTTCTCCCCACTGTTCCCCACTGTCATCCTGAGCGGAACAATCGGGTGAGCAAAGCGAACCCGTTTGTGGAGTCGCAGGACCTCGCGTTCGCGAGCACCACCCCAGTTGCAGGTACCACCCCCGCCCGCGCCCTTCCCGCTGTGATCGAGGGGCTGCGGGCCCACACAAAAGGAAAAGGCAGCCCACCAGGGCTGCCTTGATTCATTCCCGGACGATTGGTTGCGGTTACGCGCCCGGACGCTTCTTGTGCACCGGCGGCTTCTTCGCCGGGGCGGGAGCCGCTTTGGTCAATAGCGCTCCCTTCTCCATGGTAATAACGAAGGGGTTTGCGGTGTAAGACACCGGCGTTCCCTCGAAAAGGATGTCTGCGCCTTCTTTGGGAATCAGCTTAACCGGGAGAGGCGCCAGCATGGTGAGCTCGATGTCGGCTCGCTTCTGATCGATGTCATCGACGCTGGCCGCCAGTTGCAGCTTGGTGGCCGACGAACCGATGACCCGCACCTGGGCCAACTGCAAGACCTTGCCCTTGAGCACGCTCCACACTTTGTCCTGGCTCTCCGGGCTGCCCACAGACAAGATCAGCTCCCACTCGGCAAAGCCCATCTCCTCGGGCTTCTTGGTCTTTGCAATTTCATCCGCCTGCTGCTGCGGAGTAGGGGGAACGTACTTTGTGATGGTGAACCCCGCCGGCGGCAGCGCTGTAGTCGCCGTCTGGGCCAGGAGTTCGTTCCAGCCGTCATCGGAGCCGTGATAGGTCCGGTACTTGCTGTGGCCGAACTTGATGACGTCCGCTTTCCCTTTGGGATCGGCAATGAGGTTCGCGGCGCGGGCGATGAAGAACAGTCCGTTCACATCGTCGGAAGGACTGGCAGTCAAGTAAGCCAAGGCCAGGGGGTAAATGTTCTCCACGTTGTTGGGGTCTGCCTCTACGGCGGCCCGCAAATACTTTTGCGCCTCAGGGTAGTCCTTTAGCTGCAAGGCGGAGAGGCCGGCTACGCTGTTCAACAGGGCGGACAATTGGGACTTCTGTTTAGTGAAGTCCGCATCCGAGACACCGTCCGGCTTGGGCATCTTGGGAAGGGCCTGCAGCCCGTGTTCCGCATGTTGTTTGGCGTCCGCCCATTTCTGCGAGGAGCGCTCCAGATAAGCCAACAGCACCAGCGCCTTGGTGTTGTCCGGGTTGACGGCCAGCAGCCGATTGGCGGTTTCCACCACCTTCGCCTGGTTCCCGGCTTGCTGATACGTAGCCATCAGCAAATCCAGCGCATCCTCTTTCATCACGCTGTTGGGATATTGCGCCAGGAAGGCTTCCAACCCGCTGATCTTGGCCGCGGCATCCTGCTGCTGCACCGCGCCCACGTAGGCGTTGTACTCCGCCGGGTCCTTAATCTCCTTTTTCTGCTGTTGCGGCTGTTGCGGGGATGCGGCCGCTTGCGCCGGCGGTTGCGGCGCAGTCTGTCCACCTGCCAACCCCACACACGCAAGCACAATCGCCACCAGACTCTTCTTCATTCGAATGGCTCCTTGAAAAACTCGGGGAATCCGCGACACTCACCCGGGCACAACCCAAACCCAGCTCACCCGGGTGCTCTCAAAAAACGTGGGCTTCGCCTGCCCATGCGACGGGCCCGGAACCGCCTGATGCTTCCATGAAGCCTTCAGGCAAATAAAGACGCTTATTCCGGTGAGCCGGATTATAAGTATGTACAACGCCTAAGGCAAGTTTGCGCACCCGGCTCAAATATGTCTACCTTGTACGATGCAAGAAAGGGAGTGACCGGATGGTTTCCCAAAGTGGAACTCCGGCCCTAGGTGCATTTATGACGGACCAGCAGCGGGCTTCCCTAACAGGACAAGTGGCAGTCATCACCGGTGCAGGACGGGGCATTGGCGCTGCCATCGCCCGCAAGCTGGCGGATATGGGCGCGGCGGCAGTGCTCTGCGGCCGCTCGCGGGCGCCCTTGGAGTCCACGGCTGCGGCCATCGCCCGGAGCGGTGGACGAGCTGAAGTTGCCGAGTGTGACGTCATGGATCTTCCTTCGGTCGAAAACCTCGCGGCCCATGTGGAGCGGAGTTTCGGGCGCCTCGACATCCTGGTGAACAATGCTGGCATTGGCGGCTTCGGAGGCCCGCTGCACCAGATGCCCGCGGACGCATGGGACAAGGTGCTCAACACCAATCTGCGGGGCGTCTACTACTGCATCCGCAGTTTCGCTCCGCTCATGATTCGCGCGGGCAGCGGACACATCGTCAATATCTCGTCGCTCGCCGGCAAGAACCCTCTCCCCAACGGTGCTGCCTACGCCGCCTCCAAGTGGGGGCTCAACGGGCTGAGCTACTCGGTGGCCGAAGAACTGCGCACTCACAACATCCGCGTCTCCGTCGTCTGCCCCGGCTCGGTTGACACCGAACTGACTCCGCACACAGGAAAAGACCCGCGCAAGATGCTGCAAGCCGACGATGTGGCGCATGTGGTCGCCATGCTGGTGACACAAGCGCCGCAATCGTTCGCCAGCGAAGTGCTGCTGCGACCGACGCTGAAGCCGTAAAGGCGCCAACCTGCAGTAGGGATTCCTATTTCTTGAACAAATTCTCGAACGCCTGGCGGGCGTCGCTGGGTTTGGCGGCTGCCGGCGTGGAAGTCTCTTTCTCCCGGGTGACGCGCATTGAATAAAAAGTGCATTCGTTGCGCGCGTCCTTGCGCGCAATCCGCTCGGGGATGGGTTGCATGCACTCGAAGCGGCTGGAGGGATCGAAGTAAGTGCACTGCTTGCAGGAGTGCAGTTCGAAGCCGCACTTGGGGCACGGCCCTGGCGGTTCCACAAGCCCCTGAAGCAGAGTGCCACACTGCGAACAGCGCGACACGCTGCGCGTGCCCGGCATCTGGATGGGACGCGGACCAAAGGTCTGGTCGCGCCGCATGGGCTTCTCGGCAGACCCTTTCTTCTGCGGCTCGTCGCCGCGATCCTGGTACCCGGGTTGGCGATACTTGGGTGACACGGGAGACTCCTGGGTGCGTTGCCATTGTCTCGCTTGTGCGGCCCGGCTACAAGTCCACGGTATTGGCTGACGGCAAAGGACTTCCCCAGAATTGTATTTCCTCAGACCGGGTGCTACCATCCCGTTAGTTAGCCATTATCGCTGGAGGTGGATTATGTCCGACAGAGACGGTAACAGTTTCCTCTGGTTTCTTGCGGGTCTGGGCATTGGCGCTCTCGCGGGCGTGCTGTATGCGCCGCGTTCCGGCAGCGAGACCCGGGAGGCCATTCGCTCCAGAGCGGAAGAGGGCCGTGACTATGTGCGCGAGCGCGCACGCCAGGCTCGAGAGCAGGCCGGGGAGTGGGTGGATCGGGGCAAAGACGTCCTGACTCAGCAGAAGGAACAGTTCCGCTCAGCCTACGAAGCCGGCCGGCAGGCCTATCAGGAAGCGACTACGACCGAAGGCGGCGCAAAGAATCTGTAATGCAGTACTTCTCCGCCGGACCTAGCCGCTAGTGCTGTGACGCGGAGCAATGCTTATGGAGAACCTCCTTACTATCTCGATTGCCGTAACCTCGGCCGCTGTGTTCACTCAAGCGGTCATTCTCATTGTCCTGTACCTGGGCGTGCAAAAGAGCCGGGCCCGCATGGAAGCGCTGCTCACCGAGGTCAAGACCAGGGTCGTGCCCACGGCGGAATTGGCGCACTCCATGCTGACCGAGTTGCGCCCCAAGATCGAGATTGCGGTCACGAATGTCAGCGACACCACTACCATGGTTCGCTCCCAGATGGAGCGGCTGGACGCCACCGTCAGCGATGTGATCGACCGCGCCCGCTTGCAGATCATTCGTGGCGACGAACTGCTCACCCGCACTATCGACCGCGTGGAAGAGACCACCGACATGGTCCACAAGACGGTGGTGTCGCCGGTGCGGCAACTCTCCGGGCTGCTGCAGGGGGTGACTGCGGGATTGGAGTTCCTGCTTGGCAGCAGGCGCCGCCGGCGTAATGGCATCGGCGTTCCACAGGACGAAATGTTCATCTAGGCGGTCCGGAATCGGAAGGTAGAAGGCAGCGCCTGTGCGCTGCCTTTTCTGCTGATGTCGGCGCTCACCCCTGTGGGAAAAACACGAACAGGGCGTAGCCCGTCCAAGTTCCTGTCGGATGTATGCCAACCCATCGCCTATAATTTCGTTTCTTTTCCAAGGAGAAACGCCCTTGAGCCCAAAGACAGACCCACTGCCTGATTGCGAAGCCCCCCGACGCCGTTTCCTGCAGACCAGTCTGCTCACCGGAGTCGGCGCCGCCGTGCTGCCGGCTTTGGCGGGCGCTCGCGTGTTAGCGCCATCCTCTCCGTCCGCCCCGGATGTCTCGCCGTTTGAGCTCGACGAGATCACCATCGCTGACCTCCAAACGGGCATGAATTCCGGCAAGTTTACCGCTCGCTCCCTGGCCGAGACATACCTGGCGCGGATTGAGTCGCTCGACAAACAGGGCCCGGCGGTGAATAGCGTGATTGAAGTCAATCGCGATGCCCTTTCGATCGCCGACTCCCTCGACCAGGAGCGCAAGCAGAAGGGCGCGCGCGGCCCTATGCACGGCATCTCCGTCTTGATCAAAGACAACATCGACACCGCCGACGGCATGATGACCACAGCTGGATCCCTCGCTCTACTGCGCTCGCGGCCAGTTGGGGACTCCTTCGTCGTCCAGCAACTGCGCACCGCAGGAGCCGTCATTCTCGGCAAAACCAATCTCAGCGAGTGGGCCAACATTCGTTCCAGCCATTCCACCAGCGGCTGGAGCGGCCGCGGCGGATTGACCAGGAACCCCTACGCGCTCGATCGCAATCCTTGCGGCTCCAGTTCGGGCTCGGGTGCGGCGGTCGCATCCAATTTCTGTGCCGTCGCTGTGGGTACGGAGACCGATGGCTCGGTCGTGTGTCCTGCATCCGCCAACGGGCTGGTAGGCATCAAGCCCACGCTCGGCCTGGTCAGTCGCTCCGGCATCATTCCCATCGCACACAGCCAGGACACCGCTGGTCCCATGGCGCGCACGCTGCGGGATGCGGCCATTCTGTTGGGCACGCTGGCAGGGGTGGACCCGCGCGATGCCGCAACGGCCGAAAGCCAGGGCAAGGCTCAGACCGATTACACCCGCTTTCTCGATCCCAACGGATTGCGCGGCGCGCGGATTGGCGTAGCGCGGAAGTATTTCGGCTTTCACGACGGCGTGGACGTTCTGATGAACAGCCTGCTCGAGGAGATGAAGCGTCAGGGGGCAGAGATTATTGATCCCGCCGACCTGCCGTCGCACGGTAAGTTCGACGATACCGAGCTCACGGTGCTCCTCTATGAACTTAAGGCCGATCTCAACTCTTATCTGGAGGGTCTTGGCCCGGCCGCTCCGGTGCACTCTCTACAGGAAATTATCGAGTTCAATGACCGCAACCGCGACAAAGAGATGCCCTGGTTCGCCCAGGACATCTTCCTCAAGGCCCAGGCCAAGGGTCCGCTGACCAGCAAGGAATACCTGGACGCTTTGGACGCAAATCACCGTCTGTCGCGCAAAGAAGGCATAGACGCCGTGATGGACAAGTTCAACCTGGACGCCATCGTGGCCCCAACCGCCGGCCCCGCCTGGCTCACCGACCTGGTGAACGGCGATCACGCTGCGGGCGGAAGTTCCAATGCCGCGGCAGTGGCGGGATATCCCGACATCACCGTGCCCGCAGGATTCATCTCTGGCCTGCCGGTGGGGATTTCCTTCTTTGGCCGGGACTGGAGTGAGCCCACACTGCTGAAGATCGCGTACGGATTCGAGCAGGCAACCAAGGTCCGCAAGCCGCCGCGATTTCTGCCCAGCGTGGCCGTATAAGAAATCAAAGCTGTGGCGTCGCAGATCAGTGGCTAGCCGGGGTGTAGCCGTAAAAGCGATCGATCAAGGTGACCCCTTGGCGGATCACCGGCTCGTTCTGCTCGAGAATTTGCGGAGTCACGCGGTTGTGCACGCCCTCCGGATCGTTGGTGAGATTGTAGAAGTAGTTTCTGCGATTGACCGCATCGACAATGAACAGCGACCTGCCATCATCCCCGAGAATCCCGTACACCGGAGCGTAGCTGGAAGCAATCAGGTATTCGGAGCGAACCGCGCCCGCCTGCTCTTCCCGTGTCTGCGTGAACAGCGGCCGGCCGAACAGCTCGTTCTTTACCGCCGGCGGATGACCCAGCAGGTAGTAAAGGCTCGGCGTGATGTCCAGATTAAAGGCGATCTGCTGCGTGTCCCACACCAGCTTCTCCCGCATCCGCGGCGGCAAGTGGATGATTAAGGGGATCTTGATGATCTCCGGGAAAAGAAAATCCGCGTGCCCGTAGCGGCCAAATTCGCCGTAGGAGTCGCCATGATCGGAGGTCAGGATAATGATGCTGTTGTCGTACAGGCCCTGCCGCTTGAGGAACTGCACAAATTCACCGAAGGCCGTGTCCATGCGTTGCAGCTCATAAATGCTGATCTCCCGGCGGCTGCCGCTTCGCCGCGAGCGCTCCAGCGTGAGCGTGTGCACGTTCTGCGGTTGGGTGTAGGCAAAGATGGGCCTCTTCTTGTCGCTCCGTGTCTCGATTTTGGCTTGCAATTCTTTCAGCGTGGGGATGAAATCCAGATCGCCCCAGAACTTTGTGTCCTTGTCCAGTTCCGTCATCGCCGGCGACGGCCGCAAGATGATTCGCAGAATGGGATCCACACTGACGTAGCTCTGGTAGCCTTCAGTATCGAGCAGCTTCTGCAGGTTGTTCATGGGATAGAAGGGCTCGATGTATTGCTTGTGCAACTGCATTGCGCCCACCCAGATGGCGGGCTCCGACAGCGCCGTCCCCGCATAGCGCGTGAAGGCATTTTGCATGACCACGCTGTCGCGGGCGAAGCTGCCGATCTCCGGCGTGTAAGTAACGGAAGCGCTGTACGGCGAGATGTAGTCCCGGCGCAGGCTGTCGATCACGAAGACGAAGATGTTGGGTTTTTCACCTACGGTGGGTTTCAGATCGCTGACCAGGCGGGTGTCCGCGGGGCCCACGGCCACGTCTCGGCCCAGGTTCGTATTCTGCCGCAGAAAGCGGTAAAAGCCGTCATAGGCTTCGTTATCCATGGAGCGCGACACAATGTCGTAGGCCGTCTTGAAGGAAATGTCCGCCCCGGCATAACTCTCGAACGTTGCCGTCCATTCCGCCTGCCCCTCGAAGTGGGAGGAAGCCAGCGCCCGGTAAGCTCCAAATCCTGCGGTCGCGAAAACCAGCGCCACAACGCTGGTTATCCACAACCGTCTCCCTTGCAACGCGGCGCCTGCCCAGCCTAGAAGACCGACTACGCTCAGCCAGACCAGCAGCACCGCAATCTTCTGCAGGACAAAGTCCCAGTCGGTGCGCCCAATGACCACCGGGATGGCGTAGCACGCCGCCAGCAGCAAAAGTCCGCAGACGATAAGTTGCCAGGCCCGGGGCCGCCCACTGTTCCACCCTGCCGTCACGCTCAGTCCCGTGCGCAGTTTTGCCATGATTCCGGTGGCGTACGCCACCAGCGCCAGGGCAAACACCGCGGCAAACAGATTCGCCTGCACCCCATCAAACGAGATCGTCGGCAACGCGATGCCGCGGATCACCTCAAAGCAGATCAGCCACGCCACTGCGCGAGTGACCACGAAGTATGTCTGCTCCGGCCAGTGCGTTCTCCGTGTCGCGGCTCGCATTCCCCAGATGACAGCGCCCACCGCGGTAAAGATGACCAAGTGGAACACCAGGCTCGTCCCAAGCTCCCGCAGCCACGATCCCTGGGCGCCGGAGCTTTCATGAAGCGCCCGCTGCAGCAGCGACGTTGTCGCAAACACGAATGTCACCAACAGCGCAGCGAGGGTTGTGGTCGACAGATTCACCCCTCTCTGCGGCCGTGTTGCCATCTCGGTCTTCCCTTCCTCTCTGCCCGCTAGGTCCAGCGCTGCCAGCCACATCAGGGGGAACAAGCAGAGCAAGGCCCACACATAGGTGAACAGATCACGCAACATGCTCCCCAGCGACGGTCGAGCCAGAAAGTAGACGCATACCACTCCGTTCAGCAGCACAAAGGCCGCCGCCGATCTCCGCGTCCGCGCCGCGCGCAGCTCGGGCAGCAAGGTCACTACCGTCGCCCCGAGCAGGATTCCGAAAAGGTAGGGATGGATGCGCACGAATACCGGCAGCCATCCCAGCAGCGGATCGTGAATGAAGCCAAAATAGGTGAACGGGATATAAAGCAGCAGGATATACACCGACGTGAGCAGCAGAAACCCGCCGAAGGCGAACCGGGACCCAAGAAAGAAGAATACTCTGGCAACACGGGCATTTGCCGCTTCCCGTCCAGCCAAGGTCGACGCGGCACGACTGCCGCTCAAGCCGCCGCTTGCGGTCCCGAGTTGCGTGGGAGTAACGCTCATGCCAGTCGGTTGCGGATTCCGCCTAAAGACAGACCAATCCCCTTCCCCTGAGCCGAATTTACTTGGGAGGTGAGCTTGCCCGCAAGTGACAGAGGTACCTGAAGGTCTCGCGCTGACGATGCGGAGCGATCTGGCAACCGTCCGTCGCAGCCCGAGCTGGCGTTTCCTGGAGTGCTCCAGCCCTGGTCCTTGCCGTCTCCCTTTTCGATCTACATTCCCGTTCCGCCGAGGGCGACGATATGCGGACTACCCACCCCACTGTCGCTGATGGAAAGAGTCGCGCTTCGCGCTCCCGTCGCCGTTGGGCTAAAGACCACGCTGAAGGTGCAGCTCGCGCCCCCCGCTACCGACGATCCGCAGGTGCTGGTCTGCGAAAAGTCGTTCGGGTTTGTGCCGATGATGGTCACGCTCGTAATTGTGAGCGCGGTCGTACCTACGTTGGTCAGAGTCACGGTTTTCGCCGCACTGCTGTGCCCGACCCCAGTAGACGGGAAATTCAGCACGGTGGGTGACAGGAACACCGTAGTCCCCGTGCCGGTCAAGGGCACGGTTTGCGGGCTGCCGCCGCCGGTGTCGCTGATGGAAACCGTCGCGCTCCGGGTTCCGCTTGCAGTGGGAGTGAAGGTCACGCTGATCGTGCAACTTGCGCCCGCGCCAAGCGAAGAGCCGCAAGTGTTGGTCTGGGCGAAGTCGCCGGGGTTGGTTCCCGTGATGGTAATGCCGGTGATGCTGATGGAGGTGGTGCCCACATTTTTCATCGTCACTGTTTTCGCCGCACTGCTGTGGCCGATCGCCGTGGTTGGGAAATTCAGCACAGCCGGCATTAGCGAAACCACCGTGCCGGTGCCGGTCAGCGAGGCCGTCTGCGTCCCATCGCTATCGGTCACATTGACCGAGGCCGTTCGCGTGCCGGACCCGATGGGTTTGAACGTGACCGTAATGGCGCACGTCATTCCACCGCCCAGCGAGGTGGGGCAGGTATTGGTTTGCGAAAAATCGGCCGCATTCGGGCCGGTGATCGTGATGCTGTTGATCGTCACCGCCGTCGTGCCAGTGTTCTTGACCGTGATCTTCTGTGGTCTACTCGCAGCCCCGACCAGCTGTGTGGTAAACGTGAGACTGTTGGGGGTGAGAGTCACTCCGCCTGCACTGGTGCCTTTGCCGGTCAGACTGACGGTCTGTGGGCTGTTACTGGCGTTGTCGGCGATGCTGACCGTCCCAGTGCGAGTGCCGGTTGTCGTCGGCATGAACGTCACGCTGATCGTGCAGCTTCCACTCGGCGGGACCGTGCCTGGACAGTTGTTGGTCTGAGCGAAGTCCTGGGGATCGCTACCCCCGATGGTGATGCTGCTGATGATCAGGTCGGCGGTGCCGCTGTTGGTCAGGGTGACGGTTTTCGCAGCACTCTTCATGCCCACCGGCACGCTGCCGAAGTTGATGGCATTGGGCTGGAGTTTAACCTGCGGTCCCGACCCGCTACCCGAGAGGTTCACTCCCTGCGGGCTGTTTAAGGCGTTGTCGAAGATCTGCATGATCCCTGGCCGCGGACCGAGGGCCTGGGGAGTGAAAGTCACCGTAATGGTGCAGCTGGCGCCCACTTGGACGGAGCCCCCACAGGTATTGGTCTGGGAGTAGTCGCCGGGATCGGTGCCGGTGAAACTGATACTGCTGATGGTGAGCGTGCCGGTGCCGGTGTTTTTGAGCGTGACAGGTAGGCTCTTGTTGCTGCCGAGTGGCACGCTGCCGAAGTTGAGCGAGGTCGGATTGAGGGACACGACGGGGGCTGTGCCGGTACCGCTCAAGCTGACGCTTTGCGGCACAGTGCCGGCATTGTCAGAGATGCTCACCATGGCGCTGCGTGGTCCGGTCACTTGCGGCACAAAACTGACACTTATCGTGCAGCTGGCGCCGATGTCTACCGAAGTGCCGCAAGTGTTGGTCTGGCTGAAATCCGTCACATTCAGGCCGGTGATGGAAATGCTGGAGATGAGTAGCGTTGCGGTCCCGGTGTTGGTCAGGGTGACATTCATCGGCGCGCTGGAACTGCCGACGTTCGTGTTAGGAAACGTCAGGCTGGTTGGGGAAAGGCTGACAATCGGCACCCCCACACCCATGCCCGTCAGGGATACCTTCTGAGGGCTGCCGCCATCCACATCGGTGATGGTTAGAGTTCCAGTGCGGGTTCCGACCGCCGTTGGCGTAAAGGTAATGGTGATCGCGCAACTGGAAGCCGCCGCCAGCAGCGTGCCGCAAGTATTGGTCTGAGCAAAGTCGCCGCTGGTTGTGACATTCGAAATTGCCAACGGCGTCGTGCTCGACACGTTAACCACAGTGGCGGTGAACGCTGGACTGGGGCTGCCCACATCCACGCCGCCGAGATTGGCAATCAGCGGGTCGATGGCAACATTCGTATTCACCAGCAACGAACCCACCGTGGTTTTGGTGATGCTCCCGCTGTTGGCGATCATAGTAATGGGATACACCCCGGTCGGAGTCGAGGCGCTGGTCGTCACCGTGTAGGTCGCGGTACCGGATCCCCCCGTTATCGTGTTATTGCTCCAGCTCCCCGTCGCCCCGGGAATGTTTTGCACCCCGTCGGCGGTGAGCGTCACGGTGCCATTGAACCCCAGTATGGGAGTAACCGTGTCCTCGAAAGACGCGGTTCCCCCGGACAGGATCGGTTGCAGCGTAGCCAGCGCGTTTTGCACCAGCCAGAACTCGGCGCTGTCGGCATTCAGGGTGCAGGGCGCCAGGTAGTTCCCGGTCGGCTGGGTGAAGGTCGAGTTCAGGTCGAATCCCAACCCCTGCCACCCGGAGAAGCTCAGCTCGGTGAAGGGATTGGGGACCGGAACCGTAAACGGCGTGCTAAGAACCGGGCTCCAATAGGTGTTGTTGTTCGAGGTGAAGGAACTGGCGAACATGGCCCAGTCCGCTCCGTCGAGCGATCCATCGTAGAAAAGCGCTTCGGGCGGCGTACTTCCCAGCGTGTTGCCGACAATCGTATTGCCGGTGTTGCTCATGTTCTTGGTGACCAGGTTGTAAACCTGGCCCGTCTGCCAGTTGGTCACCAGAATGCCGCCGGCCACGCCGAAGATAGTGAGTTCGCTGTTGTCATCGGCAATCAGGTCGCCGCTGAGGGTGATGTTTTCCGAGTTGCGCGCCTCAAAGCCAATCGAGTTCGGCCCGGTCACGGGATTTCCATTGCACATGTAGCTGCTGGAAATCGTGATGGGACCCTCGCTCTTTTCCACGAAGCCTTCGGCCAGCAGGTTCTCGGACAAGACCATCCCGCTGGCCACGATGTTCATGTTGTCCGTGTCGAAGTGCACGCCAAATGTCTGGTTGAAGATACTGGTGTGCCCCGCCACCGTGTCGTCGTGGTTGGCGTAAGGGTGAAAGCCCGCCGAACTCCACAGGTAGTAAGCGCCCTGCGATCCACGCCAGTTGTTGAAGTTCGTGGTATTGCCGGACCACACTCCCTGCAGCGTCTGATATCCGGATATGCCGCCCTGGCCGTTGTGGTTGGCGATGGTGTTCTGCACCGTGGTGTTGCGGTCGGCGGTCAGGGCAACCCCTTGCGCGTTGTTCCAGTAAAAGAAGTCGCTATCAATCAGGATGTTATTGGAGTTGTAGACGGGGACCGCCGCATCGGTGCGGCACGAGTTGGCATATTGGAAGGTGAGCCCGCGCAGCACAATTTGCGATGTGTTGGAGATGGAGATCAGGTTGGGGCGCGTGGCCACCTCGACCGTTGCGGTATTGAGGTTTGTGCCATTCGCCGGCCAGATGTAAATGGTCCCTCCGGCCTCGTCCACGTAGACGGTTCCCTGCTGCATCTGCGCCAGTGATAGCACCTGGGTGAGCGGCATCGGCGTTCCCCCGTTGGGTGTCACGATCACCATTTCCCGCCGCAGCACAATGTCCTGCTCGAAGGGAGCGCCGCCCGTGTCCGAGGAGCACAACCCGTACTGGTAGGGCCACGCGTTGGTATAAATTTTCGCGTTGCCGCTGTAAGGCTGCCATCCGGTGAATATATCGGCGCCGTTCAGAATTGCGGTGGCGGTTGTGGCGGCCTCCAGGGTGATGGGAAAAGTCGTGCTCTGGCCGGTTGTCGAAAGGCCGATAGCCTCCCGATAAATGCCGGGATTGATGGTCACTTTGGTACCGCTGGCCGTGTTCGCCTCGGCGACCGCCGCGGCATATGCAATGGTTTTGAAAGGCTGGGATTGGGTTCCCGGATTGGAGTCGGAACCGTTATTGACGTCCACCCAGTAGGAGGTGGTCTCCAAACCCTCGTTCACATTCGCGCCAGAGCCCTGCGCCCAACCTGTACTGGTAAAGACCAAGGCCCAGCAAACCAACACACCCAGCGCGCAAACGCTCACTGCCTTCATCCCATCCCCTTCTGCGAAAACAGACTGTGCTGACAACCAATGATGATCTCGTCCCCCGGGGACGGGGACCCGCGCGGTTGGTTCGCCAGTGTGCCGCATCCTCTTGGTGCTGTCAACTTAAAGATGGGAGAGAGCAGTCGCAGCTCGCCACGCCAACCCGGAGATCACGCTGCGGCCACCGACCCATTCGCCGGCCTGCCATCGTAGACGCCTAGGCTGCAATCAAAGCTTGGTGCGCCATGTCATCCGCGATTTGAAGATTGGGATGGCCTGAAATGCCATGAGTCTCCCCGGTTTGGGGAGACCTCTCGGTGTCGTTTTGCTGGTTTCCCTGCGATTCTTCTTGATATGGGTGCAACCTCCGGACCGCACCGCTGGAGAAAGGCGGAGCGGCCCGGAAATGTGGGTCAGGGTGTGAGCTGAAATACGACTCCGCGGTTGTTGTCCGCGCCCCCGTACACGGTCGTGCCGAGAAGATTGCCGTTTCCATCCCAGGTCAGTCCGGCGTTGGGGTAATTCCCGTCTTGGCCGCCCCAGAAGTGATGCAGCACTTCCAGTTTCCAGGGATGCTCCGGCGTGGGGATCAGCTTGAACACCACGCCCATACCGTGATCTCCGCCGGCGCGGGTGGTTCCGTAGAGATTGCCGGCAGCGTCCAGCACCACGTCGCAGAACGGCTGTTTCCCGTCCCAGCCCCCTGTGAAGTAGTGGAGCGTGCGGTATCTCCACTTACCGTCCGGCAAGGGTTGCAGCTGGAAGACAGCCCCGTTCCCCACCGCAATACCCTGCCAGTCCGAGGTTGTTCCGTAGAGATTTCCGGATTGGTCGAAGACCAGGCTGGCGACAGGGTTGCTTCCGTCATCGCCTCCGGTGAATTGATGGATGGTGCTGAAGGTCCACTCGCCGTTTCCATCGGGAGTGAGTTTGTAGATGGTGCCGTGTGTGTACATGCCCTGGCCGTTGGCGGTGCCGTACAAATTGCCGGCGGTGTCGAACACCAGACCGCCGATGGGGGAAAAACCGTCAGAGCGGTTATTGAAGGAATAGATCAGGGTGTAGGTCCAGCTGCCATCCGGATTGGGGGCGAGTTTGAAGATGGTGCCGTTGCCGTAGCCGAGGCCGCCTCGAGACGCGGTACCGTAAAGATTCCCCTCGGAATCGAACGTTAGGCGGGATTCGGGCGCAGACCCATCCACGCCATCGGTGAATTCGTAGAGCAAAACGTGAGTCCAGCTTCCGTCAGGGTTTGGGACCAGCTTGAAGATCGTGCCCCCATTTCCGAAGGCGCCACCCTGGAAAGTAGCGCCGTACAGATTGCCTGCGTCGTCGAGAATGAGAGGGGAACAGGGATTAATGCCGTCGCTGCCGAAACTGTAGATCACGCTCTCCGGCCACCGGCCGTCGGGAGTGGGGGAGAGCTTGAACACGCTACCCCAGCGATAACGGCCTCCCCAGTAGGTAGTGCCGTAGAAGTTGCCGGCGGCGTCGGCGACCAGGCCAGCCCAGGGCTGGTTCCCGTCCTTGAGAGTGAAGCGATGCACCACTCTGTACGCCCAGGCCTGGCCGCCGAAGATCAGGACCATGAGAAGGCAGAGGAGAGCCACAGCCAGTTTCAAAGAATTTTTCTGGAATTGCATATGGATGTCCTCCTTGCGCGATATCACCGGGAGGAATCAAAGGGCCAAAAAAGACAAGCGTGCGCATGCGAAGATGATTACAGGGTGAGCCTCCCGGCTACGCTGAAATTCTAGCCCCGGGTTTGGTTGCGAACCCGGCTTCGACGCGAGATGGGGAGCTTCTGGCTACAATCCAGGTCAGGTGCAACGGCCTGATGGCCGTAACCCACGGGGCATTTCTGATTTCGCGGAACCATCCAAGCCATCACATTGCAGAGTGCCGCGAATCACTGACAATGCTCAAGAAATCGACTGAAAGGCGCATCCAAGCGGGGGCAGCGCAAGCGGAGCGACGCAGCGATTCACGTCGCTCGCTCCGTAGTTGAAGGAGATGTCACTCCTACCAAGACCAGACGCCGCACAGCCCCGATTGCAGTTGCACCTGGACTTGCGAATTCTGAAGTAACACCGGGCCAGATTTGGCACTCCGGCTTCCGGCCTACCGCTGTTGTAAACTGACTCTCAGAACCTCAGTCCTTTATGGCCCCGTAGCTCAGATGGATAGAGCAGCGGTTTCCTAAACCGTTGGTCGGGTGTTCGAGTCACCCCGGGGCTACCATCCCACCTCAATGAAAGGGCACTAGTTAATGGCAGAGAATGCCGCGGCCTTCCAGGCGTCTGTTGCCACTTCGTTGCCAGATAACGATTCCGGCAATGCCTGTTGCAGTTTTTCCATCGCGTCGGTCACTTGGGCGGGAACCGTCTTGATGTAGTACGTGCTGGTTGTGCTCACGTTCGCGTGCCGCAATATCTGCTGAATCACTTTCTCTGGGACGCCCAGGCCTGGTTGTGTTCACCCAATCCAGGGTCACCCACGATGATGAGATTTTGCGCCTACCACTCTCTAAGGAACCCGGTCAGGGTAAGCCTTAGGGTTAGAGTTCGAAACCTGACAGTGATATTGCGTTCGAAACAGTTGAAACTCCCATAGAGCCCGTGGTGTTTGTAGTGCTGCGTCCAGCGGAGCGAGCGTCTCGCAAATCTTGTCCGCTGCGATTGTGGTTTTGGCGGTTTCGTTGGCGGACAGCACCTTGACGCCCATGCCGCGATAAGAGTGAATATTCTTGTAAGTTTCAAGACCCTCGATTTTCGCCGACTCGTCCCAAGATAGATTCGCAGCAGACAGGGCGGTCATGAGCTGTCGCATTTCCGAAAAGGAAACATAGGCAGTTCGACCCACGTCGAACACCGGTGCTGTGTTCCAACGTGGGTCGCTTCCTTCGACTACTCGAAAGAGCAATGCAACGTGGAAATAATTGCTGTCGTTGGGCTGATAAAAGAAACGAACGACGGATTCTTTGTCAGCACTGAGTGTCAGGGCGTGGGTTGCACTCGTTCCCTGACTGGAACTCCACTGCGCACTCACAAGAGTGAATATAAGCAAGACACTAGCCTGAACTACAAGGTGTGCTCTAGACATGATCCCTCCCGTCATCGCGCTCAATAGATTTTCCAGTCAGGAAACTCGCGTCGCACAACTGCCAGGCCAGGCATCTATGGTGTAGTTGAGCGTTCGCTGCCCCGTCGTGGGCATAGCAGGCAGTGGCAAACTGCTGTAAGAACGCCTCATTACAACAATGTGTGTAAACTCTTTGCACCTTGATTTCTGCCCCTTCCGAGCGCACAATTGCTCGGCTTTTTGGTGGTGGAGGTGTGCCGTGGTGAATCCCCGCAACGCAGTTTGCTTCTTAGCCGCATTCCTGATTGCATCCGCCCCACTGGCGCTGGCACAAGGAACCTACACGCAGATAGATCCTCCGGGCTCACTTCTGACCCATGCCACGGGGATTAACAACGTCGGGGACATTGTTGGCTTCTATTACGATGTTGCAGGCGCCCATGGATTCGTGCTCAACGGCGATGTTTATACATCTGTGAACTTGAAGGGGCAGGCTACCAATTTCGGGGGCGTAAACGATCTCCGACAAGTTGTGGGCGTCAGCACAACAGGCTTTGTTTACGATCTGAACACTCAAGAATTCAAGACGATTATCGATCCAATCACGCAGCAGCAGACCACGCCAACGTGTATCAACAATGCTGGCACAGTCGGCGGGTATTACTATTATCACGGCCACTTTCATGGGTTTGCGCTGGTGGGTTCAGATTACATAGACATCCAGCTCCCTCATGAATTTGACACTTACGTTTACGGAATCAGCACTAAAGGTAAGCTCGTGGGCTTCGCCGGGGCGAACTTTGAGTACTTCAGGGGCGTGTCTCGCAGGCTGCTCCTACCAAGTCTGCCATCCGCTCTAGAATTAGGAATCAACAATGCCGGTACCGCTCTTGTGGGCGTGTATCTCTCCACCCCAGATGTGGCCGCTGGCTTTGTGTACCAGAATGGTGTTGTGCAGACAGTACAGTTCCCGGGATCCAACATCACTGAAGCCACCGCTATCAATGACGCCGGAGAGGTAGTAGGTTTTTTCTTAGATTCAAATGGAAGGCAGCACGGCTTCCTCTGGACCCCTCCCGCTGGTGCGGCCAAGAGATAGTTGACGTAAAACTCATTGACCGTCGGTCACCGACTCGGGCTGGGTTCAATGAGTGTAATCGCCTGTGGGTGTTGAAAAAGTCACTTCGATTAGCAGGATGAGATTCAGCCGAGGCGTGTTAGAAGAAAGCATTCGTCCATGCTCTGTTGGATTCTCATCGTTGGAGGCCTGCTGATCATGATGGGGCAACACGACCGCTCCGAAGCGCTGTTCTACTACTTCCGTCTGGAAGATCAGGTTCCTGAAAACCATCTGCTACGGCTTATCGACAAGCACATCAGCTTTGAGTTTGTACGTCAGCAATTGAAAGACAGCTACAGCGAGACCGGTCGGCCGTCGATTGATCCCGAACTGCTGCTGCGCATGCTGCTGATCGGCTACCTGTACGGCATCACCAGCGAGCGGAAGTTGGTGGAGGAACTGCGTATGCACCTGGCCTGGCGCTGGTTCACCGGTCTGGGCTTCGATCAGGAGATCCCGCATCACTCCACTTTCTCCAAGAACCGGCACGGACGGTTTCAGCAGTCAAAGCTGTTCGAGCAGTTGTTTGAGCAGATCGTGCGGCAGTGCGTGGAAGTCGGGCTGGTCGAAGGCAAGCATCTGTCGGTGGACGGCAGCTTCGTGGAAGCCAACGCCGCCAAAGAAAGCCGCGTTCCACGCGAGCAGCTAGCGGAAGCAGCAC
>JAIQFP010000018.1 GCA_020073165.1 Terriglobia bacterium | reverse complement strand
GCTGACGATCTCGTAACGGAACGGCTCTTCAATCGTCGACCGGCTGCGGCGCAACAGGAGCGTCTCGGCTCCGTTGCTAACCTCGATATATCCCTCGCTCATCGGGTCGAAGGCCTTGCCGGAGGGAAAATAATCGTCGCAGGTGGCCTTGAGACCCGTTGCTCCTGCCGGTCCTGCCGGCCCTTGCGGACCAATCGGGCCAGGCTGCCCCGGCTGTAGTGCGAATGCAGGCTGACCATTAATAGAGACCGTAACCGTGTTGTTATTTCCGCAGATCGTTGCCTTTCCGGCAGCACTGGTGGTGCCCCCAGGGCAGGCGGCACTGATATCGAAGTCCATGCGGAATTGACCTGGGGTGCCGTTGACTTGTACGGGAGCCGGCAAGTTGGTCTGGCCTTGAGAGCTTGCTGGGACCCAGAGAACGATCGAAAGCAAGAGAGCAGTAATAAAGCAGCGCACAGTATCCTCGTAGGTTGAGAAATTCCGCCTCGACACATTGGGTTGCGTATGCGCCAGCGACGGTTACAGGACCGCAACTGCACCATGCAAATCGGGTCTTTCGATTTGCTGCTTCATATTCAGGGTGTGTTGCGTCTGAGGACTTTGATTCAGGTCTCGAGGAGATGACTCCGTGCGGAGGTCATATGTTAGTCAAAGGATTGTCGGAATTTCTCAATGATTATCAACAGGAAAGAGACTTAACTCGCCAAGGGCGAAATTGAGATCACGGCAGCCCCACTTAGTTCAGGAATTTTCAGTGAGCAGTGAACCTTTAGAGAGTGCCGGTCTAGAGCGTATAATCCGCTACTCATGGCCTTCACCGCTGGCGCAAAACTTGGACCGTACGAAATCGTCGCATCGCTTGGAGCAGGCGGCATGGGCGAAGTGTATCGCGCGCGCGACACTCGCCTGGACCGCCAGGTGGCCATCAAAGTTCTTGCCACCCATCTTTCTTCTTCCCCGGAGCTGAGGCAGCGACTGGAGCGTGAGGCCCGGGCTATCTCCTCCCTGAATCATTCGCACATTTGCCATCTCTACGACATCGGTTCGCAGGATGGCACCGACTACCTGGTCATGGAGCTGCTCGAAGGGGAGACGGTCGCGGAGAGGCTGCGAAAAGGGCCTCTACCTCTGAACGAAGTGCTCAAGATCGGCGTGGAAGTGGCGGATGCACTGGAGGTCGCACATCGGGCCGGCATTGTCCATCGCGATTTGAAGCCGGCGAACGTGATGCTGACCAAGTCCAGCGCCAAGCTGATGGATTTTGGTTTGGCGAAACCTTACGGCATAAGTGCTCCAGCAACCGGCTCGGTACCATCCTTTACCGCGATGGCAACTTTGAGCGGTCCCAGTCCGGTGAGCCCTCTCACGACTGCAGGCAGCATTGTTGGGACTATCCAGTACATGTCACCGGAGCAGATTGAGGGAAAAGAAGCTGACGCGCGCAGTGACATCTTCGCGTTCGGCGCGGTGCTATACGAGATGGCGACGGGGAAGCGAGCGTTTGAGGGCAAGAGCCAGATCTCGGTGGCGTCGTCGATCCTGGAAAAGGATCCGGAGCCGATCAGCGCGGCCAAGCCCATGACCCCGCCGGCGTTCGAGCATGTGGTGAAAACCTGTCTGCAAAAAAATCCGGAGGAGCGATACCAGACTGCGCACGATATCAAGCTGGAACTCAGATGGATTGCAGAGGGTGGATCGGCACCGGCGACTCAGGTTGTGGCGCCATCCCGACGCTCCGGCCGCGAGCGTCTGGTGTGGGCCGCCGTCGTCACCGTCGCGATTGTCGTTGGCGTACTGGCGGGAATGTTCATCAAAGGTTCCAGCCAGCCGGCTCGTACCATCCGCACCGTAATTGCTCCTCCGGAGAGCAACACATTCCGGTTGACCGGCGACCTGGCTGGACCACCCGTACTGTCTCCCGATGGCAGCTACGTCGCGTTTACTGCAGGCGCAGCGGACGGGAAAGTCATGTTGTGGGTTCGGCCCATGGACAAGCTTGAGGCGCACGCGCTGCCGGGAACGGACAACGCGACATTTCCTTTCTGGTCCCCAGACGGCCGGTCGGTTGCCTTCTTTGCCGATGGGAAGCTCAAAAGCCTCGATCTCAACGGGGGCTCTCCGCTGGTGATTTGCGATGCGGCGCAGGGCCGCGGAGGCACCTGGGGACCTGGCGGGGTGATCCTACTCACCACGGACACGCAGGCGCCGATTGTGCGGGTCAGCGCTAGCGGCGGGACCCCGGTTCCGGTTACGGCGCTTGACCGAACCAAGCACACTTCGCATCGCTGGCCCTTCTTTCTTCCCGACGGCAAGCACTTTTTTTATGTCGCCATCAATCACGATTCCTCCAAGTCCGATCAGGACGCAATTTACTTGGCGTCGCTGGATGGCACCGAGAACCGTGTGCTGTTCCGGTCCCTCTCGAACGCGGTCTACTCCAGCGGCTTTGTGTTATTCGCCCGGGATAGCCAGTTGATGGCGCAAGGTTTCGATCCCGCATCCGGAAAGCTGCGCGGCGACCCGCAGGTCGTGGCCAACGGGGTCGCCAACGATCTCAGCACGTGGCACATGGACGCCTCCGCCTCGGACAACGGGCTGTTGGTGATGGGCAGTGGCGGGGCGCCCGACTGGCAGCTCATCTGGGTCGATCGCACCGGAAAACGAATTGGCACCGTGGCCGAAAAGCTCTCGAACCTGCAATTTGCGCATTTGTCACCGCAAGGGGACCGAATCGCCCTCCAGGTCGACGTTGGCGCGAACGACATTTGGGTGCTCGACGTCGCCCGCGGGGTTCGGACCCGGCTTACTTTCGGCCCGGTTTCGAACAATTACCCGGTGTGGTCGCCGGATGGCAAGTGGATCGCCTACAGCTCCGAACGCAACGGCCGGCATCATATCTACCGCAAGCCCTCTGACGGCAGTGGCGCCGAGGAACTTCTGCTGGATGATGATCAGTTCATCTTTGTCAACGATTGGTCGCACGATGGCAAGTACCTGCTCTATTCCCGCGGGCCGTTCTTTGGAAGCGGCGAGGAGATCTGGGCGATGCCTCTAGACGGAGATCGCAAGCCTTTCCTGGTGGTGCCGCACGGAGCGAACTCTTTCGCCGCCGGAGGAAGGTTGTCGCCCGACGGCCGCTGGCTCGCCTACTCGTCCAACGAGTCCGGCCAACCGGAGGTGTACGTGGTGCCCTTCCGTGGCGGCCAGGGGAAGTGGCAGGTCTCGCAGAGCGGAGGCAATGGGCCGTTGTGGAGCGCAGACGGCAAGGGGCTCTATTACGCGAACCTCAGCTATACGGTTTTCGTGGTACCAGTAAAGCAACTGAACGACAGCCTGCAATTCGGCACTGCGCAGCAACTCGTGTCCAACACTTCCAGCCAACTGTTCTTCTATGATGTGGCGCCGGACGAAAGCAAGATCCTTCTCAATGTGATCTCCCAGCAAGTGAACCAAACGATCACTGTGGTCACCAACTGGGCAGAAGAGCTGAAGAAGTAGAGCTCGAAATCGCGCCCCCTCGCGCCAGGAATCCACAGCGCGAGATTATGTTTTCCCGGTAATCTCCCCCACCGCCCGGTAGGCCTGATTGATGGCCTCATCGGTGTAGGCGTAGGCGCCGGCATCACAGTTGGCAATCGCGATCCGTCCAAACGGCTTGCGCGCGACCTCGCAGGGCAGTTCCCCGCCCTCCAGCCAGAACTTGTCCCACAAGGAGTTGTATTCGTAGGCGTAGCCGTGGGGCCAGCGGTTCACCGTAATGGCCGAGATGTCGCGCGCGGGATCGAATCCTCCCGGTCCCAGGGTGCGCGCCATCTGCTCGCGAATCTTGCGCTCCATGGTGTCAAAAGTCGTGCTGAACAGTTCCATGCGACCGATGCGGTGCTGGTCACGGGCGGGGCGGCCCGGCTTGCACGGCGTCTTCCCCATGTGTACGACGATCGACTCCTCCGGCTTGGTGGGGCAATGGTAATCGCCGATGCTTACCGGCAAATCCAGGTTCATATAGGGGTGATAGGCGCTGGGCGCATAGATGGAACTCGCACCCAGTTTCTGGAACGAAGTCCAGTTCCGGAGGACCACGTTCGTGTACAGCAGCGGTACCTTGGCTGCCGAGGCTAGCGCTTCCTTCTGCGTGTCCGGTAGCTCCTCGCACATGTAAGGAATGACCACGTGCCAGCAGGCGAGGATGGCGTGTGCGGCTCGGGTGGTATACACCTTGCCGCCACGCGCATAGGTGACCTCCACCTCTTTTGCGCCGGCGGGATCGCCCACATGCTTCACCCGCACCACCGTGCTGTTCAGACGGATTCGCACGGTCGATGCCGAGTCGTCGAGCCTTGCGTAATTTGCGCGGGAGGTTACTACATCGATGACCGAACTCCCAGGAATAGCCTGCGGGATCAGCTTGCGCACCAGCAGTCGTGCGATCGACGCATTCCCGTCCGGGAAGTGGAAGAAATACTTGTCTGCTTCTTCGTTCGGGATGGCATCGCGGTTCATCCCCTTGCCCGGTGCACCCAGATTCATCCCGTCAAAGCCGGGAGCGCCCAGGCCCCAGGCGTCCTGCGCCGAGACGGCATCGAAACCCACGCCAAACAGCGGCTGAGGCATAGGCTGGAAAAGCGAAACCACTTCCGGAGCCACCTTCACGAGGTTCGTTAGAAAACTGTTGTAACTCATACGCGCCAGGCGACCCTTTTTCTCTTCGGCGCTGAGTCCAGGCAAGTAGTCCTCGTCGCCGCCGAACAGGCGTTGGCAGTCGGCCTTGGCCTGGTCGGAGAGCGGAGACTCTTTCAGGAACATCTCCAGGATCTTGACCTCATCTCCTGAGTCTTGCTCACTCTCGCCGCCGCCCCGCAGGTTGGGATTGACCACTAACTTGTCGGCGCCGAAAGTCTCTTTGTCGAAGAAAATTTTCGACCGCAGGCCCAGCGAAGAATAGAGCTTCCGATCCACGTACTTCGGATAGGAAGCAACATCAATTCCCAGCTCCTCGATCACGCCTTTCGCGACTGCGCTGTAGGGCGCTGGGCTCTCGATGGAAAATGTTCCACCGTAGCCCAGGAGGAAGCGGTTGCCGGCGTGAAACTCGTTGCGCTTGGCGTGTCCGCCGAAGTCGTCGTGGTTGTCGAGGATAAGAACGCGGGCCTTGGGTCCGGCCACTTTGCGGAAGAAGTGAGCCGCAGACAGGCCGCTGATGCCACCACCAACCACAACCAGATCGTAGGTTTCTCCGGTATCGACGGGTTTACCGGCCTGGTCCCAGAAGGTTCCATCGCGCAGGCTGTGAGCGGTCTCAAACGATCCCGGATGGCTGCCGCGCAGCCCGGTCAAAGCCGGGGGATAGTAATCTGCAGACTTCTCGGGATCGCCCTGCACGTCGAAAGCGGCGAAAGCGCTCGAAGGAAGCATGGCCGCCCCCACGGTGAGCGCTACTCCGTTGAGAAAGTCACGCCGCGTGATCCGTCGGCCCATCCCCAGCTCTCGATCGTGTGAATCGCGCACAGGAGTCCTCGTATTTCTGTCCGCGGCGGAGTCGTCTTGCCTGGCGGGCGGAGTCTACCCAGTCTGTTTCATGTCTTCAGTTGTGACAGAGCCGCTTTAGGGCAGCTTCGGAAGTTCGGCGGTTATGGCCTCATCGGCCTTTTTCACTGCCGACTCTGCTCCCTGGAACCCGATTTTGCTATGGGTGCCATCACAGAATGGCTTGTTGACCGAGCCTCCGCAACGGCATAGGGAAAACGCAGGTTTGCCGCTCAGGTCGTACTTGTTGCCGTCCGCGTCGACCAGTTCGATGGAACCTTCGGGCGCTTCTACCCGATACGGACCGTTCTTCCTGATGGTGATCTTTATGGCAGCCATGAGGCCTCCGTGGCCAATCTGAGTACGGATAGAAGATATCAGCTTCCAGCTGATGGGTTCTAGCTGCCAGCAGCTTGGTTACGCCGCCGCCGACTTAGTAGCCAGCAGATTCCGGTACAACTGGAGATACTCATCCAGCATGCGCCTGGCGTTGAAGCGTTCGCGGGCACGCTGGTAGGCGAGGCCGGCGTAGGTACGGCACAGATCCGGTTCGCCACTCAAGCGGCGGATCATCGCGGCCAAGCTGCCGGCATCGTTGGCGCGGAAATAGAGCGCAGCGTCGCCCCAGATCTCGCGGTACGAAGGAATATCGTTGGCAATGAGGGCACATCGGGAAAGCGCCGCTTCCAAGGCAGTCATGCCAAGCGGTTCGTAACGCGAGGTCGCGGCAAAAATGGCGGCGCGGCTGTACAGGGTGCGCAATTGCGCTTCGGTCTGGGGCCCTTTCAAGGCCACGCAGGTGTTCTCGGTAGCAACTTTGACGTCGGCACGAATCGGAACCCTGGGACCCTGCACCGGCGCATCGGCGCCGACAATGCAAACCGGCATGGGGTGGACGTACTGCGTCAGCAACGACACCTGTTTGCCTGCATCCCACAACCGTCCCACCGCCAGCACCGAATCGTCCTTGCTGACATACGGGTTAAAAAAAATCGGATTACGACCGTTGTAGATGACTGCGTCTCGCTGGGGCTGGATGTAGCAGGCACGAATCGCATCCAGCATCCAGGCGGTGGGAGCGACCACAGCGTCGGCCTTGGCCAGGCCGCGACTGATGACCTCGCGATACCAGCGCAGCCAGCGGTTCTCTTTGGGCCCGTGTCCGTGCACCGCTTTCCACCAAGTGATCAGGTCGCCGTGGGCCACCACCACACGGGGTACGGCCACGGGAAGACTGCCATAGCACACCTGGTTCAAATGCAGCAGGTCGGGCTTGGTCTCCCTTACCACTTCGGAGAGATACGCGGAGGAGTCCTCCACATCCAGTTCGCCTTCCTGCATCCAGTCGAGGCGGAAGGCGGTGGGGCGGTAATCCAGACCGTGCAGGTTGTCCATCCAGGAAGTCTGTTGTGGGAGGGGAATCTCGCCGAGGCTGACCAGGGTGACGCGCACGCCGCGGCTGACGAGTCCCGTAACCAGTTCGCGCGTGTAGGTCCACACGCCACTCAAGGTATCGGCGGTCACAAGAACGTGCACTGGGTCCCCTGGGCAAGACCGCAGTCAACGGGTCATCTCCGTCTCTGCGCTGGGGCTATTCTAGTGTGGAATTGCCCTGATTCGAAGAAACTTCTTCTGGCCTGGGGCAGGGTAGCTGCAAAAGGTTGCACAGTTGCAGACTAGCTCCCGCCCCTTCACCGATGCGCGGCTACGGTCTCGACATCTCTGGCAGTAGTGTCCTCGCCTGCCGACGCGAGTTTGGCACGCATCTCGCGCGCCAAGTCGTACGCTGTGCGGATCTTGGCTTCGGCCACGGCGGGCAGGTTTGGCACTTGCAGCGCCAGTTCGCAGGAGAGCAGCAATGCCGTCAGAGTCCCTCTGAGTTCACTGCGCAGGGCTTGCTCGGCCCCCTGCCGGCCGACGATGACTTCCCGTTTACGACGACACAGCGCGGCTCGCACTTCCCGCACTACTCGCTCAATTCCACTGATGGCGAAGTTGACGTGGACAGGCATGGCCGTCCCAATATGCTGCAGAAGCACCTCGCTCGCGTCGGGCTCGGCGTCCAACAAAGACTGATCCACGACCACCGCCGAATATTCCTCCGCTCGCAGTTGTGTGGTCGCCTCTTGCAGGCTACGAGCGACATGTGTGGTTTCGTTGGCGGCTTGTTGGAGTGCTTCGGCACACTCCCGGGCCCTCGCGGAAGGCGTGATTAGCAGAATCATAGCTACCTTAATTGCACGTCTCTCGCCACAAGGCTTGCAACTGAAAACGCTCTAGTTGTAGTTTTTTCCTGCTTCGCTGCTTCCCATTGCGGGAAGCCAAATGTGCGCTCCTGTCTATTCTTGGGAAGCGTACTCCTTCAGTTTTCGATACAGCGTGGTCTTCCCGATCCCCAGCAGACGCGCGGCCAGCAACTTGTCCCCGTTCAGTTGAGCGATGGCGCTCAGGATGGTCTGCTTCTCCAACTCCGCCATAGGAATGATGCGGGCTGTGAGATCCCCTCCGGACGGCATTCCATCCGGGGCGCTGTGGATCGACGTAGGCAAGTCATTCACATGCACGATGGGGCCGGTGGTGAAGGCGCAGGCGCGCTCCAGACAGTTTTCCAGCTCGCGCACATTGCCCGGCCAATCATAGGCCAGCATCGCTTTGAGCGCGTCATCGCTCAGGACCCGCTCTTGCCCCGAGGTCCGCGACAGCCGCTCCAGGAAGTGTGCCGCCAGCAGCGGAATGTCCTGCCGCCGCTCGCGCAGGGGCGGAATCCGCAGGCTGAGCACGTTCAGCCGGAAATACAAATCCCGGCGGAAGGTTCCCTGGGCCACCGCCTGTTCCAGGTCGCGATTGGTGGCCGCCAGGATTCGCACGTTGATCGGGACGCGCTTCGTACTCCCCACCGGGCGAATTTCTTTCTCCTGGATTGCCCGCAGCAGCTTGGCCTGCAGATCGACGGACAGTTCTCCCACCTCATCGAGAAACACCGTGCCGCCCTCGGCAATCGCCAGTAGTCCCTCTTTCGACTGGTTGGCTCCTGTAAACGCTCCCTTGACGTAACCAAACAGCTCGCTCTCGATCAGCGTGGGGACCAGGGAGCCGCAGTCCACAGGAATGAAGGGCTTGTCGCGGAATGGTCCGGAGAAATGGATAGACCGTGCCACCATCTCCTTGCCGGTGCCGCTCTCGCCGAGGATGAGCACGGGATGGCTGCTGTGCGCCGCCTTGGCAATGATGCGGTACAGTTTCTCCATCTCCGGCGCGCGGCCCACGATGCTGCCGAAGCCCTGCTTTGACTTGATCTTCTCACGCAGCATGCGGTTCTCGGTCTTCAACTTCAGGTGACCTGCGACCCGCTCCAGCAACAGCTTCAGCTCATCTATGCCAAAGGGCTTGGTGACGTAGTCGTAGGCGCCATTCTTCATGGCCTGCACCGCCGACTGTACTGTTCCGTATCCCGTCACTACGATCACCACGGCATCGGGACGTCGCTCCTTGATTTGATGCAGAGCCTCCAGACCTCCAGCACCCGGCAGCCGCAAGTCGAGCAGCACCACATCAATCCCATGCGCATCCAACAGACGGTAACCGTGCTCAGCTGAATCAGCCGCGAAGGTATTGAAGCCCAGCGATTGGGCGACTTCCCGGCAAGCTTCGCGAATGGCACGCTCATCGTCCACGACCAAGAGGTTAAGAAAGTTCGCTCCCTCGATCTGGGGTGGGGCGGGTAGGGTGGCTTGTGCAGTAGTCATGATTCATCCCTCTTTGTTGATGTGGATCTGTCGCTTGGGTTCGTCCAATACTTCTCTTAGCTTTTGTGCCAGGGCGCTGCCGGTGAACGGCTTGCGAAACAGCACGATCTTTTCCGGGTGGGAGTTGCGCTCGGTCTGGTTATAGCCGGAAATGTAGAGCACGCGCAGGTCGGGCCGCGCCGACTGCAGCCGCCGGGCAACTTCCCGTCCGCTCATGCCCGGCATCACCAGATCCACCACCAATACATCAATGTTGCCCGGGTGATGGTGGCACACCTTCAGCGCCTCGGTACCACTGGCCGCCTCCAGCACGGAGTAGCCGCATTGGCTCAACACGCGGCGCGCGGACTGGCGCACCGCCGAGTCGTCTTCCACCAGCAATACCGTCTCGTGGCCTATCAGCGCGGGAGTGCCGAGCGAGGTCGGCGCCGCGGCTTCGGATTCTGCCTTCACTCGCGGCAAACGGATGATCACCCGCGTCCCTTCTCCTACCTCGCTCTCCACTGCGATGGTGCCGCCATCCTGTTCTACGATGCTGTGCACCGTGGCCAGCCCCAGGCCATTTCCCTGTCCGGTCTGCTTAGTGGTGAAGAAGGGTTCGAAGAGGTGAGAGCGGGTTTCCGCATCCATGCCGCAGCCGGTATCGGTAACCATCAGCTCAATGCAAGGAATGGCGTCGCGGTCCTGACCCTCACCCTCGCCGCAGAGATTAGTGCAGTTGCGCGTGTGCAGCGTGACTCTGCCGCCGTCGGGCATAGCGTCGCGCGCATTCAGCGCCAGGTTGAGGATGATCTGCTGGGCCTGAGCAGGATCCATTTTCACAGACCACAAGTCGTCCGCCAGTTCAGTCACTAATTCAATGTTCTCGCCAATCAGCCGCGAGAGCAGATTCCGCATCCCCGTGACAACCTGGTTCATGGACAGCACACGAGGTTCGACGACTTGCTGCCGAGCCACTGCCAGCAACTGCTGGATGAGCGCTCCGCCGTGTTCGCCCGCCATGCGGATTTCGTCCACGTGGTGGCGCAAGCGGCTGTTGTGGTCCAGGCCGGCCAGTAGCAGATCGCAGTACAGCATGATGCCGGTGAGCAGGTTGTTGAAGTCGTGGGCCACTCCGCCCACCAGGCGCCCGATGGCTTCCATCTTCTGAGCTTCGCGCAGTTGTTGCTCGGCCTGTTTGCGCTCGGTGATGTCCTCCACCATGGCGATGGCAAACTCGGGATTCCCGTCCGGCCCGCGCACCAAGGAAACCGTCCGACGCGCCCAGCCACAGTTGCCGTCCTTACGGAGGTAGCGCACCTCGTTCTGGTACCAGTCCCGCTTGCCCGTCACCATTTCCTGGAAGAGTTGGCGAACCACGGGCAGGTCATCGGGGTGGATGAAATCGCGGAAATGCATGCCCCGCAGCTCGGCGTGGCTGTAGCCGAGCATGCGCTCCATAGCGGGGTTGCTTTCTACGATCCGGCCGTCGGTGGTGCATTGCACAATGCCGATCGCAGCGGCATCGAAAATAGCCCGGAACCGCTTGTCGCTCTCCCGGCAGAGGCGGCGACGCTCACTGTGGCTGATGTCGCGCGCGCTGAGGATAAGCAGGGTGCGGTCCGCGGCACGAAAGCTGGAGCAGGAACTTTGCACGCGGATGGGAGTCCCATCCTGCCGCGTGCTGGCAAATTCGCATGTGGGATACCCGCATTCGCTCTCCGGGCTGGCATCCGCGTTTTGGAAAGACGGTCGGGTGCAGGCGCGGCCCGGCGGCACAAAGTCCGCCAATGCTCGCCCCTTAAGCTCTGCGCTGTAGCGATAACCGAACATCTGCGCGAAGGCGCGATTGGCGTAGAGAATCTGCCCGCTTTCGATGACCGCCAAGCTCTCCGGACATGCGGCTACTGCGGCCTGCAACAACTCAGGATCAAGTCCTTCGCCCTTTGCGTCGAACTGCGCGATCGCACTCATAGAATCGTGCTCGACAGCAACCTCTCTGCTGCGCTTCGCGAACCGCCTGGTGGGGGAGGTCGACGGTTCATTCGCAAGCTGCACGGTCAAGAAATAAACGCACAGGAGAGCACTCGAGGTAGGCTGTCAGCTCCCGAATCGGGAACCCTCGGCATAAGTTCCGCCTTCGCGCACGCTCCCTAATTGGGAAGTGTAGGCCGCTTGCGGGTCCGTGCTAAGTGCGCTCATCACAGTGATTTGTGACGGGAGACCGGGGATCTTCATGCTCTGATACGAACCAAAAGGGTACAGAAAATGGGCGCGATGGCTCGCGCCCATTTCGGAAATGCGAACGGATCGAACTCAGCTTTGCACGGCCACGGCCTGGGTCAAGCGAAATGTCAGCCGCCGCTCGGTAGAAAATCCCACGTCCTTCTTGCCGGTGGCATACGCCGTTCCCGTACCGCCGGCAGCACCAATGACGCTGCCGATCAGCGCACCCTTCCCACCGCCGGCGATTCCGCCAATCAGCGCGCCAGCGCCGGTGCCACCGCCGATCATGGCCAAGTTGCGCTTCTCGTGAGAACCGCCTTTGACAAAGACGCTGGAGGTCTGCAGCGGCAGCGGTTTGCCGTTCACTGAAATAGACGTCAGCGTCAGCCGCAGATAGCCAGGATCCTGCAAACGGCCGGAAGCTTTGGCCGCCACCACTTTTCCTGTAACCGCCGCCCCGCGCGAGGCAACGGTCTGACCGTCGATGACGATAGGCTCGTCGAGCACGGCGTCGAAAGACTCTCCGGAATGAGACTCGGCGCTGGACACGGGCGACTGCAGCCGGATTGTGATTGGAGTTCCGGCGGGGATCGCGGCCGGCGTCAGTGAACCCGTCGGGGAGATCCCGTTCTTGTCGGCTGCCCGGTCGAAGGGCAACTGCTGGTCATTGGCGGCGTTCTCATCCGACGTCTGCACCCCAGGCTGCCGTGAGCAACCAGTAGCCAAGGCGAGCGCCAGGAATGGAACCGCAAGATTGGTCGCCTTCCAATACCTCATAGGACGATCCTCCTCGTTCCCTACCCGCACCAACAGGCGCACGCGAGGTGCCAAGATCTGATCTCTATAACTCAGCAACTTACAGGCTATTTGCCACCGACGGCCATGTATTTTTTGCAGGGAGTTCTTGCATCGGCTCACCAGCTGTGACTGCTGTTTCCTAAAGGCGCGCGGGCCATTGACCTTGGGCAACCGCCTCGAGGGTGCTGAAAACCCGGCTTGTGAGGGTCCAGCGCCAAAATAAGGAAGGAGCGGCTGATCTCGCCGCTCCTTCTCTGGTTAGCAAAACGTTTGGTTCCAGTCCAGGCTGCTACTCCGACGAGCCCGGCTCGGCTGAGGCGCTCTCGGCTTCGTGATCGGGCTGGGCAATTACGCCATCGAACTGCGTGGCCGCCAGGAAGCGCCCGTGCACGACGCTGACTTGGCGCAACGGGAATCCGGCGTCTGGCCCGCGATGCCAACTACGTCCACTATCGCGGCTTTCGAACACCACGCCGGTCGCGGTGCTGGTCGCCAGTAAGCGCTTGGCTGCCTCATCGTAGGAGACCGAGCTGATGTTCTTGTCCGGCAAACCATTCAGCATGTGCTCCCAGGTTGTTCCCGCATCAGAACTGCGGAAGGCGCCTTCCCGGGAGGCAACCAAAATCTGCCCGTCCGGGGTAATGGCCACGTTGCGCAGGCTGGTGACAAACGAGGTCAGATGGCCCTGCTTCCAGTTGGTTCCGCCATCGTTGGAGACCAGAACGTTGGTCCGTGTCGCTGCCACCATTAGATCTCCGCTAGCCTGTGCAGACACAAACTCCTGGTTACCCAGTAGCGGGCCACCGCTCCAGCTCTTGCCCTCGTTCGAGGTGGTGAACAAGCCGGAGTTCGTGGCTGCCAGCCAGCGCTTGGGTGTGACTTCGAGGTCGTTGACCTTGGCATCCAACACCGAACGCACCGCGGTCTTGGTGGCTACTGTGGTTTTCTTCTTCCCTTTCATCACGGTCCGGGAGGAAGTCTTCTCGTTGATGACGGTATTGATCGGACGCCACTCGCTGGCGTTGTGGTCGAGCATGAAAACGCCGCGATTGGTTCCGGCAATAAGCGCACCGTTAGCAGCCGGCTGCAAGGTGAATACGTCCCGGCCACCCAGGCCTGCGCTCTTCTGCATCCAGTGCTGCCCGCCGTCATGGGAAGTAAATACGCCGCCTTGTTCCTTGTCGTTGACGACGCCGGCAAAGATGGTGTGGGAATCGTTCTTGTCCGCAACAATCGTAGACACGTAGCGATGGGTGTAGCCGTGGTTCGAGGCAACGAAGCTCTGCGCGCCGTCGTCGCTGGCCATCACTCCGCTGCGGTCCGTGGCCAGCAGCACACGTTGCGAATTGCGCGGATCTACCAGCACGTCATTGACGACCGTCTCGGGGTTGCTCACGCGTTTCCAGGTCTGCCCCAGGTCCGTGGTCTTCCACAACCCTTCGGTGGTCCCGGCATAGACGATGTTCGGATTGCTCGGATCCTGCTTCAGGACTCTGGTACGCCGTGCGGAAAACGGAATGCCCTGAATCTTGTGGAACAGTTCGCCCGCGTTCTCGCTCTTATAGATGCCCGAGCAGGCGCTGGCGAACACCACCGATGGATTCGAGGAATCTACGATGACCGAGAACACGTCCGAGTCGTCAATCATGCCCTTGTTGACGCGATGCCAGCTGGCCCCGCCATCATCGGTCTTCCAGGCCAGGTGCCAGGTGCCCGCGTAAACCACATTGGGATTCTTGGGATCGACGGCAATGGATTCGATGTTCTTGATGTCACTCAGGTTGGCGGAAGAAATTCTCTGCCAGTTGTCGCCGCTGTCGGTGCTGCGGTATACGCCGTCGAGGGCGCCAGCTGTCAGCACCTTGTGATCGGAAGCGGCAATGGCCATAGCGCGAATGGATTTTCCGTGCATGCCGGACAGCGCTTGCCATGTCTTGCCGCCATCATGGGAGCGGAACAGGTCGCCGGCTTGCTGGTTCTCCACGCTCCAGGCAGCGGCGTACATGTGCTTCGGATTCTGCGGATCGATGGCGATGTGGTCGAGCACATAATCGTCACCGCTGCCCAGGTGTGCAAAGCGCGACCAACTGTGCCCGCCATCGTTGGAGAAGAAAATCGTCCCCGTATTGGTGCCCAGGAAAATGTGATCGGGATTCGAGGGATCGTAGCTCAAGCTGCGCACGTCACCCCCGTCCGGCCCCAAAACCGCCCACTGGCCTGCCCACATGGTGGTGGCACAAGCAAGCCCGACCGCCAGCACCATCAACCACTTAAAGGAAATCGACCTTAACGTTGCGGAAATCATAGGTGAGTTTTAGCCCCTGCGAACAGAGATACCCTGCGCAGGCCAGAGTGCCAGCCTAGCACGGGCTGGGCAAGTTACCGAAGGGAAGATGAAAAAGGGCCGGTCGGGTGTTGCTCCCGACCGGCCCAAGGCCTCTCTAAGTGCCTTGTTTACTGAGCCTTCGGCTTGGCCGCCTTTTTAGCTGCAGGCTTTGGGTGATCCGGAACGGGCTTCACCTTCGTCTCGTCCACCGTGGTGGTACCGGACTCGGTGAAACTCGCCCCTGCCGGGACAATCCAGAACTCAGCGGTCTTGCCGCCTTCGTTGCTGGTGCGCACCTCGATCCGGCTGGCGTCAATTCCCTGCTTGGCCTCACCGCCCGACAGATACGCCTTGGCATCCACCGCGCGTTCGCCCGCCAGGTTCTTGCGCTTCTCGGTCGGGTCGGCGTTGCCCACGATCACCAGTTTGGAATCGGGATCATGCTGCAAGCGCTGCGCTACGTCATCCAGCACCGCCTTGCAGGTGTTGTCCACACGCCACGGCTTCTTCTCGTTGGGGAAGTCGCACGAACTCAACTTGCTGGCCTGCGGTGGCGGCGGAGGTGGAACCTCCACATTCACCTGGGTCGAAGCCGAAGCCGTCAAGCCGCGGGAGTCGGTGCAAGTCGCGCCGACCGTAATCGGACCGGCCGAAGCTCCGGTGGTATTGAGGGTCGCATTGCCCTCTGTCCCGGAGATGCTGCCGCCGCTGGCGGTCCAGCCGCTGATGCTCACGGAAGCGTTGTCCGGGCTGCTGCACGTGCAGGTAATGTTGGACGGTGTACCGGTCTGTACCGTACTGGGGTTCGCCGAGCAGGTCATGGTCGGTGGATTCTTCGGTGGCTCCTTCACCGTGAAGTTCGCCGTGCAGCTCGCCTCTCCGCCCTTCTTCATCTTGGGGTCGGAGATGCGCGCAGTTACGGCGTAGCTGCCACCCGCAACTCCGTTGGTGTCGACGGTGGCGGTGTTGTCCTTGCCGGTTATCTTGCCGCCGGTGCTGTTCCAACTATAGGTCAGGGTGTGTTTGGGATTGAAGTTGCTGCCGCTAGCAGTCGCGGTCACCGGTTCGCCCACCATCACCTCGCTGGGCTGCACCGAGCAACTGGCAGACGGGCTGACCGCGGGCGGATAGCCAAAGTTGAACAGCAAGCCGGTGCGCAGCCGGGCTCCGTTGAACACCGGCCGACGCAGGTCGGAAAACGCCGGCGAAACCTCATGTGGAAAGTGTTGGCGGCCCAATACGTAATCGGCCTCAATGAGGCGGAAGCTCAGCGGGCGCCAAATCTTCAGGTCAATTCCGCCGCCCAGAATCGCCCCGATTCCGTTGCTAACCTCCAAGTCCGGTGCCTTGAAACGGTTGTATCCCAACAGGGTATGTGCGAAGAGGTTCACCCCTTCGGTGCGCCACATAAAGCGAGGACCAGCGGAAATCGTCGTTTCGTTGCCAAACTTATTCCAGTTGCCTCCGTAATCTGCCTCCAGGGCCCAATGCGAATTGAAGTTGTAGGCCCCGGCCCCACCCACACCTTGCGGGATTGAGGGCAGCTTCACGCCAACCGGACTGGTCGGCGGAAAAAAGGGAGCGGGTATAGTCCCGCCTGGGTTCAGCCATTGGTAGCCCACAAATATGTCCACCTTCGGGACCGGTTCTTCTTGCGCCGACACTGTCGTCGCTGATATCACCACCACAGCCATCATCAGCAACAGACCAGCGAACAGTACACGCCTTGTAGGTGCATTATTAGGTGCCATGTAATCCTCCGGGACTGTGTGGTTAGCCTGTCATCCATGCTTCATTTGTGAGACCTGGGGGCCCGCATGGAAAACAAAAAGAAATCAGTGTCTCTGCTGCAAGCCGATGATTCTACCGCATAGCGAAGGCAATGCAAGCAACTCAAACTCATAATATTACTCGCGGAGTGCCTCTCCAGCCAACTAGCATGCGGGCCGCCACGCCGGATGAGGTGCCTTTCCGGGAATCTCAGATTGATACCGTGAGTATGCCCGGCCTGGGTTGTGGACCTCTCGTCGGCGACGTGAGCAGGGCAAGCTTGCTAGGAAGGACAAGAAGCCTGAATAATGACTCCAAGGTTCTCTGTCCATGAGCCAGGAAAAAGTACTGATCGTCGAAGACGAAGAAAACGAACGCACCGGCTTGGCCGAGCTGGTGTCGGCCTGGGGGTATCGCGCCGAAACCGCCCGGGACGGCGCAGAAGGCCTGGAAAAGGTAGCCAGCTGGTCGCCGGCCATCGTGGTTACCGATATGAAAATGCCGCGCATGGGCGGTCTGGAGCTGCTGGAACGGATTGCGGCCGATGCCCAGACCATGGCGGTCATTGTGGTGACGGCGCAAGGCACCATCGACAGCGCCGTGCAAGCCATGCGCATGGGGGCCTACGACTACATTACCAAGCCCATCGACACCAACCGGCTGCGCACTATCCTGCAGAACGCCTCGGCCCTTCTGGGCACGCGAGTGGAGCTCGAGGTCACCCGCCGCAAGTTGCGCGATGCCGGCTCGCTGGGAAGCCTGGTCGGCTCCTCGAAGAAGATGCAGGAGACTTTCCGCCTCATCGAGATGGTTGCGCCCAGCACGGCCTCCGTGCTGATCACCGGCGCCAGTGGAACCGGCAAGGAACTGGTTGCCCGCACTATCCATGAACTCAGCCCGCGCCGACCCAAGCCCTTCATTCCTATCAACTGCGCGGCCATTCCGGAAACTTTAATCGAAAGCGAGATCTTCGGCCACGAAAAGGGCGCGTTCACCGGAGCCTTGGAGCGCCGCACCGGCTGCTTTGAGCTGGCGGAGGGGGGGACCCTGCTGCTGGACGAGATTGGGGAAATGCCTGTGGGTACCCAAGCCAAGCTGCTGCGCGTCCTGGAAGACCGCAAGCTGCGCCGTTTGGGCAGCAAGGTGGAGACTACAGTGGACGTCCGCGTCCTCGCCGCCACCAACAAGGTCCCCGAGGAAGCCGTGGCCCGGGGTGAACTGCGCAATGACCTTTACTACCGCTTGAACGTTTTCAACATCCACATGCCCCCACTGCGCGAGCACAAGGAGGACATCCCAGAGCTGGTGCAATCGTTGCTGGCCGAAATGAGTGCCAAGCACGGACGGAAAGTGTCCGTAGTCAGCGAAGCTGTCCTCAACCTCTTTCACAACTACTCTTGGCCTGGGAATGTTCGCGAGTTGCGCAATAGCCTGGAACGCGCGGTCATCGTGTGTGACGGTGCCATCATCGAGACCAAGCACCTGTCCCCGGGCTTCGGTCAGACCCCGGTGCGCACCTCTTCCGAAGATCCCGACGCAGTCCGCCTGGGAGTGGGTACAACGGTTGGAGAAGCAGAGAAATTGCTCATCCTCAAGACGCTTGAGGCTACGAGCAACAACAAGACCCGCGCCGCCGAAATTCTCGGCATTAGCCTGAAAACCCTGCATAATAAGCTCAAGGAATACGGAAGCGGGGCGGCCGAGGCCGCTTCCGGCAAGGACGAGTAACGCAGGCATCCTTTCGGCCTGCGCGAGGTATCTCCGCGGAATGGTGGGCTTCCATCCAAGCCAGAGCTTAAGAACGCGAGGCCAATAGCGAGAAGCAGAAATGCGCCGAAGAACCAAGCTCGTGCTCGCCATCACCTTCATGGTGGCGGCACTGGTGTCGGCATTTTCCTACATCTACATCTCCGAGATTCTGCGCCAGCGGGTAACGAGTGCCCACGACACAGCAGCGTATCTGACTTCGGAACTTGCTTATGTGGCGGCCAACGCGACCCCGGATCTGACGAGCACTCGCGTGGATACCAGCAATCCGGAGGCGGTCCGCCGGGCCATCGCCTACTATCTGGGCACCGACCGTGATCTGAACACGATGATGGAATCCGTCGTCGGCAATTGGCCGATCATCTATGACGCCGCCATAGTAGACGCCAATGGCAAGGCCATTCTGCACACCAATCCTGACCTGATGGGCAAGCCGGCGCTGGATCGCCCCGACTTTCAAAAGGTGGTGGATGCCAGGTTCCGTGAGCAACTCCACCTGGTGTATACCCCGCCCACGGTTTACGAGGTGCGCATGCCCCTGCAACTGAACGACGCACCTTTCGGCAGCATCCGGGTGGGGGTTTCCACCGTCTTCTTGAGGAATGAACTGACCTCCCGGCTACAGCACGCTTCCATCTTCTCCAGTCTGGCAATTCTGCTTTCGCTGATACTGGCGGCAGGGATGTCGCGCATCGCCCTTGGCCCGCTGGAGCAGATCAGTCGCAGCCTGGACAGTGTGACTGCGGGCGACGCCGATGCCATCGTGTCCGAGCACGAAACCAGCCACGATGAGTATGGCTTGGTGAGCCTGAAGATTGCCCACCTCGGGCGCCAGATGCGCGACGCCAAAGAAATATTCTCCGCCCTCAAGGACAACGTGGACCAGATCATGGGCAACCTGCAGGACGGCCTCATGCTGTTCACGCGGGATTCCCGGGTGGTCCTGGTGAGCGCTTCCGTGGAGCGTTTTCTGGGCCGCCCCCGTCGCGATCTCCTGGGCCGGACGGCAAAAGAAATTTTCTCGCTTGACTCCCCGCTGGGAGCACTCGTGCTCGAAGCCTTTCGGCTGCGGCAGGGGGTGGGGCAACGCGAGATCGAGTCCCCAAATGCAAAGCGGGTGCAAATGTCGCTGGATTTCATTCAGGAAGGTGGTACCCAGATCGGCGCCCTGCTCACCCTGCGCGACGCCGAGTCGGTGCGCCGCATTGAGGACGAAATCGAAACCTCCCGCCGCATGTCCGCCAGCGGTCGCCTGACCCGGGGCGTCGCCCACGAGGTAAAGAATCCGATTAACGCCATCGTCCTGCACCTGCAATTGCTGCAGACCAAACTGCAGGAGATCGATCCGGACACGCGCCGCCACATGGACATCATCGGCAATGAGATACACCGCCTGGATCGCGTGGTGCAGATCCTGGTGGACTTCACCCGCCCTCGCGACCTGCACCTGGAGGAAGCCGACCTGCGCCGCCTGTTGGAAGATGTCGCCACCCTGGCTGCGCCGGATGCCGCGCAGCACGGCGTGACCATTCACTCGCAAATGCCCGCGGAGCCGTTGGCCGTCAAGGTGGACACCGACTTTATGAAGCAGGCCATCCTCAACGTCGTGCTTAACGGCGTGCAGGCCATGCCGAACGGCGGTACGCTGTCCATCTCCGCCAGCCGTGAGGAAGACACCGTCACCACTGAAATCTGCGACCAGGGCGGCGGCATCCCACCGGAAATCCAGGACAAGATCTTCGAGTTGTACTTCACCACCAAGAAAGGCGGGAGCGGGATCGGCCTGGCCCAGACCTACCAGGTGATGCAGTGGCACTACGGCGCAGTGGATTTCGAATCGGCAGAAGGCCATGGGGCGACGTTTCGGCTGCGGCTGCCGCTGGCGGAAAGCCGGGTACCGGCGAATGGCACAAACGGCGAAGGCGTCACCCCGGCGGTCGGGTCGCCCCACGCCTGAGGGTGCGGTGCACGAATGCTCGCGCAGGAATAGAATTTCCTCTGGGAATCGTCAAAGCCAAAACAGACGTCGAACCGATATGACTCTGGCTGTAATTTTGGGGATGTATGCGCTGCTGGCTGCACCACCAGCAAGCGCTTGGAGTCCGCCCCGGCTGACCTCGCAATCCCAGCAGGATGCTCCGCAGTCGAATCCGGCGCCACTGCCCCCCTCGGACCCTCAACCTGGTTCACAAGCGGAGCCGGCAGCCCCAGCACCCCAAGAGGTGAAGCCGGATCAGCCGGCCACTCCGCCACCGACCCCGCCGCCGGCTTCCGCGCAGCCGCCAGAAGTTTCGCCACAGGAGCCGGCTGCCAGCAAGCCTGAGTCGAAACCCACGCCCGCCAGGAAATCCAGCAAGCGTGGCAAGAAGACCAAGAAAAGTGCTGCCCAGGCCAGCGAAACGCCGGCCAAGACCGTTGTGCGCAATGGCAGCACAACCGATCCTGAGGTTCAGCTCTCTCCAGGCCTGAGCCAGGAGCAAGCTTCCAGCCAGCGGCAGAACACTACACACTTGCTGGAGATAACCGAGGCCAATCTGAGGAAGGCTTCCGTTCGCGAACTAAACGCCAGCCAGCAAGATCTGGTGAAGCAGATTCGCGCGTATATGGATCAAGCCAAGGCGGCTGCCGACTCCGGAGATTTACAGCGCGCCCATAATCTCGCCTTCAAAGCTCATCTGCTCTCTGACGAACTGCTCCAGCGCTGAGATGGCGCTCTGCATGACGGCTAGATCTTAAGCCACGCCTTTCCACGACCTACACGTGAGACCGGCTCCCCTGAAGCACTACCGGTACTTGGAGTCAAACAAGGGCGGTATGTCGCCCCGCCGGGCGGTGACGACCAGTTCCTCTCCGAACTGTCCGCCAACGTTGGCGCCGAACAAGCGATGCTTGATCTGGTTCTCCTTCAGAAACGGCCAGCGGCGAACGGTGCCGACGCGCTGCTTAAGTGTCGGGCGGAAGATCGACACTGGATGAAACCGGATGTCGTCAAACCCGCAGATATCCAGCAGGGATTTCAGATTTGAACCGCAAAATCCGTATTCATGCGCCAGTGTCACGTAAAGAGCCGAGTTGGCGCAATGGGATTCCATGTTCGGGGTGCGCAGCATCAGCACACCGCCGGGCTTCAGGGAGCGGTAGAGAGCATCCACAACCCAGAGCAACGAATACTTGGGTATGTGCTCAATGACGTGGGACATGTGAACAAAATCGTAGTGCTCTGGCCGGGGCGCCAGAAAACTCCCGATGTCATCTTCGATCTGATGCAAGGTGATGGCTTCAGGGGCCCACTCTTTTACGAAAGACTTGTTGGCAATGCCGAAGTCCGCGCCGGAAAGGTTGGTGTATCCCAGTTTCAGGCAGGCCGCCAGAAACCAACCCCCACCGAAGCCCAAGTCCAGGATTGCAGCCTGCTTGTGCGAAGGCAAAAGCGCCGACAACTCATAGGCCGCCTGCAGCACTCGCGGATCATTCTGAACTTCGCTCCAGCGCGGCCGCGTCTGCGCCCCACCATGCCGCAAACTCATGCGGCGATAAACCTCGGCCACGAACGCATTGGGTTCCATAGCCCTCGTCCTTGGGAAGATCTGTCGTTAGCGAGGCGACGACCAGCTCAACGGTTTGGATCTGACTTTCCAGCGGCTGCCATCCGCGGCAGCAGGACCTGCATCCGTCCCCAAGCCGCCCCTGCGATCAGCCGGTCATCGGCATCGACGCCCGCGACCCACGCCACGCCGATGAAGACCAGATATGCGAGAGGCAGGCTGGTGGCGATCGCCAACCATGGCCGCACCATCCCCGCCAGTCCGGCGCGCAGCAGGAAACAGACTGCAAGCGTCGCCAGCAATGGATACAGCAGGCGAACATAGCTGCGATTGTAGGGTGACAGGCGGAGCGTGTTGCGCACTTCTCTCAGGTTCAAAGTATTGCTGATCACATTGGTCAGCGCGGCCGCAACCGCCGCACCCACAATCCCCCAACGCGGGATCAACGCCAAGTTCAGCAGAACCATCACACTGGACGCAATGACCTGCACCCGGATCAGGCGCCGCTGGTTCCCCGACATGAGCAGCAGGTATCCCACCGAACCAACTCCGCAGTTGACCAGCTGTCCTGCTGCGCCAATCACCAGGATGGGCCAGCCGAACTCAAAATCGTGACCGAAGATACCCATCAGCGGCCGGGCAAAGATCATGACTACCACAGCCAGGGGCAAGGTCAATCCCAGAATCCACTTGGTGAGAGTCTGGAACATTCGCCCCAGCAACTCGTTCTCTCCCCGAAAGTGGAGATCAGCAATGGTCGGAGAAAAAATCTGGTTCACAGACTGCAAGAGGATGGGAACAAAAGCCACCAGCGCAGCCGCCACGGCATACACACCAACAGCCCGAGGGTCGAGAAAAAAGCCGATCAGGATCTTATCGGTCTGGGCCATCAGAAAATCCAGGAACCCCATGCCGAATACCACGGTGGAAAACGAGATCACTTCCGGCTCCAGCGGCGGCCATTTAGCCACCGCCGAGCGCGCCTCTCGAGGCGTCAGTTTCCAGACCAGCACCGCCAGCAGCCCGAGCACAACCGCCGCACTGGCGACCTGGGCAAACATGTAACCCCACAAGCCGGTTCCGAGCGCGACCAGGAGTACGGTCAGAGCAATGTTCAGGGGACTGGCCACGAAATTGGTGACCACTGTGCGACGGATGACGTCCTTGTACCCAGCCAGGACTTGTCCCAAGAAGAAGGTGCACGTGCCGAGAAACATGATGAGAGCAAACAGCGGGATGTACGGGACCAGAGCCGGCGCGTGGTAGAACTGCACCGCGATGCGAGGGCCGACCACCAAGGTCAAGGCAGCCAGCACAAGGTTCAAGCCCAGCAGAATGGCACTACCGCGCGCCAGAAATCCGCCCAACGGCCTCCATTTTCCCGTCGCGGCATAGGTGGCGACAAAGCGCACCGCCGATTGCGGCAGGCCGAGCGCGTTGAACACGCCCACCAGGCCCACGATGGTCATGCCCAAAGCGTAGAGGCCAAGAGCTTCTGCGCCCAGCACCCTCGCCAGGTACACCTTAAACAAGTATCCGGCGGCCGCGGTAAACACGGTGCCGGCAAAGAAAATGGAGGACTGGCGCGAGATGTCCCCCATCTGCGAGCGAAACTTCTGCGTGTGCAGTGCGTTCGGCTGAACCGGCGGCGCAACGTCGAGCACCGTGTCTCTTGCCGTGGAGGACCCTATCATGCGTGCCTGACTCCCGCCTTAATCGCCGGTCCCGGAACCGACAGCGGGTGGGTACCGGCCATCAACCGCCGCAATGTTTCAGGCTCGATTGCCTGCCACAGGTTGGCTTGCGCGAGGCCACCAGTCTTCCCCAGCAGCCGCGGAATCTCGTCAATCCGGTTCGGAGATTCGAGTACCTGACCTATACCAAATCGCTCGAATTGCCGTAAGTAACCAGTATGTGCATCCCGCAGCCACCCGCACAAGAACACCGGGATGCCTTGCGCTCTGCACTCCAATGCGACCGTCGATTGCACCGTCATAGCAACCCGTGTCTTGCGCCAGAGTTGAGGGGAAGGCGGCCCCGCAAGAATTTCTACTCTCCGGGCTTCGTCGCGCGGCAAGTACCGCAGCAGTAACTTCCGGTGGCCTTTAACGCTTTCAAACGGGTGGAGTTTGAAAACGAGCTTGAGGCCGCAATTTCGGGCGACGGCGGACAACTCGGGTAGAAGTTCGCGGTAAACCTCGTCTGGGCGCCACCCGAAGTTCTGATAGGGCTCGGTGAAGAAGACGAGCCAAGCCCTGTCTGGCGCGCCGACGACCGGCTCACTCCGCGATGACTTCGCCAACTGCGGGGCACCGACCACAACGCGCTCCGGCACAACTTTGCCGAAGCGCAGCAGGTAGTCCCGTTCCATTTCCCCCTTCGCCAGGTAGAAATCGGCATATTGCGTCTTCAGCGTCACATCGGAATCCAGGGCACCGTGGTGACAGGTCAAAGCGGGAAGGCCGCGGTGCTTCGCGAGGATCAGCGGGATTCGCGTGTAGGGATTGCTGTCATCGGCACAGAGGCAGGCCGTGACATTTTCCGTTGCAAAGACCTGCTGCCAGGCATCCCTCAAAGCGACTCCCCAACGCACCAGAGATGGGATTTGTCCGAGCACTCCCAGAGCATCCGCGATGGCGAACTCCGGAACGCCAGCTACCAGATGAGCTTTCAGAGCACTCCAACGATTGAGCAGAGACGCAACCTCGAGTTTGTTGGCAGGAACGAAGTATGCGTCCAGCGAGGTCGAGCGGACGTTAGCCGGCAGAGATTTCACCTGGCTGCTGTTCCTGCCGCAGACCAACAGAAACTGACAGTGAGGAACCAACGCCGCATAAGCCAGCGCGGTGCGTGACACATTAATGTAGGCGGACGGCAACAGGACAACTGGCTGCCCGGAACCCGCTCTCTTCCGGCTGAACATCCGACGGATCGCATGCTCGGGGTCGAACTTGTCGTGGAGAACCTGGGTGAGTTGCCCCAGATCAAGATTAGAGAATGCATCGCGGTAGTGACGCAGCGAGCGTACTCGCGCCTGCATGCGAGGTTCCAGGTTTGTCACCTTGACATCGAGAAGAACCTGCAGTCCGGCCGCCCTCAGATCCGGGCGGCTGGAATACAGCTCGCAATCAGGGCTCAGCTGTTTCGCTAGCCGCTCTACCAGGAGGAGTTGCAGCAGCTCAGGCACGACGTGCAGCGAGAGCAGTTCCCACCAATCAATCTCCCAGCGGTCCACCATGCGGCCCATGCCCAATAGGACAAGTTCCCGCACACGCTGGAGGTCCCCGATTTCCTGCGCGAACTCATAGAGGCTGATCACCCGGCAGCCCGCTTGCCTGCCCCAGTTCTCGTAGGAGGAGGAGGGAGCACGACCTAGATCGACCACGAGGTCCCAGCCGCTGACCGGGCCAGCAGGTAAAAATTCGTCCTCAGGATGGAGCAGAAGAACCTTCATCCTTGTGCGTTCCCCAACATGAGGACATTACCCAAGAGTGCGCAACCGGTTTTCACAGGATTGAGAACCAGCGTAGCGCGGCGCGCGCCCAGTTTTCCATCAGGGGAACCCGCTTGATGACGGTGGCGGCGTGGTAACGGGTGAACTCCCTAACGTACTTGGCCTTTGAGGTGGTGGCTGTGATGTGCAGGGTCCGCTGGCCACCGGTGGCCAGCCACTCCTTGTACTTCTCTGCACCCAGGCCCAGGTCCACGCGGCTTATTTCAGGGTGGTCGCAGGCCTCCTCCACGATCTTCCCCAACAGGCACAGACCGGGATAGTGCCGCTGGAAGCGGCTGTCAAACGTGGGTTGGTACCAGAACCAACTGCCAGCGAACTGAAAGCCGTAGTTCCAGGCCACCTGCTCGTCACCCACCATCAAGGAGGAAAGGTTGATCCAGCCTGCACCGGACAGCAGTTTCGCGAGTTCCGCCAGAAAAGCCTGCCGCTGCGGATCGGCTAAATTGCTGTTCCGGCCAGCCGCCTGAAACCGGTTGACATGCGCCTCGGTGAATCTCGGCAAGACCTCGGTGATACCCTCCCATGTTTTGCGATGGTCCACCCTTACCGGAGCAATTTTCGCCATGGCCTTGAGATGACGGCGCAGCATCTGCTTGTGTTGTACTGATTGCCTCGTAGATTCCCGCTGACCAGGCGAACCGAGCAACACTTGAGCACAAAAATAGGCTGGCCTGGAAAAGAGCGAGTAGCCATGCCTGCGAGCGGAGAGCAGGAGGGCGCGAGTCGTGGCCGAACCTGCAGGTAGATTGGCCAGAACCAGGCCGGGAATCCCCAGCCGTCGCAATTCGGCGGAGACAGCATCGACGAGTTCCGGCCGGCGCTGCGCGGAACAGACGAAATCGCAGTAGTCGGCGGTTGTCCTGGTCAGGAAGAAGGCCTTCTCGCCACCAGGATCGGTAGCCAGTGCGACCACACCCACCAAGTCACCACCCTCATAGGCCAGCATCAAGAGCGGTGTGAGCGAGGCGCGGTAGGCGCGGGCGACGGCCAGCGCCCATTCGTAGGTGTAGAAGACCTCGGGACATTCCATCTCCTGCACCAGGGCATTCCACTGAGCGCGCAGGGTTTCGTCTTCCGGAATCTCTCGGTGCAGAACGAGACGCAAGATTCTCCCCTGTCAGCTTTCTCTTGAGAACACGTAGTAATACCAATCCGTCACAGAAGACCGGCTTTGGCGTGGGTAGTCGTCTCCTGCCACTTCCAGGCACCGGAAGCGGAACTGCTGCAATTCAGAGACAGCTTTCTCGGGTGACCAGTAGTGCGTGGCGAGACTCCCATGGGCCGAGTCCAGCATGTACCCTTCTCCGCGCCAGAAGGTGCGGCTAGGAACTCTGTTGAACATTCGTCTAGCGGTGGCCCCCATCGCCCGCAATGTGGCGAGCACCGCTTTCGCCCCAGTAACCGCTGCCACCGTGAGCGGGTACAACAACCGATGTTCGCCCACCAGTTGCTGACTGAAGGCCCGTACTCGTGCCGGATCCCATCCCGGCCGCACGAACAGAGCCCGGGGATTGTGCGAGGAAAAGATGAAAGTCCCGCCTGCGCGGAGGAGTCGATGGCACTCGGACAGGCAATTCCTTCTTTTCTCGTCCGGCGAGAGTACGTCCAGCCCGTTAAAAGAGAAGAAGACTACATCGAAGGAGCCATCCGGGAGCATCGCCATGTTGGCTGCATCGGCCTCGATAAACTCGAGGTGGGGGAACTTCTCGCGACAGACCTTCACCATCTCTGCGGCATAGTCCACTCCGACATAATGCTGGGCCAGCATCGACAGATAGGGTGTGGTCCGGCCTCCTCCGACGCCGAGATCCAGCACGTGCATGCCTGCTTTTACGTAGCGGTCAATCAGAAGGCGTTCGCAGGGAGTGAGGTAATCCAGCCGGGCATAGTGAGAGGCCACCTCGGGCGCGTTGTAAACCTGCAAGTCCGCAGGCCGGGGGAGGTCGATTGTGCTCATTGCTTTCAATTTACATGAGTAAGGAGACTTCCTCACGCAGAAATCGGCGTCTTAGTAACCGATGAAATCCCGAGACGTGCGCCTCGAATTCAGCCAGGGTCATGTCCGCAGTCACGTGTACGCGCCGCAGTGCGAACCGCGGCGTATCGGCTCCCAGTCCGCCGTCGAGGTTGAGGAACGCGCAGGTAAACCCGGCTTGTGCGGCCATGTCCAGCTCTCTTTGCGTAACCGAGTCGGCATCGCCGAAGGGATACGCCAATGCCCACACCGGCTGGCCCAGATGCTCTTCCAGCCGGCTGCGACTTTCCGAGATTTCTCTTCTGGCCACTTCAGGAGGCGTATGCGACAGCACGGGATGTGACAGGGTGTGGGCGCCGATGCACATCCCCGAACCGGCTAGCAGCCGCAGTTCCGGCCGATTCAGCAGCAGGAAACGTCTCCCTCTACCCGCGGGATCGTAGTACGGTGAGGCCCAGTCTGTAGGGAGTCCAGATTGAATCCTGATCTGATCCACCAACGCTTGCCGGGCAACCGTTTCATACTGCGAGAGCTTCTTCACAAGATCCCACCACATCCGGCGCTTCGCGCACAGCCCTGCCGCCTGCGCCTGCCCGCCGATTTGTGAGAGTTCAAGGGTGAGTGTTTCCGGCGCGGCCAGAAACATCAGGTAGAGTTCCTCGTACCACAGCATCGAGGGCGCGTCGTCGAGCGACGCGCCGGTCACGAAGAACAGGCACGAGACCTCGGCCTCCTGCAAGATCGGCAGCATGTCGGTCAGGGTGTTCCGCAGGCCGTCATCGCAACTCAGCAGGACCGAGCGGGGCGGCAGCTCCTGTTTGCCCTCACACCATTGCAAGAACTGCTCGGGGGAGATCAGGCTGTAATGTGCTTTCAGGAGGTGGAGTTGCTGTCGCAAGGCCTCGGCAGTCACCAGGCTGCCGTCCAGAGCGGCGTCCAGGGGCTGGTAGTCCGGCGGCAGCACACCGTGATAGGTGACAATCGCCGGGCCGGCGCCGCTACGACGCCGCAGATATCCGCTTCCGGCAAGACAGGGATAGAGCACGTGCTTCAGTAGCGGGCTGACCAGTCTCATTTCTCGATGAGATCCCAACTCAAGGGAGTTCCCCTCCGCACGTCCCGCGTGGCGCGTTTGCCGAGGATTTCTGGAAGGTGCCGCGTGTGCAATCCGTGCGCCGGGCGAATGGAACGCACATTCCCGGTGGTAAATGCCTGTCCCTTGGGGACGTCTTCGACCACAAACAGCGATCGCCGGAACACGCGGCTGCTAGCCTCCTTGGCAGCCAGGCCAAAATGAACGTCGCCCAGGGCCCGCTGCGCGGTGCGCACCGCATCCACCATGGCCTTGAACTCATCGGGCTCCAGCGAAAAGGCGCTGTCCGGGCCTCCCAGGGAGCGTGACAATGTAAGGTGCTTCTCAATGATGCAAGCTCCGACCGCGACTGCAGCAACCGGAACCGCGATGCCCATGGTGTGGTCCGACAATCCGACAGGGACGCCGAACCGCCGCGCCAGCTCTGGGATTGTCCGCAGGTTCATGTCATCGGGTGATGCCGGGTAGGTACTGGTGCACTTGAGCAAAGCAATCTGGGTGGCGCCGGCCTGGCGGGCGCCCTGCACTGCTTCTTCGATCTCTTCCAGGGTAGCCATCCCCGTTGACATGATCAGCGGCTTGCGGGTGCGTGCCATTTTCTGGATGAGCGGAATGTCCACCAGTTCGAACGACGCCAGCTTGTGCGCAGGCACACCCATCTCTTCCAGAAAATCCACTGCGGTCGTGTCAAACGGGCTGGAAAACAAATCCATGCCCAGATCATTCGCCACCTGCTTGAGCTTGGGTTGCCATTCCCATGGGGTGTGGGCCTCGCCGTAGAGATCGTGCAGCGTACGGCCATCCCACAGGGTGCCTCCACCGATGCGGAAGTATTCCCGGTCGCTGGCGATGGTGATGGTGTCGGCGGTGTAGGTCTGCAGTTTCACCGCATCCGCCCCCGCCTGCTTGGCGGCGTGGACAATGCGCACCGCCTGTTCGAAATCCTGGTGGTGATTTGCCGAGAGCTCTGCGACCACGTAGACGGAAGCGCCGTCACCAACCGGGCGATTGCCGATTTGTATCTGAGGCGTCATCGCGCTTTGCACGCTGGGCGGATGGACCGCACTAGTTCAAACGCTTCTGCCGCCGGACATCCGGCCACGCTTCCCCATCGGGTTGCGATGGCGCGCAGTGCCTCCGGCGATCGCGGATGTGGAAACTCGCGGCTCTCGGAGTCGTAGCAGGCCATCGCATCGAGTTTCGCGTCCAGTGTGGCCGTCACATCTACGAAAACGTTTGGCCGGAAGGATGGCTCCAGCCGCTGAAAAGCCCATTCGGTGGACGATGGCACTTCGAACGCATAAATCTCGCGCACCGGATGGCCGGCCATGGGCCGCGTCGCCGTCAGCACCGCCCGATGCACCACACCATGGTCGATGTTGAGGTCCCCTGGGTGATGGGTGTAGATCACCTCCGGCCTGAGCTTTTCCACGAGTTCTTCCACCAGCTTGACGACCTCAAGCAGCGGCACTGTGTCCAGGCGATTGTCGGGAAGCTTGAACAGCACCACATCTTTCGCTCCCATTTTGGCGGCGGCGGCGTGGGCTTGCTGATGCAGACGGGAGAGCTGCCTGGCATCTGCCTGCTCTCTTTGCGCATGACGCGAGGTGATGCCTTCCGCCATGATCGCAATATGAACGCTGTGGCCTTCCCGCGCCAGGCCGGCGGCGGTGCCACCGCAACCTAATACTTCATCGTCAGGGTGAGCCGCGACCACCAAGACCGGGCTAGCTGCGGGCATCGGTCATCTCCGCCAGCATCACCCATTTCTCGTTGACGAATTGACCATGCTGCTCGAAATGCCGGCGCAACAGGTTTTCGAAAACGCCGCGTTTTTCCGCATCGTAGAAGGTCGTGTTCTGCCAGTAGTTGAGCACCCGCTCTGGCGCGGACCAAGGCACGCGGTTGACCATGGTGTGAAGCGAAATGCACTCAAAATTTCGCGCCGCCCAGGGCAGCAGCGTCTCGATCATGAAACGCTCGCTGGAAGCGATTACCGGTTCAGGGATGGCCACGCCGCTGGCGCGCAGCATGTCGAACAGCGGTTTATTATTGGGCCCAAAAGGACCGACCACTACGATTCGCCCGCCGGGATTCAGCCACGAGCGCGCCTCCTCCAGCGTGCGACACGCGTCGGCGCTGTAGTAGAGACCGTAGGCGCAGAAAACCAGACCGAAACTGGGCGGCTGCAGCCCCGCGTTCCTGAGCGGTCGCGAAAAGTCGTCGAGGCTGCCCTCGATCGGAGTGAGCTTCGGGCCATTCGCCGGGACCACCTTGGAAGTCAGGGTATGCAGCGCGTCCTGCGAAACGTCGAGCGCCACAACGCGCCCGGCCTCTCCCAACAGTTCCAGAATCTTCAGAGTCTGCCCGCCGGTGCCGCAGCAGAGTTCGAGCACGCGATCGTGCGCCCGCAGCGCGACGCGGTCAAAGATCCAAGTCGTCAGATCAATCTGCTGGGCGGAAGCATTCTCCGCGATTCTCTGCTCCAACAGCTCCGACTGCGTTGCCCTTGATGCCATGAAGTGCCGGCTCCTTTATGTTTCCCGCATACGCATGTAGTGAATGGCTGCGTGTCCCTTCACCTGCTCGTCGCCCAACTTGGAGAACCCGGCCCGTTCAAACGCCCGCATGGACGCCAGGTTTTCCGGCCGGATGAAGGCATGCACGCGCTGGGTGGCAGTTGTTTCAAAAATCTGCCGTACGCCTAAGTTAATCAACACGCTGCCGTAGCCAGCTCCGCGCGCCTCCGGAGCGAGGCTTACGTCAATGTCGCCTTCGTCGCGCGAGCGCCAGTCCAAGCGAAACTGGCCAATGGCCCGGCCCTGCTCATTCTCGCCAATCAGGATCAAACTTTTCTCGTCGTTCATCTTACCGGCGAACCACGCCCGGTGCTCTTCCCACGAAATCGGAGCCTGGGAGAATGACGCGGCGCGCACCACCGGATCGTTGGCCCACTCCCACAGCAGCCGGCAGTCCCGTTCCTCAACTCGTCTCAGGCGAAGTGTTGATGCTTGTATGGCACAGACTACACGCTGGGCGCCCTTTCCATCTACCAACTCGCGGCCACGGTTCGACATCGCCGTCCGAAGTTCCGAGGATTGAAGAAGCGATTCCAGCCTGACCCCGATCTGCTCCGCGGTCACGTCCTTAGTGCCGCCAAGATGAATTGCCACGTGGGTTCGAGCCAGCTCCTGCGCGATGGGCAGCTGGTTGGGCGCCAGGTCGATCACCATGGCCGGAAGTCTGAGCAAGCACATCTCCCAGCAGGTGCTGCCGGCCGCAGAAATGGCGACATCGGCCCAGGCCATCAGCTGGGGCATATTCGCTGCGTCCCGGACCAAGCGAATCGCTTTCCCCGATTGGGATGCAGAGCGCTCCAGCGATTCGAAATGGGGATTGCTGCCGCCGACTACCACCGTTGCTTCCAATCCATCTACCGCAACCATTGGCGACGCTTCGAGTACTCGCAGAGTCACATTGTCGGGGTCGCTGCCTCCCATGGTGACCAGCACCTTGTTTCCCACGGCAGCGATTTCACGCTTGAACTCACGCCAGGGGGCGAATTCACGGCGCAGCATGGCGTAATGCGGTCCGAGAAGAAGCCGCGTGTAGGGTTCACGCTGCGCATAAAGGCTTTCACGAGCGTGCGCATTCTGGTTCAGAACCAGGTCCGCGAAGTAATGCCCCGGTCGCCAGCCGTCATCCACCAACATCAGCTTCAGCCCCGCATCTTTGATCTTGCGTTGGTACTCAGCATCGAACTCGTAACCGTCGAGGGTTACCCACTTGGCGCGCCGTGCCCGGGCCAGTTGAATTAATTGCGTCGCATCCTGCGCTTCAACTTTGACGATCTCGACGCGTTCAGAACGAAGCCGCTCCTCGACCGCCAGGGTGGACCGCGCCATGGCAAACGCGACCTCCCCGCCCGCGTCCTGCCAGGCCTGGGCCAGCGCCAGGCAGCGCATCACATGCCCAGTACCGATTTCGGTACTGGCGTCAGCCCGAACGATGAGGGTACCGGCCGCCATCAATGCCCGTGGATTGATTTCTGCATCACGTGCGTGTTCAACTCGGCGAGTTCCGGTTCGCGCTCCATCACGGCCAGCGCGTCCCGCCAGTGGAAGGTATCTCGATTGCCCAGCCGTGAGTAGAGGGCGCGCAGGAGCTCCAGGTCTTCAGCAGTGTCCAGAGTCCAGCGATACCCGCTGTAGTCGGCCTGTCCGCGAGCAAAAACCAGCCGGACCAGCTCTGGATGCTCGCTGAAATACGGCGTGACGTGCTCGCGCTGATGCGGTTCACGCGCGTCCCGCCAGGCCCGCTCCAGCGCCGCCGCGGTGAAGACTTCCGTGTCCAGCCCGCGTGGATAGGTTCGCGGAAACACATTGCTGCCGTAGTCAGCGTGCTTCTCGAGAAATATTCGGATTGTCTCATCCACCAGTTCGGGATCGATCAACGGACAATCGGAAGTGATTCGCACCACGACCTCAGCGCCGCAGGCCCGGGCCGTTTGGTAATAACGGTCTAGCACGTCGCTCTCCGAGCCGCGAAAACTGAGGATGCCCAGCCGTTCGCATTCCCGCACGATGGCATCATCGGCAGCAGAGTCGGTGGTAGCGACCACGACTTCGTCAACCAACGTGGCGCGGTTCAGGCGCCTGACCACACGTGCCAGCACGGTTTCGCCGCCCAAGTCCAGCAGCACTTTGCCCGGCAGACGCGTGCTTCCCATCCGCGCCTGCACGATCGCGACAATCTTCGGGTTTGTACCGTGAGGCCTCACCAGGAATCCCTTGGCCTAAACAGTGCGGCGCAGCAGGAACATCGCGTCGCTGTTTTCATTGTCCAGATATCGCAGACGCTCTTCGCGGACGAGTTCGAGGTCCGCGAAGCGGCGGAGGTACACTTGCGCGAAATCATTCTTCCACAACAACCCATTGTGACCCCGGTACCTGATCTCGGTAGAGGCGGGCGCGTAATATTCGAGTCCCCAAATCCAGGTCTTGGCAACCCTATGGATTTCATCCAGGGCCCTGGACAGGTCCGCAGGCGCGATGCGGATCAGGACGCCCGACGTAAACACCAGGTCGAAGGATTCGCCGGGAAACGGAATCGCGAACGCTGAGGCCTCCGTGAAAACGGCGCCGGGCAGTTGCTGCCGCGCCTTCTCGAGCGCATAGCTCTGAATTTCGATGCCATGCAGGTTGGCATAACCCAACTGCTGCAACAGCATCAACTGGTTGCCGATGTTGCAGCCGACTTCCAAGATGCGGGCACTGGAAGGAATCGTCTGGAGGAAGCGCTGGTTCAGTTCTCTCCGGGTGACCCCGTAATTCCCACGGTACAACGCATCGAGCGCGACAGCGTTCTGCGGGTTGCGGTCGGTGTATTCCCGCCCGAAGCTTCCTGTCCACTCGCTGATCTGCGGAGTTTCCTGCTGTGCCTTCATAGCTTATCGGCCTTTCGCTCTGGTCCGAGCATTCAACGCGAAAAATGTCTTATCACCTTGGTCACGGCGTGCAGTACATCCTCCACATCCGCATCGGTCATACCGTGAAACATCGGCAAGCTGATCAGCCGCTCATACGCATCTTCCGCGACTGGATACTCTCCACCCTGGTAGCCGAAACGATCGCGGTAATAGGGATGGCGGTGCACGGGAATGTAGTGCACGTTCACACCAATGTTCTCCGCGCGCAAGGCGCAAAACACTTCCCCCCGGCCGGCAGAAAGTTGCTGCAAGCCCAGGCGGATGGGATACAGGTGCCACGCGGGATTCACGTCACTGCGAACCTGTGGGGGAACGACCCCGGGCATCTCCCGGAATGCCGAGGCATATCGCGCGGCGATCTGCCTTCGCCGGGCCAGGTTCGCGTCCAATCTCTTCGATTGCTCCAGGCCGAGAGCGCATGCAATGTCGGTCAGGCGGTAATTGAAACCTAGCAGCACCATCTCGTAATGCCACTGGCCGAGACTCTGCCGCTGGCGGGCGTCGCTGCTGATTCCGTGATTGCGGAAGCGCCGCAGCGTCTCCGCGTGTTCCGGATTGTCCGTGGTGACCATGCCGCCTTCCCCGGTCGTCAAGTGCTTCACCGGGTGAAAACTGAACACGGTCATGTGGGACAGGCTTCCCACGCGGCGTTTGCGGTATTCCGCGCCCAGTGCGTGGCAGGCGTCCTCGATCACGATTAATCCATGCTGCCCGGCCAGTTTCAGAATGGCGTCCAGATCTGCGGGATGACCGGCATAGTCAACCGGAAGAATCGCCCGGGTGCGCGATGTGATTCGCGCCGCTGCCGCTTGGGGATCCAGGTTCAGCGTGTCTGGTGAAACATCGGCAAACACCGGCGTCGCACCTTGATAGAGCACACAGTTCGCGGTCGCGGCAAAGGTCAGGGGTGAGGTGATGGCCTCATCGCCCGCTTGCAATCCCGCCGCAAAAGCGGCTGCGTGCAAGGCGGACGTGCCCGAACTGAAGCTGACTGCGTATTTCGCTCCCACCCAGGCAGCAATCGCCTCTTCAAACTCCGCTATTTTGGGCCCGGTGGTGAGCCAATCGGAGCGCAGCGTCTGAACTACCGCCTCGATGTCGCTTTCTTCGATCGAGTGATGTCCGTAGGGCAGCAGCGTCTTCCGCACTGGCGGTCCGCCGTCGATGGCCAGCATTTCTCTGCTCGCTGGAGTTTTGGTCACCGGAGTTGCGCTCATCGCCTCCCTCAGGCCCGGGCGCGCTGCCGCTCGGCGAGATGCAGCCCCTCGGACGCCGGCGATCCCGCATCAATCAGTTCATACAGTTCTTCCGGCGTGAGCCAACGCGGATTGGTATCGCTGGTATAGCGGAAACCGTCCGCTAGCGGCAGCCCATGCACCCAGTTCTCCTTGCGCCACCAGGAATGCGCGGGCTGGATCACATACATGTCCGGCAGGTCGAGCGTGTTGCGGGCTTCGTCCTCGGAAACCAGCACTTCATGGAGCTTTTCGCCGGGACGGATGCCGACGTATTCCACTTCGCAGCCGGGAGCGATGGCCTCCGCCATTTCCACCAGCTTCATACTGGGAATCTTGGGCACGAAAATTTCTCCGCCGTGCATCTGCTCGATGCAGTGCACCACGAAGCGCACGCCCTGCTCCAGGGTAAGCCAGAAACGGGTCATGCGGGGATCAGTCACGGTGATCCGGCCGCGCTTGCGCTGCTCCTGAAACACTGGAATCACACTGCCGCGGCTGCCCACGACGTTGCCGTAGCGGGCGCAACTGAAGCGGGTATCCTGCGCACCGGCGTAGGCGTTGGCCTGCACAAACATTTTTTCCGCGCACAGCTTGGTGGCACCATAAAGGTTGATGGGATTGACCGCCTTGTCCGTGCTGAGCGCCAGCACGCGGTGGACACCCTTGTTGATGGCGGCATCGATCACATTGCGCCCGCCCATGATGTTGGTCTGGATGGCCTCGAAGGGGTTGTATTCGCAGGCCGGCACCTGCTTGAGGGCGGCCGCGTGCACTACCACTGTCACTCCGGCGAGGGCCCGCTCCAGGCGCTGCTCGTCGCGAACGTCCCCGATGAAATAGCGCAGGCTGGGATGATCAAACCCAGCCGTCCGCATATCGTGCTGCTTGAGTTCGTCACGGCTGAAGATGATGAGCTTGTGGGGGCGGTAGTCGCGCAACATCAACTCCACGAACTTCTTGCCAAACGACCCCGTACCGCCGGTGACCAGCACAACCTGTTCCGACCAGTTCATCTAGGCTGCCCCTTGAAGGTGAAAACACAAAGCTGCACCGCCGACGCCGACTTGCTATCGGGAGTGCAGTGAAAAATCATTCAGTTGTCCGTGTCAGGAAGACGAGAAGATAGACGGTAGTATAGCGGAGATTTTCGCAAGTGCGCGGCCACTTCCCGCGGGAGGTTAACAGTTTGGAACCTGCCAAATTACGGTCAGGACTTCTGGAGGTGGAATGTTAAGATGTGCGCAATTGCTCAACGATAAATTTCTGCGGTGAGTTTGTGCGTCGGAACAGGAAATCACGACCCAAGCCTCATTTTTCCGCTCCCGACAGCACAAGGCCTGTGATGCGGCGCGCTGTCATGTGAGGTAAACGGTTGAGCTTGTTGCTCGAGGAGTATTGATGGATTCGGGACCCCTGATTCCAGACAACGGCCAAGGCTTGCGCGAGACTCAGTCCGTCTATCCGATTGAGTTGAACCGGCCGCCCCATATCTATCCGGCACTCCCGGTACAGGATTCCGTCCTACGGGAATATCTGCGCATCCTCATCAAGCGCAAGTGGGTGGTCCTCGGCAGCGTGGCGCTGATCTTCGCCGTCGTAGCCATCGCCACCCTGCGCAGCACGCCCATCTATGAGGCCTCGGGCAGCATCGCCATCAACAAGATGGACCCCGAGATCATGAATTTCAAGGATTCCCCCAGCGGAGGCGGCGACTACTACTACGATCCCGCCGACCTGGACACCGAAGTTAGTATCCTGCGGAGCGATCTGCTGGCTCTGCAGGTCATCAAGCAGTTGAACTTGGACAAGCGGCCGGAGTTCGGCGGGCAGGGCCAGCCCCCGGTAAACTCCCTGGAACTGACTACGGATGCGCTCCAAGCCGATTCGACGCAGACCTCGGAGGTGCTGGGCGCTTTCAAGGGGAACCTCCGCGTGGCGCTGCGGCCCAACACCCGCATCGTTGAAATCCACTACCGCAGCCCGGACAAGAACCTGGCGTCCCGGGTCGTCAACACTCTGATCAGCACTTACATCGAGCAGAACTTCAAGACCCGCTTCGAGTCCACCATGCAGGCGTCCGACTGGCTGCAAAAACAATTGGCGGACCTGCAGATCAAGGTCGAGACCTCGCAGGAGAAGCTGGTCAAGTACCAGAAGCAACACGAAATCCTGGGGATTGACGAAAAGCAGAACATCATCACTGCCAAGCTGGACGAATTGAACAAAGAGCTAACCGCCGCGGAATCGAACCGCATGGAAAAGGAATCGATATATCGCATGGTGCAGTCCGGGGACGGAGAGGCAGCGGCCGCCGCTGCAGCCGCCAACGTGGAGGCTGGCACCGGAGGGAGCAGCGGATCATCCCTGCTGGAAAAACTGCGCGAGCAAAAAGCCGATCTGAGGATCCAGGTGGCACAACTCAGCACCCAGTTCGGGCCTTCCTACCCCAAGGTGGCCCAACTCACCAGCCAGTTGAAGGAAGTAGACGCACAGATTCAGCTGGAAACCAAGAAGGCGGTAGCGAGTGTGCGCAGCAACTATCTGGCATCGCTACAGCGGGAGAACATGCTGAGTGACGCCCTGGAACGGCAGAAGCAAGGCGCCAATCAGCTCAACGAGAGTGCTATTGAGTACAGCCTGCTGAAGCGTGACGTCGAGACCAACCGCACGCTTTACGAAGGCTTGCTGGAAAAACTGAAAGAAGCCGGTGTCACCGCCGGCCTGCGCTCCAATAACATTCGCCCTGTCGATAGAGCTCGCGTTCCCACCGGGCCCACGGAACCGAATGTACCGCGCAATCTTTCTTTCGCCCTAGCGCTCGGCCTCTCCACTGGCATTGGGCTCGCTTTCCTGCTGGAGGGCCTGGACAACACGGTACGCACCCCGGAGCAGGCACAAATCATCTCGGCCCTGGCTTCCCTAGGGATGATCCCTCTGGGATCCAAGACCAGGGAGAACGGAACACGGCAACGCCTGGCGGTGGCTTCATCCAAGGAAGCGGTGGAATTGGTAACCCAGTCGCGGCCCCAGTCCCAGATGGCGGAATCGTATCGCGCCTTGCGCACTTCGCTGTTGCTTACTTCTCTTGGCGCGCCGCCCAAAGTCATCCTGATTACCAGCGCGCTTCCCCAGGAGGGCAAGACCACGACCAGCATTAATACCGCCATCGTGCTGGCCCAGAAGGGTACCCGCGTACTGCTGATCGATGCCGACTTGCGCCGCCCCAGCATCCATAAGACCCTCGGCATGGGCCCCAGAACCGGGCTGAGCAACGTGCTGACCGGAAGCGCCACTATCCAGCAGGCTACTGTGCGTTCGTCGCTCCTGCCGTCCCTGTTCGTATTGCCGGCAGGAACTCCGCCACCGAATCCGGCGGAACTGTTGGCCTCCACCAACATGAAGGACGTTCTCGCCGAGTTGCGCGAAGAGTATGACCACATCGTCGTAGACACACCGCCGACCCTCTCAGTGACCGATGCCGTGGTCATGTCAACCCGGGCGGACGCCGTGGTCCTGGTGATTCGCTCCGGGCAGACCACCAAGCAGGCGCTACGCCGCGCGCGCGACCTCCTGATGCAGGTGAACGCCCGCGTTTGCGGGGTGTTGCTGAACGCGGTGGATCTGCGTTCGCCCGAGTATTATTACTACTACGAATACCAGGGAAAATACGGTCAACGCTACTATCGAGAGGACGAGTTGAGCGACGTAGAGGAATCCGCCGCCCCGAAGGCCACTTCCAGCGGCGCGTAGGGTGGCGAAGATTGAATGTGACTTGCTCGCCCGCTAATGGTTCCTCATGCTGATACCGCTCCACAGCCCAGCGAAAAAAAATTCTTGGCTGGCGCTGGTCCTGTTCTTGGCCGTCGCCTACGTGGGTTTGGCAGCCACACAGTATCTGGCTGCCTGTTTCTCCGAGAAACCTGATCTGGTCAGCCTGCAGCGTGCCATTCAATTGCAGCCGGGGAATGCTGAGTACCGCTACCGGATGGGGCGTTATTTCTCAGTTGTGCAACCCTCCCCGGAACCTGCGGTAGCGTCCTACCAAGCGGCGATCGCGTTGAACCCCCATGAAGCCCACTACTGGCTCGACCTGGCCGCGGCTTATGCCCTGCTCGGCGACACCAGCCGGCAGGGCGATGCGCTGGAGCACGCCATCGTCGCGAACCCCAGAAGTCCCGAGGTCGCCTGGGAGGCCGCCAACCTCTACCTGGTGCGCGGGGAGACCGACTTGGCGTTGAAGGAGTTCCGGGTGGTCCTGGAGAACGACACCGGCTTACAATATTCCGCCCTCCGCCTCTGCTGGCGAGCCAAACCCGATGCTGATGCCCTGCTGCGCGACGTCGTCCCTCCCATCCCCGATGTCTACGCCTCGTTCTTGAGTCTGCTGACGGCAAAAGAGGAGACCGCCAGTGCGGCCAAAGTCTGGGAACAACTGGTGCGGCTCCACTTGCCCATTGAGCGCCGCCATGTTTTTGATTACATCCGCTACCTGGTGGGCCAGCGCGACGCCGATCAGGCCCGGCTGGTGTGGCAACAGGCCGCCGGCTTGTCCGAGCTCTCAGCCTACCAGCCCTCGCCCGACAATCTTGTCATCAATGGCGATTTCAGCCTCGACGTACTCAATGGTGGATTTGATTGGCTGTACGCTAAGTCTCCCGATGTCTCTCTGGCTTTGGATCCCGCGCAGTCTCATCGTGGGCATCGCTCCCTGTCGATCACCTTTGACACAGCCAAGATCGAAGACGCCGGCATCCGGCAGCTAATCCCGGTTCAGCCGAATACCCGCTATGACTTCTCCGCCTACTTCAGGTCCGAAGACATCGAAGGCGCGGGTGGGCCCCGTTTCGCGATCCAGGATCTGTTCACGCAAAGCACATACTTTGCCAGCGAGGAACTGAAAGACGCGAGTTTCTGGAAGCAGGTGGCCGGTACTCTGACCACCGGACCCGAGTCCAAGCTGTTAGTGTTGCGCGTGCAGCGCGTACCTGCTGGAAGTCCCATCAAGGGCAGACTCTGGATTGACGGGGTTCGCCTGGTGGAAGCGAGTCACGACGACAGTGCCCATTGAGACTTCTTCATCGGCGGCGGGAAGCCCCCATTCCACGGCGGACCGGCCATCCCCCGCCTCGCGGCTGGATGCCATCCTGTTCTACGGGGTGTTTGGCCTGCTCATGTTTGGCCCGCTGGCTTTTGGCGGCGTGGAAGCGTGGTCGATTCTCATTCTGGAAACCGTGGCGGCGGTGCTATTTGCGCTCTGGACCTTCCGCCAGGCGCAATCCGGCCAGGTGCAGGTCCTGCCCAATCCCCTGTTTTACCCCATGCTCGTTTTTGCGGCTCTCCTTGTCGTGCAGCTTGCGTTGGGCCTCACCGCATACCGCTACCAGACTTTCTCCGCGGGGCTTTTGTACTGCGCCTACGGCGTGCTGTGTTTCCTGGTAGTCCAGTGCCTGCGCCGAACCTCGCAAGTCAAGACTTTGACGGTGGGGTTCTCGGTATATGGCTTTGTGATAGCACTGTTTGCCTTGATCCAAAACATCAGTTCCACGGGCAAGCTCTATTGGATTCGCACCCCGGCCCACGGTGGTTGGATCTATGGCCCCTATGTCAATCACGACCACTACGCCGGCCTCATGGAGATGCTGACACCGATTCCCCTGGTCTTTGCTCTCACCCGCTATGCGCACGGCTCACGGAAGACCATGGCAGCGTGTGCTGCGGCCGTCATGGCCAGTTCCATCTTCCTTTCAGGATCACGTGGCGGCATGGCGGCTTTCGCCGTACAGATCGCTATCCTTGCCGTTTTAGCAAGCAGGAAGGAGAAACCGAGCAGGACCGCTGTGGCCGCAGGCATTTTCCTGGTGGTTGTCGTCGGACTGCTGGTCTGGCTCGGCGGCGGCGAATTGGCCAAACGCATGGTCAGCATTCATGCCGAGGCGCGCACAGAACTAGCCGGAGGGACCCGTGTGGCGATTGATCGTGACGCTTTGAGGATGTTCCGCTACCGGCCCATCCTGGGATGGGGACTTGGGGGCTTTCCCACGGTCTATCCCCAGTTCCGGACTTTCTACACCAATTTCTTCGTGAACGCCGCCCACAACGACTATCTGCAACTGCTGGTGGAGATGGGTGCACTGGGGTTCGCCACCATGCTGTGGTTCGTGGCGGCTGTCTACGGCCGGGGCACAAAGAAACTGGGGAATTGGCCGTCGGACACCAATGGCGCGGCGGCCCTGGCCGCCATGCTGGGCGTCACCGGCATCCTGGTCCACAGCCTGGTAGATTTCAATCTGCAGATTCCCGCGAACGCAGCGCTGTTCTATGTCCTTTGCACGGTGGCCGCCTTGGAACCGCGCTTTGGCAGCACGCGCCGAACCCTGCGGCAGCGCCCCTTTTCCGAGGATTTCGTCAGCGCGGTGAGATGCTGACTGGCGCAGCTTTGATAGTCGCTGGGCATGCGGCTCGGTAGGCCCGGAATCGTCCGACCCTTTCTACCCTCGCCTCCACCCCATCCAACGCAGCGGGAATGGGGTGGCGCAGCATTTTTTCCTTGTCCACGAAAACGATAACTGCTGCCCGTCCCGGCTCACTACCGGCGCCGACGCCGACTCCGATCACGGCCGGGTCGGCTTCCAGGGCCGACAGGTGATTCTTCTTCACCACGGTAGCGCGGGCGACCTCAGCATCAGGCAATTGCGAAACGAACGGAACTGCGGATCCCTGACGCTTTGCTGCCAGAGCAGTAGCGTCAACACAGGCAGACACTGGATGCGTCGCACCGCCGACAAAAGTGGGTTGCTCGTGCGGGGGCGAAGGGTCGGCCAGCGCGGTGAATACGTCCGCGATGGGATTGGCGATCGTAACCGTGGGAGGGTTGTCTCCCGCAAACAGCAGGGCTACGGGTTGGGACGTTTGCGAATCCACAATGAGCGACCCGGAATCTCCCGGGCCACCAAAGGTGGTGCTGTCAATCGCGGCTTGATTGTTGAATGTCACCAGGAAGGTAGAGTTCGAGCCGCAGGAGTTTTCATATTGCACCTGCACATCGACGTCGATCGCAGAGATGGTACTGCAGGTCAACCCGGTAGTCCGGCCGCTCTTGGCGACGGGCATGCCGACCGCTGGCGCGATGGTCGTATTCGCAGGTGGAGCAGCGCTGGCTATCCCACAACTCGTCGGACCGAATCCCAAAATTGCACCGCTTGGATCCACCTGCCCGGTAATGATCTGCGCGATCGCGGCGTCAGCAAGCGATGTTCCTCCGGAATTTAGGTCGGACGCTTGGGTTAAATTGGCGACTGTGGCAGCGACGTTGCATTGATTGTCCACCAAGCCGGGTTGTGAAATTGCCTCGCCGGTTACGCCTTTGCCGCTCCGCGCCAGGACATGATTGTTGCTCAGGATGTAAAGGTTGCTGTTTCGTGTGACCAGGGCCCCCAGAGTTCCCGAACAACAGAAACTGCTGGATTTATCGTTCGCATTTCCGCCGGTTGTTCCCAGGGCAATGGGCCTGGCCTGGGTAACCTGATTAATCAAATCGGGATCGCCAGCATCAATCGTAATGAGGGCGCTGGCGGACTCGGCCGGATCAGCCTGCGCGGTCGCGGTAAGGTTGAAGCTCAGCGGGTCGGGAATCGCGCTGGGCGCGGTGTAGAACCCGGAGGTCGTGATGGTACCGAAGGTCGTGTCGGGGTCGCCGGGACCGATGCCATTGACAAGCCAGTCCACAGCACTGGCCCCGGCGGAATCGAATTGCTGGGTCGGGGTGCACGACGAATCTCTGACATGCAATCGTACCGACCTGGGTGTGAGCCCCAAGGTCACGGTCACGCTGGCAGAGCCACTCTTCGAAGGATTTGCTTGCAGCACTGCGGTCACAGTCACGGTCTTGGGGTCGGGAATGAGTGCCGGCGCGGTGTAGAGGCCACTGCTGTCGATAGTGCCGACCGTAGTGTCGCCTCCCGCCGTTCCATTCACCTGCCAGGTGACGGTTCGGTCGGATGTCCCAGTCACCGAGGCAAAAAACGGTTGTGACTGGTTCGCCGCCACGTTCGCGACCAAGGGACTAACACTTACCTTAACGCTAACCTGCGGGGATGAGACACTGCTGCCTCCTCCGCAACCGGGCATCAGGGCCACAAGCAAGAACACAACAGGAAGGGGCAAACATCTGCGTAACATCGGGCCTCCAGCTTGTTAGCAGAATTCTAGCGCAGGAAGGTACCGACGGCGCTTAGTGACAAAAACTTGACATCGGGGATGGCCCGCGAAGAACAAGCGAACCTGCAATCCAGGAAGGACCCCCAAAACAGTAGCGTCATTACGGCTTGCTGGCCGGGCTCGACGGACTCAGCGGCTCATCCCCCTGGAGCAGGACCCAGGTCAGTAATCCCCCAACCGCCGCGACGCCGATCCACTTGGCATAGGTGGTGTCCAGGATGCCGCGACTGGCCGCCGGGGCCGCCCCGGCACCTTTCCGCTTGTCCTTCTTGTGTGAATCATCGCGCGTGGTCTCCTCACCCTGCGGCAGGGTGCTGGTGGCGCCGGTATCATCGCTGACGCTCACGTCGCCTTTGCGCGCCATGATCTGAACTGTTCCATCCACGTCGGTGACTTCGAATTCTGTCCAGGCACCGGCCACTGGAGCCACAGTCACTTCTCCGGCCCGGGTCAACATGCCCCTGGAAGTCGTCACGCTCACACTCCCATGCTCTACCGACACCGCGTCTCCTTCGAACTTGACCAGCGAGTCCGACAAGACCATCACGCTCGAGCCAGCAGCATTGATATGGGCCATCGAATCCGATTGGGTCTGCACCATATCCCCGGGAAAAATTGCCGACGACCGCGGCACTGTACTGCCATTGATCCATGCCGGCCCCCTCGCGTACAGCATGGCAGCGCCGGAGTCGGCGGCCATCAGGGACAACGGGAATACAGCTATCATCATCCAGCAAAGCGCATCGCGGAACATAGGCACGCGCACTCCTCCGCTCCCACTTTTTGGGCTATTTTCGCCATCCTAGCCCGCTGCCCAGGGGCCGTCAATTACCTATCTGGTCCCCATGAGAACCGGGAACCAGCACCCTGAGAACTGTTTTTCAGACGAAGCCGGGACTGGGTATGAGGCATGGGACAGGTACCTGGAAGCTAGCGCCAACGGTCCACAGCTTCCCACCACACCAGGCGCAACCACTCGTCAAGATTGACCTTGGCCCACTCCCGCCGGCGCCACCATTGCATTCCGAACTCCCGCGGATCGTAGGCCGCCGCCACACTGAAGTCGTGATTGGGGAGTTCCCGCTCGAAGATGCTCAACGCCCGCCGGGTGTGGTAATCGGAGGTCACCAACAGAACTCTCCTCCCGGCGTTTTGCAGGCAGCGTGCCGCATCCTGGGCCTCGGCCTTGGTCGAGAGCCCGTAAATCGGGCAGATGCTGATTGCCGACGCCTGGGGCAGACCCTCGATGTAGCGTTGCGCCAGTTCTGGCTGGGTCCACTGATAGACTCTTGCCCCCGCCGGGACATTGAGGATCATCCGCGGCGCATAGCCTTGACTCATTAACTCCAGGCCGCGCGCCGGGCGGTAGTCCGTTTCTCCGGCAATGACCACGATGACATCCGCCTTGCGTGGCTGATCCATGACCAGGAACCACCCCGAGGTCGCCACCATCACCAGCGAAGTGACTCCTGCCAGGATGACCAACATTCGCACCTTGTGCATCTGATCTTGAACCCTCCCGGGGCCTTGCGAGACAAGTTCCTTAGGTGACTTAAGTAATCAGGATTGGTGAAATTGCTCCCTAGCTGGAGACTAAGGTGAGACGCAAGTCAGTTCCGCGGCACGAAAGCGGTCGCCTGGCTGGCAGAATTCCGCTACACTTTTTATCATGACTACGCGCTCTGTTCCCGCCACCCAGTTTTCCGAATTGAAGACCAGAATCGAAGCCCGCCAGGCGAAAGTGGCAATCATCGGTCTCGGCTACGTCGGCCTCCCCCTGGCCCTGCTCTACACCGAGCAGAAGTTCCCCGTCACCGGGTTCGACATCGACCAGCTCAAGGTGACCACTCTGACCGAGGGTGGCTCCTATATTTATCGCATCCCAGCCACCGAGATTCAGCAAGCGCGCAGCCATGGATTTGTAGCCACCGCCGATTATTCCCGCTTGACCCAGATGGATGCCATCATTATCTGCGTGCCGACGCCACTCGACGAATACCACGCACCTGATCTGAGCTTCATCACTGACACCGCCAGCTCCATTGCCCCACATCTCCGAGCCGGACAACTCGTCGTGCTCGAGAGCACTACCTATCCCGGCACCACGGAAGAAGTTCTGGTTCCGATTCTGGAGAAAGGCAATCCTCATGGTCTCAAGGCCGCCCGCGGCGGCGCACCCAACGGGCAGGAGTTCTACGTCGCCTTCTCTCCCGAGCGCGAAGACCCAGGCAATCAGACAGTGGCCCGGCGTGACATTCCCAAAGTCGTCGGAGGTCTCGATCCCCAGGCGTCGGAACTGGCGGCGGCGTTGTACGGCGCCATCTTCAACCGGGTCGTGCCAGTATCCTCGCCTGCGGCCGCGGAGATGACCAAGCTGCTGGAAAACATCTACCGCTGCGTCAACATTGCTCTGGTCAACGAACTTAAACTCTTGTGCCTGCGCATGGGATTGGACATCTGGGAGGTCATCGAGGCAGCCTCCACCAAGCCTTTCGGATTCCAACCCTTCTATCCCGGACCCGGCTTGGGCGGACACTGCATTCCCGTCGATCCCTTCTATCTGTCCTGGAAAGCCAAGGAGTGCGATTTCCGTACTCGCTTCATCGAACTGGCGGGCGAGATCAACACCTCCATGCCCTATCACGTGCTGGCCTCGGTGGTGAGCGCGCTCAACCAGCACAAGAAGGCGCTGAACGGCGCCCGCGTCCTGGTACTAGGAGTGGCGTACAAGAGAGATATCGACGACTTGCGTGAGTCTCCCGCCTTGACCATTATTGAGCTGCTGCAGAAGGAGGGCGCCCAGGTCAGCTATAACGACCCCTATTTCCCCCGTGTCGGCAAGGGTCGCAAGTACGATCTCCAGATGACGTGCGCTCCGCTGGAAAACCTGGGCCAGTACGACTGCGTACTGATTGTGACCGATCACTCCGACTACGACTATGCGCGCATCGTGCAGGAATCGCAGCTGGTGGTGGACACACGAAACGCAACTCGGGGGCTGCACAGCGCGAAGATCGTGCGCTGCTAAAGAAATCGGGTAATTACATAACTTGGCAATCGGGGAACTTGAGCTCTGCAAGGTCCTGATTGCAGCAGACTTCCTTGGAGCACATTACTCGATTACACAATCACCCAATCAGTCGATCCCCTCGCGCGTCTCAGTCCGACCACCAGGGGGGCCCTTGCGGAGCTGTTTCCTGCAATGGTCGCGGCTGTCTACTCAGAAGGGCAAACAGGTGTAAATTTTTGCCTTCCTCACCCTCGGTTTTGGTAAGATGCGTTGCAATCAATCTAAGTAGCTGCGAAAACAACTGCTTACCTCTGTCTTTTGTGGACAGAAGTGGTCACATTCGTGCTCTCAGAGATCGCAAGTATCTTCATTCTGACCCTCCTAGCCACTCAGCGAGGGCCGGAAGCATCGCCCTTCGTCGCGATAAGTTTGACCAGAAGGCAGCTATCGAGCGTAGCTGCACATCAGACGTTTATTATGTTGCCAGCTCCCAGCCATGGCTTGTTCGCCGGACTTCCTCAGAGGCGGCCACCATGGAAGGAGTTTGTGTTCAGCATGGGCACCCAGGGCGTTGCTCTGCTGGTGCTGGCCTGGGTAGGGGTGATCCACCCCGAAGTGCTGGTTCCACCTACCCACGATTACCACTTCATTCAGTTGGTGAGCACTCCGCCGCCCGTGAACCACGAACCAGCGCCGGTGCGGCTCATCAAGCCGGCGGTCTTGGCCCACATGGAGACACCGTCTCCAAACGCCTTGCGGCTGGCTCCGGAAAAGCCCAAGGCGAAACCGGATGACCCGCCTTCTGCGCCCCGGATTGAAGTCGCCGCCAAGCCGGTAGAATTGCCGCCGACGGCACCTGTCATTCCTCGAGAACTGGTGAAGACCAATGTTTTCTCGACCGGCAGTTCGGCGCCTCCAACCATTGCGCGCGCACCCCAGCAGGTGCAGACCGGTGGGTTTGGCGATCCCAATGGCGTGCCCGCCCGCGAGAACCGCGGCAAGCCGGTGACCATCGCCCAACTGGGATCCTATGACCTGCCCTCCGGACCGGGCTATGGCAATGGAACCGGGGGAGCAAAAGGGACCCGGGGTGTAGTGGCCAGCGCCGGATTCGGCAGTGGCATCGCCACCGGCGATGGCAGCGGCCGGGTGAGCACTTCCCGCGGCACGGTACGGCAAAGCGGCTTCGGAGATACCGAGCCGGTGGCTGCCAACCAGGTCCGTTCCAAGCCGGCGGAGGCCGCGACTGCCAAGGTCCTTCCTGCGGAAATTGTCTCTAAACCCACTCCCGCTTACACCGAGGAAGCCCGGAAGCTGCACGTTGAAGGCGAGGTTCTGCTGGAAGTGGTGTTCGAGTCTTCGGGCAAGCTGCGCGTGGTGCGCATCGTCCGCGGCCTCGGTCACGGACTGGACGAGGCAGCCGTCCAGGCCGCTCAACAAATTCGTTTCAAGCCAGCCATGCGGGATGGCCAGCCCGCCGACTCCACCGCCGTGCTCCACATCGTCTTTCAGTTGGCCTGAAGCCAGAGCTTCGGGAAGGATGTTTATGCGTATTCTCAGGACCGCTTTGTTGACGTTATTGGCGCTGATCGTTGTCTCGCCAGGGGCCCCGGCTCAAGGCGGCAATTCCAGCGGCACGTTGTCACCCGTTCGCGATCAAGCCTCGGCCCAGCTCAGTGTACCCCCGCTTCCAGCGGCGTCATTTAACCAAGCGATCGATCGCATGGTGGAGCGCGAGCACTTCTACACTGCCCAGATGCGCCATCTCCACCCGCTGGCGGAGACTTACATTCAAAACCTTAAACCCGACAAGGAAATGGGCGAGGTCCCGTCCAGTGACCAGTATTTTCTCGGCCGCCTTGACCTGTCGAATGGCGCCGAAGATCGTTCCTTCCTGGGGCAGCCGGGCTTCGGCACTCGCCTGGTGTCCAAGCTGACAAGCCTGTATTCCGTGCGCTTTCTCCCTCTCGGCTTTGCCCAGATGGTAATTCTGGATGATGACCTTCAGCGCAAGGCCTACGACTTCACATTTGTGCGCCGCGAATTCTTGGGAGAAGTGCGCTGCCTGGTCATTGACGTCCAGCCCAAGCCCCATACCGGTGATGGCCGCTTCCTGGGGCGAATCTGGGTGGAGGACCAGGATTACAACATCGTGCGCTTCAATGGCACTTATTATCCTCATCCCAAGCACAGCTACTACTTGCATTTCGATAGCTGGCGCTTGAACCTGCGGCCGGGCCTGTGGTTGCCTGCCTATATCTACAGCGAAGAGTCCAACTCCGACTCCGGCGGACCAAAGGGACTGCGCTTCAAGGCCCAGACCCGGCTCTGGGGGTATGACCTGCAACGCCTGGCGCACAACGAAGAATTCACCCAGATCACGGTGGATGCGCCGCAGACTGTCCGCGACCAGAGCGAGGCAGCGCAGGACGCCACCCCGGTCGAGAGCGAGCGCTTGTGGCAGCGGCAGGCGGAAGACAATGCGCTCGAACGCATGCAGAAGATTGGGTTGCTGGCGCCGGAGGGCGACGTCGACAAGACCCTGAACATCGTTGTGAACAACCTCATCGTCACCAATAATCTGGAGATCCAGCCCGAGGTGCGCACCCGGGTACTGCTGACTTTGCCGCTTGAGTCCTTCACCGTCGGTCACACCATTGTGATCAGTCGTGGCTTGCTGGATGTGCTGCCCGACGAGGCTTCTTTGGCGATGGTATTGGCGCACGAACTCAGTCACATCGTCCTGGGCCATCGTCTGGATTCGAAGTACGCCTTCGATGACCGCATGTTCTTCTCGGAAGAACAGACCTTCGACCGGCTCGACTTCAACCGCACCGCGTCCGAGGAAGAAGCTGCCGACAAGAAAGCCGTGGAGCTGCTTACGAATTCTCCCTACAAGGACAAGCTGGCCAACGCCGGACTTTTCCTGAAGGCGCTGCAGGCGAATGCGCCCGACCTCAAGTACCTGATCCGGCCTCACCTGGGCAACGGCCTGGCCAACGGGAAGTCCATCCGCATGGCTTCTGTGCTCAACTCCGCTCCACAACTGCAGATGCAGCGTACCGATCAGATCGCGGCTTTGCCCCTGGGGGGCCGGGTGAAGCTGGACCCCTGGAGCAACCACATCGAGTTGTTGAAGGCCAAGCCGGTTGCGTTGATCTCGCCGCGGGAGAAGATGCCGTTCCAGGTGACACCCTTCTTCCCCTATCTGACGCGGCTGTCGAGCTCGACACCAGACAAGGTGGCGCTCACCGCGCCGGTGAACGCGGATCCGGCGAAGTAGGACTGAACGCAGTGCTGATAAGCAAAAAGCCTGGGCGCAGAACCCAGGCTTTTCCATCGAAGGAGGAGAAAACGAGGACAGCAAGCACCGCGGGCTGGGGAGACTACGCGAGTTTGCCGATCAATTGCGGGATGTTACTGGATCGCACTGCCCACGGACGAGAACACGTTGTTGGCGTTGCCGCCAATCAGGCGAATCGTCCCCACGACGATTACCAGGATGACCGCCAGCATCACCGCGTATTCGGCGATGTCCTGGCCTTGTTCATCCTTCCAAAGCCGTTGTATGAATCTTGCCACGGAGTTCCCTCCTTCTTTTACCTCAGGATCAGAAGCGACAAAAGGGTCCACGGTGCAATTACGCACATAGGCCCTGACCCCTTATTCCGTATGCTCCAATGGTAGGGACTGGGCAAAACGTTGCCAATAGCCCAGTTGTGGCGGTCTATGGCACGAAAGTGCCATACGGCCGGGTTTGGTGAAGTGCGACTTAAAGCTGGACTATTTCAAGGGGCCGCTTTACTTTCGCCCTTCCCTCTTTTGCGCCACGACCAGGCCCCGCGGCGTTGGCAGCAGCACCACCGAGATCAGGCCTTCCTTCTCCAGCTTCAGCGCGGCCTCGCGCACAACCTTCAGATGGGAGCTGGCGTCGTGCATGAGGATTACCCCGTAGGGGCTGACCTGCGGCAGGAAGCGACGTACCTCCTGCTCGCGGACCGGCATGTCACTGTCGCTGAACAACAGGTCAATCTTGCCTTCCACCTTCATCTCCAGGCTGGATTCGTTACGCAGCTCGATCCAGCCCGCCACTGCCGACTGGCCAATCCGCTCCTTCGCCTTGGCAAATACCACAGGATCGAATTCGCAACTGATGACCTTGCCCCGCCCGTTGGCCTTCAGGCCCTCGGCCAGCCAGATGGTGCTAACCCCGCTGAAGGTGCCGGTTTCAACTATGAGCTCGGGTTTGATGGTGGTGACCAGGGTACGCAAGAACTCCAGGACCTCGACCTCCGCGGTCATAGAGTCGAACATGCTCCAGCGTTCGGGATGCGGGCACTCGGGCGTCGCCCGGTGATACTCCGGCTGCAGGGCGTCGCCGGTTCGCTCGATTTGCCGCAGAATGCGGTGCTCCTGCTTTTCTTTCTTGAATATCCGTCGCAGGGACATGAAAAGGCAGTATACGGGAACGCGATGTGTCAACCCAGTGCTTGGTCAGTAGACGTCACAACCGGCCAATCTCCTCGGCATACGCCCGCCCGACCACTCCCTGGTTAACACCGCCCAGCATTCCGGGATCCACGATGTTCTTCCAGAAGTCATTATTGTCAGGATCGTCGCCCGCCATGCTCTTCCGAAATGGCTCGAGATCAACGTGCATGTCCTCGAGGTTGGGAACTTTGGTCCGCGAGTTAAATCCGACTTTAGGCGCCTGTTCGTGAACCTGTTTGACCACAGAATCGAGAAGTGCAATCACCTCATTCATGTAGGTTTTGTCGTGCAGCAACATGCCGTGTCCCGGAACGATGACGTCGGTATCCATCCGGCTCATGGTCCGGAGCACTTCGACCCACTCCCGTGGATAGCTCATACGCATATACGGGATGGGCCAGGTCAAGAGATCACCCGTGATCAGGACCTTCTCCCGCGGCAGGTAAACCAGCGCGTCGCCCGGAGTGTTGCCTCGCCCTAAATGTTCCACCTGCACCTCGCGGTTCCCGATATCCAGCACGAGTTCATGGTCGAAGGTGATCGTCGGGGTCTGGTACTTGAAATTTCGATATTCGGCGATTTCATTCTCCACTTGGGCGATCTGTTGCGGAACTGTAGCCTTCTCCTCCGCAGAGAGCGCCTTACCGTCTTCGTCCATCCCGCTTTCGAGCTCTTTCTTCAGGGCAGGAAGAGTTACTGTCGAAGGCCGGCCGTTCGGGTCGGCGACATTGGCTGCGAACGCCGGATTTGCGTCGTCCATGAATCTGCGGGTCTCCGTCTGGGCAATGATTTCGACGTCCGGAAATGCGTCCTTGTAGACACTGTTGCCGGCGTTGTGGTCAATGTGAAAGTGAGTATTGAGCAGGTAGCGAACCGGCTTCGAGGTGAAACGCTTGATCTCGGCGATATCTTCTTTGGCGCTGCTGGGCAGAAAACATGCATCCACCACGAACACTGCGCGATCGCCGATGATGACTGTCGTGTTTCCCTCGGGCCAGACCCCCACGACCGCGTCTTTATGAATGATGACGTACACTCCGTCCGCAACCTTGGTGACACCGCGTTGCGTCGTCACCCACGAGGCCCCTTGCGCGAGACTCGCCAGCGCGAGAACTAGTGAAACGCAGATCGCATTCGAGATCACTACTGTGGACAACCCACGCTTCCGCACCATTCTTTTCATTCCAGGTTCTCCGCCTTGGTCTCGTTCGGGCTCTGGGCGTGTTTAGACTCTGCTTCAGCGCAATGGATAGCAGGAGATCCCGAGACCAAGGTGGTTGGCGCTCGCCGGGGCCACTCCTCCCGTGCCCGGGTTCTGACATGTTAGATTTGAAATCATGCGATCGATCCTGCAGAAACGCGCGTTGCGCTACGTTTTCGCGGCCAACGTGATCTCCATGCTGGGCAGCGGCATGAACGCTGCTGCCGTTGCGTGGTACATCCTGCAGGCAACGCATTCGGAAATGGCGCTGGGGACGTTTGCCGTCCTGCAGACAATCCCGGCCATGCTGATGCTTCCCTTCACCGGCGTCATCATTGACCGCGAAGACCGGCGCCGGCTGGTTATGTGGCTCGATGCGCTGCGCGCCATCATCATTCTGATGGTTTCTCTGCTGGCATTCGCTGGCAAGGCGAGGGTCTGGGAACTCTACCTGATGAACACCCTGGTGGCGGCTGGATTTTGGATGTTCTGGCCCACCATCACTGCGCTCATCCAGGAATTGACCCCGGATGAGGAGTTTGTCCACGCCAACACTTTTCTGCTGGCGGGTATCCAGGGAGGCTGGCTGATTGCGGGCTCGATCGTTGGATTCGTATACAACCACATCGGGCTGGGCGGGGTGCTGCTGATTGACTTCTCCACCTACCTGGTGTCGTTTCTCTGCTACTTCGCAGTGCGCAAGGGACGCCACGTGGTGCCACGTCCGGCAGAGTTGCGCGCCGACATCCTCGCTGCGGAGACCGCGCTGGAACGCTTCGTGCGCGAGATGCGCGAGGGAATCCACTTCTTGCGCGGCAAGCCGAAGATTGTTCTGCTGGGGATCAGTTGGGCGCTGTTTCTGAGCGCCATGCTGACAGGAGTGGTTGTGACCCCGCCGCTGAGCGACAAGGTTTTTCACGCCGGCGCAGTGGGGTACGGGTGGCTGAATGCGGGATGGGGCACAGGCGCCTTTCTGAGCGCCTTGTACGCCCCGCAGGTGATTACCTGGCTGGGCTCACGCCGCTCGATTGCGATTTCTATGGGTCTGCTGGCGATGTGCATGATCCTGGCCCCGCTTTCTCCGCTGCTGGCCATCGCAGTGGCGGTGTACGGGCTCATGGGCTCCGGCCGTGGGGTGAGCGGGGTTGCCATCAACACCAGCCTCATGGAACAGGTGCCACAACACTTCATGGGACGCGTCCAGAACACGTTCTATTTCGGCGGCACCATGTTGCAGATCGTCCTGGCCCTCACGGTGGGAGCCGTGGCGCAATACAACCTGGTGGCGGGATTCTCTATCATCGGCCTGGTCTACGCCGGCGCCTTCGTCAGCGCCAGTTGGCCGGTGGCAGGAACAACGCCGGTGCGGAAAACCAGCCCGGCGGACTGACAATTCTTCTCTGCGCCCCTGTGTCTAGGTAGCAAATCTTGTTATCCTTTCCCTTTAAATTTCCCGGGAGCCATCATGTCCTCCAATCTAGAAGGCCGTACTGCTGTTGTTTTCGGAGTCGCCAATAAACGCAGCATCGCGTGGTCGATCGCGCAGGGGCTGCACAGCGCGGGCGCTAAACTCGCCGTCACCTATCAAAACGAACGGTTGAAGCTGGAAGCGGAGGACTTGATCCTTTCCCTGCCCGGTGCTGAGGCTTTCCAGTGTGATGTCTCCAACGATGCAGAGATTGACACGCTCTTTGCCACGCTGAAGCAGCGCTACGGCAAGCTGCACGCCCTGGTACACAGCATCGGATTCGCTCCCGCTGCGGAGTTGAAAGGCGACTTCGTCAATACCACACGCGAGGGCTTCCGCATCGCCCACGACATCAGCGTGTATTCGCTGATTGCACTCGCCCGTGGCGCCGCCCCGCTGATGGAGGACGGAGGCAGCATTCTGACTCTGACCTATTACGGCGCGGAAAAAGTCGTGCCCCACTACAACGTGATGGGGGTAGCCAAAGCGGCGCTGGAATGCACAGTGCGCTACCTGGCGTACGACCTGGGCAAGCGCAGGATTCGCGTCAACGCTATCTCCGCCGGCCCCATCAAGACTCTGGCCGCGCGTGGCATCGCCGACTTCAGCGACATGCTGAAATCCCACGCCGAGCGCGCTCCGCTGCAGCGCAACGTAGACGTGAATGAGGTCGGCGCCACGGGAGTCTTTCTCGCTTCTGACGCTAGCTCGGGCATCACCGGGGAGGTGATCTACGTGGATTGCGGGTACAACATCATGGGGTTCTAACGGCTGTTCAACGGCTTTCCACCTTGATTCGCCGATCGTTCTCTCCCAGCCGCTCCAGCGCAATTTCCACATCGCGCTCGCGCGCGAATCGCGCAAACTTCTCTCCCCACTCGATCAGCAGCACGCTGTTCTCGGAGATGAGGTCGTCGATGCCCAGGGTTTCGAGTTCGCGCGCGGTATCCACCCGGTAAAGATCAATGTGGTAGACGACCACTTCCGGCCCGCGGTATTCATGCACCAGGGTGAAGGTAGGACTGGTGACATCTTCTTCAGAGGCGGCCCGGAATCCCTCGGCAATGCCCTTGATCAGAGTGGTCTTGCCCGCCCCCAGTTCACCGCGCAGCACTACCAGCTTGGGAGGAGCAAGGCTCGCGGCCAATCTGCGACCGAGCGCAATCGTCTCCTCTTGTGAATGAGTGGTGAATTCCTGGGTGTGCATACTGGTCGTGAGACCAGTATAGCGAGCTCTCCACCAGGAAGCGGAGAGGGTCAGCTCAGAGCATCCTCACACCTGCTTGGGCGTCGTCCACTGGCTGGAGCGGATTCCCGCAAAGCTCCGGTCGGTCACCGAGTCCACCACCATGCGCAGGGTACGATGATCGTCGTCGCCCAGGGCCACGAAGCGGAAGGGTTGCAGCACGCCGTCGGTCGCCCGCATGGGCACCAACATTTCCGCCATGCCGTGGACCGGACCCGACTGGGTCTGAAACGCAACCTCGACAAAGTCGCCCTGCTCGAGCGCTTTGGGCATGCGCAACAAGCCGCCGGTAACGGAGATCGTCTGGAGTTTGCCTCTGGCGCGTCCGCCATCTTCCAGCATCACGAGGGCAGGAACCGAGCCCCCAAGCTGGATTCGCGTCGCGCGTCGCTGTGGGTGTGGTTGGGGGAAGTGGGTCATAGCAAAGTAACTATGGCACTCCCGTGCCATTCCCGACAGATTACCGAAGCACTTGTCCGGATTCGAATGGAGCTCGCCTTGCGAGGTTACGCTAATTACCCAGTTAGCAAAGAGATGGCACTGTTGGCGAGGTAGCCAATGTCCGGTGGTACATCGGGCTAGGAGAAGATGGTGACGAGGTTTCCCGCTCTGGCGGCGGCTTCCCGCACCCGCCGCATGGATTCCGGCAAAGCCCGCACCAGATCGGTAGCCACCAGCGACTGTTCTCCCATGCTCTCGCGGCCCACATCTCCGGCGAGGCCGTGCAGGTAGACAGCGGCGATGACCGCCTCCACCACATGCCCAGGATTCTGCGCCATGAAACCTGCCACCATTCCGGTGAGGATGTCGCCCGTGCCGCCAGTCGCCATGCCGGGATTTCCCGTGGTGTTCACCCACACGGTTCCGTCCGGCTGAGCAATGAGGGTGCGATGACCTTTCAGCACCACAATGCAGTCGTGCTCCCGGGCAAACGTCCGGGACACGGTCAGACGGTCCCGCTGCACCGCTGCCACGGTAGAACCGGTGAGCCGCGCCATTTCGCCGGGATGCGGCGTGATCACCAGCGCACGCCCTTTGCCGCGCAGTTCCTTTGCCCGGCCCTCGAATGCGTTGAGGCCGTCCGCATCCAGCACGATGGGAGTCTTGTACTTTGCCGCAATCGTGCGCACAAACTCCGCCGTCTCCGCCTGACGGGAGATTCCCGGGCCGACGGCGAGCACGGTTTTGCCCTCGACGAGTTTATCCAATCGGCCGTATTCCAAGGCGCGCGTGGAGATGCTGCCGGCTTCGGTTTCTTCCAGCGGCTCGGTCATGACCTCGGGATGGAAGCCCGCTACGGTCGGCAACACCGACTTGGGCGTAGCAATCGTAGAAAGGCCCGCGCCCGCGCGCAGGGCGGACATTCCTGCCATGGCTGCGGCGCCCGCTTTGCCCACGGACCCGCCGATGACCAACGCGTGGCCGAAGGTTCCTTTGTTGGCAGCGGGTGGGCGTGCGGCGATCAGCGGCGCCACCTCGCGGGCCGTGATCACATTGAGTTGCAGCGCGGAGACAATCGCGGCATCGGGCGAACCGATGGGCGCAATTACGGTCGGTCCCGTGGTAAGCAACCCGAACACATGAGCGGGACGCGGCGCGGTGAAGGTGACAACTCCATCGGCTCGGGCGACCGCGCCGGTCTGCTCTCCCATGACGTCAGCGTCGGCGCCCGACGCTATATCCACCGCCACGACCGGCGCACTACTCGCATTCAGCACTGCGATCGCCTGGCCATAAAGCCCGCTCACCGGCGGCCGAAAGCCTGTCCCCAGGATCGCGTCTACGAGCACATCGGACTCAAACACGGCGCGTGCTTTTTCCCCCAGCAGTTCCTCGCCGGAGCGCACCACGACGTAGGCCTGTCGAAGCTTGCTGAACATCTCGGCGGCATCGCCCTTCAGTTCCGACGGCTCCGCCAGCAACAGGAGGCGCACTTCCCTGCCCGCCTGCTCCAGCTTGCGGGCTGCGACGAAACCATCTCCCCCGTTGTTGCCCTTGCCGCAAACGATGCCGACACGGCGCGCCGAGGGATATTGGCCGAGTACAAAGTCTGCCACCGCCGTGCCCGCGTTTTCCATGAGAGTGAGCGAAGGCACACCGAAGCGCTCGCTGGTGATGCGATCGATCTCGCGCATTTCGGCTGCGGTGACGATTTTCATTTGGGAGTAATCCCGGGGGCCTCGCTTCGCTCGGTTGGACGGGCGAGGCGCCCGTCCCCACAGGTGCTGGCGATGAGGATCTTCATGCCCGCGCCGTTGCCATCTGTTCCAGTTGTCGCAGTTGGGAAGGTTCGCCCATGGCGATCAGGTAATCGCCGGGCTCGATGCGGTCTTCGGGAGAAGGGCTGAAGTGCATACCGTCCACACGCTTGATGGCCAGGATGATCACACCTCGGTCCTGGCGGATGTGCGAAGTTTCAATGGTTTTGCCGGCAAACGACGAGTCCCTCCCCACGCAGATCTCGCCGATCTCCAGGTCCATACCCAAGTGGGTGGTGGCCGTATCCAGGAAGCTGACCACATGTGGCCGCAGGAAGGATTGCGCAATGCGCTGCCCGGCGAAATGATACGGCGATACCACCGAGTCCGCACCGGCGGTGAGCAAATGTTTTTCCGCGTCGTCTTCGCTGGCGCGGGCGATAATTCGGAGCTTTGGATTCAGTCCACGCGCGGTCAGAACGATATACAGATTGGTTGCATCGGTGGTGGTGGCGGCCACCAACCCGCGGGCGCGCTCGATATGCGCCTCGCGCAGCGTCTGCTCCTGGGTGGCGTCGCCGATCATGGTCAGCCATTCGCCGCCGTAGCGCGCGGCCTTGGTTTCGCTTTGTTCGATCATCACGAACGGCACCGGCTTGCGCGCCAGTTCGCGGGCTGCGCTGCGTCCCACGCGCCCGGCGCCGCAGATGATGTAGTGACCGGTGAGCCGCTCGATGTCGCGTTCCATGCGCCGCCTTCCGAAGAAGCTCCGCAGTTCGAATTCTAGCAAAGCCTGGGTCAGCGTCCCGATGGAGAGAAAAACCAGGGCAACCCCGGTGAAGATGAGAAAGACATTGAACACCCGCCCGGCGTGGGAGAGCGGATGGGTCTCCTGGTAGCCGATGGTGGTCAGTGTGGTGATCACCATGTAGAAGCCGTCAAACCAGGGCCAGCCTTCAATGAAGTGATAGCCTGCGGTCCCGACGAGCATCACGCCGACCAGAGCGAGACCAATCAGGCGGAGGTGGCGAAAAGCGTTCATGCTGGTCGCTGGCCGCTGGCCGTTCGTCGTTGGCCTGAATCCTGCCAACACCCAAGGACGAAAGACCCACGACTCGCTGACGACTATAGAACAAAAAGGCCCTCCGCGTATTTGCGGAAGGCCTTAGAAAACAATCGCGGGAATTCAGTCCGCCATTACTTTCGGAGTCTTGGGCTCCGGGGCGCTCACGGCTGCCTGCACCCGGCTGTGGTACCGTCCATAGCCCAAGTAAATGGCCATGCCGATGATGAGCCAGATGATCAGCCGCAACCAAGTGTCGAGCGGCAGGCTGGCCATCATCAGACCGGAAATCAGTATCCCCATGATCGGCACAAACGGTACCCATGGGGTTTTGAAGGGACGATGCAGTTCCGGCCGCCGCGCGCGCAGAATCCAGACCCCGGCGCAGACGATGACGAAAGCCAGCAGGGTGCCGATGCTCACCAGTTCGCCCAAAATCCCAATGGGGATGAGCGAAGCGAAAATCGCCACGAAGATGCCCACGAGGATGCTGGAGATCCAGGGAGTGCGGAAGCGCGGGTGCACGGCGCCAGCCCACTGGGGCAGCAACCCATCGCGCGACATGGAAAAGAAGACGCGCGATTGCCCCAGGAGCATCACCAGCATGACGCTGCCCAGGCCGGCAATCGCTCCCACCTTCACCAGAATGCTGCCCCAGCGCACCCCGGTATGGTCGATCCCGACCGCAACCGGATCGGGCACATTGAGCGTGGTGTAGGAAACCACGCCGGTCAGCAATCCGGAAACCAGAATGTAGAGGATGGTGCAGATTACCAGCGATCCCAGAATCCCGATGGGCATATCGCGCTGCGGGTTCTTGGCTTCCTGGGCCGCCGTGGAGACCGCATCAAACCCGATGTAAGCAAAGAAAATTACCGCTGCGCCGCGGGCGATTCCAGACCATCCATAGTGTCCAAATTCGCCCGTGTTCGGCGGAATGAACGGTGTCCAGTTCTTGGTTGCCGCAGCGGGGTCGTGCAACACGAAGATGGTCGCGATGCCGATGAAGGTCAGCACGATGGCCACTTTGACGATCACGATCCCCGAGTTCAGGTTGGCGGACTCCTTGATGCCAATGACCAGCACCAGCGTGACCAGGCAAATCGCCACGAACGCCACCAAATTGAAGCTGCCCTGCACATGCTGCAGCGTGGAAGGATCGACCGCGTGTGCCTTCAGGGTCGGCAGGATGGTTGCCAGACGCTCCCAGCGCCCGTTGTACATCACCATGTCGGTCCCCGGGGTGGCGGTCAGCGAGGGTGGAATGTGAATCCCGAAATCCTGCAGGAAGGAGTTAACGTAGCCGCTCCAGCCGGAGGCCACGGTGGCGGCCCCGAAGGCATATTCCAGAATCAGGTCCCAGCCGATGATCCAGGCAAAAATTTCGCCCAGCGTCGCATACCCGTAAGTGTAGGCGGAACCAGCGATAGGAATCAGCGACGCAAACTCGGAATAGCACAGTCCGGCAAAGGCACAGGCAATACCGGCAAGAACGAAAGAGAGCACAATCGCCGGACCCGCGTACTGAGCGGCCGCAGCCCCGGTTAGCACGAAAATTCCTGCGCCGATGATGGCCCCGATTCCCAGGGTGATGAGGTTGGTGGGACCGAGGGCGCGCTTAAGGGAGTGTTCCCCTTCTTCCCTCGACTCGGTCAGGATCATGTCCAGCGGTTTGGTTGCCAGAAGGTTGGCCATCCGATTGGTTTCTCCTTAAGATTATGAAACGGTCGTTCCTGCCGTCACCGCACCCGAGCGCCGCGACCACAGGTAATACACGGGAATCCCCACCAGTACGATAATCAGGCCCGGCCAAGTGTACTGCGGTTTGTAGCGTAATAACACGACATCAATAAACAATGCCATGACGATGTAAATGGCAGGCAGCACCGGGTAGCCGATGGCGCGATAAGGCCGTTCTGCCTCCGGATGCGTCCGCCGCAGTACAAATAGCCCGACAATCGTAAGGATGTAGAACACCAGCACAGCGAAGACGATGTAGTCCAGCAACTGCCCGTAGGTACCCGAGATGCACAGCACGCAGGTCCATACCATCTGTACCATCAGCGAAACCGCGGGCGTCTTGTACCTAGGATGCAGTTTGGCGACCTTGCGGAAGAACAGACCGTCCTTAGCCATGGCGTAGTAAACGCGCGCACCTGACAGAATCAAGCCGTTGTTGCAGCCGAAGCCGGAGATCATGATGGCGGCGGCCATCAGAAAGCCGCCCAGCGCGCCGAACATCTGGGTCAGGACCGCGGTGGCCACACGATCTTCGGTGGCATACTTGATACCTCGCTCCAGAATCGTCGCGCCGTGGGCCACGCCATCGAGCGGCAGCACATTGAGGTAGATGAAATTGCAGCCGATGTAGAGGGCAATCACAAAGCCCGTTCCCATGGCCAGCGACAGGGGCAGGTTGCGATGGGGATTCTTCACTTCACCGGCCGTGAAAGTCACATTGTTCCAGGCGTCGGCGGAGAACAAGGACCCCACCTGGGCTACGGCCAGAATGGTCAGCGTGCCCACCATCACCATGGGCCCGCCCACTCCGACCTGCACCGCATGCTGCGCGCCCAATCCCGCGTTGTGCCAGAAATTTCCGTGGAAGTTCGCCGCCAGCGCTTGCGCGTTGCGTCCGATAAACAACCCTAGCAGCACCAACCCGAACAGCGCTGACGCTTTGGCAAAGGTGAAAATGTTCTGGATGAAGGCGCCTGTCTTGATCCCGAAGATGTTGATCACCGACAGCAGCACGACCACAATGATCGCGACCAGGTTCTGGGTGTTGAGCCCCACGTCCATATTTCCCAGAACCATGGGGCCGATAGGGATGCGCGGCACCTTCCAGAAATGCAGAATCCAGTTCGAGGAGGAGATGGAAGGAACAAAGATGCCGAGGAACTTGCCGAAGGCCACGCCCACCGCAGCGATCGTGCCGGTCTGGATCACCAGGAACAGCGTCCAGCCGTACAAGAATCCCCAGAGCGGTCCCAGCGCCTCCCGCAGGTAAACATACTGGCCGCCGGCGCGCGGCATCATGGCGGCCAGTTCCCCGTAGCTCAGGGCGCCCACGATAGTCATGAACCCGGTGACCACCCACGCCAGGATCAGCAACGCCGGAGAATCCACCTCGCGGGCGATCTCAGCCGACACAATGAAGATGCCGGAGCCGATCATGGAACCCATCACCAGCATGGTGGCGCTGGTCAGACCCAAGCCTTTGATGAGTTCCGCATCCTGATGACTATGGATTTCCCAGTCACTAACCGCCGTGACCGGAGTAGGGGGCTTCGTCTCGGTGCTCACGAGTCTCCTAAGGTTGTGTGGCGCGGACACTCTTGTCCGCGAACCGTGGCACGTTCAGGGTCTCATGACTTTACCGCAATATCCGCAAAAATTCCTCTGCTGATTTGCGAGGCTCGTGTACCAAGTCGGATATCACTGCCACGGAGTCAGCTCCCGCGTCAATGACCGACCCGCAATTCGCCCGGGTGATCCCGCCAATCGCCACCAGCGGTTTGCGGGTCAGGGCCCGAGCGCGGCGCACCCCTTCGAGGCCGATGACGGGATCAGGATTGACCTTGCTGGAGGTCGCAAAGACAGGCCCGATTGCGAGGTAGTCCGCGGAGGTTCTGTCTGCCTCCGAAACCTGCTCCGGATTGTGGGTGGAAACCCCCAGCCACAGCCCTTCGCCAATCACTTTTCTGGCCCCTTCCGACGACAAATCGTCCTGCCCAACGTGCACCCCATCGAATGTTGCTGCCAAGCACAGATCGGCGCGGTCGTTCATGATGAGTTTGACGGAACTGCCGAGCCGGCGTCTCAACTCCAGCGCCTGATCCAGCATCTGGCGGGCATTGCCGGTCTTGTTGCGGTATTGCAGCAGGGTGACCCCGGCCGCAACCAACTCCTCGGCCGCCAGAAGAAGCGCTTCTGGATCAGGAAAACACGATGTGTCAAGGATAGGGTAAAGGCGAGGTAAGCGATTCATGGATTCATGAACGAAAGGTCATGATTCACGACATACTTGCCATAACACGCTTCGCAGACCCAGTGTTCCCCTGGATCGACATATCCGTATTTCCCCGCATCGACATGGGCTTCGCAGAGCTCGCAGTGCTCATGATCCCAGCCACCCTTAATAACGCCGTCCGGCCCTGCCGGTGGTAGTGTGGTTCGCCCGTCCGGGAAGACCGGATAGTATCTTGAGTCGCCGGCCTTCTCCGCCAATCTCTTGATCTCGATCCAATCCCACACTTCCTGGCCATCCACGATGCTGACTTTGTTATCTCTTATCGTTCTGCTAATGACGTCCTTCGCTTGGTATAACGTCCGCTTCCACGTCCACCTGGGATCGACCATCCAAATGTGGTGCGGCTTCCAGGGCTCTTTCAGATAGGTCAGTTCCCTTCCAAGTACCTCGGGCATGGATTCCTCGGTCGTGTGAAACATGGCTGTTCTCTCGGCAATCTGCAGGAACCGGAGCTCCCCAAATAAGCCAATCAAGACACCTTTGTCCGATGTCAGTAGAAAACAACTTCCTTCATTGACACCCTCCATCCGGTCAAAAGCACCCGAGAGCTCAAAATCATTAGAAGCGACACCTCGACTCTCTGGTGGAGTCATCGCGAAAACATGGAATTTCGGCAAATCGCCAATTGTCTTGATCGATGTGGCCATTCTGTTTGGGACTATGCCGTCAGCTTGTTTTTTTCGTTCTTCGCCAGGAACCGTTCAATGAACGTCGTATCCAGCTTCCCGGCGCGGAAGTCGGGATCGGCCAGAATTCTCCGGTGCAGCGGGATGGTGGTATAAATTCCCTCCACAATGAACATCTCCAGCGCCCGGGACATGCGCGAGACGGCTTCTTCACGGTCCTTGCCGCGCACGATGAGCTTGGCGATCAGGGAATCATAGTACGGAGGAATTGTGCCCTCGGCGTAGGCCGCGGTGTCAATGCGCACACCGGTGCCGCCCGGCGGATGAAATGCCGTAATCTTCCCTGCCGAGGGCGTGAACTTTTCCGGATGCTCGGCATTGATGCGGCACTCGATGGCGTGGCCGCGATGCACGATGGGCCCGTGGAGAACTGTTTCCATGCGCTCGCCCGCGGCCAGCAGAATCTGGCTCTTGACCAGGTCCACGTCGGTGACCATTTCCGTGACCGGGTGCTCCACCTGGATACGTGTGTTCATCTCAATGAAATACAGCCGCCGGTCCTCGTCCATGAGGAACTCGATGGTGCCGGCATTCACGTAGCCAATTTCGGACAGTGTACGGCTGAGCACTTCGCCGATTTGCTGGCGCAACTCAGGGGACATCTGGGTGGAGGGAGACTCTTCCAGCAACTTCTGATGGCGCCGCTGGATGGAGCACTCGCGTTCTCCCAGGCTGACGACGTTGCCGTACTGGTCGGCGAGAATCTGGAACTCGATGTGCCGGGGCCGCTCGATGAACTTCTCCATGTAGAGGTCGCCATTGCCGAAGGCGGCCGCGGCCTCGGACTGCGCCGCCTTGAACAGGGCGGGCAGGTCTTCCTCGTTGCGCACAATGCGCATGCCACGCCCGCCGCCGCCGGCGGAGGCTTTGATGATCACCGGGGACCCCACTTGCCGCGCCCACTCCAGCGCTTCGCCCTCATTGGCAAGAATGCCTTCCGACCCCGGTAGGATCGGCACTCCCGCCTTTTTCATCGCCGCCCGCGCCTTTTCTTTTTCTCCCATCAGGCGGGTGATTTCCGGAGGCGGGCCGATGAACTTGATGTTGCAGGTTTCCGCCACCTCGGCGAAGTTGGCGTTCTCGGCAAGCAGCCCGTATCCGGGATGGATGGCGTCCACGTTGGCGATCTCTGCGGCACTGATGACCGCGGGAATGTTCAGGTAGCTCTGCGCCAACTGCGGCGGGCCAATGCAGATGGCCTCATCGGCAAAGCGCACCGGCAGTGAGTTGCGATCGGCCTCGCTGTAGATAGCCACGGTGCGAATGCCAAGCTCCTTGCAGGCACAAATCACCCGCAGAGCGATCTCACCGCGGTTCGCAATCAGAATTTTCTTGAACATTTAGCGCCGGCGTCCCTTCGGCTTCGCTCCGGCCAGGTTCCACTGGCTACTCGCTCCACCAGGCCACCTGTGCGTCACACAAAAAAAGGCGCGCCCAGCGCGCCCGGGTGCCGTTCCCCAATTCCCTATTTTCGCGACCGTATGGCGAACAACTCCTGCCCGTACTCAATCGGCTGCCCATTGGCAATCAGTTTCTTTACGACTTCCCCGGCCACATCGGACTCGATCTCGTTCATCAGCTTCATGGCTTCCACGATGCACAACACTTGCCCCACCTCCACCATGTCGCCCGGTTTCACGAAGGGAGGCGCTCCGGGAGAAGGCGACTCGTAAAACGTGCCGACGATCGGGGAGCGCACCATGTGCAGGTCCTCACTGGGTTCTGGCGCGGCCGGTTCGGGCGTCGTCGTCCTAGGGGGAGTTGTGGCGGACGGCGCAGAGTCCACCGTGGCGGACGAAGGAGGCGCCGACTGCACGGCAAAGAAACGGGTGTCCTGGACGGCGGGCCCGCTGGAGTCAGCGCCGCGCTTGATGCGCACCTTGACATCGCCGCGTTCCAGCTCGAACTCGGCTATGTCTTTTTCGATTAGGAACTCTATGAGTTCCTTCAGCTCTTTCTGGTTCATCTGGGATAGGAAAACGGCAGTTGCCAGCTACGACCTTCACGCGATCGCAATCAATTCCTTGCTGGTGGGTGTCAAAGCCTCGCACCCTTGTTCCGTAACCACAACCATGTCTTCGATTCGCACTCCCCATTTCCCGGGAATGTAGACTCCGGGCTCAATGGTGATCACCATTCCGGGGCACAAGGTTTCTGTTTGTCCCGCCGCCACTCGGGGTGCCTCATGAATCTCAAGCCCCACGCCGTGTCCGGTCGAGTGCGTAAAGTAGCGACCTAACTTGTTGTATTGAAACAACTTGCGGGCTACCCCATCGACCTCGCCAACGCTCACCCCGGGTCTTACAGCGGCCACCGCGGCTTGTTGCGCCTCCCGCACCGCCTCGTAAATCCTGCGGGCTTCGTTCGGAGGACGGCCCACATGCACGGTACGGGTCATGTCGGAACAGTAGCCAGCGAGTATAACACCGAAGTCGCAGACCACGAATCCCGTGGCCGGAATGGGAGCGTCCGAAGCCCGCCCGTGCGGCAGCGCCGAGCGTTCACCTGAGGCAATGATGGTTTCAAACGACATCTGGTCCGCTCCGGCCCGTCGCGCCTGGTATTCCATCTCCGCGGCTACCTCCACTTCTTTCGCGCCCGGACGAATCGCTTTCAGCGCACAATCAAACAAACCGGCGCCCAGCAGGACCGCCGCGCGAACGCGTTCAATTTCTTCCGCGTCCTTCACCATGCGCGCGCTTTCCACCAGAGGCGGAGCTTCTCTCAGCCGGAAATTGGATGCAAGAGCTTGAGCCAGCTGGTTGCATGCAGCGACGGTGAGGTGCTGAGCTTCGATCCCAAGTCTCCCGGGACGCTTACCGCCCAGACTCGTACGGTTGGCTTTCATCCACTCCGCGGCAGCCAGCGCTGCCGCCTTGCGGCGGATCACGACCCGTGCCCCTTGCACTTCCGCCTTCGCCTGAGTGGTATAGCGGCCATCGGTGAAAAAGACACTCTTGCCTTCGCTGATCAGCAGCGCCCCGGAGCTGCCGCTAAATCCGCAAAGGTAGCGGATGTTTGGGAGATGCGTGACAAGCAGTCCATCGAGCCGGCTACGGCCCAACTCATTTCGCAGCCTTGCCTGGCGACCCTGGTGGTCCATCGGGGAGCAGTGTAACAGGCGCCTGCACTGCGCCAACACACACCGACCCTCAAGGATATAATGAGAACCCTTCATGGCCATTACCACGGGCACACGTTTGGGTCCCTACGAAATCGCGGCGCCGGTCGGCGCAGGCGGCATGGGGGAGGTTTATCGGGCGCACGATTCGCGGCTCGGACGCGACGTTGCCGTCAAGGTCCTGCCCCAGTCGTTTGCCCAGGATGCTGAGCGCATGCGGCGGTTCGAGCAGGAAGCCCGCGCAGTTGCCGCCCTAAGTCATCCCAATGTCCTGGCTGTGTTCGACGTGGGCACGCACGAAGGCACGCCTTACCTGGTTTCGGAGTTGCTTGAAGGTGAGAGTTTGCGCGAGCGGATCCAGCAAGGCCCCATTCCGCAGCGCAAGGCCGTGGAGTATGCCATCCAGGCGGCGGACGGGCTGGCCGCTGCGCACGAGAAAGGCATGGTCCATCGCGACCTCAAACCGGACAACCTGTTCCTGACGAGCAATGGACGAATCAAGATTCTTGATTTCGGACTGGCCAAGTTTGAGCAGGCCGAGGCCGCTTCAAACGTAACCGCCGCGCTGACGGCGGGGGAATCTGTGCGAACCGCAGCGGGCGTAGTTCTAGGCACCGCGTCCTACATGTCGCCGGAGCAGGTTCGTGGATTGCCTGTCGACGCGCGCTCCGATCTTTTCAGCTTGGGAACGGTGATCTATGAGATGTTGACCGGCAACCGGGCGTTCAATGGCCAGTCCGCGATTGAAACCATGAACGCCATCCTCAAGGAGGAGCCCGCCGAACTCGACGCCGTACAGATGAAAATGTCGCCGGGCTTGGAACGCATTATCCGGCACTGCCTGGAGAAGAATGCGGCGGACCGGTTTCAGTCGGCGCGCGATCTGCGCTTCGCGCTGGGCGCGCTGTCTGGAACGGAATCGGCCACAGCGCTGCGCGCGCTGCCCAGGCCGGCGTCCAAGCCAAAGCTGTTGTGGATGGCAACGGCCGTGGCGGTGATTTCGTTGGCGGCTGTCGTCTTTCTCCTGGTTACGCGCGCAGTTCCCCATGCCCAGCGGCTGGACTTCGCGATTCCCCTCAGCGCGGAAGCGTCCTATCTGGCCATCTCTCCCGATGGCAAGATGCTTACGTACGTCTCGCCCGATGATGCCTCGGGCGGGAGCATGCTAGTGATGCAGCCCATAGGAGCCGGAAGCCCTACCGTTCTGCCGGGTACCGAAGGGGCCAGCTATCCCTTCTGGTCGCCTGACGATTCCTATGTCGCGTTCTTCGCTGACAACAAGCTGAAAAAGATCGCCGCCTCCGGAGGGGCGGCGCAGGTCCTGGCCACCAGTTCCAGCGGCCGGGGCGGAAGCTGGGGAAGCCGCGGCGTCATCGTGTACGCTGCTGATGCCGGCGGACCCCTCTGGAAGGTGCAGGCCGACGGCAGCGCGGCGGCGCCGCTCACCGACAAGACGTTCACTCCGCAAGAAGCATCTCACCGCTGGCCTCTGTTTCTCCCCGATGGCGATCACTTCCTTTTTTGGGCAGGCAATTTCAACAACGCTCCGGACGACCATACCAGCGGCATTTATTTGAGTTCTGTGACCACGGGCGGGAAGACGCTGTTGGTGCCGGCCCTGTCGAACCCGGGTTATGCAGACGGCTTCCTCTTCTATCTGGCTAACAGTCAAACTCTGATGGCGATCCCCTTGGACATTTCGCGCGCCCGGACGACGGGTGAAGCGCACGTGATCGGCGAGGGAGTGGGGTTCCTGCCCTCCACATATTGGGGCTCATTCACTGCGGCCAATGACGGAACTCTGGTTTATAGCGCTGCTGCCAGATCGTCATTCTCCGCGCTGACCTGGTATGACCGAACGGGCAAGGATTTGGGCCGGGTCAGCGATCCAGGAGTCCTCGCCAATCCCACGATATCCCCGGACGGCAACCGCGTCTCCGCGGACATTACCGACGTGAAGGCCAACAACGTGGATGTCTGGATTGCAGACCTCAAGCAAGGTACGACCTCGCGCTTCACCTTTGATCCTTCAGAAGAGGTGGCCGGTATCTGGTCACGCGACGGTTCCTCCATCGCCTTCCGATCGGCGGCGAGTGGAGCCAACATGTATGTGAAGAAAGTGCAGGGTCTGGAAGCTCCGAGGCTTCTTTTCCAGAGCTCTCAAAGCGACGATATTATTCCCAATTCGTGGTCCTCCGACGATCAGCAAATCCTCTGTACCCTGCAACTGGCTTCGGGGGGCTCGGACCTGGTGCTCGTTCCCTCCGCGGGAGGCAAACCTGTGCCTTTGTTGGCCACCAAGGCCAGCGAAACCAACGGGCAGGTTTCCCCTGACGGACGGTGGGTGGCGTACGCCTCGAACGAATCCGGTGATTGGGAAATTTATGTCACCAACTTCCCGGGCGCTTCCGGCAAGTGGCAGGTTTCGCGCGGCGGCGGCACCGAACCGCGCTGGCGTGGCGACGGCAAAGAGATCTTCTACATCGGTCCGCACGGCACCCTCACCGCGGTGCCGGTGGTCGCCGACACCACGTTCTCCACTGGCGCGCCCACACCCTTGTTCCAATTTCACGGCCGGGCCCCGGTCTCTTCCACCGATCTCTACACCTACGACGTCACCAAGGACGGGCGTCGCTTCCTGGTGAACCGCTACGTCAAACCAGAACATATCGATCCGCTCCACATCGTGCTCAACGCCACCGCCCCATCAAGGTAGCCGTTCCCTGCCCGGGGACGGGGTCTGGCAACTGGCTTCCAAAACAAAACCGCCGACGCCCTGTTCGGGACGCCGGCGGCTTGCTGTACTGCTACCTCGTGCTATGTCTGAATGATGCGCGGCGTGATGAAGAAGATCAGCTCCTGGTTGGAGGTGTTGACCGTGCGCCGCTTGAACAGGTTGCCGAACACCGGGATGTCACCCAGCAGCGGCACCTGCAGAACGTTGATCGAGTTCTGGGTCTGGATCACGCCACCGATCACAACCGTACCGCCGTCGGTGACCAGCACCTGGGTGGTGGCCTGCTGCGTGATCAGCGTGGGGTTGCCCTGCACCGTGCGCCCGAAGTCAGGCGTGGTGTTCTCTACGTCCACGTTCAGGAAGATGGTGCCTTCCGAGGTGATCTGCGGAATCACAGTCAGCCGCAGGAAAGCATCCACGTAGCTCACTGTCGGCGGACCGCCTAACTGCGCCTGGGTCACGATGGGCACGCGTACGCCCTGGCGAACCAGAGCCTGGATGTTGTTCTGCGTGACCACCCGCGGACGGGAAAGGATTTTGAGCAAGCCGCGCGACTCCGCCAGAGTCAGGATGAAGTCGATGCGGGCATTGTTGCTGGCGCTGATAAAGGTCAGGCCGCTGGTCGGACTGGTGACCGGCAGGTTGGAGAACAGCGGAATCTGCGTACCGGCAGCAGACCCCGACCCGCCAACCGTGATGTAGCCGGGGGTCAGTCCGTTGACCTGGGTCGGCGTGGTGCCGACGCTGGATGCGCCGCCCACCGCATCGTGTCCGTTGCCCCAACCGAAGCCGAGCTGGGTGCCGATGTCGCGCGCGAAGCTGCGCGTCGCCGCCACCACCCGGGCTTCGATTTCCACTTCCTGCGTCTTGCGGTCGAGCTGGGTCAGCAACCGATCCACTGCCGGCATCACATTGGGGATGTCGGAGATGATCAGCGCATTGGTGCGATCATCGGAGATTACATCGCCGCGCTGCGTAAGGAACTTCTTGATCGTAGGCACGACGTCTTTGGAGTGCGCATAGCTCAGGAAACGAGTGACCGTGACTTTGTCCACGGCCAGAGCCTCGGCTTCCTGCTGTGCCCGGCGCGCTTCGGCTTCTTTGCGCAGGGTATCCATGGTCGCGATGCGCAACACGTTGCCATCCAGCTGCCGCGCCAGCCCGTTGTTCTTGAGAACGATGTCCAGCGCCTGGTCCCACGGCACGTCATCCAGCACGATGGTCAGCATGCCCTTGACATTGGGATCCAGCACCACGTTGAGTCCGCTGATTTCGTGGACCAGCCGGAAGAAATCCTTCAGATCCACGTCTTTCAGGTTCACCGAGATGGGCTCGCCGGTGTACTTGGGGCCGGTCGTCGCGTGATGCTGCTCCATCTGCGCTTTCTGCTCAGCCGCCATGTTCACCGCGGGTTGGGGCGCCGCCGCTTCCGCCTGCATGGAGGCGCTGGGCGTGGGCAGCAGGCTGCCCTCGGGTTTCTCCGAGAACTTGGCAGCGGCTTCCGTGGCCCGTTCCGGTGCGGCGGTCACGGCCGGCTTGCTTTCTGCGGCCGCGGGCGCGTCCTTGGCCTTGTAGGAAGGCTCAACAAACACATAGTCGGTCGCCGAGGAAGAGGACGCAGCCGGCTTGTTCTCCGCCGCTGGCAGCACCAGCGCCGGGGCCGCAACTACGGCCGGCTTGCTGGCAGCCACTTCCTTCTTCACCACCAGAGGGGCCGTGCTTGCCGCAGGCTTTCTGGCTGCCTGGGCCGACGCTGGGTGCAGCTTCAGAACCAGCTTGTGGTCGCTGCCGGGCACCAACTCGTAGCGGCACGCCCGCTCCAGGTCGATCACCACGCGCGTCGTCGGTGGCTTCTGGCCGTCCATGCCGACACGCACGCCCTTGACGCCATCGCCATCCACGCTGATGCGGCTCTGTGCTGTCGCCATCACCGTGTTGGGCAGGTCGAGCACGACACGCTCCGGGCGGTTCAGCGTGCTCAGCTGCGGGGTCAGTTGCCCGCGTGCCGTGATCTCCACGCTGATTCCGTCCTGGCCGCGCACCACGCTGACTTTCTGCAGCGCGGCGTGCGGGTTGGCCTCAGTGCCCGTGCCCTGCGTCTCAGCCGCTGCCATCAGTGCCACGACCAGCAGCGGTAGGAAAACACCCAGCAGTTGCTTTCGCATTTCGCTTCTCCCCACGGGCTTGCGCTCGGCTCGCCCCGTGAACTCTCTCCCAAAATTCTTCTTGCCTGCCGGCATTCGCCGGCCTCCTGCCGCCGGACCTTAGACCGCCGGCGTCGTAATCCTCTTGGTCACTTCCCGGGTAAACGGCTTGCCCAGTTTGTCCGGGATGGTCTCTTTGAAAATGATCGAGTCTCCCGTGATCTTCACCACGTAGCCGTTGAACACCGGATCGTTTTCCCGCAAGAAGTACGCCTTGTTCATGGCGTTCACCACCACGGCGATCATCCCGGCCTCGGCTTTCACCACACCCTTCAGGTTGATCTGGTCCACCGCCAGGCACTTCTTGCCCGTGCTGCAGCCCGAGCCCACCATGGTGCGGTTGACAACTGGGCTGACGAATGGATCCCGCCGCCCCGTCAGGTTGATCACCTTCGACGATTCCTTCTTGGCCTCTGGATTTTCCTTGTCCGCCACGGCCACCGGCGGCTGGGGCTTCGCCGGCTTGGCCGCCTTGGCCTTGGTCGCGGCCGGCTTGCTGGCGGTCTTGGCCTTGATGGCCACGTGCGGCGTCACCGCAACCTTTGGCTTGCTGGCGGTCTTCGCAGACCCCACCGGCTTGGCTGCGGTCGTGCTGCTCGCGCTCGAGGAAGCCGGTTTGGCATGGGCCGCTGTCGCCGCTTTGCTGCTGGCGGGCGCGGGCGGTTTCGCCGCCGGTCCCTGCGAAGCAGCCAGAGCGGCGTTCGAGTCGATCGCCTTCTTCTGCACCACTGCGTTCATGGTGTTGCGCGTGTTTTCGATGACGTCCGGGTTCTGCGCCCAGGCAGTTCCGGCTGCCATCCCCAATATCAGAATTCCAGTCGTCAGCTTCATAGGTTTCCCTTGTTACCTCTTGGCCGGCTTGGGCTGGCCAGGCCGCGCCGGTGCACTGGCCGGCACTTCCATGTCATGGCTGAAGAAGGTGGTCGCCATGCACGTCGCTACCACGCTCTCATTCGGCGCATACTGGTAGCTGTGTTTGGCTTTGGCTTCCGAAGGCTTCTTAGTAGTCGCTACCTGAAGCCCCGATACGTTGACGATCCGCTCCAGCTTGCCCACGCGGTCGAAGAAGTTCAGCATTGAGTAGTAGGGACCATCCAACTCCATCTCGAAGGGCAGCTCACTGTAGAAGTCGCGCACGCTGACCGGCTTGGAGGTGTAGCGCCGCAGTTCGATGCCGGCCTTCATGGCTTCCGCGTCCATCATCTTCATGAAGCCATCGACTTCCTTCTCGTCCGGCACGATCTTGCGCTCGATTTCCAGTTGCTGCTTCAGGCTGGCCAGCTGGCGCTCAATCTCCGCCAGTTTGGGCTTGTAGGCTTCCAGTTCTGCGTTCTCGTGCAGCTTGACTTCCAGGTTGTGCTGTGCCGTCGCGTTGGCTTCGCGCTGCGTCTTGAACAGCGTGAAGTACAACGCTCCGCTGATCAGCGCTGCTCCCGCCAACAGGACCGCCCATTGCTTCACACCCGACATTTCACCGAAGTTCGCCATAGTGTCCCGTCCCTTACGACTTGCCCTTGTCCCCGCCTTTTTCGCAGGTCAAGGTGAACTGAAACGCCTGCATGTCCTTGAACGAGGTGTCCTGGTAGGTCTCTTTGATCTCGATGTTGCGGAAATAGCCGGTCTTCTGCAAATTCTCGATCAGGTTGGCGACCGCGTCCGCACTCAGCGCCATCCCCTGGATATCCACACTCTGGCCCTCGTCCTTCATGGTGTTGAGCCACACTGCCTCGGTTCCGTTCACCGTGTCGCCGATCATATTCAGCAGGTTCACCGGCCCAGACTGCGCCGCCCGCAACTGATCGATGACATCCACCCGGCGCTTGTAGCTGTCGGCCTGCTTCTGCCGCTCCAGGTAGCGGGCCTTGACGTCGGCCAGTTCCCGGTTCTTTTGCTCCGCCTGCTGCACCTTGACCGCGATGTCCTTGTGCACCTTGTCCAGGCGGTACCAGTAGCCGAGGTTGAAAACCGCCACCACGGCAACCACCACCAGCACCTTCATCTTCGGTGAGCCGGCATCGCCCACTTCCATCACGACCGCCGCCGACGCCGCCGCGCTGCCCCGTTTGTTCTTCGGTCTTGGTGCTCCCAGCAGATTGATTCGGATCATAGGTCTTCAAAACTCCTTAAGGCCAAACCCACCGCAACTGCCATCTGGCCGGCGTTCTGCTCGATCAGTTCTGCTCCCACACCGTCCGCCGGAGGCGCGATCTTCTGGAACGGATTGAAAATCTCCACCGGCAGCGAGAATTCCTGGCGCAGGGCATCCACCAGCCCGGGAACCTTCGACGACCCGCCCGCCAGGTAAATCTTCTCGATGTGCTCTCCCGCCGCGCTGGCGCGAAAGAAGTCGAACGTCTTCTGGATTTCCAGCACGATGATTTCAGTCACCTGCTGCAGGATGGGGGTCTTGGCGTCTTCACTCACCGTCCCCACCTTGTTGCCCAGCTTTAGCGACTCAGCGTCGTCAAAGCTCAGGTCCAGTTCCTTCTGCAGCGAGTCCGTATACTGGTGCCCGCCCACGCTGACGTCGCGCGGGAACAGGGGCGTCGTGCCTTTCACAATGTTGATGTTCATCACGCTGGCGCCCAGATTCAAAAGTGCCACCACCTGGCCCGGCGCCGGCTCGTAATTGAACTCGTAGCAGTTCTGCAAGGCCAGGGCATCGATGTCCACGATAGCCGGAGTCTTCCCTGCCATCGAGAGTACGTTGGTGTAGTTGAGGATCTTGTCCTTCTTGACAGCCACCAGGAGCACGTCCATCTGCGGGCTGCTGGCGTCCTCGGAAAGGATCTGGTAGTCGAGGTTCACATCGGCGAGATCGAAGGGAATGTGCTGCGCGGCTTCCTTCTGGATCGTCTCCGCCAGTTCCTGGTCACTCATCGAGGGCAGCGAAATCTTTTTCACGATCACCGAGTGGCCGCTGACCGCAGTTGCCACCTTGGTCGACTTGATCTGGTTTTCGGTGAACAGCTTCGAAATCGCGCTCGACACCGTGCCCGAGTCCACGATCATGGAGTCAACCACGATATCCGGAGCCAGTGGTTCCAACCCGAGGTGGGCGACTTCGATGCCCGCCCGCCCCCGCTTCAACTCCACTGCCTTGATGCTCGAGGAGCCCACATCCAGACCTACTATCGTCTTCGATCCGAATCCAAACATGTGCCCGCCTTTACTCTCCGGCAGCCTTGGCGGCCGCCTTCGGTTTCTTCTTGCTTTTCGCCTCCATCTGGCTCGACTTCTCTTCCATCCACTGGTCCAGCCTCGACTTCTTGAAGCGCCAGCGGTTGCCCAGTTTGAAGGCGGGTATCTTTTGCTCACCCACGTACTTGTACAGCGTGTCCGGACTCACTCCCAGGTACTGCGACGCCTGGCGGATGTTCATCACTTCTCGCGAGTCGGCCATAGTCCATTTGCCCTTTCCACAGAATCAGGCCCAGCCCAGGCGCTTTTTGCGGCCTGTCGGGCGAACTTGGGAGGAAATTCCTCGTACAGAATTGCGTTCGAGTGAATTTCAGTGCCCCGAGCATATATCAACCGGGAATTTGCCAAGCTCAAGGCGAAACACCGTGTTTTTTAGGGTTTTATGCCGGTTTTCTGGAAAGTAACCTAAAGGCAGTTGCAGATGGATGCTATGGGTTGGGGTCGACAGATACAGGGATACAACCGGATGTAGTATTTATACACCAGATTCGAGTTTTCGCCCCGTCACATAACCAAAGTACTAGAGACGGTACCAAGGTATTACGACACATGGAAAGGCCTGTAATTGCCAAGGCTTCCGGCACAAAGGGCAAGGAAGCTCTGCGATTCTCGAAGGGGCATTGCGATCCGACTGTGGTCCCTGGGCTTTCGCCTTAAGTTCCGCCAAAACTTGCCGCAAGTTCCATGTCAGAACAAGCTGCCAGAGGTTGAAGTCCGGCTGGGAGATGACCGCGAGGGGGCCAGGGCCGCTTCGGCGGCTTTCAGCTTCTTGGCTCCTGCTCTGCCGTTTTTCCTATTGCTTTCCCATAGGACTTGTGGCATCTTACTATGGCTTTCCCATAGGAGTGGGTTTATGACCGACAAAGCCGATGTCTGGCAGGGCACCCTGGCCCTGATGGTGCTGAAGACTCTCGAAACTATGGGCTCGCTGCACGGATACGGCATCGCGCGCCGCATCGAGCAAACCAGCGGCGAGCTGTTGTCGGTCAACTACGGGACGCTCTACCCGGCCCTTCTCAAACTTGAGCAGGAGGGCTACATCGCCTCCGAGTGGGGCGTCTCGGACAACAACCGCAAGGCCAAGTACTACAAGCTGACGCGCGCCGGGCGGAAGCAGCTCGAGAAAGAAGCGCAGGATTGGGAACAGACCACTGCCATCCTCGCGCGCTTTCTGGCACCCTCGGAGGAGTCATGAAAACTCTGCGCGCCCTGTTTTTGCGCCTCGGCGGCCTGTTCCATAAAGAGCAGCGCGACCGCGAGCTGGCGGAGGAGATTGAGAGTCATCTGCAGATGCACATTGAGGACAACCTGCGCTCCGGCATGACTCCGGAAGAGGCTCGCCGCCACGCCCTCATCAAACTGGGCGGCATCGAATCCACCAAGGAAAGCTACCGCGACCGCCGCGGCCTCCCGGTGCTGGAAACTTTTCTTCAGGACCTCCGTTTCGGGGCCCGCATGCTGCGCCGCAACCCGGGCTTTACCGCCGTGGCGGTGCTCACGCTGGCCCTTGGCATCGGGGCCAATTCTGCGATCTTCAGCGTGGTTAACGCCGTGCTCCTCAAGCCGCTGCCTTACGAGAACGGCGAGCGCATGGTGCTGGTCAAACAAGGCGCTCCCCGCGCCGGCTTTCCCGATGTGTCGTTCTCGGTGCCAGAAATTCTCGACTACCGCGCTCAGAACCGCTCGTTTGATGCCTTGGTGGAATACCACTCGATGGCGTTCATCCTGCTCGGGCGCAAGGAACCCGAGCGGGTAATGACCGGCGTCGTCTCCTGGAATTTCTTTGATGCCTTTGGGGTCAAACCGCTGCTGGGACGCGCCTTTCGCGCCGATGACGAGAAGACGGGCGCACCTGCGGTCCTGCTGTTGACGTACGAATACTGGATCCGCAGTTTTGGCGGCGATCCCACGGTTGTTAACAAGACCTTCACCATGAACGATCGCCTGCATACGGTAATCGGAGTGCTGCCACCACTGCCACAGTATCCCGACCAGAACGATGTTTACATGCCGACTACGGCCTGCCCGTTCCGGTCCGATCCGCAGATGATGGCCAACCGCAGCGACCGCATGATGAGTGTGTTCGGCTTGATGAAACCCGGGGTGAGCCTCCGCCAGGCGACCGCCGATCTCAACAGCATCATCCTGAATGCCCAGCGTGCCTATCCGGACGTTTATCCCCCTAGCTTCGATGTTGGGGCCTGGGCCTTATCGCTGCGCGAACAACTCACGCAGAACGCACGCACCACCATGCTGGTGTTGCTCGGTGCCGCAGGCTTCGTGCTGCTCATTGCCTGCGCCAACGTGACCAACCTCAATTTGGCACGCATGGTGAAACGGGAGCGCGAGCTGGCAGTGCGCGCCGCCCTCGGAGCCGGGCGCAACCGCTTGTTCCGCCAGTTGCTGACAGAGAGCTTTCTGCTCGCCTTGGCAGGCGCTGCTCTAGGCCTGGTCTTTGCGCAGAACGGCCTTAGCCTGCTGGTCACCTATGTCGCTCGCTTTACTCCGCGGGCCGGCGAAATCCATCTGGACGGAACCGTGCTCCTGTTTACCCTTGGTGTTGCCGTACTCGTGAGCCTGGTTTCGGGTTCGGTGGCCGCACTCGACAGCCGCGGGCATAACATCGGCAACCTCAAGGAAGGCAGCGTCCAATCCACCATTGGCATTGGCCGACGTCGTCTGCGCAGCGTTCTCATCATCTCGCAGGTCGCAGTGTCGTTCCTGTTGCTGATCGGTGCCGGCCTGATGCTGCGCAGCTTCCTCAAGCTTCAGCACGTGAACCCTGGCTTTGAACCCGAAAACGTGCTCACCATGCGCTTGAACCTAAACTTCACCAAGTACAACACGGACGACAAACGACGCGCCTTCTACAATGCCTTGCTCGAGAGGCTTCAGACCCAGCCGGGCGTGCTTTCCGCTGCCGCTGGCATGACCTTTCCCCTGATTGGTATGGACCCGATGAGTAACGACTTCACCATCGAAGGCCGCGACTCTGCATCGCTGCCCATCGGTGACTTCCGCGTGGTCACTCCGGGTTATTTCCAGACCCTGCGCATTCCGCTTCTCGAAGGCCGCGATTTCACGCACCAGGACCGCCAGGACACGCCGCCCGTGGCCATCGTGAATCGCACGGCGGCGCATTATTTCTGGGGCACCCAGGATCCGGTCGGCAAGCGCATTTCGACCGACAAGGGCAAGACCTGGATCCAGATTGTGGGGGTGGTGGGCGACGTCAAGCAGTACGGGCTCGACAAAGATGCCAGCGATGAGATCTATGTTCCACTCAACGACAGCCCGGTTATGGGCGCCAGCCTGGTGGTCAAGACCGCGGTCGAGCCGATGAGCATCGCCCGCAGGATCATCCAGCATATCTACGAGATCGATCCCGACCAACCCGCGGCCCGCGTGCAATCGCTGGAGCAGGTGCGCGCCGAATCGATTGCCGCGCCGCGCCTCACCGCGAACCTGCTGGGCCTGTTCGCGCTGCTGGCGCTGGCGATTGCGGCAGCGGGCATCGGCGGGGTCATGGCCCTGTCTGTCAGCCAGCGTACCCACGAAATCGGCGTGCGCATGGCGATCGGCGCCTGGCCCAGGGAAATCCTGCGCATGGTGCTGGGCCAGGGCGTAGTGCTGACGACTGTCGGGCTGATCCTCGGGGTGCTGGGCGCCGTCGGGCTTACCCGCATCCTACAGGGACTCCTGTTCGAGGTCACACCGACGGATCCGCTGACTTTCGTGGGCGTGGGCGCTGTTCTGGCCATCGCTGCACTCTCGGCTTGTTATGTGCCCGCGCGGCGGGCCGCTCGGGTCAACCCGACCGTCGCATTGCGATGTGAGTAAGAAGAGCTTCAGTTGACCGGAAGATAATCGGAGCAAGCATTGTCATCTTGAGCGGAGCGAAAGACCTGCTTTCTCCCGGCGCCGGCAAGAAGCAGGTCCTTCGCTCCGCTCAGGATGACAAGAGATTTTATTATCAGGTAGCTTCTGGACAAGACGAGAGTGTACCGACAAATTTGCCGGTTAAGGAGAGCTAGATGAAGAACCCTTTGCTGTTCTCGATCGTGCTGGTCGTCGCTGTCGGACTGCTGCTGGCGGCCGCTCCAACCTCGCCGCCTGCCCTGCCGCAGTACACCACCGACAATCAACTGCTTCGTCCCGAGAATTATCGTGAGTGGGTCTTCCTGTCTGCTGGCTTGGGGATGAGCTACAGCCCGAAAATCGGCGGGCACGAAATGTTCACCAACGTCTTTGTGCCGCAGTGGGCGTACGCGGAGTTCCAGAAATCCGGCAAATGGCCCAACAAGAGCATCTTCGTCGTCGAGGAACGTGATTCCCAGACCAAAGGCTCCATCAACAAAGTCGGACATTTTCAGACCGACTTCATGGGCATGGGAGTGGAGGTGAAAGACAAAAGCCATTTCCCGGAAGAATGGGCCTACTTCAGCTTCGGCGAAGACACGAGGTCTGCCAAAGCCCATCCCAAGGAAGGTTGCTTCGCTTGTCACGAGGCGCACGCCGCGGTTGAGCACAGCTTTGTTCAGTTCTATCCCACGCTGAAGCCGGTGGCCAAGAAGTTCGGCACCTACAACGCGGAGCGGGAGAACGTGGACGGGGCCAAGTAAGCGGCGCCCGCCCGGCCGCCCTGATTGAAGTTGCCGTACAGACGGGGCTCCTGCCCCGTCTCTTCCCGGATTACCTCCGGACGAGAGTTCTGAAAGCTCCCTCACAATCAGCAACTTACCACTGAAGACCGTTTGAGGATCAGTTGAGACGCTGTGCATTGCGCCAAAGCGGAGGCGCGCCCAGAGTGGCCATGTGATGCCGCGTGCCCACAGGGATAGTATTTCGTTTCCAGGCATAGAAGAATAGAGAGGAAGGCGGGGTTGTCATGAAATTGGGCTCCATTTTGGTTCTGCTCCTGGCACTGATGAATGCACTCCCAGGATGCGCACAGCAACGCGAATCGCTGCGACAAGGTGATGGCAGCGATCCCGTTGCTGTCGGCATCACACACCTGCGAAACTTCGAGTACGACACCGCCAAGCAGCAATTACGCGGCTGGGTGGAAGCCCACCCCGCGGACTTGCGCGCGTGGAACTATCTGGCAATCGCCACCCTCTACCAGGAGATGTTTCGGCGCGGCGTGCTGGAGTCCAGCGTCTATGGCCAGGGCGGAGCCGTGTTCAGACCGAGTAAAGTGGCGGTGACGCCGTCCTTTCAACAGGAACTGTTCTCGGTTTTGGACAAGGCACAGGAGCTAGCCGAGCAACGGCTCAAGAACGACCCCAAGGACAAAGACGCGATGTACTGGGCTGGGGTGACTCACGGCACACGCGCCACCTATCATTTCACGCTCCGCAAGGAGTACATGCCGGCGTTGCACGAGGCCACGGCGGCTTTCAAGTACCATCAAGATCTGCTGAAGCTCGACTCTGCATATGTCGATTGCTACCTGGTCGTGGGGATGAACAACTACATCGTGGGCAGCCTGCCGTGGTACATCAAAGTCCTGGCCGCGCTCACCGGCCGGCACGGCGACCGCGACGAAGGTCTGCTGCAAATCAAACGGGTAACTGAAGAAGGCAACTACGCGCGCGAGGACGCCAAGCTGATGCTGGCAGTTCTCTATCAGCGCGAGAAGACATATCCCCAAGCGCTAGCTCTCTATCAGGAGATGGCGCGCTCGTATCCGCGCAATTATCTCTTGCCGTATGAGGTCGCGGCGCTTTTCGGCCTGATGAATGACTGGAGTTCGGCTGCCCAGGCCTACGACGCCATCCTGACCAGGCACCGGGCCAACGAAGCCGGGTACCAGGACGTTCCCCTCCCCAAGATTCTCTATCAGGCCGGACAAGCCTACGAACACCTGCAGCAGAGCGAACCGGCGCTGGCACGATACACAGAAGCCGGATCCACGTCAGGAAGTGATCGTTACATCTATGTCGCAGAACTAGCGGCGGCAGACCTGCAAATCCGCTCGCAGCAGCCGGACGCAGCCCGCGCACATTATCAGCGGGTCGCCGAGGCTGTGCCTGACACGGAGGAGGGCAAGACAGCGCGCCGCGCGCTCCGGAAGCTCGCCAAAGACTAGAGGCTGCCAGCAATCCTGCAAGTGGCCGTTCGGATTCAGACGAGAGCGGGTTGGGCGATCAGTCCAGCTAACGAAAGCGCCAGATCTGCTGTCTATATCGTCTCGCGACTTTAATCGAGAAGTCATCGCGTTCTTCAAGAAAACTCTCGGTAAGTAGGGCGCAGCTCTGGTTCCGCGACGCAGGGCAGCGCTCTGGCATGGGACTGGTAACCACCTGCTCTGTGCGCTTCATCACTTCTTCAAAGTTCTCGGCTCCTGTAATCTTGCTGGTTCAGTTGACACTATCAGTGACTCTACAGGTGCACTCATGAAGCTTCTGGTCATCGGTTCCGGCATGATGGGCTCAGCCGCCGCGTACGACATGGCCCGGCAAGAGGCAGTTGAAGCGGTGACGCTGGCGGACAGCGACCTGCGGCGGGCAAGAGAAGTGGCGGCCCGGGTCAACAAGATCACCGGCGAAAAGAAGGTGCGGGCAGTCGCGCTGAATGCTTCCAGCGAGAAGGCCGCCAGCCGTCTGATGCGCGGTCATGACGGCTGTCTCTCGGCGGTTCCCTACTTCCTGAATCTCGGCCTAGCCAGGGCGGCGGTGGAAGCGCGTTGCCACTTCGCCGATCTCGGCGGCAACAATACCGTCGTCCGCCAGGAGTTGGCGCTGGCGAAGAAGGCGGAAAAACGTGGCGTGGCGCTGGCGCCCGACTGCGGGCTCTCTCCGGGGATGGCCTCCATCCTGGGCGCAGAGCTGGTGCTGCGCCTGGGGGGACGGGCGGACGCGCTCAGGCTCTATGTCGGCGGTCTGCCGGAGAGGCCCATGCCCCCGTTTCACTACCAGTTGGTGTTTTCGGTGGAAGGGCTAATCAACGAATACGTTGAGCCGGCACGCATCCTGCGCAAAGGCAAGCTGGTGACCATTGAGGCGCTGACCGAGCCGGAAGAGTTCCACATGGCGGGCTTCTCGCCGCTGGTGGCGTTTCATACCTCGGGCGGCACCTCGACCCTGCCCGAAAGCTTTGCAGGCAAGGTCGGCGAGTGCTTTGAGAAGACGCTGCGCTATCCCGGGCACTACGACCTGCTGTGTGAATTGAAGGAACTGGGACTGTTCTCCAGCGAGAAGATGAAGATCGGCAAAGCAGAGATTGCCCCGCGGGCAGTGATGTCGAAGGTTTTTGAGGGTAAGTTCGCCAGCAAGGGCCCGGACGTGTGCATCATGCGGCTGGAAGCGCATGAGTCGGTGCGCGCGCCGGGCGTGCGCGGCCTGCTCGGTGGACGGCTGAAGGGGCACGTGGCGTCGTTCACCCTGGTGGATCACTACGACCCCAAGACTGACATGAGCGCCATGATGCGCACTACGGCGTTTCCGGCTTCGATCGTGGTGCAGATGCTGGCCTCGGGCGCGATTGCCAAGCGCGGCGCGGTCCTACAGGAGCGCGATGTGCCGGCCGATATGTTCCTGGAGGAGATGGCACGGCGGGGAATCAGGATTGAGTACGCGCTGGAGTGAGTGATGGCGTCGTCCCGAGCCTGGCTTTAGCCGGGCGAAGGATGACGCCGGAAAAGGGTGACCGCCCCAGACTGCACCGCTCTTCTTACTTCTGCAATTCCCTTGCCTGCGGTAAGCTGTCGTCTTCCGGAGGAACGCTTGCGCTACCTCGATCGTCTTCAGCCCTTGGCGCTGCTGGTCTTGCGCGTGGTGTTGGGCGTGGTCATGGTCGCCCACGGGTATCCCAAGGTATTCGGCGGGCTCGCCCATCACGTGCAATACGTCACCAGCCTGGGCCTGCCGGGCTGGTGGGCCTATCTGTCCGCGGCGGCGGAATTCCTGGGCGGACTGCTGGTACTCGCGGGATTGTTTGCCCGGGCCTCAGCCTTGGCCATCTGCATTGACCTGGGTGTCGCCATTTGGAAAGTGCACTGGCATAACGGCCTGCTGGGGGACAAGGGCTACCAGTTCCCTCTTGCCCTGGCGGCAATTGCCTTCGCGTTGATCTTCTTCGGGGCCGGCCCAATTGCGCTTGACAGCATTCGGCGCGGCGGGGGTGGAAGCGTAAGCAAAGCACCAAAGAAGTGATCGGCGAAAGGCAAGCCCTGGTAATCCCGCGACCGTCCAGCTGTGATTGATGGCAAATCAGTACCTGCCGTGACGAAGGAACCGCATGTCTGGATTAGCAGCAGTTCCTAGTTCCTGGTTCTCAGTTCTCAGTTTCAGAACTCGCTGAGCTGCTTCATCGCACGGAAGAGGTCGTCGGCCTGAGGAAGGATGGCATCTTCCAGGATGGGCTGATAGGCCACGAAGGTGTCTTTGGCAGCGACGCGGCGTACAGGGGCGTCCAGATGCTCGAAGAGTTCGTCTGCGATGCGGGCTGCGATTTCCGCACCGTAGCCCCAGCTCAGTGAGTCTTCGTAGGCGACGATTACGCGGTTGGTCTTGCGTACGGAATTGGCGATGGCTTCCCAGTCAAAGGGGCTGAGGCAGCGCAGATCGATCACTTCGACTTTGACCCCGTGCTCGCGTTCCAGCTTCTGCGCGGCTTGCAGGGCGCGGGGCACCACCGCTCCGTAGGTAATCACCGACAGGTCAATTCCCGCCTGCACGACTTTGGCTTTGCCAAAGGGAATCATGTAGTCAGGGCCGGGATAGGGGGCGCGTCCGAAGGTTTCGCGGTAGAGGCGCTTGTGCTCCAGGAACAGGACGGGATCGTCGCAGCGAATAGAAGTACGCAGCAGGCCGGCGGCATCGAGCGCATTGGAGGCGAACACGACGCGCAAGCCGGGAATGTGGGTGAAGATGCTCTCGCCGCATTGCGAATGATAGATAGCGCCGCCGGTGAGATATCCGCCGATGGCCACGCGCACCACCGCGGGCGATGAAAAGCCGTTGTTTGAGCGCCAGCGGATGAGTGGCAGTTCGTTGCGCAGTTGCATCATGGCCGGCCAGATGTAGTCGAAGAACTGGATCTCGACCACTGGCTTCATCCCGCGCGTGGCCATGCCAGTGGCGCGGCCCACGATATTGGCTTCCGCCAGCGGCGAGTTGAACACCCGGTCAGAACCAAACTCCGCCTGTAGGCCGGAGGTCAGCTTGAACACGCCGCCTTTGCCCTTGATCAGCTTCTGCTCGAGATACTGTTCGCGGCTGCAGTCCGCCACATCTTCCCCGAACATCACGATGCGCCCGTCGCGTCGCATCTCATCGCGCAGGGTAGCGTTGATCAGGTCGGCCATGGTCTTGGGCTGCGTAGCCTTCTTGCCGTCGCTGGCAACCGCCTGGGCGGTGACCGGAGCTGGCTCGGTCGCAAAAGCGGAGGACGTGGGATCCAGATCCGGTGAATAGACGAAATGCTCCACCGTGTCAGGCGTGGGTAAAGGCGCATCCAGAGCCTGGTCTACGGCCACTTGCAGATCGTCTTCCACCTGCTTTTCGAGCTGGTTGATCCCCTTTTCATCCAGAATGCCTTCGCGGATGAGGAACATCTGCATGCGGGTGATGGGGTCGCGCGCCACTTCGTCTTGGCGTTCGGACTCAGGGCGATAGAGCCGCTCGTCATCGGAGAGGGAGTGCGAGTACGGGCGGATGACATGGGCGTGGATGAAAGCGGGGCCGTTGCCCGCGCGGCAGTGCGCCACCGAACGCATGAAAGCCGCGTAGGTCGCGACCGGATCGATGCCATCCACCTCTTCGAAATGGAAATTGGGGAAACCGGCAACCAGGCGGGAGATGTTTCCGCCCGCAGTCTGCACCTCGACCGGGACGGAGATGGCGTATTCGTTGTCCTGGATCACGAAGACCACCGGCAGCTTGCGGTTGGAGGCGGTGTTCATCCCCTCCCAGAACTCACCTTCGCTGGTAGTGCCATCGCCGAGGGAAACGTAAGTGACCTCGTCACCGTGGAACATGACGTCTTTAAACTGGCGATAATCGCCGGTGGCTTTCTTAGCAGTCTCGGGGTGGGCGGCGAAGTAGCGTCCGGCTTCGGCGCAACCTACCGCCTGCAGAACCTGCGACCCCGTGGGCGAGGACTGGGTAACCACGTTGAGCTTGGGAAAGCTCCAGTGGGAGGGCATCTGCCGACCACCGGAGTTCGGATCGTCGGCTGCGCCCACGGCCTCCAAGAGCATCTCGTAAGGGGTAGCGCCCAGGGCAAGGCACAGGGCTCGGTCACGGTAATAAGGATAGAACCAGTCGTAGGCCGACTTGAGGGCAAAGCCCGCGGCCACGCCCACCGCCTCATGCCCGGCGCCGGAGATCTGGAAGAAGATTTTCTGCTGCCGCTTGAGCAGGATCTCCCGGTCGTCCACCCGCCGGGAGGTGTACATGATGCGGTAGGCTTCGACCAGTTGCTCGCGGGAAAGCCCCTCATAGGACTTGCCCGTCTTCCTCAGGTCAGGCTCTGTCTTGGTTGCCATCCGTTTCCCTGGTTCCGGGGGTAGAACGATGCCAAAGCATTGTAAATCATAGCACTGGGCAGGCAGCGTTCAGCACTCAGCATTCAGCCATCACCGGTCCTACCCTATCCTTGAAGGGTCCTCAAGGAAAGTGAGCCGAAGATGCTGGTTTGGCTGAGGGCTCAGGGCTGAATGCTATCCTTGAAATCAGCATGATCAAGTTCAACCACCAGTTCGATCCTCACACCATCAGGCTGCTGATCTTCGATCTGGACGGTACCCTGATTGACTCGCGACTGGACCTGGTGCACTCGATCAATGCTATGCTGCGGCATTTCAGCCGTCCTGAACTGCCTGAGGAAATCGTGGCGTCGTACGTGGGGGACGGCGCTCCCATGCTGGTGCGGCGGGCGCTGGGCGATCCCAAGGACGAACACTTCCTCAAACGTGGCCTGGACTATTTTCTTGCCTACTATCGCGAGCATAAGCTCGACCACACGGTTGTTTACGACGGCATCAAGCCCGCACTGGCTGCCATCCAGAACGCCAACGGCACGCGCCGCCTGATGGCAGTGCTCTCCAACAAGCCGGTGCACCCTTCGCGCGCGATTATCGAAGCCCTCGGCCTCGGCGAGTTCTTTGTCTCGGTGTACGGCGGCAACAGCTTTGCCACCAAGAAGCCCGACCCGCTGGGCGCCCAGACCATTCTGCACCAGACCAAGATGCGTCCGGAGGAAACGCTGATGGTGGGAGACTCCTCAAACGATGTGCTCACCGGACGCAATGCGGGACTCTGGACCTGCGGCGTCACCTACGGCTTTGCTCCACACACTTTGTGCGAGGCCCCGCCTGACGTCGTGGTGGATACGCCGCCGGAACTGGCCACATTGCTGGGATGAAACTCCCTAGCCACTAGTCACCAGCTACTGGCGACCAGCGAACTTCCGGTACACTGCACTCAATCATGCGAAACGGCATTAGCGGCTTTTCTCCGGCCGAACTGCGCAAGCTGCGCAGCCTGAAAGACCCGCACGGCATCCAGCGTTTCCTCGACGACATGCCATATCACCTGGCGGATACTGCTTGGTCGCCACGGCATGTGCTGCGGGAGAACACGGCGCACTGTTTCGAAGGCGCCATGCTGGCGGCGGTGGCGCTGCGGGCGAATGGATACCAGCCGCTGGTGTTCGATCTGGAAGCGGACAAAGATACGGACCACGTAGTGGCCATCTACCGCAGAAACGATCACTGGGGCGCGGTGGCCAAATCGAACTACACCGGGTGCCGCTACCGTGAGCCGGTTTACCGTTCTCTGCGGGAGCTGGCCCTGAGTTATTTTGACGTGTATTTCAACCTGCGGCGGGAGCGTTCGTTGCGCCGCTTCTCGGGCCCCGTCAACCTGGCGCGCTTCGACGCCCTGGAGTGGATGACCACCGACAAGCCGCTGTGGTTTGTGGCCGAGTATCTGTTCGACATCCGCCACTACCCTCTGCTCACGCCGGCGATGGCGAAGCGTCTGCACCGGCTGGACGATCGTTCGTTCCGGGCGGGATGTCTGGGGCGAGCGGAAAAGTCGGTACCTCGCACAGACCGAGGTGCAAAATAAAAAACCGCCGAGATCGCAGAAACCGCCTCTTGGGGCTTATGAAGGGATGATGGCGATTTCTGCGAAGATCTCTCGACGGAGCCTTATAAATCCTTGGCCCTGCTTCATGCTGTGTGGTAGGCGGGAACTTCTGGTTCATGCCGGCCCGCCGGGCCTAACAGCAGGGTCAGAATTGCCATGATGACTTGAGGATTCCCGGTGCGCACAGCCGCAAAATCGCCCGCACTGGCCGAGCAGCCTCCCATGTGGGGCGCTGCCGAATGCACCAGCACCGGCAGCGCGGAGCGTATGGCCATGAGCTTCTCCCAGCTTTCCTCATGGCCCAGGGTCGAGGGTTGGTCGGCGACAACGGCGTCGAGTGGCAAGCGGGTCGCGAGGGAAATTGCATCGCTGACGTCACGGGCCATCCAAACGTCAAACCCGGCCTTTTCCAGCATCGTGTGCAGGTGCACACGCCGCGTATCGGATGAGTCCACGCACAGGATGCGCACTGAAGAAGATGAGTGCATATGTCGTGCTCCTTTCGGCCTGGCCCAAGCTGACAAGCTTGGATGAGCCGATAGACACCATAGAGCACACGGGCTCGAGGGTTGTTAAGACCTTGTCAAAACTTTGCAAGTTTTGTGCGCACGGGAAGACTTGGAGTGGAACCTTGTTATGAGGAAAAACCCGCTTGTGGCCGGTGTTTTGTTATGCCTCCTCTGTTCGGTGACAGCCGTAACGCAGGATGTGGTAGACATTACCTCCGAACCGCATCATCGCCTGCTGCTGGAGAATGACAAAGTCCGGGTGTTTGAGGTTGCGATTGGCGCGCATACTTCTACCCAGCTCACACGCCACGAGCACAATTACCTGGTAGTTACCCTGGCAGACTGCGAAATTGCGAGTTGGGGTGAGGGACAGGCGGGCGTCATCACGTACCGTTACAACCAGAACGATGTGCGCTTCTTCTTCGGTGGGCCAGCACGTACCATGCGCAACGATACCCCCAACGAGTATCACAACCTCACCGTGGAATTCCTGAACCCGAAGGTGACCAGCTTCGGCTACCAGCCCGGTGCGGGACACTGGGAATACGGCAGCAGTGCCCTGCCTCCGCCGGTTGACTCGCGGGCCAAGTTCGCCAGCGTCATGGCGCTGGGCGAGGCCACAGTGAAAGATGTGCAGCTGCTACCGGACGATTCGTACCCGGCGCCCGAGAAGGAGGGTGCGGAGCTGGTAATCGCGCTGAGCGACTTCGATTTAAAAACGGAGAAGAACCGGATTCGCAAGTCACAAGGGGAACTGTACTGGGTTGAGCCCGGACGCAAGTCGGAACTCGTAAACAATGGCACCGACCCGGCGCGGTTTGTGGTCATTGAGCTGCGCGAACAGGCATCTTCCGGGAACTGACTTGGTTCTAACGACGTAACCTTCGCTATGATGCTCCGATTCGCGATCTTGTCCATCATCCTGTTTCTGGTGACAATGTTTGCGCCCGCACAGGAAACGAGAACCTCGGCGGATACAACCGAGACTCCTACCAACGAACAGATCCGCACACTCATCCGCCAGGCCGCCGAGAAGGACATCGAGAACGACAAGAAGCAGCGCGACTACACCTACATCCAGCGCGAGGAGGAGCACAAGCTGGACGGCAAAGGCCGGCTGAAGTCGGCGGAAATCCGAAGCTACGAAATCATGGTGCTGTTCGAGGAACCGGTGCGTAAGCTGATTGCCAGGGACGACAAGCCGCTGGCGGAGAAAGATGCCCGGAAGGAAGACGAGAAAATTGAGAAAATCATTGACAAGCGCAAGAATGAGAGCGAGGAAGACCGTAAGAAGCGTCTGCAGAAACAGGAGAAGGACCGTGAAGAGGCCCGCGCCTTCGTCAAAGAGATCGCGGACGCCTACAACTTCCGGCTGGCAGGCACAGAAGAGTGGGAAGGCCGGTCAACCTACGTGATTGACGCAGATCCCCGGCCCGGTTTCGAGCCGCACATGAAAGATGCGAAATTCCTGCCCAAGTTCCGTTTCCGCGTCTGGCTGGACAAAACCGAGATGCAGTGGGTGAAACTCGACATCCAGTGCATCGATACCGTCTCAGTGGGCTTGTTCCTGGCGCGTCTCCACAAGGGATCGAATATCCAGATTGAGCAGACGCGGATCAACGACGAAGTCTGGCTGCCAAAACACGTGGCCCTTAAACTGGACGCCCGCGTAGCGCTGCTCAAAGGCTTCAACATTTCCGAGGATGTCACGTACCACGACTATCAGAAGTTCCGGGCTGAGACGAAGATTGTGCCGGTGGGTGAGGTACAAGAGTCGCACTGACAGGGAGAAATCTTGAACGGCGGAGGATGCCGAGCCTACACAGAGGGCACGGAGAACACTTTCTAGCCCTTTCTTTCCGCGACTTCCAACCGTGTCTGGGCGCGTTGCAAGGCGCTGGCGGCGCGGTTGAAGTCCACTTCGGGATTGCCGCTCTTGAGGCGTTCCTCGGCGCGTTGTTTGGCTTCCCGGGCGCGCCTTATGTCGATGTCCTCGGCGCGCTCGCAAGTCTCCGCCAGCACCGTCACCTTGTCGGGGAGCACCTCGGCAAAGCCCCAGGCAACCGCCAGATGATGGGTATAGCCGTTGGCGCTATAGATGATTTCGCCGACTGACAGTTCGGTGATCAAGGGCGCGTGCCCGGGCAGGATGCCCAGATAACCCTTCTTGCCGGGAAGCTGCATCTCGTCAGCGGCGTCGCGCACCACCATCTTGTCTGGGGTGACGATTTCGAGTTGGAAAGTGTCTGGCATCAGTCATTTTCGTCAGTCGTCAGCTGTCAAGTCTCCGCAAGTTCGATCTTGCCGATGACTGACGACCGACGACTGACGACTGTCCTTACGCTGCCGCCTTCATCTTCTCCGCGGCTTCAAGTACCTCGTCGATCGTGCCCTTCATGTAAAAGGCCTGTTCTGGGATGTCGTCGTACTTGCCTTCGACGATTCCGCGGAAGCCTTTCACCGTGTCGGCAATTTTCACGTAGCGGCCGGCGGCGCCGGTGAACTGTTCAGCGACGTGGAACGGTTGCGACAGGAACTTCTGGATCTTGCGGGCGCGGGCCACCGTCAGCTTCTGGTCTTCGCTCAGTTCGTCAATGCCTAGAATGGCGATGATGTCCTGCAGGTCTTTGTAGGTCTGCAGCGTCTTCTTCACCATCTGCGCCACGTCGTAGTGGTCCTGGCCTACGATGCGCGGATCGAGAATGCGCGAGGTCGAGGCCAGCGGATCGACTGCCGGATAAATCCCGATTTCCGTCAACGCGCGCGATAGCACCGTGGTCGCGTCGAGGTGAGCGAACGTGGTGGCTGGAGCGGGATCGGTGAGGTCGTCGGCGGGCACGTAAATCGCCTGCACCGAGGTAACCGATCCTTTCTTGGTCGAAGTGATCCGCTCTTGCAACTCGCCCATCTCGGTGGCCAGGTTGGGCTGGTAGCCCACGGCGCTGGGCATGCGGCCCAGCAGCGCGGAAACCTCCGAGCCCGCCTGGGTAAAACGGAAAATGTTGTCGATGAAGAGAAGCGTGTCGGCGCCTTCCTCGTCGCGGAAGTACTCAGCAACGGTCAGCGCGGTCAACGCCACCCGCAGGCGGGCGCCGGGCGGCTCGGTCATCTGGCCGTAGATCAGCGCGGCTTTGGATTTCGATGGGTCACCCGGCTTGATTACGCCCGACTCGGTCATTTCCAGCCACAGGTCGTTGCCTTCACGGGTGCGCTCGCCCACGCCGCCGAACACGGAGAAACCGCCGTGCTGTTTGGCGACGTTGTTGATGAGCTCCATGATGACGACGGTTTTGCCCACGCCGGCGCCGCCGAAAAGACCGATCTTGCCGCCCTTGAGGAAGGGCTGGATCAGGTCAATGACCTTGACGCCGGTTTCAAACATTTCCGCACTCGTGGACTGCTCGTCGAACAGCGGCGCAGGCCGGTGAATGGGAAGCCTCTGGGTATGCTGAATGGGCCCCAGTTGATCCACGGGCTCGCCGATCACGTTCATCACCCGCCCCAGAGTGCCGGAGCCTACCGGGACGGAAATCGGGCCGCCCTGGTCGACGGCCTTCATGCCCCGTACCATGCCGTCGGTGGGCTCCATGGCGACGCAGCGCACGCGGCCTTCGCCCAGGTGCTGCTGCACTTCAAGGATGACGTTGATGGGCGTAGGGACGGTGAAGCCGTCGCTCACCACTTTGAGCGCCTGGTAAATCGGCGGCATGGTGGCTTCGACAAACTGTACGTCCACGGCGGGACCGGCAATTTGAATGACGTGACCGATGTTTTCGGGCATAGGACTCCAGCTTCTGGCTACTAGCAAGCACTCAGCACTCGGTACTCACTAGCTATTGTGCGGCTGCTGCTCCGCTTACAATCTCGATAATCTCTTTCGTGATCTTCGCCTGGCGGGCGCGATTCATGGCCAGCGTCAGGGAATCGATCATGTCGGTGGCGTTGTTGGTGGCCGCGTCCATGGCGGTCATGCGGGCGGCATGCTCGGCCGCGACCGACTCCAGCAAGGCATGAAAAATCTGAATGCCGACGTACTTCGGGAGCAGCGAGTTGAACAGCTCCGCCGCCGGCTGCTCATAGATGTAATCTACCGGCGCAGCAGCGAAGCGGGCAGCGGCAGCGTCCATCGCACGCGTGTCGGCCGCGCGGAGTCCTACTCCCGCAGCTTTTGCCGCCTCGAGCGCCCGTTCCCGTTCTTTCTGGGTCATCTCTTCAGCCTGAAGCACGGGGGCGACACCGATCTGCTCGACGGGTAGAATCTGCTCCACGATGAGGCGCTGGGCGATTACCGACTTGAACTCATTGAACACCAGGTAAACCGAATCAATCTCGCACTTGCCGTAGCGCTCGATCACGCGCTCGGCCAGGGCTGATGCCAGGGCATACTCAACCTTGTTCAAGACGCCGACCTGCTCACCAACAATCGTGGTGCGCGGTGACTCCTGGGATTCTGCGTCGCGCGGCGGAGCGGACGCGTAACGTCGACGCAGAAAATCTCGCCCTTTACGGCCAATAGTTTCGATCTCAATGTTCTTGCCGAACTCGGTCTCGAGGAAGCGCGCGGCTGCTTTCAGGATGTTGGTGTTGAAAGCGCCCGCGAGACCCTTATCACCCGCAACTACGATCAGAAGGATATTTTTCTCATTCCGCTGAGCCAGGAGGGGATGACGAGGCGCGCCGGTTTCGGGATCATAGATCTCTGCTCGCGACACCAGCGACTTGAGAACATTGGTCAGCATCTGCGCATAGGGACGCGCCGCCAGCGCCCGTTCCTGGGCACGGCGCAACTTTGCCGCCGAAACCATTTTCATGGCCTTGGTGATCTGCCGCGTGTTGGTCACGCTGCGGATGCGGCGCCGAATATCGAGTATGTTGGCCATTTGCTATCTAGCTCTCACTTTGCGGGCGAGACGTTCCAAATATCGCGCAAAATCTTCCACGAACCGTCCGACTGCCGCTTCCAGACGATCAGATTCTTTCCTCGAAACACAACTTCCTTCCCGTCGACATTCGATACGCCGGAGAAATCCGCCGTTTCGATGGCGATGTCGGGAGTGCTCATGAACAAGCCCGTATCGTCAAACTGCTGCTTGATCAATTTGTCGTTGCCGCTATACCACTGCTTATAGAAATCGCGGATCGCGTCTTTGCCTTCACTGTGTTGGCGTCGTCTGGCAACATCACGGCTTCATCGTCGTAAAGTGAAACTGCAGCGTCCACGTTCTTTGCCTTGGTGGCATCGATCCATCGCAGATAGGAATCAGCAATCGCTTTGCGAGTAGATGAAACCTGATCGACACCTAGCTGCGTCAACTCCTGCTTCGAGAGCGGTTGCGGGCCACACGACACTGCTGCGGCAAACAACCCAATCACCGCAAGCGCTGTCTTCATCCTCATTCTCACGCCTTGACCGCCTGCCGCTCCGCTACGAATGCTTCCTTGCACTGCTTAATCACCTTGGTCATCTCGGCCTTCAAATTGTCATCGAGAATCTTCTTTTCCATGATGGTGCGCAGCAGGCCGGGGTTCGTCGTATCTACGAACTTGTAGAGTTCGGTCTCGAAATCGCGGACCTGGTCCACCGCCATATCGTCAAAGAATCCCTGGGTGCCAGCGAAGATAATCAAGATTTGTTTGGAGAACGGCAGCGGCGAAAACTGCTTCTGCTTGAGCAGTTCGACCAGGCGTTGGCCGCGGTTGAGCTGGGCCTGTGTGGCCTTATCGAGATCGCTGCCGAACTGCGCGAAGGCCGCCAGTTCGCGGTACTGCGCCAGTTCCAGCTTCAGGCTGCCCGCGACCTGGCGCATGGCCTTGATCTGCGCGCTGCCGCCGACGCGGCTCACGGAAAGACCGACGTTCACCGCCGGGCGCACGCCCTGGTTGAAGAGGTCAGTTTCCAGGTAAATCTGCCCGTCGGTAATGGAGATCACATTGGTCGGGATGTAGGCGGAAACGTCGCCTGCCTGGGTTTCGATGATAGGCAATGCGGTCAACGATCCGCCGCCATTCTTGTCGTTCAGCTTGGACGCGCGTTCCAGCAGGCGCGAGTGGAGATAGAAAACATCGCCAGGATAGGCTTCTCGGCCAGGGGGACGCCGCAACAACAGCGAGATCTCACGATAAGACGCTGCGTGTTTTGAGAGATCGTCGTAGATGACCAGGGCATGCCGCTTGCTATCGCGGAAGTATTCGCCCATAGCGCAGGCCGCATAGGGCGCGATGTACTGCATCGGCGCGGGTTCGGAGGCTGACGCAGCGACAACGATGGTGTAATCCATCGCGCCGTAATCGGAGAGCAGTTTGACTACCTGGGCAATGGAAGAGCGTTTCTGTCCGACCGCGTTATAGATGCAGATCAGGTCGTTGCCCTTGTTGTTGATGATGGTGTCAATCGCGACGGCGGTCTTCCCGGTCTGCCGGTCGCCGATGATCAACTCGCGCTGGCCGCGACCGATGGGAATCATGCTGTCGATGGCCTTCAGCCCGGTGGCCATGGGTTCGCGCACCGGCTGGCGGTCGATGACGCCGGGCGCAAGCCGTTCCAGGGGAATGAACTGGTCGGTGGCGATTGGGCCCTTGTCGTCAATGGGCTGGCCCAGCGAGTTCACCACGCGACCGACCATGGCGTCGCCCACGGGCACGCTCATGATGCGGCCGGTGCGCTTGACCTCGTTGCCTTCCTTGATTTCGGTGTATTCACCGAGCAGCACCACACCGACCTGGTCTTCTTCCAGGTTCATGGCGATTCCGGCCACGCCATGCGGAAAAGAAAGCAGTTCGCCAGCCATGACTTTGTCAAGGCCGTGAACGCGGGCGATACCGTCGCCCAGGGTAACAACTGTTCCTACTTCATCCACAGCGATCTTGGACTCATAGTTCTCGATCTGCTGCCGGATGAGTTGCGTGATTTCGTCTGCTCTGATTTGGGCCATAGATTCCGCTCTTCTAGCTGCCAGCAACTTCGCTTAAGCAATTAGCAGTCAGCACTTGGCCCCTGAGGTTTCTGCCTAATACTGGCAAGAACCTCTCTCAGCTAAATGCTAAGTGCTAATTGCCAATTGCTAACTGCTGCTTAGCGCCTCCCGTATCCTTTCCAACTGTCCCGTGATCGAGCCGTCGTAAATAGTGCTGCCGACCTTGATGATGGCCCCACCGAGAAGGGACGGGTTACGGGAGTACCGGGCCTGCACTTTCTTTCCGGTCAATTTCTCTACTTGGGTCTCTAGCGCCCGCTTTTCGGCAGGGCTTAACTCACGCGCGCTGGTGATTTCGGCTTCCGCGAATCCCATCCGCTGGTTTAGTTCCTGCTCAAACTGCTTGACGATAGGCTCGAGAAAATGAATGCGGCGGTGATCAATCAGCACCGCGATGAAATTCCGCACCGGACGGGAAATTCCCTCGCGGGCCACCATGGCATCCAGCACCGCCCTCTTTTGTTCCGCCAGAATCGCGGGCGTCTCCCAGACGTCGCGCAGTGTCTTGCTGCTGGCCACAAGCGCCGCGAGGGATTGAGCCTCACGCAAAGTCTTGGTCGCGTCGAGCCGGCTGGCGAAGACCGCGTCGGCGAAGGCACGGGCGTAGGTGCTGGTGACGGAGGCCATACGCTATGAGTCTTCCTTGCCGGTCTTGCGCCGACCGCCATTGGAAAGTTGTTCGGCAAAGCTGCGTACCAGTCCTTGGTCCGTGGCCGGGTCTACCTTGATCTGCTTTCTTGCCAGAGCCACGGCCAGATCGGCCGCATAGGCGGTCAGTTCGCGACGTGCTGTCTTGGCTGCCGTGGCGATTTCCTGCTGCGCTGTTTCCACCACCTTGCGCGCATCTTCCTCCGCGGCTGCCTTGATGCGCGCTTCCTCGGCCACAGCTTCGTTGTCCGCTGCGCCGCGCATCTCGCCAATCTCTCCGTCCAAGCGGGCCAGCCGCGCTTCAATCTCGGCTAGCCGCCGGTTGGCGTCCTGACTGGCTTTGCGGGCCTCTTCCATGGCCTTCTGGATGGAGGCAGTGCGGTTGCGAAACATCCCCGGCAGGTTCTTTTTCGACAGCCAGATGATGACCGCTGCAATGACCAAGAAATTCAACGACACGCAGAGCCAGTAAGCGTGTTCCAGGCTAAGGTCAGTGAGTTTGGCGACCAACTGAACTGAAGATGAGTGTTTGAACTGACTTTGATCGTCCTCGCCGGCAGCCTCACGCGATTCGTGGGGCCGTCAGGCTGCGGAAGACGGCGTTGGCCACCTTGTTCGAGCGGGCGCTGACGCTGCCGTTGAGGCCCTCGAAGCGGTTGAACAGCAGCATCAGCTTCTCGATGTGGTCCACCGTCAGGCGGTCGTGGACGCTGAAGAGCGGGTGGGCGATGGAGTGCACGATGTCCTGCTCAACGAGGAGGCGGCGCAGCTCGTATATGCTTTCTCGCACCTGCTGGATGGCCTTGAACTGCTCCTGCGTGATGCCGTGGACGAGGCAGTGCACCATGCAGCCGTCCTCGGGGAAGTAGGTGGTGACCTCGGCGGAGATGAAGGTGCCCGGCAGGTGGGCGATCTCCAGCCCGCCGTCAATTCGGTTGTGGTCGGTGATTGTGACGAAGTCCATTCCGCGGGCGCGGCAGGTCTCGTACACCTCCAGCGGCTCCACAAAGCTCTCCGGCGCCCCGATGCGGCGCAGCAGCCACTCGCTGGGCCGGTCCGAATGCTTGCTATGCGTGTGCAGGTCGGCTCTCGATTGCATGGCGTTCATGCCTCTCTCTCCTTTCTGTAAGACATTGTACGGCGCGATCTTGTGGAGCGGGTTAGGGCGGCGTGAGAAGCGGGCGGACGGTCCCCGATATGCATTGCACCTCGCCCTCGCCCTCGACCTCGACCTCGGCCGGAAGGCGTTGGCTACTGATCCCTGCTCGCTGGTAGGAACGGCCACAGCGGGAGCACGAGCACGAGCAGGAGCACGAGCAGGAACCGGGTCCGCCCCAATGCATTGCAGACCGGGCCGGGGCGGGTATAATGCGGGCACGGCGCCAAGCGGAGGGACCTGCTGTGCAGGTGACCGAGGGGAAAGGTTCGCGGAAGGGCCACCGCCTCATCGTGACCGTGTGCGCCGTACTGCTGGCGGCCGGCGCGGCAGGGGCCGTTGCCTGCCCGCGCGCTGCCGCCCCGCTTCTGTGGGTCGCGCTGGTGGTCGGGGGCGGCACGGTCCTGCGCTCGCTGTTCCTGTCGGTGGTGGTTCGCTTCTTCAGGCCCCGGCCGGCGCCGCCGACCGACGCCCGGCCCTCCATCGCGCTCGTCATCCCCGGGCTGAACGAGATCGTCTCCCTGCGGCGCACCGTGCCCGCCATGATGGCGCTGAAGTACGACGGGGAGCTGCGCTTCTGCTACGTGCTTGAGGCGGCTTCCACGGACGGCAGCGCGGACTACGTGCGCGCGCGCGCCGCCGAGGACCCGCGCATCCTGCCCATTGACAAGTCCACGCCGCCCGGCGGGCGCGGGGCGGCCGTCGCTTACGGCGTGGCCCGCGCGCCGGCTTGCGACGTGATCGGCTTCCTGGACGCCGACCATGAGATGGACCAGGCAGCCTTCGACGAACTGGTGCGCGTCTTCGGGCAGCCGGACCCGCCGGCGGCCATCCAGGGCATCTGCGCGACGATCGAGGGCCCGGCCAGCGCCTTCGTGCGGCTGCTGAGCCTGGAGCGGTCCTGGCTGGAGGCTGTGGAGGTGGAGGCGAACCCGCGCCTGGGCGGCATCTGCCTCTTCGGCGGCGGACAGGGGTTCTTCCGGCGCGAGGTGGTCACCTCC
>JAIQFP010000017.1 GCA_020073165.1 Terriglobia bacterium | reverse complement strand
GTCGATAAGCCGTAGCAGATGGTTTTCAGGAACCTGATCTTCCAGACGGAAGTAGTAGAACAGCGCTTCGGAGCGGTCGTGTTGCCCCATCATGATCAGCAGGCCTCCAACGATGAGAATCCAACAGAGCATGGACGAATGCTTTCTTCTAACACGCCTCGGCTGAATCTCATCCTGCTAATCGAAGTGACTTTTTCAACACCCACAGGCGATTACACTCATTGAACCCGTTCGCACCCCCACTCGGGGTGTAGCCGAATTTTTCCCGAAGAATATTACCGGTCAAGTCGCGCGCGAAACTGCTCAAGGTGAGCCGCAAGAGAACAGGGGCTCGAGGGAGTCCTCCTACGTCCTTCGGTGCCGCCAACCTTAAACAATCCTGTTGTGCAGGCGAGCGGGTTTGGAGGATTCTGGTACAAGGTTCCTGCTCATGAATGACATCACTCGCCTGTTTCAGGCCTTCGTGGCGCCGGCGTTGTTTGTTTCTGCCATCGCGCTGCTGGTTCTCTCGATCAACGTGCGGCTGATGGGGATTGTCAGCCGTCTGCGGCAATATGTGCACGCAAAACACGACGCCGCCAGAAATGAGCGCGTACAGGAAGCCGATGCTTACACGGCGCAGATCACCGCCATCGAGCAACGTGCGGAGTTGATCCGCCGCTGCTTCCTGCTGGCGCTGGTGGCTCTCGCCGGGACCGCGTCTTCGTGCCTGCTGCTGGGCTTCGGCCTCTACTGGAAAGAGGCGGCGATGGCGGCGGCAGTGGTGTTCGTGGCCTCCATGATCTGCCTGCTGGCTGCCACGGTCTACTACCTACGGGAGGTTACGATGGCATTGAGCTCGGTACACAATGAGGCGCTCGATTCGCGATTTATGGATCTAGGTGCGCCTCCGGAGATTCGTAGGCACAACCCATTGTGAGGACGCGGGACTACTGCCTGCTACTCTGCTTCGGCTTGACGGTGCGGCGCCTGGGGCGGGCGGCGCCTTTGGTTTTCGCAGCCACCATTTCGTAGGACTGGCGGATCAGGTCTTGCAGTTCGGCATCCCGCAAAACATCAAACCGCTCCAGCAGCACCCATTTGTAGCGCCCGACGTAGGGGGCAGGAATAATTCCTTCTTGTTCGACCAGCTCGGCAAACCGTTCCGGAGCGCACTTGAAGCACAGCTTCTGCGGAGCCGAGTCGAGACTCAGCATGGTGAAGATCTTGCCGCCCACCTTGAAGCAAAGTTCATCTCCCCACTGCAGGTTCTCCGTGGCCTTGGGGAAGGCGAGACAGTAGCGGCGGAGAGAGTCGACGTCCATGAAGAGATTTCAGATCTTAGATTGTAGATTTCAGACTGACCACAGCGCTCATGTCTGCGAAAAATCCTTTGGTTTTCAATCTGCAATCGAAACCCTGCAATCTGAAATCTTCTATACCTGCTCCCGTGCCTCACCCAGGGTTACGTTCACGTCCATCTTGCGCTTGCCGCGGTAGATGGTGAGGCGTACGGTGTCGCCGGCGCGGTGGTTATTCATCAGTTGGGCCAGATCCTGCTGCGTCTCGATGCGCTCGCCGTCGATGCCGACGATCAGGTCGCCACCCAGCATGATGGGAATGTTTCCCAGGTACGCGCGCTCGTTGCCTCCACGCAGGCCGGCCTGATCGGCCGCTCCACCAGGCACAACCTGGACGATCAGTAAGCCGTAATCGGCGGGTAGGCCCATCTGGTCGGCCAATTCGGGATCAATGGGGATGGTCCGCACCCCAAGCGCGGGACGCCGAACCCGGCCGAGCGTGACCAGATCATTCAGCACGGCTTTCGCCGTATTGATCGGAATGGCGAACCCAATGCCGGCGCTCTGACCTACGTTGGACAGAATCATGGTGTTGATGCCAATCACTTCGCCGCGCCAGTTGAGCAGCGGCCCGCCGGAGTTGCCGGGGTTGATGGCGGCATCGGTCTGGATGGCTTCGTCAATGACCATGCCGTCGGGCTCCTTCACCGGGCGAATGGAGCTGACGATACCGCTGGTCAGCGTGCCGCTCAGCCCAAAGGGATTTCCGATGGCGTACACCTTTTGTCCTACCTGAAGATTGCGCGAGTCCCCAAGTACCATGGGAACAAGGTCCGGGGCCTTGATCTGGATGACTGCGAGATCGTGCTCCCGGTCGGTTCCGACGATGTTGGCACGATATTTCTTACGGTTGTGCAGGGTGACTTCGATCTGGCGGGCGTCGGCAATCACATGATAGTTGGTCAGGATGTGGCCGTCTTTGTCGATGATAAAGCCCGACCCCTGGCCTTCCTGAGGCACCAGGCCATAAAAGAAATCAAAGGCCATGGCGCGCGAGGTGACGTTCACCACCGACTCGATGTTCTTGTGGTAAACAGAGATGTTGTTCTGCTCTTCCTGGTCGAGCGGGCCGCCGCCGGCTGCTTCGGTGATCTCCACTTTGTCAGGACGGCTGGGCCAGCTGGCCAACCCCACTCGGCCCGAGCGATAGGTGGTGAAGTAGAAGAACGCGCCAGCAAGAGCGACAGCAAAAACGATGGGGCGTAGGAGTTTCATAGTTCAGGTCTCAGATGTCAGGTCTCACGTCTCAGTTTGCAACCTGCGACGGAGGTTTGCCAAGGGGACGGACGGCTAGGCGGGCTTTTCCGCCTCCCGCTTCAACTTGTCATAAATCTCACGTACCTGCCGATTGGTTTGGTCCAGCGAGCCGGAGTTCTCGATCACGAAATCCGCGAGTTTGATTTTCTCTTCATCGGGGATTTGCGCCGCCAGGCGCCGAGTAACTTCACGGCGGGCGGTTTCCTCGTCCACTTTCATGCGCACCGCCCAGCGGTGGATGCGCTGCTCGGGGCGGCAGGTCACCACCACCAGCCGGTCGAATCGCCTGCCCGCGCCGGCTTCGACGATCAGCGCCGCTTCCACCATGGCGATGGCGCGCGGGTCGCGACGGCCCACCTCCTCCATCCACTCCTCCTGCCTGCGTATTACGGCGGGATGAACGATCTGGTTCAATTCTTGAATGCGGCAGGGGATGTTCCTGTCGGGCGCTCCGAACGCGGCCTCCGCCAGCCTGGGGCGGCTGACCGTTCCGTCGGAGTTCAGGATTTCACTGCCAAAATGGCGGACGACGTCGTCATAGACCGCCTCGCCCGGCTGCAGCAGTTCATGGGCGATGCGGTCGGCCTCGATCACATGGGCGCCGCAGGCGATAAACATCTCGCCTACCACAGACTTGCCGGAAGCAATCCCGCCCGTCAGGCCGACCTTCAGCATAGGAACATTTCACCACAGAGGCGCAGAGAACACCCTTCGATTGAGAAACCTCATGCAAGTTTTCCCGGTGTCTCTCTGCCTCTGTGTTGAAAAGACTCAGGCCTTGGCGAGTTCAGGCACCCGGCTGCCTCTGCGCAGTTTGGCAGCGCGCACCGTGTTCACCATCAGCATGGCGATGGTCAGTGGCCCCACGCCGCCGGGCACGGGCGTGATCGCGCCGGCAATTTCCGCCACCTCTGGATGCACGTCGCCAATCAGGGTCGAGCCTTTGGAGGCGAATACCTGCTCCCGCTTCTCGTTGCCCTTGAAGAACTTGTCAAACTCGTTGCGGTCGCTGATCTTGTTCATGCCCACGTCAATCACAGTCGCGCCCGGCCGGACAAAATCACGCGCGACCATGCCCGCGCGCCCGATCGCCGCGACCAGAATGTCCGCCCGTCGGCACACGCCCGGCAAATCCCGCGTCTTGGAGTGACAAACCGTGACGGTAGCGTTGCTGTTGATCAACAGCATTGCCGTGGGCTTGCCCACGATGTCGCTGCGTCCTACCACCACAGCCTCCTGACCGGCTATCGGGATGTTGCTGCGCTTCAGGATTTCGATGATTCCAGCCGGAGTGCAGGGCACCAACCCCGGCCGCTGGGTGGACAGGAACCCCACATTCACCGGGTGGAAGCCATCCACGTCCTTGGCCGGATCCACCGCCATCAGGACTTTTTTCGAATCCACCTGCGACGGCAAGGGAAGCTGCACCAGGATGCCGTCAATCTCGTCGCGTTGGTTCAGGTCGTTCACCAGTTCGAGCAATTCTTCCGTGGAAACGGTGTCCGGCGGAGTGTGCTTTTCGCTATAGATGCCGAGTTCCTCGCAGCTCTTGACCTTGCCGCGCACATAAATTTCCGACGCGGGATTGTTGCCGACCAAGATGACCGCCAAGCCGGGGCGCATCCCCGCAGCCGTCAGCACTTTTACCTCGCAAGCCACTTCCGCTCGGATATCAGCGGCGATCTTGTTGCCGTCCAGAACTCTGGCAGCCATGTTTCCCTCACTTCTCCATGGGATGGTTGGAGCTGAAAATATTATCGTAAACCGGGCCGCAGCGCTGTGATTCCGCGCCAGAAAAACGTGAAGAACGATTTTCGGTTATGCGCCAGGTTTGCTCTCAATCGGCAATTGGAAATCGAAAATCTGCTGCCCCCACCCCGCAGCTTCCTGCCCATTGCCCCCAAAGCGTACAATCGTCTTGTCATGATCCCTCAGGACCTGCTCGACATCCTGGTTTGCCCCGTCTGCAAGAAGCCGCTGGCGGCCAAGGAAAACGGAGAAAGCCTCAAGTGTGGAGAATGCCACCGGGTCTATCCAATCCGGGACAACATCCCCATTCTGCTGATCGATGAGGCGGTCACAGATCCGTCCTGACTTGCGCTTTTTCACCCCTGTGTCGTTTCACGCCGCTTTGCGTCCCACAACGACACAACGTGTCATTCCCTTGAGACCCACCGTCGTACCCAAACCCCGGTTACCTGCAGACGCTTGCCTGCAACCTCACGTGTCTAAAGGGGCTTAAGGAAACCAAATGGTCTTGCCGAACGTATATGGAGACAGGCCTGGGTACGGCATGCGAATTGCATGCAACTAAGAAGGCACCCAGTGAGTCTAATCCCTCAAGAGCAGCGAGGGTCGGAGGTGATGACGGCCATGAAAGAGCGATTTTCCAGTACCGAATTGACGGCGCTGCGGAACGATCTGCTCCAAGGTGGGTTGATTGATTCCCGCGAGGCCGCCGAACTCCTGCAGGTATTCCTGATGGGAAGAGGCTACGGGGTGTCTCCGCAGGCAGCCATGGATGCTGCCAGCCGAGTGGAGATGGCCGGTTGCGCTCTGCCAGTCCTGCAACAGGAGTTGGAGGCCTTAGCCTTGGTGATGTAGCGGTGACAAACGGCGCAAGCTGCCACCCTGGCGCCGCCGTTGAGAACCCAGGTGGACGACAAGATCTAAGGGGGCTTCAGAACCAAGTTGTATCCCCTTAAGGTGATGAAAGAGATGAGCCGGGCCAACCAGCCCGGCTTGCTTGTTTGAGTCGTCAGCGAACACACCGCTGTCTGACAATTCTCTGTGGTAACTCTCCGCTGGGTCGGCTGGTTGGTTCAGGCTGAAGACTAACGACCGACGACTGTTCTATTCGTACCGCAGACTCTCCACCGGATCGAGCTTGGCGGCCCGGGTGGCCGGAACCGTGCCAAACAGTATCCCCACCAGCGAGGAAACCACAATAGCGACGACGACGGAGAGACCCGAAATCGGAATACGATATTCGGTAAGAAACCGCACTGAGAAGGGTAGTGCAAGGCCAAGAATCACCCCCAGCACGCCCCCGATCAGAGAGATGAGGATCGCCTCCGCCAGGAACTGAAAACGAATCTCGGCGTTGGTGGCGCCGATGGCTTTGCGAATGCCGATCTCGCGGATGCGGGCGCTCACCGTGGCCAGCATGATGTTCATGATACCGATGCCACTCACCAGCAGCACCACCAGCGCCACCAGCAACAGCACCATGGTTAGCGCGTTCGCCGCCTTCTCCGCCACTGCCACAAGCTGGGTCAGGTTGGTTACGTTGTACACCGACTCCGGGCGATGGCGCGACTGAATCACCTTCTTGATCTCTTCCGTCGCCGTCCCCACCATCGATGAATCCGCCACCGAAAAATAAATCTGCTTCACGGTGGGGGTATCAGTGAAATAGCGTGCCACGGTGTAGGGGATCACCATGGTGTTGTTGGTGACTTCGGACTGGCCGAAGGTGTCCACCCGCTCCTTGAACGTCCCGATAATGGTGAAGGGCAGGCCGCTCAGCTTAATCACCCTGCCCACGGCTTCTTCCGGGGAGCCGTAGAGATCTTGTGCCATCTTGTCGGTGATCACGCCGACTTTGTTGTGCGCCTGCTCGTCCTCGGCGTCAAAGAACCTTCCCGAAACCACTGCCAGGTTGCGCACGATGTGGTACTCAGGATAGGTGCCGAGAATCTGGATATCGCGCTCCTTGCCGCTGCCTACGGGGATGCGCTCTTCCAGTTGAGCGACCGGGGAAGCCGCCACAATACCCGGCACATCGCGCAAAGCCGCCTGCACATCGTCAACGGTTAGCGGGTCAGCCGTTACATTGGTGATGCGCGGGGCCCCACCCTGGTATTCGGCGTATATGAGGTTGGCGCCGATGGCCTGAATCAGGTTCAGGACGTACTGCTTGCCCGTGAGCCCAATGGTGACTACCAGAATCAGGGAAGCCGTCCCAATCACCATACCCAGCGCGGTCAGGGCGAAACGCACCTTGTTGGACATGAAGGTTTCATAGGCGAAGCTGATAATTTCGCCGAAAACCAGCTTGGGGGGACGCGCCGGTGCCGTGGTCGTAGTGGGACTCATGCTGTAGGTTAGATGCTACGCGCACGCCGCCAGCGCCGCAAACCGCAAGCCGTCTTGGCGGTGCCACCCCGCCGGCTGTCGTGGGCTGTCCACCCCAACCACGTAGGAGATGCTGCTGATGGGTGCCGCACCACACCGCCAACCTGTCAGGACCTCGGCGGCAATCGGGACGGGGGTACCGCTGGTGCAGCCTTCCATTGGCAACTGGCCCTCGAAAAGGGGGGATTATTGTCCCAGGGCCTGCCGCAACGCCTGCGCATCGGTGGCGTGGGCCAGGGCGGTTTCCATATCCACGACTCCCGCCCGCACCAGCTTCTCAATCTCACCGTCGAAATGCTGCATCCCCTCGGCTGCGCCTTGCTTGATCGCTCCGAGCAGAAGCTGGCCGGGATGGTCATCGTGCTCGATGTACTGACCGGTGCGCGGGCCGACTTTGAGGATTTCGATGACCGCGACGCGGCCACTGCCATCGGCGCGTGGGATGAGCCTCTGCGACACGATGTAGCGGAAAGTCTTGGCCAGCCGGCCGCGGATGGAGCCTCGTTCCGGCCCGTCGAACGCGCTCACGATGCGCTGGACGGTTTTCTCGGCATCCACCGTGTTCAGGCTGGATAACACCAGGTGCCCGGTTTCTGCCGCTTCCAGCACCATCTCCATGGTTTCACGGTCGTGCATTTCGCCCAACAGGATGACTTTGGGCGCTTGCCGCAAGGCCGCGCGCAGTGCCAACGCAAAGCTCGGAGTATCGCTGTGTAACTCGCGCTGGTGAATGGTGGCGCGCTTGTGGTTGTGCAGGAACTCGATGGGATCTTCGATGGTGATGATGTGGCAGGTTTGCCGCTGATTGATGCAGTCCAGCAGCGCGGCCAGGGTGGACGACTTCCCCGATCCACGGGGCCCTGTGACCAGCACGATGCCGTCGCGCAGGTTGGCTATCTCCCGCAACTGCGGCGGCAATCCCAGCGAAGCAAAGTCAGGGATGGAGGTGGGAATCACCCGCATCACCACCGCGCAGCTGCCACGCTGAATGAAGACGTTGACGCGAAAGCGCGCCAGCCCGGGCAGACCAAAGGAAATATCGCACGAGCCCTGCTCGCGCAAAGTGGTGATCGCCTGCTTGTTGTTCCCGATGAGGTCTGAAGCGATGCGCCGCGTGTCGTCGGCATTCAGCGCTTGCAACCCTGGAGCCTGGACCGGGATCAGCTCTCCATAGACTTCCACCTGGGGCGGGCGGCCGGGCGAAAAAATCAGGTCGCTCACCTGCTCGGTGGCGCGCAGCATCGCCGCCAGTAAGGCGTGGGTCGGGATCGGCCCGGAGACGACCGGCGTTTCGAGCTTCAACTGAATTGGAGCGATGCCCGGCGCTGCCATACGCTTCCTCGGGGGAGGAGATGGCGCGAACTGGGGATGAGTCCCGGATGGATCGTGCCAGAGTTCTACTGTAGCGAAAAGAATCCTGAGGTTCTACGAAGAACGACAAGGGCATGGACCTTCGTAATGTAGTGTCTGGGAATACGCCACGCAGCCGCGGCATGGGTTCCCTTCGTGTGCCTTCGTGTCCTTTGTGGGTGAACCTTAGTCCCGAGCGCGGTTCTTGATCCAGATGGGCGTACCCACGAACCCGAATGCCCGCCGAATCTGGTTCTCCAGAAAGCGCTGGTAGGAGAAGTGCAGCTTCACCGCGCGGTCGGTGAACAGGATGAAGGTAGGTGGGGCGACTGCGGCTTGCGTCACGTAATGGATCCTAACCTGCTGCCGGGCCGGGACCGAAGCGCGTTCGAAATCAACCTGCTTGAGGAAGCGGTTCATCTCGCCCGTCCCGATGCGTTTGCGCCGCTCGGTGGCGACCTCCTCCAGCGTGGGCCAGATTTTGTCGGTCCCGACGCCGGTGGCGGCCGAAACAAACAGCACTGGGGCATAGCTCAGGAACTTGAGCGAGTCTCGCAATCGCTCCTCATAGGCAGCCCGGTCCGCAGGACGCTTGCTCTCCTGCATGCGGGTGGCCTTCGACTGGCTCACGGCGCGTTTCTTACCGCTGATCACGAGATCCCATTTGTTGACGATGATGATGACCGAGCGTCCGCTCTCATGAGCGTAGCCGGCGATGGTGGCATCGAGCGCGCTTACCCCTTCGGTCGCGTCAATGACCAGCAAGGCAATGTCGGCAGCTTCGAGATGCTTGCGCGCCATGACCACCGAGAGCTTCTCGGCCATCAATTGGGTTTTGCCTTTGCGGCGGATTCCCGCGGTATCAACAAAGCGGAAGGTCCGTCCATTGTGCTCGACCATTTCGTCCACCGCATCGCGCGTGGTGCCGGGAATGGGCGAAACGATAGCGCGGGATGTGCCGGTCAGCCGGTTGAGCAGCGTGGACTTTCCCACGTTGGGGTGGCCGATGATGGCGACCTTGGTCTCACGTGGTTCGGCCTTTTCCTGCGTGTCCCCCGTGTCCTGAGTGGTTATCTTCTCTTCCGGCGGGAACACTTCCAGGACAGCGTCCAGCAGATCATCCACGCCCCGCCCATGCTCCGCCGAGACGGGAAACAGCTTGCGCACGCCGAGCCGATAGAATTCGTCCTCCAGCCCTTGTTGCTTGTCGGTATCGACTTTGTTCACCGCGAGGAAAACCGGCTTGCCGCCGCGAATCAGAAGGCGCGCCAGTTCAAGATCGGGAGCAGTCAGTTCGGTGCGCCCGTCCACCACCATGATGACGGCATCGGCCTCCTCGAGCGCGACTCTGGCCTGGCGAAAAATCTCCGCTGGAATAAATTCCTTTTCTTCCGGGATGATGCCGCCAGTATCCACCACGCGCATATGGCGTCCACGCCATTCGGTCTCACCATAAAGGCGATCGCGCGTGATGCCGGGCTCGTCGCCCACAATGGCGCGGCGTGAACCCACGATACGGTTAAACAGGGTGGATTTGCCCACGTTGGGGCGGCCCACGATGGCGAGGGTGGGAGACCGAGTCCCGGTCGCTGTGGCAGTCGTCGAATTGAAGTCAGGTGGCGTCACCGTACTCACCAAGGCTTGCGTAGGGGCAGACGTCCTCGTCTGCCCAGCCGAGCAAAGATCGGCAATGCTCGCCGCGGCAAGAGACGCCGCGGCCGGACGGGTCAGAGACCCGTCCCCACACGAGTACGGGCGGCTGTCCCTAACTGAGCCTGCAGCTTATTATAGAGACTTCGTGGCTTCGACCTCCCAGCCCGCATCTTCCAGCGTCCCCACAGCGAAGAAGGACGTCTCGCTGTACCAGTTCTTCGCTCCGGGCGGGTTGCTTTCGCGCACCCATCCCGCCTACGAATTTCGCCGCGGACAACTGCAGATGGCGCAGGCGGTCGAAGAAGCCCTCGAAGAAAAGCGGCACCTGATCGTGGAAGCGGGTACTGGCACGGGTAAAACGCTGGCCTATCTGGTGCCTGTCATCCGTTCGGGCAAGCGCGTGGTCATTTCTACCGGCACCAAGAACCTGCAGGAGCAGCTCTTCTACAAAGATATTCCTTTTCTTGAGCAGGCGCTTTTTCCTAACGGTGAGGGCAAGCTGAACGTCAGCTACATGAAGGGGCGCAACAATTATCTGTGCCGCAAGAAGCTCTATGACCTCACCGACCAGCCGGTGCTCAGCGGTCTGGAAGAAATCGAGCACTACCGTGCGATTGCGGCGTGGGAGAAGACCACGCAGAACGGCGATCGCGCGGAACTATCGTCGCTGCCCGAAGCCAGCGCGCTCTGGTGGAAGCTGGACGCGCGCTCCGACACCTGTCTCGGCCAGAAGTGCAGCTCCTGGGAAAAGTGCTTCATCACCGAGATGCACCGCCGGGCCATGGAAAGCGACATCATCATCGTCAACCATCACTTGTTTTTTGCCGACTTGGCCATCAAGCAGCAAGCCGAGTATGCGCCCGACGCCGGAATCCTTCCGGAGGTCGGCGCGGTCATCTTCGACGAAGCCCACGAACTGGAGGATGTGGCCGGCAGCTACTTCGGGATTTCGGTCAGCAACGCGAGGGTGGAGGACCTTTGCCGCGATGTGGAGGTTTCCCTGCAGCGCAACCGCATGTACACCGTGGGGGTGTCGAGCGCGATCAAGTCGCTGCGTGAGCGTTCGCTGTTTTTCTTTGCCTTGTTACCGCAGGGTGAGGGACGTTTCGCATTCGAGAACCGGCGCGACTTCCTGGAAGAGAACGGCGACGAGTTTCTCGCTCTGCAGCAGTCGCTACAGCGGCTGGGCGCGGAACTCGAGAGCCTGCCGTCCAAGCCGGAAGAGGCTTTCAACTTCGTTCGCCGGGCACAGGAACTCCAGGTCCAGATGGGCTTCCTGATGGAAGCGGAAGATCACAACACCGTGTTTTGGATTGAACGGCGGCGCGGGGGGCGCGATAAGGCGAACGTTTTTCTGCAAGCCACACCGATCGACGTCGCCCCCATTCTTAAGAGCTGCTTGTTCGACAAGCTGGAGTGCGCGGTGCTGACTTCGGCTACGCTGGCTGTCGGCGGGGGCTTCGAGTACATCCGGCGAAGGCTGGGGCTCGATCATGTGCGTGAACTGGTGTTGCCTTCTCACTTCGACTATGAAAACCAGGCGGTGCTGTATGTGCCTCCGGACCTGCCTGATCCGCGCACCCCGCAGTTTGCCGCCAAGGCCGCGGACCGTATCCGGAGGCTGCTCGAAATCACCCGCGGCCGGGCATTCGTGCTGTTCACCAGCTACGCACAGATGAACGATGTGTACCAGCGTCTGCTGGGAGAGCTCGAATTCCCCATGCTCCTGCAGGGCGATGCGCCCAAGAGCGCTCTGCTGGAGGAATTCCGTCTGACCCCCAATGCAGTACTGTTCGCGACGGCGTCATTTTGGCAAGGCGTGGACGTGCAGGGCGAGCAGCTTAGTTGCGTAATCATTGACCGCTTGCCGTTTGCCGTCCCCAGCGACCCGGTGGTGGCGGCCCGGGTGAAGTCGATTGATGCCGAGGGCGGCAACGCATTTTTCCAGTACCAGGTGCCGGCGGCAGTGATCACGTTGAAACAGGGCTTCGGACGCCTGATTCGCTCGCTGCACGACCGCGGTCTGCTGGCGCTGCTGGACAACCGCATCCTGAAAAAGCAGTACGGGCGGGTGTTTGTGGAGAGCCTGCCGAATTACCGGAGGACGACGGAATTGCGGCAGGTGGAGGAGTTTTTCGGGGTGGAGTAGAGATCGGCCTGTCCCTATTGCAGAGCCTCTTTGCAAGCATCCCTTTCGGGTGCATAATCACACCGCCATACGCCAAGGCACCTGCTGCCAATGCGGGTTGACGTCGGTATCCTCGGACCCATTGCTCTTTTTCGCGTGCTGGCTCGCAGCTGATCCTTCCTAGCGGGCCCTGGCCACTACCAACATCAGCTCATCGCTCTGCTCGATGGAGCTGAAGCGTTGCACGGCGGCGACAAGCGCACTGAGCAATGATGCGGAATCCGTGGCCCGGTTGGCCTGCGGGGTATCGATGAGGCGAGTCTTCCCGAACTTGTTGTTGTTGGCATCCATTGGAGTCGTAAGGGGTAGAATAACGAGTTAGACTCGAGGGCGCGGCTTGGCCTGTATTCATGCGGGGCCGCCGAGAGGGTTCATGTTCGAAGTCACCGTGGAAGATTCCTTCGCCGCCGGGCATTACCTGCGCAATTACAAGGGCAAGTGCGAGAACCCGCACGGGCACAACTACAAGGTGCGGGTGACCCTGGCCGGCAAGGAACTGGACAAGGCCGGGCTGCTGCTCGACTTCAAAGACCTGCGCGAGGTCATGAAGCATGTCATCGACCGCCTCGATCATCAGATGATCAATGATCTGGAACCTTTTACGATTCTGAATCCCTCCGCGGAGAACCTGGCCAAGTACTTCTACGACGAGGCCAACGGCAAGCTCGATCGCGTGACCAGCGGCCGGGTGCGGGTGAAGAACGTTACTGTGTTCGAGACCGACACGACTACGGCAACCTACAGCGAGTAGGCCGACAGAATTGAATCATTGAGTGATTGAGTCGTTGAGTCATTGAATGATCCAACGGGCCAGAAGCCAGTTCCGTGCAGATCACCGAAATCTACAAGTCGATCCAGGGAGAGTCCACGCACGCCGGGTTGCCGTGTGTCTTTGTGCGGCTGACGGGCTGCAACCTGCGCTGCTCGTGGTGCGACAGCGAGTACACCTTCTCGGGCGGCCACCGGATGGAACTGGAAGAGATCATGGAGGAGGTGGAGCAACTGAGTCTGGTCGGTGGACTGGTGGAGATAACCGGGGGCGAACCCATGCTGCAGGAGCGGGAGGTGGTTCCGCTGATGCAGCGGTTGCTGGATACGGGCTACACCGTGCTGCTGGAAACCAGTGGCGAGCGTCCGCTGGCTCGCGTGCCAAAGGGTGTGGTTAAGATTGTGGATGTGAAGTGTCCCAACTCGGGAGAGCCCGATAGCTTCGATCTGGAAAATCTGGAGACCCTGAGGTCGCGGGATGAAGTCAAATTTGTACTGAGCGACCGCACTGACTACGAGTTCGCGCGCGATTTTGTGGCGCGCCACGACCTGGCGGCCCGCGTCAACGCGGTGTTGTTCTCCCCGGCATTCAGCAAGGATGCAACCGGCGCGCGCGAAACGTCCCACTGCCTGCTTGATCCCCGGGAACTGGCGGAGTGGATGCTGGCCGACCACGTCCATGCACGGCTGGGCCTGCAAATCCACAAGTTCATTTGGGACCCGGCGATGAAGGGAGTCTGAGAGAACTTGCCCCCACAGCAACACAGCGGCACCGGGGACGAATTTGCAACTTTTCAATTGCCGATTGCCAATTTGGTTGCCTGATGCAAGTCGGCAACTGGGTATCGGCGGTTGAAAATAATCGTGGATAGGCGATTGGGGCAGGTCCTTGGACCATCTAATCATATGGGCAAAGGGAAACACCGGGCCGTCGTGTTGCTCAGTGGCGGGATGGATTCCTGCGTGTGTGCAGCGCTGGCGGCGCGGGACTACGATGCGGCTGCGGTTCACGTCAGCTACGGACAGCGAACGGAGACGCGGGAGCGGCAGGCGTTCTTGAGCATCTGCGAACGCCTCGGTATTCGCGACCGGCTGCTGGTACGCAACGATAGTCTGAAAGCCATTGGGGGCTCGGCGCTGACCGATGCGAACATACCAGTGCCGGAGTCGGCGGTGATCGCACACGGCATCCCGCTCACCTACGTACCCTTCCGCAACGCCCATTTTCTGGCCGTGGCGGTGAGCTGGGCCGAGGTACTCGGGGCGGAAAAGGTATACATCGGGGCGGTTGAACCGGACAGTTCAGGCTATCCCGATTGCCGTCCCGCTTATTACCGGGCGTTCAACGAAGTAGTGAAAGCAGGCACGAAGGAAGGGCGCATCGAGATCGTCACTCCGCTCATCGCCATGCGCAAGGTGGAGATTGTGAGGCTTGGCCTTGAATTGGGCGCTCCCTTCGATTTAACGTGGTCATGCTATAGCCGGGAAGACAGCGCTTGCGGCGTGTGCGACAGTTGTGCGCTGCGGCTGCGGGCGTTCCACGAAGCGGGAGCCGTGGATCCGATTGCCTACCTGGAGCGGGCCGGAAAGACGTAGGCGATTTCCAATTTTCAATTGCCAATTGCCGATTTGAGAGTCGAGGTTCAACTGGCAATTGAATATCGGCAATCCTACAATGCGTTCTTAAGCCGGGAGGCGAAGATGAAGCAACGTCTTGTGATGATGGCGCTGGTCGCCGTGGTGGCCGCGCTGTGTGTCCCTTCAGTATTTGCCCAAGCGACAGGCTCGGTGAAGGGCACTTGCACCGACGTGCAAGGTAATCCCATAGCCGGGGCGACGGTCGAGTGGAACAGCCCGGAAACCGGGCACAAGTATACCCTCAAGACCAACAAGAAAGGTGAGTACTTTTCCCTCGGCATTGAACCAGGCAAGTACAACGTCAGACTGCTGTTGAACGGGCAGGAGCTCTGGCATATTACAAACTTTCCCGTCAAGGTCGATGAGAACGTCCTTCCCTTTGATCTAAAGAAGGAGCAGGCGACGCAGGCCCAGGGCCAGGGAATCACCCCAGAAGAACTGAAGCGGCGCCAGGAAGCCGCCGAGAAAGCGGCGAAAGAAGCGGATACGATTAAGATGCTGAATGAAAAGCTGGCGACAGCCCGCGCGGATATGCAGCCGGCCACCGCCAACTTTGAACAAGCCATCGCGCTGATGACCGAAGCCACGCAGGTGGATTCCACCCACGATGTCCTCTGGGCCACTCTGGGAGACGCCTACCGCTACTCCGCCCCCAAGCAAACCGATCCCACCGAGAAGGCCAAACGCTATGAGCAGGCACTCGATGCCTATCAGAAGGCGCTGGACACCAAGCAGGCTTCCCTCGACAAGGGTGAGAAGGACCCCAAGGCGAACCAGACACTGGCCGGTTACTACAACAATCTCGCCGATGCCCAAGGCAAAGCGGGTAGAGTCGACGATGCTGTCAAGTCATACGCTCACGCCGCCCAGTTAGACCCAGACGGCGCCGCCAGCTACTACTACAACACGGGCGCTGTGCTCACCAATGCGAACCGCTACGATGACGCCATCGCTGCCTTCGACAAGAGCATTGCTGTAGACCCCAATAAAGCCGAGGCCTATTACCAGAAAGGTGTGAACCTGATTGGCAAGGCTACAACCGATCCCAAGACAGGTAAAGTGATTCCGGCTCCGGGCACCGCGGAGGCCCTCAACAAGTACCTGGAGTTGCAGCCCAACGGACAATTCGCCGAGGGCGCCAAGGGGATGTTGCAGTATATCGGGAGTACGATCGAAACCAGTTTTGGAAAGCCAAAAACGAAAAAGAAGTAAGCCCTTGCTTTACCACCATCGTGTTGTAGAGAAGCCGCGATCGAATCGCGGCTTCTCCCTTTTTGTCGTTCAGCGCTGACCGCCCAGCAGCCCCACCCGGTTCACGCCAGCGTCCCGCGCGATGTCGATCACGTCGGCTACGTACTGGAACGCTACTTCATTGTCGCCGCGCACGAACGCGATGCGCTCCGCCCGCCTCTTGAAAATGTCTTGCAGGCGGACCTTCAGGCCCTCCCAGCTCACGCTTTCCTGGTTGATGGTAAGCACTGGAGGCTCGCTCTGCGCGTCCCCCACGACCTGGATCACAATGGTCCGCTGCGGCGGTGGAGGCTGGTTTTCTCCCTGTTGCTGCTGCGGAATCTGCGCCTCCAGCCCTTTTTCTTTCTGCTGCGTCACCACTACCATGAAAATGATGATCAGCACCAGCAACACATCAATCAACGGGGTGACATTCATTTGGGGAGTAGACGGACCTCCGCCTGCCGTTGAGAACGCCATGATTGCTCCTCTCGGCACGCGCGTGTTCTGGGGTATTGGACACCTTGCCTGGAAGGGATGTTCCCGTTTTGTTCTGGCTTTTTCTTACTCGTAGCGCAGCGCTTCCACCGGATCCAACTTGGAGGCCCGTAGTGCCGGCACCAGCCCGCTGATCACTCCGACAACCAGCAGCACGAGGGTGGAAACCATCACGGTCATGAGGGAAATCTTCAGGTGGATGTCGCCCTTGCCGGAGTCATCTTCGAACAGCGGCCCCATTAGTGGGAGCGTGCCTACCGCGGCGGCAATGGCGTAGGACAACAAGACCCCGATGGCCCCGCCCAGCAGCATGATGAGCAAGGTCTCAGCAAGGAACTGGAGTTTGATATGCCGTTGTCTCGCTCCCAGCGCGCGACGCAAACCGATTTCGCGGATGCGCTCATCCACCGAAACCAGCATGATATTCATCACCCCCACGCCGCCTATGCCGAGCGTCAGCGTGCCGATGAAGGTGAGCAGCACCTGGAGCCCAATGGTCAGGGCGTCAATCACCGGACGGAATTCGTCGCGTCCGAACATCTGCAGGGCTTTCTTGTCGGTGGGCGAAAACTGCTGGCGCGTGGCGATCGCTGCCAGCACCTGCGCCATGGCTTTCTTCTCAAACTGAGGTGCGATGGGCTCAAACACCAGCACCGCTGCGTAGCGGGTATTCCACAGATCGCCAGCCGCAGAATAGGGGATCCATACTGATTCATCATCCGAGCTGAAATAGTTGCTCAGTTGGATCTTGCGCGCCATCACACCGACTACCGTAAAGCGCACTCCAGCGATCTGGATAGTCTCGCCCACCGCCGGGCGGCCGCTGAACAGTTGCTCGCGAATGCGGCCACCGAGGAACGCCACTCGGCGCCGCTCCAGTTCATCGCCGGGGCTGAGCCAGCGGCCTTCGGAGGGCACCTCGTTGCGCATTTCGCCGTACTCGGGGCAAACGCCGCGTACGGCGGCCGTCCCCACCATGCGGTCACCATAACTGACGCCGGGCCGGCGGACGGTTTCCAGGCAGGCGTGTTTCACCAAGGGAGCGTCCTGCTTGATCATTTCCAGATCGGCCCGCTCCAGCAGCACTTTCTTGCCGGCACGCTGTCCACCCGGCTGTTCGCTGGTCTGCTGCGGCCAGCAAATGACGACGCTCTTTCCGAAAGCGTCAAACCCGTTGACCAGGATGCGGCGAAAGCTGCTGCCATAGGCGATCAGCAGGGTAACGGTCGCGATGCCCCACACGATACCTAGCATGGTCAGCATGCTGCGGGTGTAATTGCGCCTCAGAGCAATCCAGGCTTCGCGAATGATCTCGGTCAACATAGGCTTTAGGCTCTAGGTTCTAGGCTTTTCAAGGTGGCGACTACCGCTTTCTCCAGGCACTATGGCCTGAAGCCCAGAGTCTGGAGCGTGCTTTTCATCCCCCCGCCTCAAACCGTAGCGCCTCGATCGGATCCACCGACGCGGCTCTGCGCGCCGGATACAAGGCCGAAAGCACCGCGATGGTCCCCAGCAGCCCGCAGGCCAGCAAGCCGGACTTCCACGTGGCCAGCAATCCCGCGAAGAAGTCGGGCATGGGCAGCAGGTTCACCAGGCCGCAGATTCCGTAGGCCACCCCCAGGCCCACGCCGCCGCTGACAAACGCGATCAGCAGGGCCTCATAAAAAAACTGCTGCAGGATGGTGCGTGCCGGCGCACCCAGCGCCTTGCGCACGCCGATCTCGCGGGTGCGCTCCCGCACCGCCACCATCATCACGTTCATCACTCCGAGCCCGCCCAGAAATAGGGTCACAAGACCGACCGCGCCCAGGAAGTACTTCATGCCATCGGTCATCTGGCGGAAGGCTTTCGCCTCCTGCACCGTGTCCCAGATGGGACAGGCTTCCTTGTCGTTGGGGTCGAAGTTGTGCATCCGTCCCAGCGCTGCGCGGACTTCGCGTTTGCACGCCTCGTGCTGCTCCACCGACTTGGGAGTGACCAGCATCTGGTCGAAGGTAGTCGGTGTTCCCGGCGGTTTGTCCGGAAAATCCCGCCGCATGGCGGCAAAAGGAATGAAAATCTTGTTTACGTCCCAGCCGTCATAGCTCGAATCCTGTTTCTTCTTCAGCATGACTCCGATGACGGTGTAGGGGATGTCATTGAGATACACGGTTTGATTGACGGCATCCCCATGGGGGAAAAGCTGTTTGGCGGCGTCGCTGCCCAGGAAAGCCACGCGCCGGGAGTCGTTTTGATCGTCCCAGTTGTAGTAACGTCCTGAGCCCACACCCAGGCTGCGAATGTCCCCAAATTCTGGGAACGACCCAGTCACGGTCAACGCCGCCGCGTTGTGAGCCGTGTGCGAGCGGACATTGTCCTGCTCCAATTCCGGGATGGCGTACTGGCAGTCCGGCGACTCCGTCTGGACGACCGCAACGTCGGAATCTTCCCAGTGCACCACGCGCCCGGCGCGCGCGCCTCCCACCTGCAGGCTGGTGCGCCCGTGGAAGACGATCATGATGTCCTTGCCCAGGTTCTTCGCCTGGTCTTCCTGCCCTTTCCGCAAGCCCTCGCCCGCCGCCACCATCAGCACAATGGAGACGATGCCCCAGGCAATACCGAACATCGTCAGGAAGGTGCGCAGCTTGTGTGACCACAGGGTGCGGAATACGTCGCCAATAAGATCGCGCAGGACCATGCCGGACTTCCCGTGCTGTATGGACGCAGACACTCACCGAATGTGAGCCGTCGGTAGGGGCAAAGAACCCCCTGTGAGTGATACGCAAGGCCAGCTCGTTTTGTTGCAGGAATTGGAGACTTGGGGGCGGGCGCAGAGAACGTGGCGATTCCGAGGGGATGAACCAGAAGTTACCGCACGGCTTGAGCCGCCCCGATTCTCTCCAGCCAGCCGTCACACTCCCGCAGGGCGACCTCGCACTGGCGCCGGTGCCTCGCCTGGCGGTCGCGGATTTTCTGTTCCAGTGCCGGCAGCAGGTCGAAGGTGATGTTCGCGGGCTGGAACTTGTTGGCATCGGCATGAGTGATGTAATGGGTCAGCGATCCGAAGGCCGTCGCTCGCGGGGGCGCAACTGGATCGACGCCCATGATAAGAGCGGACGCCTGTATCCCTGCCAGCAGTCCGGTGGCAATCGATTCCACGTAGCCTTCCACGCCGCAGATCTGTCCGGCAAACAGCACCTGCGGATGCTCGTTCATCTGCAGCGTCTCGCGCAAGAGCGTTGGGGCATTGATGTAGGTGTTGCGATGGATTTGGCCGTAGCGCAGGAAGCGCGCGTTCTCCAGCCCGGGGATGAGCCGCAACACCCGCGCCTGCTCGCCGAACTTCAAGTGGTTCTGAAAGCCAACCAGGTTGTAGGAATCCGCCCGCAGGTTCTCCTGCCGCAATTGCACCACGGCGTACGGCGGACGCCCGGTCTTCGGGTCTTTGAGCCCGACCGGCTTCATGGGACCAAAGCGCAGGGTGTCGCGCCCGCGCCGCGCAATTTCTTCGATCGGCAAACAGCTCTCGAAGTAGTTCAGCTTCTCCCAATCGCGTTCTTCTACGGACTGGGCCGAGACCAGCGCATCGTAGAAGCGACCGTACTCTTCTGGCGACATCGGGCAGTTGATGTAGTCGGGCGTTCCCTTGTCGTAGCGCGCGGCGAGATACACCCTGGACATGTCGATGGAATCCGCTTCCACGATCGGGCTGATGGAATCGTAGAAATACAGCGTGTGTGGGGCGGGCACTCCTGCCCGCCCGGCCGCGCTCAGCCGCGCAATCTCCACCGCCAGCCCATCCGACGTCAACGGCCCGGTCGCGATGATGGTCAGCTGATTTTCGTCAACGGCCGTTACTTCTTCCCGCCGCACCATGATCATCGGTTCCCGCGAAATGGCTTCTGTGACCTTGTTCGCAAACGTCACTCGATCCACGGCCAGCGCATGCCCCGCCGGCACCGCACACTGGCGCGCGATTTCGATCAGCAGCGACCCTGCCCGCCGCAGCTCTTCTTTCAGCAGCCAGGGAGCGGTGTTCTCGCTCTCGGACTTCAGCGAGTTGGAGCAGACCAGCTCCGCGAAGTCGGCAGTCTGATGGGCTGGTGTCGAGCGCACGGGCCGCATCTCGCAGAGTTCAACCGCCACTCCCCGGCGGGCACACTGCCACGCCGCCTCCGATCCTGCCAGGCCCGCTCCGATAACGCGTACCCGCGCGCTCACTTGGCACTCTCCGCCAGTTCACGCAATGGCTTGCCTCTCAGCAGCATCAGCTTCCAGTCGTCAAGAAACTCCGCTCCCAGCGCGCAGTACACTCCAATCGCCGATTGGTTCCAACCTAGCACTTCCCAACGCATGGCTTTGCAGTTCTCCTGCCGCGCGATGTCTGCAACTTGCGCCATCAGGCGCTTGCCGATTCCCTTGCCGCGAAACTCGGGCCGCACAAACAAGTCTTCGAGAAACATGTGCCGCCCGGTCCAGGTGCTGTAGAAGTCAAAGAAAAAGGCGTAGCCGGCAGGTTGCCCGTCCCAGTCGGCGATCAGCGCGCGAAACTTCGGATCGTGACCAAAGCCGTCCCGCGCCAACTCCGGCTCCGTGATCTCCACCGCATCGAGTTCTTTTTCGTACTCTGCCAGTTCGCGAATCAGGGCCACCAGAAGGCCGGCATCGTTGACAGTCGCTGGACGAATTGAGAGCATCGGGTGCTTTCTCCAGCCGGGGGGCGAGACGGAACCAGCGGCTATTATAGCGGCCCGGCGAAGGTGAGGACCCATGGCCAGAATCAGCTACATCGAACCCGCAAACGCCGGTCCTGAGGCGGCGGAAATCTACAAGGTATTTTTTCGCGGCAAGCCTTTTAACGCGCAGAAGGCGCTCGCCCACCGTCCGGAGATGCTCAAGCATTTCCTCTCGTTCTACGGCAGTGTGGGACGCTCACTCGATCGCAAGCTGTACGAGATGATTTACATCCGGGTGTCGATGATCAACGGCTGTCGCTATTGTCTCCAGCACCATCTGGCGGCGTCAAAACGCGCCGGGCTCACGCCGGAGGACTGGAGGGCGCTAAGAGAGGAAAACGTGTCCCGCTTCAGCGAGAAAGAGCAGGTTGCGGTGGTGTACGCCGGAAAGCTGACCCGCGACCCGCATGGCGTTCACGACGACGATTTCGTTTCATTGAAGAAACACTTCTCTGACGCCGAGATCGTAGATTTGCACTTGCTCGTCGGCCTGGCGAACCTGAGCAACCGATTTACCGATCCGCTGGGGCTGGAAGTGGAAATTGCCGAGGAGAATATCTGAATTTCGAGTTGCGAGTGAGGTTTCCAGGCGTGTCGAGACCGCGACTACAATGCCGTCAACGATGATCCCTGCCGGGTACATGGCGAAGTATGTTGCCAGGAAGCCCGAATGGCTCCAGGCTCCCGCCGTGCAAGACATCTATTCCGTCAGCAATTGCGTTTCCCAGGCGTTCGCGGACTATATCAACTTCTGGAAACACAATGGATACTGGCTCTTCGACTCACCGGACATAATCCGAGCGGTTGCACGGGAGCAATCGGTTCTTCTCGAAGGGACATCTCTCTTTTACTACGAAGCGTATGAAGAGGAATTCGACGACGCAACCTGGCATCCCTACGCGCCTGAGCCGTCATTCCAAACGAACGTGGCGGTGCCCGCCAGCAGGAGGCTTGAGGGCCTCGATGTGGTTACCTTTCTCGCTCGAAATTCGCCCGAATGCTCACCTCTTTCCTGCAACGGGCTGGCCGGCGAGCTGCATACTAATGCCCATTGCCTCCTCCCATCGTTTGAGGAAGCCCAAGCCAGTGTCGCAAGCGGGAGGTTCAACAACTCAGAGCCCGGCCCGTATCGAATTTTCGCAGTCTATTCCGTGGAGTGGTCTTAAGACGCATCGATCCGGACCGCGGTCACACTCTATACTCACAAAATCTCCCTTGCGTCACCCACCCTCTTCGTCACCCGTTCGCGATCCAGATACTCCAGTAACGGAATCGCATATTTGCGGGTGATGCCCGTGAGCTCCTTGAACTGGCCGACATCTATTCTGAGGGACTTGGTCTTGTAGGCGGCTATCTGCCTGCGCAACTCCAGCAGCGCTGATTCATGAAACACCAGGTCTTTCGAGATCTTTACCAGCGTCTTGTCGCGCAGCAGCAAGGTGACAATCTTCTGGGCGCGGGTCTTATCCACCTTGAGCCCGGCCAGCACGTCGCGGAGCGCAGGCACCTTTAATCCTGCGGATGCAAACGCGCTCTCTATGATCTTCTTGGACTCGGCCTCTTCGTCCTTCATGACGACACCGCGGCCGGGGAGGTGGACCAGCTCCCCAGCAACCTCAAGCTCTTTCTTCTCGACCATCATCGAGAGCACGCTTTGAAAGACTTCGGGCCCGATGCGGGTTCGCTCGCGCAATTCTTCTTTGCTGATCCCGGCCACCAACGGGTTTGCGCCGTGAAACTTCTCGACCGTCTGACGGACCATCCCCCGTGCGCTCGCGAAGGCGGATGGTGCAACCAGCACTTGGCTGCACCACACCAGCCCAGCAGCCTTGGCCAGCCTGGTCGCGTCTTCCATCCGGACATTCATTTCTCCGGGGACATCCTGCAGCCGCAATCCGGCGACCCCGCGGTGTTTCACTCGAGCCTCCAGCACCTGCTCCGGCGATCCCGTCATCAGGGTCGTAAGCAACGTTGCGACCTCAACTTGCGGCTGCTTGCGAATCGAAGGCGAGGCGTCCAGCACAAAGCCTCCCCCAATCGTCACCACCGGAGAAAACTGACGCAGAATAAAGCGATCCCCCGGCAACAGCAGCGCGGGCTCGGCCAACCGAAGCTGCACGTACTGCTCATCTCCGGGCTTCATCTGCTTCATGCTGTAAAGCCGCACTTCCGCGATGGCCTCCATCGTGTACGCGTGACAATGAACCCGAGCAGCATCTTTCAAGGGTTTTGCCGAGGGAAGTAACGACAGAAGCGCATCCACTCGCGACGTGGGGCGAAACGTATCGGGCGGAGCCAGCGTCATGCCGCGCGCCAACTCTTCCGTGTTTGCGCCCGCCAGGTTCAGCGCCGTGCGTTGTCCTGCGGTCGACTGCTCCGCTGGCGCATCATGCACCTGCACACCGCGCACCCGCACGCGCTTGCCGCCGGGGAAGACTTCCAGCTCATCTTCCTTGCGAATCGTGCCAGAAACCAGCGTACCCGTGACCACCGTCCCGAAGCCCTTCATGGTGAACACACGATCAATCGGCAGGCGGGTGAGGGCTTGTGAATCCTTTGCCGGAACCTCGGCTGCCGCTTTCACCAACTCACGCTTCAGATCGTCGAGCCCTGCACCGGTCAGCGAACTCACGGAGATAACGGGACTCGGCTGCCCAAGAAAAGATCCCCGCAGAAAGTCTTCGACTTCGAGTTTCACCACGTCGAGCGTTTCCGCATCCACCAGGTCGGACTTGGTCAGCACGGTGATGCCGCGCCGCACGGACAGCAAGCGGCAGATGTCGAAGTGTTCGCGGGTCTGGGGCTTGATGGATTCGTCGGCGGCGATCACCAGCAGCACCAGGTCGATGCCGCCCACTCCGGCCAGCATGTTGCGCACGAAGCGCTCGTGCCCGGGCACGTCCACAAAGCCCAGCCGGAGAGTCTCGCCGCCGGGGCCGGGCAAATCTAGATGCGCGAAGCCGATGTCGATGGTAATGCCGCGGCGCTTTTCCTCTTCCAGGCGGTCGGCGTCAATGCCGGTCAAGGCCTTGACCAGCGCGGTTTTGCCGTGATCGATGTGCCCCGCGGTACCGACAATGACCGACTTCATTGCAGAACAGTATATTCAATGCTGGTCGCAACGTGTCTCTACCCAGCTCTGCCGCGAAATGCGACAATAGAGGTGAGCCCCCTCATATGACTATGTCTGCAGCCGCAGCCATCACTCCCGACCTCATCCGGGAGCACGGCCTCACTCCCGACGAGTACGAGAAGATCAAGCAGCTGCTGGGCGGACGCGAGCCGACCATCACCGAGCTGGGCATTTTCAGCGTGATGTGGAGCGAGCATTGCTCGTACAAATCATCGCGCGTACACCTCAAACGCTTGCCGACGCGCAGCCGTCGGGTCGTACAAGGACCAGGGGAGAACGCGGGCATCATTGATATTGGCGAAGGCTGGGCCTGCGCCTTCAAGATCGAATCACACAATCATCCCTCGTTTATCGAGCCGTTCCAGGGCGCAGCTACTGGGGTTGGCGGGATTCTACGGGACATTTTCACCATGGGTGCGCGTCCGGTAGCCATCATGGATTCGCTGCGGTTTGGACCGATCACACCCGCCACGGACATATCGGAAAAAGAGTTGCATAAGAACCATTCGGTGCTCGAGGGTGTGGTCAGCGGGATCGCTTCCTACGGCAACTGCTTCGGCGTGCCCAACCTCGGGGGCGAGACCAAGTTCGAGCCCTGCTACTCCGGCAATCCGCTGGTGAATGCGTTTGCCCTCGGCCTGGTGCGGCGGGACCAGATCTTCTACGCGCGCGCTGCTGGCGAAGGTAACCCCGTGATTTACGTTGGTTCCAAGACCGGGCGCGACGGCATTCACGGCGCCACCATGGCGAGCGAGGAATTCAGCGAGGCTTCAGAGGCTAAGCGTCCCAACGTTCAGGTGGGCGATCCGTTCCTGGAGAAGTTGCTGCTCGAAGCCTGCCTGGAAGCCATGCAGACCGGCGCCATTGTCGGCATCCAGGACATGGGGGCGGCCGGGCTTACCTGCTCCACCTGCGAGATGGGCGGACGCGGGCATGTCGGAATCGAGATTGAACTGGATCGTGTTCCCCAGCGCGAAACCGGCATGACTCCTTACGAGATCATGCTGAGCGAATCGCAGGAGCGCATGCTGCTGGTGGCCCAAAAAGGCCGTGAGGACGAAATCTTTCGCGTTTTCCAGAAGTGGGGACTGGACGGGGTAGAAGTCGGCCGCGTCACCACCGACGGTAAGATGCGCGTCAAGCAACACGGGCAGGTGGTCGCCGAAATCCCCAACGAAGCGCTCACCGACGATGCGCCCTTGTACAAGCGGCCGCTGGAACGCTGGGAACCGCCGGTGCCGCGTGAGATGCCGGAAAACATCGAGCTCGCCGCACCCGGAGACCTCACCAAGAACCTGAAGCACCTGCTAGCCAGCCCCAACATCTGCGGCAAACGTTGGGTGTGGCAGCAATACGACCACATGGTGCAGACCAACACCGTAGAAAGCCCGGGCGCGGGGGATGCCGGTGTGATTCGCATCAAGGGCTCGCAGCGCGGGCTGGCGATGGCGCTCGACGGCAACGGGCGCTGGTGCTATCTCGATCCGCGGTTGGGTGCCATGCATGCGGTGGCTGAGGCTGCACGCAATGTGGCGTGCACTGGAGCCACTCCGGTGGGCGCCACCAATTGTCTGAACTTCGGCAATCCGGAGAAGCCGCACATCATGTGGCAGTTCTCGCAGGTGGTGGATGGCATGACCAAAGCCTGCGAAGAGCTGGAAGTTCCCATCACCGGCGGCAATGTCAGCTTCTACAATGAAACGCTGGGCGAGGGCATTTATCCCACGCCGGTCGTGGGCGTGGTGGGAATTCTCGACGAGGTGCACAAAGCCACGCTTCCGCATTTCCGCGGGACCGGGCGTGCGATTGTCCTGCTGCGTGCCGGCGAGGTAGGCGATGCTACTGACGTCGAATCTGAGTTCGGCTCCTCCGAGTACGCCAAAGAGGTCCTGGGCACGGTGTGGGGTTATCCCCCAGAGCTGGAGCTGGAGCGCGAAGCCGCGCTGCAGAAGGCGGTCGTGGAAATGATTCAGGCGGTGCTGCTGGACTCGGCCCACGACTGCTCTGACGGCGGGCTGGCGGTCACTTTGGCCGAAGCTGCACTCCCCGCGAGCGTTGGAATGAGGGTCGACGTGGCCTCGCAGGGGCTTCCGCCCGAGTTTGTCCTCTTCGGCGAGGATGCCAGCCGGGTCGTTATCTCTTGCGACCACAGTAATCTGTCAGGAATCCAACAAATAGGGGTAAAATACGGCCTCTCGCTGGACATGCTGGGGGAGACCGCTCCCGAACAATTAGAGATCAAGCTGGATGGCCGGGTAGCGGTGTCCGCAGGCGTGTCTGAGCTGCGCAAGGTGTACGAGAACGCGCTGGAAGCGGCTTTGCAAGCTGAGCCGACGACGGTCGGAGCGGGCTGATTGTCGCCGGCATGCATGGACTTGAGGATGGTTGGTGGTCGGCGGGCCGTCGGCGCTACATAAATGTTGCCTTTCGACAAATTCCGCGAGGAGTGCGGGGTGGTTGCCATCTACGCCAACCCCGAGGCGGAGAAACTCGCCTACCTCGGGCTGCATGCCCTGCAACACCGCGGGCAGGAGTCGGCTGGAATCGCCACCTCCGATGGCATGGCGCTGCATGTGCACAAAGCCATGGGGCTGGTGGCTGATATCTTTGGCGAAGAAGTTCTGGCTAAGTTGCACGGCACGCTGGCGATCGGGCACACGCGTTACTCGACGGCCGGCGATTCAGCGTTGCTCAACGCCCAGCCCATCATGGTGCAATCCAACAAAGGCATGATGGCGCTGGCGCACAATGGCAACCTGGTCAACGCGCTGGAGATTCGTCACCGCCTGGAAGCCCAGGGCTCGATCTTCCAGACCAACAGCGACACCGAAGTCATCGTTCACCTGATCGCGCTGTCGAAGGAGCAAACCCTGCCCGAGGCCATGGCCGACGCGCTGCGCCGCGTGGAAGGGGCGTTCTCGCTGGTGATGATCAGTCCCGACCGGATTTTTGCGGCGCGCGATCCGCGCGGCTTCCGCCCGCTCGCTATGGGACGAATCTCGGCGCAGCCTGGCCAGAAGCAGGACACCATCATCTTCGCTTCCGAGACTTCCGCCTTCGATCTGGTTGGCGCTACTTATGAGCGCGACGTGAAGCCCGGTGAGCTGGTTGTGGTGGGTGGTGAGGGCATCACTTCGCGGTTTTACGCCACCCCGGCCCCGCAATCGTCCTGTATTTTCGAGCACGTGTATTTCTCGCGTCCTGACAGCGTGGTGTTCGGCCGTCCAGTACAGGACAGCCGCGAAGAACTGGGGCGGCAACTGGCCCGGGAAGCGCCCGCTGAAGCCGACATCGTGGTGCCGGTGCCCGACTCCGGTGTGACCGCAGCCATGGGCTACTCGTCGGAGAGCGGCATTCCCTTCCGCTTCGGGCTGATTCGCAACCACTACGTGGGGCGCACCTTCATTGAGCCGCGCCAGAACGTGCGCGACTTCGGCGTGAGGCTCAAGCTGAACCCGGTGCGCAGCTTGCTCCAGGGCAAGCGCGTGGTGCTGATTGATGACTCCATCGTGCGCGGCACCACCAGCCGCAAGATTGTGCGCATGATACGCAGCGCCGGCGCCCGGGAAGTCCACATGCGCATCTCCTGCCCACCGACCATCTCACCCTGCTTTTATGGGGTGGACACACCTTCCAGGAAGGAACTGATCGCCGCCAACAAGTCGGTGGAGGAGATTCGCGAGTTCATCGGCGCCGATTCTCTGGCCTATCTGTCGCTCGAGGGCATGAAAAAGGCCTGCGGCGACGGTGAGAAAACCACCTACTGCACCGCCTGCTACACGGGTGTGTATCCCACAAACTGGGTGGATGTGGAAGAAATCCAGCCGGCGACGGCCAGCAAGCGATAGGCCCACCTCACTCGAGACCCCCTCATCCTGTCTTGCGCCGTTGCGTCTGCTCCAACGCGATTGATGACACACGAGTAGGGACCCTCTGGCCGCAAAAACTTGCACCCTCGGTCCTCCGTTGTGAGTAAAAGGGCTCCATTGACACCGCTAGTACTGTGGCTCATAGTAGTGCACGCTCTATCCGGCGGATTTGGAACGCCCAAACAGAAATCCTCCGAGTTTCCCGTTAGAGTACGCCATCACTGAACCATTGTTGACGATTCCGAATCCGGTGTGTCCAGGCGAGGGATTGTGTTCTCGAGAGCGCGTTGGTCTCGGACTACCTCTTCCGCTCCACCGTTTTCCCAAACCCTGAGGAGGATGCATGCAAAGTACGCGTTTGCCCAGAGTGCTCAGCGTGCTATCGCTGGCATGTATGTTGCTGTTGGTACTGCCGACCTATGCCCAGGAAGTACTGAGAGGGGCACGGGTCATCCCCGAAGTCAAGCACGACATTTCTTTGCCGCTGCGGGATATGGCGAGAATGACTCCGCTCCCCGATAGTCGCGTGTTCCGGATTGTTCCCAACCTCCCGGGCGCCCCGGGGCGTCCCATGGTGAGCAACGTACCTGATCCAGTAGCGCAACAGGTCGTGCTGCCCGATGTCTCCACCACGAACCTCCTGAACTTCGACGGTCAGGCTGCGGATGGCGTCGCGCCCCCGGATACCGAAGGTTCGGTGGGAACGACGCAGTACGTGCAGTGGGTCAACCTCGTATACAACGTGTACGACAAGACCACCGGGGCCAAGATTCTAGGTCCCGTGGGAGGTAACGCTTTCTGGTCGGGATTCGGTGGGTCCTGCCAGAGCAGCAATAGCGGCGACCCGATCATCATCTTTGACAAGCAGGCGCAGCGCTGGCTTGTGGCGCAAAACGTGTTTTCGTCGCCCTACATGGCATGCGTGGCGGTTTCCACCTCGTCCGACGCTACTGGCACCTACAACCGGTACGCATTCAGCCTGGGCACCCAGAACTTCCCCGACTATCCCAAATGGGGAGTTTGGTCAGACGCCTATTACCTGGGGTACAGGAACTTCCTGAACGGCGCAGTCGAGACCGGATCCCAGGCTTGCGCCGCGGACCGGACCAAGATGCTGGCCGGCAGTGCGGCTACCATGCAGTGCTTCACTAAGAGCAGTCAACTGGAGGTCTTCCCGGCCGATTGGGACGGCGCTACCGCTCCCCCGGCCGGCTCTCCCAACTATTCCTTCAATCTGGGAAACACCACCAACGCCATCAACATCTACCAGTTTCACGTGGATTTCGTGACCCCGACGAACTCCACCTTTACCGGCCCGGTGTCGATCTCGGTTCCCACCTTCTCCGAGATCTGCTCCAACGGGACCAGCCGGCCCTGCGTTCCGCAGCCCTCTCCAGGTGAAAAGCTGGATTCGCTGGGCAACCGGCTGATGTATCGCTTCGCGTACCGCAACTTTGGCGACCATGAGGCGATCGTGTTGACGCATACCGTGAAGCCGGGAACCGGCTCCACCGCCACGGCGGCGACTCGCTGGTACGAGTTGCGCTCCACCTCCGTGGGCAGCGGCGTCTTTACTGTGTTTCAGTCGGGCACCTTCCAGCACAGCAAGTTCAGCCTGTGGATGCCCAGCATCGCCATGGATAAGGCCGGCGATATCGCGTTGGGGGTGAGCGGTTCTGCGGCAGCTACCCTCGATCCCAGCGTGATTTACACCGGTCGTGTCCCCACCGATGCGCTGGGCATGATGGAAGGTCCCAAGGTGGTGATCAAGGGGACGGGCGTGCAGACGAGCACGAGCAACCGCTGGGGCGATTACAGCGACATGTCCATCGACCCGACGGATGACTGCACGTTCTTCTACACCCAGGAGTACATCAAGACAACGGGGTCGTTCCACTGGGCGACTCGTATTAACAGCTTCAAGTTCAACAACTGCCACTGAGGCGGAAAGAGCTTTTCAGCCCAGGGCGCCGCGCTTGCGGCGCCCTGGTTTTTTCTCATCCCCGGACCGTGGCAATCGCACTCTGCCTGCGCTAGAATGCCCTGTCTGCGTTCGCCCTCCCTGCACCACCAAGCTGGAGTGACCGGCGATAGCAATCGCGCGTTAATTCGAGCTCAACATTCGGAGATCAGGGGTAACTATGTCACGAAAGGTTTTGTTGTTTGCCTTCTTGTTCACGCTCATGCTGGTGTTGCCGGGTTCGTCCACTGCTCAAGAGCCCCAGGCGGATACGTCTGTCACGGCCACGCCGTTGCCCTTGACCAGCACTCTGCCCAGGAGTTATCCGGTCATCACGGTTCAGGGTGTCTGCCCTGCGAGCCAACCGGGAGGCAAGTCCGCGGCCAAGTCTGGTTGCCCGATTGTCGTGACTCGCGCCGAGTTCGAAGAATTGGTCGACGCCCTCGATCCGAAGATGCTCAAGCGAGACCGCCATGACTTGGCGCGGAATTACGGGCAGCTGCTGGCGCTGTCGCAGGAGGCCATCCGCAAGGGCATGGATAAAGAGCCGCGGGTCAAGGCGCTGGTGCGCTATTCCCAGATCACGGCGCTGGCCAGCGCGGTTTCGAAGGAGATATACCGCGACCAGGTCAGCGCCTCACCCGAGCAGATGGAAAAGTACTATCAAACCCACAAAGCCACTTTCGACGCTTACACCTTCCAGCGCCTTTTTATCCCCAGGGAGAAACAGGGCGAAACCCTGTCGCTGGATGACGCGGCCAAGGCCGACAGCCCGTCAACCGAGGCGGCCATGAAGGCTCTGGCGGAAAGCATGCATGCGCGAGCCTTGGCGGGCGAGGATTTCGTGACGCTGCAGAAAGAGGTGTTCACCGCGGCCAGCATCAAGAGCGAGCCCAATGTCAACATGGAGAATATCGGGAGAGGAAGTCTGCCCAAGGAGCAGAATGAGATTTTTGATCTGGCTCCGGGGAAGATTTCATCCCTGTTGACCGACAATACCGGTTACTACATCTACAAACTGGTATCCAAGCAGACTCCGGCGTTTGACAGTGTGCGTGAGCAGGTGCAGGTCAGCATGCTGAACCAGGGAACCACCGAGGCCTTCGCCCAGATCCAGAAACTCTCCCAAGCTACGGTGAATGAGACTTATTTTGACAAGTACGATACGCCACCGCCGAATCCCAACGAACCGGATGTGGACACCGACTAGGACGGGTCTCGGAAGGCCTATCGCACCAACAACTCCGTGAGCTCATGCATGCCGGAGAGCGCGGCGCTATAGGTGGAAACCACGCAAAGCACGGTGGCCAGAACCACCGGGACGGCATACCACCAGCGACCGCGGTCCGCCGCGGCGCGCCGGCTGTTCCAGGCGAACAGGCGCTCGATGCGCAGGCTCAAGGATCCGACCGAGGTGTGCAACAGGCCCGTCGTGAGGGTAGCTTGCTGGACCGGAGCGAAGCGAGAGAGCTTGATCAGGGCGGCGGCCAAGTCGAGCGCATCCGGGAAACTGGAAACGGCGGCATCGTCGGCCGCTAACTCGGAGGCTTCCGACCAGGCCGCCTCCAGGCGCTTCACGCCCGGGAATATTGAGACCCGGAATAACAGCTTCTTTAAATTGTCGTAACGCCGTACGTGGGCGATCTCGTGGCGTAATGCGGTCCGCAATTCCTGCTGGGTGAGCACCGCTAGAGCGGTTTCTGAGATCAACACCTGGGGAGCGCACACCCCGGCGACAGTCAGCGTGGGCGCATCCTTGCCGGTCTGGAAAACCGGGACAGCCACGCCCGACTCGATCACCCGTGCTCCGTTCATCCACGAAGCCAGGGCGCGTGAAGTCTTGCGCTGCGCGATGATGGCACGCACGATCCCCGCTCCCAGCAGCCCGAGACAGCCAACACCGAGCGCAAGCAGGGGAACACCCATCGGTTCATCGGCAGCCGCCGGTTCGAGCAAGAGAAAGGAAGGCACGGTGTAGGCGGCCGTCACCGCCAAGGCGGCGGCCAACGGCAACAAGCGCAGGACAAATAGCAGGTCGGCGGCACGCTGGGCGGATAAACGTCCGCAGAATCGCTGGGCAAACCTCCATCCATAAGAGACCGCGATGGAAAGAGCCAGATAGAGAATCGCGAATACAGCGAGCGACACCCCGATACCGCGGACTTCAAACATCAGTGCTTCTCCTTAGTCCTTGCCTCGCAGTTCGCGACGTTTGCGCTCCACCAGTTGCTGCAGTTCGTCCAGCAACTCAGTGTCATGCTCGCTGACCGCTTCCACCAGATACGAAAGGGGAAGTAACGAAGCTGCGTCGGAAGCCAGCAGCTGACGGATGACCTCGCCGGCGGCGGCTTTTTGCAACTGTTCCGGCGTGTAGCGCGGCGAATAGCGGAAGGCTCGTCCTTCGGCGACGCGGTCCAGCAGTTGCTTCTTGTAAAGCCGATCCAGCGTCGTCATGACCGTGGTGTAGGCAAGCTTGAGATCGCCCTGCTCGAGCAATTCCCGGACTGTGGCGCTACCGCATTGCCACAGCGCCTCCAGCATTTGCCCCTCAAGCGGCCCGAGTTGGCTTTGCGGGGAAGCCCGCAGCAAGCGAAAAATCCTGTTCATGCAACACTCACTGGACACTGAATTTGTGTATGTCAACCGGGGTGTCCCGGCGGAGATGAGGACAGGGCATGCTACCGAACCCGGAAAGGAATCACAAGGAGACAAAAGTCTACATCCCAGGACTCTACGAACATTGGTAGTAGTTCCCCTGTTTCGCTAGGCTGAAACGCGATTCGGCAAGGAATCCTCCTTGAAGAATCACACTCAAGTTTGAGCACCCGCCGTGGGCGTCGGCGGATGACTTGTCTATTACCGTCCCAAACTAACACATATGCCATTCCATCGGTTAGTCGCTCTCTGGTCGCTTGTCTGTTTCACTTTGGCTGTTGTTTCGCAACTGGCCCTTCCGGCGCTGGCCCAAAACCCGCGGGGCGCGCTACGCGGCGAGGTACAAGATGCCAGCGGCGGGCGGGTCTTGTCGGCGAAGATCGTGGTGCGGGCCCAGGGCTCGGACGTGGTGAGGGACGCACTCACCAATGCCCGGGGAGAGTTCCGCATCGAAGGTCTGCTGCCGGGCGCCTACCACGTGGTGGTCAGCGCCAAAGGCTTTGCGGATGCCGAGGCCAACGTGGACGTCGTGGTCAGCACGGTGCGGGACCTCTCAGTCACACTGAAACCACAGGCGGTGACCCAGACGGTAAACGTTCGGGGCGTGGCTTCGTCCATTACCACCGAACCGATTGACACCGCCAGTGCCGTGCATCAGGGAGCGGTCACCGCCAACGATCTGGACACGATCCCGTTGGCTCACCGCAGCTTCGCCAACATCGCATATCTGGTTCCGGGCACGGAACCGGTTGAGCCCTCCGATCCCACCAAGGCCCGCATTACGGCGGTTTCATTTGGCGGAAGCTCAGGGCTGAACGTTGATTTGTCGGTGGATGGCGGCGACAACTCGGACGACTACATCGGTGGGTTCCTGCAGAACTTCTCCGCCGACGCAATCCAGGAATTCGCGGTGCGTACCTCGCAGGAGGACGCCGATACCGGACGGACAGTGGGCGGCTCGGTGGTGATCACCACCAAACACGGGACCAACACCTGGCACGGCAGCGGGGCGTTTTACGAGCGCGCGGCATCGCTGAACGCGCGCTACCCGATTGACAACCCGCCCCCCACGCCGAAGCAGCCGTTCTCGCGGCAGAACTACGTCGCCACGCTGGGCGGGCCGATCAAGCAGGACAAGCTGTGGCTTTTCGCTTCGCTGGAGTACGTCCACGAGAACGCCAGCATTGCCTATAGCCCGGACAGTCTCTCGGAGTTCAATGCCCTGGCGTCGCTGGCGGAGCAGGGACTGATCACGGGTACGAACCTGGAGGGGCAGCCCCGGGGAGTGGCCTCAATCGCGGTACCCAACAACCTGAAGGTACCGTTCCGCGATGCGATGGGGATGCTGCGCCTCGACTGGTCGCAATCCCCTAAGTCGCAATGGTTCGCGCGCGCCGCCATCGACAACTACACGACCAACAACGACCTGGTGCAGCAGGCGACCCTGCCCTCGACCGGCGCTACCTCCGGATCGAACTATCTGAACCTGGTCGTCAGCAACACCTACGCGTTCAGCCCGACTTGGCTGGGATCGTTTACCTTCGACGCCAGCTACTTGCACCACACCGAATCGCGGAATGGTTACCTCGGCTTCGCGCTGGCTTTTCCCTTCAGCGCCACGTTTCAGACGATCTCCGGGTTCGAGACCTTCGGCGATAACCAGTTCGCTACGCCGATCACCGCGTTTCCCGTCCTGCGCAATCAGGAGAAATACCAGTTCCGCTACGACGTGAGCCACGCTTCAGGCCGGCACGCGACGAAGTTCGGTATCAACTTTATTCACGAGCCCGTGTTGAGCGGCGCGCTTTCCGGCACCGAGGAAGCGCTGATCCAATATCCGAACAACCCCAGCTTCTATGCCGCCGATCCGTCGCAGTTCTACTTTGACCCGACCTGCCTCAGCCCGCTGCCCGATCCGAACATCGTTTGTACCGCAACCCCGGCCGGGGACGGCACCTTCTCCCAGAACATCCAAAGACTGGGGCTGTACGCGCAGGATTCATGGCGCGTGACGTCGCACCTCACCGTGAACTACGGATTGCGTTACGACACGACGTTCGGGCTGTTCACCGGGTCGGGCCGCAATCAGCTGCAAAACCCGGCGTACTTGACGTTGAAGGCGCTGCAGATTCCGCTGATCAACAGTGCCCCGCACGACTATCGAAGCGAGTTCGGGCCGCGGCTGGGAATCGTGTACTCACCGGGGCGGAGCGAGAACACGGTGATCCGCGCTGGCATTGGCCTCTACTACAACGACCTGGCGCAGAACGGATGGGTCGGAGCGTTCCAGGCGGTCAATGCAGCGCCTGGTCCCTGCACTGATCCGACGAATCCGGAGGTGGATAACTCCGGGTGCCTTCCGGGCGCAAATTTTGGGGGGCAAGGGGCCATCATCGATCCGCACTACAAGACGCCGTACGCGCTGCATGCCAGCGCCGGCATACAGCATGCGTTCAACGAGCACTGGACGCTAAGTGCGGACTGGACTCACGAGAATGGCGTGCACGCTTACCGCGCGTATCCCTTCGCCGGTGGCACCAGCCTGTTCACCCCGCTCCCCCTCCCCGACGGCACAGAACAGGCGGACTTCGTCCCCAACGTCGACGTCTACAAGACCGACAATCGCTCCAGCTATGACGCGATGACGATCCGGTTGCAGGGAAACATGAGCCGGCTCAACCTGACTGCGCATTACACTCTGGCCAGCGCCAAAACCTGGGGTTGCAATGTGGGTGAGTTGTTCGATTACGTCAACGGCGTGTGCGACCCGCTGAACGCGTTTGCGCCGGGCGACTATGGCCCCTCGGGAGAAGACGTCCGTCACCGCTTCGTGCTGGCAGGCATCGTGCATGCGCCGCTCGGGTTTGAGGTTTCCACCTTGACTCAAATCGAAAGTGCGCGGCCCTTCACCCTGGGCGATGGCGATAATCGCGCCATCATCAACGGTGTCAAGACTAGCCTCGATCAATTCCGCGGGACGCCCTTTGTGCAAATGGATCTGCGGGTGGCCCGCCCGATCAAGGTGGGCGACCGCTTGTCGGTCATGCCCTTTGTCGAGTTCATCAATCTCTTCAACCGAAACAATCCCTCGAACAACTATGTGGCGGATATCGCCGCCTTAGGTGCGCCTCCCGATCAGATCGGCGGCAACGTGACGGACCTCTGTGGAAACGCGGACTGCACCACTCTGATTCCGATCACCAGCCTCAATCAGTTGAGGAAGCCGGCCGGCGCGCTAGGCGACTTCTTTGGCCCCGGGACAACGGTGGGGATTCCGTTTGCGGCGCAATTGGGCGTGCGGGTGACGTTCTAAAGGCGCCGGGTTTGGGCGGCTGAGGGCGGCTGTCTACCGTCGTTATCAGTCCGCGGTTTCCGCGCAGCAAGCGGCAGCCTGAAGTTCCGCTGCTAGCGGAACAATTACGACCAACAAATAAGGACGGGCTTTGGGCCCGTCCTTTTCTTTGCGACTTCGGACGTGTCTTACTGCACAGTAACCGTCACCGGGGTAGACGCGATCCCGTTGGTGACCACTTCGAGGTTGGCCGGGCCGGTCTCCACGTTGCTGCCCACATCGACGTGGGTCGAGCCGCGCTGTCCGCGGGCAACCGACATCGTGCTGTGATCGTGCGTGCGAGCGTGGAAAACGTGCCCCGTGGCTTGATTGGTGATCCGCACCAGTGGGTAGTTGGTAGCCATCTGCGCGTCATCCCCGTACATCGCCCCTTGCGACAGCCCGTTGAGCTGGGTACCCGACAGGATGAAGGAGCTGCCGCGCGTGATGGTGCTCGGGAAGCTGTGGATGGTGGGCGCCCACGAAGGATCCGGATTCCCCACCGGGGTGTAGAGCTCTATATCCCTGGTGCCGTCGGCAAACAGAATCTGGCCGGTGGGAAGGACCAGCATGCGGCCTTCGAAGGAGGTGTTGGACCTCGCATCCGGGGTTCCAGGTTCGGAAATGAACTTGGTGCCGTCGAACTCGAAAAAGCGCACGCCATTCTGGAAGACTCCTGGGCTGGTGTCACAGAGCACGTGGCCATTGGGCAACAAGGCTGCCGGCGCGTCGGCCATGTCGAGTTGCTGGCCGCCCGCTTTGGGGAAGTCTGGGCCCGCAGTCCAGGCGCCGGTGGCAGTGTTGTAGATGGCGGTGTGCGCGGTGCCACCCATGGCAAACACGGTTCCATCCGGCCGCAAAACTGCCGGTCCAATCTCGTGCGAGCCGGGATCGGCCAGCGGAACGATGGTGCTTCCGGCGCTGATCCACTTGCCCATCTTAGGGCTGTATTTCTCGGAGTGGGTAGGATCACTGCTGTTCGCGTCCACCGTCAGCAGGATTCCGCTGGGCAGCAGTTCCCATCCCTCCTCGTCGTTGCCGTCAAACTTGCCGGTTCCGGTGGAAGTCCACGTCAGCGTCGTGGCATTCAGCAGGGCCTGCTGGCTGCTCAGGGCATTGGCCAGCATGAACGTGCCGTTGGGCAGAATCGCGCTCTGCGCATCGCCGATATTGGCCCACCCGCTGGGAGGATTCACCGCTGTCCACTTGTTAGCCAGGGGGTCGTAAATCGCCCCCAGGTTGGTCCAAGCGAACTGACCGAAGTTGTACTCTCCGCCCTCCACGATGAGTCGTCCGTCCGGGAGAACCGCGGAAGCGTAATAGAGAGGGCTGTAATTAGAAGGCAAGGAAGCCTGCTGGGACCAGGTTCCGTTGAGGTAATTACCATTGATGTCGGGGGTCAGCTTCCACCAATGCAGGGCACCTTCCTCGTGGACCATGACCGTACCGTCGGTCAGCAACAGGGCAGTACTAGCGTTGAACGTAGGCTCGTTCACCAGCGGTTGCCATGACTGCGCCCCCGCAGCCCCAAGCAAGGGCAGCAAGACCACAACTGCGACTCCGAGTGTTCGCAACACCTTCATGTCTTCTCCTCGTATAGTTCATTCTTCGAACGGCGGACTGGAATACGGCCTCTTGTGCATTTCCCCGCTCCTGACTGCAGTTCGCCTAGTGCAAGACGGCCGGGCAACACTCTTTCCTAACAATACAGCGCCGGTTTTTCAGGTCCATGTGAATGCCCAGCCGCAACGGCCGGCCTTCTGTTTCGACTACGTTTTGCTTGGCCGGGATGCCGGGGCTCTTGCCGGTTGGTGCGGGTGCCTTACCGGATCTGAGGTCGCGAACCTGACGGCGGTCCTTCGACCAGGCTGCGCCGGAGGGTGTCTGTCGCCAGGAGAGATAAACTGTCCCCAAGTCTGGTCGCAAATCGCGGAGGATTGTAGTCCAGGGCAGCAGCAATTTCTAGAGCCGAACGTTTCCTTTTGACAAAACCTTCGCCAGTACTACATGCGCTAGTTGTGCAAGGTTTTTCATAGGCAGACGCTGGGCGTGAGAACCAGTGGGTGAGCAGGAGGTAAGCAAGGAATCATTCTGGCTGGCATGGTGCATGTCACGCGCGACTGGACACCGGTCAGGGCTTGCGCGCGGAAGCCACGCGAGGGATGCCCTGCAAATCATCCGTAATCCGCGCATCCTTCCAGCCGCTTAATAACCGCTGCACTTCCGGCGCGATCGTCCCGCTGATTTCCATGACCAGGCATCCGCCGGACTTGAGCGCGCGCTGTGCCTGTGGAATCAAGCGCTTAATCACTTCCAGTCCACTAGGCCCCGCGAATACCGCGCTACGCGGCTCAAACTTGCGCACTTCGAGCTGAACCTGGTCCTCTTCAGATTCGCCCACGTAGGGAGGGTTGGAAACGACAAAATCAAAGTCTCCGGATTCGAGTCCTTGCAACAAGTCAGTGTGGTGGAAATGGATCCGGTGTTCAAGCTGGTGCCGAGCGGCATTGGCGCGGGTGATTTCGAGGGCTTCGGGGGAAATCTCGGTAGCGTGAATTTCTGCCTGTGGCAGTTCGCTGGCGAGGACGATGGCGATGCAACCTGACCCGGTGCCGACGTCCGCAATTTTGGGCTTGCCCAGCCCCTGCACCAACGGCAACACGGTTTCGATGACGTGCTCGGTCTCCGGACGCGGGATGAGGACTGCCGGCGTCACGATGAAGTCCATCCCCCAAAATTCCTGGTGTCCGACGATGTACTGCGATGGCACGCCCCGGGCACGCTGCTCCAGTGCTTCGTCATACCCGGCGTTTTCCTCGAGGGTGAGCTGTCGCTCGGGATGGGCGTAAAGGAAGGCTCGATCGCAGCCGAGCACGAACATGAGCAGCACCTCGGCATTCATCCGCGGCGAGCCGACGTGAGCGGTAGTCAGGCGGTCAATGGCGGAATTGAGGACATCGCGGAGGAGCACCAGACTATTTCACCACAGAGACACGGGGAAGTCTGAACGCAAGACTCTCCTTATCCCACGCTGGCCGTTTCCTGTTTCAGCTTCTCGGCCTGGTAGTGGGTGACCAGGGCCTCGAGCAGTGGCCCGAGTTTGCCGTCCATTACCTCCTGCAACTGGTGAATGGTCAGGCCAATGCGGTGGTCGGTGACCCGGTTTTGCGGGAAATTGTAGGTGCGGATCTTCTCGCTGCGGTCGCCGGAGCCCACCATGGTCTTACGTTCTTTCGCCAGCGCTTCCTGCTGTTTCTGCATCTCCATCTCGTAGAGGCGGGAACGCAGGACGCGCATGCCCTTTTCGCGATTCTTGATCTGCGATTTCTCGTCCTGGCAGCTCACCACGGTATTGGTCGGAATGTGGGTAATACGCACCGCTGAGTAGGTCGTGTTCACCGACTGACCGCCGGGGCCCGAGGAGCAGAAGGTATCTATGCGCAGATCTTTGGCTTCGATCTTCACGTCCACTTCTTCGGCTTCGGGCAGCACGGCGACAGTGACCGCCGACGTATGCACACGTCCCTGCTGCTCGGTAGCCGGCACCCGCTGCACGCGATGGACTCCGCTTTCATATTTCATGCGGGAGTAGACGCGTTGCCCTTGAATCATCGCGATTACTTCTTTCAAACCGCCAACCGAAGACTCGGAAGTCGAAAGCACCTCGACCTTCCAGCGCTGGGTTTCCGCGTAACGGGTATACATGCGGAACATTTCCGCAGCGAATAGCGTGGCCTCGTCTCCCCCGGTGCCGGCGCGGATTTCCAGGATCACATCCTTTTCGTCGTTGGGATCCTTGGGCAACAGCAGCACCTTCAGTTCTTCTTCCACGGTGGCCACGCGGGCTTCGAGCTTGTCGAGTTCTTCCTGCGCGTAGGCGCGCATGTCGGGATCTTTCTCGTCGGCAAGCACCGCCCGGCTCTCGGCGATCCCCTGCTTCAGGTCCTTGTACTCGCGATATTTCTCGACCGCGGGGGCGATTTCGCTGTGCGCCTTGGCAGTCTTCTGGTATCGGCCCGAGTCATTCATGATGTCGGGCGAGGCAAGGGCCTGCGTCAGTTCGTCGTAGCGGGCTTCAAGTTGGTTTAAACGTTCAAACATGAGATCCGTCGTTGGTCGTTGGTCGTTTGTTGTTCGTGCCTTTGCCCACCACAATCAAGCGGCTTTCTCACCAATTGAGTTGATGAGGCCGTTCAGGCCGCGGGCGATGCGGTCGGCTTGCTCGCCTAATTTCTGCATCCTCTCTTTCGAGAGGTATTGTAAATCCTCTGCGATGAGCATCTGAGTCTGTAGTTCAAGGAGCGAGCCTCTGGCATGAAGCAGAAAGTGTGTGAACTCGCGATTGGAGCGATGCCCCTTCCCCTCCGCTATGTTGCTGGGCACCGAAACCACTGCCCGCCGCATCTGTTGACTCAGGCCGTACAACTCGTGCCTCGGAAAGGCCGCTGTTGTCCGATAGATTTCTGAAGCCAGTTTCATAGCTTCCTGCCAAACCCGCAAATCCCTAAATGATGATGGCATGTGAAAACCTCCATCATGACTTCTAGCGTGTCGCTGGTTACCTGTATGTGATGGATGACCTGGGCTAAGGAGGTGTCAGCCAACGACGAACGACAAACGACCAGCGACGGGTGCTAGGCAATGACCAGTTCGCCACCGTGCTGTTTCTCCAGCACCATGGCCTGGTCCAGCGCCACTATCGCGCACTCGGCCTGGTCGTCCGAGGGAGGCTGAGTGGTAATGCGCTGCAGCCACAGTCCGGGAGCGGTCATCATAGCGAACAGCGATCCGCGGTGCTTGGCGGCGAAGCGAATGATCTCGTACGACACTCCCGCAATCACCGGCAGTAGCGCGATGCGAATCGCAAACCGCGCCCAGAACGTGGTCACCGGGATCGCCATGTACACCAGGATCGAGATGATCATCACCGTCATCAGGAAACTGGTGCCGCAGCGCGGATGGAAGGTGGAGTACTTCTGTACCGCGCTGGTCTCCAGCGGATCACCGTTTTCAAACGCATATACCGTCTTGTGCTCGGCGCCGTGGTACTCGTACACGCGGCGAATGTCACGCCACAGCGAAATCCCCCAGATAAACAGCAGGAACAGGGCGATGCGGATGAGGCCATCCACCAGGTTGAAGATGATCTGCTCGCCAAACAGGGGGTTCACCCGCTTAAGTTCGGTCGCCGCCACCAGCGGCAGGTACTTATACATAAAGATGAAAAAGCCGAGCGAAAAAATGACGTTCACCGCAGCCACCCACCCACTCACTTCCAGCTTCTTGCCTTTGTCGTTCGCCGGAATCTCATCCAGCGCAACGTTCGCCGAAAATCGCAGGGCCTTGAACCCCAGACCCATGGCGTGGCCGAGAGTGATGACGCCGCGCACCACCGGCCAGGCCATCCATTTATGCTTGTCGGAAGGCCGCTCCAGGGGCTCGCTGTGCGTGGATAACTCTCCGGTTGGCTTGCGGCAGGCGATCGCCCAGGCGTGCGGGGAGCGCATCATGACGCCCTCGAGCACGGCTTGCCCGCCGACCAGGGTCTCCTCGCCGCCCTCCAAGGCGGGCAGGAGCTGTACCGCAGCGAGGAAGCGCAGCCATGTTCGCAGGAATCGCATATTGATTGGATGATCTTTCCGGGACCGACGTACCAACATGTAAGGGTATCACAGGTCCGGGTTCATTTAGGATGGCAGAGGCGGGGTGTAAGTAGCCCTGTTTCTTGAGGTTGCCGAGTAGCGATTCATGGAAAAACTAGCTGAAGCCTGCGAGCGCGTCGCCGGCACCACCAAGAAGCTGGAGAAGACCGCCGTCGTTGCCGACTACCTCAAGTCACGCACGCCGGGGGATGCCGCTGTCTCCGCCGTGTTCCTCTCCGGCCGGCCTTTCCCTGTGTGGGAGGAAACCACCCTCCAGGTTGGTGGAGCGCTCCTGTGGCGAACGGTCTCGGAGCTTTCCGGAAAAACCGAGCATGAACTCACCGCGGCCTACCGCCGCCACGGAGATTTGGGGGCGGTCGCCGCAGAGGTGCTGCCTGCGCGATCCGGTGGCTCAGAACTGGGCGCGACCGAAGTGCAGGAGAAATTCCGGCAGATTGCAGCCGCTCGGGGCCCAGCCGCCAAGGGTGCGCTGGTTCGTGATCTGCTCTCGCAAGTCACGCCGCTTGAGGCCAAGTACATCATCAAGACCATGACGGGAGACCTGCGCATCGGCTTGAAGGAGAGCCTGGTCGAAGAGGCCATCGCGAAGGCCTACAGCGGGACTCTGACTGAAGTGCAGCGTGCCAATATGCTGCTGGGCGATATCGGCGAGACGCTCAAACTCGCTGCTGATGGCCGGCTGGCGCAGGCGCAGATGCGGTTGTTCCACCCCTTGGGCTTCATGCTGGCCAGCCCGGCGGAGTCCGCCGAAGAGGCCCTCAGCTATTTCGAGAACGCTGCGGTCGAGGACAAGTACGACGGCATCCGCGCCCAGGCGCATTTTGCCGGTGGCGAGGTGCGGATTTTTTCTCGCACCCGCGACGAGATCACCGAATCCTTCCCCGAATTGCCCGACGCGCTGGCCGGACTGCCGCAGGACGCCATCCTCGACGGCGAGATTGTGGCCTGGAGCTACCTGGCCGGCGAAACCGGGAGAGCGGTTCCCTTCAGTGCCCTGCAGCAGCGATTAGGGCGCAAGAAGGTCAGTGACGAGATGATCCGGCGGGTACCTGTGGCCTATCTGGTGTTCGACCTGCTCTACGCCGGAGGCGACCTGCTGATTGACCGTCCGCTGCGCGAGCGGGGAAAGATTCTCGATGAGTTACTGTCAGGGCCGAGAAAGGCCGTGAAAGTGCGGCCCCCAGGCGCACAAGGCCGGCTGACATTCGACTCCGAGGAGCAAACTGCGCCAGCGCTGGTGATCCGTGCGCCTGTATTTCAAGCCGCATCACCTGAAGAGCTCGATCAACTTTTCGAAGCCGCGCAGGCCCGCGGCAATGAGGGCTTGATGATCAAAGATCCCGAGTCGGCCTACACTCCCGGCAAGCGCGGCAAATCCTGGCTGAAGCTGAAGCGCGAACTGGCCACACTCGACGTAGTCGTGAAGGCGGTTGAGTACGGTCACGGGAAGCGCATCGGAGTGCTCAGCGACTACACGTTCGCGGTCTGGGACGGCGATCGCCTGGTGAACATCGGCAAGGCTTACTCTGGCCTCACCGATGCCGAGATCGCGGAGATGAGCAAGTGGTTCCTGGAGCACACCGTAGAAGACCAGGGCTTCCGCCTGATCGTCGAGCCGAAGATCGTGCTGGAAGTGGCCTTCAACAACATGATGCGGTCCGACCGGCACGAGAGCGGCTTCGCGCTGCGCTTCCCGCGGATTGTGCGGATACGTACCGACAAACTGCCGGAAGACGCCGATACGATCGAGAGGGCGCGGGAGCTTTACGAACATCAAAAGAATTGAAGGTTGAAATGTGCCTGTCGCGCCTGAATCAACAATCACAAATCAACAATCTTCAATCGGCTAGTGGCTGTGTCCCTCTCCTTCCCCCACCGGCATCACGCATCCATGCGCTACTTCACACTCGGCGTGCTCGAACTGAATCGTAGTGTGGTCGATGCGGAAGTCCTGATGGAGTTTTTCTTTCACGTCTCGAAGAATGCGCTCGCTGACCGACGGTGGGATGTCGGCAATTGTGATATGCGTGGAAAGGGCGTGGCTCTCCGAACCGATGCTCCACACGTGCAGGTCGTGGACATCATTCACGCCCTCGATCGAGCGAATCGCGGCTTCAATTCGGTCGATTTTCATGCCTCGCGGGGTGCCTTCGAGCAGGATGTTGAGGGTCTCGCGCACGATGCCGAAGGCGGACCACAAGATCAGCGCGCCAATTCCCACCGAGAGCGCGGAGTCAATCCAATCATGCCCGGTAGCGAGAATGGCCCAGCCACCCACAATCACGGCTGCGGTGGAGACGGTATCGCCGATCTCGTGCAGGAAGGCGCTGCGAATGTTGACATCGCGCCCGGAGCGGTAGAGGAGCAGGGCAATCACGCCGTTCATGACCACGCCGGCCGCCGCCACGCCGATCATGACGCCGGCATGCACATGCCCCGGATTCTGCAGCCGGCGGAACGCCTCGTAGAAAATCAGGAACGCCACCACCACCAGCGACAGGGCATTCACCAGCGCGGCCAGCACTCCGGCGCGATGGTAGCCGTAGGTCTTGGTGGAACTCGGCGGCCGCGCCTGCAGGTACACGGCGAACAGGGAAAGTAGCAGGGCGAAGAAGTCCGAGAGATTGTGCCCGGCTTCCGAGAGCAGCGCCAGCGAATGGGCGCGGATGCCGGCGACCACCAGCAGCACAATGTAGCCCAGGGTTACGACCAGCGAGATGCGCAGCACCCGCGAAGGGCCATTGTTCTCACTGTGGCTGGCGTGGTCGTGCATGACTCAAGTTTAGTTTTCCATGCATCCTGGTTCAAGGTTACCGGTGGTTTGCGTGCGTCGTTCAGCCGGACAGCGGAGAGCATCTGGTTGTGCCATTGCACTACAATGCATGGTTCTCCTTTGGCCAGCGGGACACCGGCGCCACGGCGGATTCATGCAGACAGCAGAAGTCGTCATCATCGGCGGAGGAATTGTCGGGTCGAGCATTGCCTACCACCTGACCGCGGCGGGCTGCAAAGATGTTCTGGTCATCGAGCGGGACACGGCTCAGGGCAAAGGATCGACAGGCAAGAGCATGGGCGGGGTACGGGCCCAGTTCTCCACGCCGGTGAATATCCAGATGTCGCTGTACTCGATTCCTTTTTATGCCAGCTTCGAGGAGCGTCTGGGGCACCCGTGCGACTACCGGCCCCAGGGGTACCTGTTCTGCGCGACCAGTGACAAACACCTGGCCTACCTCCGCACCAACCAGGAGAAGCAAATTGCGCTGGGATTGAAGAACGTCCGCATGGTGAGCGGCGACGAGATTCGCAGCATGTTCCCCCAACTGCGGGCAGACGACATCCTGGGCGGAAGTTTCTGCGCGACCGATGGGTTCGTTGATCCTTATAGCGCGATGATCGGATTCATGACTTGGGCCGCAGATCACGGGGCCAGGCTATGGAAGAACACGGCGGTCTCGGCCATTCAGCAAGATCATGGGGCGTTTGTTGTGGAAACGACAAGAGGAAAGGTGTCAGTCAGGCATGTGGTCAACGCGGCGGGAGCCTGGGCGGCGTCAATCGCCAAGATGGTTGGCGTTGACCTCCCGGTAGAACCGCTCCGTCGCATGCTGGTCCCCACCGAGCCTTTCGATCAATTCCCGCACTCCGCGCCGATGATCATTGATATGTCGAATGGATTTCATTTCCGGCCAGAAGCATTGGGATTTCTGCTGGCCTGGAACGATCCCGAAGAAACCCCGGGATACAAGACCGATTTCGAACCGTCATTCATCGAGAAGATACTGACCCGCGCGGCAGACCGGGTGCCGGTGTTTGAGAACCTGGCAGTGAATCCAAAGCGCGCCTGGGCTGGTTTGTACGAGATGACGCCGGACCATCATCCCATCCTGGGCGAGGCACCAGGTGCGCCGGGATTCTTTCTGGCCAATGGATTCAGTGGGCACGGCGTGATGCACGCCCCGGCGACGGGGAAGATTTTGTCCGACCTGATTCTGGCCGGAAAGACTTCATTGATTGATGCCAAGCTGCTGGACTTGGCTCGCTTTGCGGAGGGCAGGACGATTCACGAGACTGCCGTGCTATAGAGGAATCGAAGAGAGATGAGCATCCGGGAACACAACTACTGGTTGACCACGGCAGAGATGCCGAAGTCCGATCCGGCGCAGCCGCTGTTTGAGAGCGCCGAAGTCGCGGTGATCGGAGCGGGCTTTACCGGGTTGTCAGCGGCGCGCACCCTGGCGAAGAAAGGCGCCAAGGTCGCCGTGCTCGAAGCAGAGACCGTCGGCTGGGGCGCCAGTTCGCGCAACGGTGGCATGGTGCTGACCGGCCTCAAGCTCGGTGTGAATAAGCTCATCTCCATGTATGGACGCGACCGCACCCAGCGCATGTATGCCGCGTCGCTGGCCTCCATCGACTGCGTAGAGCGGCTGGTCCGCGAAGAAAATATTGCTTGCGACTTTTCCCGCTGCGGTCACCTGGAGGTCGCCTGCAAGCAGAAGCACTTCGACGCTTACGCCCGCCAGGTCGAAGTCATCGCCCGCGAGTGCAATCATCACTTGCGCATCGTGCCTCGCCATGAACTGGAAACGGAGATCGGCTCATCCATCTATTACGGAGGCATGGTGGATGAAGTCAGCGCGGGCCTGAATCCAGCGCAGTACGTCGCTGGGCTGGCGCAGGCGGCGATACGCGCCGGCGCGTCAATCTTCGAGAACACATGTGTCGAAAGGGCCGAGAGCGAGGTGCGCCAGGGAGCCCCGGGCTGGCGCCTGACCACGTCCCGCGGCGCATTTTGGGCCCGCCATGTATTGGTCGCCACCAGTGGCTACACCGGCCCTGCCACCCCGGCCCTGCGCAAGAAGATCATTCCCATTGGCTCCTACATCATCGCCACCGAAGTTCTGTCAGAAGCCCTGGCCCGCGAACTCAGCCCCCGCAACCGCATGATTTACGACTCCAAGAATTATCTTTACTACTACCGGCTGACGCCAGATCGCCGCATGCTCTTCGGCGGGCGCGCCGCCTTCTTTCCGGAAACCGAGAGTTCCATTCGCCAGAGCGCGGAGATCCTGCGCCGCGGCATGATTGATGTGTACCCGCAGTTGCGCGAAATCAAAGTGGACTACGTCTGGGGTGGCACGCTCGATTTCGCGTTTGACATCATGCCCCACGCCGGGCAGATGGACGGCATTTACTACGCCCTCGGCTACGCCGGCCACGGGGTCGCCATGGCCACCTGGCAGGGACAGAAGATGGCCGAACTGATTGCGGGAGAAAAACCGGACAATCCTTTCGTCGGCATTCCCTTCCCGGGTGCGCCGCTGGGTCTGTACAACGGCCGGCCCTGGTTTCTGCCGTTTGCCGGGATGTACTACAAGTTTCTCGACTGGGTAAGCTGAATCAGATTTTGATCTTCTGCCGGATCACCCAATACGCAACCGGACCGAGCGCCAGCGCCACGGGCCCCCAGATCAGTCCGTAGCGATCGCTTCCCAGCAGCGCCACTGCGCTCATGATTAGGGGCGCGGCGACGGCATAGTACAGACCCTTGCGGCGCCACGGAATCACGAAAGGGCGGCTCATGTCGGGATGCTTGCGTCGCAGCTTCCATGCCGAAAGCACGGTCAACACCGTGGTCGCAATGCGCAGCCAGTTGTACACAACAATGATCTGCAAAAGGTTCTGCTGCGCCAGCACCCCGTACACCACGGCCGAAGCGATGATCGCAATCCAAGGTGTGCCATAACGGGGATGCTTCTGGGTCAGGGCGTGGGGCAGATATCCATCTTCGGCCATAGCGAAGGGCATGCGGGTAGAGGCGAGGATGGTTCCATTCAGCAGTGCGATGTTGGTTACCATCGCGGCGAGCGTCATCCAAGCGCCCAACCATGGACCACCGACCAGTTGCGCTGCATCCGAAAAATAACGGGTGTGCCAGCTCTGCCAGTTGCCCAGCGCTGCCAGCGAAGCCAGCGTCGGTAGGAAGTAGACCGCGATCGACATGGGCACCACGATGGCCAGCGCCAGCGGGTAACTGCGTTGTGGGTTCTCCACTTCTTCCGCCACCGTAGACATCTGCTCATAGCCGGAGTAGAGCCACAATCCCAGCGCCAGGCCCACGCCGAATACGCCAAATGACGGCTTATGCGGAGGAACCAGCGGAACGAAGGGATTGTGCTTCCAATGCGCTAGCCCGATCGCGCTCAGCACCAGCACGGGCAGCAGAATGAAAATTTCCAGCGCGGTGGCAAATTTCCCTGCTGCCTGGATGCCCCGCACATTAATCCACGTGATGACGGCCACAATCACCAGGGAGACGATGTAATGCCTCCACCCCGTCAATTGCGGGAAGTAGAAGCCGAGGTAATCAGAGAACTGCACGGCATACGCCGCGCCCAGCAGGAATGACGCGCACCAGTTCCACCACCCCGCAAGGAATCCCCAGAAGTCGCCGAATCCCGCTCGTGCCCAACGATAGAAGCCGCCCTCGACCGGCATGGCGGTGGTGAGTTCGGCCGAAACCAGCGATACCGGGATGCACCAGAACAGTGGCAGCACCAGCAGATAGATCAGCGTCATACCCGGACCTGAGGTGGTGACCATGTCCTCCAGCCCAAATGGGCCCCCGGTGCAATAGGAGAACATCACCCAGACGAAGAAGAAGAGTCCGGCCTTGCGGATGGCAGACTTGGTCGCGGTGGAGGTACTGGCCATGGGTGGGCCATTATACGGTGCGCTGTAGCACCGGAGTGGCCGTAGCGCCGGCGTCCCGCCGGCCATGAGGAAGCCACCCTCCGCTGGACGACGTGCAAAGCAGTCCTCGGTCGGATAGCGCCATACCACGGAGTACCGTCCGGACCTAGATCGTGGTTCCCGGGTGGCCGGCGAGACGCCAGCGCTACGGCCAAACAGAAAAGCCTCTTGCTTGCGCAAGAGGCTCTCTGGGGGAGGGCGTGCGGGCGGTAGCCCGTCGTCCTAACTTATTTCGGCGGTTCCTGCTGCTGCGTGCTCGCCGGAACGGCCGGGGCAGAGGTCGCAGCCAGTTGCTCCAGATCGTTCTTCAACAGGCTGATTTCCACGCGGCCACCGCTGACGTGCTTCTTGGAGCTCTCCTCGGCGTTCGGCGTCGGAGCATTGCCCATGCCCACCACGTAGATCCGGTACACCGGGATCTCGTGGTTGAGCACCAGGTAGCGCACCACCGAGTCGGCCATCTTCTGCGAGGTCGCAATCGCGGCCTGGCCGTGACCGGAGGAGAAGCCCTGCACTTCGATGATGTAGCCGCGCTGGTCCTTCAGCGGTGTGGCCATGTCATCCAGTGCGGCCTTGGCGTTCTTGCTCAGTACGCTTTGGCCGGGACGGAAACGAATCTCGGTTTGGGTAGTCGCTTTGTACTGATCGATGTTGCCTACCACCTGCTCCACCGTGGTGAGACGGGTATTGGCCTGGGTGGCCGTCTGCTGCGCCATCTGGGCCTTGTTGCCGGCATCGATCGCATGCTGGTCGGCTTCGTTAGCCTTGGCCGAAGCCAATTGGATGCCCTGCTGCGCGCGCGAATCCACATCCTTGATCATCTTGCTGTTCGACGCGGTCAACTCATCCAGTTCGTTCAGGCGGTCCCGGATGGGCTGGGTCTGGCGCTGCACATACTTCTTGCGGGCGAACGGATTCAGATGGCCCCAGAAGCCTTCATGAGCCGGCGGTTGCAGCGGTTTGCCGGTGGCGCTCTGAGTCGTGGCACTCTGGTCGGCCGTGGTCGTGGGCTGGCTGGCGGCAGGTTGGGCCGATTGGTCCTTGGTGGTCGAGCTGGTCTGCTGCGCCAAGGCCGGCACAGCGAGAACAACGGCCAAGAGCAGCGCTACGAATAAACGATTCTTCATTTCCACTTCCTCCGAGTGGGTGGAGCTTGGGAGCTCCACTCCACACGCCTTGCGGCGTGTTGCGTGATATTTAATTGCGTCCCTCTGGTCGAACGGCATGCCTGTTTCGGGCAGTGCCCCTGCGCTGACGCGGCGCAGGACCGGGAAACTGGAACTATCGGTGCCCAGTCGTACCGGCACCCACCCTGTCTATAACAGGTCAAGTGCCAAACCGCTGAAAAGTTAACCCCTTAGGATGCAACAACATTGTAGCTCTCCGCCGAGGCCGGCGGGGGTACAAAATCCACGCTCAGGGTAAATTTGGCAAAACCTGATATAAAAAGTTCGGCGTTACCCGGAAGCCAACCAGGAGGTGGAATGCCCAAAGCCGATCTAAGTGGTCGCCACATTGGCGTGTGGTTTGTGGTCCTATTCGCACTCATGTTCTCTACCTCTAGCTCTGCAGCCCACGCCCAGCCGAAGCCGGGGCTTGCCTCAGCCAGCGTTCCGGCAGATCGCCTGCAGCAGTATTCCGACCTGGCTCTGCAATGGGAGCGGGAGTACCTGCGGATCGACACCACCAACCCGCCCGGGAACGAGGCGCGCGCGGCAGCCTTCTTCAGGAAGATTCTCGCTGACGAAGGAATCGAGACCCGTGTTTTCGACTATGCCCCGGGGCGCGCCGACCTTTGGGCGAGAGTCCCTCATACCACCGCCGACGCCCAGCGCCCCATCATCCTGCTCAACCACATGGACGTGGTCACCAGCGATGCTTCCCATTGGAAAGCCCCACCCTTCAGCGCCGCCGTAATTGGGGATTCCATCTTCGGCCGCGGCGCCCAGGACATGAAGAGCGAGGGCCTGGCGCAATTGGTCGTCATGGTGATGTTGAAGCGGGAGAAGGTAGCGCTCAATCGTGATGTGATCTTTCTCGCGGTGAGCGACGAGGAAGCCGACGGCACTGGGACGGATTGGTTCATCGCCCACCAGCGTGAGCTGCTGGGTAACGCCGCGTTCCTCATCAACGAAGGTGGCGAGAACCTGCTCGAAGGCACGCACGTGAAATACGTCGGCGTAGATGTGGGCGAGAAGACGCCTTTCTGGCTGCACGTGGTGGCGCACGGTCGTCCGGGACACGCTTCGCGCCCCATTGACGACTCTGCTCCCAACCGCCTGGTCGAGGCGCTCAACCGCATTCTTGCTTACCAGCCGCCGTTGCGGCTGCTGCCCGTGGTGCAGGAATATTTTCGTGACATGGCGCCTTACGAGCCGTCAGCGCGCGCCAAGCAGTTTCGCAATATCCGGGACGCTCTGCGCGACAAGAATTTTCAAGAGGAGGTAGGGCGCGACGACTCGCTGAACTTTCTATTGCGCGATACCATCTCACTAACCATGCTGGGCGGCTCCCAGCAGACCAACGTCATCCCTCCGGAAGCCTGGGCCAACCTGGACGTCCGCCTGCTGCCCGGGGCAAATCCCAAAGAGTTCCTGGAAACCATCCGCCGCGTGGTGAATGATCCCAACGTCACCGTCGAGCCGGAGCTCACAGAGTTTCGTGTGGCCAATTCATCGCCCACGAACACCGAGTTGTACAGCGCCATCCGCCAAGTGACCGAGCACTACTTCCCTGGAACTCCGGTAGTTCCCCGCCTGACCAGCGGCTATACCGAGAACCAGCGCTACCGGCCGCTGGGTATCGAGGCTTATGGTTTTTGTCCCTACACCGCCACCGAGGACGAAGGCAACACCGAACACGGCAACGACGAGCGCATCCGGGTGGAGGAAGTGCGGCGAGGCTTCCGAATTCTGTTTGACGTGGTGACCACGGTGGCAGAGCAGAAATATAAATAAGGCTGGCGTCATCCTGAGGCGGCCCCCAGCCGCCGAAGGACCCGGCGCGCACAACCAGGATGTTAGAGGCGCGTTCTGACGATTCCGCGACCTAACGGCGTCAACCTCATCGCCGCCACTTTCCTCCTCGCGGCTACCTATCTTCTTGTCACGGGGACCCTCTTGCTGCTCCGGCCCGACACCATGTCGCTTACTAGTGCAAGCTTTCTGCTCGGAGGCCTGGAAGTCGCCGGCCCCTACATGTTCCTGCTTGTGGGTGCGGTCGGAGCGGCCGTTGGTCTAGGCCTGTTGCGGCTGAACAACTGGGCGCGCTGGATCGCCATCATCGTTGCCATGCTAGGGGTCGTCCTGCTGGTCCCCGGCGTGTCCAGCAGCGTAGTTGGTTTTCAGATGGGCAGGCTGGCTTGGGGGGCGGTGGGGGTAGTCCTGCGGGTGATGATCGTGTTCTATCTCTACCAGGAGCCGGTGGCGGAACAGTTCCGGAAGCCACCCAAAATCACGTAGGGACAGCCGCCTCGGCTGTCCCTGCCCGTTTACTGGCGAGTCTTGGCCGGTTTCTTCTCGCCTACCCTCTCGCTGACTGCAAACCTCATCTTCCCGGCTTTCTTGTCGGCGTCCACCACCACGTGATCGCCGTGCAGCACCTCGCCATCGAGGATCTTCAGCGCCAGCGGATCCTGCACCAGCTTCTGGATCGCCCGCTTCAGCGGACGCGCCCCGAAGTTCGGGTCGAAGCCCTCGGTGAACAGCAGGTCTTTGGCTGCATCCGTCAGCTCGAGCGAGATCTTGCGATCTGCCAGCAACCGCCGCACATCTTCCAGCCGTAGCTCGATGATTTTCACCAGTTGTTCCTTGCCCAGCGGGCTGAACACAATGATGTCGTCCACCCGGTTCAGAAACTCCGGCTTGAAGTGCCCGTGCAGGGCGTTCATCACCTGCTTGCTGGCCTGCTCGAACTCGTCCGCAGTCCGCATGTTCTCGGCTTGCAGGTACGCTGACCCGATGTTCGAGGTCATGATGATGACCGTATTGCGGAAGTCCACCTTGCGGCCTTTGCCGTCGGTTAGGCGCCCGTCGTCCATGATCTGCAGCAGGATGTTGAACACATCCGGATGCGCCTTCTCGATCTCATCGAACAGCACCACTGCATACGGCCTCCGCCGCACCTGCTCGGTGAGCTGCCCGCCCTCTTCGTAACCCACATATCCCGGGGGCGCGCCGATCATCCGCGACACGGCGTGCTTTTCCATGTACTCCGACATGTCGATGCGCACCATGGAGTGCTCATCGTCGAACAGAAACTCCGCCAGCGCCCGCGCCAGTTCGGTCTTGCCCACGCCCGTCGGCCCCAGAAAGATGAACGATCCGATAGGACGCTTGGGATCGCTCAAGCCCGCGCGCGAACGGCGGATGGCGTTCGCCACCCGCTCCAGCGCCGCATCCTGCCCCACCACGCGCAGCCGCAGCCGGTCTTCCATGTTGATCAGCTTCTTGACCTCGCCCTCCAGCATCTTCGACACCGGAATGCCGGTCCACTTGGAGACGATGCGGGCTATGTCCTCTTCGTCCACTTCCTCCTTCAGCATGCGTGCCTGGCCCTTGCCATCCATCTGGGTCGTGAGCTTGTTCAGTTCCTCTTCTGCCTGCCGCAACAGCCCGTAGCGAATCTCCGCGACGCGCTGCAGGTTTCCCTTGCGCTCCTCGGCCTGCTCTTCGATCTTCAACTGCTCGATCTTTTCTTTGAGGGCCCGCGAGCGGGCAATCAGTTCCTTTTCCCGCTTCCAATTGGCTTTCAGTGCGTTTGACTTTTCGCGGACCTCGGCCAACTCCTTGTCAATGGCGCGCAAGCGTTCCTTCGAGTTGGGGTCGTCTTCCTTCTTCAAAGCCTGCTTTTCGATCTCGAGCTGTGTGGCCCGGCGTTCGAGTTGGTCAATATCGGTCGGCAGAGAATCAATCTGGATGCGCAACGAAGCTGCCGCCTCGTCAATCAGGTCAATCGCCTTGTCCGGCAGAAAGCGGTCAGAGATATAGCGGTGCGACAGCGTTGCCGCCGCCACAATCGCTGAATCCTTGATGCGCACCCCGTGGTGCACCTCGTATTTCTCTTTCAAGCCACGGAGAATCGCGATGGTGTCCTCGACGTTGGGCTCACCCACGAAGACGATCTGAAAGCGCCGCTCCAGCGCGGCATCCTTCTCGATGTACTTGCGGTATTCGTTGAGCGTGGTCGCGCCAATCGCGCGCAGTTCCCCGCGGGCCAGGGCCGGCTTCAACATGTTGGAAGCATCAATCGCTCCCTCGGCCGCACCCGCCCCAACCAGCGTGTGCAACTCGTCAATGAACAGGACGATCTGTCCCTGGGAGTCCTCGATTTCCTTCAGAACTGCCTTCAAACGATCTTCGAACTCGCCACGATACTTGGCTCCGGCCAGCATCGCACCCAGGTCGAGCGCGACCACCCGCTTGTTCTTCAACGCCTCGGGCACGTCGCCGGAAACAATACGCTGCGCCAGGCCTTCCACAATCGCAGTCTTGCCCACGCCGGGCTCTCCGATCAGCACCGGATTGTTCTTGGTGCGCCGCGACAGCACCTGCACCACCCGCCGAATTTCTTCGTCGCGCCCGATCACCGGATCGAGCTTGCCCCGCCGCGCCTGCTCGGTCAGATCACGGGCATAGCGCTCCAGCGCCTGGTACTTGGCCTCAGGATTCTGGTCGGTAATGCGCTGTGAACCGCGGACGGAAGTCAACGCCTTCAGGATAGCGTCGTAGGTTGCGCCTTGGCGGGCGAGGATCTGCTGTGCGTCGTTCTTCAGTTGAGTAATAGCGAGCAGCAGGTGCTCGGTGGAAATATATTCGTCCTTGAAATTGTCGGCTTCCTTGAAAGCGCGCTCCAGAAGCTGGTTCACGGCGGCGGAAAGAGTGGCTTGTGCTGCGCCGCCTGACACTTTCGGTAGCTTCTCGATCTCGCGATAGGTCTCGTGCAGGATCGCCTGCGCTCCAATGCCGATCTTCTCCAGCACTGGCGGCACAATGCCTTCCTTGTCCTCCACCAGCGCCGCCAGCAGGTGCACCGGCAGCAGCTCAGGATTGCCGTGCTCCGACGCGAGCTCGTTCGCCCGCTGCACCGCCTCCTGCGACTTCACCGTAAATTTGTCCCAACGAATGGGCATAGAAACTCCATTTGGTAATTGTGTAATCGGGTAATTTGGTAATTGCAAGCCCCGCCTGCTGGGGCTTTCAAATTAGCCGATTACAAAATTAACGGGAGGCGGTCAACTCTGCCGCCTCCCGCTGAGTCTACAACTGCCGAGCTTTGCTCGGCTGGGCGGACGAGGGCGTCCGCCCCTACGTCGTCATGCTGGCTTACGCCGCTTTGCTCGGGCCCTTGCCTTCCAGGGTCTTCTCACCGCCTACATGGACCTTGATCTGCTTGGGCTTAGCTTCGGCTTTCTTGGCCAGGGCGATCTTCAGCACGCCCTTGTCGTAGTGAGCCGACACCTTGTCCGCGTCCACCGTGGTGGGCAGAGTGAAGGTGCGAGTGAAGCTCCCGTACTGCCGCTCGATGCGGCGGTAGTTCTCCTCTTTCTCTTCCTTCTCGAACTTGCGCTCGCCATGCACGGTCAGAGTGTTGTCCTCGATGCGGACATCAATGTCCTTCTCGTCGATGCCCGGGACTTCAATCTTCAGCGTGATATTGTGCTCGTCCTCGTAGACATCCACGAGCGGGGCAAAGCCGGTGGTGGTTAACGATTCCTCCCGGCCCTCAGGTACGAACGTGTCCCGGAGCAACCGGTTCATGCGGTCCTGCAGGGTGGTGAACTCACGGAAAGGCTCCCAACGGGTCAAAACTGTCATAACTTTACTTCCTCCTCTGAGATCTGGGTAGATGGCTTCCTTCGCTTGCTCAGATGATCTAATTAGCGTATTAGAAGCATAAAACTTGAGTGCATTATTGTCAATGCATATATGCTATGCTTTTTCAGTTACTTGCGTTGACCACGACAGCTTTCAGGTAGCCGGTTTCCGGCACATTCAACATGACCGGGTGGTCTTTCGCCTGACCTCGGACCTCCACCACCCGCATCGTCTTGTGCGCGTCGCTGGCCGCGCTGGCGAGCACGGCGACAAAGTCCGCCAAGCTCACGTGATAGGAGCACGAGCAGCTCACCAGGATTCCCCCCGGTCGCAGCATCTTCAGCGCCCGCAGGTTCAGCTCTTTGTAGCCGCGCAATGCCGTCTCCAGGGTGCGCTTGCTCTTGGCGAACGCCGGAGGATCCAGGATCACGGTGTCGTACTGCCGCCCCGCGCCAGCGTAGTCCTTGAGCAGGTCAAAGGCGTTGCCCTCGATCCACTCGATCTCCTGTCCGTTCAGCGCCGCATTCTGCTCCGCCATTTCGAGTGCCGGACGCGAGCTGTCCACTCCGGTCACGGTCGAGCAATGCGGCGCCAGGTGCAGCGCGAAGCCGCCCTGGTAGCAGAAGACATCCAAGGCTTCACCTCGAGCGTATTGCGCCGCCGCGGCATAGTTCTCGCGCTGATCGAGGAACGCCCCAGTTTTCTGACCCTGGAGCGCGTCATAGTGGAACCGGACACCGTTCATGGAAAAAACCGTGCTGCTCTTCTCGCCGTGAATCAGCCCCGAAGAACGCGGCGGAAGCTGCTCCAGCTCTCGCACGCGAGGATCGACACGCTCAGCGATGGCCGCAGGCTGCAGCCGCTGGTCCAGCTCGGAGACGACGGTCTGCCGCACCGGCTCGGCGTCCATCGCCTGGGTGAGCACCTGCAGGGAAAGCAGGTCGTTGTAGCGATCCACAATCAGCCCGGGGAGAAGGTCGGCCTCGCTGAACACCACGCGATAAGCGTCTGTGTCCCGCACCACCCGCTCGCGGTAGGCAATCGCCGCCTGGATGCGCTCCCGCAGCAGGCTGCCCAGGTCGCTCACGGCGTCGCGCGAGATCATGCGAATGGCGATTTGCGAGGAGCTGCTGTAGAGCGCCGTACCCAGAACTTTCCCCCGTTCGTCGGCCACGCTCACCAGCGCGCCCGGAGGAACTGCGTCCACCGAAATGTCCGACCGGTAAACCCACACATGTCCGTCTTGCAGACGGCTTGCCCCCCGGCGAGAGACTTTCACGATGGGCAGTCCGGCTACAGAGACGATGGATCGCTTAGGCATGAGGGAATCTTAAACCCGCGAGAAGGGTAGCGATGAATGACTGGAACTGGAGCGCTAGCTCGCTGCCGGGTGCTCCGACGGAACTGTTTCCGCGGACTCGTGCTTGACAGAGCCGCGACCTTTAGCGGCATCGGAACGGGCGGCTTGCAGGTCGGCATGGAGCACATCCAGCGCAGGCGTCGGCATTTCCGCGCCCCATTCTTCCATTTCGTCCGCCTCCCAGCTTCCATTCAGGCGGATGGCATCGGTGAGATCTTCGGGAAAGGCGAGAGCGTACTTCCCCTCGCGAACCAGGATGTCGCCGATCTGGCGCCCGGTATTGAAGTCATACACCCGGCGGCTGGAGGTGTCCGAGTCGTTGACGAATCCAAGGAAGACCTCGCCGTGCTCGCCGTACTCGGAGCGGTAGAACCATGCTTGAGGCGCATCGCTCTTGGGACGCGCCCGCCGGCGATGGTGGGGCGCGGTGGAAGGCTCCGCCGCCGCCTCGTGCGCGGGGTCAAAGTACAGCACCCTCTGGCAGGACTCGCACATGAGGATATTCCCGCTGCGTATCTCGTTGTAAGTCTGTGGCCGCAGCATCACCTGGCATCCCATGCACTTCTGCGCGCGTGCTTCGGCTAGCCCCGTGCCGCGGAATTTTGACACGCGATCGTAGTGGCGGAGCAGGTCGGCATCCACCGCAGCTCGCGCCTTGTCGCGCTTGGCATTCCACTCGGCCAGTTGCTTTTCGTCTTCGGCGGTGCGCTCGCGGGCCTCGGCTTTTTCTTTCTCGATCTCCGCCATCTCTTCTTTTAGTTCCGCTTCCGCGGCCTTGACGGCTTTCTCGCGAGTCTCGGCGTTGACCATCAACTCCAGAATTTTGTCCTCGTTGCCCCGGATTTCCTGCTCGGCAAACTGGATCTCGTGCAGCAGCGCCTTGTACTGCTCGTTGGTCTTGACGTCGAGGGACTGGTCGCGGTACTTGGAGATCTTCTGCTGCAAGTCGGTGATGGCGGTTTCGTACTTGCGGCGGGCGGCTTCGTCGGCTTTGACAGCGGTTTTGGCGTTCTCCAGGATGGCCTTGGTCTCCGCCAGCTTCTCTTCGATGGCGGCCACCCGCTTGGGCAGGGCGGCGATTTCGTCTTTCAGGCGCAGGATCTCCCGGTCAGCCTGCTGCAAGTCCATCAGGTTTTGTACGTCTGGGAGCATCTTTGGAAACGACTGTGGTGATTTTAACACGCGGAACTTAAGGTCAGCCCTGCCGCAGCGCCGCCGTCCCGGCGGACAAGGGACAAATGAGGCGACAGGCCGAACGAGTCTAGGTGGTGAAATCGCATATTCAACAGCTACTTCGATGCGCAAAGCCGAATCGTCCAGAATGGTCAATTGCGTTATAATTCGCGCCTGTTATGGACCTGTCCGCGGGGACCAGGCTCGGTCCTTACCAGATCGTCTCAGCTCTCGGTGCCGGCGGCATGGGTGAGGTTTACCGCGCCCGCGACACTCGCTTGGAGCGCTCCGTCGCGATCAAGATACTGCCTTCCCATCTGTCGTCTAATTCAGAACTGAAGAGCCGGTTCGAGCGTGAGGCCAAGACCCTCTCATCGGTCACGCATCCGCACATCTGCCATTTGTATGACGTGGGCTCGCAGGCAGGTGTTGAGTTTCTGGTAATGGAGCTGCTGGAAGGAGAAACTCTGGCCCAGCGATTGTTAAGAGGCCCCATGCCCCTCAATGAGGTGCTTAAGACAGGCGTGGAAATCAGCGATGCCCTGGCCAAAGCCCATCGCCTGGGCGTCGTTCACCGCGACCTTAAGCCTGCAAACATCATGCTGACCAAGAGCGGCGCCAAGCTGATGGATTTTGGGTTGGCCAAGCCGTCAGTCGTGAACGGCGTAATCGCGCCATCCTCATCCGGAGCGGAGACCGCCACGATGCAGAGTCCAGCTCCCCCGATCAGTAGCGTCGGGGCGATTGTAGGCACGATTCACTACATGTCTCCCGAGCAAGTTGAAGGCAAGGAAGCGGATGCCCGCAGTGACATATTTGCCTTGGGCGCGGTGTTATACGAAATGGCTACCGGCACCCGTGCATTCTCCGGAAAGTCACACCTCTCGGTGGCTTCGGCAATTCTTCACCAGGAACCGCTTCCGTTGATCTCGGTTCAGCCGGCTTCGTCTTCTTCGTTGGATTACGTAATTCGCGCCTGTCTGGCGAAAGATCCGGACGAGCGTTTTCAAACCGCACAGGATGTGAAGCTGCAATTGAGTTGCTTGTTGCAAACGGGCGGTGCGGCGGTGCCACTGCCACGAACAGAGCCACGACCCTGGCAACGCAAGGGACTGATCATCGGGTTGACGGCCATCGCCCTAATCGTGATCGCGCTATTGTTCTTCAAGGGCACGGGCAGCCAGCCTGCAGGCGGAACGGTCGGAACCACCCGCTTCAGCATCGTGCTGCCTCCAGGACACGACTTGGCTGTGGATACCACGCTAGCGCTAATGGTCTCGCCCGAGGGCAAGCACTTGGCATACGTGGCGGCGGAGAACGGCGTGTCCCACCTCTACGTCCGGCGCCTCGATCAGTTTGATTCCACGCAAATACCGGACTCGGAAGGGGCAACATTTCCGTTTTTCTCTCCAAACGGTAATTGGCTGGCCTTCTTCAGTCAGGGAAAGCTCAAGAAGGTTGCGTCGGACGGGGGCAACCCGGCGCTCATCTGTGAACTGCCCACGTTCTTCGGAGGGACTTGGACGCCGCAGGACGTCATCGTGGTGGCGGTTCCCAGTTATGGTCTGGCCACAGTGCCGGCGGCGGGTGGCACTCTGCAGAGGGTACCGATGGTCTCCAAGGAACCTCTCTACCCGCAAGGGCCAGCGTGGGCGGCGGGGGGCGACTGGATTATTTTTACCGACTACTACGGGGCCGCGAGGCGGGTCATGGCGGTGAAGTTGTCTTCGGGCGAGGTGCGAACCGTGCTCAACAACGCGCAGGCCCCGTCCTTTATGGACGACCAACTGCTGTACTACTGGGCGGGCGCGATATGGGCGATCCCTTTTGACGCGCACAAGATCGCGGTCCAGGGGAGTGCCGTCCAAGTGGCAGCGGGAGTGATGGAAGACAACTTTGTCGGGCAAGCGGGCGCATCCGGGAACGGTGTACTGGCGTACGCACCCGGTCAGGTCGGCAACTTTCTGCGCAATCTTTACCTGGTGAATCGCAGTGGAGTGGAGCAAAAGCTCGATATCCCGGCAGCCGGCTACATCGATCCAGCGATTTCACCAGACGGAAAGCGGATCGCGGTTGCGATTCAGCACATGAACGCACAAGAACTTGCGGTTTATGAGCGCGACCCTGGGGCCGTGATGCATATTGTCGCCAATGGCGCGCTCAACAATGCTCCGGTCTGGACACCAGATGGCAAGGACTTGCTCTTTGATTCTGTTGGCGCCACGCAAAAACGCGGCATTTATCGTGTCGCTGCCGATGGCAGTTCACCGCCGCAGTTGGTCCGCGAGACTGCAATCAGCAGCCACCTTACGTCGGTGGCAGGCGGCTACGCCGCGGTCATGGTAAATGACCCCGCGACCAGCGCGGACTTGTGGCTCCTTGGCCTGGGGCATCAATACGAAATGCGCCCTTTCAAGCAAACTCCGGCGGCGGAGCGGCAAGGCACGCTCTCACCCGATGGCCGCTGGATGGCTTACGCCTCGAACGAATCCGGCGGCTCGGAGATCTACGTGGAACCGGTGCCCGGGCCCGGAGGCCGCTGGCAAGTCTCCGCCAACGGGGGCGAGCAGCCGCGCTGGGTGCGAAATGGTCGCGAGATTGTTTACCGCAACGGTACGAAGATGATGAGTGCGGCGGTGCAGATTCAGCCCACGTTCGGTGCGGCCAAGCCGGTTGAGTTGTTCGACCGCAAGTTCGACCGTGGTGGTTCAGTCGACGGGTACGATGTCACTCCGGATGGTCAGACATTTGTGATGACTCGATCCGAGCAAGCGAACCCGACTGAAATCAGGATGGTAATCGGCTGGTCCCCTGACCAGCAGGCGCAAAAATAAGCTCGAACGTCAAATGTGACATCCTATGTCGCTCGACCGGTTTCGTCCGTCGGATTAGTACCGACAAACCCGCTCATATCGACTTATCAAGTCAGCCTCCGGGCGGTTGGCTAACCGGAAATTACCCGGTCGTTGGCGTAACATCGCCACTTCACCAACGCTTGCCAAGAACGGCACAATTACGAGCCAGGTTCGGCCAGCCCTACTCGCAAACCGCCAACGCCCGCACCGGAAACGAAGTCCCTCCCCGAATCGCAGGTGGCGCCGCGAAGAAGCGGAAATTTCGCCCGCTCAGCTGCTCTAATCCGCGCAGGTGCTCCACGATCGGAATGCCCGCCTTCAGCAGGATGGAATGCGCCGGACGCGCTGGGTCCTGCATGTTGTCAATGTTGGCGCAGTCAATTCCCACCAGCTCTGCGCCGGCGTGCACCAGGTGCTCGCAAGCTGCCGCCGTGAGGAACGGTCCCGAGCGAAAGTATCCACTCGAACCCCAGTGCTTCGCCCACCCGGTGTGTACCAGCACCGCCTTCCCCCGCAGCGCCACACCGGCAAAGACTCTGGCTTCAATGGCGCCGTCTTCCGGCGCGGCAATCAACGCACCCGGCAGATCCACCAGGCGCTCCAACGGCACATCGGCCAGGTCGGCGCCGTCGGGGTAGCGATGGAAGGGTGCATCCACGTAGGTGCCGGTGTTGCCGCCGAGTTCGTAGGAAGCAATCTGAAAGCTGGTGCCCGGCGCATAGTGCGCATGCTTCGCCGCGTCGCCATGCGTCAAGAAGGTGTGAAACTTCGGCACGGGCAGTCCCGGATACGACGGCATCCCCGGCTCCAGGCGGTGACTGAGATCGATGATCATGACGGTTTAGAGTAGCAATTCCTACCTCCTTCAGAAAGGCGTCATCCCGAGCCGCCAGGCGAGGGACCCTGCGCGCGGCGGCATCACCCTCGCACACCGGCAGACTGCCGCCGCACGCCGGATCCTTCGCCCTCTCGGGCTCAGGATGACGCCGGCTTTTAGAGCATAAGACCTGCGTTCCCATAAGGTTGCAACGACCCCACCGAACAGGCTACCCCCGTGATTTAAGTCACAGCGCCCGGTGAGATCGGCGGATAGGCTGGGAGTGGTTTGGTGAGGCTATGGCAACCCAACTTCATACCGAAATCATTCCCGAACTGCCGCCGCTGCTTCCTCCGACCCCGCAGCCGGCGGCTCCAAAACCCAAGCAGGCGAAGAAGAAACTGGTCCGCCGCACCGAGCGCGATTATTCGCAAGCGCTGCGTCGCAGTTTCCAGTTTGCCTTCCTGCTGCTGAACCTTTACCTGGGCCGCACGTTTTATCTCTGGGTGCGCCACTTCGAAACCGGCGCTGCGGCGTCACCTGTCGCGCGGCCCGCCGGAGTGGAAGGCTATCTTCCCATCGCCGGCATGATGAACTTCAAGTACTGGCTGCTCACCGGACACGTGCCTGCCCTGCATCCCGCGGCCATGTTCCTGCTGATCACCTTTGCGGCGATTGCATTTCTGTTCCGCAAGGCGTTCTGCAGTTGGCTGTGCCCGGTGGGCACGATTTCGGAATACCTGTGGCGCACAGGACAAAAACTCTTCCGCTGCAGCTTTCATCTGCCGCGCTGGTTCGACATCCCTTTACGCGGACTGAAGTACCTGCTGCTGGGATTCTTCGTGTGGGCAGTTTCCACCATGTCGGCCGATGCGATCAATGGCTTCATGCGCAGCCCCTACGGCGTGATCGCCGACGTGAAGATGCTGAACTTCTTCCGCTTTATCGGAGAGACCGGCCTGATCGTGATCGGCGTGCTGATGCTGGCGTCGGTGTTCGTGCAGAATTTCTGGTGCCGCTACCTGTGCCCCTACGGCGCGCTGCTTGGCCTGACATCGCTGTTCAGCCCGCTGCGCATCCGGCGCGAGGCTTCGGCCTGCATTGATTGCGCGAAGTGCGCCAAAGCGTGCCCCTCGGCGCTGCCGGTGGACAAGCTGGTGACGATCAAATCTGCCGAGTGCACAGGATGCCTGGAGTGCGTCGCCGTCTGCCCGGCCCAAGGCGCGCTACAGATGTCATTGCCCGCGCCGCGCCCGCGCACCATGCCCGCATGGGCAATGGCCGCCGGCATCGCCGCCCTGTTCTTCGGGATCGTGGGATTCGCCAAGACTGCGGGCTACTGGCAGACCGCTGTGCCCAACGCTGTCTATCAGCAACTGGTGCCGCACGCGGAGGAAGCTACGCATCCCATGCCAGGAGATCCCGGGCTGAACTAGAACTGGGTGGGCACGCGGGCCTTTTCACGTGACATCACCGGACCGCATAAGTGTCATATCGCACTTCAAAGCGCTCCAGGTCCGCTTCCCCGATATTGAGACACTGCAAACGGTTGAGCCACAAATACGCTGGATGCGAGGTCTGGAAGCGTGGCACCACCCGCAACGGCAGCTTCGGGGGCAGTACACCCTTCAGGAAATTGCGATGGCCGTCTTCTCCCATATCCCCAACGCCTGTGTACGCAATGTAGATGAGCGCCTGATCGTGGGTTTCGATGGTCGCGCGGACGTCAAGAAGGGCAATCCCATCGGTGCGAATGGTGAGCCAGTCCCCGCCGACCGGACGCACGATGCCTCGAATCTTCGGGCCAGTGACTTCGCCGCTAGTGACATAAAAGTTGACCCGCAGCCCTTCGGCTACGGGACCAATGACCTCTGGGGGATTCTGCAATTTGGCGCTATAGGAGCAGATATGCTCGAGGCTGTAGGGAAGCATCTTCCATCTCCGTGCACGTACTTACTTGAGTCCCTCGACCAGGTACAGATCAGCAAGCATGCGGTGATAGCCAAAGACGCAGGTCTTGGCGTCGGGCGTCATCAGGATCGGTCCGATGGTCTCGACTCCGGCGGGATCGGAGGGCATGAGTTCTTTCCAAAGCGTGCGTTGCCCGGTGCGCACATCGAGGCGATCGACCCGGGCAGGCAGTTCGCCAGGCTGGTAAATGTAGAGAGAGCCGCCGTCGGTACTGAAGGTGATCGGCTGTTCTCCGGGATTGAGTCCGGAGATCACGCGCGGCTCGCCACCGGCAACCGGATAGAGATAGCCTTTCTGGTCGGGACCGATTCCAGCCACCAGCTGCGAGTCAGGAGAAATCACAAACGCCGTGCCATTCACCCCTTCCGGCGTGATCGGCTCGCTCTTGCCGGAAGCCGGATCGAAGACGTATAACCGCACTCCTTTGCCTGGCTCGTTCCCCGAGAATAAGACGCGCTTGCCGTCGGGAAACCAGTGTGCCCAGGAGTGATTGACATTGTCTTTGGTCAGGTCCTTCGCCTCGCCTGCCCCCGTGGTCAGCAACCTAAGTTGGGACGGGGAATCCTGCGTCTGGGCGATCACCGATTTCCCGTCCGGAGACAGAGACACCGCTCCACCTTCGCCGAGCAGGACAGCGGGCGAGCCGTCGGTCTTGCGAATGTACACGGCGTAGGACAACCCGCCGGACTTGGAATACGCCAGCGAGCCGCCGCCGCCTTCTTCGTCAAACAGCAGCGTTTTGCCATCCGCGGAAAGACCCGCGGGATAGGTGTAATCCAGCCAGGAAAGATCATGCTGTTTGGGATCGTCGGCAGTCATGCCAATCAGTTCCCGACGCCAACTGGCGCGCATCATCAGCACCCGGCCATCCTTCCAGATGTCAAATAGCATGAGCGCGCCGGGCAGACGCAACACCATGCGCTCTTTGCCATCCAGCGTAACCGCGTAGAGTGTGCGGTCCACGCCTGACTTGCTGGCCGTAAACCAGACCTCGTTCCCGTCAGGAGACCATGCCAGCCCCTGAATGGTGTACCACTCGCCCGAGAGGGACTTCCTGTTTCCCGCCAGATCTACGACCGCGAGCGAACCGCTGTCATCGCCCTGAATGGGATGGTCAATGAACGCGATGCGGTCTCCCTTGGGAGAGACGCGAGGATGGCCGATCCAGCCGCCGGTCTCGTACAACGATTTTCCAATCGGGAATTCCAGGCGGTTGCGGCCACCAAAATTGCGCACCACCATAAGCCCGTTTCCGTCCGCCGCCCAGTCCGCCCACTGCACCTGCTCCAGCACTTCGCGCGGCGCGCCTCCCACCAGCGGAGCCCGCGCCAGCGTCCCCATGTTCACCCAGGTGCCGATGGCTTTGCTGTTCAGCAGCACCGCCATCTCGGAGGTGGAGGACACCGACGCCAACTGGGTTCGATTGAGACCCATGGAGCGCGCCTCAGGAGCCTCGGGACGCGCGGTAAACACGTCCACTGGCCCGCCTTGCCAGGCGGCGCTGTAAAGGATGGTCTGACCATCGGGAGCAAAGCGTGCAGAACGAATGCTGCCACGACGAAATGTCAGCTGCCGGTAAAGCGGAGGTTGTGCGGGCGGCGGTGTGAAAAACATTTTGCCGCCAAACAGACCGGCAGCCAAAGCCACCAGGATGCCGACAGCGAAAACCACGCGCGGCACAGCGGGCTTGCTGGACGTTGCAACTGGCGCTGACGCTCGCCTCGCCGACGACTCAGCCCGACTGGGTTCCGCAACTACCGACGTGCGCGATGAATCGATTGATCGCTTCAACCGCTTCAGATCGGCGCGCATCTCGGCCGCCGTCTGGCAGCGCAGGTCGCGATCTTTCTCCAGTGCCTTGCTGATGGTCTCTTCCAGCTTGGGCGGAAGCTCGGGGTTCAGCCGCGTGGCCGTAGTTGGCGCGCGGTTGAGAATGGCATCCGTAATGACTGCCGAAGTCTCTCCGCGAAACGGGACTGTCCCGGTGGCCATTTCATAAAGTACCACCCCGAAGGAGAACAGATCAGTGCGCCCGTCCAGTTCCTTTCCGCGTAACTGCTCGGGTGACATGTAGGCCACCGTGCCCACGGCAGTCCCGGGACTGGTCAGATCCAGGTTGCTCCCGTCCGCCCGGGTTTGCGACTCCCCGCTCGACGCCTGGCTGGCGCGCGCAATCTTGGCCAAACCGAAATCGAGAACCTTGGCGTGGCCGCGGTCGGTGACAAAAATGTTCGCGGGCTTGATGTCGCGGTGCACGATGCCCTTGCTGTGCGCGGCATCGAGCGCGTCGGCCACTTCAATGCCGAGGTTCAACAACGGTTCCAGCTCCAGCGGTTTGCCCTGAATCAAATGCTTCAGGGTCTGCCCGCTGAGGCACTCCATCACGATGAAATAGCGCCCCTCGTGCTGGCCAATTTCATGGATGGTGCAGATGTTGGGATGGTTCAGCGACGAGGCCGCCCGCGCCTCACGCCGGAAACGCTCCAGGGCCTGGGGGTCCTGGGAAGCCTCATCGGGCAGGAACTTCAAGGCGACAAAGCGCCCCAGCGCCGTGTCTTCCGCCTTGTAGACCACACCCATACCACCACCGCCCAGCAATTCCACAATCCGGTAGTGGGAAAGCGTTGTGCCGATCATTGTTGGTTTGGGGCTTGCGCCCGGGCGTTTTGGGGGAACCTGGGACGAGCCATCTTAGGGGGAATTGGGGATGGCGTCAATGCGAGGAAGCGGCAGCGCATCGGCTGGAAGGGGCAGGGTGCGGTGGCCGCTCGCGCGACTCACCGCAGCATCCAGTTACTGAATCAGCCCCCCGTTCCCATTCTCCTCTTCCGGAGGGATCACCACCGCCGCCGCCACCCGGTCTCCGGCTTCGATATTCAGCAGGCGCACGCCCTGGGCTGAGCGTCCGGATTCGCGGATGAACTTCGACTCGATGCGGATGATCTTGCCGTACTGGCTGATCAGCATCACTTCGGACTTCTCGCTCACCTGTGAGATGCCCACCACTTTGCCGTTACGTTCCGTAGTCTTGACGTTGATCACGCCCTTGCCGCCGCGGTTGGTCAGGCGGTATTCGTCGGCGGGAGTGCGCTTGCCGTATCCGTTTTCGGTGACCGAGAGGATGAGCGAGCCTTTTTCCGGCACCAGGTCCGCGACCTCGGGGGCCACGTCCTCGGACTTCTTCGCGCCCTTCTCCACTTCGGCTTTCACCTCCGGCTTCAGCGTGGTGGCCATGCCGACGATGTAGTCTTTCTCGTCCAGGTTCATGCCGCGCACGCCGGTGGCGTTGCGGCCCATAGAGCGCACATCATTTTCGTCGAAGCGGATGGCTTGGCCGTCGTGCGAGGCGAGGAAAATGATCTGGTTGCCATCGGTCAGCGAAGCCGCCACCAGTTCGTCGCCCTTCTCGATGTTGATGGCGATGATGCCGCGCGACATGACGTGTGAGAAGTCCTTCACCTCGGTCTTCTTGACCGTGCCGTTGCGGGTGGCGAAGAAAACATACCTGCCTTCTTCCTCCAGGTCGCGGACGGCGAGCATGGTGCGCACGGTTTCGCCCGGCTGCAGAGCAACCAGGTTGCCCACATGTTTGCCCTTGCCGGCGGCGCCCACGTCGGGAATTTCGTAGACCTTCAGCCAGTAGACGCGTCCGGTGTTGGTGAAGATCAGGATGTAGGCGTGCGTGGATGCGATGAAGAGATGCTCGACGAAATCCTCGTCGCGCGTCTTCATGCCCATGCGGCCCTGTCCCCCGCGCCGCTGGTTGCGATAGGTGGAAATCGCCGTCCGTTTGAAATAGCCGCCGTGGCTGACGGTGACCGCCACCTGCTCGTCGGCGATTAGGTCTTCAAGCTCTATTTCGGCCGCTTCATCCTGTATCACTGTGCGGCGTTCGTCGCCGTACTGCTTCTTTACTTCTTCCAGCTCTTTCACGATCACGCCACGCAGCTTTTTCTCTGAGGCGAGGATGGACTCGTACTCGGTAATGTTCTCCCGGACCTGCGCCAGCTCTTTGCTGATCTCATCGATTGACAACTTGGTCAGGCGGTGCAACTGCAATTCGAGAATTGCTTCTGCCTGGATCGCCGTAAATGGCTTCTCGGGATTGAGCTTGGGGGCACGGCCGATGGTGTTGATGTCAATCTTCTTGCCGGCAAAATACTGGACCAGGTTCTCGCGGGCGTCGGCGCGGTTGACGCTGGCCCGGATGATCGTAATGACATTGTCGAGGTGATCGAGCGCAGTCAGATAGCCTTCTAAGATGTGTTCGCGCTCTTTGGCCTTCATCAACAGGAAGGCAGTGCGGCGGCGGACTACGTCCACGCGGTGATCAATGAAGTGCTTGATGGCCTGGACCAGGCCCATCTCTTTGGGCTGTCCATTCACCACGGCCAGGAAAATCATGCTGAAACTCTCCTGCATGGGGGTGTGCTTGAACAGCTGGTTGAGCACCAGTTGCGGCTCACCGCCGCGCTTCAGCTCGACCACGATGCGCATACCGTCGCGATCACTTTCGTCGCGGATGTCGGAGATGTCGTCCACCACCTTGTCGTTCACCAATTGCGCAATGCGTTCGACCAGGCGCGCCTTGTTAACCTGGTAGGGAATCTCAGTGATGACGATGGCCTGCCGGTCCTTGTTGAAGGTCTCGATCGCGGCCTTGGCGCGCATCATGAAGCGGCCGCGGCCGTTCTTGTACGCCTCGAGGATCCCGCCTTTGCCGTGGATGATGCCGGCGGTGGGGAAGTCCGGTCCCTGCACAAATTTCAAAATCTCAGGCAGTGTGGCCGCCGGATTGTTCACCAGCGTGATGGTGGCGTCAACAATCTCGGTCAAGTTGTGCGGTGGGATATTGGTCGCCATGCCGACCGCGATTCCGTTGGAACCATTGATCAGCAGGTTGGGAATGCGCGCCGGAAGCACGGTTGGCTCTTCCGTCTGTTCGTCGAAGTTCGGCACGAAATCGACCGCATCCTTGTCGATGTCGGCCAGCATCTCTTCCGCGATGCGCGCCATGCGGCACTCGGTGTATCGATACGCCGCAGGGGGATCGCCATCAACCGAACCGAAATTGCCCTGACCATCAATCAGCGGGTAGCGCAAGCTCCACGGCTGCGCCAGGCGCACCAGTGCGTCGTAAACTGCACCATCGCCATGGGGATGGTATTTCTTCAGCAACTCGCCCACTACGCCGGCGCATTTACTGTGCTTGCGGTTGTGCAGCAATCCCATGTCGTGCATGGCGTAAAGGATGCGGCGGTGCACGGGTTTCAATCCGTCGCGCACGTCGGGCAGAGCGCGGCCGATGATCACCGACATGGAATAGTCGAGATACGACCGCCGCATCTCCTCTTCAATATTGACGGGTTGAATGTTGGCCGCGCCGGGGCCGCCGCCATCGCCTCCGCCAGGAGGAGTTAGTGGGAGTTGGGGATTGTTTTCGTCAGCCATTTTTCAGCTCTCTGTCTTTCGGCAATTGCGATTTCTCCGCCCGAGACGCACAGGGTTTGGGCTTGCGCCTGCTTCAGTCCGTAGGCCGGCGAGACATCGGTAAATGATTGCATTTACAGGATGTTAAGTAGTTCCGGGACAAGACAAATTATACCATGCCAAGGCGGATTATTGCTGCCTTGGGAGGTTCCTCCAGTGCTTCCAGGCCGGGCGTTTGCGGCAGCGCCAAAAACTCCGCAGGTGGTTTGGATGACAGGCAGTTCTCGGATGTCAGTTCTCGGTTCTCAGCTGCTGACTACGGCCGGGTCACGACTTCGTTGGGACCGGCGGGCAGGATGAACCTCACGCCGCGCTGCTGGTTGGCGTCGAGAGTCGCGGGGATGTCCAGGGCGGAAAGCTGAATCTGCTTCGTCCAGTATCCGTCCTTCCAGTAGTCACCGTGGGCATACATCACGCCGCGGATAATCGCGTAGTCGCGCACTTCCTCCCTGCTCCCATCGCGATAGACCAGCACCGCGGGCGGCATATCCCGCTCAGTGGCCGGAGCAGCCCGGTGGATGGAGGTGGCGGCGTAATCCGGTTGGGCGGGAGTCGAACGATTCTCGTTCCCGGTCACCCGCACGTAACGGTCACCTTGCCATTCAATCAGCAGTGGCCCGGGTTTGACAGCGTCCGTTGTTTGCGGAGCGGCAGGCTGCTGCACCACAACAATCTGCGGCTGCGGGGCCTGTACCACGACGGGCTCCACGGCATAGTCGGGAAACAAGAAAGGCGTGCCCAGAAAGATTGCACGGTGTGGGACAAAAGGCGGCTGTGCACCGGGGATAGGAAATCCTGTACCCACAGCGGTCAGTGCGGGAGGGTTCACGCCACCACCGATCTGGGCGCTGGCAGCTGGCAGGAGAACCGCAGCAGCAAGAAGCGCGATCACCCAGCGCTTACGCATAGATTAATTCACTTTGTGGGCGGCACCTTGAAGTCAATGCCGCGGTCGTCATTCTGGCGTGCAGTGGCGGTCAGATCCAGATCGGAGAGCGGGATCTTGTGGCGCCGTCCCTCCGACAAGTCGTAGAGCGTGTCGCCCACAATGGCGTAGTTCTCCACCTCGGCCTGGTGGCCATCTTTGAACACCAGCACCGTCTTGGGCTGGTCGGCGACGGGCGTCTCGGCTGGCACCGCTACAGGCTCGGGCGCTGCTTCGGCAGCCCGCTCATTCCGCGGCGGCCCCTCAGAATAGAGTTCGTCACGGTAAGCCGTACCCGGACCCCGCCGGTCAAAGATGGTTGGCCCGCCGCTATAGTCCTCCGGCTCCTCGACTGAGGTGTCCTCGACCGGAACAGCATAGGGAACTGCATAGGGTACTGGGTAAACCGCCACCCCTCCCTGAAGGAACTGGTTCCGATCACGATCATGATCGCGGTCACGATGATGATGATGCGGGAACAAGGGCGGATTCGGATTCACCGGAAACAGTGGATTGATGCAGCAGTTCGGAGGAAAGAAGGTACCGTTCGGCACCAATCCCAGAGGACCGATCGACGTGACGCTGGCAGGGATTCCCTGGGGCTGATTGAAGTGGCCGCCAAACCCTATGGAGGTGACCGAGGCCGGCACACCGTTGATTTGTGCTGCGAGTGCCGGTACCAGGACCAGCCCAAATACCACGACTGTAGCCAGAATCAGCCGCTTCATACCCGCATCATACCGCAGTTCCCTATCCATGGCGCGCCCTCCCCGAGCAAACTTCCCTACTCATTAGAATTCTCCGGGAGGAGGAAAGTTGCGTAACCGAAGAGAATTACTTCGGTTTCCGGACCCGTGCCGGGAACCGGCACGCAGCGAGACTAAGTGCCTGAAAATGCGGGCCCGGTTAGGACGTGCCGACGCTCAGATCTCCTGCGTCTCAGACGGGGATACGGCCAGTCTGTGAGCAAAGTTCCGGCAAATCACTGCACCGTCACCCCCGCCCCACCCGCGCCAGCTCCATTAGGTTCCACAAGGCATAGGCAGTGAGCAGTCCCCACACGCAGGCCTGCACTAGGCTGCGGTATGTGGTCTCCAGCAGATCCGCGCTCACGCCGGCGACAAATACGAACAGGAACGGCACCGCCATCAGCCGAAACCCGAGACCGGGGTAATGCGGGGCGAGCAAGCCGAGCAGCAGAAACAATAGCGCCACCAGCAACGGTGCAGTGTTACCAAAATAGCGGGCGCGGGGCCACGCGATGTACGCCGCCAATGCGGCCGGCACTCCAAGAACCAGTGCCGGACTGTTGGCTACCAACTGGGGCACGAGTTCCCGGTATGCGCCTGGCATCGCGAACGCCCGCCAAGTAGTTTCGAAAAAGTGAGCGTGCCGCATCCCCTGCCAGAACGCCTCCGCGTGGAAGAAATACGACGCATAGAGGAACACTAGCGCCAGCCCACAGCCTGCAGCCCAGATTGCCAGCGCTGCGGCTCGCCGCGTGGGGGCCACGTACAACATGAAGGCCAGCGCCGCCGGAGCCAGAATCACCAGGGAGAATTGCGAACCGACCGCCAGGGACAGTGAGAGCCCCAATAGCACGATGCGCCGCCAGTTCCATAGCACCACCTCGCGCGGCGCGTAGAGCGTGTGGGCCACCGCGATGGCGGTAAAGATCGCGCCAAACGCCCCCCAGGCGGCGCCCACCTCGGGTTGGGCAAGCCATCCCGCGCTGGCCCGCAGGATGCCGGGAGAAAAACAATACAGGGTCAGGGCGATGTAGCCGCCCGCATTGCCGTACAGCCGCCGCGCCACGTACCACAACGAAGCGCCCAGCAGCAGCGCAAACACCAGGTACGGGGCTTGCGCCAGCCATCCCCGGTACGGAAGGGTCTCCTGCTGCGCTTGTGGCCAAGGCAACAATGGCGCCGACGCGATCAGGTACCACATTGGCGAATGATTCGGGTCATAGCCGCCGTTGCGGGCGAAGTCAAAAGGAGCCGCTTCCTCGCCAGCCGCAGCCTGACGCTCGGGATGCGCAGTGCCCGCGATCTGCCCGCCTTTCCACTGTCGCCAGCCTTCGCGAATGCGAAATCCCTCGCCACTGTCGGTTCTGGGATGCTGTAGTTTGCGGTTCACCAGCCATAGGCACTGGGCGAACAGCGCCAGCAGCAGCAATCCCGCCAGAGCTTGCGGCCGGCCAAAGCGTTCGCGTGTGAAAAATCCGCCCATCAGGGGAAGGCGAGTGTTTTACCATGTCCGGGGAGCAATCCGGAAACTTCTGCGATGGACGAACCGAGACAGAGCCCGCCTCCTGTACCAGAGGAGAATCTGCAATCACGGCCACCCACCGCGCTCGAACCCGGCCTGATACCACCGCCGCGCTTGTCCGCTCATCCACTGCACACCATCTTCCTCGGCCCCGATGGCTTGCGCGTCCCATGGCGCCTCCTGCTTTACCTGGTGATGGGCATGACGATCGTGGCGCTCCTTGCCACGGTGCGCCACTTCTGGCATCCGCGCCTCCTGCTCTGGAACAGCATGATCGTAGAAGTCGAGATCTTGATCGCTGCGGTGGCCGCAGCCCTGATCATGGCTCGCTTCGAAAAGCGTCCGTTTGACGCCTACGGACTGCCGCCTCGCCTCGCATTCGGCAAGCAGTTCTGGGTCGGCATGGTGTGGGGAATCGCGTCCCTCACCGTGCTGATGTTCATCATGCGTGCCGCCGGAATCTTCTACTTCGGTGGACTGGCCATCCACGGCACGCGGATTCTGAAGTTCGCGGCTTTTTATGCCCTGTTCTTCTTGTTGGTGGGCTTGGGGGAAGAATTCGTATCACGTGGATATACCCTCTTCACTCTGACTCAAGGCATGGGCTTCTGGCCGGCCGCCATCCTGATGTCTGCCCTGTTCGGTGCCATCCATCTTTCCAATCAGGGCGAGGTCTGGATCGGCATTCTGGGCGCGGCGGTCATCGGATTCTTCTTCTGCCTCACCCTTCGCCGCACCGGCAATCTTTGGTTTGCTGTGGGCTTCCATGCCTCGTGGGATTGGGGCGAAAGTTACCTCTACTCCGTGCCTGACAGCGGCGGGGTCTCGCCCGGCCACTTACTCAACTCGTCGTTTCACGGGGCACCCTGGCTGACCGGAGGATCGGTCGGTCCCGAAGGTAGCGTGCTTCTGTTCGTGATCATTGCCCTGACCTGGGCGGCGTTTGACCGGGTTTATCCGCAAGCGAAGTATCCGGGATGAGGAATTGGCGATTCTTGATTGACGATTGTTGATTGATAAGCAATCCCAACAACAATTACGGGCGTCATCCTGAGCCCGCCGCGGGCGAAGGATCAGGCGTGCAGTGGCGCGGTGCCCGCCCTCAGCGCCTAGCCGCCACGCGCCAGATCCCTCACCCGGCTGAACTGCGCCAGGTTTCGGGATGACGTCATCACAGGCGGTTCGGGCAAACTGCACCACCGCCGACAGCTCCCCTGCGACCTCAGCAGTCCTGCTCTCTACCACGAGTAGTGCACCGTGTAGGTCACGACCTGCTCCCCATCCGGGGCCACGGTGATGGGAAACTCCGTCGTCTGCGCATCCATCTTGTGTGCGGGGTACGACTGCTCGATCAGCTTCCAGGTGGTCCAGCGGTACAGGTGCTCCACCACGCGCACGTTCACCGGCTCTTTCTTGTGATTGCGCACCCGGATTTCGAATGACTCCTCCATCCAGTTGTGATTCGAGTCCACCCGGATGTTGGTACGCTTGCGCTCGCCCACCACATCGAAGGCGTTTCCGGTATACACGCGGATGGTTTCGTCTTTGGGCGTGTGGTCGATCTGGTTCTCGCCGACGAACTCAAGGTGCCCATCGGTGTCGCGGCGGTAGAAGCGCAGCTTGCCCTTGGGCAGCGGGATGCCGAGATGATTGGTTTCCGCGTTCTTGAACTCCTCCATCACCCACACTTTGGGGTTCGATAGCGTGCCGTAGCTCTGGTCGTTGCGGACCTGCTCGGGGCTGTAGTAGCCGTATTGCCCCACTTGCGCGCCGTCGTAGACGTAGAGACGCTGCGCGTGTATTCCAGTGGACCGCACAAACTCCACCTGCTTGGTCTGCTGGTCGCGCAGCGTGGTCGGACGCTCCAGGGTGTAGAGGTGGAATTCGTCGAATGACTTCTCGCGCACGACGGGTTGCATTGCATCGTTCATCATGGCCTTGGATTCCGCGGCATACACGCGCCCGCCGACCGTGCCCGGCTGGATCTTGTTCACATCCCCTGCCAGCAGCTTGATGCGCGCGTTCTCAAAGGTCTTGCCGCTCTGGTTCTGCATGGTGACCCAGCCGATCATGTCGAGCACATCAAACTTGCCGTTCGACTTGTCGGACACCACCAGGTTGTAATCCGCCTGCCAGCTCATGCCACCGCTGACGTAGGAAACTTCGGCGTCGAACTTCCCCGGATCGTTGGTCTCGATCAGCCAGCTCAGCGTGGGCTTCAGGATCGAGTCGCCGGTGAGCGCGGGGAACATCGGCTGGCCGGGCAATCCGAAGCGCAGCACGCCGTCGATCTCGATAATGGGCTGTCCATAGCCGGGCTGCGGATATCCGTTGGCATAGGCCGCGCTCGGGACATAGCCACTGCGCACGATCCTGCCCTTCACGAGTTCCTGCTTCTCGCCGTGCTGCACCAGGAAATCAATGGTCTTGCCTTCGTAGAACGACAGCAGCAGTTCCTGCGAGATGGGATCGTTGCGATAGTTCTGCTCCAGGATCTGCAGCGCGCGGCCGTTGGGATCGCGCAGGATCACCGAATCCGGTTCCAGATGGGCCGCGATGCCGGCAAACGCGACCTGGTTGACGCCGGCGCGCAGCTCCATCGGCAGGCGCTCGCGGGCCACAAAGAAATTCTGGTTGTAGATGGTCAGCGCCGGAGCGTTGTCGTCACCGGCGGCCTTCTCCTGTCCCCACGCCAGCGAACCCAGACACCACAAAATCAGCAGTAGTTTCTTCATTTCAGTTTCCCCTTTGTGTTCTGGACAGGAAGGAGGAGGGTTCCGGTCCTGTTGAGAGAACGTTGGGGTAGAGGAAACTTGCGCAACGCGGCTACCCGCAAGGGACACGGGCGCACAGAGGTAATCGCAGGGTAACCAGGAGAAAGACGCAGCTTGCTGCGTCTCGGCCTCGAGAGCTAGCTGGGCTGGGTAGTGGGAGCACCCGGCGTGGAGAAGGCGGAGAGCATGCGCCCCACCCAGCGCAGTACGCGCCAGCTGACGAAAACGCCCAACCCGACGGTTCCGATCCAGAGCATGATGACCGGCATATAGAGAACCACTGCCGCCATGGTGCTGGCGTAGTCGGCAATGCCTTCCAATGCGTCCCGTCCCGCGATCTGCAATTGGTGCAGGGGCTTCCAGTTCAGGCTGAAGCTCTCGGGCAGAGGCTGGGGCAGCAGGGATACTGTGATCGCCACCGTCTCCACTTGCTTGGAGAGGGTAGCGAATTCCGCCTGCTGCTGCTCAATTTCGCCGCGGACTTCGCTCAGCTTCTCGCTCACATCGAGCATGTCCTGGACTTTCCTGGCGCTCCGCATGATTTCGAAGTACTGCTCCTCTTGTGCCTGCAGGTTGCGGATGCGGGCCTGCAGGTCCACGTACTGCTTGGTCACATCCTGCGCGTCCGTCTTCTCGCTATTCACCTTGACAGCCATTCTCCGGAGCTCCGCCTTGGCGTCTTCCAGCCGCGCCGCCGGCACGCGGATGGTGATGGTGGCGCCGGGCGCATCCTGGCTGCTGTTGATTTGCGCCGTCTCTACGTATCCGCCCAGGCTCCCGGCGAAAACGCGAATTTTCTCCGCCGCCTCAGCGGGGCTGCTGACCATCAGTTCCATGGAGCTGGTGCGGACAATCTTGCGGTCGGTGGGCTGGGCAGCCGAGGTTGAGACTCGTCCGGCTATCGCGCCACCCGCCACCTGCGCCGAGAACGGCGCATGTTTTCCCAGCGAGTCGGCCTCCTGGTACGGCTGGAGCTGTGCCGCGAAGTGATCTGCCGGTATTCTTGCGCGATTCAGGTTGGGTATGCTGATTGCCACCAAAATCAGTGTGAGCGCAACCCCGCCGCCGACCCAAATCCATAATTTGCTTGTGTCTTTGAGCGACGCTGTGAGCGTGGACATGACGTTCTCCTTGTGCGGAGAACGAGCCTGGTATCAGTACTTGCGGAGAAAAAATCCGAGCGGCTATGTTTTCTGTTGGGGCTTGGCGGGCAGGAGTGCCCGCCCCACACACGAGCAGGTCAGATATCCAAATTCTTCACATCCAGCGCATTGTCTTCAATGAACTTCCTTCGCGCCTCCACGTCTTCGCCCATCAGCGTGGTAAAGATGGTTTCGCACTCGGCGATGTCTTCCAGCTTCACCGAGAGCAAAGTGCGGCGCTCGGGATCCATCGTGGTTTCCCAGAGCTGCGTGGAAGTCATCTCGCCCAGGCCTTTGTAGCGCTGTACGGTGTAGTCTTTGCGGCCTTCGGCGAGCACGTAGTCGAACAGGTCGCGCGCCGTGCCTTTCTCGACGGTTTGTGGCTCCGCCGCTTTTTTCTTGGGCGCGGCGGGCGTCTTCTTCTGGGCTTTCTCGACGTCTTCGCGCTCCGCGTCGCTCAACTCTTCGCCGTTGCCGCTAGCCACGGTGGTCTTAGCGACGGTCTCTACTACGAACGGCGGCTCCAGGTACGGCTCGATCTGCTTGAATTTCGAAATCAGCTGCCGGTACTCCGCGGTGGACGCCAGCTCCCAGTTGATGACGTGCTCGGCGCCTTGCGAGTTGTGATAGCTCACTTCCCACAAGTTGTGCTCTTCGTCGAAACGCGACTCGACACTCTTGAAGCTGCGCTCTTTCTGAATCTTCTTCAGCTCTCTCTCCAGCTTCTCGATTTTCTTAGGCGCGGCTTTCTTGTCCCCTTCAAAATCCACGCGCTTGGAGAGATCCATTTTCGGCAGCAGCTCGGTTACCCGCTCGTCGCGCAGGCGCTTGTCAAGCTTGCCGAAGAATGCGAGGTATTCGTTCAACACGGTGATGAACTTGGCCAGGGCCGCGCCTTCCAGCTTGGCCGCGCCTTCGCCGTAGCGCACCACCAGGCCTTCCGAGGCGCGCTTCACCATCACCTTCACGTATTCCTTGTCGTCCTTGATGTACTGCTGCGCCTTGCCCTTCTTGATCGAATACAGCGGCGGCTGCGCGATGAACACATTGCCGCGCTTGATCAGTTCCTGCATGTGTCGGAAGAAAAACGTCAGCAGCAGGGTGCGGATGTGGCTGCCGTCCACGTCAGCATCGGTCATCAGGATGACCTTGCCATAGCGCAGCTTGCTCGCGTCGAAGTCTTCTTTCGAAATGCCGGTCCCGAGCGCGGTGATCATGGCGCGAATTTCTTCGTGCCCCAGCATCTTGTCGTAGCGGGCCTTTTCGACGTTCAGGATCTTGCCCTTCAGCGGCAGGATAGCCTGGAAGCGCCGGTCGCGCCCCTGTTTGGCGGTGCCACCGGCGGACTCGCCCTCTACCAGAAATAACTCGCAGCGCTCGGGCTGGCGCTCGGAGCAATCGGCCAGCTTGCCGGGCAGGCCTCCGCCGTCGAGCGCGCCTTTGCGGCGCGTCAGGTCGCGGGCCTTGCGGGCGGCTTCGCGGGCGCGTGCCGCGTCAATGGCCTTGTTGATGATCTTGCGCCCCACGGTGGGATTCTGCTCGAGGTAGGCTCCCAGTCGCTCGTTCACGAACGCCTGCACCGTGCCCGCGATATCGGAATTCAGCTTGCCCTTGGTCTGCCCTTCAAACTGCGGCTGCGGCAGCTTCACGCTGATCACCGCCACCAGCCCTTCGCGCACATCGTCTCCGGTCAGGTTTTCTTTCACGTCCTTGAACAGGCCCATCTGCTGCCCCGCGTAATTGATGGTGCGGGTCAAAGAGGTGCGGAAGCCTGACAGGTGCGAGCCGCCGTCCACGGTGTTGATGTTGTTGGCAAAGCTGAAAACGGTCTCGGAGTAGCCGTCGTTGTACTGAATGCCAATCTCCATGTTCACGCCGTCGCGATCGGCTTCCATGTAGATGGGCTTGTCGTGCAGCAAAGACTTGCCGCGGTTCAGGTGCTTGATAAATTCCGCAATGCCGCCGTTGTACTTGAATTCGACCGTCTTGGGCTCGCCGGTCTTGGGATCGGTGGTGCGCTCGTCAGTGAGCGTGATCAGCAGGCCCTTGTTCAAGAACGCCAGCTCGCGCAGACGCTGCGCCAGGGTGTCGAAGTTGTAGTCGGTGGCGGTGAAAATCTCCCTGTCCGGCAGGAAGTGGACCTTGGTGCCGCGCTTCTTGGTGGCGCCTGCTTTCTTCAGCTTGCTGGTGGGCTCGCCCTTGGAGTAGGTCTGCTCCCAGGTGAAGCCGTCGCGCCAGATCTCAAGTTCGAGCTCATCGCTCAACGCGTTCACGCACGATACGCCCACACCGTGCAATCCGCCGGAAACTTTATAGGAAGACGTATCGAACTTGCCGCCGGCGTGCAGCTTGGTCATCACCACCTGCGCCGCGGGGACTTTTTCGCCATCGATGTCCATCGCGTCCACGGGAATGCCGCGGCCGTTGTCCACCACAGTGATGGAGTTGTCGATGTGAATGGTGACTTCAATCTTGTCAGCGTACCCGGCGAGCGCTTCGTCAACGGAATTGTCTACGACTTCATAGACCAGATGATGCAAGCCGAGTTCGCCGGTCGAGCCAATGTACATGGCCGGACGCTTGCGTACGGCTTCCATGCCGCCCAGCACCTTGATGGACTCAGCCGTGTAGTCGCCGTTGCCTCCGTTGATGGCGGCCAGCTTTCCGTTTTTTGTCTTGGTTTCTGTGATGGGTGCGATCTCTTTCGTTGCCATTCCGCTCCGTGGAGAATGCCGGTTTTTGCCCGCGCCGGGCGGTGCTTTTCCGGTACCCGGAAATGACCTCAAATTACTGAAATTACTAATATTTACGGGACCCGACGATAGTCTGAATTTTACCATATCCGGGGGCATTTTTCGACCCTGAACCGGGTCGGTAAACCGTGCGTTTGGCGGGGCTTAGCGGGGGTGTCTTTCGGGGGGAGTCTTTTCACCACAGAGGCACCCTTCGGCGTGCTCAGGGCAGGCTCCAACACGGAGAAAATCCATAGGAAAATAGGGTTTCTGGAACCGATGGCAAGGTCGGCGGGCTCGCCTATCAGGGTTTCGCGGCAGGCTTCGGCTTGGTGGTTTTTGTGCTGCCACTGAAGCTCAAGCCATCGATTAACTGGTCCACTTCATCCTCATCAACGCCGAGGAAGGTAACCGACAACACGCAGCCCTTCGCCAGCGCGACCAGCGACGTCTGATACATGCTCAAGGCCGGGGCGTCTTTCGTGAAATCCCCACGCACCATCTGCTTGCCGCTCACGGAGACCTCGTACGGCTCATTCACCACCTTGAAGCCCTTGCCGGTGGTCAGCTCAGTGAGCGGGGCGAAATAGTCCGCGGCATACTTCAGGCCGGGGTACAAATCCACGCTTTCGGCCGCCATGATGACGGCCGAGTTGACCGTGTCGCCCGCGGCCTCAGGCGGGCGCTCGAAGACAGCCAGCAGAAGCTGCGATTTCCCCGGCTCGCTGCCCTCCTGCATCTGCGCGGTGCGCTCCACCCAGCCGAAGGGAAGCTTGTAGGAAAAAGCAAAGGACGAGTTTCGGTACACGCCGTCGGCGATAGCACCGGGGTCGGGAGAGCATGTTTGGCGCGCTTGGGGCTTGGAGGAGGCTTGCGCGCTGATGTGCGTACCTTGCCCGAGGGCAGGCATAACTGCCAGCAGCAGGAGGAAAATGCCGGAGCTGCAAGGACGGAAACCCATCCCGCCCATGTTACAGGACGAGATGGGGGCAGCGTTACGCTGCCTGGGCCGCCATCTGCGACGTGCAATGCGCGCAGCGCCGCGCGTCGATCGGAATCTCCATCTTGCATTCCGGACACTTCTTGGTCGTCGGATCAGCTGGCGCCGGGGCCTTGCGCATGCGCGCGACCAGGGCATTGATTGGCGTCACCACGAAGAAGTACACCGCCGCCGCCACCAGCAGGAACGACACCAGGGCATTGATGAAGTCGCCCAGGGCAAACACGCTGCCGTTGATGGTGAAGCTAATGGCCGAGAAATCCGGCTTGCCCACGATGGCAGCGATGAACGGCGTCAACAGGTCCTTGGTGAAAGCCCCGACCACCCCGGCGAAAGCCGCGCCAATCACCACGCCCACAGCCATGTCCACCACGTTGCCGCGAAGAATGAATTGCTTGAATCCGCTGAGCATAGGACGCTCCTCCTGACGGTCGCGGCCAATGTACGGCGGGGGGAGGGACGAGGTCAAGGACATTGGCGTAACGGAACGCCCCGGGTTTGATGCCGTCAAGTCTCGCAGGATTTGTCCGACAGGTTCGTATCAGGGCACGCCTTTTAGGCGTGCCGGCTTCAGCGGCGCGATGAGACCGGCTTCAGCCGCTGTGGCGTGCCCCACCTTGAATCCTAAGGTGAGCAGAAGATATGGAAATGACGTATCGCGGAAGGTGCGGCAGCGGCTAAAGCCGATTTCTATTTCGTGATTCTTGCGGCACGCCTAAAGGCATGCCCTGATACGAAGCCAGTGTGCTTAGGGATTACCAAAATCGGCCTCAAATCCTCATCGGCATCACAATATACCGGTACTTGTACTCCTCGACGTCCGCGGGGCGCAGCTGTCCGGCGGACTGCGGATCCTTCAGCTCCAGCTTTACGTCACCGGCGCCTACCGCTTTCAGGAAATCAATGATGTACTGGGCGTTGAAGCCGATAGTGAGGGTATCGCCGTTGTAGTCGATTTCAAGGGAATCTTCGGACTCGCCGGTCTCGGTGGAAGAGGCAGACAGCTTCAGCTCACCCTTCTCCAGCTTTAACCGGACGGCGCGGGAGCGCTCGTCGGCAAACTGGGCCACACGGGAGATCGCCTGGCTCAACTCTTCGCCATGCAGCGTGATGCTCTTGTTGTTGTCCTTGGGCAGCACAGCCTCGAAGTTGGGGAATTGGCCGGTGAGTTGGCGCGAGGTCAGCAGCCGCGAGCCAATGCGGAAGTACAGCGTGGATTCGTCTTTGGCGAACTCAATCACTTCGACGTCAGTCGCATCAAGGAGCGACTTGAGCTCGTCCATGGCCTTCTTGGGGACAAGCGTCTTCATCTCGCCCGAGATGCCTTCAAACTTCTCTCCACCCCGCTCGATGTGCGCCAGCCTGTGGCCGTCGGTGGCGACCATCGTGATGGACTCGGGCTTCAGCACCATCAGCGCGCCGTTCAGGGTGTAGCGCGATTCTTCGCTGGCAATGGCGAAGCCGGTCTTGGCGATCATCCCGCGCAGCACCTGGGCGGGGATCTTCACCACGCCCGCAGTCGGAAACGCCGGCAAGCTGGGGAAATTCGAGCGCGCCATGCCGACCATCTTCGTATTTGACCGTCCACAGCGAATGCTGACCCAGTGGTTCTCCAGAAGTTTAATGGTGATATCGGCATCAGGAAGCAGCTTTACGTAATCGTGCAACTTTCGTGCGGGGATGGTACAGGCGCCCTCCTTCTTTACCTTGGCAACACAGGAGGTACGAAGACTCAAGTCCAGGTCGGTTGCAGTCAGCGAGAGCTTGTCGCCGGCAGCTTCGAACAAATAATTCGACAGGATCGGGATAGTCGTCTTACGCTCCACTACCCCTTGGGTCGCCGTGAGCTCGCGCAACAGCTCAAACTTGCTGACCGTGATCTCCATGGTGGTGGTGCTTGTCGCAGCAATGGCTTCTACCGGCATAACCCAATTCTCCCGTCATGCGGCGCTACTTCTGATACTCCCTTATATCAAAAGAAAAACCTATAAAACCAGTAGTAACAGTAGGGAGCAGGGAAAAGTGGAAATCTGACCCAACTCCCTATAAGCCTTTAGCTTCTGGCGACTTCCCTCGTGTCCAAAATCAGGGTCGCATGAGGCGAATCGAACCGCATATCCGGTACGCCCTCGCCAGTTATTCCAGATGTTTCACAGCTTCCACACCAACTCCACAGAGATCACCAAGGAAGACTCTACCGCTGAGTGGAAATCTGCGTGGCAGCCGCAATTCACCCGCCCAATTGCTCCGTCAGTTTATTGAGCAGCCTGTTCAAATCCTTGTCGCCTTTGCGAACCTCATCGATCTTTTCTACGGAGTGCAGCACGGTGGTGTGGTGCTTGCCGCCAAATTGGCGTCCGATCTCCGGCAGTGAGGCCTCAGTCAAATGCTTGGCCAGGTACATGGCAATCTGCCGGGGATAGACGATGGCCCGCGAGTTGTTTTTGGCCTTGATCTCCACCAGGCGCAGCCCAAATTGCTCAGCCACGGCTTTCTGGATGGACTCAATCGTGACCTTCCGGGCCTGTGAATCGATGAAGTTCTTGAGCACCTGCTGGGTATAGGGGAGGGTAATTTCGGCGCCGATCAGGGAAGAGTGGGCGACCAGGCGGATAAGCGCCCCTTCCAGTTCGCGGACGTTGGAGCGAATGTTGGAAGCGATGTAGAGGGCCACGTCGGTCGGCAACGTGACCTTTTCCTGCTCGGACTTCTTCTGAAGAATCGCGACCTTGGTCTCAAGGTCGGGAGGCTGGATGTCGGCGATCAGTCCCCACTCAAAGCGGCTGCGCAGGCGGTCTTCGATCTCCGCCAGCTCTTTGGGCGGACGGTCGCTGGCGATCACGATCTGCTTCATGGACTCGTGCAGCGCGTTGAAGGTGTGGAAGAATTCTTCCTGGGTGCGCTCTTTCTGGGCCAGGAACTGAATATCGTCCACCAGCAGCACGTCTACGCCACGGAACTTGTCGCGGAAAGTGGTCATCTTGTCGTAACGCAGCGAGTTGATCATCTCGTTGGTGAACTTCTCGCTGGAGACGTAGCAGATGGCCGCCTGCGGCAGCCGTCGCTTGATCTCATGCCCGATGGCCTGCATCAGGTGGGTCTTCCCCATGCCCACGCCGCCGTACAGGAAGAGCGGGTTGTAGGCTTTGGAAGGGCGTTCGGCCACCGCCTGGCACGCCGCCTGCGCGAACTGGTTGCCGCTGCCAATGACAAAGGCGTCGAAGGTGTAGCGCGGATTCAGTTGCGCCGCCCCGTCCCAGTCAAAACGCGACTGTTGCGGATGGGCCGCGGCTCCCGCGTGCACGGTAAGACCACCGTCGTGCCGCACCGGGGTGGCAGCGGGATCATCCTCCGGCGTGACAAACTTCACATCCTGGTACTCGAGGCCGAGATTGTCGATGGCTTCCTGGATCAGGTCGGCATACTTGTCCCCCACGTGCTGGAACTCGGCTGTAGGCACGCGAATGAAGAGAATCCCGCCGCTGGCGTGACTGTAACGGGTGGGCTTCAGCCAGGTGTCGTAGGAGTGCCGGTTAACCTTTTTTTCCAGCGCATCCAGGATGCGATTCCACGGATTGGGCGTGAGACTTGGGCTCGGGACAGACATAAGATTTTCTTAGCGGGCGGCTGTGGCTGGTCAGCGCCCCGATCAAAATGTTGCAGAATAGAAAGCGTTCATTTCCAGCAGAGCAGCCTCTTTACTGCGGGGCGGTTGCGCTGGGATCAGAAAACTATCTGTTAGCTGGACAGAGCCGCATAGTAGCACAAAATTTTTTGCCGTGTGGAAAACTTCGGCGCTCATTTTTTTCTGCGCGAGTATTCAGAACCCGAAGCAAAGTTTCTGTCAAGTAGCGAAGTTGTAACTGCAGCGTGAGTGGTGCATGCCAGTTGTGAGTTTTCAGTTGCGAGTTGCGAGCAAGAGCACAACTGGCTCGCTCGCAACCTGCAACTCGCAACTTGGTACTGTTTGCCCGCCCGCCGCGCGTCATTTATACTTCTCATTCGCACTTACGCGATGGATTTGAATCAGGAGCAGGTATTTCTCAATGCCCAAGCGCACATTCCAACCCAACCGGCGTCACCGCTCGAAGACGCACGGCTTTCGTACGCGCATGAAGACCAAGAGCGGACGCGCGGTCATCTCCCGCCGGCGTGCCAAAGGTCGCAAGCGGGTTTCGGTGAAGCCCGGCTTCCGTGAGTAGGCGTCTCCCTTTTCCCGGAAATGGCGGGCAACCTGAGTTTGGATCGTGAGTTGTGAGCGCCAGCGCTCCGAATGGCAGCAGCGATGTGTCCGGTTCCGGCCGGCGGGTCAGCTTTCCCCGCAGCGTGCGCTTGCTCCGGCATGCCGACTTCGAACGCGTGTATAAGCAGGGCCGGCGTCACTTTGCCGCCCACATGACTGTGTTTTACCTGGCGCGTGCGGAAGGTGAAGGCCTGCGGGTGGGATTCACCGTGGGACGCGTGCTGGGCGGCGCGGTCCAGCGCAATCGCATGAAGCGGCGGCTGCGCGAGGCGGTCCGGCTGCGTCGTCCGGCGGAAAGCGCCGCGGTGGACGTAGTGATTAACCCGAAGAAATCGTTGCTGACTGCGGACTTTGCCGACGTGGAAAGGGAAGTCAGCCGGGCCTTTGAGGTAATCCAGAAGTCGGTGGAGAAACGGTGAGGGTGTTTTGCAGATGAAGAACATCGCCAGGGCAAGCGTGCTGTACCTGCTGCGGGCGTACAAGTGGGCCGTCTCGCCCATGTTTCTGCCCGCGTGCCGGTACGTGCCGACCTGCTCCGAATACGCCATGGAAGCGGTGGATCGCTACGGGGCGATCCGTGGCAGCCTGATGGCAGCATGGCGCGTGCTTCGTTGTCACCCCTTCGTCAAGGGTGGCTACGACCCGGTCGTGAAGGGTAGAAACGCAGCTTGCTGTGCCTCCCGACCAACACATCTGATCGACGTACGGTAAAAATTTGCCAGACTTTCCCAATCCTCAACAAGATCCCGGCATGGAGCGCCGGCTGCTCCTTGTGTTTGCGCTCACCTTTCTGGTCATTTTGTTGTTCCAGCCGCTGCTGAAGAAGTATCTACCTCAACCTCCACCGCCTCAGAAGCAGACCGAAACCCAGCCTCAACCGGTGCAGCCGAGCAATCCCGTCCCAACCGTGCAGGCGCAGGTTCCCACACCGCCCGCGGGGGTCATCAAGCAGGCCTCGTCGGAGGCTGAGACCGTCATCGAGAACGATCTCTATCGGATTACTTTCACCAACCGGGGCGGACAGGTGAAGTCATGGATTCTGAAGAAATTTGACGACGACGACGGCAAGCCCCTGGAACTGGTCAACCAGCTGGCCGCGGCAAGATACGGCTATCCGCTTTCGGTCTGGGCGTACGACGAGACTCTGCGTAACAAGCTGAACTCGGTGCTGTACGTCGCCTCCAGCGAGGGTGCACAAAAAGCCCCCGCGGAGATCACCTTCGAATACGCCGATCAAGATGTCGCGGTCCACAAGACCTTACGTTTCGACCATACTTACGTGGTGCATGTCGAAGTTTCGGTCGTGTCCAAGGGAAGCCAGGTCACTGCCTTCCCCATGTGGCCGTCGGGCTTCGGCGACGAGACCAGCATTGCTTCCTACGCCGCGACCCTGGTCGAGTATCAGAACGGCAGCAATGTCGAGCGTGTCGCTGTCAAGAAAGTGGGCGGCGGTGCAACGGTGCAGGGGCCGTTCAACTGGGCGGGCGTGGCGGACCAGTATTTTGCCGCGGTGTTCCTGCCCGAAGACGCGCAGGCTGCGGCCATGGTCACCCTGCATAACCAGATCGACATCCCCAAAGACCCGCAGAAACCGCAGGAGACCACCAAAGTCGACGTGCTGGGCGCAGCGGTGGGCAACCTGCACGGCCCTACCGTCGGGCGCCTGTTCGTTGGTCCCAAAGTCCTAAACGTGCTCGAGTCGGTACCCGTCGCGGGCCTACCCTCGAACGTGGATCCCGATCTGCGCCAGTTGGTGGATTTTGGCTGGCTGGGGGTGATCTCCCGTCCGCTCTTCGTTTGGCTGCGGTGGACCTACGAGAAGATGGTGGGTAATTGGGGTTGGGCCATCGCCATCCAGACCCTGATCATCAACCTGGCACTGATGCCGCTGCGCATCTCCAGCATGAAGTCGGCGCTGAAGATGCAGAAGATCCAGCCGCAGATGAACTCCATCAAGGAGAAATACAAGAAGTACAGTTTGCGCGATCCCCGCCGGCAGGAGATGAACACGGAGATCGGTGCGCTGATGAAGCAGGAAGGTGTGAGCCCGGTAGGCGGCTGCCTGCCGCTGTTGATCCAGATGCCGTTCCTGTTCGCATACTACCGCATGCTGGGAGTGGCCATCGACCTGCGGCATGCGCACTGGCTGTGGATCCGCGACTTGTCCTCCGCCGATCCGTGGCACATCCTGCCCATCGCCATTATTATCACGATGCTGTTCACTCAGCGCATGACGCCCCAGGCCGGCATGGACCCGGCGCAGCAGAAGATGATGAACCTCCTGATGCCGCTGATGTTGGGCGTCATCAGCTGGAACCTGGCCGCCGGGCTGTGCCTCTACTGGTCGGAGGGCAACCTGATTGCCATCGCGCAACAGGCTGTCATGAACAAGACCAAGCTGGGCCGCGAAATGCGCGAGATGATGCTGAAGCGGGCGAAGAAGAAAGACAAATGACGGTTTCAACCCTCGGCCATCAGATTTGGTTTAGCCCGCTGATGGCCGAAGGCTGATGGTTGAAGGCTGACTCATGCCGATTCCCGACAAAATCGCCGCCGCCAAGAAAATCGACGAACTGCTGCGCGGGGTCGTAACCCAGGGCGGCCTGCGCATCAAATACCGCATCACCGTGGACCCGCCGCTCGCCGAGGAGCGCGACTGGGAACGCCCGGAAATCCTGGTGGAACTCTCAGGTCCCGACTCGCCTTTGCTTCTGGAACGTGGCGGCGAACTGCTGCGCTCTCTCGAACTGCTGGCGCTGGAGATGCTCCGCCTTCCCGGCAATGAGCATGAGAAGGTGTCCTTCGACTGCATGAACCAGCGCGCTATGCGCCTGGAAGAGCTGCGCATGGCGGCCAGCGTGGCCGCCGAGAAAGTCCGCAAAAGCGGCATTCCCTACCAGTTCGCGCCCATGTCGTCGCGCGAGCGCCGCATCCTTCACCTCGCTCTGCGGGACTATGAGGACTTGCACACCGAAAGTCAGGGCGAAGGCCTGCGCCGCTCGGTCGTGGTCTTTCCCAAGAACTATCGACCCGCAGGCAAGCCGGCGCGAAAGACTATTCCGTAATGAGCTGGCATTCAGGAAGCTGCCCTTACCGCCAAGCCCAATCCCGGTAGCCACGACCGCTACGGTTCATCCCGCTTTTTGCGCTTCCAGCTCCACGGCAACTTCATTCAGCCGTCCCGACTTCACGTCATAGATGAATCCCCGCACTGGGATATGCTTCGGGATCCACGGATGCGACTTGAGCCGCTTCACCTGTCGCCGCACGTTCTCCTCGATATTGTCGAAGGCATGAAAGTGCGCCGGCGCCACGGTTGCGGTGCCGGTTTTCTCCTCCAACTGCCTGCGCAGCGCGTCATCCTCGAAGGTCAGCATGCCGCAGTCAGTGTGATTGATAATGAGGAACTCCTCAGTGCCCAGCAGATGATGGGAAATGATCAGCGAGCGCAGAGCATCGTCGGTCACGATCCCACCGGCGTTGCGAATGATGTGCGCCTCACCGGTCTTGAGCCCTAGGAACTGTTCTACGGTCAGTCGCGCGTCCATGCAGGCCACGATCGCCAGTTTGCGCGCCGGCGGCATGGGCAGATGACCGAGATTGAAATCGCGGGAATACCCTTGGTTTGCGTTCAGTACTTCATCCGTAGCTGACATCACTGCGCTCCTTGTGGAAGGTTCGGGCTGGCCCACAGAACCTGGTTGAAAAAGCCACTGCGATGAGCGATTGGATGTACCGGGGGTAGCGCCGGTCGCGGGGATTTGCAAAGACTGCCTTGGGCTGACAATCACACTGGATGCATGTACTGAATTCAATGGCGAGACTGGCGGCACGATGCTAACCTACCGCACCAATGCTGATCCTTCCCATCACCCGGAGCTGGCTGCTCTGCCGGATGGCGCAACGGATTTATTTTGTTTGTGCATTGCTGAGCTTCGCCCTGATTGCAACCTGGATGGCTCTGTTGGCGTCAGCTTCGAGCACAACTGTGCCACGAGCCTTTTCTGCTGTTGCGCTGACCGTCGTGCTCTTGCCAGGGGTCGCGGGCGCAGCCTTGCTTTGGGTTGCGATGTGGTACTTCTGGTTCGGGTTTGACCCGTCCGGGTTCCTGAAGAGGGCGGTTTGGTTTGTGCTTCTGGGCTGGCTGGGATGGCTGGCCGCATCCTTTTACTACTTTCTCGTTTACCGTCGCACTGCGAAGCGGGAACTTGCAAGGAACAGTGTCTGATCCGCAGCCACCCGGTAAAATCGCGGTGTGAACCTCGACGACACCATTGTCGCCATTGCTACCCCGCCGGGCCGCGGTGGCATTGGCGTGGTTCGCCTCGCCGGCCCCGAGGCCCGCGCCATCGCACAGCCCATGCTGCGGTTGAAGCATGACCTCGAACCCGGGCGCGCAGTATTCGGAGAACTGGTCGAACCGGGCAATGATCACCAGCCCGGCGCGGCAACCCGTATCGACGAAATCGTCGTCATTTACTTCGCCAAGCCGCACTCCTACACCACCGACGACATCGTCGAAATCTCCGCCCACGGTTCTCCTGTCGTCTTGCGCCACATTGTCGAGTTGGCCCTGGCCCGCGGCGCACGCTTGGCCGAGCCGGGCGAATTCACCATGCGCGCCTTCCTCAATGGACGTATCGACCTCACCCAGGCCGAAGCCGTCCGTGACCTGATCGAATCGCAGACCCTTTACCAGGCTAAAGTCGCCGCCCAGCAACTGGAAGGCGCACTTTCCCGGCGCCTTCAGCCCATCAAGACCAAGCTGGTGGAACTGATCGCGCGCCTGGAAGCCGGCATCGATTTCGCCGAGGACGACGTCTCCGTCCTTCCTGCCGATCAAATCCTTCAGCAAATCACCGCTGTCCGCGCACCCCTTCAAGAACTTGCCGCATCCTTTGCTTATGGCAAGATCGTCCACGAGGGCCTGACGCTCGCCATCGTGGGGCGCCCCAACGTCGGCAAGTCGAGCCTGTTCAACCGCCTGGTGGAGCGCGACCGCGCCATCGTGACCGCCACGCCGGGGACTACGCGGGACCTGGTCAGCGAAACCGTGGCCATCGGCGGGATCCCGGTGAAGCTGGTGGACACTGCGGGTATCCGCCGCGCCCTCGACGAAGCGGAAAGCATCGGCATCCGCAAGTCCATGGAGGCCTTTGCCGACGCCGACCTGGTGCTGGTGGTGCTCGATTCTTCTCAGGCCATCACCGGTGAAGATCAGGAACTCGTCGACCAAGTGGCGCAACGGCCCGCGATCGTGGTCGAAAACAAGTCTGACGTGAAAAGTTCTCAGTTCTCGGCGGTCAGTTCTCAGTTGCCGCGAGTGCAGACCTCGGCAATCACCGGGGAGGGAATTCCCGGGCTGCGAGACGAAATCCTCCGTCACGTGGGGGGACACTCCGGCGCTCAAAGCGAAACTGGGTTCCTCACCAACCTGCGGCACCAGGGGCTGGTCAGGGACTCGTTGACTGCCCTCGAGGCCGTGACTGCCGCGGTCCCCAACCGGGTTCCGCACGAGATGCTGCTGCTCGATCTCTACAACGCATTGCGGCCGCTCGATGAAATAACCGGGGCCACCACGAACGAGGACATCCTCAATCTGATCTTCAGCACGTTTTGTGTGGGGAAATGACGGCGCCGGTTTATTTTGACAAAGCGGCCAGCGCTCCGCGGAACATGGTTTCGAACGATCCGTCGCGGGCGACACTGTTCAGAGCCCGCTCCGCCGCCGCGCGCTGGTAACCGAGGTTGGTCAGCGCCGACAGCACGTCTTCCTCCGTCGTACTCATCGTGGGCGCCACTGCTACTTCTCCCTTGCCCTCGGCCGGCAACTTGTCGCGCAGCTCCAGCACCATGCGTTCGGCGGTCTTTTTCCCGATCCCGGGAATACGCGTGAGCCGTGCCACATCATTGCCGCGAATCGCTCCCACCATTTCGTCGGCCGGCATGCCACTCAGGATGGTGATGGCCAGCTTGGGGCCGATCCCACTCACCGTGATCAGCTTTTCAAACAGTTGCTTTTCCGCGGGCCGCAAGAATCCGTAGAGCGCGATCAGATCTTCGCGCACGTGCGTATGAACATGCAGTGCCACTTCGCTCCCCACCGCCGGCAGATCAGAAAATGTCGGGACGCTAATGGTCACTTCGTAGCCCACCCCACCGGTCTCAACCACGGCCTGGTTGGGGTGCTTGGCCAGCAATCGTCCACGCAGATGGGCAATCATGCTAGGCCAATTGTAGCCGGGTTCACCGGCAGCTAGTAGTTGATCGCTGGGAGCGGGTCAAAACCTGAACAAATACGATACCTTCACGAAGAACTGGCGGCTGTCATTGATGTACCCATTGCGGGTGCGCAGGATGTTCCCCATCGGATCCAAGGCTAGCGACGGGTCGTAGTTCTGCAGGTCGCTGTTGTAGCCTACGTAAATCGCCGTCCCCGGATGCAGCAGGTAAGTGACCAGGAAATCCGCGTTGAATTGCTTGGTCGTCTGGAGCATCGTGAACTCTGGATTGGCGAGCGTCGCGGTGTATTGCAGGATGAGGCGGAACGAAAGCGCGCGGTTGTACTGCCAGTTCCATTTGCTGCGCAAGATGTGATTGTCGAAAATGCCTGCCCCGCTCGCCCGGTCGCGCAGCCGGTTGAACAGGTATAGGTTGTCGATTTTTAGTGCCGTGACCGGCAGGAAGGAAACCAGCACATTGGCGGTATCTGCGCTCGCGAGAAACGGTGCTTGATTGCCTGCGGGCACAAAGTTCACTCCATCTCCCCACTGGTAATAGCCCTGCACCGTGAGCTTGGGCAGGTAACTGGTCCCGAAGTTGACAGCGCTGTTGTGCTCGTGGAAATCCTGATTTTGGGTGAGCGCCGGGAAGTCGGAGGGCCGCAGCCGTTCCCGAAACTCGGTGTAGGGCGTAAACGTGAGGTAGGACTGGCCTTTGAATCCAACCGCCAGGCCGGGACTGTAGTAGGTATCCAGCCGGGTGCCGTCGTGCGCCCACACGTTGTCAGTAAACACTCCTGGTCCCCATGAGGTTACCGGTCCGCTCTTGGGCCGGAAGCGGTAGTCAAAACTGTTACTCAGGTCACGGATGTCCACGCGGTTCACGAATCCCGGCGTGGTAGTGAAGCCCGGGCTGATGTCGTTGTAGGTCGCGGTGTAATCCACATGAGTGCTGGTGTACGAGGTCTCGGCCTTGTAGGCCGGGCCAGCCTGGTAGCTTCCGTCCTCATTCTGGGTCGAGCTGGCCACCGCCTGGAACGAGCCGGTCCAGTTGGGATTGAACTTCAGGCGGCTGTCCACACCGCCGATGCGGTTGAAGGCGCCAGCCCCGGGAAACTCCCAATCCGTATAGATCACGCCCACGCTGGATTGCCGGAAGAGGTCGCGACTGACGCGTGCGATGGCGAAAGTCGCCCGGTCCCCCGATATCGGACTGTTGTTCGGCACGCTGTCCCCCGGCCCGCGATCATCGGAGGCCAGAATGCCCAGCGAATACGGACCCACTTTCCCGGTCAGCCGCGCCCCAAACTGCGGATCGCCAATGCGGCGGGTGAAAAACAGATCAATCGGGGTCTTGAAGTAATCGGCGTTCTCCAGGAAGAACGGGCGCTTTTCCGGGAAGAAGACCTCGAAGCGCTGGTTGACGGTGATCTGCGGCTCATCCGATTCCACCTGGCTGAAGTCCGGGTTGGCGGTCAAGTCGAGCACCAGGCTGTCCTTCAGAATGAACTTCGAATCTAGGCCTCCGCGAAACTCCGCCGTGCGATTGTCGAATAACGGCATCGCCGGATCCTTGATGGTGTCGAGCGCGTGGAACGAACGCAGCACGCCATAGGGTATGAATTGCATGTTTCGTCCCGGGGAGATTCCTTCCAGCCCTTTGGCGGTGGCCGCATGGTTCAGGCGTCCTTCCACCCGCCGCGAAATCTGCGGCCAGAAATCGTCTTCGTTCTCCCGCAGAATGCCCCGGTACAGGATGACTCCCCAGCTTTGCTGCTGCGCGGGAGAGAAGCGCAGGCTCTTGAACGGGATCGCCATCCACACCACATACCCCTGATGCGTGAGCCTGCCCTTCGAATCCCAGACCGTGTCGAACGACGAATCAAAGTTGGTAAGGTTGCCGTTGATATCCTCGTGGGCCTGTTCTGTCCAGATGGCGTCCCACTGCACCCCCAGCGGGTTGGTCTGGAACGCGTAGGCGCGCCGCTGGTCATGAAACGTGTCCAGCATGAGCTCGACGCTGTCGTCACTGAAGATGTCTTCCCGCCGCGACATGCGCGCCCGCACCTTTGACGGGTCATCGAAGCACACAAACACCACATAGAGGTTTTTTGCGTCGTACCCCAGGTACGCTTCCGTGCGCTGTGAGGCGGGTTGCCCGTCGTGCGGATTGCGTTGCAAGAACCCGGTGACCCTTACCATGCGCGGGGCGACGTCTCCCGCCGGCCGCATGCTGAGAAAATCTTCCAGAGCGGGAGCGCGCGCCAAGCGGGGTATGACGAGGGTGGACACAGCGGAACCCGGTGGCTGCCGCTGATGTTCAGGAGCAGGCGCGGACCAGGCTCGGCCGACCAGGGAGCAGAGCATGCCGGCAACCAACAGAATCTCTAAACGCCTAGCCACGAGACCAAAAACCGCTCTCTTCCATGGTGTACGCCGCGCCCGATCGGCTCCGCTAGGAGCCTACACCATAACCCAACACTCCAATGGGTCTGGCAGAACTTGTTCTGTTTTTGGAAAATCCTCTGGGAGCTTGTTTGCGGAGTGCTAGAACAGCGAGCTTTGTCGGCGGTTGGGAGTGATCCCAAAATGCTCATATGCCAGATGAGTAGCCACCCGCCCTCGCGGCGTCCGATTCAAGAAGCCAATCTGAATGAGGAACGGTTCGTAGATTTCTTCAATCGCATCCGGCTCCTCGGCCAGCACGGCAGCCAGCGTATTTACCCCGACCGGCCCGCCCTGATATTTCTCGATTATGGTCAGAAGCAGCTTGCGGTCAATCTCATCGAAACCGTGGCGATCCACTTCCAGCATCTGGAGGGCCTTTTGCGCCGTCGGTTCATCGACCTTGCCCGCACCCCGCACTTGCGCATAGTCGCGCACCCGCCGCAGCAGGCGGTTGGCAATGCGCGGCGTGCCCCGTGAGCGGCTGGCAATCTCCAGCGCCCCGGGTCTATCGATCTCCACCCCCAGAATGTCGGCCGAGCGCTCCACAATGATGCGCAAATCTTCGTGGCTGTAGAACTCCAGCCGCAATACAATCCCGAAACGTGACCGCAGCGGCGACGACAGCAGTCCTGCACGAGTCGTTGCCCCTACGAACGTAAACGGCTTCACGTCCATGGTGTGGGTTCGCGCTGCCGGGCCCTGCCCGATGATGATGTCCAGCTTGTAATCCTCCAGTGCCGAATAGAGAATCTCCTCCAGCGCGGGCTGCAGGCGGTGGACCTCGTCAATGAACAGCACCTGTTTGTCGCGAACATTGGTCAGGATCGCGGTCAGGTCGCCCTTGATTTGCAGCGTCGGGCCGGAAGTCTGCTGGAAGGGCGCGCCGAGCTCGTTAGCGATGATTGTAGCCAACGTGGTCTTGCCCAGGCCTGGCGGGCCGTAAAGTAGCACGTGGTCCAGCGCTTCGCCGCGCGAGCGCGCCGCCTCGATTGCCACCGCTAGGTTTTCTTTGACTTTAGCTTGGCCGATGAACTCCACCAGCCGCTGCGGACGCAGCTTCAATTCAAATGAAGAATCATCCTCGACCGGCGCCGCCGACACCAGCCGCTCTTTCAGGTTGGGAACGTTCTTGAGAGTGGCCACGTTATGGCGATGGTAAAGCGAAAGCGTCCGCGATGCAATGAAACTGTCAGGAAGATCTGTTGCCGATCACAGGACCTTCGCCAGTTCGGCCAGCACAAATTCGCCTTCACCAGGGTCCTTGATGGAGAATTCTGCTTTGTGAATGACCGGGTTGACGTTTAGGAAAACTTCGCCCTTGCCCTTGGCGAAGGAAATCTTCATGGACGTCCAATTGCCCTTTGGGTTCCCACTCAAGCCGTTAGGCGACCGCGATTGATTTTCACCGACCACTACATAGTCGAACGGCAGCACGTCCACTTTCTGCACGTTCCGCGGCATGCGTCTTGCCTGGAGGGTCTTCTTCAGGCTCTCTAGGAGAGGGATGGGATCCGATCCCGTCTCCGCCAGGAACTTGCCCTGCCCGGAAGACACTGCAGGGCTCTTGTCGCTCGAGCCGGTCGCAGGCCCGAGTTCGATCTGAAACTTAGTGGTCTTCCCGTCCCGGTCGGTATAAGTGGCCGACCATCCCTGTGCGCCTGCTGAGCTTCCCGCGGGGAGAATGTCGAACCCCACCGCCCCGTCGGTCGGAAAATACATTTCCTCCACGCGCGTGTCTGGTTTCGCAGGCCGCTGGCAGGAGACAAGAAATGCGGCGACCAGCAGCATAGACAGCAGACGCCAGCTCAGCCTGGAGAAAGTCACGGCGCGATCACCGCCAATCTTACCCCCTTTAATTTGCGCGCATCGAACCACGCCAGCTTTTTGCCGAACCATTGGGTTTGCGCTATAAGGCTGTAGCGTTTGGTCGCCGCGCCGAGATCGGTCGTGCCGAGCAAGTATGCCACCGGACTCTCACCGAAGTCCTGCAAACGCCGGGTCAACCAGGAGTCCTTATTGAACGGGGTTGCCAGCACCACCGGGGTTCCGGAGAAGTATGCCATCTTTGCGCCAAACTCGTTGTGTTCTTCGATCGACGGCGCCGGCCAGCCGTAGGCCTTGCGGAACAGCGCAACCGCTGCGTCAAGATCCTTCACGCCGAGGACGACGATTGAGATTCCCGTCAGCCCGCTTCCCTTGACGCTCGCCGACGGTTGCACCCGGAGATTTCGCGGCGTCTTGTCCTGGATCATGAACGGCAGCGTGGCTCCCGGCGTGCCGGTTCCGACGCCAGCGGTTTCCCACTCGATCAGAGTTCCGTCCGGCTTCTTGCGGCTTCCGGCAAACGGCCCGTCGGCCCCCACTCCTGCCTTCTTCAGTCGCTCAACGTCCGCGCTGATTTCCTGCGATCCGACTGCCCAGGCGCAAGCGCCCGCGTCTCCCGCCATGAACTTTGCCCAGTTGGAGCCGGCGGTCACGCCCGGTCTCTGGGGAGCAATCAGCTCAAGATACGAACCATCCTCGAATCCCAGCAGCGCCATGTGGGTGACGCTGGCGTGGGGCCCTCCATAATCAGTCACCGGCCCAACCGAGGCAAACGCCTGCCGCATGGGATCCAATTCGGACGAGCACACCGTCGCATGGTCTACTTTGAGTAGCATAGAAGTCTTGGATGAGGGCGTCTGGGCCGCCGAGAAGATCGCCATCACCATGATCGCCACCAACCTATTACACTGCAAGCACTTCTGGATGAAGTATCGACCTCTCATAGCCTTTGGTATATACTTATATCGGGTGGTATATAAGAATGCATTATGCCCTTAAGCATCAAGAATGACGACGCCGAGCGCCTAGCTCGCCAAGTTGCCAGCGAGACCGGTGAGTCCTTGACCGAGGCTATCCGCAAAGCTCTCGAAGAGCGCTTCCAACGACTAAAGGCGAAGCGACGCAGGCAGGTCCTTGCCAGCCAAGTGGAAGACCTGCTTAGGCGCGTTGACATGCTGCCCGACTTAGATGCTCGTTCCGCAGACGAGATTCTCGGCTACGACGAGCACGGGATGCCGCGCTGATGGTCATCGACACTTCCGCCTTGCTCGCCATTTTCCTGGCCGAGCCCGAGCGCCAAGCGTTTCTCGATCTGATTCTTCAGGCGGAAGTGCGGATGATCTCCGCCGCCAATGCGCTCGAGACCGGGATTGTGCTGGAGGCGCGGCGGGGAGAAGCAGCCGGGCGGGAGTTCGATCTCTTTGTAGTTCGCGCCAATCTCCAAGTCGTCCCTGTGGATGGCGAACAAGTCGAAGTCGCACGCTCAGCCTGGCGCAAATACGGAAAAGGCCGCCATCCTGCGGCCCTCAATTTCGGAGACTGTTTCGCCTATGCGCTCGCCAAGTGGTCTGGTGAACCGCTGCTGGCCAAGGGGACAGATTTCGGTCGTACGGACATTGAAGTCTGCACCGTGTAGAGTAAAGCACCACTCTCTTGCGCTTGTGCGGGCAAACCGTCGATCCCTACTCTTCCTCCTCCGTCACTTCCCCTCTCGCCGCCTTCGCTTTCTCGATGATCTTCTCCTGCAACTGTGCCGGCACCACGTCGTAGTGATGCATTTCCATGTTGAAGCTGCCGCGGCCCTGCGTCATCGCGGTGAGATCGACGCCATAGGTCAGCATCTCGGCCATGGGCACTTCGGCTTTGACTACCGTGTTGCCGCCCTTGTTGTCCATGCCCTGAATGCGCCCGCGCCGGCTATTGAGGTCGCCCATGATGGAGCCTGCGAATTCATCCGGCACCGTGATTTCCACCACCATGACCGGCTCCAGCAGCGTGGGTTTGGCCTGCTCCATGGCTTTTCGGAACGCGATGCGGCCGGCCATTTGAAACGACATGTCGTTCGAATCCACGTCGTGATACGACCCGTCGTAAAGGATCACTCTAAAATCCACCACGGGAAATCCCGCCAAATATCCGCGTGACGCCGCATCC
>JAIQFP010000016.1 GCA_020073165.1 Terriglobia bacterium | reverse complement strand
TCGCCGAACTGAAGAATCAAATCGGACTGCGTCGCTTGCGTCTGCGGAGATTAAAGTTCGTGCGGGAGCAGTTCTTCCTGGCGGCGGCTGCGCAGAACATCAAGCGACTGGTGCGGTTCCTCAGCCAACCAACTGCACCGCTAACTGTCACCGCTTAGAAAACGAGAAAAGGACTCGCAGACCCAGCCCGCACAAGATCGGTCCAATCCGTGACTTTTTCAACACCCACAGGCGATTACACCAACAATCGGGCTTGCTGGCCCACTGCCGAGTACCGCGAATGGTGCGTGCAGACATGGAAGTGCTTGAAACACTGATGGCTTAGTGTCGGCGCGACCAGGGCGAAGCGTTACATTTGAAGTTTCCGGCCCGGGCGCGCGTCGCGGCGAACATCCGCAGGCGTAAGGAAAGCGAACGGTCACCCACCATATTGAGTCTCAGCCTTTGCGCGGTCCGGAGATGATTGCGTAATTTTTCGACCGGCCGAGATGTCGATCAAGGCCAGCCTTCAAATCGAATCGGCTTCGAGAAAACAGGGTTAATGCGCATCACTCTCGAGTCTTTACGCACTGTGGTGACCACCGGGGTCCATTAACAAGAATTATCCCGGTCATAAAAACAATCAATTTCCTCCAATCCTCGCTGGCTAGTATGGTTGCCACCACTCATGCGGCGTGCGGAGTGGCGCAGAGCTTGCTGCCTCCGTCGTGAACGCATGTTCTGAACTCCCCCTGACCACGGGCATGGATTTCGACCAACTCACCACATTTCTGGAAGTTGCGAAGCTGGGGAATTTCTCCCGCGCTGGAGAAAAGGTGTTTCGCTCGCAATCGGCAGTGAGCGCAAAGATCCGCCAGCTGGAGCGGGATTACGGCGCCAAGCTCCTGGACCGGTCGGGGAAGAAGGTGCGTCTGACCCCTGCCGGCGAGGTCCTATTCGAATACGCCGCTCGCTTGCTGGCACTGCGCGACGAATCGATGCGGGCCGTGGTTGACCAGGAGGCGACTCCTCGTGGTGTGCTTGCCGTCGGGGCGAACGAAACCACCTGCCTTTATGTTCTGCCGGACATCTTTGCGGAATATCGGCGACTCTACTCTCAGGTTCAGATCAGCGTTTATCGGAACTTCAGCCGGAAAATCCTGGAGAAAATCCACGACGGCACCATCGATGTCGGCGTGGTAACCATGCCGGTCAAGTCTCCGCGGCTGGTGGTCAAGCGCATTTTTCGCGATCGTCTGATGATCATGACGAGCCCGAGCAATCCGCTGGCACGCCTGAGCGCCGCTCCCGTAAGCGCGGTGGCGGAGCAGCTTCTCATACTCCCGAAAGCCGGATTTACGCGCCAGATCATGGACCGGCTATTTCGTCCTTACCAGTCACGGCTGCGCATCGCAATGGAATTACCCAGTCTCGCGATGATCAAAACCTTCGTGGCGGCGGGGATGGGCGTCTCTTTGATCAGCGAAAGTCTGGCGCGCGAGGAATGCCGTTCGGGACAATTGAGCCTGATCCCCTTCGAAGACGTTGACCTCTGGCGCGAGCTCGGCATGGTCTACGATCAGGATCGAACCCTGCCGCGCGCCGCCACTGCATTCATGGAATTGGTACGGCTTGGCATCGCGCGCAATGGGCCTGCTGCCGTCCGCGAGGCGGCAAGCGCATCGCCGCTGGCTTTGCCGCAACCCCATCCCGCGTTTTCCTGATCGTTCCCATCTGGATTTCAGAATCTGTCTCGCTGTCGGCACTGGCAGAGCTACTTCTGTGGAAATTGCGAATCCTGGTTTGCATGTCGAAGCTTCGGTGCCGTTGGCGCACCCTAGAATTTCACTTTCGCGCGCGGCCAACTCCATCATTTTCATTCGGCTGAAACGGCTCTTCTCGCGATCAACTCGAATGCGACTTTCGCACCAGCGGATTTTTCGAAGCACTCACCATTTACGCCGGAACAGCGGCGGCAATAAACCTGGTTTATGCCCTCCATAGATTGAATTTTTCAAAAGTATTTCCGATAGGTGCAAGAAGAACTATGCGTTGGACTGTGGATGGATGGCTTCGCTAAGGTGCGCTCACTGGTCACGGAGCCGCGGGGTTCACTCTTGGGGTGAATGCGGCACGCAGGGGGAAAGTGAGTGGTACTTATGCAGGGTACTTGCCGGGTGATTGTGGCCACATTGGGCTTGGGCTTGGGGTTTGGGCTGGGGTCAGTTCCACTGTGCTATGCCCAAACACAGACCGAAACAGTTCAGGAGACTTCCGCGACCATGTCGCAGCGTGTTCAGGAGCTTGAAAAAGAGGTCAGCGAACTTCGCAGCGAGCTCGCCACCCTCAAGCCGGGCGGAAGCGCTCCGGCCGGCACTACGGCTCCAGCGATGGCAGCGCTACCGCAATCGAGTGCCGTGAGCACGACGCCAACGGCAAACGCTTCGCCTGGGGCGTCGATCGCGAGCTTGCTGGGCCCCACATCGCTGAGCGGCTTCGTGGATATGTATTACAACTACAACTCCAACCAGCCCGCCTCGCGCACCAGCTCGTTTCGCAGCTTTGACGCCGCTTCCAACCAGTTTGCCTTGAATTTAATCGAACTGGTCGTCGACAAAACTCCCGAGGTCACCAACAGCAGAACGGGCTACCACATCGCCCTCGGATTCGGTCAGGCGATGAATGCGGTGAACGGAAGCGATCCCGGTGGGTTGGGCTTTGCTCAGTATCTGAAAGAGGCGTACTTCTCCTATCTGGCCCCCGTCGGCAAGGGCCTTCAGATCGATGCCGGAAAGTTCGTCACGCCGCATGGCGCCGAAGTCATCGAAACCAAAGATGACCTGAACTACTCGCGCGGGCTGTTGTTCTCCTACGCGATTCCCTACTTCCACTACGGTCTGCGCGCGAAATACGCGTTCAATGACAAGTACTCGATCTCCGGATTCCTGGTGAACGGCTGGAACGGCGTAATCGACAACAATACCGGGAAGACCTATGGCATTGGGTTCGGCTGGAATCCTACCAAGCGGATCAGCTTCACCCAGAACTACATGGCGGGTCCGGAGCAGGTCAACAACAATTCCAACTGGCGGCAGCTCTGGGACACGGTGGTGAGCTACACACCGACCAGCAGACTCTCGTTCACCCTCAATACCGACTACGGGCGCGGAGACCGGATGCCGGGGGTTGCACATCCCGTGTTCTGGACCGGTGCCGCCGGTTACGTCAAGTACGCGTTCAACGAGAAGTATGCGCTGGTGACCCGCTACGAGTATTACGACGATCACGATGGATTCACTACCGGCACAGCGCAGCATTTCAACGGCGTTACCGCGACTTTCCAGCGCATGATTGCCGGCCACATTCTGAGCCGACTGGAATATCGGCGCGACATGTCCAATGCGCCGACGTTCCTGAAGGGCGACGGCTTGCCGGTAACCGCGCAGAACACGGTAACCGCAGGTCTTGTATTCATGTTTGACAGTCGCGAGGCCAAGTAGCAGGCCCTACAACTGAAGATCGAACACAAGGAGCACATGATGGCCGCAATACCACAACAAGGAACGTATCTGGGTACAACGCTGGTTGGCTTTACCAGCCTGGCGGCGGGCCTGGTCCTACGCGAGGGCCATACCGTCATCGGCATACTGGGCGCGATCGTCGGTCTGGGACTGCTGGTCTACTCGGGCATTGGCTTGTACCGCATCAAGACTCTTGCGCTCACAAGGTAGTGCAGTGAGGCAAGTCAAACAGGAGAACACATGAAAATAGTTGGAATTTTGCTGGTGCTTATCGGGTGGCTGGTTCCGGTGGCGGCGCTCACGGTCACGCAGTCCATGACCGCCAGACTCATCCTCGTGCTGCTCGGCATCAGCATCAGTCTGTTCGGAGTTCTTTGGGTTTTGAACAAAGCGCACTTGAAGCATGCGATCTGGAAGAGCTGATCGCTGCCGCAGTGCGCTTTAACGCTCGAACTGAAGTTTGGGTCGAGTTCAGTTTTGGCCCTGGTTAAGGCCATATTCAGAAATCACAGCGAATTGCCACAAGGAGATGCTCGATGAGTGGTTGCCGACGAATGACCGTGGGATTGTGGACAGCAGCGTTTCTGCTGCTCATATGCGGGACGGCTTGGGCTCAAAACCAAACAAACCCAACGACCAGTGCCCAAGCCGCCCCCGCTCCAGCCATGAATGCGCCCCTCGACGTGAAGGCGGCGCAACCGCCTTCGGCCGATGATCTTGCCAAGGGCGATCCCAGCGGCACCCGCACGGGAACGGTGAATGACGTGGTGGTGGCCGATCCGAGCAAGGGGCTGACGCTCGCCGACACCGTCAATCAGGCTGGCCAAAACCGGATCGCCATCAATTTCGTCTGGACGCTCATCGCCGGCTTCCTGGTCATGTTCATGCAAGCCGGCTTCGCGCTGGTGGAAACTGGTCTGTGCCGCGCCAAGAACGCGAATCACACCATGATGATGAATTTCATGGTGTACGGCTTCGGACTGTTCGCCTATTGGGTGTGCGGCTTTGCTTTCCAGATGGGTGGAGGCGGACCGTACTCCACGCTGGGAGGCGCCAATTATCTGACCTCCGAGCACACGCTTAGTTTCCTGGGCAAGACTTGGGGCGTATTTGGCACGCATGGGTTCTTCTTGACCCAGGGGGGCAGCTACGACGTGGCGGTCATGGTGTTGTTCCTGTTCCAAATGGTGTTCATGGACACGGCCTTGACCATCGTGACCGGGGCCGCCGCCGAGCGCTGGAAGTACATAGCGTTCGCGATCTCGTCACTCCTCATGGGCGCGCTCACCTACCCCCTGTTCGCGAACTGGGCGTGGGGTGGAGGCTGGCTGTCCCAACTGGGCACGAATTTCGGCTTGGGGCACGGATACGCTGATTTCGCCGGCTCTGGCGTGGTGCACGCGGTGGGCGGAATTACTGCGCTGGCGCTTTCGATGCTGCTCGGACCACGCATCGGCAAGTACAACCGCGACGGTTCGCCCAATGCAATACCGGGGCACGACATCGTGCTTGTCCTGGCCGGTTGTTTCATCCTGGCCTTCGGCTGGTTCGGATTCAATCCTGGCAGCACGCTGGCGGCTTCCGGCAACGGCGCATTACGGATCGGCTCTATCGCCGTGAACACCATGCTCGCGGGCTGTACGGGCTCGTTTGGCGCGATCCTCTACATGTGGATCCGCTACGGCAAGCCGGACGCTTCCATGTCAGGCAACGGCTTGCTGGCCGGGCTGGTTGCGATAACGGCTCCCAGCGGATTTGTGAACACTATCGGGGCCGCCGTCATAGGCCTGATCGCCGGGGTTTTGGTTTGCCTGAGCGTGGAATTTGTGGAACGGGTGCTTAAAATCGACGATCCGGTCGGTGCGATTTCTGTACACGGCACCAACGGCATCTGGGGTGTGATCTCGGTCGGTCTGTTTGCCGATGGCACCTCGAATTACGGAGGCAGTTGGAATGGCGTGAGCGGATCCGTCCGTGGGCTGTTTTATGGGGATCCGGGACAGCTGGTAGCGCAACTGATCGGCGTCGGCACTCTGCTGGGGTTTGTGTTCGCTTTCTCGTACGCCGCCAATTGGCTGATCGATGTAATCGTGGGCCAACGCGTGTCCGCTGAGGACGAGCTGGCTGGACTCGACATCCCCGAGATGGGCGCTCTGGGTTATCCAGACTTCGTGCTCAAGCCGGAAACGATTCCGTCTGGAGGCAGCCCGGTGGTTGCAGCCACCGTTATGCCTTCCTACATGTCCGCGGACTAGAGGGGTGTGGAGTGATGCTGCTCAAGGAGGCGCTTCGATGAACCAAGCACTGCCGGTAACAACGCAGATGGAGCCGCCCGGTGTGCTGGCATTCCCCGGCACGACGCAGCTCTCTGCGGATGGTTTGCGGTCTTTCCAGGATGGCTTGGTACTGATGGAGAGCGGTCAGCCACGCGCCGCAGCAGCGGCATTCTCTCGGGCCATCGAGGCTTCGCCGGCCTTCGCGGACGCACACATTTGCCTCGGCGCCGCGCATGCGATGGCCAGCAGCATCTATCCCGCCTTTGACCATCTCGAGCGCGCTGTGGAATTGGAGCCGCAGAGTTTCACGGCCCATTTCCTGCTGGCACAGCTGAACTTCAAGCTGCGGATTCCGCAAAAAGGCTACCAGCAGGCGGAGCAGGCGCTGCGATGTGCCACCTCGCGGGAACAACGCAAGATGGTGGGGCGTTTGCTTCAGCAGGAGCGCCAGCGGGAACAAAACGGCATTGCACGGCCCTGGTTTAACAAACCATTCAGAGCATCGCTGCTGCTCGTTGCCGGCAGCGGCATGGCGGCAGCTCTCGTGGCGCTGATCGTCCACCTGCAGTGATCGGTGAAAGGAGTACGGTGAACGGACAAACCCTATACAACGTGGTGAAGCAACAGCGGTTGGTCTTTTCTTCTGCCCTGCTCGTCGGCCTGACGCTCACGCTCATCGCGCATGCTCCGGCTACGCCGGTCGTGCTCGGTTGTGTGCTGGTGGTGCTGATTTCGATTGGCCGTTCCCTGTCGAACGTCAAGTCGACGGCCAGGGGGGGGCGTTGAGCACTTCCCTCCAGATTCTGTTCTTCGTAGCGATGGTCATTCTCTGCGCCAAGCTGTTCGGCGCCATCGCGGCCCGGCTGGGCCTGCCGCTGGTTCTTGGTGAACTCCTTGCGGGCGTGTTTCTGGGGCCAACGGTCCTGAACATCGGGAGTTTCTCGTACTTTGCCGCGGTGCCGGATGCGAACGCTGTTCCAGTGGCCGCAGTCTTCAAGGTCATGGCCGCAATTGGCGTGGTTGTGCTGATGTTTGTCACTGGCCTGGAGACTGACATCGCAATGATGCGGCGCACCGTCGCACCCGCATTCTGGGCAGCTTCTGGTGGGGTGGTCCTGCCCATGCTGGGCGGCTGTCTGCTGGCGCACTACGCCGGCTTTGGCTGGCCGCAAGCAATCTTCATCGGAACGATTCTTACCGCCACCAGCGTCACCGTCACGGCCCAGACGCTGGTCAATCTGGGACAACTTCGGTCCAAGCCAGGCTCCACAATCCTGGGAGCCGCCGTTATCGATGATGTGTTGGGCCTGGTCGTGCTTTCGTTGGTGATTGCGCTCAGTGTTCACACATCGCATTCGGGTGGAAATGGTTGGACCGGGATTGCCATTACATTGGCGCGAATGGCGATCTGCCTCGTGCTTCTATTCTGGGCTGGGCCACCCGTCACCCGCTGGGTGTTCAGGCAGGCCAGCCGATTGCATGGTCCTCACTCGGAACTGGCAGCGGCGCTGACCATCGGGTTACTGCTGGCATTCTTGGCGGAGTGGCTCGGTGGCATGGCTGCCATCACAGGCGCTTACCTCGCTGGGTTGTTTGTTGCCGCGACGCCGGCCCACGGCAAAGTTACCGATGACTTGCGTGCCATGACGAACTCCTTTTTCGGCCCACTGTTTTTCGTCTCCATCGGGCTGGAAGTAAACGCGCGGCAACTCGCTGGCCGTACCGGATTGTTCGTCTTGCTAGTGGCGGTTGCGGTTCTGGGAAAAATACTGGGAAGCGGTCTGGGCGCGCGCCTGACGGGATTCAGCAACCGTGATTCCCTGATCGTGGGCGTCGGCATGATTCCGCGCGGCGAGGTCGGCCTGATTACTGCCAGTCTGGGTTTTGCCGCGGGCCTGGTTTCGCCGACGGTTTACGTCCAGGTCGTCATCCTGGTACTCGCGACCACGCTGGTTACTCCCCCGCTGCTGAAGATGGCGTTTCCCCGCGGAGTGCCGGAAACAAGCAAAACGGGACTGGGGGAGTTCCCCAGTTTGGATGAGTTGTCTGGAGCCGTCGCTGATGTGGCCGACGCATAGCCCCAGAACGCATCCATATCGCCTGAACTATTTGAAGTTGAATCTGTTGCATTTAAGGATGAAGAAATGACAAAAGTTGAAGCGGTGATTCAGCCTTCCAGATTTGAGGCAGTAAAAGAGGTCCTTGCCGAACTCGGCGTCGAGGGTATGACCATCTCCGACGTGCGCGGGCATGGCCGCCAGAAAGGCCACACCGAGATCTATCGGGGCCGGGAGTACAGCGTGGATCTGGTGCCCAAAATCAAAGTCGAAATGGTATTGCCTGACAATCTCGTGGACGCCGCGGTAGACGCCATTCTGCAAACTGCCGGCAGCGGCAAGATTGGAGATGGAAAAATCTTTCTGTACAGAGTCGAGGAGGCAATCCGGATTCGGAACCAGGAGCGCGGGGTGGCAGCGCTCTAGGAGGCTGATGCCCATAACAATTCCTGATAAGCACCATAAATAGTTTCAATTTCCCAAGCCGTCTGCTTCTTTCTAGAGTAACCCTCTTGAACGGAAGGGACGGGCACGGGAATTGTTTACAAGGAAGTTCTGGATTAAGGCGGGGCTACTGGCGCTGTTCTTGGCGGTTGCAGGGCATGCCGCATTGCCGCAGACCACCGGAAGCGACAGTCAATCAGAACGCATCGCCAAGCTGGAGCAAGCCGTCGCCGAAGCCAAGGGCTCTGCCGACAACTCCTGGATGCTAATGAGTTCAGCGCTGGTCCTGATGATGACGGGACCTGGCTTGGCTCTGTTCTATGGCGGGCTGGTGCGCAAGAAGAACGTGCTGGCGACCATGATGCAGAGCTTTGCGTTAATGGCGTTGGTCACCGTTCTGTGGGCGCTGATCGGCTACAGCCTGTCGTTTGGCTCGGGCAACAGCTTTATCGGCAGCCTGAGCCATCTGTTTTTGCGGGGAGTTGGGGCTCAACCGGATGCAGCCTATGCCGCCACTATCCCGCAGCAAACCTTCATGGTGTATCAGTTGATGTTTGCCATCATCACTCCTGCGCTGATCACCGGGGCTTTTGCCGAGCGGATGAAATTCAGCGCCATGGTTTTGTTCATGATCCTGTGGTCGGTGGTGATCTACGATCCCATGGCGCACATGGTCTGGGGAAAGGGTGGCCTTCTGAATGCCGCGCTGGGCGGGCGGTTCCCAACACTTGACTTCGCCGGGGGAACGGTGGTGCATGTTACGTCGGGCGTCTCGGCCTTGGTTTGTGCTCTCTACCTGGGCAAGCGCCTGGGCTATCCGCAGGAGTCGATGCCGCCGCATAGCGTGGTGCTGAGTTTCATCGGTGCGTGTTTGCTGTGGGTGGGATGGTTCGGATTCAACGCCGGCAGCGCGCTGTCGGCTGGCTCGCTGGCAACCAGCGCTTTCGTCGCCACACATTTTGCAGCAGCGGCAGCGGTGGTCGGCTGGGCCGGAGCCGAGTGGCTGCGCAATGGCAAGCCTAGCGCTCTGGGCGCCATCTCCGGAGCCGTGGCCGGACTGGTGGCCATCACTCCCGCCGCAGGATTTGTCAGTCCGATGTCGGCGCTCTGCATCGGGTTGATAGCCGGCGTTTTCTGCTACTGGATGGTTTCCCGGGTAAAAGCCCGCTTGGGCTACGACGATTCGCTGGACGCTTTCGGCGTGCATGGAGTGGGTGGAACCATTGGAGCGTTGCTCACCGGCGTTTTCGCCGCCAGCGCCGTCAATCCGATTTTCAAGGATGCCCAGGGGAACCCATTGGCATCGGGCTTTCTCGAGGGGAACTACGGCCAATTGCTGAACCAGTTCGTGGGGGTGGCAATCGCGTGGGGGCTGGCGGCCGTGGGGACCGTGGTGATCCTCAAGGTCGTGGACCTCACGGTAGGACTGCGGGTTTCGAGCGATCACGAGATCCAAGGGTTGGATCTTTCGCAACACGGAGAAGAGGGGTACTACTGGGAAGTCTCCGCGTAGTCTGGCCGCATTGCGGGCAATTCTCCTCTTTTTGAGACCGAGGACGATGACAAAAGTTGAAGCTGTAATTCAGACGTCCAAGCTGGAAGCGGTGAAGAACGCGCTTCACGAAATTGGCGTGGAGGGGATGACGGTGCTCGAGGCCCGCGGCCATGGCCGGCAAAAGGGCCACACTGAGTTCTATCGCGGACGGGAATATACTGTGGACCTTCTCCCAAAGATCAAGCTGGAGATGGTTCTTGCGGATGACATGGTGGAAAAAGCGGTGGATGCGATCATGGGCGCCGCTCGCACCGGGCAGATCGGAGACGGAAAGATTTTTCTTTCCAAGGTGGACGAGGCCATCCGCATTCGCAATCAGGAGCGTGGTATAGCCGCCCTCTAGCTTGCCAGTCCGGCCGCAGTAAGGAGTTTTGATTCCCCCGTCTGGAGCCACTACGCACGCATCGCCACAGAATCGAGTGAATCCGGCGCCGTTGCCGGGCGGCATTCCGGGGTTACAGGAAAGCTACGGCTGCGAGTCGGAAAGGATTCGCCAGAGATTTGAAGGCTCGCACAACGGCCAAGCAGCCATCCTTGAACGTTCCGATCTACTAGACACGATCATCCGGCAGATTTGGGGCAGCACCCTGGAGGAGGCGCCCGGCCTGGAGGGACTCTGTGTCGCGGCTCTGGGAGGATATGGTCGCCGGGCACTGTTTCCGTGTTCGGATATTGACCTGCTGTTCTTGTGTGAGGGAACACCCAACGAACAGGTACAACGGGGAATTCGTCGGCTTTGCCAGACCCTTTGGGATTTGCACCTCCGTGTGAGCCCCACCACCCGCACGCTGGCAGACTGCGGCCGGCTTCACCACGACAACGTGGAATTCAACATCTCGCTTCTCGATTGCCGTTACGTGTGCGGTGATACAGGGCGATTTGAACAGCTTCGCAGCAAGACCATCCCGGGGATGGTGGTGCGGGAGGCCGGGGAGTTGCTGCAACGGCTGACGGACCTGACGCGGGCGCGCCACAACAAGTACGGTAATACGATCTTCCACCTGGAGCCGAACCTGAAGGATTCTCCCGGCGGGATGCGCGACTACCACCTTGCCTGTTGGCTCACGGTGATTGGAAAACTGGAGCAGAGCGGCGCCTGGCCGGAGCGCGACAACTTCTTTCCCGATACCCTCCACGCGAACAGCCGTGCGGCCCTCGATTTTCTCTCCTCAGTCCGCTGCTTTCTCCATTACCACCAGGGGCGCGACCTTAATGCCCTAACCTACGACTTGCAGTCTGAAGCCGCGGCCCGAGGCATTGGAATTCCTGGCGCGCCGGTTTCGCCCGCGGAGTGGATGCGCGCTTACTATCGGCACGTCCGCTCGATTTACCGCTTGACGGTGCTCCTGGATGAAGTGTCGGCGACGCGGTCGGGGCTGTATCGCATGTTCCAAAACCGCAAGTCGCGGCTGTCGAACGCCGATTTTTCGGTGGCGCAAGGCCGCGTCTTTCTGCGCCAATCATCATCGGTAGCAGACCCCGCGTTGTTGCTCAGCTTGTTCGAGTTTGTCGCCCGCCATGGCGTCAAGCTCAGTGCAGAAGCGGAACGGTACGTTGAAGTGGTTCTCCCCGTGATACAGCGGGGCTTGGCGGCAAGGCCTGACCTGTGGGCACTGTTCCGCCGAATTCTAGTCCTGCCCCATGCCGGCGCAGCCTTGCGCGCCATGCACCGGCTGGGCTTGCTGGTGATCCTGTTTAAGGAATTTCAGGCTATCGACTCGCTCGTCATCCGAGACTACTACCACCGCTACACGGTGGATGAACATTCGTTTGTAACGATTGAAAGGTTGCATGCCCTCCGCCTTCCGGACAATGATTTGCAACGCCGCTTCCGGGACATCCTGCTGGGAATCGAGCGCCCCGAATTGCTGTTCCTCGCCCTCCTCTTCCACGATGTGGGAAAGGGTATGCCAGCCGCCAGCCACGTCGAGGGCAGCCTCGAAGCGCTGCGAAGCATCTGTAGCCGGCTCAGGCTTGAACCCGACGACTGCGAACTCGTACGCTTCCTGATCGCGTATCACCTGCGCATGTCGGGGACCATTCAGCAACGCGATATCTTCGATCCGGAAACAGTAAACAATTTTGCTGAATCCGTGGGTACGGTCGAACGCTTGAAGATGCTTACGCTTCTGACGTATGCGGATGTGTCCGCGGTTAATCCGCAAGCGTTAACGCCGTGGAAGGCGGAAATGCTGTGGCGGCTTTTTGCGGCGGCTGAGAATCACTTGAATCGAAGCGTGGATGACAAGCGCCTGCACGCCAGCGGCACCGACACCGAAATAGAGCACATCCTTCGTAGTTTGTCAGGCACGCTTCAAGAGGAAGAAGTCCGTCTGTTCCTCGATGGCTTTCCACGGCGTTATCTGCTCACGCACACCGAGACAGACATTCTGGCCCACTATGAGATGTGGCGCGGGTTGGGCGAAAACGATGTTCAGGTTCGAGTGGAAAGAGGGGATTCGTACTACCAGCTCACTTTGATGACCAGGGACCGCGCTCGCCTGTTCGCGACTCTTACCGGCGTGCTTTCCTCCTGGCGAATGGACATACTGAAAGCTGAAGCCTTCTCCAACCGAGCCGGCGTGGTGCTGGATACCATCCGGTTCACAGACCGGTTCCGCACTCTGGAGTTGAACCCTTCGGAGGCGCAACGATTGCAGCGGGACATCGAGGATGCGGTTTCCGGCGAGCTCGACGTCAGAAAACTGGTGGACGAGAAGGCCGAGATCGCCCCTCTGCGATCGAAGCTGGCGGTCAAGCCCGATGTTCGTTTCGACAATGATTGCTCGTCCCACAGCACGCTCCTCGAAATTGTCGCCAAGGATCGGCCGGGCTTGCTGTATGACATCAGCACCACGGTTGCGGAACTGGGCTGCAACATTGAAGTCGCATTGATTGACACGCAGGGGCAAACCGCCCTTGATGTGTTTTATCTTTCGTGTCAGGGTGGAAAGCTGGATAGTGCCCTGCAGTCAGAACTGCAGGATGCCATTCTCGAGCGACTTTGAGGTTCCAGCCCCGCGCGGATCTTTGCACTCCGCGAGTCCTTCCTCCGCCCCTGAAAACCCGCTACACTAACATCCTATGTCCATTCCAACTCAGCCTAATATCAAGCTGGTGAACGCCGCCGACTATCGCGAAGGTTACGCCAACAGCGTGCAAGTGCGGGTGAGCGTGTGGGATTTCTTTCTGGTTTTCGGGACTTTGCAACAACAGAGCGAGAGCCAGGTGGAGATCAAGAACTTCCAGGGGATTTACCTGAGCCCGCAGCAGGTCAAGGCGCTGATGAACGTGTTGCAGCAGAACCTGGCCAGCTACGAGAGTACGTTCGGCGAGATCAAGCTTGATCCGCGCATGATGGCTGCCGGGCCGGTCCACTAGACGCGTGCAAGAAGGCACCGACATCGAATCGCGCCCGCTTCATCCCGGGCTGATCTTTGTGCTGCTCTTCCTCGCCGTTTTCGCGCTCCACATCCCTCTCTTGCGGTTGCCCTATTTCTGGGACGAGGCCGGATACTACGTGCCCGCGGCACGTGATCTACTGCTCAGCGGAAGTCCGATTCCGCACTCGACTCCTTCCAATGCCCATCCTCCGCTGGTGATGGCCTATCTCGCACTCTGCTGGAAAATCTCCGGCTATGCGCCGGTGGTGACGCGCACGGCGATGCTGCTGATCTCGGCGTTTTCCCTGGCGGGGGTGTTCCGGCTGGCGCAGCGCGTGGCGAATACCGAGGTCGCTCTTGCCGCGACGATCTGCACTGCCTTGTATCCCGTGTACTTCGCACAGAGTTCGCTGGCCCACCTGGACCTGGCGGCGGCTGGGCTGACGTTCTGGGCGCTGGGCAGCTATGTCGAACAGCGCCGTGGAGAAGTTGTATGGTGGTTCTCGCTGGCGGTGCTAGCCAAGGAAACGGCAGTTCTGGCGCCACTGGCTCTTTTGGCCTGGGAGCTGTTGTGCCCGGCGCTCCACCGCAAACAGCGCACGCACTCCCTGTGCCTGGTTTCGCGGGGCTGGAAGTCGGCTCTGCTCCTGGCTCCGCTGGTTCCACTAGGCCTGTGGTACGGGTACCACTATCTCCGTACCGGGGTTGTGTTCGGCAACCCGGAATTCTTCCGCTACAACGTGCAGGCGACCCTGCATCCGATGCGCGTGCTGTTGGCATTTCTCTTGCGCCTGTGGCAAACGCTGGGCTATCAGAGCCTGTACCTGCTCACGCTGGCGACTGGGTTCGCCATGTGGCGGCCGCCGCTACACGACGCCCGCGGAGAGCGAGGCAGGATCGCACCGAGCGTGCAGGTTGCGTTTCTGGCGGTAATCGTCACCTACATGATTTTCATGGCGCTGGTGGGAGGGGCGGTGCTAGCACGGTACATGCTCCCAGTAGTGCCTCTGTCGATCATCATCGGGGTTTCCACCTTGCGCCGTCGCGTGCCCATGTGGTCCTGGGTCGTGGTCATCGTCGCCTTGGCGTTCATCCTCGGACTCTTCGTCAATCCTCCCTACGAGTTTGCGCCTGAGGACAATCTCGCTTACCGCGACTACATCTTGCTCCACCAACAGGCCGAGGAATTTGTGGAGGCGCGTTATCCCATGGCGCGGGTGCTGACGGCATGGCCGGCGAGCGATGAGCTGACCAGGCCGTATCTCGGCTATGTCACCCGGCCCATGCGTGTGGTGCGGATCGAAGACTTTACCGTGGAGCAGCTCATGGCCAGCGCCGACCTTCGATCCCAGTTCGATGTGGCGCTGGTGTTCTCCACCAAGTACGAGTCACCGCACACCCTGCTCGAGGACTGGCCTACCTGGGTGGATTGGAAGACGCGCTTCTTCGGCTATCACCGCGATGTGCCGCCCGCCGCAGCCGCACAGCTTCTCGGGGGACAGCTGGTCTACACAGAGAGGCGCCGCGGGCAGTGGGTAGGAGTGATTGAGATGGAACGGGTGATGGAGGCTCAGGCTACGAACTCCAGGTAGTGCCGCCGTCCCCGCACTACGCCATCAGATGGCACGAGTGGGTTTTCACCACCAGCCACACTTCGCGTCCCGGCTGGAGGTGGAGGGAGTCGCGTGCGGCCAGTGTAAGGTGGACTGCCATTTCCATGCCACAATCGACCCTCGCCGTCACGATCACGTCGTGCTGTGTCAGTGAAACCACTTTTCCGGGGATGACATTGCGCGCGCTCAATCCACTGGGCAGAATGGTGGCCAAGAGGATATCGCCAGCGCGGATCCCCACTTTGAGAGCTGAACCCACATCCGCGCGAATCAGCGGCGTTTCCAATTCCACATTGCTGCCGGCGAGACGGCAGGTCATGGTGCCGCGATCCTCATGGGCAGCAACGACGGTTGCGTCGAAGATGTTTTCGAAGCCGGCGAGCAGTGCCACGGTCTCCTGCCGTGGCGCCGACATGACCTCGTGGGGTGTGCCCTGGGCAACGATCCTTCCGTTCTCCAGGACCATGACTCGCTCGCCGAGGGCAAAGACTTCTTCGCGGCTGTGGGTTACATAAAGGATCGGGATGCGATGCGCCTGGTTCCAGGCACGCAGGTCGTCGATGATGTTCGACTTCGTCGTCGCATCCAGCGCTGCCAGGGGCTCGTCGAGCAGCAGGACGCAGGGGTCGGTGACCAGAGCGCGGGCCAGCGCCACTCGCTGGCGCTCTCCTCCGGAAATCTCACCCGGCTTGCGGCCCCGCAAGTGGGAGATGCGGAAAGACTGGAGAATCGCGTCTGTCCGCTGACGGCGCGCGCTAACCGCCAAGGCGGAAATTCCGTACTGGACGTTTTTTTCTACACTGAGATGTGGGAACAGCGCGAGATCCTGGAAAACGTAGCCGATCCGGCGATGTTGAACGGCGAGATTGGCGTCACCGAAGAAGTTGCGGCCTGCGATGGCGATCCGGCCAGAGTCGGGAGTGGCGAGGCCGGCGATGCAATCGAGCAGAGTGGTTTTCCCTGCCCCGGAAGGACCAAATACGATGGTGATGCCCGGCAGCGCAGCGAATGATACCTCGAGTGCGAAGCCGCCGCCATTGGCAAAGCGCTTGCGGATTTCGACGGTCAGAGCATCCCCGCCACCAGACATGGCAGCCGAGGTCCCCGTGCGGAGCCGGGTTCCGGGTTCTATTTCCACGGCCATACCGCCCACACTCTCCGGTTCAGCGCGTACACCACCGAAAGCACGACAAAGGAAATTGCCAGCAGCACCAGCGCAGTCTGGTTGGCGGCGGCGTAGTTGAAGGCCTGCACCTGGTCGTAGATGTCAATAGAAACCGTGCGCGTCACCCCGGGAATGTTGCCGCCCACCATCAGCACCACGCCGAATTCGCCCATGGTGTGAGCAAAGCTCAAGGCAATCCCGGTCACCAGGCCCGAAACCGAGAGCGGGAGAATTACCCGAAAGAAGGTTTGCAGCCTGGAGGCACCCAAGGTTGACGAAGCCGCAATCAGCTTGCGGTCCACAGCTGCAAACGAGGCGGCGAAGGGCTGCACGGCGAATGGCAGACTGTAAAGGATGGACCCAATCACCAGGCCTTCGAAAGTGAAGGCCAGAGTGTGCCCGGTCAGCGCTTGCCAAAGGCGCCCAAGCGGACTGCGCGAACCGAGCGCCACCAACACATAGAAGCCCAGTACAGTAGGTGGCAGCACGATGGGCAAGGCGACCACCGCTTCGGCGAGGAACTTCCAGCGCCAGCGCGAGTATGTGATCCAGCAGGCAATGGGCAATCCGATGACCACTAACGCCGCAGCCACCAGCAGCGCCAACCGGATCGTCAACCAGAACGCTTGCCAATCCATCGGAGGTTGTCCTCGCCTAACCCTTGGTCACCAGCCGGCTATGCCCATTGCACGTAAACTTTTGTAAAGATTGGGCAAATGCCGCATCCGTGCTGCAAGATGTACCATCATACTGTCTAGGTAGGCCAAGGGCGGTCATAATCGGTCTTTGGTTCAGCTCATGGGAACCGAGGCCGGAATCGTTCAATAATATAGAGGATTCAAAAGTGAAACTGCTAAAGCGCCATTGGATGATCGCGGGGATCGTGGTTGTTGCCATCGGCGTGTTCGCCGCCTTTCAGTTCAAGAGCAACGACAAGGCGCAGTACTTCACGGTCAAGGCGGATCGTGGTGATATCCACGAGGTGGTGGAGGCGACGGGCACTATCAATGCCGTGACCACGGTGCAGGTGGGCTCGCAAGTGTCAGGCACCATCTCTCGTCTCTATGCCGACTTCAACTCCCGCGTAAAGAAGGGACAGGTCGTCGCCCAGATCGATCCTCCGCTGTTCGAAGGCACGCTGCTGCAAGCCAAGGCCGACTTGGCTAATGCGCGGGCGAATCTGATCGCGGCCCAAGCCAACCTGGAGAAGGCCAGAGCCACGGCAATCCAGACTCGCGCGGATTATGTGCGGACCGCGGGCCTGGCCAAAGAAGGCGTGATGAGCCAGCAGCAACTGGACCTGGCGAAGGCCAATGCCGACACGGCAGACGCGGCGGTTTCCGCAGCACAAGCCCAGGTCGTGCAGGCGGCCGCGCAAGTTCAGCAGAAGGAAGCCGCGGTGAAAGTCGCACAGACCAATCTTGACTACACCACGATTCACGCACCCATTGACGGCACGGTGATCGCGCGAAATGTTGATGTGGGACAGACCGTGGCTGCTTCGCTGCAGGCGCCGACCCTGTTCACCATCGCGCAAGACCTGACCAAGATGCAGGTGTACGCGAGCACCGACGAATCCGATGTGGGCATGATTCGCACCGGACAGGTGGTGACATTCAAAGTGGACGCGTATCCCAAAGACAACTTCACCGGGCAGGTTTCGCAGGTACGCATGAACGCGACCACGGTCCAGAACGTGGTCACCTACAACACCATCATTGATTTCGACAATCCCGAAATGAAGCTGTTTCCCGGCATGACGGCTTATATCACTATTCCCGTGGCCAACGCGAAAGGCGTGCTGCGGGTGGCGAATGGCGCCTTGCGTTACAAGCCGGACATGACGGCGGATCAAATCCGTGCCCTGTACCAGAAGTACGGCTTGATCTCCAGCGCCCAGGGGCAAGGACAAACCGCAAGCAACGAGGGACCGAACGCCGGGGGGGCATCCGGCAAGCAATACCGGGCGAAGGCACAAGGAGCGGAGGGCGGGGGCGGAGATTCCGGCCAGCAGCGCACTCCGCGGGTGGACGTGGCCGTGGTCTGGAAACTGCGCCCAGACAAGACGCTCGAACCGGTGAGAATCCGGACAGGCATTACCGACCACACCATCACCGAGGTGGCGCAGGTGCTGAAGGGACAACTGAACGAAGGGGATGAACTGGTCACCGGGGCGATGACCGCGACCTCGGGTACGCGTCCGCCGAGCATGGGCGGAACGACACCACGGCGGTAACGGGCCGGACTTACGCTGCAGAGGGCATGGAGGGAGACGCAGCAAGCTGCGTCTCTACAGGAAAAGCAGAAGTGGTCACCATTTCACAACCCGATGTCTCCCAGACCACGGCCAGTGATCATGGGGCCGTCATCCAGGTGGAAGACGTGCACAAGTATTACGACCTGGGCGAGACTCGGGTGCACGCTCTGCGTGGGGTCACGGTGTCCATCGAGCGGGGCGAGTTCGTCGCCATCATGGGCGCCAGCGGCAGCGGCAAGTCCACCTTCATGAACATTATGGGTTGCCTGGACAAGCCGAGCAGCGGGCGCTATCTGCTGGAAGGGATTGAAGTCTCGCAGCTCAGCAAGAAAGAACTGGCGGCCATTCGCAACCGCAAGATCGGGTTCGTGTTCCAGGGCTTCAATCTGCTTTCGCGCACCACAGCGCAGGAGAACGTCGAATTGCCCACGCTGTACGCCCAGGTCAGCAAAGAGGAAGGGCAGAAACGCGCGCGGGAAGCCCTGGAGCTGGTCGGGTTGGGAGACCGCAGGATGCACTTCCCTTCCCAGCTTTCTGGCGGCCAGCAGCAGCGGGTGGCGGTTGCGCGGGCGCTGGTCAACCGCCCGTCCATTTTGCTGGCGGATGAGCCCACCGGCAACCTGGATAGCCGCACCTCAGTGGAAATCATGGAAGTTTTTCAGAAGCTCAATGACGGTGGACTGACCGTGGTGCTGGTTACCCATGAGGCGGATGTCGCGCAATTTGCCAAGCGCAGCATCCAGTTTCGCGATGGCAAAATCCGGCGCGATGAACCGATCATGAACCGTCCGCTGGCTGCCGAGGTGCTGAAGAGCTTGCCGACGCTGGAGGATTAGAGGCGCTGCGGCGGAGAACGGCGGCGCTGAGGGCGCTGAGGGCGCCGGGGCGATCGTACAGGATTGGATCATGGACTTACTGGCAATCATTCGGATCGCGATGCGGGCGCTGGCGCGCAACAAGATGCGTTCCAGCCTTACCATGCTGGGGATCATCATCGGCGTGGGGGCGGTCATCGCCATGGTGAGCGTAGGCCAGGGCGCGCAGCAGCAGGCGCAGCAGCAGATCGCGGCCATGGGCTCCAACATGTTGTTCGTGGGCGCCGGCACGGTAACGCGTGGCGGCATGCGCATGGGCTGGGGCGCGACCAAGACCCTGATCTATGACGACATGCTGGCAATTCTGCGCGAGTGTCCGGCGGTGCAGGCGGCGGCGCCGGGCAGCCAGACTGCCGCCCAGGTAGTGTTCGGCAACGACAACTGGGCCACGCAACTCAACGGCACCGAACCGCAGTATTTCGACATTCGCAGTTGGCCGCTGGCCGAGGGATCGTCGTTCACCCAGGACGATGTGAACATGGCTGCGAATGTGGCGGTGATTGGTGAGACGGTCCGCAAGAACCTATTCGGCGCCACCGACCCGATCGGGCAAACCATTCGCATCAACAACCTGCCCTTCAAGGTAGTGGGCGCGCTGGCTGCCAAGGGAACTTCGGCTGCCATGGGTAGCGATCAGGACGACACCATCATCGTCCCCATTACCACGCTGCAGAAGAAAATTACCGGCCAAGACTGGTTACGCTGGATCATGGTGTCGGCGATCTCGCGCGAGGCCAGCTACACGGCGCAGCAACAGATCACGGCCTTGCTTCGGGACCGGCACCGCATTCGTCCGGGTTCGGATGATGACTTTATGGTGCGCAACTTGGCGGACATGGCCGACCTCGCTGACCAACAGGCGCAATTGTTCACGGTTTTGCTGGCATCGATCGCCAGCATATCGCTGATCGTCGGTGGCATCGGCATCATGAACATCATGCTGGTCTCGGTGACCGAGCGCACGCGCGAGATCGGCATTCGCATGGCCATCGGCGCCACCGAAGGCGACGTGCAGCAGCAATTCCTGGTGGAGGCCATCGTGCTCAGCCTGGTGGGCGGGGCAGTGGGAATCCTGGTGGGGACCGGCGCTTCCTTCCTGATCACCCAAACCCTGGGCTGGCCGGTGCTGGTTTCTGCCACCGCCATTGGCGCCGCTGTGATCTTCTCCATGGCCGTGGGAATTTTCTTCGGCTTCTATCCCGCCCGCAAAGCCGCCCGGCTCGATCCCATCGAGGCCCTGAGGTACGAGTAGGAAATCGGGTCTCGGGTCTCGGGGTGTCAGGTCTCAGCTTATGCTGCGCGCGCCTTGGTAACCAATTTGGAACATGTCCAGGTGGACATGCACCCTGCCTCACCATTTTGCGTTGACAGCAAGGTTCCACCTCCGGATACTGTAAGACATTGGCTGCTCTCCCGTGTTCCCATGCGAATATATTTATGAGAATTTGTGTGAGCAGTCATTTTCTTCGTTGTTCTCGCCTCCTCTTCTTCCTGACATTCCTCAGCGCACTTGTCTTCGGCCAGGGCGCGAAGATGCGCTCCGAATACGACCCCATCGCGGACGAAGATCGCGACCAGCCGGAGGCTCGTGAGCAGTGGTTCCTGCGCGGGCGCACTGTTCCGAAAGAATCGGCGGCCGCGCTCCGTTACCGGGCTCACCTGCAGAAGATGCAGACCCGGGCCGCACGGCAGACGGCTGCACAAACAGCCGGACAGACATCTGGAGTCGCTTCTGGTTGGACGGCATTGGGTCCGGCACCGCTGGCCTCCGATGCGAGCGGCTTCGGACAGCAGGATTACGACTGGGTCTCGGGGCGGGCGACGGCGGTGGCGGTGGATCCCGCCGATACCACCGGAAACACTGTCTATGTCGGCGGCGCGTACGGCGGGGTCTGGAAGTCCACCAACGCCGGGCCGCTCAGCCTGAGCCCGTCCAGCGTGACCTGGACTCCGGTCATTGATAACCAAGCTACCCTGGCGGTGGGGTCGATCGGCATTCAACCGCAGCTCAGCAATCCTGACCCCGCCAAGAGCGTCATCCTGGTCGGCACCGGCGAAACCAACAGCTCGGCCGACTCCTATTACGGTCTGGGCATTCTACGTTCGGCGGATGCAGGCCAAAGCTGGACGCTGATCACAACCGACAGCACGGGCACACGCAATTTTGCGGGCCTGGGCTTCAGCAAGATTGCATTCAGTGCAAGCAATCCAAACCTGGTCGTGGCGGCGGCGGCAGCGGCGTCCCAAGGCATCAATGAGAACCTCGAGCAGTCCAGCTCAAACCGTGGGCTTTATTACTCCACCAACGGCGGTGTGAGCTGGACCTACGCCACCATGAAGGACGGCAGCACGGTCATCACACCGGCCTCGACCACGGCCGTGGTGTTTAATCCCAATGCCGGCAGCGGAACCTTCTTTGCAGCCGCGCGCTTCCACGGCATTTATTCCTCAACCGACGGAATCAACTGGACCCGCCTGGCCACCCAACCAGGTGCAGGGCTGACGACGGCGGCCTGTCCGGCCGTTACTTCGCAGAACTGCCCAATTTACCGCGGTGAGTTCGCTGTGGTACCCGGCCGCAACGAGATGTACGTGTGGTACGTGGACGCGAACCAAGCCGACAAGGGCATCTGGAAAAGCACCAACGGCGGCTCTTCCTGGACCCAGGTGACGGACAGCGGCATCACCGGCTGCGGCGATCCGTTTGGTTGCGGAACCTTGCAGGGCGTCTACAACCTGGAACTGGCGGCGGTTCCCAACGGCGCCACCAGCACTGATCTTTATGCGGGCGCGATCAATCTCTACAAGTGCACCATCACCACGAGCTCACCGACGTGCAGCGGTTCGGGATCGAACACCTTTGTCAACCTGACCCACGTCTACGGTTGCAGTGCCATCGCCAAGGTTCACCCCGACCAGCACGATGTCGATTTCATGATCGCCAATGGCAAGGACATCATGTACTTCGCCAACGATGGCGGCATCTACCGGGCGCTCGATGGCTACACCGGTTTGACTACCGGCACGTGCGGAATGAGCAACCAGTTCGACAGTCTGAACCAGACGCTGGGATCGATGACCCAGTTTGTTTCCTTCTCGCAGCACCCCAGCAACCTCAACACTATCCTTGGGGGCACACAAGACAACGGTTCGCCGGCGACCGCTACGTCCCAGAGCAGCAGCAGTTGGCTGAACGTAAACGCGGGCGACGGTGGCTATAACGAAATCAATCCCAACAGCGTCAACGAATGGTTTACCGCCAACACGGATGTGTCCATTCAGAGATGCACCCAGGGAAGCGCCTGTCACACCGGGGACTTTTCGCTCGTGGTGCAGTCTGCCAACGTGGGGGGTGACCATGGCGCCTTCTATACACCTTACGTTCTTGATCCGCAGGTCGTGGCGAGCGAGCTGATCGTGGGCACCTGCCGCGTGTGGCGCGGGCCCGGTACCGGCGGAAGCCTTACGCAGCTCAGCGTGAATTTCGAAACCGGCTCACCTACGGGCGGCTGCACCGGCGGTGAAGTGAATCTGGTACGGTCTCTGGCCGCCGGCGGCCCCAAGGGAGGGAACGGGTTCTCCAACGTGATTTATGCCGGCACCGACGGATTTGGCCCCACCGTAACCACCGGCGGCCACATTTGGGTAAGCACCAACTCCAGTGGCGGCACTAATACCTGGCTCGACCGCACCGGTTCGATCAACCCCAGCCACTTTCCTGTGTCGGGTGTCGCCATCGACACTTCTGACTCGACTGGCCAGACCGCCTACGTAACCGTCATGGGATTCCACGTCTCGCACGTCTGGAAGACGACCAATGCGGGCGCAACCTGGACTGATTTCACCGGCACAGGCCTTGGCATGTTGCCGGATTCACCGGCGAATGCGATTGTGGTTGATCCAGGCTCGACCCCGACCACGGGAACCGTGTACGCGGCCACCGACGTGGGTGTGTTCTCCAGCAGTACCGCGAGCGCAAGCTGGACAGAAGTGGGCCCCGCGCCCAGCAGCGGGATAGCAGGATATCTCCCCAACGTTTCGGTCACGGCGCTTCGCATCTTCAATTCCGCGGGAACCAAGATGCTGCGGGCGTCCACCTATGGGCGTGGGGTGTGGCAGTTCAATCTGCTGGCGACGCCGGACTTCCAGATTGGATTTTCCGCTGCAACGCAGACTATCTTCCCCACCCAGACGGCCACCTATGATGGCACGCTGACGGCCTTGAATGGGTACAACAGCCAGGTAACGCTAAGTTGCACCGGCACGGTCCCCGGCACATGTACTATGAACCCCACGCAGTTGACGCCGACGGTGTCGGGTGCGAGCTTCACGGTGACTGCCGGGGGCGCGGTGGGCGACTATGCGTTCAACGCGCACGGTGTGGGTTCAGACAGCAACACCACGACCCATGATGCGCCTCTGACCCTGCACGTCGTGGATTTCAATCTGACGGCACCGTCGCCGGGAAGTATCACGGTAAACCGGCCCAATACTTCCGATCCGGTTACGTTCCAGGCAACGGCATCGGGATCATTCAGCGGCACGGTCACGCTCTCGTGTAGCGGGTTGCCGTCGGGGGCGGCGTGCAACTTTTCGCCTTCGAGCTCCGTGAGCCCCACGTCTGGTAATCCCGTGACGGTTACGCTGACAATCAGTACAACCACCAGTACCTCCACCGGTACGTTCCCAGTGACCATCTCGGCGAATACCGCGGGAGCGCCGGGACCCAAGACGCAGGCCCTGTCCCTCACGGTGACGGCACTGGCCGACTACGTACTTGCCATCAGCAATCCTTCGCTGTCCACCACCGTCAATGTCCAGACAACCTTCAACGGAACACTGACTGCCTTCAACGGGTACGGCAGTCTGGTCAACATCACTTGCGGTGCAGGCGCGCCGCCGACGTGCACTCCAACCAGCGCGACCCCCACCGCCGGGGGCGCAGCATTTAGCGTGACGGTCGCCAGCGGCACGGCGGCAACGTACAACTTCAACATCACCGGCGTGGGCACCGATGGAAGCGCCACCACGCACAGTGTGCCGGTGTCGCTGACGGCCAACGCGGATTTCAGCTTCAGCGATACCTCCGGATCGCAAACCGTGCTCGCGGGGCAGACCGCGATGTACGACTTGGACTTCACGCCGGTCGGAGCTGCGACTTTCCCGAACAACATCAATTACACCTGCTCGGGGCTGCCGGCGCTCACCAGTTGCTCCTTTGCGCCGCCACAGATTTCCGCGGGTAGCGGCGCAACCGTGGTAACGCTGAGCATCGCTACCGTCGGACCGAATGCACCACAACTGCGCCGCCTGGCTCGCACCAACCGCCTGCTGCTCCCGTTCGGCATTTCGGTGCTTGGCCTGGTGCTGGCCGGCTTTGGTGGAAAATCGCAGGTTCGACGCAAATACCACATGGTTGGACTTGCATTGCTGCTGGTCCTGACCGGGATCTTGCTGGCTTGCGGGGGCGGTGGCAACAGCTCTCCTGGCCCGCCGGCAGCCAGAGTGTCTGTCAGTCCGCCATCAGCGTCTTTGTTCCCAGGACAAACGAAGCAGTTCACGGCATCCGTGAGCGGCTTGAGCAACACAGCCGTTACCTGGAACGTGAATGGTGTGGCTGGGGGCGACGCGACCCACGGCACGGTGGACGCCAGTGGGCTTTATGCGGCGCCGGGTTCGGTGCCTAGCCCCGCCAACGTCACGGTAAGTGCCGTGTCGCAGGCCGATGCGAGCAAGTCAGGTTCGGCGGGTGTGACCGTGCTAACCCCGACCGCGAGTGGTACCTACACAATCACAGTGAACGCGGTGTCCGGTTCGCTCTCGCATAGCACGCAGGTGACTCTGACCGTGGCCAACAATTAAACAGGCGTCCCGACTCTTTCGAGTCCGCGGACGCCCGGGCAGCCCTCCCCCAGAACTGCTCACTTACGACACTAAATCCTCCCCTCCAGGTTGGGAATAGCACCGATGTGCCAGAGCAGCCCACCAATGTGCCATCCCCAAAAGGCGCATAAATATTGGCTTTCTCGCGATTGAGTGTCGCTCCAAGGTACGTGGGCAGCTTTGCACCTCCGTCATGCTTTCTCGCCCCGCCAGCGCGCTACAGTATCAGGGAGAGGATTATCAGGATGAGGTGATTTCTATGGCCAGCCAGCTCGATACCCGTCATCTTGTCCGGCTGAAAGTACAACTCAATGGGGTGGACAACACCGGCCATCCCTTCAAGCAGACGGTCTTCACCCACGACGTCAGTATGCGGGGCGCCCGCCTGGAGGACATTCCGCCCATGGTGGAACCGGCATCGGTGGTCGAGGTGCAACACCGCGGCAGGCGAGGACGGTTTCGTGTGGTCTGGGTTGGAGGCCTGGCCAACAATGAGGTTGGCCTGGAGAACCTGGAGGCCAGCAAGTGCATCTGGGGCAATCCGCTGCCGGGCAGACCGATCTATAGCACGCCGCCGGTAAACTAGGTCGTCTGTATCGCTGGTGATCCGCCGGCTGTCCGATCAATTCACCGCGCCTTGCCTCTTCCTTCACGACGGTTCAACAAAACGGTCACATTGTTACTGGTGTAGTTGCCAATGGCCACGTCGGGGGCTCCGTCGCCGTTGAAGTCGGCCACGGCTGCCGATCTTGGCAGCAATCCGGTGCCATAGTACGTTGGGAACTGGAACGTGCCGTCGCCATTGCCCAGCAGCACCGCCACACTGCCGTTTCCGTGGGAAGCGGTGTAGGAAATGGTCACCACCAGGTCTTGCCGCCCATCGCCGTTGAAGTCCGCCACTGCAATGAAGTTGGGAGCGTGCCCTGCGGCATAACGAACCGCCTTCTGGAAGGTGCCGTCGCCATTGCCGAGGAATACCGTCACCTTGCTGGTACCGGAATTCGCTACCACCAAGTCCAGTTTGCCATCGCCGTTGAAATCACCCACCGCGACGGACCGGGGTTCACGGCCCGTGAGGTAGTTCACTGCCGTTCGGAACGTGCCGTTCCCGTTGCCCAGAAGTACGCTAACGTTGTGACTGGTGAAGTTGGCGACGGCGAGATCCAGTTTGCCATCGCCGTTAAAGTCGCCCACTGCGACAGACTTCGGACGGAATCCCGCGGCATAGGCCACCAACGGCTGGAAGGTCCCATCAGAATTGCCCAACAGAATGCTGACGTTTCCTGGTGAGCCTCTCACTTCATCTGCCACCGCGAGATCGAGATTGCCATCGCCGTTGAAATCGCCGACGGCGATGGACCGCGGGTTGGTACCGGCGTGATACACGGCTGATTTCTGGAATGTACCGTCGCCGTTTCCGAGGAAGACCCCAATCCCATTGGTGTGCAACGTGGCGGTGACCAGGTCCATCCTGCCGTCATGATTGAAATCTCCACTCACCACGGAGGTGAGGATGGTACCCGCCTCGTAGGTGGAACCGTTATCGAAGCTGCCGTCGCCCCTGCCGAGGAAGATGTTCAGGGCGCCATTGAAATCCACCACCGCCAGATCGGCTTTGCCATCGCCATTGAGGTCCGCTGCCGCAACCGAAGTGGGCTCGCGACCCGCCACCGTGTTCTGTCCGGACTGGAAGGTGCCGTCGCCATTGCCCAACAACAGGCTGACGTTGCCGGGAGAGACATTGCCGTTAAAAGTGGTGCCGATTCCGTTGTTGGCCACGACCAGATCGAGCGCGCCATCGCGGTTGAAGTCGCCGGAAGCGATGGACATTGAGCCATCGCCCGCGGTGAATTGTCCGCCGTAGCGGAAGCCGCCATCGCCGTTGCCCAGCAGGATATTGACGCCGTCGGTGTTGAGCGTGGCCAGGGCAAGGTCCGGAATCCGGTCGCCGTTGAGATCGGCAATCACAATGGCTTCGGAATTTTCCCCGGAATCGTAGCTGACCGGCGCCTGAAACGAACCGTCGCCATTGCCCAGCAGCACGTCGGCAGTACCGAAGTTGAAGGAGCCGCCGTAGGTGTTGGCTACCACGAGGTCCGTATGCCCGTCGTGATTTAGATCGGCGGCTGCGATTGCGGTCGGGATGAGAGCTGATCCGATGTTGAAGCTGGTGGCCGCCTGGAATGTACCGTCCCCATTGCCCTTGAGGATACTGATATCGCCGCTGCCACTTGCCACCGCCAGGTCGAGGCGGCCATCACCATCGACATCTGCCGTGGCTATCGACGCAGGGGACAACACGCCGTAGTTCACTGCCTTGAGAAAAGTGCCATCGCCTTTCCCCAACAAAACACTCACATCGGCGCTGCAGGAATTGATCACGGCCAGATCCTCAACTCCATCGCCATTCAAGTCCGCCACCGCGATGGAGAGGAGGAGGCCGGCTTTGTCGACGGCGTAGCTAACCGGGGGCTGGAACGTGCCGTCTCCGTTGCCTAAGAGAATGTAGATCACGCTGGCAACACAATAGGTGAGATCGCCGACCACCAAGTCAGGATTGCCGTCGTGGTTGAAGTCGCCCACGTTCACGAACGAGGGCTGGAAACCGACGAGAACCGGCAGGGGTGGCCGGAAAGTACCGTTGCCGTTACCCAGCACGACAGAGACGCCTAGGTTCCCGCCGACTGGCGGATCGGCGGTGGCAAAATCAAGCTTGCCATCTCCGTTGAAGTCGGCGACCGCGACCGATTTGGGGTGTTGACCAGTCACGATGCTGGGTGCGGAGATGAAACAAGCCTGCGCGCTGGCGCGTGCGGAAAAAGCAAATAGCAACGCCATGCAGATCGATACGCTGAGTGCGGATGGCCATGCGGCAAGAGGACAGCGATTGGCTGCCATAGCATCCCTCCGTGAAGCGGACTTCGCCCCGGCTGGCGGGTTGGAATGTTGCCTCAGAACGGAAGTCCAGGCAAGTGGGGAATGATGCTCGGACAGCTAAACGGCGGGAGAACTGGAGGGAAAACGTTCCGAAGCGTTCTAATTCTGGGATTCTCGCACGTCGAGGCGGGCCTGCCGGAGGTCGGTCGCTTCTTTTGGATCCATACCGGGCTTCAGGTCAGTCATCTCCAGGAAATAGCGCCAACCCTCCTGGCGATCGCTTGAACTCTGCCCAGCTTCAAACTGGCGGACGGTGCTTTCCGCGCTTTCACGGCCCTTCACAATGGCCATCACTCCACCGGAGACATAGGTGCGCTGGTTGTAACGGATGACTGCGTAGGAGGCTTTGGATTCGTCGCGCATCACACCCTCGATCGAGGCTCGCGAATAAGGACCATTTGTGCTAGCGACGGGCCGGTTGCACTGCTTCGGCGGCAGACACCCCTCCCACGATCTGCGTTCCTGGGATCTTTGGCGGACCCTATAATGATCAGCGCTACACCCGCTGCGAACATCATGGTCATGATGAACGCCAGCTAATAGTTTAGCACTGGAAGTAGGAGTCCGCCTCTGGACCTGATTCTGTTCTGCAGAATCTCCCGCACGCCACGCGGGCAAACTACAGCCGCTTACAGCGGCCGGACGTTTTCAGCCTGCCAGCCCTTGGGACCTTTGGTGACTTCAAACTCGACGCTCTGGCCTTCCTGCAGGCTGCGGAAGCCGCCCGCCTGGATGGCTGAGAAATGCACAAATACGTCTTCGCCAGTCTGGCGGCTGATGAAGCCGTAACCCTTTGCGTCGTTAAACCACTTTACTGTTCCTTGTTCCATGTTCTTGTTGTGTAACCTTTCGATTGATTTACGCTGGTAGAAGTCGGAGGTGCTGGGCAGGTACTAGCTGGTTGGCAAGAAGCTGCTGACGACCGATCCACTTCAAACGCACTTCTACCATAACAGATAAAGCAACTTAGCGATACTAAATTAGTTGGGCTCTACTGATGAGCCGGTTACGGAAGTGTTCTGCCCGAGGACGGTGAGTCGGCAGCCCTGAGGATCCACCGTTTCTGTCGGGAAACCCGGCAATTTTGGCGTATTCCTCTGCATTTCCAAAATGGGCCTCTGACACACACCCATGTCTCCGCCGGCACAGCTTCAAGGTGCCTTGCTGAGGTAAAAAAGAGGTGTACCCAGGAGGTGCTCCATGATTCGCAGCGCAGTTGCCATCTGGAAGGGCAGTCCAGTCATTGGGGAAGGCCTGGTTTCAACCTCCAGTGGGGTTATCTCCAACGCCCTGTATGCCGCTGCCGGCACGAGCACGGGCGGCGACCCCTGCACCAGCCCGTCGGAAATGCTGGCCGCTGCCGTGGCTTCCTGCATATCGTTGATGGTGGCGCGGGAGAGTGTGAAGGTTGGCCTCAAGCCCGACCATGTAAAAACCGAATCCGTGCTGACGCTGGAAGAGAAGAAGGGACGCTGGGAGATCACCAGCATCCAGTTACAGATCAGCGCTGGCATCCCGGAAATGGATGAGGAGAAGTTTCACAGAGCGATCCGAGGCGCCAGGGCCCGGTGCCCGATTTCGCACGCGCTGAAAGTGCCGATCAAGATGACCGCCAAGCTGGAAGCCGTGACGCACGAATTGTCCGCGGTCTGACACGGGAAAACGGCCCCAAGTGCAAGGTCGGGAGGGAATTTGTTGTTTTGGCGAGGCGGGCGGCGGCAAACTGAAGACTGTTCCGTTGCGCACATTACGCCCTCCCCGAGACCCGGCTGACCGCACGTTCCCTCCCGGGAGGTTGTCATCGTCCGCCGTTTAGCCCTACTGGCGCTTACCTTGTTTTATACTGACTTCACCGACCCATAATGCAGACCACTACGTTCCAAGCGCCTGCTGAGACCGCTCCGCACCGATCTGCAGAAGCTGCCCCGGTGGCATGGGCCTCATGGCTTGCCGCGTTTCTGCTCTGCGCAGTGGTTTATCTGGGTGGGGCATTCCTTCCCGCGCTGCAGGACGACGCCGACTCTACCCATGCGGAAGCCGCCCGCGAGATGCTGGTCAGCGGCGACTACGTCACACTGCACGTGAACGGGGTGCGCTATCTCGAGAAAGCTCCCCTGCTCTACTGGCTGGTGACGTTCAGCTACCGCATCTTCGGAGTAACCGAGTTCGCCACGCGCGTCCCCACCGTCGTGGCCATGTTCCTGCTGGTATGGCTGGCTGCGAGTTGGGCCCGGCAGGCTTTTGGGAGCCGCGCGGGAGTTTATGCGGGACTATTTGTTTCCACGGCCGCGGGCTACTACCTGTTCACTCGCGTCCTCATTCCCGAGGCCATTCTGAGCCTGCTGATCGCCGCCTGTTTCTATTTCTTTCTGCGGGCGCTGGAGCGTCCCCACCGTGCTGCGCTCTGGTACGCCGGCTATGCGTGCCTGGCGTTGGCCGTGCTCACCAAGGGGCTCGTGGCCCTGGTGTTCGTCGGCCTGACCGCGGTGGTGTTTGCGCTCTTGACCGGCGACTGGCGTCGCTGGCGGGAATTCCACTTGCCCACCGGATTCTTGCTGTTTTTGGCGATTGCCGCTCCCTGGCACCTGCTGGCGGGTTTCCGAAACGCCCACTTCTTCTGGTTCTACTTCGTGAATGAGCACTTTCTCCGCTTTCTCGGCGAGCGCTATCCCAAGGATTACAACAAGGTCCCCGCCGGACTGTACTGGAGTCTGCACCTGGTCTGGCTTTTTCCCTGGAGCATTTATCTGCCACTGGCCTTGCGGAACCTACGGCGCGACCTGGGCCCTTCCAGGACTGAGTCCAGCTTCGGCTCACGTACGCGCCTGCTTTGCTGGATCTGGGCTGGCATAGTCTTAACCTTCTTCGCCTTTTCCACCAACCAGGAGTACTACACGCTACCGGCCTACCTGCCGGTTCTGCTCCTGTTGGCGGCGGCCATTTCACAGGAAGAATTCTCGGAGAGGCGGTCCTGGCTGCTCTCCAGCGCAGCCGCGATGACCCTGCTGTCCCTCGTCGCCGGAGGGACATTGATCGCTGGGCTCTGGTCCTCGCGGAACCTGCCGTTTGTGCCGGACATCAGCACGGTGCTGGCCCGGCACAGCTTGTCGGAAGACACGCTGTCCATGTCGCACATCATGGACCTGACCGGGGAGTCTTTTGCCGCGCTGCGCTTGCCGGCAGCCCTGGCAGCATTCGCCCTGCTCGTGGGTCCTGCGATCGCCTTATGGTTGCGGGCCCGCCGCAAGCACTTCGCGGCCACCTGGGCGACCGCCCTGACGATGGGTCTTTTCCTGATCGCCGCCCAGATCGCCCTGGGGCGCTTCACGCCCTATCTCTCCTCCAAGAACCTGGCGGAGCGCATCGCGCAAGAGTCCCGCCCGGGAGATGAAGTGGCCATCTACGGCGACCAGGCTTTCGGATCGTCGCTGCTGTTTTATCTCCGGCGTCCTATCAACCTGGTGAATGGCCGGACCACATCCATGTGGTTTGGATCGACCTATCCGGATGCTCCTAAAATCTATTGGGACGATTCTGACTTGCTGCGGGAGTGGAACTCCGGGACTCGGGTTTTTCTGTTTGTGCCTTCCTACCAAAAGACACGGGTCGATTCCCTGCTGCCATCGCAGAAATTTGTGGTGGCGGAAAGTTCAGGCAAGATGGTCTACAGCAACCGTCGCTGAAGCGGGCTCTGCGGTGGGCGCGGCGGTGGTAGGGGCTCCTCCGATTCGTACCATCTTGCCGCCATACTCCAGGCGATAGCGCTCCCCACGCCAGACAATCCCGCGGCCAAAGAAGCTTGCCGACCAGAAGAAAAAGCCCATCAGGTCGCGGACTGGATACAACCAGCAGTTACGGAGCGAGCGTCGATCGTGGACCGCACCCCAACCCGCGGTGACCGCCATCAGCAGCCGGTTCAGCACTGCCACGGCCAACAAAGCCAGGCCCAGCAGCGGACGTCCCATGGCGACGCCCGCGCCTGCCCCGAGAAGTCCGAACGGCATCGCAAACGTCAAGGCGGTTCCGATGTGGCCCATGGGGCGGGAAAAGCGCGTGCTTTTCATCCACCGGAGCTGATGCAGGATTGACGGTTTGAACGAGCGGTTGCACGCGAAATGATCGATCACGTGCTCGGAAAGCACGACCTGTCGCCCTGATTCGTAAATTTTCTGGCCAAGAAGGTAGTCGTCGGCGCAGAAATCAGCAAGGCCTTCAAAACCTCCGACGGTTTGCAGAACGTCGCGGCGAGTGGCCATGGTCGGCCCCAGGGCGAACCGCATTCCTTCCAGCATGTCCGCGACGAGGACACCGGCGGTCATCTCGATTGACATGCCCAGCGCTTCCAGGCGTGACCAGATGCCACCCGTGGGTACACCCCGATACAGGCAAGTCACCAGCCCGACATTGTGGTCCAGCAGCGGACGAATCACTTCCTGCAAATAGTTTGGCGCCACGCGCACATCGCTGTCGCTGATCACCAGGTAGTCGTGCGAAACCTTGGCGTACATCTTCTGCAACGAGCACACTTTGGCGTTAGGCCGATCCGGTTCCCCGGATAACACCACCTTCACCGGCACTTGGGGGTAACGCTTCTGGACGGCTCGAACCACCTGCAGGGCGGGATCTTTGCTGTCGCGGGTGCCGAAAACAATCTCAAACGCTGGGTAGTCCTGCTCGAAGAAGCTCGCCAGGTTGGCTTCAAGGCCGGGCTCTAAACCGCACAGAGGCTTAAGCAAAGAGACGGACGGGAGATCAGCCGCGACATAGGTTTCCTGCCGGCGACGGAAGCGGAGCATCGCCGCCGCAAGCAGCACCAGAAATCCGGTACAGCTCGCCAGACCAGCAATCGCGAACCACAGCAACAGTTCAGCTATCACAATCAGCTATCCGCGCAAGATAGCCTAAGAATAACGAATTCGGGCACGTTTATCCACGAGAGCGGCCACGCAGGGTGGGGCGATGGGCTTACTGGTGAAATGGCGATTTTTCAACAGTTGACGAAGCCTGAGTAGAATAAGGTATCGGGGAGTCGTGGTGAAAAGAATCCAGTTGACGGCATGTGTGTGTGTCTTCGCGGTGTTTTGGCCAGCGCACGTTGCCGGAAATCAGAAAACCCCATCCGCACCGGCGACGAACTTGAGTCGCGCGCTAACTCAGCTTCGGGACACTCCAGACGACCCCAGAGCTCAAGCTCGTTATCTCGAAGCGTTCCCTCAAACGTACAAGCAATTTCTCCAGTTGTTTGACCTCGGGCAACCGCTTTACGACGGCCATGACTACGTAGAGGTTTTTTCCTCGTTGGCTGAGGACCACGAGCACGAAGTCGGAAAGCTACTCATAGCCCTTAGCAAAGATGCTCATTACAGCGCGGACGCGCCTAGCTACCTGCAGCACGCCACATCCGCGTATGGAAGTAAACACACGAAGACATTTCTGGCGCTCTTAAAGGGACTCCCAGCTCACAGGCAAGCCAATCTCATCACGTTCTTGGCTGACGTCGAAAACCATCAGAATTACCCGGATTATCAGCTCATCATCGACCACTCGAAGGCTCTCGGGGAAGCTGCTCTTGCAGAGAAGTTTGAGTTGGCAAGAGCCAAGAGGTCAAAACAACCCCACTAAACTCGGGTCTTGCGCGGTTTTCTTTCAGGAAGATTCCTGACGCTCCACTCGGTGCTGATGTACAAGCTGAAACGTGCCGACCGTGCGCCAGGTCGGAAGTCGCAATAGTTGTTGCAACCAGGCGTTTTCACCCACACCCCTCACCCATTTGAACATTCCCTGCCTCCCCATTGCGATAGAATCACCCTGGACTTCTTCCCTGTGAGGAATCTTTATGCGCGTTTTCCTACTCAGCATCGCCCTTGCGCTCTGCTGCTCTACCTACACTGTAGCCCAGCTTGACGAGGTTCTTAAGAAAGCTGGCGAGACTCTTGGGCAGCGCGATATCTCCGGCCTGAGCGACGACAAGATCATCGCCGGGCTGAAGCAAGCGCTTCAGGTCAGCACCGGCAAGGCTGTGGCTCTCACCGGTAAGCCTGACGGCTTCCTGAAGAACGAAGCCATCAAGATCCTGCTGCCACCGAAGCTCAAGACGGTCGGCCAGGGTCTGCGCATGCTGGGCATGGGGGCGAAAGTGGACGAACTCGAAGTCGGCATGAACCGCGCCGCGGAGCAGGCTACTCCTAAGGCTAAGGAAATCTTTCTCGCGGCCCTGAAGAAGATGACCTTCGACGACGCCCGCCACATCCTTACCGGCAGCGACACCGCCGCCACCGAATATTTCAAGCGAACCGCTTCTGCCGATCTCACCACCGCCTTCTCGCCGATCGTCCATCGCTCCATGGAACACGTCGGCGTGGTCCAGCAGTACAACCAGGTACTCAACAGCGCCCCCGGCGGCAGCGTTCTCGCCGGTCAGTTCGACCTCGACAAATACATAGTCGGCAAGACGCTGGACGGCCTCTTTTACATGCTCGGAGAACAAGAGAAACAGATCCGCAAGAACCCCGCCGCCCAGACCACAGCGTTACTGAAAGAAGTTTTCGGCAGGAAATGACGAAGGCCCTTGGGGGTAGTCGCCTGGACTACGCGGGTTCGTCGACGCCTCGCCCGAGCTGACGTTGGAAATCTGCGCTGTCGAAGTGCCCCTGCGACTCGGCGATGAACCCGTCCGCACCGATCCGCCACTCCTCGAAGCCGCTGATACGAACCCGTTTCCCCGTCCCGCCTGGCCCTGTGTTGGTGCCTTCGAGCGTCCAACGGTAAACAGCCTGGTCCCCCTGTACGGACAGGCCATCCATGAATAGCTTCATGTCGGGGAAGTCCGTCATGAATCCCTGGGCCACTCCGGCGATGGCACTACGACCAACGGCCGGAGGACCATCGTTGACGGTGAGCGATCCCTTCGGTGAGTAGAACGCAGCCACACTGGTGGCGTCTTTGCTGTTCCACGCTGCGGTATAGCGCTCCGCGAGATTGCGCACGTCAAAGGTCATTGTCATCTGCTAGCGGGGCTAAGCCCTGCGATTGGATCTGGGCCTTGATCCTCACGCGGTCCCACTTCTCTTCATCTCACCCGACTGGCCAGCCAGCGCCCCCAGGTCGTAGTTCACCAGGTCTCCAATGCGTTCAATGGTCAAATCCGGCGGTGGATAGCTGGCTACCGTGGCTTTGTCCATCGCGTAGTGTCCCTGCCGCGGAAAGACCGTGGTCACGCGGCTGCCCCAGGATTTCTTGATGGCGGTGAGAATGCGCACCTTGTCGTCCACCATGAAGTAGTGGTCCGCGGGGTAGCGCTGCTCGACGTCGTCCAGTTCGTGCTCTTTGTGAACGTAGATCAACACCTGTCCTGCCACGGCCTCGAACAGACCCGACCTCCTGATCTTGCGCGGCTGAAATACCACGTCGCCATCGGAGAGGATCACCGGCTTCCCCCATTTGCGGACGTGCTCGATGGCGTCCAGAGAGTTGGGGAAGAGGCGGTTGGCGAAGGGGTAATCCACCAGAAACTGGGATAGCGAGAGCAGGTGGGGATCACGGGGATACTCCTTGCGATAGCGCTGCAAAGCGCCAAGATAATCCGCATAGCCCAACTCGGAGCGGAGCTCTTCAAAGATAGCCCAGTAGCGCTGCTGCCGCTCCGGCCCAACCTCGCGCGTGAGGTAGTTCTTGAGGTCGGCGGAGACGTGATCGTTGTCCAGCAGCGTATTGTCCACATCAAACAAGACGACAATGTCTTTGGCCATGGGAGCAACCTTCAGGAAAGCTCGCTTGAGCGCGGAATACTAACACGGGGGTGGCGCTCTGCACACACTTTTCCGCCATTCTGGCCCGGTGTGCTGCACCTTTAGTAACGCCGCCTTTGTAATTCTTTTGTAATGTTGTTTGCCTGTCACATCCAAAACGTTGCCCCGGTCTCTAGGTTTGAGCTGGAGGACCCTGACTCATGGAGATCCATCCCAAGGGCAACCGCGCCCGCGTGCTTTTGACTTCGGTTTTCGGACCCTACGCGCAAGATGATGAATTCGGAAGCCGCGCCATCAATCCCATGGAGCTCTATCACAACCAGGTGACGCGGGCCCAGGGAGGCTTCTCGCTGCGCATGTTTCACCGCTCCTGGGGCATCATGCTGATTCAGGCGAACATTTCCGCGCCCTGCACGGTGCTCGATTTCCCCACGCGTGAGCACTTGGAGCGCGAACTGGCCACGCAGCAGTACGACGTGGTTGGCATTTCTTCCATCATTGTGAACGTGGGCAAGGTGCGGGAGATGTGCCGCATGGTGCGGCAGCTTTCGCCGCGCTCGGTCATCGTTGTCGGCGGGCACGTCGCGGCCCTCCCCGGCCTGGAAACCATGATTGACGCCGACCACATTGTGCGCGGCGAAGGCATCTCCTGGATGCGGCAGTACCTGGGAGAAGACGAACACGCTCCCATTCGCCATCCTGCCATCGTCTCGGCCTTGAACTCGCGGATGATGGGAGTACGTTTGCCGGACGGGCCGAAGGCGACCGCAGCTACGATCATTCCTTCCGTGGGCTGTCCCATGGGGTGCAACTTCTGCACGACATCTGCGTTTTTCGGGGGCAAGGGAAAGTTTGTCAATTTCTACGAAACCGGGGACGAACTGTTCGAGGTGATGAGCCAGGTGGAGAGGGAGATTGGAGCGCACACCTTTTTCATGATGGACGAGAATTTCCTGCTGCACCGTGCGCGCGCCATGCGCTTGCTGGACCGCATGAAAGAGGCGGGCAAGAGCTGGGCGCTTTCGGTGTTCTCCTCGGCCAACGCGATCCGTAAGTACACCATGGAGGAACTGGTGGAACTGGGGATTTCCTGGGTATGGATGGGGCTGGAATCCCCCCGCTCCAGCTATGCCAAGCTGCAAGGGGCAGACACATTGTCCCTGACCCGGGAGTTGCGCGAGCACGGAATCCGGGTGCTGGGCTCAACCATCGTTGGCCTGGAGCACCATACCCCTGACAATCTTGCCCAAGAGATCGAGTACGCCGTCGGCCATGGCACCGACTTCCATCAGTTCATGCTGTACACGCCGGTGCCGGGGACACCGCTCTACCAGGAAATGTCGGAACAGGGGCGCATGCTGGAGGGAATTGACCTGGCTGATGTCCATGGCCAGTTCAAGTTCAACTTCCGCCACGCCGCTATTTCGCGTGACGACTCCAAACGCTTCCTGGACTGGGCGTTCTGGCGCGATTTCGAGCGCAATGGGCCCAGCGTGTATCGCATCTGCCAGACCATGCTGCAGGGTTGGAAACGGTACAAGAACTATCCTGATCCGCGGGTGCGGGAGCGGTTTGCCCGGGAGATGCCGAAGCTGCGCAGCGGCTACAACGCGGCGCTGTGGGTGATGGAGCACGAATTCAGAAAGATTAACCGATCAGTGAGTGAACAGATCCACCGGCTGCGCCGGGATGTGGAGAAGGAGTTCGGCGTCGTCGCGCGCGTGGCAGCAAACTTGATGGGGCCTGTGCTGCTGTGGACCACCCGACGCGAAGAACGCCGCCTCGCTGCGGGGCAGACCTATGAGCCCCCGACTATCATGGAACGGCGCAACTGGGTCTCCGCTTAGCTATGATCAACCGATTGTCCCACATGGCTTTACGAACGAACAACAAAGTCACACTTCCATTTCTCCATCCTCGGTCTCTGCACCACCGTAACGTGGTTCCCCGGTGCTTTTGGGCATAGCATTTCAGACTAGGCCGGGCACTCCAGAGCCTGGAACGAAAGAGTTTTCCCATGCGGCAAACGTGGAAATTCGGCGTACTTCTCATCGGTCTGGCCTTCCTGCTGGTGACGGCTGGCTACGCCCAATCGTTGGGCGATGTGGCGCGGGAGAATCGTCAGAAGCAGCAGGCAAAGGACAAACAAAAAGACAAAGATAAGGACCAAGACAAGCAGGACGCTGCTGCCGCGCACAAGGTCATCACCAACGAAGACATGCCCGAGCACGACGATGCGCTCGACGACAGCGACGTTGGCGAAAACGGCGACCAACCCGCTGAGGCTGCCGACCAGTCCTCCTCTGGTGCAGTGACCAGATCAGGCGAACAGTGGAAAGCGGCGATCCAAGCCCAGAAGGATGCGATCGCGGCCATGCAGAGCCAGGTCGACAAACTCAACGCCTCGGTCCATTTTGTGGAAGCCAATCGCTACACCAACGGCGTCCAGTACAACCAGTACCAGTTGGAAAAGCAGAAGCAAGCACAACAGATGCAGAAACAACTGGACGAGCAGAAGAAGAAGCTCGAGGACATGCAGGAAGCCGCCCGCAAAGCCGGGTTCGGCAGCGCAGTCTACGATCCATAGATTTCACGGGCTGCTCGCCCCGATCACCACTCAGGCTCGCTTGTTCCCTCACCCCTTAAGCACATTATCGACAGTGCGGATGTCAACCAATCCGGAGCACCCGTAAATCGCGGGCAGAATGCGCTCTGCGGGATGCAACCGGCGCAGTTCGGCGACCCTTTCCGTGCCCGAGCGGTAGGCCGGGAGGTACATGCGACCTAGCAGGGGATGCCGCCCCCAGGCGCCGGACAGTTTGTCTGCGCGCTCTTCCGTGACCAGGAAGTCGCGCCGCAGGATGGCCGCCACTTCGTCGCGCTTGCGTTCCTCGCCCCAAGTCAGATAGGACGACTGGTTCTTGGCGTCATCCTGCAGCAGGGCCAGCAAGACACCGATCTGCAAGTCCTCGTCCGGCAACTGTTCGACTTCGGTGACTCCATGGGCCATGAGGACCGCGTTGTTGGCAATCCCCTCAAACAGGGTTGCGGCGCGCGTGTTCATGGTCAATACCGTCGCCTCGAAGCCCGCTCGCCCGCGGAAATACAGGTCCTGCAAATAGGCAAAGGTTGTAACGTGTCCCGGCACTACTTCGTGGCTGACGAGGTGCTGAAACTCCGGAAAGGAAATCTGCAGCGACGCGTTAATCTCGTAGGTCGCTTCGTATTTCGGGCTGCCGTCTGCCTTGCGGGCCCGCCCGATGTAATTCATCGAACCCGAGAACCAGGCGTCCTTAATGGGAAGGAACTCTATGTTCGCGCGAGGAACGGCTGAGAGTTCCTTGGGAAGGTAGGGCAACAGGTTCACCGCACTCAGGTGATCAAGCTGGGCGATTACAGCCGCGCCGAACGCTCGCACCGACGCCATCGGGACCACTCGATCGCGGCGCCATGCATCCACCGCACCCAGGACTCCGTCGGCACCTGACGATGAATAACCGGCACGGCCAAGCAGTTCTGCCACCCGCTCCCGCCTGGCTTGTGGCTGGGACGGCTCCGGCGGCCGGTTTGTTACGGACTCGACACAGCGAACGTAGGGGACAGGATCACCCTTGCCCAGTATCTCCATCGCGAGGTCCCACATCGTCGCCAGACAATCTGCCAAGCCAAGCAGATATTGACTGCGCAATCGTTCCAACTTGCCTGCCTCCGCGCGAATTCCGGCGATGGCAGCCGGCAGGTTTACCTGGCTCAGATACTCCATCACCGCCTCGCGATCCATGCTCTTGCCGGAAACGCCGCCGCCTGCGCGCACCTTGGCTGCCGCGGCAGTGGTGTAAGCAGCGGGAAGAGGCTCATCCGAGAACCAGGAGTCGGCAATGAAGCGTCCGGTGCCCGAGGGACACATGACATCTCCGCCCCAGAGCGTGTCGATGCCGAGAACAGCGTCTGCTACAAACTTTCCCATCTGGTCCATCAGAGTTCCCTTCCTTTCTTCAGTGATCCGTACCACACGTACAGGCAGAGACCGACAAACAGCAGCGCGGAAACCGTCTGGGAAACGGGATCATACGAGTAGAAAGGCGTCTTGATCAGGTCTTCCCGATAGCCAGGGATCAGCCGCATGGCAGCACCAAGTACGCCGCCGAGGGCGCCGCCTGCCATGAGGCCGGAGGCGATGATCACGCCGCGTTCCCGAATGGTACGCCCGTGCTCTCCGCCGGTGTGTTCGGCACGTTTGTTCAGGAAGTGCGACAGGAAGCCTCCGACCAGTGCCGGAGTGTTAAGTTCGAGCGGCAGGTACATTCCCAGCGCGAAAATCAGCGAAGGCTGCCCCAGCATCTCCATGATGAGGGCAACCATCGCCCCGGCCCCGAACAGCAGATACGCAACCGGCTGATGGCTCATGAAGCCTTCTACCAGCGCCTTCATGATGGAAGCCTGCGGTGACGCCAGCACCGGCCGCAAGTCTCCGGGTAGCGCCTCCCCAAACTGGAACGTGCGCGCCAGCATGACCACGGTGAGCCCCGCGGCGATGGCCGCAGCAATCACTCCCAGGAATTTCACTTTCTCTTGTGCGGACGGTGTGGAGCCCAGCCAATATCCGGTCTTGAGGTCGGTGATCGCTTGTCCTGACACCGAAAGCGCCGTGCAGACCATTCCTGCAATCGCCATGACGAAGAACATGCCGGTCGTGCCTGACACTCCGAAGCGCAGCAAGACCACGGAAGAAATGATGATGGTGAGCATGGTCATGCCGGAAACCGGGTTGCGGGCGGTGGTGGCAATGGCGTTCGCCGCCACTGAGGTAAAGAAAAATGAGAACAGCAGAGTCAATACCAGGCCGACCGCAACGACCGTCCAGGAAGCCGGCAGATGCCCGAGGAGCGCTGCCACTCCAATCGCCCCGATCACTACTCCGAGAAAGATCGCAATCATCGGGATATCACGGTCGGTCCGCTCCGGACTCGCAGCCTCCCCCTTGCGGAATACGCGCAGTGCGATGCCGAACGATCCGGCGACAATCTTCAACGATTTGATGATGCCGAAGATGCCCGCAGTCGCTATGGCGCCTACTCCAATGAACCGCACATAGTTCCGGTAGATCTGGACCGCGGCCATCTTAGAAATCGGAATGGCTGCCGGGTAGACCGCGCTATCAAGGTGACTGCCGATGAACCAGATCAGCGGCACCAGCACGAAATTGGAAAGCACGCCGCCGGCACACAGAATCATGGAACTGCGCAGGCCCATCACGTAGCCGAGGCCCAGGATAAAACCGATGGCATCGAAGCTGAACACCATCCGGGCGCGATCGGACAGAGTGCGCATCAAGGGGACGAACTGAAAATCAACAAACTCCTTCCACACCTGAAAGGTGGTCACGAACAGGTCGTACACGCCGGCGATGGCCGTTGCCTGCAGCAGCAGCTTGGCTTGCGATCCCCCTTTTTCCCCAGTCACCAACACCTCGGTGATTGCAGTCGCCTCCGGATACGGAAGCAGGCCGTGCATCTCGCGCACGAAGTAGCGGCGCAAAGGAATCAGGAAAAGAACCCCAAGGCATCCACCGGCCACGCAGATGAAGATGGTTTGCACCGGGTGTGGATCGAGTTTGAGGATGTAGAGCGCGGGCACGGTGAAGACGGCGCCCGCCACCACCGAGCCGGCAACGCCGCCGATACCGGTGATGATTACGTTCTCCAGCAGGCTCGACCGGCGGCGGTAAAGGCGGGCCAGGCCGATGGCCAGGATTGAGATGGGGATGGCCGATTCCATCACCTGCCCGACTTTCAGTCCCGAGTACGCCGAGGCGATAGTGAAAATCACGCAAAGCAGAATGCCCCAGCCAATCGAGCGTGACGTGAGCTCTGGCAAATGTGCTTCGGGAGGAACGAGTGGCGGGTAAGACTCGTTCGGTTTGAGCGGCTGGTAGGCGTTTTCCGGAAGGGACTTGGTTTCGACTTCGGTCATCGGCAGATGTTCCTCCTGCAGCCAGAAGCCAGGTCAGCAATTCCCCGTCGTGTTTCTTCGCTCGCTGTAATCTACACTGAATCTCCGGGGTTTGTCCGGCTCGGTGCGGACATTTCGGAGTTCATCACTGCACACCGAGGAGAAGCAAGTACGCAGGTCACATCGGGCAGTAGCAGCCTATCGGACCACAGGAATGGGAGGAGCCAAAGAGCGGCGGTCGGTCATTTCTCTCGCCATCGCAGACTTCTCCTTCTTGGAGAGAATACGGGCGGCCAGGGGAAACACGAGTCGTTCCTCAACTTCGATGTGAGCGCGGTACATGCTGGTGAGCTTAGCGACTGCCGAGCGGAACGTGTCTTTCTGTTCGGCACTTAACCGCCCACCAGCGAGCCATTGCTGCCCGATCTGCTCGACTTGGGCATGCAAGGGGGCTGCCCAGCGGTGGTCTTCTTCCAGGCGAGCGAGGGCGTCGAGGGCGGACTTTACCTCAGTATCCGGAATACGCCGCAGCCGGGGAAACAGAGACTCCTCTTCGTCAGCCGTGTGCTTGGGTGCAGCTTCGCGGAAGTATCGCAGCGCTTTGTCCAGGTCGGTATGCTCACTTGGTGTGAGCGGGCGGTCGTCCAGCCCACCAATTTTGGAAAGGGCCCCGAGGAACATTTCAACCCGGCGGTGGCAATCGGTCATCAGGCCGGTAGGATCAGAGAAATCTCGTACGCTGGCGCCTATCTGAACGGGCATGGGGAAAGTGTAACTCTTGCCGCAAAAGATACTGTGACAAAAGTCTCGCGGGGCCATTCCAGCGTTGGCAAGGCTGAGGCTCGGGGGAAGCCTAGCCCTTGATAACGGCCATCGGCTCGAGCCTGGCGATCTTCTTGCCGATGCCCACGCGGTCCACCACTTCCACTACCTGCGAAACGTCCTTGTAGGCTGCCGGGGCCTCTTCCGCCAGTCCGCTCATGGATCCGGCGCAGACCAGGATGCCTCGGCTCTTCAACTGCTGGCGTAATTCTGCTCCGTGCACTAACTTCTTCGCCTTGGCCCGGCTCATTACTCGACCAGCTCCGTGGCAGGTCGAGCCAAAGGTCTCTTCCATCGCTCCCGGTGTGCCAACCAGAACGTAGGAGGCAGTGCCCATCGAGCCCGGTATGAGCACCGGTTGCCCGATGTCGCGCAGGTCATCCGGCAGCACGCTGGAGCCCGGCCCGAACGCCCTGGTGGAGCCTTTGCGATGTACGCACACCCGTATCTGATGGCCCTCAATGTTGTGCTCCTCGACCTTCGCCATGTTGTGCGCAATGTCGTACACCTGTTGCAGGTGGAAGTCTCCCACCCTGCCGGCCAGGACTTGCTCGAAGCTGCGCCGGATCAGGTAGGCCAGCAGTTGCCGGTTGGCAAAGGCGAAGTTCGCGGCACACGCCATGGCGTGGAAGTACTCCTGCCCTTCGCTCGAATCGAAGGGTGCGCAGACCAGTTCGCGATCCGGCAAGGTGATCCCGTAATCCCGTACGGTCTTCTGGAAGCGGCTCACGTAGTCCTCGCAGACCTGGTGCCCAAGGCCGCGTGAACCGCAGTGAATCTGCACCGCGACATTACCCGCGTAAATGCCCAGGCGTGCGGCAATCGCCTCGTCGTACACTTCGGCGATTCGGTCCACCTCGATAAAGTGGTTTCCCGCGCCTAGAGTCCCAAGCTGATCGCGCCCTCGTTCGTGAGCGCGGGCGGAAACATAGGCGGCATCTGCCCCGGGAATTCGCCCGAACTCCTCGGTGCGATCCAGGTCCTCGCGGAGAGCGTATCCCTTGCCCAGCATCCAGCGCGCACCTTCGTGCAAGACCCCGTCGAGTTCGGAGTTGCTAAGGCGCAAGGGTCCTCGGGAGCCCACGCCGCTCGGGCAGTTTGCGTACAGGGCGGAAGCGATCTCCTCGAGAAACGGTTTGATCTCCTCAACCGCCGCGAGCGATACCAGCAGCCGCACGCCACAATTGATGTCGTACCCCACCCCGCCAGGGGAAATCACGCCATGCGGCAAACGTGTAGCCACGACTCCGCCAATCGGAAAGCCGTAACCCTGGTGAATGTCGGGCATCGCGATGGCATGCTTGATCACCCCCGGCAAGGTGGCCGTGTTCACCAGTTGGACGACGGAGTTATCGGTGAGAGCCGCACGCAGCAGGTCTTCGTCGGCGTACAGGCGTGCCGGCACGCGCATGTCATCGCGAAATGTCGCGGGGATTTCCCAGACATACTCAGCGACGCGCACGAGATTGTGCTCACTGACCATGACTCTCACCCTGCTGCCGGCGCGATCAGACATCCACTACGACGGTGGCTTCCAATCCTTCCGGAATCTGCTTTACCTCCAAGTTGTGGAACGTGGCAGCCTTGATCTGTGAAACCGTACTGCTGGACTTGCCACCATGCAACTGCGCGCGGAGGTGATGATCGTCGGCCTCCAGGATGTGGAAGCGATCATAGACTTCGCCACGGGTCTGCTCCATGTACAAGATCTCATTCAGCCAGTTCACCAGCAACGTTTCGCGATCAACTCCGTTCACCTTTACCTCGCGGGTGATGGATGGTTTCGCGCCCGGCTTCAGCCCGTCCACAGCGCTCATTGCCAGAGCGGCATTCTCCAGCAATTCCGCCAGGGTGCGGCCGCGCACGCGGAAGGCCCGGTCGGCGGTGTGTTCGATTTCTTCAAAGCTGCTCATGAAGTCGACCGAGGAAATGCGCACTCTACTCACGCGCTGCGCTTGCGTTCGACCCGTGCGCGTTCTATATAGCGTCCGGTCTTCACCTCGACGCGTACGACCTCGCCGGGAGCAATGAACAGCGGTACGTGAATCGGAAGACCATTGTCCAGGGTCGCCTGCTTCCAGGTGCTGTCCTGTTGCGCGTGCACCGGCGGCGCCGTATCGGCCACCCGGGCCTCGGCGATGTCCGGAAACACAATGCTGATGGGTTCGCTTTCGAAAAACTCCACCGGCAGCAGCATCCCGGGTTGAAGGAAGTTTCCCGCCGGCCCCAGGATGGCCAGGGGAACCTCAAGTTGCTCGAAGTTGTCCGGATCCATGAAAGTGCAGGTGTCCCCTTCGGCAAACAAGAACTCCATGGTCTTCCGCTCGAGTTGCAGGTCTTCCAGCCGTTCCTGCGGGCGGAAGTGAGGCTCCCACAGGCGGCCGCTCCTGACGTTGCTCAGTTTGGTCTTCACCACTCCGGATAATTTCGCTGCTCCTGCTTTGGATTCCACCTCGAGGACTTTGTATATGTGTCCCTCGATGCGGATGACCATGCCTGTTTTCAATTCGGATGCCATGACCATGACAAGTTTCCCGCAGACGGAGTTCTGGTATCCTCAAGCGTTATTTTCAACCTATGCCCTTCTGCTATGCAGTGATTGGGGTCACCGGATCGACCGACAAGGAGAACGCGGCATCTAAGCCATCACAGCACCAGGATATGGGAATCACTGCTGTGGCAAGCATTCAATGCTAGCAATAGAACGAGCGGCGAGACGTCTGCCTGTGCTCGCCGCCGCTGGAGCCAATACATGTCATCGCGCTTGAAGCCAATCCAGGAGATCGCTGAGAAGCTGGCCATTGGGGAGCAGTATCTCGAGCCGTTGGGCGCCCACATGGCCAAGCTGCGGCTGGAACTGCTGTCCGAGCCGCGGCCTGCCACCCAGGGTAAGCTCATCCTGGTCACGGCCATGACCTCAACCAGCAGTGGCGAGGGAAAGACCGTCACTTCCATTGGTCTGGCGCAAGCACTCACCAAGATTGGCAAGAAGGCTATCGTTACGCTGCGCGAGCCATCGCTCGGCCCGGTCTTTGGATTGAAGGGTGGTGCCACGGGGGGCGGCCAATCCAAGGTCCTGCCCAACGAGAGAATCAACCTGCGCTTTACCGGCGATTTCCATGCTGTCACATCAGCTCACAACTTGCTGGCGGCGATGCTGGATGCGCATATCCATCACGGCAACAGTCTGCGGATTGACGTCAACAACATCATGTGGCCGCGCACCATGGACATGAACGATCGCGCGCTGCGGAACATTGTCAGTGGGCTGGGCGGGCGCACCAACGGCCCAGCGCGTGAGACCGGCTTTGTGATTACCGCGGCCTCGGAAATCATGGCCATCCTCGCGCTCGCCAGCAGCCGTCAGGATCTGCGGAAGCGGCTGAGCCAGATCGTCGTCGGATTCGATCTCAGCGGCAAACCAGTCCGCGCCGAGGACCTGAAGGCGACGGGAGCCATGATGGTGTTGCTGAATGACGCTCTCATGCCGAACCTGGTGCAGACTACCGAGCACACGCCTGCGATTGTGCACGCCGGGCCTTTCGGCAATATCGCCCACGGTACGAGCAGCATTCTGGCGCAAAAGATGGGTCTGCATCTGGCCGATTACGTGGTCAACGAAACCGGTTTCGGTTCTGACCTGGGGGCGGAGAAATACTTCGATCTGGTCATGCCGACAGCGGGCCTCCAGCCTTCCGTCGCGGTACTGATAGCCTCTACCCGATCCCTGCTGCGGCACGGCCCGGGACAAACATCTTTCGACGCCGGCTTCGCCAATCTCGGCAAGCACATCGAGAACCTGCGCAAGTTCGGCGTGTCGATTGTGGTGGCGATCAACCGCTTTCCTTCTGACACCTCGGCGCAACTGGATTCGATCATGGCGTTCTGCCGAAGCCTGGGTGTTGAGAGTGCGGTGTCGGACGTTTACGAGCAAGGCGGCGCTGGCGGGGTTTACCTGGCAGAGAAGGTCATCGGTGCCATCAGTACTGCCTCTCCTGGGAAGGTGCGCCCTCTGTATCAGCCTGAGGCGAGTCTCGTGGGGAAGATCGAGACCGTCGCCAAAGAAATTTACGGTGCTGGAGATGTGGTCTTCGAATCGGCCGCCAAAAAGAAGCTGGATAAGTTTACCGAGCTCGGTTACGACCATCTGCCTGTTTGCATGGCCAAGACGCAGGCGTCTTTGACGGACGATCCGGACAAACTCGGTGCGCCGCGCGGCTGGACCCTGACGGTGACTGATGCTTCGCTGTCAGCAGGGGCCGGGTTCGTGGTTGCGGTGCTGGGCGAAATGATGCTAATGCCAGGTCTGGGCAAGTCGCCTCAGGCCTTCAAGCTGGACGTGGATGAAGGTGGAGTCATTCAAGGGATGATCTAGCCGGCCAGCACGGAGCCGGTCGAAGGTGAAATCTGATTGTGCTGCCGTGAGTGCGCCCAATCCATCGCCGGCGATGCCTCGACTGGCACCAGTTCCCTTCAGGGCTATTCTCGCACTCATCGGCTTTACCGCCATCGTGGCGCAGATCGTGCTCATGCGCGAACTGATGGTGGTTTCCTATGGCAACGAGATTTCGCTAGGGGTGATGCTCGCCAGTTGGCTGCTGTGGACAGCACTCGGCAGCAACTTCCTGGGCAAGCTGGCGGTTCGAGCGCGTGATCCTGCCAGGGTGATGGCCTTCCTGCAAGTAATCCTCGCCCTGATTTTTCCCACGACCGTTATGGCGGTGCGTGCCAGCCGGGGCGTGCTACGCGCCATCCCTGGGGAAATCCTTGGGCCGGTGCCGATGCTGCTCACTTCCCTACTCACCTTGAGCTGCTTCTGTGCGGTCTCGGGTTGTCTTTTCGCAGCCGGTAGCCGGCTCTACGCGCAGCAGGGGGAGTCTTCCAGCCCCGTGGCCACAAGTTCGGTGTATTTGCTGGAGGCGGCGGGCTCGGCGTTGGGCGGCATTCTGGCTAGCCTCGTGCTTATCCGTTATTTCACGTCCATGCAGGTTGCGCTGCTGGTGAGCTTTCTGAACCTCATGGCTGCGGCCAGTCTTGCGATTCGAACGGTGTCACGACGACGTGCCTTGGTCGCAATTCTGCTGGGTATTTTCGTGTTGGTTGGTTTGCCGGTTGCGCGGCGGCTGGAAACGATATCGCTGGCCCGCCTCTGGCCGGGCTTTCGGCTGGTTGCTGCCCGCAACTCGGTGTACGGGAACCTGGCGGTGGTGGAAACCCCCGGCAGCCGCAGCCTCTTCGAAAACGGCTTGCTGATGTTCAACGCGCCCGACCCGGCAGCCGCGGAAGAAGCCGTGCACTTCGCCCTGCTCCAGCATCCTTCGCCCAAGAGCCTGTTGCTGATTGGGGGAGGAGCGAGCGGAAGCCTTCTCCAGGCTTTGCAGCACCCCAGCCTGAAGCGGGTGGACTACGTCGAACTGGATCCCACTGTGCCCGACCTGGCCGAGCAATACTTTTCGCAGCAATGGGCCGCGGCGCGAGCCGACCCGCGTGTGCATGTCCACAATGCTGACGGACGATTATTTCTGAAATCTACCGACCGCACGTTTGATGTAATCCTCATCAACCTGCCCGATCCGCAGACTGCGCAGCTGAACCGTTTCTACACTCTCGAATTCTTTCGGGAGGCGGCAGAGAAGCTGAATTCTGGCGGCGTCTTTTCTTTTCAACTACGAGCGGCGGAGGAGTACATCAGCCCTGAACTGGGGGACTTTCTGCGCTGCGTCAATAGAACACTCCGTGAAGTCTTCCCCGTAGTCACTACCATTCCGGGCGAGTCGGTGCACTTCTTCGCCGCCAAGCAAGCCGGGGGCCTGACCGAGAATCCCCAGGAGTTAATCTCCCGGCTTCGGTCCCGGCACATTGAAACCCGCTATGTGCGCGAGTACTACATTCCATTCCGCATGATGCCGGACCGCATGCTTGATCTCAGCCGGCAAATCGAGCCGCGTAACGACACACCGGTGAACCGCGATTTCTCGCCCATCGCATATTATTTCGACGTTGCGCTATGGAGCACGCAGTTCAATCAGGGCTATCGGCGGATCTTTGAGTCCATCGCGCGGGTGAACTTCGGCTACGTGATGGCCTGGCTTGGAGTGCTTTTGCTGGCCATTGGAGCCGGGATACATTGGCTGCCGCGCCGAGCCGCACGCCCCCGGGCCAGCGCCGCTTTTTGCACGGCAGCCACGGGCTTCACTCTCATCGGTCTCGAAGTGCTGCTCCTGCTGGGTTTTCAGGCCATCTACGGCTACGTCTACCATCAGCTGGCCATTGTGATTGCCTTCTTCATGGTGGGCATGGCTCTGGGGAGCTGGTGGCGTCTGCGGCAGTCGAGTGGTTTTCCGGCGGCGTTCGATCGGAAGATGTTGACGTTGGCAGGACTGCAAATGGTGGGTGCCCTTTCTCCGATTCTGCTATACGTGCTCTTTGTTCTTCTCTCAGGTATCAGAAACCCGATGGGCCTGACTCTGGTGAGTCAGGTTCTGTTTCCGGTGCTGGCGCTGGCGTCCGGCCTACTTGGCGGGTATCAGTTCCCTCTCGCCAGCGAAGTTTTCTTTGCCGGGTCAAAGTCCGCTTCGGCAGGTCTGGGAACGCTCTACGCTGTGGATCTGCTGGGTGCGTGCCTGGGCGCACTGGCGGTGAGCGCAGTGCTGCTGCCCGTGTTCGGGTTCTTGCGATCGGCAGTGCTCATCGGGGCGGTAAACCTGGCACCCGGTCTCCTGGCCTGGGTGGCTTTTGAGGGAGCGGCTCCTCAGGAGTGACGGCTGGCGCTGCGGGTTCGCCGAAGACCAGCGCAGTAAAGAAGAAGATGTCGGTGTCCTTGTCTCTCCAGGCATTCGCGGGAAGGCCGGCCTTCACGGCGGTTTGCTCCAGAAATGTTTTTCGATCCCACCCTTCGTCACTTGCGACCTGGGGAAGAAGGATCCCCTCGTTGGGGCCATTCTTCATGAGCAGTCCGTGCTCTCCGACGTGTATCTGCTTGGTATCAAGGATGCGGCGAAGCGGCGAGAGCACCGAGACCTCGTATTTCAGCTGCGGCAGTTCCCCGGCCGTAACCGGCGGGAACCGCGTATCCCGCAGAGCGGCCAGGATAGCCACATCCCGCACGGTCAGCGCCAGGGGTTTGATCGAACCGGTGTAGCCGACGCAACCGCGGAGTTCTCCGTTCTTGCGGATGGTCACAAAGGCTCCCCGGTCTTGCTTCAGGGGCTCGGACAAATCGGCTGGAAGTTCAATCGCCTTGTTTTCCTTGACCGCTGTCTCTACGGCTCTCCGGGCGATGTCCAGCAAGCGTTGCTTCTCCGCCCGGCTCAGAGAGAAGCGCGGCTGCTCGACGGCACTCTGGTTGGCGGTTTGCAGCAGCGCCACCGCGCCGTAACCCACCACACGGCTGCGGTCACCAGTTACGTCCCCGGTGTTCGCATACTTGAGCACGTTGGCGCGCGTAGCTCCCAGGCGCTCAGCTGCGATCATCGCCGCCACGATCGGCGCTCCGCCGCAGGCTTCCCAGATGCGCATCTGGAAATTGCGAGAAAGAGTCAGATAATCCCACTCACTGATGGCGTTCAGGGTCTTGTGGTCGAGCGTAGAGGCTTCGTCGTAGGGGTGATAGTGGGAGAGATCGGAACTGGCCACGATCAGGGTATCCGATCCCTGAATCAACGTGGCGAGCGCGACGCCAAGAGCGCGGCTGGCTTCATAAGTCTGTTCGCCCATCACTATGGGCACGACTTCAAAATCCGACAGGGTCCGCTGCAAGAACGGAAGTTCCACTTCGAGGGAGTGTTCCGCCTGGCCTTCGGAAGGTGCGTGTCCACGGCTGGAGAGCTTGATCAGCGGACTCATGCTGGCGAGTTTGCGGGCAAACACTTTGTCCACCGGTACTTTGCCCAGAGGAGTCGCATACGCGTCTCCGTCATAGACCGAGGCAAAGGGAAATTCCTCAAAGTGAGAGGGAGCAATCACCACCACTCGATGGATCTTCAGTCCCTTGAGTAACGCGTAACTATGCGCCGCGACCGCGCCCGAGTAGGGGTACCCGGCATGCGGGGCAATCAGGGCAACGATGTGATCCTGGGTCGCCGGGACAGCCGCACGAGCGATCATCCCATCCACTGCAGCCGCTAGTTCCTTCGGATCCTGAGGATAGAAGGACCCGGCTACGGCGGGTTGTCGGATCTCGTCTGCGGATGCAGCGGCCAGGCGTTGCGAAGTCGCCGACATCGCCAGCAAGACAATAAGAGCGGAAATCAGCCGAATCCGCATACAGACACTCTATCCTTTTCTCGTCACTCACGCTCCCCACACACCGGGGATGACGTGCTCGCAATACTCACACTTCCCCTTGCGCATGTGCATCTGCGCTACGGTGAAGCCTGCGCGCTCAATGATAAGCCGATGGCACTTGGGGCAGTAGGTGTTCTCAGCCGGATGCCCCGGCACGTTGCCCACATAAACATATTGCAGGCCCTCAGCATCGGCAATGGCCTTCGCTCGCTCCAGCGTCTCCACGGGAGTTGGAGGAAGGTTCTTCAGCAGGTACAAAGGATGGAAGCGCGTGAAGTGGATGGGAACTTCGGACCCCAGATTGGACTTGATCCAGCGGGCGAGATCGCGAAATTCCTTGTCCCCGTCGTTGAGGGTTGGCACCACCAGGTAGACGATTTCGTTCCACCTGCCCTGCTTGTGAATCGTGACCAGCGTATCCAGCACTGGTTGGAGCTCGCCGTTTACCACGTCCCGGTAATAGCTCGGCGAGAAGGACTTGAGATCGACCTTGATCGCGTCCACGTGCTGGCACAGCTTCTTGAGCGGTTCCTGCTGGATGAAGCCATTCGACACCACCACGCTCTTCAGCCCCTGCGCGCGTGCAGCGTCCGCCGCGTCGGTAACGAACTCGTTAAATACCGTTGGTTCGCTGTAGGTGAAAGCCACCGCCGGGCATTGGTTCTGCCTGGCCGAAGCAGCCACGGCTGCGGGAGGCAAATAAGTGGCCGGCAATTCTTCCGGCCGGGCCTGCGAAATCTCCCAGTTCTGGCAGAACTTGCAATTCACGTTGCATCCTGCCGTGGCGATCGAGAATGCAAGAACACCGGGATGGAAGTGAAAAAAGGGCTTCTTCTCGATCGGGTCTATGTGCGCGGCACAGACTCGCGAATGCACCAGGGAGTAGTAGGTTCCACCCCGGTTTTCGCGGACGCGGCAGTGTCCGCGGTCGCGGTCGCCGACCACGCACCCGCGTGGACAGAGTTTGCAGCGGACATTCTTACCAGGTAGTTTTTCGTAGAATCTGGCCTCGACTCGAAAGCGGGAGTCGTCGTCTGCGGCGGCGGCAGCCTCCAGAGGAAGGACAAAACTGTTGTGAAGCCACGCTGCGGCGCAAGCCGCCAGACAAGGGAAGGTAACCGCCTTCAGAAAAGTCCTGCGGTCCGCGGGTGCGGCAGTGATTTGTGACAAGCGGGAAGTGAGCCCCGACCCGGGTAAAGCATCGATGAGACCACACTCTTGGTCAAACGGGCGCTGGAGTGCGCTTATCTCGCTGCCGCTGGGACCCGCTGGATACAACATGAGTCCACCTCCGCACTCACTGTCCTTGTATCACTCTTCGAAGCTGGTTTCAGTGACGAGCGGCACACTGAGCCGGAGCAAGATCAACACTTCTCGGCTCCTTCTTGCCGATTGGCTTGCCGCGCATGCGTGAGCCGTACCAAATGGGCCGTACTCCCTGCAAGAAGATGCGGGCGGTGACGGGGCCGACATGCTTGAACGCCTGCACCCGGGCAGAAAGTTCACCCGGTGTTCTTGCCTGGGCAACCAGGTTGGTGAGCGAGCCGTAGCGCTGCTTTAGCTCTTCTGAAACCTCAAGCAGCTTCGTCGCGGTGGAGAAATCGTACCGCACGTAGTGTGCTTGATCGAGCAGGCGCACCAGTTTGTCCCATCCGGCACGGAGAATCGCATCAGGACTCACAAGCCGGGCATGGATGAGCTCCAAGTAGGCGCGCTCGGCAATCTCACGTTGAATGGGCTTGCCGAACAGCAAACAGACCAGGAACCACTTGAACAGTTCCTCTTCCCCTCTCGACGCCAGGCCGATCCCTAGCTCGTCAGCAACAGGTGTCTGCTTCATCGGTGACACCGCATTCACTTCCGTCCGGCGTTCCTGCCGACCCATCAGGCTAAAGCTCCGGCGGCTCGAGAACTGATTTGACTTTCGCTTTGGATTCCTTCTTGGTCACCGGCCGGCCCGGACGAATCACTTCGACGACCGGCGCGCGCCATTGCCCAGGCATCATGCGCTGGCCCGTCAACCCGGATTTTGTCGGGGACTTTCGGCCAGCCATCATCTTGGCGGCCGCCATCTCAGCGAGGGCCTCGCCCCTGTTTGAAAAGTGTCTCTGCATTTTCTCCTCCCCGCGGTTTCCCGCGCCAGCTCAGGCGGCGCGTGGCATGGAGCGGTTGGCTTCCCATAGCAAAGCGCACACATCGTCGTCCGTGGTCTGGCCGAAGTCCACATACCATTGCGAAACCGCAAAGAACATCGCCGGCTCAGCCACGCTGACGATTTCATCCGCTTCCATGCGGATGGCGCTGCAGGCGGTGGCTGGAGCCACAGGAATGGCCACGACGATTCGCGCTGCTTGTTGCCGGCGAAGCGCCGCAATCGCAGCCAGGATGCTGGAGCCGGTCGCAATGCCGTCATCCACCAGAATTACAGTCTTCCCGGCCACCGAGAGCGGCGGTCGCCCACTCCGATACAGCCGCTCGCGGCGTTCCAGTTCCTGCAACTCTTCGGCCGCTACCTCACGAATCGCCTCGTCAGTCACGCACAGTTCTCTTACGATCGAGAGGTCGAGTATCTGCACCCCACCCGGAGCAATGGCGCCCATGCCCAGTTCCCGGTTCCACGGGGTACCCAGCTTTCGCACCACAAAAACATCCAGGGGCGCCCTTAGCGACTGTGCCACCTCGAATGCCACAGGCACGCCGCCGCGCGGGAGTCCCAGCACCAGCACGTCGTCGCGACCAGAATATGCCGACAGTTTGGTCGCCAGTATGCGACCCGCCTCGGCTCGATCTTCGAAGGGCAGCGTTTCCTCGTCCTCATCTTCTTCTCGAAAGAGCATCGCACACCCCCAACTCCCGACACCGCTCCCACTGTCGTGACAGTCGTTTGCTTGTGGTGTCGTCTTGAATGGACGGGTGCCAACCCTCCTAGGCGGCCACTCCTGGGGCGCCTGCCACTTCAGCCGACAACAGTCTCGCCGCCGCAGTCAGCAGGCCGGTAGTACCTTCCAACGCGTATACGCGGCCAGTCGCAGGGATCTCGGAATCCGCAGAAGCGCCACATACCAGCAAGACCGGAGTCTTCGACTTCTCCCTGGCCTCGACCGCCAGCACGTATTTGTCTTCCGTCGAAAATCTGTGCCCGATAATCACCAGATCAAACTTCTCGCGGGAAAGCCAATCCAGGCCTTCCTTGATCCGGTTCGTGGCCCTCACGGTATATCCCGCCTCTGTGAGGGCAGCGCGTCGGCTGTCTGAAACTGTCATGTCGAACGAGACACACAACACCCTTTGCTCCGGCATACAAGCCCCCTTCGGCCACTCTGTCAGTGACCAGTTGTCCGCCTGCACCCGTGCCCGCTTGCGTCCATCGATAAGCCGAATCAGGCGGCGATCGGAGTCTTCATCGGCCGAACTTCTTCTTTCACCGTCGTGATCCGTATCATGGCGAGCTTCGCCAACGCCTTCCACGCCAGGACATTGAGGTGGATGGCGACAATGGCACCCAGAATCGCGGGCACCACGTACACGTTGTCAACTTTCCAGAGCCAATATCCGAGTATCGGCGAACCGAGCCAGGCACCAAACCAACCTACGATCAGCTTTCCGACGAGAGCGTCGTTGCCCTCCAGAAAGCGATACCGCAGTACATTGTGATAAACAACTGCTACGACTGCGCTGATGAGCGTAAGAACCAAGAAAGAAAGCAAGCTCATACCCAGCATGGCCTTTACCTCCTTGTGGACCAGGGAGACCGGGGTCGTCCCCCGGGGGAGAACCGGGTCCGGGCTATAGGTTGAACAAATCAGGCCAAATCGGTATCTCAGGTAGAGAGTCGGGTTGGCCACCAGAACCTGATTTCATTGTCAGCCTGCACTGCCGGGGACTCAATACGCCGGGGAGAAGTCCTCGCCGTTCAAGTTCCAAAATAGGAAGCCCCGTTAGGGTCACGCGGCGACTGCCTCCAACGCTTCCATGGCTTCCTCGAATTGAGCATTCGCGACCTGGAGGAATACTTCCCGGGACATCAGGTCGCGACTGATCATATTGAGGGTTTCGGCGGACACGGTGCCGTTCTCCACCAGTTGACGACCGGCTTGCTGTGCCGCTTGCAATACATCTCCGACCGGCATCCCTGCCTGCAGCATGGGAGCCAACACGTGCGCGTGGGGGCGCAACAGCGCACCCGCAAAGTGGAAGCCAATGACCTTGCACAGCATTTCCATCTGCACCAGCAGGGGGTGAAAGTTGTCCATTTCCCAGAATCCGCAACTGGACACGAGCACAATGCTTCGGGTCTTGACGTCTGTGCGAATGGGGTGAGTACAGTGCCCGTAGCGCAGTTCGATCGCGGGCTCAATCAGCGGAATAATCCGGTCCACCAGGTTTTTCATCGGTCCAGACACACCCCACACATAAAGTGGGCTGGCAAACACCCATACGTCGGCCTCCCGCAGCTTGGGATGAAGCATCTGCATGTCATCTTCCTGAAAGCACCTGCCCGGAGTTTTCAGCCAGCAATTGAACTCTCCCTGGCAAGGGTTGATGTTCAGCGTCTTGGTGCAAAAGACCTCGACCTCGCCGCCGGCTTCTCGCGCTCCTTCAAGAAAAGGAGTAAGGATCAAGGCGGTGTTCCCTTTGTCCATCCTGGGGCTGCTGTTGAATGCCAGTATTTTCATGGTCGCCTCCCACCGCACATCTGGAAGTGATGCAAAAGGAAGGAGCGGACATCCGCCGCTTCCTCGCATGGTGCGTCTTCAAGGGCAGCCTGGCAGGCAGGATTACCCAAGTTTGGCGGATCGCACACTTAGACAATCTAATTCTCCCCGTGGCTCCTGGCCTGTGCCGTGACCTGCGTCACCCAGGCACGTGTCTGGGGGACAATTGTGGTTTCAACTGGCGTGAGAGAAATCCTCTCAGCATCGCCATAAACAACGAAGGGGCGCCACGGGGCGCCCCTTGCAGACATGCGATTGTTGGGTAAGGGTCAGGCTGCCACGGCAACGCGCGGCACCGTGATGGTGAAGGGCCTCTGGCGCTCGAAAGCGCGCTCGCGATGGCCCACCATGGTGTACTTCGGGCTCTGGGTCGGCGGCATGAGCCCAGCGAGTTCGTTGCGGAAGTGATGGTAGCCACCAGTGAAATTGCCCCTGTTCCAGGCTCTCAGCAAGTTCTCGGTGAACAGTCCGTTCTTGTTTCCATCCATGGCCACCTGGTTGTCCTGGCAGGCAGAGATCAAAATGACACTGCACTCTACGTTGACCTTCTCCCTACGGGGAGTCTTCTTCCGAATGTCGTCGTACAGTACTGCCCGCTCCTTATAGATCCTGGCCTGTACCTCCGGGGGCAGAAACTTCGGTCTCAGGTTGGCGGCCGCACTGGCGCGCACGCGCGACTCCAGATGCGGGACATACAGTGTGGGGTTGAGGAACATAGCTTTTGTCATGGTGCCGCTGTGGCAGCTATCAGACAAGACAAAGATACGCACGCCTGGCCGGAAATGGGACCATATGGCGTACAGCTCATCGTCGACAAGCTGGCGGTCATACAACACCCAGGTTTCATCCAAGCCGTCAGGCTCTTCATCGTCAACATCATTGATTTGCCCGCCGTGGCCGGAATACGTCAGCAGGAAAAAGTCGTCTTCCGCCAGTTCTCTCGTCGCCTTGTCGATCACATCCAGCACGGCGGTGGAGGTGGCAGCTTTGGTGAGCAGTGACTTGGTTGCGAAGCCCTGGGCCATGGCAATTGCCTCTATGTCGCGGGCATCGTTTTCGCAGGCTACCAGTTCCCCTTTCCAGCCAGCATAATGAGTGGGGTCAACCTGGTTTAGCCCGATGTGCAGGGAGATTCCTCTAGGGTTCGCTCTTCCGAGCATGGTTCCTCCTTTTACCGATTGTGAAGATCGGAAGCTGAAAGGTAACTGCAATTATTGAGGCTAGCACCACCGACACTATGCATTTTCGACAGCCTGCGAAGAAATCGTTGCTCCCATTCCCAAAATGAAACGGGCGCTTCTATTTCCGAGTTTGCGCCTGCAAGGTCGCGACCATCCAGGCGCCGCCCGTGTCATTCCTATGTGTATGGATAGAACACGAAGAAAAGCAGCGACAGCGCCGCCAGCACCCACAGTCCGGGCTTGATTTCACGCGCGCGACCGGAGACCAATTTGCAGAAGGGATACAACACGAATCCAGCGGTGATGCCGACGCCAATGTTGTAGGTGAAGCTCATGAGCGCCACCACCGCAAAGGCCGGAATCAGTTCGGTGAAATCGTCGAACTGAATCCTGGTGATGGGCGCCAGCATGAGCAGGCCTACAACGATCAACGCCGGCCCGTAGGCCTGCGGCGGAATGGCCGCCACAAAAGGCGAGAAGAATAACGCAGCAACAAAGCACAACGCGGTGATGACGCTCGTGAATCCGGTTCGCCCGCCCGCCTCAATCCCGGTGGCCGACTCAATGTAGGCGCCGGCAGTGGTCGTGCCCACCAACGCAGCGAAACTGGTGGCCAGCGCATCAGTCAACATTGGCCGCTCGATCTGGGGCAGGTTGCCGTTCTGGTCCAGAAATCCCGCGCGCGCCGAGACGCCGATCAGCGTACCCATGGTGTCCACGAAGGCCATGATGAAGATGGTGAGCACGACCGGAAAGAACTTCCAGCTCAGCGCACCGTTAAAATCGAGCTTGAAGAAGATCGGCGCAAGACTGGGCGGCAGGCTCACCCAGGCCTTCGGCGGCGCAGAAACACCGGCGAAAAAGGCCACAAACGCAGTCGCTAGAATGCCGATCAGAATGGCCGCGGGAAAGCGCCGAATCATCAGCACGGCCATCAAGAGAAAGCCGAAGATCGCCACCAGCACCGGTGCGGCGGTCAGGTGCCCGGTCCGCACGGGCGCGCCCGCGCTGCCCAGCATCACGATCCCGGTTTCGTTCAGCCCGATAAAGGTCAGGAACAGGCCGATGCCGACCGCAAAACTGTAGCGCAGGCCGGAAGGGATGGCCTCCACCAGATACTGGCGAAGCCGAAAGACCGTGAGCAAAAAGAACAGCACGCCCGCCAGGAATACCGCTGCCAGCGCCGTCTGCCAGTGGAAGCCCAGCACCTGCACTACCGTGTAGGCGACGAAAGCATTTTCCCCCATGTAGGGTGCAATCGCGAACGGCCGGTTGGCGTAGAGCGCCATCAACAGCGTACCGAAAATGGCCGTGACCGTGGTGGCCACCATTGAGGCCTCCACGGGAATGCCGGCGGCTCGCAGGATCGCCGGGTTCACCACGATGATGTAGGACATCGTGACAAACGTGGTCAGGCCGGCCACGGTTTCGCGGCCCAGCGTAGTGCCCGCTCGCTCGAAGCCGAAGTAGCTGCCAATCGTGTTCAACACGGCTAGCTAGAATACGCTTTCGGTGATAGCGTGACCAAGCCGCCCGCCTTGCCGGTGATGGGGTCAGTCTGATTTCCCCAGAGGCGATCGCTTCGTGCCTTCGAGGCTACCAGGTGAGACCACCAGAAGGAGGCGGCCAGGCACCCAGCAACTGCCTCAGGAAGACGGCTTGCCCAAGGTGATAACTGTTGTGCGAGGCGATGGTCTGCAGCATTTCCAGCCCGGTCTTTTTGCCGGGTCTCGCGAGGAGATCAACGCTTCGCGAACGGCGGCCCAGCGCAGCCAGTCCGTTTCGGAAATTCTGCACGGTTCGTTTCCATTCTCCTGCACTGGCCGGTTCGGGATCGCCGGGCCAGCTGCCGGAGGCATGCTTGGGAAGCGGAGGTTTTTCCCCGTCGAGCCACCTCACGGCCCAGTCCTGCCAATAGATCATGTGGTTCAGGAGTTGAAAGAGCGAGTGTGGAACGCCCTCGGGGCACGTGCCGGTAATTTTCCAGTCGAGTCCCGCGAAGACGTCCTCTGCCTCCACATGCGCGCCCTTTCCCGATAGGGCGTGGTCAACCATCTTCTCGAGCGTCTTGCGATCGATATTCACGAGACTTGTCCTCCTCTGGTTCAATCCCCCGAGAATACTCCGCCCCAAAGGACAAGCGGGGGACTCAGGAACAGCCGGTGACGGATCCCTATATGGGAGCATGAGCACTTCACTGCGATTGGGACCTGCCGCGCTACAATTAAATCGATCAGGCGCTGTACCAAGGATTGGCTCTATGGCTAAGCGCAGGATGTTGCTTGTCACGCTCGTCTTTTCACTCGCGTCCCTGGCCGCCGCCCAGAAACGCGTCCCCGGAGAGATTCCGCTCCCGCGTACTTCGCCCACCTCGGGCCTGGAAATGTACAGGGCTTACTGTGCCGACTGCCATGGCGAAAAGGGCAAAGGCGACGGGCCGGTTGTCCCTGTTCTCAAAGTCGTCCCGCCCGATCTGACCACTTTGACCAAACGTAACAGCGGAAAATTTCCCTACGACCGTGTCTACAAGACCATTGACGGCAGCGTTGCCGCAGCCGCCCACGGATCCAGAGAGATGCCCATCTGGGGGCCGGTCTTCCGCACCATCGGCAAGGGGCACAAGGGAGAAGCAGAGTTGCGCATGAAGACGCTCGCGAACTTCCTGGCGTCGCTGCAGGAGAAGTGAAAAAGAGAAGGGCTGCGACTCTGGTTACGCTCTAGCCGTCCGCACCTTGTTGGAGAGTGGGCGGCGTGGATGCATGCACCGTCACAGCCCTTGATGCGATCACCGCTTTCGCAGTCCCAAGCCCCGGCTGCCCCTCGCTGAGCATCCGGATTTTTCAGGTTTGGGTGCCTTTCGGGTCGCCCCGTTTGGCTGACCGCTCAGCCTACTTCGGATCGGCTAGTTACGTACGCTATCCGGCCCTTTCGGCCGTCGACAATTCTTAGGCTAGGAGTGTCTCCGTTAGTTGTCAATGCCACAAGCCTGTGCAATCCCAGATCGGGAAAGCACATCCGTCACTGACTTTTCTCGCTTCGACGTACCAGACTTCTTTTGGGACGTCTGTGCGCGAATGGAACTGACTGTTTCCGGGAGGACGAACATGACTACATGGGCTCTCTTGGAAAGCCCTGGCGCGAGGCCGCAGGAAATACGGGAGACCTTGATTCAAGCTCTCCAAGACAAGTTCTCGGCGCTTCTGCGACAGAAAACCCGATGGGAAGGTGACGAACTAAGAGTGGTATGGGGAAAAGCCATAGCCAGCACCATGGGCATTCTCGAAGGCAAGAATTGTGGCTTCCACCCCGCCCATGCCATTTCACATGGCCGCGTGCACGCAGCCTGAGGAGCACAAACTATGGCTTACCTTCTTCGCACATTGTGGTCGGACGATGGGGGCCAGGATATCGCGGAGTACGCCGTGATGCTGGCGGTCATCCTGGTCCTGATCGTGGGCACGATTCGATTGATCGGTACCAACGCGAACAACGTCTTCTCCAGCGCCGCCAGCTCAATCCAGTGAGCTTCGCGGGAGTGGTAGCGTGGCTTCGTCGTGCATGGCAAGGAGGTCTGCATGTTTGCGCGATTCGCGGCCGGTAGCACGATTGCTTCGATTGCCATCGCTTTGGGGGCGCTAGTCGCGGTCCTTACACCCGGCCTGACCTTCGAAAGGATCTATCCACTGACGATCATCTGGTGTATGGCACCCCTGGCATGGGGTGTCTGGGCGCTGCTTGCGCCCGCGGCGTGGGTGCCGCAACGCTTGCCGTTTTGGGGAGCGGTCCTGGGATTGATAGCTGGATTGCTGGCTACCTATGTCCTCGATCTACCGTCGCGGGTTCTCGGAGAGACTCTCTCGGTCTTCGGACGCACGGTCGTTGTGCTTGTACTGACGGTTTTCTACTACATACTCTGGATGCTGGTGCGTGTGGCTTGCCGGTCTCTGACCTCCGCAGCACTGGGGCGCTGATGGAGCACAGGCGCTCCCAGCCCGCCTATCTCGAGCTGTGGCGTTCGGGAGAGTTGCTACGCCGGGTGGAGTTGGGCCTGAACAAGCTGGCCGCCTGTACCCTGTGTCCACGCAACTGCCAGGTCAACCGTCTTGAAGACAAGACGAAAGTCTGCAAGACCGGGCGGTATGCCAGCGTCAGCAGCTATTTTGCTCATCTCGGTGAAGAGCCCTGCCTGCGAGGCAGCCGTGGCTCCGGGACCATCTTCTTCAGTTGGTGCAACCTGCGTTGCGTCTTTTGCCAGAACTACCAGATCAGTTGGTTTGGAGAAGGCCGCACCACCAAACCGGAAGAACTGGCGGAGATGATGTTGCGCTTGCAGCATCAGGGCTGCCACAACATCAACCTGGTGACGCCGGAGCATGTGGTGCCGCAGATTCTGGAGGCGCTGCTGCTGGCCGTGGAGCGCGGCCTGACTCTGCCTCTCGTGTACAACACCAGCGCCTACGACTCGCTGGATTCACTGCTGCTGATGGATGGCGTCGTGGACATCTACATGCCCGACTTCAAGTTCTGGGACCCTGAAAAGGCGCGGCGCTATGCCAAAGCCCCCGATTATCCCGAAGCCGCCCGGCGCGCTATCCTTGAGATGCACCGGCAGGTCGGCCCGCTCGTCACCGATGAACATGGCGTAGCGTTGCGAGGCGTTCTCTTGCGCCACCTGGTGATGCCCGGCGGGGTCGCGGGAACGCCGGAAATTATGCAGTGGATTGCCCGCGAACTGGGGCCCGAAACCTACGTCAACCTGATGGCGCAATACCACCCCGCCGGCCGCGTCACCGCAACGGCCTATCCCGAGATCGACCGCTGTATCACCGTCCGCGAATTCCACCAAGCCATCGACGCATTCCACGCCGCCGGGCTCCACCGGCTCGATCACGATTCCGCAGGGTTCGTCCAGCTGCTGTGAGGCAGCCAAACTCTGCAGGGTTGATCGGCAGAAAGATGCCGAGCTACCCGGCGGTCATGCCTGCTTCAGATCATTGCAGTGAGCACGCGGGTTGCTCACTTGAGTTTTCCGGCGATCTTCTCAGCGGCCTCCAGGATTTCTCCCGCCTTGGCAAGACTGGCAAGTTTGTTGATGTCGTCGTGCAGGGGCCGGTCTTCCTCCAGTTTGCTCACATGCTTACGGATGGACTGATGGGCGGCCTCTGTGGCAGGCGAGGGCCTGATTGGCGCCCGCAAGTCGAAGGCCTGGGCAGCCGCCATCAGTTCGATGGCGACGACATGCCAGCAATTCTCGATGATCTGTCGGGTCTTGATGGCAGTGGTCATGCCCATGGATACGAAGTCTTCCTGGTCGGCCGCTGCCGGGATGGATCCAGTGGCCGCAGGATTGCTGAGCACCCGGTTCTCGCAGACCAACGCTCCTGCGGTGTATTGCGACAGCATCAGCCCGGAGAACATTCCGGCACCCTTGGTCAAGAACGCGGGCAGACCCGCCGACAGGTGGGGGTTCATCAGCCGGTTGAGCCTGCGCTCGCTGAGGACTGCGACGGTCGTCAGCGACATGCCGAGTAACTCCAGGGCAAACGCCATCGGCGTTCCCTGGAAATTCGCCCCGGTCAGCACCAGGTCTTCGTCCGGAAAGAAAATGGGATTGTCGGCGGCGTGGTTCAGTTCGGTCTCCAGCATTTGCCGGACCCACTTGCAGGCATCTCGCGCGGCGCCGATGACCTGCGGGCTGGAGCGCAGAGAGTAGGCATCCTGCACTTTCTTCCCCGGCCGGTTGAGAAGTTCCGAGCCCTCGGTCAGCCGGCGCACGTTTTCAGCACATTCCTGTGCGCCCGGATAGCCCCGCACCAGGTGGATCCGGTGATCGTACGCTTTCATGTTGGCGTTGAGCGCCTCGAGCGTCATTGCCAATGCCACTTCCTGGGTCCTGATCCACCTTTCAGCGTCACACAGTTCGAGGCAGCCCATCCCGGTGATGAGATCCGATCCGTTGATGGTGGCCAGCCCGTCCCTCTCGCGGAAAGCTACGGTGGGAATCCCAGCCTCCACCATGCCTTGCTTGGCAGGCAGCCTTCTTCCCTTGTAGAACACCTCGCCCTCACCCATGAGGGTAATTGCCATCTGGGCCATGGGCGACAGATCGCCGCACGCCCCCACCGAACCCTTCTGGCACACCACCGGGGTGATACCGCGATTGAGCATCTCGATTTGCGTCTGGACGATTTCGAGCCTTATCCCGGAATGGCCCCAGCAATGGGTGTTAAGGCGGGAGAGCATCCCTGCCCGGACATCCTCTTCGCTGCAGGCTTCTCCGCAGCCCGCGGCGTGGGAGTAAAGCAGGTATCTCTGAAACTTCTCGGCCTGCTCCGGGGTGAGCACGACTTCAGAAAGTTCACCTATGCCGGTATTGACGCCGTACATAATTTCTCGCGCCTTGATCTTGCGCTCCAGCAGGCCACGGCACTTGTTGATGCGAGCGACGGCATCGGGGTGGAGTTCGATAGGCCTGTGATGTCGGGCAAGGTCCCGGACGTCCTCAATACTCAGCGAATGGCCATCCAGCACCAGTTTCACATCGATTTTGTGGTGCGGTGTCACCTCTTCCAGAACTGCCATCTTCGGGCCTCCTCCACATCGAATCCAGAGAACGTTGATTGAGCTTCATCGAAACTGAAATCGCGGCCAGAACAGTGCGACCACTCCAGCCAGATAAACCACCGAAATCACGGCACTCCCCGCCAGAATTTCGAGATCGCTCCACTGCTTGTTCTTGATTCGCCCATAGTCCCAGAGGCAGCAGACGATCAGCAGCAACTGAGAGATTGCTGCCGGTACTGCAACGAATGCCATCACACTCATGATGCGCCCTGTCTTCAGGAATCCAGACCAATTCTGGATCCCGTCGCGAAGAAAGGTGGTTCCAACGAGGCTCAGGCCAAGCCAAAAGGCGGCAGCGGAGATCCCGATCCCATATCCCCACTTGCTATGTCTCAGTGTCAGCACCATGACCGCCAGGTAGATCAACCATTCATAAAGGTGGAGCGCCCGAACGTCAGGCTCAAGATATGCAGCCCCCGCCGAAATAAGAATGAAGATGAGACACAGTCCCACGATGGCCCAGTCCAGCCCGGTGTGTCTTCGCCGCATTTCGACACTTTTGTGACTGGACGGTTGCACGACCGGCTTCATGAAATCGTGCTTCGGGGCAGTTGCAGCCCGCATAAGAACCCCCTTCCCCAGAAGGCAGACACGCCTTCACTCAGTTGCTGTTCGTGCGGCCGCCTAGCCTTCAAAACTCGCTGGCTGATTTCCTCCAGTCCTTCTTAAGCTGTTCTACAATCTCCTCCGCCAGTGTTCTTGCATCCAGGGCCGTGGACTTCGTGGTCTTCCAGATGGATCTCTGCGAGCGACGGTCTACGAGGGTTGTTTCCACCGAAGTCCATCGCACTACAACCTTGCCGGGCACGATTCTGCTCTCGGTTCGACAGATCAGAATCGCGTCGGCTTCTTCTTGCTGCGACGTTATCCGTACCGCATCCCATCTTTCGAGATGGGACCTTAGCAGGCCCACAAAATCATCCGCTGACGGAACAACATAGATGACCTTGACCTGGTATAGCGAAAGGGGTCCCGCTGAGATGGTGGCTTGGGCCGCCAGAAACCCCGCGGTCAGCACCAATACGCCCAGAATTGGCAAGACCGCCAAGCTCACTCTTGAAACAGCATGATGCACGACCCGAGTGTTCATACTCCTCGCCCTCCTTTCTTTCAGTCTGCGATCGACTCGATCGCGAAGGGCTCGCTGTTCGTCACGTGTCAACGATGAATCGTCATCTGCATGACGTCTGCTTCGTAACCTTCGTCCTTTATCGCTTCCTGTGCCGCAGAGCGGATGGTTGGCTCCATCGCATCTTTCGACACGTCACAACTTCGGCGAATCACTTCCCCGCCGACTTGAATTCGGACTACCCACTTCTTCTTGTCCCCGTCCCAGGAGACTTCCACGCGATCTGCGCGCATACGCACCTCCCGCGAATGCCGATAGGAATTCTTTATTCTTCGAAACAGGGGCCGCCGTGGTGCCCAAACGTCTGATGTTCTCTTATGGCATGGCTCAACTCGGCATAAGTTCTATCCAGCGCTTCCCTTTCTTGCTCTGTCAATCCCGGCCTTTCCAGCGCCGTAAGAATGTCGTCGATTTGCGCCTCCATTTGCTCGAGTTCTGCGCAGAGCATGTTGACCTCCGTTTCCGACCGTCCGGCTCGTCGTCGAGGCCACGCGGATTCCCTCGCCTCACGTGGCTGCTCTTGCTACCTCACCAATTCCATCTCGTACTTTGCGATGAGTTCCTTCTTCCCCAATCCCAGGATGCCGTGCTTCTGGCCAACCTTCTTGAAGGCCGCAATCGCGGTGTCCAGATGATGCTTCTCGTGGGCCGCCGACAGTTGCGTGCGAATGCGGGCTTGGCCCTTGGGCACCACCGGGAAAAAGAAGCCGACCGCATAAACGCCCTCGTCAAACAGGTCGCGGGCGAAGTCTTGCGCTAGCTTGGCGTCGTACAGCATGACCGGCACGATCGGGGTGTCGCCTTCCTTGATGTCGAAGCCGGCATCCTTCAGCAGGCCACGCCAGTACCTGGCGTTCCACTCCAGCTTGTCGCGGCGGCCGGTGCTGGCGGTGATCAGGTCCATGACCTTGAGCGCACCTGCCACAATCACCGGGGCCACCGAGTTGGAGAAAAGGAACGGACGCGCCCGCTGGCGGCACATCTCCACCAGCTCACGACGCCCGCTCACGCACCCGCCGGAAGCGCCGCCCAGCGCTTTCCCCAGCGTAGTGGTGATCACGTCAATCCGTCCCAAGACACCGCAATGTTCTTGGGTGCCGCGCCCAGTGCGGCCGATGAAGCCGGTGGCGTGCGAGTCGTCCAAAAACACCATGGCGTTGTACTTTTCGGCCAGGCTCACAATCTGGTCGAGCTTGGCCATGTCGCCGTCCATCGAAAACACGCCGTCGGTGATGATCATCCGATAGCGCTTGTCCTGGTGCTCTTGCAGCTTCTCCTCCAGGTGGCCCATGTCGGAGTGCTTGAACGTATCCTGCATCGCTTTGCACAGGCGCATCCCGTCCACGATGGAGGCATGCACCAGCCGGTCGGCGATCATCACATCCCGCTCGGTCAGGCAGGCTTCGAAAAAGCCGGCGTTGGCGTCCATACAGGAAGGAAACAGGAGGGTATCCTCGGTCCCGAGAAATTCGGTCAGCCGGTTCTCAAGCTCGCGGTGAATATCCTGCGTCCCACAGATGAAGCGCACCGATGACATGCCGTAGCCACGGTTGTCCAACCCGGCGTGCGCCGCGGCGATGACCTCAGGATGGCTGGAGAGCCCCAGGTAGTTGTTGGCGCAAATGTTGATGCACTTCCTGATTTCGGAGCCGACCGGAAACTCCACCTGAATCTCCGACCCCTGGGGGGAATGGATATACCGCTCGCCCTTGAACAGGCCGGCGGCTTTGATTCCCTCGATCTCGGTTTGATAGCCGTTGCGAACTGCATTGGAAAAGGCCATGATGTTCCTCGCGTGATGAAATTCGAATTAGTGCAGCGCCCGCCCCACGAAAGGCGGGCGGCGCCGAGCACGTTCTAAACGCTGGTCTCCACTTTCTGGAACCGCCGCACCAGCGCTGTGATGCGCTCCACGGTATCGAAGGCGTCCGGCGTGGCGGCTTCGTCAGGAATGTGGATCGAATACTTCTTCTCCAGGAACCGCAGGAGAGACACCATGGAGAAGGAATCCACGATCCCGCCCGAGATCAGCGGCGTGGTCTCGGTGATCGTCCGTTCGTCCCCGTCCTCCAGGTATTCCCGGGTCACGTAGGCAAGAACTACTTTGGTGATGTCGTCCATGGTCGCTCTCCCTTTCTAGTCGATCTTCAGTCATCCATGATGGTGGAAAGGTCTCCCACCGGCTCGTGGAACTCCTTACAGCGCAGGATGCGGCGCACGATCTTGCCGCTGCGGGTCTTGGGCAGCGAGTCCACGAACTCAATCTCCTGTGGCATCGCCAGCGGCGATAACCGCTTGCGGATGCGGTTCATGATCTCGAGCTCGAGATCATCCGACGGCGTGAAACCCTTCTTCAGGGTCACGTACGCCTTGACCACTTCCATATTGACCGGATCGGGCTTGGCAACAGCGGCAGACTCGGCCACGGACGGGCATCCCAGGAGAGCCGATTCGATCTCAAACGGGCCGACCAGGTGCCCGCCGGTGTTGATGACGTCGTCGTCCCGTCCCATGAACCAGAAGTAGCCATCGGCATCGATCGAGGCGCGATCGCCGCACAGGTACCAGCCATTCTTGAACTTCGCTTTGTAACCCGCCTCGTTGTTCCAGTAGCCGCGTATCTGCGACGGCCACCCCGGACGCAGCGCGATCAGCCCCGCGATCCCTGGTTGATTCACCGGCTCATAGGTTTTCGGGTTCAGCGCCGTCGCGGTAATTCCGGGGAACGCTTTTCCCATGGAGCCCGGCTTGACCGGCATCCCGGGGAAATTTGTGATCACGATGCAGCCGGTTTCCGTCTGCCAGAACGTGTCGTGGAACGGCTTGCCAAACACCTTCTGCGACCACAGGACCGCCTCGGCGTTGAGTGGCTCGCCAACGCTGGCCAGGTACCGCAGGCTGGACAAGTCGTGCCGCTGTACGATCTCGGTTCCCTCCTTCATGAGCAGTCGGATGGCCGTGGGCGCCGAATACCAGACGGTCACGCGGTGCTTTTCCATGAACTGGTACCAGTGCTCCGCGTTGAAGCCGGAATCGAACACCACCTGGGTAATGCCGTTCGACCAGGGGCCAATGATGCCGTACGAAGTGCCCGTGACCCAGCCGGGATCGGCGTTGCACCAGTAGATGTCATCGGGCCGAAGGTCCAGCACCCACTTGGCGGTGAGGTACTGCGCTACGATCGAATAGTGAACGTGCTGCGCCCCCTTGGGCTGGCCGGTGGTGCCGGAAGTGTAATGCAGAACCGACGGCGACTCGGCAGTGGTGGGATAGACGGCAAAATCTTCGATGCGGGGTGCCTGGTCCATGTGGAAAGACACTTCGCGCGGCTGCAGCGCAGATTCACCTACATCCACCACAATGATGTGGCGCAGGTTCGGCAGTTGTTCGCGAATCTTGCGAACTTTGGGGAGATGTTTCTTCTGGGTGATGATCGCCGAGGTGTTGGCGTTCTGTAGGCGCACGAACAACGACTCGTCCCCAAAGGCGGAAAACAGCGGCTGGGCTACCGCGCCCGTCTTCAGGACGCCCAGGAACCCGATGTACAACTCGGGTACCCGATCCATGAACAGACACACGCGTTCGCCGGGCTGGATGCCGAGCTCGCCAAGGAAGTGGGCTATGGTGTTGGACAGAACGCGCAGGTCATCAAAGGTGAATCGCTTCTGGTTGCCCTGGTAGTCTTCCCAATGCAACGCCAGTTTGTTGGCCAAGCCCAGGTGGCAAAGGCGGTCGCTGCACATCCAACCAATGTTGATCGGGCCGCCTTGGCGATAGCCCAACTCACGTTCAGCCACTGACCAGTCGAAGTTTGCCGAAAGTTCCTCGTAGGAAGCCGGGTTGCCCATCGGTATGTCCGATCTTGGCGACCGTGGTTTTGCCTTCAGTCAATGTGACTGTCCACGATTTGAGGCTGACCATGGGCGCCAGCTTGCCTCGCAACTGGTACGGGTGCGAGGCCGATGTGCCGAACATCCAACCTTGATAAACACCTTTTTCTTGCCTGCTTTACGCAGACCTAACCCTCAGCGGGAAATCGGGTTCGCAGGCCTAACCCGGGGTCACCGCGCCGTGGCTCTTAGATAATCCTGTGCCCGGAGCTGTGGAGTGTCAGTGATAGGGGTCACGTCCTGGTGTACGCATTCCGAACATGACGTGATCTCGCATCGTTTTCAATGGCGTGGAACTTGCAGTCTCGGGGCAGGATCACACGACAGCTGATTCGACGGTGCGTAGTATCCAGCCCGGTAATGGGCTCGAAGCTTTTCTTCGGAATTGATCAGAATGCGCAACTCGTGGAAACCGCCGACGGCGGGAGCTTGTGCACGGTGATAAGTGATGGTGTATCTGCTGCGAAGTTCTTGCTCGACTTCGGCGAACACCTGGGCATTGCCGTCACCCTGGTCCATGAGGAATACCCGGCCGCCTGTTTCTGTCGCTAGTCGCTGGACCGCAGAGGTGCCCAAAGACCTGTACCCCGTGCGCCGCACGCTCATCGCGTAGATGGCGATGTTATCGCTTTGGGCTTCTTCGATCGCTTGCCCAGCGGTCCGCCAGCTGTCGTTGTCCTCTCCGTCGCTCAGCAGCACGATCACCCGGCGGACTGGTTGCGGCTCCTGCCGGCGCATGAGCTCCTGGGTCGCACCTTGAAAGACGGCATCGTAGAGCGCCGTCTGCCCGCCGGAGTGGAACTTGCTCAGCACATCGATCAGCCGTGTGGCTTGCTGTTCTGACTCAACTTTGGCATTCGACGTTTGCGTAAAACCAAGGACAAAGGCCTCGTCGTATTGCGGGCGGAGAAGGCGTTGCAGGAGTGCGATGGCTATGTGCTGTTCAGCACTGAACGCCGTTGCTGTGGAGTCGCTAAGATCGACCAGCAAGCCCAGGCGCAAGGGCAAGTCGGAGTCTCGGCTGAAGCTGGTGAACTCCCGGATAGGTTGACCCTGGTCCAGGACTGCGATGTCTTGTGCCTCGATATCGTCGACTAGTACTCCTCGGCTGTTGGTAACCGTGAAAGAAAGGGCAACCTCCTCGACTGACCTCCTGACGATCGTCTCGACCGCGGAATTGGCTCCGGACTGAGGAGCGACTGGGACGACGGACAGGAAAATTACCATGAGCGCACAAGTCGTCGATAATCCCGATAGTGAGCGCATGTCTGGCCCACCCGTTTCCTAACAAGTCTCGGAGAATACCGGCAAACGCTTGACCGTCAAGCTGAACGCCACAACGCCCAGAGCAATCACGCCGTAAGCGATCAAGAACTCATTCCAGCTGGGTAGATATCTCATGCCCGTGGTGGCTTCCACCGAAGTGATGCAAGTGTTCAAACGATTCGTGATGAGCGCCGCCAGGACCATCACCGCGCTGTAATAGACGACGCGAGGGTCAACTGGATCGCGTTCCGTAATCAGCAGCCACATGGGCATGAAGAATAGGCCAATTTCTAAACCGAACAGGAGGCTCTGCAGATCGTTGTTCTGCACCAGCAGAGGAATTCCTCTGGAGATCGAGTCAGCGAAGCGCAGGCCCAGGTAGAAGAACAGGAGTGCCGCGAGGGCTTTGCCCATCCCGGCTACGAGATTGGCGGGGAGTCCCCTGGCGAAGGCAATGCTAGTGTGCCAGGAGGCGAAGATCACTGCCGCCAGAGCAGCGCAGGCCGCAGAAACAAAGAAGAGGAAAGGTAGTTGAGGCGTGGACCATAGCGCTGAGACCTTGTTGGGCGCGCCCAACAGCAGGTCCGCCATGGAAGTTTGGTGCAGCACGGAGAGGACCACGGCAAGGAGCAGCAAGGGCATACTGAGCAAGCGCAGCGGTTTTGGTGGCTCACGCCAACCAAAGCGCTTGCACAGTTCGGGGGCGAACTCCAGAGCCAATACCGCTGCATAGAGAACTAACGACCACACCGCACCTGCCAGCGCCAAGCGTGAGTTCCACGTGATCAGCAGCCCTATGCGATAGGGCTGACCTGCATCCGTGACGAATCCCAGAAATGCGACAAGGTAGCCCAGGAACCCAATCAGCAGGCAGGGGCGCACGATGGCCTTGTAATTCTCAAGGTCCAAAATGCGAATCGTGGCCGCTACCGTGAAACCACCGGCACAGAGGGCGATCCCGCACAGTACACTCAGGCCAACCCCTACACCCCAGGGAAAAATGTCGCGCAGATGGGCGGCGGTCGGACCCGCAGCGTGAACGGTGCGCAGGTAGTAGGCGCAAACGCCACCTGCCACCAGAAGCATGCAGCACCAGGTCCAGAAACTCCACCGCGGCCAACCTATTAGCCGTTTCATGGCGCCCTCCTCCGGGATTCTGCCTGGACGAAACTTGCCGTCCTCGTGCAGTGATCCACGCGCGGTTAAGATTTGCTCATCCAGCCATGGTCATGGTTTGCGCCGCCAATTTACCCGCCTTCCCGGGCATGCTGTCCCGAACGATTCTTATGAGCACTGGGATCGCCGCGCGGACCGCGGGATGCATTTCTCCGCCAACGGTGGTGCAGTCAGCCGCTTCAACCGCCAGGATGACCACTTCTTCTGCGACGGGGAGGCCCAATCGCCGCGCCAACGCAAGCACCTCGTACAGTCCAACGTAGTGCGGCGATCCTCCCGGCAGAGATTTCAGGTCGCCGTCGCGGAAGACGTAAATCGCTCCTGGTGGAGCGGTACCCGACCGCACCGTATCGATTACCACGAGGCGCTTGGTGTTCAAGACATAATCCAGTAAATGGAAGCCGCTCTCGGGAGTGGAGACAACTTCCGCCTCGGGCGAAGCGAATGACCGAATGTGCTCCGCCACCATGCTACCCAGGGAGTCATCGCCCAGCAGGTCATTGCCGAGGCACAAGACGCGCATGGTGACCTTCTGTTTGACTGCTGACGTGGACAACTCCGAAGTTTCCCTGGTAGCGCTATTCACGATGCACGCTCCCGTTGAAGTCGCGTCGCAGGACCGCGACCGTCTCCCCTGTGTGGCTGCGGACTCGAAGCAACAACGGCATGCTCCCGGGCAAAGAGTGCGTGGCACACCCATGGCAGGGATCGTAGGCGCGGAACGCCATCTCCACTTTGTTGAGCACACCCTCTGGAACATCCGCTCCGGAGATCAGTCCCTTGGCTGCTTTCTCCACGCTCATGGCGATGCGCGCAGCATTGTTCTGCGTGGCCACAATGAGGTTGGCCTTCTGGATCAACCCGTTTTCATCAGTCTGATAATGGTGGATGAGCGTTCCCCGCGGTGCTTCCACAACACCGATGCCCTCCCGCGGCTTCTCCGTTGGCAGAACTCGTATGTTGCCGTCGGTCAGAAGCGGGTCCGCGGCGAGTTCCGTCATCCGCTCGGCTGCGTAAAGCAGCTCGACCACCCGTGCCCAGTGGTTGGCCAGGGTGTGATGCACCGGCTTACCCAGGGTCGAGAAAAACTTCTCGTACGCCGTTTGTGCCAGCGGTGTTGCCATACCGTCGCTGACATTCAGCCGGGCCAGAGGAGCAACGCTGTAGATGCCGCTCTCTATGCCTTCGGTGAAGCCTTTCCACCCTACCGGCTTCAGGTAGCAGAACTTGACGTAGCTCCAGGGCTCAACATGCTCGGCCACGTTTTCCAGGTATTGCTCGGGGCCGAATTTCTTCCATTCCTTGCCCTCGGGGGTCACCACGCGGATCTGGCCGTCATAAAAGTTCACCCGATTGCTGTCGTCCACCAGGCCCATGTAATAGGTGCGATGGGTGTAGATGTCCGAGAGGATCAGGTTTACGTAGTCAGTGTTCTTGAGCACCACATCTTCAAACAACCCGAGAGTGAATTGGGCAAACTCCACGGCTTCCGCTGCCACGTCCTGGAATTGTTTCCGCATGTCAGACGTGACGTGTTTGGCTACGCCACCGGGCAAGCCGAAAACCGGATGCGCGGCTTTGCCACCCACTAACGCGATCAACTCGCGCAATCGGCGTCGCATGGCGATAACCTTCTTGCCGGTCTCCACGCCGACTTTCCCGATGACTCCCAGGACATTTCTTTCAGCAGGAGGCGCTTCCGGCCCCACCACAAAATCGGGTCCGCCCAGGAAGTAGAAATGAAGAGCGTGGTCTTCCGTCATGAATGTGCTGTAGATCAACTCACGGATCTTTTTCGCAGCTGGGGGCGGATCTACCTGGTAGAGAGCGTCGAGGGCCTTTGTGGCAGCCATGTGGTGTGCGGTCGGGCACACCCCGCAGATGCGCGAGGTAATCTGGGGCATCTCTTCTGCCGGACGGCCCTGCACGAACTTCTCAAATCCCCGCAACTCGGGCACTTGGAAGTAGGCGCGTTCAACCTGTCCTGCTGCATCCAGGAAGATGTCGATTTTGCCGTGACCTTCCAGGCGGGTGATGGGATCAATAGTGATGCGCCGGCGGACGTAGTTCGTATTCGCCTTCGCAGTGCCCTCCTGCCAGGTCTTTCTCAACGTCTCTTGGCTTTGGTCGGGCATAGATCCACCTTACTTGGAAGCTACCGGTTCTTGCAGTGACATCCGTCCAGTTTCTTTCGGTGCAGCAGCGAAGCGGGCAGGCTGTACCGGTAAAACGTCCCTGCGGGATCGGGGATGGTGGACAGAATGCGGTCAATCTCCGCCTCCTCCTTGCCCTCCACCAGCGAGGCGAGAGAGGACAGAATTTTCGCGCCCTGGTCTTTCACCCGGCTGGTAGGACCGCAGCAACCGGAACAAGGCATGTTGCCCCGGACACAAAGCGCCTCGCATCCGGCGCGCGTCGCGGGACCCATGCAAAGCAAACCCTGTGCCAGCAGGCATTCTTGCTCGTCGATCAGGACTTGTTGCGGACGCTTGAACTCGACAAAGGACAATCTCTCTGGCTTGGTGTCCTTGCGTGGACATTCGTCACAAAGCGCATGGTCCGGGGCGAGCACCGTGCCTTTAGCTGGTAACTCATCACCCAGTAGGGTTTGCAGTGCAGTGCGGAAAATCCTCGGCGTGGGTGGGCAACCGGGCACGTAATAGTCCACCTCCACGACCTGGTCGAGTGCTTGCACAGTGTTGTAGAAGCGGGGCAACTCCACAGTGTGTCCGTCATCTTTGTGATGTGTCGCCGGGAGACTCCCTTCAGGATTCACGGTGCTGGGCGACTCCAGATAGACAGCGTTGAGGATGCTCTCGCGATCGAACAAATTGGCCAGGCCCGGAATTCCACCCAGGTGTGAGCAGGACCCCAGGGCCACGAGCAGCTTCGATTTGCTTCTCAACAGGTGCGCCATGTCTGCTTGTTCCGAAGTCCGGATAGCGCCGTTCACAAAACTCACCAGGATGGAGCCCTCCGGCATTGCCTCTACGTCCTTACGCTTGAAGTCCAGGGCTACCGGCCAGAAGACGATATCCACCGCGGCAACCACATCGAGGATGGCTTCCGCCAGATCAACTACCGCTTCTTCGCAGCCGCCGCAGGATGCGCACCAGTAGAACGCCACTTTGGGTTTCTCCGGCATCAGACCGCCACCTCCTCGGCGGAGACCTTGTCTTCGGTCGGAATCAGATCCAGCGGCCCGAGGGCTCGCACCTTCTCCACCATGTCGTTGATGGTGCTGCGCACCCGGTCGGCTTCTGCAGCCGAGATCCATTCCAAGCGGCAGCGCTCGTCTTCGATGCCCATCTGCTGGAGCACTCGCTTGAGCAAGTGAAAGCGCCGCAGGGTTTTGTAGTTGCCTTCCTGATAATGGCAGTCGCCGGGGTGGCATCCGCCGATAAACACTCCATCGGCCCCGTGGGCAAACGCATCCAGCACAAATTGCGGGTCGACTCGCCCGGAACACATCACCCGGATCACGCGCACATTCGGCGAGTATTTCATGCGCGAAGTCCCGGCCAGGTCCGCAGCCAGGTAAGTACACCAGTTGCAGAAGAACGCAACGATCCTCGGCTCGAAGGTCGCCTGAGATTTCTCCGGGCGCGTGAGTTCGCGGTTACGCATAGGCCAGCACCCCCTCGATCTCCTCGAAGATCTCGTCATCTTCAAAGAAGTTTTGCTGGATCGACCCCGATGGGCAGGCCGCGACGCAGGTGCCACAACCCTTGCACAGCACCTCGTTGATCGCAGCCTTCTTCTTGTCCTCGACGAACGAGATGGCCTGGTAAGGACAAAGCGGAATGCAGCTCTTGCAGCCCGAGCATTCCTCTTCGGATATGAACGCGGTGTAGGGCTCCAGTTCCACGAACTGCGCATCAATCAGGGCCAGTGCTTCGGCCGCTGCTGCGCCTGCCTGGGCAACGGAGTCGGGGATGTCTTTGGGGCCCTGGCACGCGCCCGCAATATAGACGCCCTCCGTAAACGTGCTCACCGGCGCCAGCTTGGGGTGTCGCTCCAGGAACCAGCCCTCGGTCGAACAACTAATGTTGAACAGGCGACGGACTTCCTGGACATCAGCCTGGGGCTCCAACCCAACCGAGAGGACCACCATGTCCACGGGAATACGCCGGACAAACGCAGCCAGGGTGTCCTCGGCGCGGATCACCAGTTTGCCTTCTTCGGAGGGGTGCACGGCCCAGTCGCTGACTTCGGCCACACGGCCGCGCACGAAGTGCACACCCTCGTCCAGCAGGCGGTCATAGAATTCCTCGTAGCCCTTACCGGGCGTCCGCATGTCGATGTAGAAGTTGTAGACTTCCGCGCCCGTTCGCTCCTTAATAAGGTGCGCGAGCTTGAGCGAGTACATGCAGCAGACTTTGGAGCACCAGCGGTTGGTGTTAGCGTCGCGCGAACCTACACAATGGATGATGCCCACCGACTTCGGTCGTGTACCATCCCGCAGCACGACTTCCCCGCCGGTCGGCCCGGCGGCGTTGATCAGGCGCTCCACTTCCAGAGATGTATAGACATTCGGGTAGCGGCCGTAGCCGTAATAGGGATGGCGGCTGGCATCGAAGGTCTTGAAGCCGGTCGCCAGAATGATGGTGCCTACCTCAATCTCTTCGAACTTCTCGGTTTGCGTAAAATCAATCGCCTGGCGCTCGCCACAAGCCTCCACGCAGGTCTTCTTGCACTTGCCTGACTTGAACTGGATGCAGGTTTCCGGGTCAATCACCACCTTCTGCGGCACCGCCTGCGGAAACGGCAGATAGACCGGCTTTCTCTTGCTCAAGCCGAGATTGAACTGGTCAGGGGTCTTCCCTTCCTTGTATACGCAGGCGGTGATGCACTCCTGGCATCCGATGCAGAGGTCTTCGTGGATGTAGCGGGGCTTGCGTTTTACCTGGACCTTGTAATTCCCCACGTAACCTTCGACCTTGACGATCTCCGAGTAAGTCCAGAGCGTGATATGGGGATGGGAGCCCACACTAGTCATCTTGGGCGTGAGGATGCAGGCGGCACAGTCCAGCGTGGGGAAGGTCTTGTCGAACTTGGCCATGTGACCGCCGATAGTTGGCTCACGCTCCACCAGGTAGACCTGCTTGCCCGCATCCGCAAGCGTCAGCGCGGCGTGGATCCCGGCGATGCCACCACCCACAACCAGAACGTTGGGATTAATGGGAACTCGCCGCTTCTGCAATGGTTTGTGCAGGGAAACACGCCGCACCGCCGCCCGAACCAGGTCCTTCGTCTTCTCCGTTGCTGCCTGCTTGTCGAGGTGAACCCATGAAACGTGCTCCCGGATGTTCACCATCTGCAGGAAGAAGGAGTTGATACCCGCGCGACTGAGGACCCGGCGGAATGTAGGTTCGTGAAGCAAAGGCGAACAGGAGGCCACCACCACGCGATTCACGTTGTGTTCGCTGATGTCCTGCTGAATCAGTGCCTGGCCCGGGTCCGAGCACATGTACTTGTAGTCGCGCGAGACCACCACGCCCGGGAGCTTGGCCGCGTATTCGGTGACAGCTTTCACATCCACCGTGCCTGCGATATTGGTGCCACAATGGCAGACATAAACACCAACGCGTGGCGGCTCACGGTTCGCTCCATCCCCCGGGCTGCGGATCTCAGGCATACGCGATCTCCTTCTTGGCCAGCACAGGCGCGATTGACACCAGGCTGCGCTGCAAGCCGATCGTTTTGGCAGACGCACCCAGGGCCAGCGCCATCAGTTGGGTGAAATACAGGACTGGCATTGAGATGGGAGGGTGATTGCCGGCCTCTTTCTGAAAGCATTCCAGGTTGAACTGGCAGAGCGGGCAGACAGTGGCAATCACCTCGGCACCGTTCTTCTGCGCCTCGCTGAGCAAATAGTGAATCAGGTCCAGTCCGATTTCCGGCAGCGTGCCTTTCTGGCTGCCGCCACAGCAGCGGGTTTTCAGGGGGTAGTAGACAATCTTGGCTCCGCAGGCTTCCAGCAACCGGTCCATTGAGGTTGGGTTGTGTTGGTCATCGAAAGTGGCGTAGGGCCGTACGATCTGGCATCCGTAATAGGGCGCTACCTTCAGCCCCTTGAGCGGGATTTTCACCTTCTCTGCAATCGTCTTGAGGCCCACCTCGTGGAGCAGGATGTCCAGCGGATGCCGCACCCGTACGTGGTCCTCGCAAGTGAGCCCAATCGCGGCCAGAGCTCGAGTCACCACCAGCTTGATGTCGGGATAGTCATGCATGTAGCGCTGGGTCTTATTCAGAACCAGGTAGCAGGCGGCACAGGGGGCGATCACGTCCCGGTGCTCGCGCTCGGCCAGCGCCAGATTCCGTGCCGCCAGCGCATACGAGGTCAGTTCGTCCACCGACAGGTAGGTGGTAGCGCCACAGCAGTTCCAGTCCTCCAGTTCCTCGAGTTCGATGTCCAGAGCTCGAAACACAGCCAGCAATGACTCTTCGTAAGCGCGGCCGGTACCCCTCAGCGAGCAACCAGGATAGTAGGTGTACTTCATAGCGCCAGCTCCTTCCGGGTGGCCGCGACTGAATCCAACAATGCAACTATCTCCTGGCGGCGCTCGATTCTCTCTTTCCTGACGTTCATGCGCCCTGCCAGGAACAACCTCAAGCCGAGCTTGCTCATGCCCAAGAGTCGCAGAATTGCGCTACGCAGGAACACCCGCACGACCAGCCAGCTTTCGGTGATGCGCCCGGAGCGCCGTACCATTCGGGAGAACTGCTGCGCCATCACCGGAATCGGAAAGCGCTTGGGATAGAATCCCTCCTCGATCGCACGTTGCTTCAGCGCATACATCAGATGGGTGACATTGATCTTCTTGGGGCACTCGACCATGCACGCGTAGCAGGCCGTGCACAGCCAGATCGAGGAACTGCTGAGAACCTCCTCTTTGAAACCTTCGCGCGAAAGATGCATAAGCCTGCGCGGCGTGTAGTCCATATACAGCGAGAGCGGGCAACTCCCGCTGCATAGCCCGCATTGCAGGCATTGGCGGATCCTTTCACCACCCACGGTATGGCTGATCCAGCGCGCAAATTCAGGATCCCGATCAGCTTCAAACTTGACCGTCCGTTTCAGCTCCATACCCACCTCGGTCCACATGGTGTGTGTTCCGAACGCCCCCACAGCAACTCGACTCCTTGCTGCCGGGACAACGTCGTCCCTTGTTGCCGCTTCACACCAAAGCGGGCGCGGTCAAAGAAACCAACTTTGCCTCGCAAGTCAGGTCCAATTTCAGGGCGCGCCAAATGGGGCACTCCCGGCGAGCGGATTCCACGGCCTGCTCGAAGCGACTCGATTCCGGATCGGTGGTTCGTGCAGTAATCTTCAGATGTGCGCTCGTAATCCGCCAGCTGTCGGCAGGATTGTCCAAAGTGAGTACCGCCAGGGTATCCACCACCGCAGGTTTGATCCCCAACTTCGCCATTTCCAGTGCAACCATGGTTGACATGCAGGAGGCAATCGCGGCAGCCAGCAGTTCACAGGGTGTGGTGAAAGGTCCGACTCCGGTTAACGATCCAAATGTGTAAGTGGCGTTGCTTAAAACGCCGCTGGGAGTCGACACGGCGCCTTCCCCTGCATAAGGCCCACCCTTCCAGATCGCATGCGCTTCACGAAACATATGGAACCTCCTACCCTTCCCAATGAACGCGTCGTTGCGCGAGGCACCGTGTCCATCCGCCCGCCGCAACTTTCCGGGTTCCTGATTTCTCCTGGCTCTCCTCCCCTCGCCTTCACGCGCAGTGCCTGGAGGTTGGGCACTGCTGATACAAGTATGCTTAGCCCCCGCGAACCAGTGCGTTATCTGATGCTTACATTTGGATTACCGGGCAATGTCGCCCCTCTTCAGCCCGTTGGTCCCAAAAGCGGAAAACACATGAGCGTCGCGGATTCGCGCCTTCCCCGATCCACTGACGGTGTAAAGTTGAGTTGAGGGCGGGGACGCCGATGACAGAAGTCAGAAAGTCAAATCGTCTCCGTTTTGGAGAGTTTGTAGCTGACCTCACTACCGGCGAGCTGTTCCAGCACGGTAGGAAGGTTCCGCTGCAAGACAAGCCATTTCAGATACTCGCCTTCCTGTTGGAACGGCCGAAACAACTGGTCTCGCGGCCCGAGATAATTCGAAAGGTGTGGCCGGATACGTTTGTCGAAGGCGACCAGTGCCTCAACGTCGCGGTGCGAAGGCTACGCGCGGCGTTGGGTGATGATGCATCCCATGCCCGCTTTATCGAAACCGTGGGAAGCCACGGATACCGTTTTACTGGCGCGGTACATGTTTCCCCCGTGGCGGAAACCCCTCCACCCAGCACAGAGCGTCCGCGAGTCGCCATTTTCCCGTTGAAGGCGATGATGGGATGCGAGCCTGATTCCTTTGCCCCCAGCATGACGGACGCGTTGATCACGCAGCTCCGTCGCATGAATCCTCCGTTCGTCGTGGTTACTCCCGAATTCACGACCGAGCGTGCACATAAGGGGAAAGGCACACTTTCGCTTTGCCGCCAGGCATCGGTGGACTATGTGCTGGTGGGCGCCGTTTGCGCGTCTGCGGGACAGGTGCGAGTGAGCGTGAGGCTGCTGAACTGTCAAGCTCAGGCCTGCATTTGGGCCGAGAGTTATACCAGGCCGGCGGAGGACCTGTTTGCCGTCCAGGAGGAGCTCAGCCGCGACATCGGGTGCGCGGTCATTCAGGCGACTCCGGTCCTGTTGCGGCCTTCGCACCTCCAGTCTGTGCCACCAGGAGCACACGCGAACTATCTTCACGGCTGTTATTTTCTTTCCAAGCTCACGGAAGCGGCTGTAAACCGATGTATTCCGCTATTCGACGAAGCTGTGCGGGAGTGTCCTCATTTCGCGCTGGCGTGGGCTGCTTTGGCCAATTCCCATTGCGTATTGGCCCGGCTGGGAATCTTTCCCTCCCGCAAAGCATTCCCCAGGGTCAAGTCTTCTGCCGAAAAGGCGCTGGAAATCGAAGATCTGGCTGAGGCAAGGACAGCGCTTGCTTACTATCATCTGCTTTACGAACACGACTGGAATGCCGCTGAGGCCGATCTGGTCCGCGCGCTGGCCATCGATCCTGGCTATCCGTTGGCGCTTGGGGGTTACGCTCAACTCCTGGCGGCCCTGGGAAGGCACGAGGATGCTGTCGCCATGATGCGGCGTGCCTGTGATCTGGATCGCTTTTCCGGATACACCAGCATCATGTTGGGATGGGTCTTGTACTATGCCGGCGACTATGAAGGAGCTCTCGCACCACTCAAGCATTCCATGGAACTGGACCCTTCCCTGTGGATTAGTCACACCACCACTGGAATGATCCTGGAGCGGCTGGGAAGAGTGGAAGAAGCTGTGGCCGAATTCCGTCTTGCCATCGAGCACTCCGGTAATAGTGCCTTGGCCAAGGCGCATCTGGCCTACGGACTCGCTAAATCGGGAGACAAGGCGGGCGCAACGGAAATCCTGAACGCGCTTCTAAGACTGCGGCAAAGGCACTACTTCAGTCCGTACTGGATCGCCGTCATCTACATGGCGCTCAACGCCCCTTCGGAAGCCCTCAAGTGGCTCGAGACGGCTACCGAGGAGCGCTGCAGCTGGATTCTGTTTGCGCGGGAAGACCCGAAGTTTGCTGTGCTGCGCTCCGATCCCCGGTTCCAACATGTGGTGGATGCCACCCACCCTCCGCGAGTTCTCACCCCTCAACACCGATTCTGATCCATCGGGGCCCGATTCTGTTCCCAGGTTCTTCTCAACTTTTCGGTGCGGTCGAGAAGCGTACTGACACGAGGCCAACTTCGGACCAGATTCACGACGGTCCGAACTCTGGAAGGTGGTCGTCAGGTCCGATGCCAAACAACTGTAAGTGTCAGAGCAAACACATGGTTGACAGATTGAATCCGCAGCCAGCGTGACTTCGCCACTTGATCAGCAAATTCTCAGGCGGCAAGTCTTCGTTCCCTCGTCCAGGGCGGATTACTGCCGGTTAGCCCGTGACTCGAAGGTAATCCTCTTAGGTTCACTGATGTCCGAATCATCGAAGACGTGATCTTGCCAAGAAGGCCTGCGAGTCAGTGGGCGCGATTGGAAATAGGGGAAATTATATCGTGGTGCGATCGATGTGAAAGCTTATTTCGGAACCTGTTTCTGCTGCGCCGTATTCACTCGCCGCTCAAGATCCTGGAATCCGGAGGCAGAGCGCAAGGAATCTACCAGCGGGTCTTTGAGGTTGAAATAGAAATCGTCCTGTTCGTAAGCCTTCTCTAGCCACCGGATCGCCGTGTCCTTCTGGTTCAGCCCGACGTAAACCAAGCAAACCAACCAAGGGTGGCCAGCCTTCGCCGACAACTCCTTTATTTCGGGGAGCATTCCTTCTGCCTGAGTTTTCTTTCCCTCAAGCCCGTAGATGTACGCAAGCGCAGCAAGTGAGGTCACGCTACCCGGCGAAATCTCTTCCGCCTTCTTAAACTCCCTCTCGGCCTCTTCGTAGCGGTGCCCGACTGCATACGCAAACCCCAGGCGCGTGCGCGAATTGTATTGCTCGGAATCGAGTTCCACCGTCTTGCGGAACTGTTCTATCGCCTTCTCAAACTGCCTCGTTTCGATCAGGTAGTCTCCAAGCATGCCGTTGATGTTGGGGGATACAGGGTCGAGTCTCAGCGCTTGTTGGATTTGATCGAGGCCCTCCTGATCACGCCAACCCAACAGTAAGTGTGCGTACCAGTGGTGGGCTGTGGCATAGTTCGGGTTGAGAGCAATCGCGCGCTTGTATTCGTTTTCTGCCCCTGACCGGTCCGCCTCAAAGCACTCCCGCACATGCCCAAGAGCAGCGTGTGCTTCAGCACTGCTGTCATCTAATTCCACGGCCTTCAACGCGGCGGCCTTTGCCTTCGGTGCAGCCTCAGCTATCGCGAGACCGGCAGCCCTGCCGCACCCGGTACTGTTGTAGGCGTCTGCCAGGCCAGCGTAAGCAGCCGCGTAACCAGAATCCAATCGGATTGCGTCATTGAAATATTCGATGCTCTTGTTGATGGCTTCTTTATTCCGCTTGTTCCAAAAGAAGCGACCCTTTAGGTAGGCTTCGTAGGCGTCCGGATTGACGGGCCGTGAAGTTTCCAGTCGCGCCTGTTCCTTCGGCGTCAACTGGATCTGGACTTCCGAAGCGATAGTACGTGCCAGTTCGCCCTGCAGTGCCAGCACATCCTTAATGTCCCGCTCGTAGCTCCTGGCCCAGAGGTGGTGGTCCGTGGGTGCCTGGATCAGTTGGGCATTAATCCGAACCCGATCCCCGGAACGCACAACTGAACCCTCCACAACTGCATCCACTCCCAATTCCCTTGCGATTTCGGGGAGCGTTTTCCCCGAATCTCGGTAGTGCATCGTCGAGGTGCGCGAGATTACGCGCAGGGACCCGATCTGTGCCAGATCGGTGATCAAAGCGTCGGTCATGCCGTCGCTGAAATATCGCTGTCCTGGATCTCCGGTAAGATTTTCTAGCGGCAGCACCGCAATCGATCGAATCGGCGCAAAAGGTGCTCTAACAGAATGCCGCTGGCTCCACTCCGCGGCTGCAAGGGCTAAGAGCAGCAATAGTGCCACCGCCAAAAGACCGCCGAGCCAGAGCTTCTTGTGGCGCGGCGTCTCGCCTGAAACAGGGCGATGATCCGACAGTACAGGCACAGCACTGGTAACGGCGGTTGGCCCTTTTTCTTTCTGCTCCTTCAGTCGCTTCAGGTCGGAGCAAATATCAGTGGCCTGCTGATAGCGTCGTTCTCGGTCCTTCTCCAATGCCATTGCAATGATTCTGTCCAGTCCCGAGGGTAATGACGGATTCACTTCGCTGGGAGCAGACGGCTGCGCGTTCAGGATCTCGTTCATCAGCACCACGCGATTCTTGCCAACGAAAGGCCTCTTGCCGGTGGCCATTTCGTAAAGCACCACACCCAGAGAAAACAGGTCGCTGCGCGCGTCAATCTCCTCTCCTCGGACCTGCTCCGGAGACATGTAGGCTGTTGTGCCTGGAATAACGCCTTCCAGCGTGAGCGATTCCTCTTCGGATTGGTCTTCCACAACAGAAGGAGGGCACACCTTGGCCAATCCGAAATCCAAAATCTTCACGCGCCCGCCGACGACGACGAAAATGTTTCCGGGCTTCATGTCCCGGTGGATGATCCCCTTCGCATGGGCGGCTTCCAGGGCATCAGCGGTCTGAATCCCAAAATCCAAAAGTTCATCGGTGGAGATTGGTCCTTCGCGGATTCGCTCCTTCAAGCTCCTTCCTTCGAGCAACTCCATGACGATCACCTGCTGGTGATCATGTTCTTCCACTTCATAAACCGTGCAGATGTTCGGGTGGTTCAAGGAAGAGGCGGCGCGAGCCTCGCGCTCAAACCGTTGGAGAGCTACTTGGTCACGCGCCAAGCCCTCTGGCAGGAGTTTCAACGCGACGCGGCGGCCTAGGCGAATGTCTTCTGCTTCGTACACCACTCCCATGCCGCCGCTGCCCAGCTTTGACAGGATCCGGTAGTGCGAGATCTCTTTGCCAATCAAGTTCTCCCCGGCAGCAGCCGGCCTCTGAGCCGCAACTTCGATGGCCGCCGGTGGCGGGACGCCTTCTACAACTGGAGCTATGAACCGATACCCTCGCCCCGTCACGGTTTGTAAGAAACGTGGTTCCTCGGGATCGTCTTTGAGAACGAGGCGTATCTTGCGGATCGCTGAATTAATGCTGCTGTCGACATCCAGAAAGACGTCTTTTCCCCAGATTCTTTCGATAATGTGCTCACGGGTCACGAGCTGCCCACGCTGCTCGACCAAGAGCAGCAGCAACTCCATCGGGATACGCTCCAGCTTTAGGGGACGACCCGCACGACGCAGTTCATAGGCGCCCGGGTCCAGTTCGAGATCATCCCCGAACTTGACTAAATGCGCCAATGGGACCCGCTCCGATGCCATCCTTACTCCCGAAGCTGTGCGCTTCATTCTACAGGCACTCCCGAAATCGGCAAAAAGTCTCAGTGTTTCCAGCGAGTTACGGAGTCATAAAAACATCAGACAGTCTCCAGACGTTCGCCATTGTCAAGAAATCGCACTTACAGCAATCTCGGGAGGCTGGCGAATTTAACGGACTCGCAAAAAGAGTCTGATGCGCGGCGGACTTTTTTGAGAAAGCCTGACGGGAGAAGACAAAGATTAATGAAGCAGGCGATGAAAATCCTAAATCCACTCCCATTGGTCACCGCCATCTGTGCATTGTCATTGGCACAGTCGCAAGCCACGAACTCACCCGGCAAGAAAACTCGTCAGAAAGGAAGGTCTTAAATGAATAGCGTTGTGACTGGGAAATACAGTCGGTTGGTGGCGTTATTTTGCGGAGGAAATGGTATGCGACTTTTGGAAAGAGTTCTCAGCTTTGCAGGTGCCGGCGTACTGTTCGTCGGGCTAGCTTCGCAAGCTCAAATGATCGACAACACCCAGGCGCCGAACACCGCCAAAGCAGGCATCAACAAGTCCCTGCTGGATGAAATCGGGGCAGGTCGGGGCGACGTGATGACCCCCGGCTCGTCGATTTTCATCATCAACCGCGACCCATTTCGCGCCATTCGCCGCGGACGCCAGCTCTTTCAGCGCAAGTTCACTCGACTGCAGGGCCAGGGCGCGAACGAAAAGGACGGCGTGGGCGACATCAACAACGACATTGCCATTGGCGCTGGATTGTCGGACAGCTGCGCCCTGTGTCATGGTCGCCCGCGGGGATCGGGGGGAGCAGGCGGTAACGTCGTGACCCGGCCGGACAGCCGCGACGCTGGTCATCTTTTCGGCCTGGGGCTGAAAGAGATGCTGGCGGACGAGATCACCACCGATTTGCGTGCCACGCGTGATCTGGCGATTGCCAAAGCGCAACAGACCAAACACCCGGTCACCATGAAGCTGGTGAGCAAAGGCGTCAACTATGGAAGCATTACGGCAAACCCGGATGGTTCGCTGGATACTTCCAAAGTTGCCGGGGTGGACACCGACCTGCGCGTAAAGCCATTCTTTGCCGAAGGCTCGACGATCTCCATTCGCGAGTTCGTGGTGGGAGCGTTGCATAACGAGATGGGCATGGAGGCTTCGGCCGATCCGGATCTTCTTGCCGCCAGTACTGGGGGACGGGTGGTGACTCCGTCAGGGATGGTGCTCGATGGCTCCAAAGACAAAATCAGCCCGCCTCCGGCGCCCGACGATCAGAACGGAAATGAGGTCGATCCTGCCATCGTGGATCACCTGGAGTTCTATCTCCTGAACTACTTCAAACCTGCTCACTACATCCAGAACAGCAGCACCGACCGGGGCCGCGCCGTGTTCAACAAGACGGGATGCTCGTCATGCCACATCCCCGACATGACCATCAACCATGACCGCCGCGTAGCGGATGTCGAAACCGTTTACGATCCGGTCAATGGAGTCTTCAACAGCCTGTTCGCCACCGCGAGTACCCTTTACTACACCAAGGACGATGGCAGCGGAAATCCGGTCTTGAAGCTGCCCTTGGGAAATTCCTTTGTGGTGAGGGATATTTTCACCGACTTCAAACGCCATGACCTGGGCGCGAACTTCTACGAGCGCAACTGGGACGGAACCATGCAGACGATGTTTCTAACCCGGCCACTCTGGGGAGTCGGCACCACCGGGCCGTACGGCCACGATGGCCGCAGCATCACGCTGAACGATGTGATCCTGCGCCATGGTGGAGAGGCGCAAGCGGCACGGGATGCGTTTGCGGCCCTGAAGTCAAACGACCTGAACAACCTGCTGGCATTTCTCAACTCGCTGGTGCTGTTCCCGCCGGATGACACTGCGTCAAACCTGGATCCGGGAGATCCGACGAAAAACTACTTCCCACAATTCGGCCACGGCAGCATCAAGCTGACCGTGCTGTTTAACGATCCTACAGACACGGAGTAGCCGGGCAGCAAGTCGGAAAAGTGGCTTCTGGTGAGTGGACGTTTCATGGCTGTCATCTATCCAGCGGAATGTCCACTCGCGGCCGCATTATCGAGGTTTGCTCAGTTGAACCTCACATAGAAGGCATGGAGCCGTGTCTCGGCGACTCCGATTCAGTCGGTGAGGTCTGTCGCTCCGAAATCGACGATATTGCCTGATTGATGCTGTCGGCGTCGCCGAGTGATGGATCGCAGCACGAGTTGGAGATGTTGACCGAACTGGGTAACTTCAACGACGATCCCAAGATGTCTGACGACGGCACGTTGGAAGCCATTCAAATAGCCTGGCCCACGAAGTTTCTGGGCGCATGCAATAATTTTTGCAGGGGAATTAACGTATGTTCGCATGTCTTCGGTTCACCTTAGTGTGTTCCTTGGCGTGTTTCTTGCTGTACTTGTTTTGTGGTGTTCCGGTAAGGCAAATAACCGCCGATGCCCAAGTCACAATCAACACCGGAATGAGCACCGGCAAGCCGTTGTCGAATGAGATCGAGCGGGACGCGGCAATTCGTTTGCCCAGAACTCGTCGCTGCTCAAGAACAAGCGCACGGTCCACGTCAGATTTGGCCTTGACACTCCGGAGGGCGGGGTCTTCCCAACCGACATATTCACCGTAGCAGATGACACGCAGAAGACCGGTCTACACGTCAACATTCCTCTGCCTGACTGCGGCGTGCGTGTGTCAGACTGCCGGGACCTCGCACTCATCAACGTGCTAGATGGCTTCAACCTGCAGCCACGTGTCACGATCCCGTTCGATGGCGACATCGATCCGAGCAGCGTGAACAGCAAGAGCGCGTTTTTCGTTGAGCTTGAGGACGCAGACGTCGACGCGACGGCGAGCCAAGGGGAAAGCGGCACCCCGCGCGTGATCGGCGTTAACCAGCTGGTCTGGGATCCGACAACGCGGGTTCTTGCGGTCGAGTCCGACGAGCAACTCAGACAGCACACTCGCTATGCTTTCGTTACAACGACTGACATATGCGACAGCTCGGGTACTCCGGTAGGACTCGCAGAGGAGATGACGCGATTCCGCCACAATCTGAACTTGGGGCGGACGGACAACCAGGTTTTCAAGAAGTATCGGGAGAAGTTGCTCAATGCGCTCACCGCTCTGAGTAAGCTGGCGATTTCCGAGGAGCAGGTTGCGGGTCTGAGCGTGTTCACAACCCAGAGTGCGACGGCGGTGCTGGAGCACATTCGGGATAAGATCAAGACGGCGACTCCCGAACCGGCAAAATTCCTGCTCGGCCCTGGCGGCAGGCGTACCGTTTTTTCGGTCAGCAGCATCCAAACCATCGACTGGCAGCAACAGATTAAGGCGAACCCTCCGACCTTTCAGACTTTCAAGCCGCAATATCCGGGCGAAACCACTGCTCTTGCACTGCTCAATCAGTACAAACCCGGGGCGGTCGGGCGTATCGCGTATGGCAGCTTCCGATCACCGCGCTACATCACTGACGAGCCCGTCATGCCGCCCGTACGCACTCGCGATTCGGTTCCGCCAGTACAACAAGTCGACACTCTCTATGTGAATGTGTTCTTGCCTGCCGGCACTCAGCCTCCGAAAGGATGGCCCGTCGTAGTTTTTGGCTTAGGGGGTGGCGACTACAAGGAGGAGATGCCTTGGCTATACGCCGCCGCGTTCGCCCACCACGGGGTCGCGACGGCCTGTATCAACGTCGTCGGACAAGCGTTCGGTCCGCTCAGCTTCGTCAAGGTGAAGCTCAAGGACCGGCAGATGATCCAGTTCCCGTCGGGCGGGCGAGGCAAGGACCTCGACGGAGACGGCGTCATCAAAGACAACGAAGGCGTCACTACGGTCAGCCCCGCTTACAAGACTCTCGGGGCACGCGACACGATCCGTCAACAGGTCATCGACTTGATACAGCTCGTCCGCGTGATTGAGGTCGGTGTGGACGTGGATGGCGACGGGGTCGTGGATCTCGATCCTTCGCAGATCTCATACTTTGGCCTCTCCTTCGGTGCTGGCGCACTGGGCCATGTATTCATGGCGGTCGAGCCGAATGTGAAAGTGGGCGTGTTGGCATCTCCAGCCGGGATGAACTCGCGGTTTGACCTGCTAAGGATGAGGCCGGCGGCGCGCGGGCAAGTGGGGGAGGCCCTGGCGGCCCGCGTTCCATCTCTTCTCAACTCTCCTGGCCTCACCAACTGGGGTGGAATTCCGGTTGTTGGTCCTTTCTTTGATGAGAACATTCCGCTTCGCAACCTACCCGTCGTAACCAACCAGGTGGCCGGCGCGATGGAGATTCAGAGATACTTCGACGAGATCGCGTGGATCGCCGCGTCGGGAGACGGCGTCTCCTATGCGCCCCTTATTCGCAAAGAACCGCTCACTGGGATGTCTCCCAAGTCTGTCCTCGTCAATTTTGGGAAAGGGGACGAGTCGGCTCCGAATCCGAGGACCACACAGTTGCTTCGCGCCGGAGGCTATGCCGACGTTGCGACGTTCTATCGCAACGACCTCGCATACGCGGAAGATAACACGGTCTACAAGAACCCGCACACCTACGTGCAGAAGTGGATGCTGCCAGGTCTCTCCGGACCCATTGGACGCGGGGGAATGGAGCAGTTCGCCATCTTCCTTGCCTCGTGGGGCAAGACCATATTGCATCCGGAGCCTGCCAGATTTTTCGAGGTGCCGATTTCACCATCGCTGCCCGAGGATTTTTCGTACATCCCGTAGTCGTGTGGAAAAAGTATTCATGCGGAGGAATGCAGTGATACTGCGAACAATGCAACGTACTTTCTCGTTTCTGGTTTTGGTCTTAGCCTCTTGCGCAATCGTGCCCGCAGCCGACGGCGGCGCACGGAGTGCATCTCGGGACACCGGAGCCAGCGTCAACCCCATTCGCGGCGAAGATCACTACGTGATGAGAGATGGCCTTCGAATTTACCTCTGGGAGAAACACAAAGCTGGACTGGAAGGCACCTTCGCGAACAACGGCAAGGTCGCACTCCTCGTCCATGGAGGCACGTGGTCGGGTCGTCCACTCTTCGACCTGCAGATTCGCGACTATTCGCTGATGGATTTTCTTGCCGAGAATGGCTATGACGTCTGGGCCATTGACCTCCACGGCTACGGCCGTTCCGACAAGACTGACAAAGATTGGACGGATTCGCATTCAGCAGCCGCCGATATCGCTGCAGCGGTGAGCTATATAACCCGACTAAGAGGTCTGACCAAGGTCGATCTGCTCGGCTGCTCTGCGGGTACTCAGAGAGCTGGCGTGTTCGCGATGGAGAACCCAGATAAGATCGCGAAGTTGGTCCTTTATGCGCCTTGGTGGAAGGGGAATGCTGAGTTAAATGAGTTCCGAAGAAAGAGAATGGAAAACGGCGGAAAGCCTCTTCCGCAGTATCGCGACGTAACGGAGGAATCCATTCGCAGCGACTTTGTAAGAGGAGACTTGGCGCAACATCCCCAGGTTGAAGCGGACGTTGTCGATGAACTCGTAAGAGAGGTCTTAAAGGCCGACCCGCAAGCTCCGAATACGTTCGTCGAAAATGCGCATCTTCCAATCCTGGATCCGGCCCGGATCACTGTACCTACCATGATCATTCATGGAGAGCGAGATTATGCGGCGAAAGAGGAAGACCTGCTGCCGTTTTACTCGCAACTTAGGACCCACGACAAGGCATACGTCTTGCTTCCGGATGGCGGGCACGCTCTGATGCTCGAAAAAGATCATCGGCGATTCCAGCACGAGGTGCTGAGCTTCTTTGATCGGCCTTAAGTCTGAACCTGCGGGTCCGTAAACACGACTTCCGGATGCCAAGACAAGGTTGGGGGTGGGCGGCCAACAGGAAACTATGGGTTTTTTGTCGCAAAATCACTTCACGCTAATACCCCGGTCGCTTGAGTCTATGAATGCCGGGCGACCCATGCAGCGGGAGTAACGTCTAGGAGGCGCTGGATCGGGGGATCGGCAAACCCCGGGAGAACCGCGGCCAGATAGTCGCGCACTGGGAGTTTCAACCTGCGGCAGCTTTCCACGACCGCGAGAATCGCCGCAACCTTCGGTCCCGCCCGTAGACTGCCGATGTGTATCCAGTTCTTCCGACCCAGAGCCACAGGACGCATGGAATTTTCCGCAAGGTTATTGCTCAGCTCAAGTTCCGGATATTCCAGGAATCGTGTAAGTTTCCTCCACAGTGTGAGCGCGTACTGGCAAGCCTTGCTAAGTGCGCTGGAGGGCAATGCAACGGACTGCGCTGCGTCGATCTTGCTACGAATATCATCGAGAAGAGGCTTGGCTGTTTCGTGACGCCGAACATGGCGCGCCGCAGTAGTCAACGCTTTGCGGCGAGCTTCCGCGTCGATGGCAAACAGTCCGTCCATCTGCGCCACAATCGGAGCTGCAACCGGTCTCGTGGATTCAGTTGTAACGCCTCGAAAAACTGTCTTCTAGCATGGGCCCAACAAGCGGCATGCACCATTCTCGGCCCACCGATCTGGTCATAGGCCGCGTATCCATCGGTTTGGAGAATGCCTTCGAACTCTCCCAGAAACCGCTTTGGTCCATCCCGTCCACGACCCAAGCGGAATTCGAACACCACGGTTCCTCCGGGGCGACTGTATTGCCAAAGATACGCTTGGTGATTCTGTCCCCGGCCCTCGCGTGTCTGCACATCGACTGGGGTTTCGTCGGCCTGTATGTAAGTTCCGCTGATCAACTCTCGCCTCATCGCTGCGACCAACGGGATCAGCAACTCGCCGACTTTGAGCACCCAGCCATCCAGCGTCGCTCGGCTGATTTCCAAGCCGATGTCCCTTTGCAGAATCATGCTCTGCCGATGCAGCGGTGTGTGATTGCAGTATTTGCTGACGACCGTGTCGATGACAATCCGGTCACTTGCCAAGCACCTTTCGATGATCCGTGGTGACAGTGGTGCTGATACTACTCCGAGCTCTTCGCACAACCGGCAAGCCCGTTTCTCTCGTTTCGTGACCAGTACGAAGTACTTCGCAGGCTCTACGTCCAGCTGGGAACTCTCCTCGTAGCCGATCACGATGGTTTCTTTACCGCAGCGTTTGCACACGCGCTGATCCGGCGTGCAAGACAGAATTCTCTCCACGCGAGGAAGGTTCGGGGGCAACTCTTGGCGACCCGGATGCTTGCCGGATTTCTTGGTCGAGCGATGTACTGGCGCGTGGTCACTCTCCGCCTGCTCGACAATTTCACTGACGACGGGTGCAAGATCGAACAATTGCATTTGCGTCTGCGAAAGTTTTTCGCCGGCCGCTCCATACTTCTCGATCCGCATCAACCGCAGACGCTCTTCCAGCACGCGAATTCTCAACTCCGCGTACTGTAGCTTGCTCTTCAGTTGTGCGATGAGTTCCAGATCGGCTGGTGCTGAAGGAATGGAAGGCACACTCACAATGGGTTAGTGATTTACCAGAGTCGATCGAAACGTTCAAGCAACTCATGCGGTAGCGTGTCCCTCTGGCGGAGCCTTCCGATACCACCGCTTGTGCTTGGTTTTGGCCAGATCGATCCCACCCAGTAATAAAGAGAGCTCTTCGTGACTCAGAACGACCTTCCCCTGCGCATCGCCGGCTTGCGGCCAGGTGAAGCGCCCTTTCTCTAGCCTCTTGGCACAGACCCAGAGTCCGGTTCCGTCCCAGACGAGGACCTTCAACCGATTGCGCTGGGCGTTGCAGAACAAGAACAGGTGCCCGCTCAGAGGCTCACACGACAATCGATCCCGGACTAGACCGTACAGCCCCTCGAACCCCTTGCGCATGTCGGTGACTCCGGCGGCCAGATAGATCCGTGTGGCTGGACCCAATCCAAACACGGCTTACGCCCGCTCCAGTGCACTCACCAGGCGCTCGAACGTATTCGCATCAAAATCAGGATTTACCTCGATCCGGCGCCCGCTCGGCAGCACCACCGCCAGCCCGCAACTCGATTCGTGCTGCGTCGGCGATTTTCTGGCGGCCAATTCCACCGGCACCAACCGGCCGGCCGAAGAAGCTGGTCTACGCCTTCTCTTCCAATGCCGTTTCTTTAGATGGCGATCCAGCGTGCCGAAGCTCAAGCCTCGACTCCGGCAAAACTCGCTCCGTCGCATGCCGCTGCTCACAAACTCGGCCACCAACTGCTGAACTTCCGCACGGGTACGCCGCTTGGGCGCTGACAACTCTGTTTTTGCGGTCATCCGAACACTTCAACACAGACCCCGCCATTCGAACAGGTGTGTTGGTCAGACACTTACAAACAACTTGAGGTGCGGGTCCTTACTTACAAGTGCGGCGTAGCAGGAACAATGTCGAGTGCAACAGGCGCTGCTGCGACACGCCAACATCCGGAACTTTCCTGCAAACTGCTTCAAGCGATTGATCGCGTGGAGCTTGAGGTTGGTTGCGGGGGCTTGCAGTGCACCGAAGCCGCCTGCCCTGCCGTTTCGCTATATTCTGGTTGTCAAGCGTCGTAAGCCAATGATTCCACTGTGTTCGCCGGAAGGCGGCTACCAGCCATCCGCGTAGCGCCCTTAGGTCTCAAATCGGAAATATGGTAGAGCGTGACGGGTCGCCGAAGTCAGTCGTTACTTCCCAAACGGCAAGTCGCCGAAGAACGTCTCCGATGACACCTGCCCTGTTTTGCGATCACGAACAGTGAAAGTCGTGGCGTCTCCGATTCGGTTCATCGTGACGCTCTTCTCATTCGAGATCACGGTCGTCAGCGAGCCGATCTTCTCACCTTTGTTGTTTATGTAGTCCATGCGCTCCTCTCCACAGGCGAATTGGGAAACTCCTACGACTGAGCAGCGGAAACTGCCGGGCGAAATCTCTAGCTTTCCGCTCGGTTGTGGTACAACAGTCTGCTCCTGTAGGCAGCCCACGCCTTTTGCAGCACCGGATTGCTGCTACCCGCAAAGAACAGATTCACCAGCTTGACCTCAAGCTCTTGCGCTTCCTCTGCATCGGCGGGTTCCTTGGTAGTAGCAGCCTTCGCCTTGGCATTGGCGAATGCGATCTGAGTCTCGTTGAATTCGATCTCCGCAAGCTGCTCTTCATCGGGAATCAATCGTCGAACGACTTTCACCTCGTCAAACAGTCCGACTTCCATCACTGACCCTCCTCGGCGAAGAAAGCGTTCAACTCTCGTGTCAACGGCTCCGTAAACAAGAGTGCCGGGCAGTTGCGCTGTAGGCACTGGCTGTGGCGCAGAAACATCTCTCGAACTATCGGCTCCGTGATGCGGATGCTGCGATCCTTGCCATCCGTCCACGTGAGCAGCTTGTTCACGACCTTCTTCTTCACCCGGGGACTGGCATCCGGCATCAGCGCGTAAACGGTCCTCACCGCGAGCCCAGCGCGGAAGGCAGCGAGTTGGCAGATGTTCTCGAATCCACTATCCCTTCGGCGAGACGCCATCCCACATCCTCCTCATCTCGACCACGAACTCGATTTGCCGCAAAAGCTCCTCCTGACGGGCATCCAACTCATCAAGGTTCGGTGCTTCGCATGCTTTGTCAAACTCTTCGAGTGTCACCGGATTACCTCCGTGATCTGGTTTGCGAACGACCGCCTCACTACCGTCGACTTGGGGCTGCCGGACAGCGCGGAGCATCGAAAGGCGATGTTCAAGACGAGCATGTGCGTCGATGCCGAGGTGCAGGATGCGCGGGATCTCCGTCTCCTGTCAGGAGGCTCGTCCGAGCAGCCCGTCATCGCAGACGCCTCCATACGTGCAGGACGCACGCCCACAAAACGCACGTGAAGGGAAAGGCGATCCAGAAAGCGACCCGCATGAACTCTTGATCCTCGGCAGTGCCCCACAACGCCGCCGCCAGCAAAAGGAACGGAGCGCACAGCACAAACAAATTGGCGCACAGCAGTTCGAGCAGGAAACCCATCTTGTACCCATCCTTCTTCGCGCTGATTTCAACCACTTTGGGAGGGTCAGTGCGATAGAGATTCAGCGGGCACCTTTGACTACCCGGTGTACCGTCGTCTTGCTCATTCCCAACTGTTTTGCAATCGTACCGAGGCTCTTCCCCGCAGTTTGCAGCTTCAGAATCCTCTCCCGGTCGCATGTGATACGCGGACGACCTCCAACTCGTCCGGCACTTCTCGCCCGCTGAAGTCCTGCGATAGTCCTTTCCGACAACCTTATGGTCTCTTGCTTGGCAAGCGTTGCTAGAAGGCTAACGATCACATCTCCAAAGATGCCCGCGGAGTTGATGTACTCCTCGGTGTAAGACCTGTAAGACACACCTAGCTCACTCAGGCGCGTGAGGTACCGCAGTGTTGGGAAAGCTCCTTCCCGGCTGAGTCGATCCAAACTCCAAAAGAGGCAGCAATCCCAGTCGCGACGTGCGGCGGCGGCAAACATCTCCTTAAATGCTTCGCGTCCACTTTCCCCGCGCTTGCCGGACACTCGATCCTCATAGACCTTAACTACCTTCCATCCCTGCTTCCGTGCAAACCGCTCAAGCTGTAGCCGCTGGTTGGCAGTGTCTTGTCCCTTGTCCCGCGTAGAAACACGACAATAAATCGCCACTTTCATGCTTGCATTTTAATACGTCTTCACGTAGATGCGTAGACCACTATCGTGCCAATAACGGTCGGGGAATCACCCCTCGAAAACTGCCGCCATCCAACAACTTAGCCATACTTGCTACAGCGTTCCACAATCGACCGTTTTTGGAACGGCGGGTGCAGCGGGATCGACAACGTATACACGGCGGTGCGGATATACTGACGTGTCAAAGGGTTGGTGCTGATGGCAGAGAAGAAGAGAGCAACGCGCATAGCCAGCAGGATGGCGGAACAGGAAAGACCCGTGGCATTGACGCTCAAGATCGACCGCAAGATGTACAGGCGTCTGCTACGGCTGCGTGCTAGCGGGGAGAAATTACGAACGCATCAGGACATTTTGCAGGAGGCATTGAAGGAGTATTTGGACCGAGTGGGCGCTTGATCTTAGTCAGAATGTTTGCACTCCACCCTGCATCGCCTGCCGTAGCGATTGTACGAAAGCAGCAAAGCAGCTATGAAACTAGCGCGTCTGCGCTAGTCCACGCTTTTTCCTTCAGTGCATAAGCGGTACCGAACCAAGCGCTATCCAGCCTGTCTCCAGCGGTCCCTGAGCGTACGTGGTCGACGTAGTAGGTGACTGCGTTGACGGCACCCCACAGCGTCTCCTTCGCGCTGCTTAGTTCCTGTCCCGGCGCAGACTCGAAAAGTGCAACGATAGCTTCGTGTTCACGCTGGGCTTTGTTCGAAAGCGGCTTGCCCTTTTTCTGGAGCAGCAGATCCTGAAAGAAGGATGACGCGGCGTCAACCTTCATCGCATAACTAGCCATCTTTCGGACTGTCGCGACAAATTCAGACCACGCCTTATCAGCAACGCCCAGATCTTCCTTCACTCGGTCTGCGTCGAATCGGACGTTGTGAGGCACTTTCACCTGCGTACGCCTCTGTGTACTGATGTCCTGCATCGCGAAGAAGAGCGTGTTCTGGCATACCACGCGGATACTTGTAAACGCTGCCGTGGTGGCTAGACTCTTGTCGCAGGAAGTGGCTAACAACACGTATGCGGCAAGCCCAACCTGCTGAAGTGCGGGCTGTGCGCTAGCAACCTCATCATCGCGAGCGGCGGTGGGAAGAGACCGAGATACGTGTGCTCTGGATATTTCAACCGGGGCATCTGCTCGAACAACCTTTACATCCGCCAAGATGAGTTGGAAGAACGGCTATTGAGTCGATTGCGAAGTGAACTCTTGGAACCGGACTCCATAAACCGTGCCATTGAGCAATTCGGTCGTCAGTTGTGGTCCTCGCTCGCCGGGCTGTCCAGCGACCTCACGGAGATGCGCTCACGGAAGGAAAAATTGGAACGTGAGATTCGCAACTTCACATCAGCGATAGGTGAGAGCGGACATTCGAAGTACATCCTCGAAGAGATTGCCATCCGCGAGAAAGAAATTTCCGCTATCACAGACCGCCTGCTGTCCGCTGCCCCTGACTCGATCCAGTGCAAGATTGACGACATGGCTCGCTTCGTCAGCGAGGGGATCGAAAAGCTCTCCGGGGCGCTTAACGAAAACTCGCCGCTAGCCAAGCAGGAGTTGCACAGCCACTTGAGTGCGATTCGCATGTTCCCCACCGAAGATGGGGAAGGCTGGTACTACATTGCCGAGGGAACGTGGGATTTGCTGGGTACTGACCCCTATGCGCCGATATTCGGCGTTCCCGCAGACGGGCGTATTCGGATGGTTGCGGGGGGTGGATTTGAACCACCGACCTTTGGGTTATGAGCCCAACAGGACAACGCTAAGTCGTTGTGAATCCATTAGACTTAGCCGCCGCAAATCCTCAAAACAGCCCTCCGGAAGCCGAGTTTTGGTGCCAAGTTGGTGCCAAGTTCCTGACAAACGCGGAAGCCGGGTGGTTCGCCTCAACCATCACCTGGAAGATCGTATAGTCGAGCCGGGCAATGCCTTTTTGGACCGCTCCGCAGCGGGGGAAGCATGAAGCGACCACAGCCACCGAAACACATCGCTCGAAAGCAGACTGCATCGCCTGTTCTGAGGCGAAAAGCAGGCGTTTTACGCGGTGGTTTGTCGCCGAGCATCGGGGAAGCAACCCGATTTAAGCCAGGCCAATCGGGGAACCCAGGCGGTCGTCCAATGAAGTTTGATCGCATCGTCTCACAAGCCATGCGCGCACAACTTGCTGAGAAAGCCAGCGAAGACCGCAGCTATGCCTCCATGATCGGCGAGAACGCGGTCAGAGTATTGA
>JAIQFP010000031.1 GCA_020073165.1 Terriglobia bacterium | reverse complement strand
TGCTGCGCGGCATCGGGAAAGACGATGTGGAGCGCGGGATGGTGCTGGCCAAACCGGGGTCGATCACGCCGCATACCAAGTTCAAGGCTGAAGTTTACATTCTGACCAAGGAAGAAGGCGGGCGGCATACGCCGTTCTTCAAGGGCTACCGGCCGCAGTTTTACCTGCGGACGACGGACGTGACGGGAGTGGCGGAGTTGCCGGGCGGAACCGAGATGGTGATGCCGGGGGACAACGTAAGCCTGGTGATCGAACTGATCACGCCGGTGGCCATGGAAAAGGGCTTGCGGTTCGCGATTCGTGAAGGCGGCCACACCGTGGGCGCGGGCACCATCAGCGAGATTGTGCAGTAAGTAGTCAGGTTTGGATATGGAGTGAGCAATGCCCCGAGAGATCATTACGATGCAGTGCGGCGAGTGCAAGGAGCGGAACTACTCGACCACCAAGAACCGGAAGACTACGCCGGACCGGCTGGAGATGAAGAAGTTCTGCCGGCGTTGCCGGAAGCATACGCCGCATAAGGAAGTGAAGTGACGCCGTTTTGCGGGCGTGACCCTGAGTTTGTCGAAGGGGCGGAGCGCCCGCAGGCGTCATCCTGAGCGGAGCGAAGGATCTGGCGACAGCGCCGCTCACATGCGTAGGAATTCAGGGGCGTAAGCTCAACGGTTAAACTGCCGGTCTCCAAAACCGGACTTGGGGGTTCGAATCCCTCCGCCCCTGCCAGAGTTTTGGGACTGGCGGTTTGGTTCGAGCCAGGCAGAGTACGAGCAGAAAGCAGGAAGGGTTGATGGCGACCATCGTGGAAGACGGCACACTGGGAAGCACAATAAAGTCCTGGCCGGAGCGGATCAAGTCGTTCTACAACGACGTCCGCACCGAGATGAAGAAGGTGACCGCGCCGGCGTTCAAAGAAGTGCGCGCCACCACTGCCGTGGTCATTATCACGGTATTCCTGTTTGGGATCTATTTCTGGATCGTGGACAACACCATCGGCAGCGGCATCAATTACCTGTTCAAGTATCTGACGCATCGCTGATATCGAGGAAAGAAAGCGGTTGGACGTGAGCAAGATTATGCAGGAAGAAGAAAAGAACGCGGGCGCGGCAAACGGCGGAGAGCCGCAGGCAGCGGAGAACGAGGGCAGCGCGCCAGTCAGCGAAACCACCGAAGCCCCGCGCAATCCCAATATGAAGTGGTACATCATCCACTCCTATTCGGGATTCGAGCGCAAGGTGAAGGAGTCGCTGGAATCGCGGGTGCAGGCGTTCGGTCTGCAGGAAAAAATCGGCAAGGTGCTGATTCCCACCGAGTCGGTGACCGAAGTCCGCGGCGGAAAGAAGTACACCAGCGAGCGCATGTTCTATCCCGGCTACGTGCTGGTAGAGATGGACATGGACGATCACGTCTGGCACGTAGTGAAGTCCACGCCGCGAGTGACGGGATTCGTGGGTACGGGCCAGCAGCCTACGCCGCTTTCGGAAGAAGAAGTGCAGCACATCGTCTACCGCGTCAGCGACAGCAAGGACAAGCCCAAGCTCAAGGTCAAGTTCGAGAAGAATGAGACGGTGCGCATCACAGAAGGGCCCTTTGCCAGCTTCACCGGCATCGTGGATGAGGTCAATGAGGACCGCGAGACCCTGAAAGTGATGGTGACGATTTTCGGCCGTTCGACGCCGGTGGAGTTGGAGTTCAACCAGGTGGAGAAGACGGCGTAGGAGACGTTTCGAGTTTCTAGTTTCGGGTTTCGAGAAGGAATCATGGCAAAAAAGGTCACAGGTTCGGTAAAGCTGCAGATTGCGGCGGGTAAGGCGACGCCGGCGCCTCCGGTGGGACCGGCGCTGGGGCAGGCGCAGATCAACATCATGGAGTTCTGCAAGCAGTTCAACGCCCGCACTAGCGCGAAGGAGTTGGAGGGACTGATCATCCCGGTGGTGGTGTCGGTTTATAACGACCGCTCGTTCACGTTCATCACCAAGACGCCCCCGGCTTCGATTCTGCTGAAGCGCGCTGCTGGCATTGCCAAGGGATCAGGCACGCCGAACAAGGACAAAGTGGGCAAGGTCACGGCCAAGCAAGTCGAAGAGATCGCCAAGCAGAAGATGCCCGACTTGAATGCAGCCTCGATTGATGCGGCTGTGAAGAGCGTGCGCGGTACCGCGCGGTCCATGGGCATTGAGGTGGTTGGATAGTTTTGAGAGTCGAAATCACTACGGCTCATCGGAGCAACGATGAGCGGTGGGAGACGGAGCCAGCGATGAGAAAAGCCGGGAAAAACATTACCAAGGCGCGGCAGGCGGTGGAGGCGCGTCCTTATACGCTGCAGGAAGCGGTTCCGCTGCTGCAGAAGGTCAAGTACGCCAAGTTTGACGAGACGGTGGAAGTCACCCTGCGTTTGGGCGTGGACCCGAAGCATGCCGACCAGATGGTGCGCGGCACCGTGGTGCTGCCCCATGGTCTGGGCAAGTCGAAAAAGGTCCTGGTGATCGCCACCGGAGAAAAGGTGAAAGAAGCCGAACAGGCCGGCGCCGACTTCGTGGGTGGCGAAGAGATGGTCGAGAAGATCACCAAGGAGAACTGGACTGATTTCGACGCGCTGATCGCCACGCCGGACGTAATGAAGTCGGTGGGGCGGCTGGGTAAGATTCTTGGCCCCAAGGGATTGATGCCGAATCCCAAAACCGGCACCGTGACTTTCGACGTGGCCCGGGCGGTGCAGGAGATCAAGGCCGGCAAGGTGGAGTTCCGCACTGACAAGACCGCGCTGGTGCATTGTCCCGTGGGCAAGATTTCCTTCGCGCCCGAGAAGCTGATCGAGAATGCCACAGTGGTGATTACCAGTGTGGTCAAGGCTAAGCCGTCGGTGGCCAAGGGAAAGTACATCAAGGGCTGCTATATCAGTTCGTCGATGGGGCCGGGAATCGCGCTGGACACGACCGCGGTCGAGGCAGCGGCAAAGGCATAAAGTTGCCGGCTTCGCCCGGCCGCACGGGTCAGAGACCCGTCACCACACAAGATTGGAAGGGATCGAAAATGGCGGTTAGCAGAGCAAAGAAGAGCGAGCAGGTGGAGAAGTTGGGTGCGGAGCTGAAGAAGGTTTCCAGCATGATCGTGGCTACGTATGGCAAGCTGACCGTGGCCCAGGATTATGAACTGCGCAAGGCGTTGCGCAGCTCCGGCGCGAAGTATCGCGTGGTCAAGAACACCTTGGCCGAGCGCGCTGCCCAGGGCACCAACGTGGAAGAGGCGCTCAAGAACCTCTCGGGTGTGACCTCGATCGCTTACACCGAGGGAGACCCGGTAGCGCTGGCCAAGGCACTCTCCAAGTACGCCAAGGACAATCCGGAGTTCACCTTCAAGACGGGGATCGTCGAAGGCCGCGTGATTTCGATCAACGAGATCAAGGCGCTGGCCACCATGCCGTCGAAGGAAGAGATTTACTCCAAGCTGCTGTTCCTGTTGAACGCGCCGGCGCAGCGGTTGGTGACGGCAATGAATGCCGTTGGGCGCGACTTGGCGGTGGTGGTGGGCCAGGGCGTGGAGAAGAAGAAGTTTAGAGAGGCGTAGTCCGTGGAGCCGGGTCGGAGACCCGGGCCCACGGCAAGCAAAGTTTCGGGGCGGTGAGAGCCGTCCGGAAGGGTTTAGTTATCAGAAGCCGAGGGTTGCGCGGTTTCAATCCTGCTGCGTTGTCTGGCGCGGGGGACGGGAAGCCTGGTCGCACTGGAAACTTGGCCCACAGATAACGAAATCAGAAATCACACAAGGTGGAGATATCGTCATGGCGGATCTGCAGCAGTTGGAAGAATCGATCGTAGGACTATCGCTGCTGGAAGCAGCACAACTGGTTAAGAAGCTGGAAGAACGGCTTGGCGTTTCGGCGGCGGCGGCAGCCCCGGTGATGGTGGCCGGCGGTGGCGCGGCGGCGGGCGCAGGGGCGGCTCCAGCCGAGGAAAAGACCGAGTTTACCGTGGTCCTGAAGGAAGTGGGGGCCAATAAGATTAATGTAATCAAGGCGGTACGCGAAGTCACCAGCCTGGGCCTGAAGGAAGCCAAGGATCTGGTGGATGGCGCGCCCAAGCCGGTGAAAGAGGGTGTCTCCAAGGAAGAGGCGGAGAACATCAAGAAGAAGTTCACCGAGGCTGGGGCGACGGTCGAAGTTAAGTAGCGGCGCTTTGCGGGCGTGACCCTGAGCTTGTGGAAGGGGCGGAGCCCGCAGCCGCTATCGTGAGCGAAGCGAAGGATCTGGAGTCCGGCCGGCCCATTTTGGTGCAAGTCCGGCCGGAGCGAACGATCTAAGGCTGGTGAAGCGTCGGAAGTGGTGTTAGCATCTATATAAACACCGCTTCCCACATCACCGAGGGTACAGCGATTCCCCACTCCAACGGCCCCGGGGAAGCGGAGCGGAATCGCTGACAAGGGTTGGCAGACTGTCCCGCGGGCAGCGGGACGGGAACAGGCCTGAGAGACTGGCGCGGAAAGATACAAAACAAGATTGGCCAAGCGCCCCATGTGGCGCCTGCGGGGAGTCATGTCCCTACGGGCGCACGGGTGTTTTCACACGATTTGCAGGTGCATGATTTACCGCGGCGCGGCTGGCGCGCCTCCACATTCCGCGGTTTTTCGCAGCCTTCGGCTGCGTGGAAGTTTGGGAGTTCTGAATGCCGATGAATAACAACAGCATCTTCCGTAAACGTTTTGACTTTTCCAAGATTCCCGCCACCATCCAGATTCCGAACCTCATTGAGGTGCAGAAGCGCTCCTACGACCGCTTCCTGCAGATGGACCGGTTGCCCAGCGAGCGCGACGACGCCGGGTTGCAGGCGGTTTTCCAGTCGGTGTTTCCCATTACCGATTTCCGCAACGTATCGCAACTGGAGTTCGTGGACTACGCCATCGGCAACTGGGAGTGCAAGTGCGGCCACCTGAAGGGGCTGCATCACTTGCGCACCACTTGCAAGAACTGCGGATCGACGGTCATCACCGACCCGTTCCATCCCGGCGACGTGCTTTGCCAGAAGTGCGGCACCTATAACGCGAACACGCCGGACTTCTGCAACAAGTGCGGTGACCCGGTTGGGTTGCAACTGAAGTATGACGTGAGCGAGTGCGAAGAGCGCGGCATGACGTACTCGGCGCCGCTCAAGGTCACCATGCGCCTGACTATCTTCGAGAAGGATGCGGAGACCGGCAACCGCTCCATTCGCGACATCAAGGAGCAGGAGGTATTCTTCGGTGACGTGCCCCTGATGACCCAGAACGGCACGTTCATCATCAATGGCACCGAGCGCGTGATCGTCAGCCAGTTGCACCGCTCGCCGGGCGTGTTCTTCGAGACCGCCAACAACCGCACCTACTTCCTGGGCAAGATCATTCCCTACCGCGGGTCGTGGGTGGAGTTCGAATACGACCAGAAGAACGTGCTGTACGTGCGCATTGACCGCAAGCGCAAGTTCCTGGGGACCATCTTCCTGCGCGCCCTGGGGCTGCGTGCCGGCGAAGACATCTTGCGTACCTTCTACACCGTGGACCGCATGGTGCTTCGCGACAAGAAGCTTTACTGGACTCTCGACCCGGCCAGCGAGAAGCCTACCAACTTGTTGGGCATGAAGTTGGCGCACAGCATCAAGTCGAAGTCGGGCGACGAAATCGTGCACTCGGGGCGCAAGATCAATGCCTCGGTCTTGAAGGAGATCCAGAAGGCCAAGGTCACCGAGATTGAGGCGGATGCTACTGATCTGGAAGGCGCCTGGGTAGCCAGCGACGTGGTGGATACCACCACCGGTGAAGTCCTGCTCGAGGCCAACTCGGAACTGACCGCCGACAAGCTGGCCAAGATTCTCGATGCAACCGGCGTGGTGGAACTGAACCTGTTCTTCCCGGAGCGCGACGATGTGGGAACGGTGATCAGCCAGACCCTGAAGCGCGACTCGGTTCACACTCCGCAGGAAGCGCTGATCGAGATCTACCGCAAGCTGCGTCCCGGCGACCCACCGACCCTGGACACGGCGACCGCGTTGTTCCACGGCATGTTCTTCGACCCGCGCAAGTATGACTTCTCTCGCGTGGGCCGGCTGAAGTTCAATATCAAGCTGTTCGAAAACCAGGATGCGACCAAACTGGATAACCGCACGCTGGAGCCGGAGGACTTTTACGGGACGATCCGCTACCTGCTCAAGCTGCGCAAGAACATCGGGTCGGTGGACGACATCGATCACCTGGGCAACCGCCGCGTGCGCGCGGTCGGTGAGTTGCTGGAGAACCAGTTCCGCATCGGATTGGTCCGCATGGAACGCGCCATTAAGGAAAAGATGAGCGTGTACCAGGAGATGTCCACGGCCATGCCGCACGACCTGGTGAACGCCAAACCGGTGATGGCTGCCATCCGCGAGTTCTTCGGGTCCTCGCAGCTTTCGCAGTTCATGGACCAGACGAACCCGCTGTCGGAGATCACGCACAAGCGCCGTCTGTCGGCCCTGGGGCCGGGCGGATTGTCGCGGGAACGCGCGGGATTCGAAGTCCGCGACGTGCATCCCACGCACTACGGACGTATCTGCCCGATTGAGACCCCGGAAGGTCCGAACATCGGACTGATCTCGTCGCTGAGCTGCTATGCGCGCATCAACGACTACGGCTTTATCGAGTCGCCGTACCGCCGGGTCAAGAACGGCCGGGTTCTCGATTTCGTCAGCGTTGTTAACGCCGGCGACAGCGATCACAAGGTCGGCGACCACGTGGAGAAGCACGAGATCGAGAAGGTAAACGCCGAGTTGAAAGAGCGGCGCAAGCGCGCGGCGGAGATCGAACCCTACTCGTTCTACCTCTCGGCCTGGGAGGAAGATCGCCACGTCATCGCGCAGGCGAACGTGGAATTGGACGACAAGGGCCGTGTGGTGGCCGAACTGGTCAACGCGCGGAAAGCCGGCAACTTCGTGCTGGTCAACCGTGACGAAGTGGACTACATCGACGTCAGTCCCAAGCAGTTGGTCTCAGTGGCCGCATCGCTGGTGCCTTTTCTGGAGCACGACGACGCCAACCGCGCTCTGATGGGCGCCAACATGCAGCGCCAGTCGGTGCCGCTGCTGCGTGCGGAAGCGCCCTTGGTCGGCACTGGCATGGAAGGCGTCACCGCTCGCGATTCCGGCGCCGTGGTGCTAGCGCGACGCAACGGCATCATTGATTCGGTGGACTCCGACCGTATCATCGTGCGCGTCGAGGGCGAGCACCATCCGGGACAGCTTTCCCGCGAGGTGGGTAGCGACATCTACCAGCTCACCAAGTTCAAGCGCTCGAACCAGAACACGTGCATCAACCAGAAGCCGATCGTCCTAAAGAACCAACGGGTACTGAAGGGTCAGGTCATCGCCGACGGTCCGTGCACGGATCACGGCGAACTGGCGCTCGGACGTAACGTGTTGGTCGCCTTCATGCCCTGGCGCGGTTACAACTTCGAAGACGCGATTTTGGTCTCGGAAAAGCTGGTCAAGGAGGACTACTACACCTCGGTGCACATCGAGGAGTATGAGATCGAGGCGCGCGACACCAAGCTGGGGCCGGAGGAAGTCACCCGCGACATCCCCAACGTCAGCGAAACCATGTTGCGCAACCTGGATGAAGCAGGTGTCATCCGCATCGGCGCCACCATCAAGCAGGGCGACATTCTGGTGGGCAAAGTCACACCCAAGGGCGAGACCCAACTCACGCCGGAAGAAAAGCTGCTGCGTGCCATCTTCGGCGAGAAGGCTGGCGACGTGCGCGATGCTTCCCTCTACTGCCCGCCGGGTATCGAGGGCGTGATCGTAGACGTGAAGATATTCTCCCGCAAAGGACAGGAGAAGGACGAGCGGGCCAAGGCCATCGAAGCTTCCCAGGTCGCCAAGCTGGAGAAGAACCTCTCGGATGAGATCCGAATTCTGACTGACGAGCGGCTGAAGCGCCTGGAGAACATCCTGGGCGGCAAAGAAGTGCTCGCCGACTTGCACGATGAGCGCACCAACAAACGCCTGCTGACCAAGGACACCGTCCTCGACCGCGATACGATCGAGCGCATTTCCACCCGCAACCTGAAGCGCATCAAGTACGCCGACAAGGACCCGCGGGTGAATGAGCAGATCGACGAGATCGAAGAGATGACCTCGCGTCAGATCGACGTGCTCAAGAAGATCGTCAACGAGAAGAAAGAGAAGCTGACCAAGGGCGACGAACTGCCCCCGGGCGTGATCAAGCTGGTCAAGGTTTATATCGCCATGAAGCGCAAGCTGAGCGTGGGCGACAAGATGGCCGGCCGTCACGGCAACAAGGGCGTAATTGCCCGCATTCTGCCGGAAGAGGACATGCCGTATCTGGAAGACGGCACGGCAGTGGAGATCGTGCTCAACCCGCTGGGCGTCCCCAGCCGTATGAACGTGGGACAGATTCTGGAGACGCACCTGGGCTGGGCCGGACACAAGCTGGGTGAGAAGGTGACCCAGCTGCTGGCCGAGAACACGCGCGAAGAGGCCATCCGGCGCGAGCTCAAGGCTCTGTTCAAGGACAGCGCATTGGCGGACACGATTGCCGAACTCAGCGACGAGGAACTCCCGGCGATCGCGCAAAGCCTGACACGCGGCGTCTACATGGGCTCACCCGTGTTTGACGGCGCGCGGGAGCTGGAGATCAAGGCCCTGCTGAAGCAGTCGGGCCTGCCCGAGTCGGGTAAGACCTGGCTGTACGACGGCATGACCGGGGATAAGTTCGAGCAGCCAGTCACGGTCGGGTACATCTACATGCTGAAACTTTCGCACCTGGTGGACGACAAGATTCACGCTCGTTCCATCGGGCCGTACTCGCTTATCACCCAGCAACCGCTGGGCGGCAAGGCGCAGTTCGGTGGCCAGCGCTTTGGAGAAATGGAAGTCTGGGCGCTGGAGGCATACGGCGCGGCGTTCATCCTGCAGGAGTTGCTGACGGCAAAGTCCGACGACGTATATGGCCGCACCAAGATTTACGAGGCCATTGTGAAGGGCGAAGCCGCCATGGAGCCGGGAGTGCCGGAGTCGTTCAACGTACTGATTCGCGAGTTGCAGTCGCTGTGCCTGGATGTGGAATTGATCAAGGCCGGAGAGAAGAAGCCGGTCGCGGCAGCAGCTGATTAGAAGAGGTTTTCAGTTCCCGGTTCTCAGTCGCTGAACTGGACCGGAACTAAATGGATTTTGGGACATGAGCTCCTGCGGCTTGGCCCGCAGGCCGACAGGAGCGAAAAAATCATTCCGGGCCGCGTGCGGCGGCGCACAGCTGCAGGAAGTGGAGGACCACCTTGTACCGTTCGAGCCCCTTTGACATGGCGAACCCGATTGCCGATTTTGATGCTATCCGCATCAGCCTGGCATCCCCGGAAAAAATCCGGAGTTGGTCGCATGGTGAAGTCACCAAGCCCGAAACCATCAATTACCGTACCTTCAAGCCGGAGCGCGACGGCCTGTTCTGCGCGCGCATCTTCGGCCCGGTAACGGACTGGGAGTGTCTGTGCGGCAAGTACAAGCGGATGAAGCACCGCGGCGTGATCTGCGACAAGTGCGGTGTGGAAGTCACGCTCTCCAAGGTGCGGCGTGAGCGCCTGGGCCACATCGAGCTGGCATCGCCCTGCTCCCACGTGTGGTTCTTCAAGGGCTTGCCCAGCCGTATCGGTCACTTGCTCGACATCTCGCTACGTGACCTGGAGTCGGTGCTCTATTTCGAGGCTTACGTCACCGTGGAGCCCGGTGAGGCGCCGGTAAAAGATCACGAAGTCATCAAGGACGAGGCCAAGTACCGCGAACTCGACCAGCAGTACCGCCCTACCGGCTTCAAGGCCATGATGGGCGCGGAAGCGATCAAAGAACTTCTCAAGCGGGTGGACGTGGAAGGACTGTCGTCCGAACTGCGCGAGAAGATGAAGAACGAGAGTTCGCTGCAGAAGCGGCTCAAGTACGCCAAGCGGCTCAAAGTGGTAGAGGCGTTCCGCAAGAGCGGCAACAAGCCCAACTGGATGATCCTGGATGTGATCCCGGTTATCCCGCCGGAGCTGCGCCCCCTGGTTCCACTGGATGGCGGCCGCTTTGCGACTTCCGATTTGAACGACCTGTATCGCCGCGTAATCAACCGCAACAACCGGTTGAAGAAGCTGATGGACCTGCACGCGCCGGAAGTGATCGTGCGCAACGAAAAGCGCATGTTGCAGGAAGCGGTGGACGCGTTGTTCGACAACGGCCGTCGCGGACGCGTGCTGCGTGGCGCCAACAACCGCCCGCTGAAATCGCTCTCCGACACCCTGAAGGGCAAGCAGGGCCGCTTCCGGCAGAACCTGCTGGGCAAGCGCGTGGACTACTCCGGCCGTTCCGTCATCGTGGTCGGCCCCGAGCTCAAGCTGCACCAGTGCGGGTTGCCCAAGAAGATGGCGCTGGAGCTGTTCAAGCCGTTCATCTATCACCGCCTGGAGCAGACCGGGCACTGCACCACCATCAAGCAGGCCAAGGAAATGGTGGAGCAGCAGGAGCCCATCGTATGGGACATCCTGGAAGAGGTGATTAAAGATCACCCGGTGCTCTTGAACCGCGCGCCCACCTTGCACCGCCTCGGCATCCAGGCATTCGAGCCAGTGCTGGTGGAAGGCAAGGCGATCAAGATCCACCCGCTGGTGTGCACCGCGTTCAACGCCGACTTCGACGGCGACCAGATGGCGGTCCACATTCCGCTGTCACCGGAAGCGCAGGTCGAAGCCAGCGTGCTGATGCTGTCGTCGCACAACATTCTGTCGCCGGCGTCAGGCCAGCCCATCACCGTGCCTACACAGGACATGGTGCTGGGCCTCTACTACCTGACCAAGGCCAAGCCGGGCGCCAAGGGTGAAGGCCGCTCCTTCGCCAATATTGAAGAAGTGTTGCTGGCACTGGAAGCCGGCGAGGTAGAGACCCTGAGCCCGATCCGTTTGCGCTACACGGGAGAAGTGATCGACCTGGTGAGTGCCTACGATGATCAGGAAATCACCCACGCCGAACCGGTGAAGTACGAGCGCAACTACCTCAACACTACGGTGGGCCGCGCCATCCTGAACGACCATTTGCCCAAGGGCGTGCCGGGTGTGACCGATGCCATGCCGTACATCAACGGCTTGCTGAAGAAAAAAGGCATCGGGCAACTGGTCAGCTACTGCTACTTGCGCTTCGGGCTGGAAACCACGGTCAAGATGCTGGACGAGGTCAAGTCCCTGGGCTTCCGCTATGCGACCCGCGCCGGCCTCTCCATCGGCATTGATGACATGGTCATCCCGGACAACAAGAAGGTCCTGGTACGCGACGCAGAGAAGCAGGGCATCGGGGTTCAGCAGCAATATCTCGACGGCGCCATCACCAACGGCGAACGTTACAACAAGGTCATCGAAATCTGGTCGGCGATCACGGAAAAAGTGGCCGACGAGATGTTCGGTCAGATGCAGCAGCGCGACAAGGAAGGCGCACTCAATCCGATTTACGTGATGGCGGACTCCGGCGCCCGCGGATCGAAACAGCAGATTCGCCAGCTCTCCGGCATGCGTGGATTGATGGCCAAGCCGTCGGGCGAAATCATCGAAACCCCGATCACGGCCAACTTCCGCGAAGGGCTGACCGTGCTGGAGTACTTCATCTCGACCCACGGCGCCCGCAAGGGTTTGGCCGACACGGCGCTCAAAACGGCCGACTCCGGCTACCTCACCCGTCGTCTGGTCGACGTGGCCCAGGACGTCATCATCAGCGAGTACGACTGCGGCACGGTGGATGGAATCTACGTGCAAGGTATCGTGGATTCGGGCGAAATCATCGAGCCGCTGCGCGACCGCATCGTCGGCCGCGTGTCGCTGGAGAAGATCAAGGACTACGACGGCAACGTAATCGTGGACATCAACCAGGAAATCACCGAGGACCTGGCGGGCGCCATCCAGGCTGCTGGGATCGAGCGGGTGAAGATCCGCTCGGTGCTGACCTGCGAATCCAAGCGTGGCGTCTGCGTGATGTGCTACGGCCGCAACCTGGCGTCCGGAAGACTGGTCGAACTAGGTGAGGCCACGGGCGTCATCGCAGCCCAGTCCATCGGCGAGCCCGGAACCCAGCTCACGATGCGTACCTTCCACATCGGCGGTACGGCATCGCGGGTGTCCGAGCAGTCGCGTCTGGAAGCCAAGAGCAGCGGCGCTGTGCGCTTCATCGGGCTGCAAACGGTGAAGTCCAAGACCGGGGCCCTGGTGGTGATGAACCGCAGCGGTTCCATCGCGGTGGTGGACGAGAAGGGCCGCGAGCGCGAACGCTACCTGGTGGTGTACGGCGCCAAGATCAAGGTCAACGAAGGCGATCATGTCGATCTGGGGCAGGTCATGGCGGAGTGGGACCCGTACACCTTCGCCATCCTGACTGAAATCGGCGGCACGGTGCAGTTCAAGGACCTGCAAGAAGGGGTCACGCTGCACGAAGAACTGGACGAAGTCACCGGGTTGTCACGGCACGTGGTGGCGGATTCTCCCGACGAGAAACGCCAGCCGGCGATCGTGATCAAGGGCAAGACCAGCAAGCGCTACCTGATGCCCTCGCGCGCTCACCTGATGGTGCAGGACGGCGACACGGCTTATCCCGGCGATGTACTGGCCAAGATGCCGCGTGAAACTACCAAGACCAAGGACATCACGGGCGGTCTGCCGCGCGTGGTGGAACTGTTCGAGGCTCGCAAGCCGCGCGAAACCGCGGTCATCAGCGAGATTGATGGCACGGTCAAGTTCGGCGAAGTCTCGAAAGGTCAGCGCAAGCTCTACGTGCAGGCCGATAACGGCACGGAGAAAGAGTATTCCGTGCCGCGCGGCATTCACATCAACGTGCAGGAAGGCGAACGCGTCCGGGCGGGTGAACCGCTCATGGATGGTCCGCTCAACCCGCATGACATCCTGGCGGTGCTGGGTGAGAAAGAGCTGCAGGCATACCTGGTGAACGAAATCCAGGAAGTCTATCGCCTGCAGGGCGTGAACATCTCGGACAAGCACATCGAGGTGATCGTCCGCCAAATGATGCGCTGGGTGAAGGTCGAAGACGTGGGCGACACTCAGTTCCTCCTCGAACAGCAGGTGGACAAGTTCCGCTTCCGCGAGGAAAACGAGCGGGTGATCGCGCAGGGTGGCAAACCGGCCACCGGGCGCCCGCTGCTGCTGGGTATCACCAAGGCCTCGCTCTCGACGGAGTCGTTCATCTCGGCGGCGTCGTTCCAGGAGACCACGCGTGTGCTCACCGAAGCTTCCATCCAGGGAGCGGTGGACCACCTGCGCGGTCTGAAGGAGAACGTCATCGTCGGACGGCTCATTCCCGCCGGCACCGGCATGGAGTACTACCGCAACGTGCGCCTCTCGCCAGAAATGGAAGAGGCCGCGGCCAAGGTGCAGGAGGAAGTCTCCGCTGCGTACGAGGAAGCCGAGCGGGCGCTCGAACTGATGCGTCACGAAGGCGAGACCGAAGAGCTGACCGCGGAGTAATCAGGAAACAATCGAGGGGCGGAGTGATCCGCCCCTTTTCTTTCTCGGGAGTCCATGCACGCTAACCCCAAGCAATTGCAAGATCAAGCACGCGACAACATTTCCCAGTTGCGCCCGGTGTCGTCCGGCCCTAGTCTGAGAACCGTGATATTGCGTTTTCTTCGTCTGCTGCGGCTGGCTCTCTGGCGTGCGTTCCAGCATGACGCATTCGCCATTGCCAAAGCCTCGGCCTATTCCTCCATTCTGACTTTCTTTCCTGGCCTGCTGGTGCTGGGCTCGGTACTGGCGACTTCCCGCAAGACCGAGGTTTATCTGCGCGAAATTTCCTACGCGGTGGGCCGCATTCTTCCCGCCGGGAGTGCGACCGCACTGGCTTATCTGAAGGGCACGACTCAGCGCTCGGTGGGGCTGCTCATCAGCGCCTCCCTGCTGACCTTGTGGACCGCCTCGGGCGTGATGATCTCCTGGATGGAAGGCTTCCGCCACGCCTACCAGCTCCCCAAAATCTGGGGACTGCTGAAGGAACGCCTGATCGCGTTTTCGCTCTGCATCCTGGCGGGGATTCCCCTGACCTTCGCTACTATCCTGGTAGCCTTCGGCAGCCGCATCGAGACTCGCATTCTGTTCCACCTGGGGCACGAATTCGGCTTTTACGTCCTGTTGATGTGGACGGCAATACGCTGGCTGATTGCCACGCTCACCAGCATCGCGGTGATCGCACTGATCTATCACAACGCCGTACCACGCACCCAGCCCTGGCACAGCGTGCTGCCCGGCGCCACGCTGGCAACGGGTCTGTGGTTCGGGGTCACTGCGCTGTTTGGCTGGTACCTGCAGCGCTACGCTGACTACAGCATCATCTACGGCTCGCTGGGCGCGGCCATCGCCCTGCTGGTGTGGATGTACATGATGTCGCTGATCATCCTGGTGGGCGCGGAATTTAACGCCATGCTCTTCCCGCGGGCGCGCCTGGGGAGGGAACTCAGCGAGTCAGGTGCCAGCATCAAGATCGCGAGTGCGTAGGATCTGCCCAACATCGGGGGAAGGGGCTCGCGGAGCGCGAGAGGAGTTCCCTCACACCTTGAGCTTCGAGCGGGCAAAGTGAAAGAGCGCCGGTTGAACTTGGAGACAGGGGGCTCTTCCGCAAGAGTCGGCGACGATAGCGGTGCCGCCAGCCGCCGCGCCAAGATCATCTGCACCCTCGGCCCTACTTCCAACTCTGAAGCTGTCATTCGTGACTTGATGCGCCTGGGCATGGACGTGGCGCGGCTGAACTTTTCCCACGGATCGCACCAGGAACACGCCCGCAACATCGAGGGCTTGCGCCGTGTCGCAGACCAGGAAAACCGCACCATCTGCATTCTGCAGGACCTCCAAGGTCCCAAAATCCGTACCGGACGGTTGAAGGGCCATACTCCAGTGACCCTGAAGACCGGTTCGCGCGTGACCATCACGCCGCGGGACACTCTGGGCACACCTACCCTGATTTCGACAACCTTCCGGGGACTGGCCCGCGAGGTGCAAACTGGTTCGCGCATTCTCCTCTCCGACGGGTTGATTGAGTTGAGCGTTATTCACGTACGCGGGGAAGATGTGGAAAGCGACGTGATCAACGGTGGCGTGCTCGCCGAGCACCAGGGCATCAACCTGCCCGGCGCTGCGCTCACTATTCCGGCGCTTACCGACAAAGACCGCAAGGATCTCGAGTTCGGGCTGCAGCACGGCGTGGATATGGTCGCCCTGTCGTTCGTGCGTTCGGCCGCCGACGTTCGCACCGCGAAGCGGATCATCGCTGATCATGGCAGCGACGTCCCGGTCATCGCCAAACTGGAGAAGCCGCAGGCCCTGGAACATCTCGAAGAGATCTTCGAAGCGTCCGACGGGGTGATGGTGGCGCGCGGCGACCTGGGAGTGGAAATGCCCCCGGAGCAGGTTCCGGTCATTCAGAAGCATGTAATCCGCCGGGCAGCAGAGTGGCGCAAGCCGGTGATTATCGCCACCCAGATGCTGGAATCCATGATCGAGAACCCGCGTCCCACGCGGGCCGAAGCCAGCGACGTAGCCAACGCCATTTTCGACGGCAGCGATGCGGTGATGCTCTCCGGAGAAACCGCCAGCGGCCAATATCCTCGCGAAGCCGTGGCCATGATGTCTAAAATCGTGATCGAAGCCGAAACCAATATGGCGGAGTTCACCCAGCCCCGGCGCCGCCGCGAGAAACGTGCCCTCACCATCGCCGAAACCATTTGCGAATCCATCGCCCACGCCGCCGAGGACCTGCACATGGGAGCCATCGCCGTGTTCACCGAAAGCGGCACCACCGCACGGCTGATTTCCAAGTACCGCCCCAAAGCCGCCATCTACGCGTTCACTCATCTGGAGCCGGTCTGCAACCGCATGAACCTGTTCTGGGGCGTCCATCCGTTGCGCCGGGACCAGGCACTCTCCGCCGAAGACATGGTCTCGTCGGCAGAGCAGGAGTTGCTGGGCAGCAACCGGGTCAAGGTAGGAGATGTGCTCGGCGTGGTGGCGGGAACGCAGATGGCCTCCGGCTCCACCAATTTCCTGCGCTTGCACGTGATCACGGGAGGAGAAACTGCGTTGCCCCGACACCCGGGCCGCGGCGTACGCCCGAAGCGATGAACCCGTCTGAAGAAATACTTTCGGTTGCGATTTTCGAGCCTCTGCCGGGCATGGAAGAGGAGGCTTTGGCCACCCTGCGCGACCTGTTCGCAGCCCTCTCCGCGGGCGGGTACAGCCGCGACCTGCTCTATCGCGCCAATAGCCATTACCTGCTGTTTCGTTACTGGAAATCGGAGGAATCGCGCCGTGCCGCGCTGGAAGACGCCGCCGTTTTGCGTTGCTGGGCGAAGCTGGCGCATGAGATTCGGATTATGAAGGTGTACGAACGCCTGGATGAGGTCGCGCGCGATCCTGAGTCGCAGAACAAACGTCATGGCGAGTAACGCTGAAAGCTTCGCCGACACTTCCTGTGACCCGCCGGTTCGCGGATTTCTCCACCGCGCCTCTAAGCCGAACGGTGACGGTCTGGTGTTCACCCACGGCGCCGGCGGGAATTCCCGCGCGCCCTTGCTAGTGGATCTCGCCGAAGCCTTTGCCGGCGCGGGTTTCACCGTGCTGCGCTGCGATCTGCCATTCCGGCAGAGCCGGCCCTACGGCCCACCTCGGCCTAGCGATGCCGAGCGCGATCGCCAGGGCCTGAAGCATGCAGTTGCTGCCATGCGCAAACTCGTCGCCGGGCGCGTATTCCTCGGAGGACAATCCTATGGCGGCCGTCAGGCCACGATGCTGTGTGCCGAAGAACCTAGCCTGGTAGGCGGCCTGCTGCTGACTTCCTACCCGCTGCATCCGCCGGGGAAACCAGAGCGCCTGCGCACGAAACACTTCCCTAACCTGCGGAACCCCGCATTGTTTGTGCAAGGCACACGCGATCCGTTCGGATCGATCGAAGAGGTGCAAAAGGGTCTGCGGCTGATCCCGGCGAATACCAAACTCATGCCCATAGAAGGCGTGGGGCATGATCTGGGTTTCAAGGGCAAATCAAAGCGGGAGGATTTGGCTTCTTCGATGCTCGCAGCATTTCAGCAGCTCTTGCTGTGATGCTGCCCTAGTTCACCCAGCCCGATTTGGAGCCACCGTTGTGCTTGTCTGGCTCGTCGGGAGGAATGTAGTTGCCGTGCTCGTCGAAGGTGACTTCCCGGTCATGCTTGCGCATGTAGACTTCGAACTTGCGGGCGGCGCGGCGGCGCTTCCAGCGGTAGTAGGAATTGCGTAGACCGAAGTAGCGTTCGCTGAAGCCGAACATCATCCCCCGTTTGGGGACAAACTTGACGTAGAGGAAACCAAAGAGCAGCCCTCCCAAGTGGGCCATGTAGGCGACACCTCCGCCGTGGCCGGGAGTGGAAGCGCTGATGGCACTGATCAGGGTGATGAAGATCCAGCCCCCGACCAAGTACTTCGCCTTCATGGAAAAGGGGAAGGGGAACAAGAAAACTTCACGATCTCCGTAAATCATCCCGAAGGCCAGCAGAATGCCAAAGACACCTCCCGAAGCTCCGACGGTGACTGTCCGAGGAGTCACGCCACCTATTCCTGTGTACGAGACCAGCACGGTCGTCAAGGCCGCGCCGACAACACAGAAGAAATAAAACTCCAGAAACTTTTTCCGGCCCCAGTCCATCTCGAACTGCGAACCGAACATCCAGAGGCCGAACATGTTGCCTAGCAGGTGCCAGATTCCCAGGTGCAAGAACGAGTAAGTGACCAACTGGGTGAGCCAGCCATGAGTCACCATCTGGGGGATAAGCGACAGAATCAGGAAAAGGGGATCGGCCAACTGCGGGACAGCTGCTCGCAGCAAAGTCATGAGAAGCAGCATGCCGGCATTGATCAGGATGAGCCACTTCACCGCCTTGGTGAAGGGAGGCAAGCTCAGCGAGAAAGTTTGTCCAGAAGGCATGGGAACAATCGTCAGGCGTCAGCCAACATCGGGGAGGCGGGGCTAATCGTCTGAAGTCGACTTCAATCTTATCAGGAGTCTCAGCGCTCGGGCAGGGGAACCGCCGGCAGGCTCCGGTGGCCTCCCTGGTCGAAAGCGCGCACCGCGAAAATCACATTGTCTTTCGAATATGGCAGAGTCGCGCGGGTTACATTGCCCACGGACTTGGCCTGTTCCCAGTCAGGGGCCGTAGTCGCGCGCCAGAGCACCTCGTATGCGCTCGCACCCGTAGAAGATTCCCAGGTCAGCGTGGAGTCATTCTCCAACTCCTTGGTCAGAAGACGAACCTGGCCCGGCGGCGGAGGCGCCGATGCCAGCGACGCCAACGTGGCAGCATTCAGCCGAGCCACGCGAGCCACGTAGTCGAAGTTCACGAACTTGGGCAGATCCCCGTATTCGATGCCGTTCTCAGTGCGGATGTTCTGATGCTGGTGGTTGTAGTCTTCGCGATACTCAGTGAAACGTACTGCGGCGAAACCCTGCTGGTTGAAAGAGTAGTGGTCCCCGCCGCGCAGATAGCGGTCCAAGCGGAACACCAGCATGGGCTGAACTCCAGTCGCGTAGCTGCGTCCCACTTCGGCGATGTAGCGGGCCAGTTCGCGCGATATGGAATCGCTCTCTCCGCCCAGGCCACGGATCAAACGCAACTGCTTCTCGTCGGCCGCCACCGGCACGCCTTCGGAGAAGACTCGCACCACGCTGGGATCCTGCTGCAAATTGCGGTCACCGCCCACGATGTCATTGTTCAGCACCGCCTCGATGTTCCAGCCTTGCGTTTTGGCCATCTTGGCGAAATGCTGGCTGCCGTTCAGCCCTTGCTCTTCCCCGGCCACGGTAAGAAAAATGATGGTCGCAGGAAACTTCAGCTTGCTCAGCACCCGCGCGCATTCCAGACTCACCGCAGTGCCGCTGCCGTCATCATTTGCACCCGGCGCGGCTCCGGTCGCATCGAAGGTATCGCTGTTGCGTGAATCGTAATGCCCGGTGACCAGCACAATTCGCTTGGAGCCTTCCGGATCAGTGCCTTTCAACACGGCATAAACGTTGGTGATTTCGGTGGGCTTGGGGATGCGATCCGCGGCAGGCTCCGTGAAACTGTCGGTCTTGACCTCCAGGCATCCACCACAGTCGCGGGAGTAACGCTCGAATTCCGACTTGATCCATTCCCGCGCCGCGCCGATGCCGTGCCCGGCAGCGATCGAAGCTGGATCCTGCGCCGAGAGCGTCAGCCGGGTCTGAAAGCTGACCAGCTTCTCGACGTTGGCCTGGATCCGCTCCGCCGAAACCTGCTGGAGGGCGGCCGCAATCTGCGGATCGGCCGTCCCCGCCGTCGGCGCGGTCTGGGAGAAGGTGCGCGCCGCCAGAAGGGTCGTCATTGCGAGAAGGAGCGCAGGCTTGCCGCCGCGCAGCAGCGAACAGAGGTAGTGTCGGAATTGCACGCCAATCTCCAGGGTATCGGGGTGGCCGGTTGTTTTGGCCTGGTTTGAACCGGAGTCAGAGCCTGTGTCGAGGCACTTGACCTCGGCCTCGAGAGACACTAAATATTATCAGGGTGGCTCTGATAGAACGGAGGGGAATGATGGTTTATTGTCCAGAGTGCGAGACCGACCTCGACATCGAAGAGGATGAGGTCGATGAAGGTGAAGTCGTCTCCTGCCCGGAGTGTGGCACCGATTTTGAAGTGATCACGGTGAATCCCATCGAACTGAAACCGGTGGAAGAGGAGATCGTGGACGAAGAAGAGGAAGAGGAGACCGAAGACGGTGACGACTCCTAGACTCCACCGCACCGCTCCCACCTCATGGTCCCCTTCCTGCAGTGATTCCCGATTCATCATGGGGATGTTGCTTTTGCTGGTGTATGCAGGCCAGATCCCGTCCGCCAGCGCCCAAAACAAGCCGGACAAACACAAGACGCCCTATGCCTTGATCTTTGGTACGGTGTGGGGGCCGGATAACCGGCCGCTTTATGCGGTCAAAGTGAAGATCCGCCGCGCCGACCAGAAGAAAGCCAAGTGGGAGCTGTACTCCAATCATACCGGCGAGTTCGCCCAGCGGTTACCAGCGGGTCCGGCTGATTACGTAGTCTGGGCCGATCTGAAGGGGTATAAGTCCTCTGATGGCAGACAGTTACAGCCGGGAGACGAGGTCAAGGTCCACATTGACAACGACGAGCGCGCCGACATCGGTTTGCATCTAAAATAGTAGAAAATCAGAAACCCAGGGTGGTAGGCGTTGAGGGGAGGACCTCATGAAACGACACCATGTCGTGGCGCTCGTGCTGCTGCTTCTGATCGGCCTGGCGGCCTTGGCGGCGCCATCCTACCCCAAGGACAAAGACAAGGGCGACAGCGGCCGCCTGCTGACCGGCCGGGTCGTGGACCATCAGGACAATCCTCTCAGTGATGCCGTTGTTTATCTCTCCAACACCCGCACGCGCGCGGTCAAGACCTACATCGTCGGCCCCGACGGCAACTACCGCTTCCCGGCGTTGTCCCCCAACATCGACTACGAGGTCTACGCCCAGTACAAAGGCAAGAAGAGCGACACCAAGACCGTCAGCCAGTTCGACAACCGCCAGCAGGTCAGTATCAACCTAAGGATCGACACCAAATAGCTTCTCGCTGATGAAGAGCTTCCCACCGGACGCTACTGGTCTGGCTCGGCGATCCCACTACTGGTTCACCAGGTCCATCATGTGCTGCGGATACCGCATGCCGGCAGCAACACCGTGAGGCGCGACTTCGGCGATGCGGCGCAATTCGCCGGGGGTGAGCTGGACGTTCAGGGCCCCGACATTCTGTTCGAGATACATGCGGCGCTTAGTGCCTGGTATGGGGACGATGTCGTTGCCTTGAGCCAGCACCCAGGCGAGGGCAAGCTGGGCCGGGGTGCAGTTCTTCTCTTTGGCGATCTGCTCGACGCGGTGCACCAGGTCGAGGTTCTTCTGGAAATTCTCGCCCTGGAAGCGCGGGGAGAAGCGGCGGTAGTCGTCGGCGGGGAGGTCTTCGAAGCGGGTGAAGCGTCCGGTCAGGAATCCGCGTCCCAGCGGGCTGTAGGCGACAAAGCCGATACCGAGTTCGCGGCAGGCAGCGAGAATTTCGTCCTCGGGATCGCGGGTCCAGAGAGAGTACTCGGTCTGCAGGGCGGCGATGGGATGGACCTTAGCGGCCCGGCGCAAGGTTTTGGGGCTGGCTTCGGAGAGGCCGAGGTGGCGGACCTTGCCTTCTTTGACCAGTTGCGCCATCGCGCGGACGGTGTCCTCGATGGGAGTATTGGGATCGACGCGGTGCTGGTAGTAGAGATCGATGTGATCCACTCCGAGGCGGCGCAGGCTGGCCTCGCAGGCGGAGCGCACGTAGTCGGGCTTGCCGCTCACGGTGCGGACCATGGGGTCGTTCGGGTCGCGGACGATTCCGAACTTGGTGGCGAGGACGACCTGGTCGCGCTTGCCCTTGATGGCCTTTCCAACCAGTTCTTCGTTCTTGTGCGGCCCGTAGACATCGGCGGTGTCAAGGAAGTTGATGCCGAGTTCGAGGGCGCGGTGAAGGGTGGCGATGGATTCGTTGTCGTCGCGTCCGCTGTAGAACTCGGACATGCCCATGCACCCGAGGCCGAGGGCAGAAACGGTGAGGCCAGAACGACCGAGCTGCCGAAATTTCATGGATGATCCTCTCAGAGAATCCTGGGTTAAGAGTGCGTGCACCAGTGAATGAGGATGCGATTAAGGTGAACAACTGTATAGATGCTGAAAACAACGCGGGGTTGAAGTTTGGGGGGGGGAAGTTTATAGGGGTTGATTTTCGCTGGGTTTTGCAGGGCACCCACCATAAAATTCAGACATGAGAATCGGCGAATTGGCGAGGCAGGCTGGTGTGAGTGTGCAGACGGTGCGCTATTACGAGCGGCGCCGCCTCCTGCCTGTGCCGCGCCGGACGGCAGCGGGTTATCGCCAGTACAAAGAGAGTGACCTCGAAATCGTCCAGACAATCAAACGCCTGCAGCGCTTCGGCTTCACCCTGCGGGAGACGCGCCGGGTGCTCGAACTTTATGCTCTCCCCAGCGACGGCACGGGTCGTTCTCCCTACCCTCGCGGCTCGCACGAATGCCTGCGGGAAGTCGCGGAAATCGGGATGCAGAAATTGGAGGCGATGAATGAACAGATTCGCTCGCTGGTCGAAATCCGGGATGAACTGGAGAAAGCGCTGCGCGAGGTCCAGGCAAGAATGCGTCCCTCCCAGAAACGGGTGAGCCCCAGACAGACTGTGAAGGTCAAAGCCAGCTAGACACCGCAAGCTACCTCGTGAACGGCCGTTCGGGAGAGTTGGTGTAAACGCCTGATATTGAGAGTTCTCTGGAATTGGCCGCTCCTTCGGCGTAAATTGCAGGTGTGAAACATTGCGTTATTGCTTCAGGTGAGACCGACACAACGTGCAGAACCGAGCATCACCTCTTAGCGAGGGGTCTTGCTCTTCTCGCGTTATTGTTCATGGTGTCATCGTTGTCGTTCGGGCAGGCGGCTTCTTCGGACACTGACAAATCCATTAAGGACAAGCTGGCTGCCCCTCCGGTCTTTCTTGACGATCAGCATCAAGGGCCGACCTTGGTTCCGAGGGACTTGCCTGAGCACGTTGTGCCGTTCGACTGTCGTGCTACAGAGGCGTACCTTCATCAAGTGCGTCCGGGACAGTACCA
>JAIQFP010000004.1 GCA_020073165.1 Terriglobia bacterium | reverse complement strand
ACTGCGTCGCTTGCGTCTGCGGAGATTAAAGTTCGTGCGGGAGCAGTTCTTCCTGGCGGCGGCTGCGCAGAACATCAAGCGACTGGTGCGGTTCCTCAGCCAACCAACTGCACCGCTAACTGTCACCGCTTAGAAAACGAGAAAAGGACTCGCAGACCCAGCCCGCACAAGATCGGTCCAATCCGTGACTTTTTCAACACCCACGCCTGATTACAACAGTTACAGACTGGCGCAAGCGGCGGACCAAAATACCGAAGGTAGGGATTCGAGACCTGCGCGAATGCGCGCTTTCTCAATTCGTAAGGGTAGCCTGAGATTTCGCCGCCAGCCGCGCCGCTTTCTTCCTGCGCTTTTCCTCAAGCCATTCGCGATATGAGGGCATTCCAAGATATATTTGTTGTGTGAACTCGCACAGCTCTTGCATATCGTCACGCATATAGACGCCCCGGGCGTAATCGGCTTTATCGCCGTAGAGCGAGTAGAAGTCACTCATTTTGAATTCGGAGAACAATTCCCGTGCAGTCAAAATAAGCACAGGGTTCATTCGCTTTCCGACATCCATTCTTTTTCTGCCCTGCTTTGCAAGCTTCGTTAGCCCTTTGATTTCCTCGGTCTCCAATGCTTCATTGAAAGTACAAAAGCACAGAATTGCGCCAGGGAACAGATTGGCTGCCTCATCGGCTCTGGCGAAATCTCTTTTCTCGAACCGATTAAAGGATTTGCATTCCCCGATTATCAAATGCGGCGAGGAGGTATGGCTAAACCGGCTCGGCTTCGCCAGCATGCCAAAATCCGCCTCAAATTCTTTGCCAGCGGCATCGCGCATGGTAAAGCTCGGTACCCAATTCGCCTCCCGAGCCACCTTCTCGATCAAGAAATTCAAAGCTGCCCCTACGCAATACGCACCGCCCGCGAAGCCTCCGGTTGTAAAGGGACCGATCACCCTGTACGCCCACTGATTCCTGTTCGGAGGAGAACCAGCAGGGAAAGTGAACCTTCTCAAGCAATGTGGGCATGACATTCTTGGTTTTAGGTCTTCAAGGCTAAACCAGCTTGTATGCTGGCATTCCGTGCAGCGCAGAGCCATGCCCAATTTAAGGACATGGGACCGAATCAGGGCATCGAGATGCCTGCTGCCCTTTGAGAACCTATTCGCATTTACTCGTTCGAGGATCTCCATAACTTGGGGAAGCGGGGCGAAACCTTTATGCAGTTTCTTTTTTCTGGCGCCGTCACCCTCTTCGCCATCAACCTCGACTTCCAAATCCTCATGCGCAAGACGGTCGAGAAACCTCAGAAGCTCGGGGCCGCGCGTCACCAATCCAATCGCCCCGATGCTCCCGAGGGCATGGATAATTTGCTCGCATGTTCGTCCGGCGGGCGACAACTCTAATTTGTAGCCGAGCGATTCAGCCATCGAAGAGAAAATGTTTATCGGACTGGGGACACGCAGAAAACTGGAGAAGCTGTGTTCACCCGCCAGCAACACAATGCCTTCACGGGAAATCCACGTTTTCGTCTCCCCGAACCCACGCGTGAGCGTGGCCGCAACATCGCTTTTCCATGGAATTATGGGCGTTCCACCCGAATAAGACTTGAGAACGTTCGCGCAAGCTGCCGTCAGCGAACAGAATGGATCTTCCTTGGCAACATCATGGGGTTGCGTTCTTATATCTAGCCCGGCTCCCAATACATGCGCATACACTGTTTTTTCCGAGTGCTCGACCGTCTGTGGCTCAGCATGGTCGGCGCTCGTCCCCATTCCTCCCAAATGCGTGGAAAGTGATGATCCAGGCTCGCGTGCGTATTGGGAACCCAGGTCAACTTCTTCATGAACTCCTGTAATTTCTCAACGGATTGAGAGCGTGCACACAACATGGTCGCATGGTGATAGGCGTTCGACGGGGGAGGGAAAGGCCGATAGACCTTCCTTATGAATTCATTGCAATAATCGATGAGGTCAGGTGCAAGGCTCACAGGCAACGGCTCAATGTGCCATCCAAGAGCTCTCAGATTCCAGAACTCAATCAGATCCCACGGCGATGTCTCATCCATGTAAAACAGCTTCGAATCGATCTCCCAGCTATTTCTATAAGTATCCAGCTCATGATTCGTCGCCTGAAGTGGATAGTAATATTTGCGACCAAAGAGCTTGGGAAACTCGACTGCTTTAATGACCGTTCTTTCCCCTTCCAAAGCTTTCAGGAAAATATCCGACACGTCAGCCAGCGGGCCTGACTCGGGTAAAAATCCAAACGTAGCCGCAAACAGCAGCCTAAATCTCTTCTCGGTAGGCGATGGAATTACAACTTCAGGGGGATGGCGTTGCACAAAACGGAATGCCGTACGATACAAGTCGTCACATATGCTGCGAAGATCAATTCCAATCTTGCAGCGTTTTCGTTCGTCGCGCGCGCTTAAATCTTCAATCGCAAGGATTCGCTTCTCCGGGAACGTAATCCCGTAGGAGGCTGCAGCGCCCGGCTTTAGCTCGACCAGGTAATCAGGCTGGAATGCCTCCACCAATCCCTTGAGCATTGCTTTCGCAGGGATCGTCTTGAAATAGTTCTCTCGGTATCGTTGAGGAACTTGCTTGAAGAGCGGAACGATGAAGTTGAAAACGCCGCCCCAAAGGGCGGAGTTGGTTTCAAAGATTCTTTGCAGGCCAGCCTTGTTCTTCGGCTCAACAACAAACGCAAAGCGCAGGGGGCGCACCCTGACCGTTGCATTGTCCATAGTAATCCTTGGGATACTGCGCTCTATCTTAGACTGATGACCTTCTTTGGGCGAATTCAACGGTTCATAATTCTTCGCGCCGAACTACAAAGCATCGGCTACGAGAGCGGAGTTGGTTTTGATTCCGTTCCCTCCCGCCGATAACCGTTGCGAAATCGCGATTACACCAACAACGCCCAAGTGGCTTATCAGACCCGTCCTAGCTGGCTCTGGCCTTCCGCAGCAGTACAGGTTCTTCCGTAACCTGCCTTCCCTTTAAGGTCCATGCGATAGTCAGACTTGGCCATTGGCCAAACGTCCAGAACCCGCCGCCGGGGCCGCCGCAAGCGCAGCCCGCAGGGAATAAGGAAGGTCAGAAGCAATGCTGCAGCCACCGCAGAATCCAGCCAACGCTCCGAAATTTTCCCCGAACCCCAACTCTTTCGCCCCGATTAAGACCGCACCCGCACCCATGGAGCAGGCCACCATCGGCCGCACGCTCGTCATTAAGGGCGAGGTCACCGGCGGTGAATCGCTCTACATCGACGGCCGAGTCGAGGGCACCATTAACCTGACCGACAGCCGTGTCACCGTGGGACGCAACGGCAGCGTGGCCGCCAACATCAACGCCCGCGAAGTCGTGATCATGGGCAAGGTCACGGGCAACATCGAGTGCACGGACCGGCTCGATATCCGCGGCGAGGGCTCGCTCACGGGCGACGTCGTCACCCAGCGCATCAGCGTGGAAGATGGAGCTTTCCTGAAAGGCAGCGTGCAGGTACGCGCCGCCGAGCACAAGCAGGCGAAAGCGCAACACCAGGCGCAGAGCCAGCCGAAGGCAGCTGCCGCGGCTGCCGGCGCGGGCGCATAGAACAAGCCATCCGCACGTCACCATGATCAGGGCACGCCTTCGAGCGTGCCCTACTTCTTTGGAGTTTCGTTCGGCTTCAGGTCCAGCGAGGCCGAGTTCATGCAGTAGCGTAATCCGGTGGGGTCGGGACCATCTTCAAAGACATGTCCCAGATGGGCGTCGCAACGGGCGCAGCGCACCTCGGTGCGCACCATGCCGTGGGTGCGATCGGTGTGGGAGACAACCGCGCTCTCCTCTACCGGCTCCCAGAAACTGGGCCAGCCGGTGCCGGAATTAAACTTGGTTTCCGAGCTGAACAGCGGTTGGCCGCAGCAGACGCAGGCGTACGTGCCCGGGTCCTTCGTCTTCCAATACTTTCCGGTAAATGCAGGCTCGGTTCCCGCGCGGCGGGTCACGTGGTATTGCTCGGGAGACAACTGCTTCTGCCATTCTTCTTCGGACTTGGTGATCTTGTCGGTCATGGTCTTGTCCTATTTGGATGCCATTGCGAAGCAATTGTTGCAATGGTCCGCAGCCGTCGAGTTTGCCATCTGAAGGCTTTCTAGACAACTCCCGCGCCTCCCAATACACTTTCTAGTGCCTGCCTCCACGTGGGCATTCTATGCGACTTGTTACCTTTGAAGACCCTGCCCGGCAGTCCCGCATCGGTGCCGCTACCAACGACGGCCGCATCGTGGACCTGCACTCCGCTTGTGCTCTCTATTTGCGCGACGTGGAAAGTGAAAGTGCATTTTATCGTCTGGCCGACGCCCTGGTCCCGCCCAACATGCGCGCGCTGTTCCGCGGTGGCGATACCAGCCTGGAAGCAGCCCGCAAGGCGTTTGATTTTGCCCTGCAGCACGATGACGGCGCGACGGGAGCGCGGGGTGAGGCCATCTCATACCCTGCCAACGAGGTGCGGCTTAGAGCTCCGATCATCCCCAAGAAATTCTTCCACACTGCGGGCAACTTTCGCGAGCATCATGAAGAGGCTACCAAAGCAGGTTTTTCGCACCCCGTTCTGCCCTGGATTGTTTTCTTCCAGAATGTGGATGCCATCATCGGGCATGAAGAACCGGTGATTTATCCCGAACATCTCACCCAGGAACTCGATTACGAATTGGAACTGGCCGTGGTGCTGAAAAGAGGCGGCAAGCATTTCACGCCCGAGGAAGCGAAGGATTACATCGGTGGATATGTGATTTTCAACGACATCACCGCCCGCGACATTCAGCGGCGGGAGATGAAGTCCGGTGTGTTCAGTTTCTGCAAGGGCATTGACACATTCTGCCCGCTGGGACCATGGGTCGTGACCGTTGACGAGGTTCCCGATCCGCACAACCTGGCGATGGAGTTGCGGGTGAATGGCGAGTCGCGGCAACTTTCGCATTCCAGCAAGATGTCCGTGAAGATTCCGGAGATCCTCTCGCACTATTCGCCGATGGGCTACAGCGCAGGCGACGTGGTTTCCACCGGCACGGTGTCGGGGGTAGCGGCATTCAGCGGCGATCCGAAAGCGTGGTACCTGAAAGTCGGCGACGTGATGGAGTGTGAGATCGAGAAGATCGGGATTTTGCGCAATCACGTCATTTCCTGGGAGGAAGCGTACGGGCGCAAGCCGGCGGCGCTGGCTACGCAAGAAACCAGCAGATGACCACCAATTCCAAGGTGTGGGTCAGCGAGCTCAATGCCCGCCCCGAGATTCGCTCGGCTTTTCCGAAGACGACCGTCCGTTTCTACGACACCACGCTGCGCGATGGCGAGCAGACGGTCGGTGTCGTGCTTTCGCCTCACCAAAAACTGGAAATCGCGCACGCCCTCGATGAGCTTGGGGTAAGCCGCATTGAGGCTGGGTTTCCGCGGGTTTCGCCGGAAGATGGTGAAGCCATTCAGTTGATGCAGAAGGCGGGCATCAAGGCGGAGTTGTGGGGATTTTCGCGCGCGGTTAAGGCGGATGTGGACGAGTTGGTGCGGCTTGGCCTGCGCGCGTCGGTGATCGAAGCTCCCACCAGCGACATCAAGCTGAAGGCCTATGGAATTTCGCGCGACGAGGTTCTGAAACGTGTAACCGACGCGGTTTCGGCCGCCAAACAGGCGGGCATTACTGTGGCCTTTTTCGCGGTTGACGGGACGCGCACCGACCTGGAGTTCCTGAAGAAAATCTGTCTCGAGGCGCTCCGGGCCGGCGCTGCCGAAATCGTAGTTGTCGATACCATCGGCGCCTGCGGGCCGGAAGCCATCGAGTTTCTGGTGCGGCAGGTGCGGGGATGGGTAGGCGCTGATGTGCCCCTGCACTTTCACGGACACAATGACTTCGGCATGGGCACGGCGGGAGCAGTGGCGGCGGTGCGCGGCGGGGCAAGCTGGATTCAGGGCACCATCAACGGCATGGGCGAGCGCGCCGGCAATGTGGACATCTGCGAGGCTGCGCTGGCGCTGAAGTGCCTTTACGACGTTCCAGTGGCGCTGAATCTGGCGAAAGTTCGGGAGGTCTCTGAAGTCGTGCGCAAAGCCGCAGGCTACACCCTCGAAGCCTGGAAGCCCTTGGTGGGCGAGAACCTCTTCATGCGCGAGAGTGGCGCGGTGGCCAGCCAGTTCCATATTCCCGAAGCCATCGAGCCGTATTCATCGGAACTGGTCAACGCGCGGCGAAGCATCGTGCTGGGTAAAAAGAGCGGGCTGGACAGCGTGGATCTGAAGGCGAAAGAACTTGGCCTTTCTATCACGCCGGAGCAGCGAGTGGCGATTCTGGCGGCGGTGAAGAAACGAGCGATTGCCAAAAGCGGGTTGCTGACGGATGACGAATTCCGCGAGATCGTGCAGAGCCACTCAGCAGCTACAAGCCCAGCGCGATGAAGATTAGCCTCAGGGCAAAGCTTCGCCCAAAAAGACCCTCGCCGTGTCTCTGTCGTGAACCGGAGTTAGTTCTTGAAGTGCGGCAGCACCGCTTCCCCAAACAATTTCGCTTGCCCGGTGCGGTCGTCGCCCCAGATCTCCAGCATGATGTGGGTGCAACCCGCGGAGCGGTATTCCTCGATGCGGGCGATGCATTCGTCGGGCGTGCCGGCAATCGCACAGACTTTGCGCAGGATGCCGTCGGTGACCGCTTTCGCAGCGGCTTTGCGGCCGCCTTTCTCCATGGCGTCGGCAATGGGCCGCAACTCTTCGAAGGTCAGGCCTGCGCATTCCAGCAGCACGTCGGCGGAGCCCTTGATGTTCTGCACCTTGTTGGCCAGATACATGGCGGCCTGCTCGCGGGCTCCCTCTTTGCCCTTGGCAGAATCGCGTCCGATGCTGCCTACAATCACTGACCCCAGCACGAGTTTCGACGGGTCCTTCCCGGCTTTGCGAGCGCCTTCGTCCAAGTTCCTTTTCGAGTAGCGGACAAACGCGGGCGTAGTTATGCTGGCAGTAAGCAGCCCATCGCCGATGGAACCTGACATTTTCTGCAGCACCGGCCCGGTCCCCGCGACGTATATTGGCGGAATGCCTCGCGGCGTATGGGCGTCCGGCTTGAGCGGCGGGACAGACGCGGCAAACACTTTGCCTTCGTAATGGAAGGCATCTCCTTTCAAAACGCCTTTGACCACCTCGATGCTCTCGCGCATCACCGTTGCCGGACCAACCTTCTCACCCTCGCCTTCGCCAATCTCCTTCATGAAGATTTTCGACGCGCCCAGGCCCAGGAGGAAACGATCGCCGGCCAAGTCCTGCATGACGCGGGCTTCCATGGCGATCTGCACCGGATGACGGGTATAGGGCGAGATGATGCCCCAGCCGAGTTGGATGCGCCCCGTCTGCGCGGCAATCACCGCCAACACTGCCGTCGAGGAACGGGCCTCGAAGGAATGCTTGCGCCACCATGGGTAGGCTTCGGCGATCCAGAAGGCGTCAAAGCCCGCGTCTTCGCAGGCTTTGGCCATGGCCAGCGTTTCGTGCACCGGTTCCATGCTGAGTTGCAGAACTCCAATGTTGAAGGGAATGGTCATGAAATTGTCGTTGGCTCCTGGCTCCTGGCTCCTTGCCGCTTCGGAGACGCAGCAAGCTGCGTCTCTACGGGAACTGCGTCGCGCTTAATCCGGATCTTTCCACGCGTGCTCCAGACCTTTGATCAATTGCCAGAGTGCTTTGTTCAGCGGCGTCGGCACTCCAACTTTCTCGCCCCACTGCACGATGGCTCCATTCATGAAGTCCACTTCTGTCTGCCGCTTGGCGAGAACATCCTGCAGCATGCTGGCGCGGTGCTTGCCGGGAGCGTTGGCGCCTTTTTTCACCAGTTGCCGGGGGTCGCCGTGCAGTTCGATTCCCAACTTCCTGGCCACCGCTTCGCCCTCGGAGATCAGGTCGTTGAATAGCTGCGCGGTTGGCGTGAACCTGGTGGCCGCTCCGTGATGCAGCAGCGTCAAGGCACCCACCGGGTTGGTAGACGCATTGAAAATCAGCTTGGTCCATTGCGCGCCCCTCGCATCTTTCAGCGCGATGGTATTCATGCCCGAGCGTGTCATTAGCCCGGCCAGTTCTTCCACTTTTTCCATCGCTGTATGCGTGGGCTCGAAGGGACCGATCCAGGTGTCGCCCTTGATGTCGTAGCCAATGTGTCCGGGAGCAACCGGATGGCCGGCGGGAAATGTGGTGCCACGAATCACAAACTTCACCTGCTCGGCGATGATCTCCTCATTGCCCACACCGTTCTGCACCGAACACACGGCGCTGTTCTGGTCGAAGATACGGGCCACCTGCGCGATGGCACTGCGAGTGTGGATGGCCTTGGTGGCCACGATCCCGTAGTCACAGCGCGGCAGATCCTTTGGATCGCAGGTCGCTTTCACTTGCGCGGTGAACTCCGCCGCGCCGGAGAGCCGCAGGCCATGCTTGCGGATCGCGTCCGTGTGCTCCTTCCAGACGTCATACGCCCAGACCTCCGCCTCGCCCGCCTGGGCGAGATGCGCAGCGAACAGGCTGCCCACCGCGCCGCAGCCAATCACACAAATCCTCATTATGTGTAGCCCTCAATCTTTGCTGTCATCGGAGCGAGCTTCAGCGCGTTGCCATCTCCCGCGTCTCTTCCCCCGTGAAAAACTTCCAGGGCACATCCGCAAGGGATTCCCCTTCGGTCTTTCCAATGCGATAGGTGTCCTGGGTGTAGAGACAGACCCTGCCGTCTTTATCCACCACTTGCGGATGCAGCGAGAAAATCATGTTCTCTTCGAGCTGGACCTCGCTCTTTGCGCCGATTGCGGGATGCTCGATCATGGTGGCGCCGATACTGTGACCGGAGAGGTGACCGAGCGCGAAACCGTGTTTCGAAAACGTCTCGGCGACCGCCCGATGAACATTGCTGGCCAGCTCGCCCGCGCGCATCAGCTTGCGCGCGGCTTCAAGCGCCTGGGGATAGGCGTCCGCCATGGCTTGCGTGCGCGCGCTCAGCTTGCCGCGAATCAAGGGACGAGAGAACTCTACCCAGTAGCCGCCCGCACCCGTGATCTCCAGGGAGTAAAGCAGCAGATCGTCGGCCGCGACCACGCGGGGACCCGGTACCTTGAAAAATGCCTCCGCCTCGCCATGTGTGCCAGAGAGCAGGATGTTCATCATGCGTGGCCCGGCGCCGCGAGCGAAGAAGCGTTCGACCGCAGGCGCCATGATTTCGGCTTCGGTCTTGCCCGGGGCGTACGCCTCCACCAGCGCCCAAAAGCCGTCCAGGATGATATCCATGGCATCGCGTACCTCGGCGAGCTCTTCTTCGCTCTTGACCGCCCGAGCCATGTCGAACTGAAAATCGAAGGGAACGAGTTCGAACGGGCCATTGGCCAGCTCGCGGTAATCGCGCACCGCCATGACAAAGTTCATCCCGTAGACGCCGACGCGCTTCCAGTTGCGCTCGCGGGCTCGCTCCGCAATCCACTGTCCCGGCAGGTCAGGCCACACTTGGTCCTTGACCCAGGGCTTGGCTTTGTCGCCGATCCAGCGCGCCTCGCGGGGAAACACAAGAGTGGGCTCGCCCGCGAGCGGGAGAATGACGTACACGTAGCGGTGCACGATCTCGAAGCCTGACATGTACAGCACCGCGCCTTCGAAACCGGCATACTGGTTGCCGCAGACAATAAGCGCATCCAGTCCTTCGCGCTCCATGCGGGCGCGAATATTGGTGTAGCGGCGGTCGATTTCCTTCTGGCTTGGCAACTATTCCCTCGAGCGTAGCTCTTGCGCCTTACTGCACCCCACACAGTTCGGCGGCGGTTAGCGCATAGATCTTCGTGATATCCACCAGCGTCTTGATCGCAACCTTTTCGCCCACATGGTCGCGCGGCCCGCTAGAGGGGCCGTAGTTGACGGTCTCGATGCCATAGCGGCTCAGCACGCTGGCGTCGGAGCACCAGGTGACTACGTCGCGCTCCGGCGGCTTTCCCATGATGCGCTGATGATTGGCGTCGATAGCCTGGATCAGTTCGTGCTCACCGCTGATGCGCGCGCCGGGTACAGAGACATAAGTCTCGAATTCCAGTCCCCAGTCGGGATGCTTCTTCTCCAGCTCAAGAAACATCTGCTGGATATTGCGACGGGCCTCGCTCATGGGAATGGTAGGAGGCACGCGCACATCCAGAAACAGGTCCGTTTTCTCCGGAGTGCGGCTGGCGCGCCAGGCATGGCCGCCGCGGATGCCACCGAGATTCACCAGAGCTTTCTTGCCGCCGTGGGAAGCGTTCTTCTCCCACGCTGCAATCCACTTCATGATGGTGTCCATCAACTCGTACATGCGGCGGATGGAGTTCATCTCCTCGCGGCCTTCGCAGAACGCGGTGTGTACATAGATACCCGTGCAGGAGATGCGCACCCACATGGAGCCAAAATGTTCGAGCACCACCCGCATGTCGGTGGGCTCGCCGAGGATGCACATGTCGGGCAGCACCCCGTGGTTCACCAGGTAATGCGTGCCGTAGCCGTAGCCGCGATATTCCTTGCCTTTGAAATCGCCCCACTGCGTTTTTTCGATCTCACCCGCAACCGCGGCAATGATGACATCGCCCTTCAGCTTCACCCCGGCACGCTGCAGGGCCTTGACGGCATGCGTGTAGCACACCAGCGCGCCCTTCATGTTGTAGATGCCGAGACCGTAGATGAACCCATCCTTCACCACGGCGTGAGGCTTGTAGCCGATGCCCGTCAGAAATTCTTCGCGGCCGGTGTTGGAGGTGTCCATGTGGCCGTTGAACATCAGGTTTTTGCCGCCCCCGGCGCCGATCCAGCGTCCGATCACGTTGGCTCGGCCTTCCTCCACTTCCTGCCAGGTGACGCTGATGCCGAGTTGCTGCAATGCGCTCTGCAGGTACTGCGCCATCTGCAGTTCCTCGCCCGTCGGGCTGGGAATGTTGATCACGTCGCAGGACATGGCAACGATTTCTTCTTCCTTCACTTCGGCGAGGATTCTCTCGGCCAAGGAAGCGTCTAATCCGGATGTTTTCTTGCCTGGCTGCACAGTTGTCAGTTCTCGGTTCTCAGTTCTCGGTTCTTGACCAGACGAAAGTCGTCCGGGTAGGTACATAGCTTCTCGTTGCCGTTTTGCGTGATCAGGAAATCGTCTTCCAGGCGCAAACCGCCGCCGCCCGGCCAGTAGATGCCGGGCTCGATCGCCAGCACCATGCCTTTCTTGATGGTGCCGCCTCCAGCCTGGTGCGCATACGGCGGCTCATGGGCCCGCGCGCCCACTCCGTGACAGATCGGGTGGGACGGCTGTCCGGCGTATCCACCCTCGGCAATGCGGGCGCGAATCAAGCGGTCGAGGTCGGGAAAACTTGCACCATCGCGCGCGTAAGCCACCGCCTCGTTGAACACTCTTAACAGGAGATCGAGCAGCTTGTGATACTCGGGCGTGAGCTCGCCCGGGCAGGCGTTCTTGGTCAGGTCGGTCCAGTAACCGTCCACGCACACCCAAATCTCAAATAGCGTTGGCTCGTTCTTCTGAATCGGGCGGTCGCCGGTAGCGGTAAAAGTCGCAATTCCCTTGCCTGACCAGACCAGCGTGAAGGCGCGCGCCATTTCGACTTTTCCCTTGTAGCCAACGCCAAGGCCGTGCACGAAGCCTTCATACATGCCGCCGACTTCGCTTTCCTTCATGCCGGGATGCATGTGCTCGCGGGTGTAGTCCATGGCCAGAGCCGCCAGTTCGTTGGCCAGGCGCATGCGCTCGATCTCCTGCGTGGTCTTGATGGCGCGCGCCTCGTTGAGCAGAGGTGTGGCGTCCACCACCTGCCCGGCGACCTTCCGAAAGGCATCGAAGTAATTTTGGGTTGGTGTGGTTGGCTCGCCCACCATGCGGTCGGTGGATTGCGTGCCCATGTTGAGCTCGATGGCAACCTTGTCGGTCAGGCCCCGTTGCTTCAGGACTTCGAGCGCGATGTCGAGCGCACGATACTGCGGTGGCCGTGGATCGCTTTCATGGTAGCTCTTGAATAAGCGGATGTCGTCTGTCCACGAATTACGCTGCGCATCCGCCAGTTGGGGCTCGATGGCGATCAGCGTGGGCTCGCCCTCGCGGGGGAAAACCGCCGCGTCGTATCCTTTCATGCACCAATAGTTGGTGAGATAGAGGATGTTGTCAGGCGCGCGCACTACCAGCGCGGTAACATCCTGATCCTTCAGCAGGGCGCGCACGCGCTCGAGTTTGGTAGTGTCAATCGGCCAAGCCATGGTCTCATTCAATCTTGTGTAAAGACGCAGCTTGCTGCGTCTCGGTCTGCGCTCAATGCCCACCTGCTTTTCCAGACGCCGCAACCGGGCGGTTCTCATCCTTGAAGGTCCAAGACGCTTCCTTCCCTTTGATCAACCGGTAAACGGCGGTGTGCAGTGGCGCGGGCACACCGGCGCGTTCCGCTTCGCGCGCAATCGCGCCACTCAGGAAATCGACTTCCGTTGGAAGTTGGTTGCGAACGTCGCACAACATCGACGTCGGATGATTTGTCATCGCCCCAATCTTGTTCATCTCCCATGGGTCCTCGGGAAGCTCCACGCCTACCGCTTTCGCCACGTTCTTTCCCTCGTCGATCAGCGCGTGCAGCAGATGGCCGAGATCGGAAACACTCGATTCGTCTGCGAAGTGCGGCGAATGCGGCAAACCAGTCAGCGCCGACACGCCGTTCACCGACGAATTAAAAATCAGCTTGGACCACTGTGCCGGACGCGCGTCCTGTAACGCTTCTGCCTTTAGACCGCCCGCTACAATCAGGTCGGCTGCCTGTTTCACCAGCGCATACGGGGTGTGGCGCGGCTCGAATGGACCGATCCAAGTGGGGGTGTCCAGCTCCAGTTGGACGTGCGTGTCACTGTGTCGTGTGCCGCTCATGAAAGTCGTTCCTCGGATCACCTGACCACGGGTGTGAGCGGCGATGATCTCCTCGCTACCCAGCCCATTCTGTGCGGAAATGACTGCGCCCTGATCGAAGCGGCTGCCCACCGCGGTCATCGATTCCTCCACTTGCGTCGCCTTGGTCGCGACGATGCCAAGGTTGCACTCTGGAATCTCACCGGGCCGGGTTGCCGCTTTCAAAGACACTTGAAATTCGTGTTTGCCCGAAACTCTCAGCCCATCGCGATTGAGGGCCCGGGCGTGGTCCTCTCGGCGAACGAACGCCCACACTTCCACAGCGCGCGCAAGGTGGGCCGCGTAGAGACTTCCGATCGCTCCACACCCGACAATGCAAACCCGGGTCACTGCGCCCGCCGCTCCAGCTTCACCAGCTTGCCCACCTGGCCGATTTCCTTGCCTACCATGGCACGGAACAGGCTATCCGCGTTGTTAAACGAATCGTCAACAATGATGCCTTCTGCAAACAACGCATCCTGCAGCGCTGCCGAGATGGTGTGAATGGGCGCAGCACCGCCTTCGCCCATGCCCTTAGCCCCGCTGTAGCTGTGCGGCGAGGGCGTCTCGATGTGTCCGTATTTCACCTTGGGCATGTTCACCGCGGTGATCGGCGTGTAGTCGCTGAAGGTACTGGTGAGCATGTTGCCGACCGCGTCATATACACAGCTCTCCATCAGGGCCGCGCCGATACCGTGTGCAGTCGCACCATAGACCTGGCCTTCCACGATCGGCGGGTTGATGACTGTGCCGCAATCATCCACTGCAACGTAGTCGAGAATGTGCGGGATGAAGGTGTCACGATCGATCTCTACCACAGCGATGTGCAACTGTGACGCGTAGGTCAGCGTGAGGTTGCCGTACTTCCTCACCTTGTCGGGTACTTTGAACGGCGCTCGCCAGATGTAACGGCAGTTCAGGGTGACATCGTGCATCTCCACCGGAAGCACCGCGCTGTTCACGTTGACGATGTTGGCCAGTCCCCAGTAGTTGATGGACTTGCCCGTGCTTTTGGCGCGAAGCTCGGGGCCTTGTGCCCCCGTGCCAAATTCGATGTCATCCTCTTGGGTTTCGAGCACGAACGCGGCCAGGCGCTTCATCTCAGCTTTCAGTTTCTGCGCGGCGCCGTGTACGGCCGACAATCCTGAGACCGCAAACTGGCTGGCGTAGGTTCCCGAAAACCCGGTGTGCACGTTGCGCTCGGTGTCGAAACCGGTGCGCACCGTAATCAGATCGGGATGAATGTTCAGCACATCGGCGACCACTTGCGCTGCGGTGGTTTCGTGTCCCTGCCCCTGGGGGCAAGAACCGACTGCGACCACAACTTCTCCATAAATGTCCAGCTTGCAGTTGGCTCCTTGTGAGTTCCCGGAGAACGGCGCGCCAGGATTCACAATCTGCGACTGGCCGAAGTTGTTGGTGCCGGAGTCGAGCGTCGTGCCAATGCCCAACCCGATCAGGTGGCCTTCCTTGCGGGCTGCGGCCTGCTTCTTTTTCCAGTCGTCCCAGCCTATGAGTCCCTTCGCGACCTGCAGCATCTTCGGATAGTTGCCGGAATCATAGACGCAGCCGTTCGGCGTGGTGTAGGGGAACTCCTCCGGACGAATATAGTTGCGCAGGCGCATCTCGTCGGCGGGGATTCCCAGCTCATGGGCGCAGATGTCAACCACGCGCTCCAGGAACCACAGGTGCTGCATGCGCGAGTAGCCGCGGTTCGGGCCCACCGGGCACTTGTTGGTGACGGTTTGGGTGAAATCAATGCGAGCGTTCTTGAAGCGATACACCCCGGGGAAAACCTGGGACCAAATGACGCAGCCCAGCGGTTCATAGCGCGGGTAAGCGCCGCAGTCGTCAATATGTCGTGACGCGATGGCGGTGATGACGCCATCCTTGTCGAGAGCAACCCGCGTATCGCGAAAAGTGCGCTCGTTGCCGTGAGCGCTGGATGTGATGTGCTCAGAGCGCGTTTCCACCCACTTGATGGGACGTCCGCCGGCCTTCTTGGACGCCAGCGCGCAAACCGCCATCTGGGGGTAGCTAGTGATCTTGATCCCGAAGCTGCCGCCAATGTCGGACGTCTCCACCCGGATGCGGTCAATGTGGACGTTCAGGTGCGCGGACAAGAACTGGATGGCAAACGAGGGGAAGGAATTGTTACACCAATAATAGATGCGCTCATCTTTTGGATTCCACTGCGCGATGACCACGTTGTTTTCAAGCGGCGTGCTGGAGAAGCGATGGAAATGCAGGCGGTCGATGCTGACGACGGAAGCGGCTTCCTTGAGGGCCTTCTCCACATCGCCGTACTCGAACACGCCGTTCCACACCCGGTTGGTACCAGCTTCCTCGTGGAGGATGCTCGCGTCCTTCAGAGCTTCTTCCGCATCCACCACCGGGTCGAGGGCTTCGTACTCCACTTGAACGAGTTCGGCGGCATCATCTGCGATACCCGGCGACTCCGCCATCACCGCGGCGACCGGCTCACCCTGGTAGCGCACTTTGGAAACGGCCAGCGCGTAGTCCTTGATTTTGCCGCCGGGATCGGGAGCGATCTCGATGAAGGGCTGGACTTGCGGGGCGACCTCGGCGCCAGTCAGGGTACAGACGACGCCGGGAACGGCTTCCGCGGCGGAAACATCCACGCTGACGATCTTCGCGTGAGCATAGGGGGAGCGCACGAAACGCAGGTACAGCATCTCCCGCATCTTGATGTCGTCGGCGAATTTGCCGCGCCCGCGCAGCAAGCGGTTCTCTTCCTTGCGCGGAAGCGGTTTGCCCACCCAGTTCTTTTTGTCGCCTTCCGGACTCACGAATCTTGCTCCTTACCCTTCTGCTGTCTTGGCTTCGCTCGGCATGGTTCCTGCTGAGCCCTTCAATGCCGCCTGTAGCCCGTCAATCAACTTCTGCACGTTCTTCTTGCCGAGCGGCTGCAGCAAGCCACCGGCCACCGAGGTCAGGCGGCCAAAGACCTGGGCCTCGCCTTGCCACGCCACCTTGGTACCACCGTCGGCTGCGGCCAGATCAAATCCTGCGGTCAGCGAAACACCGCCGCCGGCTACGCTTCCCTGCCCCTTGTACTGCGCCCGCGTGGGGTTCTCGGCTTGCGCCAGCTCCATCTTCACTTCCGCCGCCCCTTTGATATAGGAAACTCCGACGTTCACTTTGACGGTGAAGTGAGTCGGGTCCTGCACCGACATAGTCTGGAACCCGGGCAACAGCGGAGCAAACTTGTTCGGGTCGGTGAGGAAGCCAAATACTTCTTCCGGGTTGCGCTTGACTTCAAACTCGCCGGCAAACTTGATTGCCATACTTCAGACCCCTTTCATGTTCTGCGCGGCCGACTCGATCGCCTTGAAAATGTTTTGATAGCCGGTACAGCGGCAGGTGTTGCCGGCAATGGCCTTGCGAATGTCTTTTTCGCTGGGCTGCCGGTTGCGCGAAAGCAACTGAAAAGCCGAAAGCATCAACCCCGGCGTGCAATAACCGCACTGCAAACCGTAGGAATCCCCAAAGGCCTTCTGAATGGGATGAAGCTGGCCGTCTTTTTCCAGGCCTTCGACCGTCAGAATTTCCGCGCCATCGGCTTGCACGGCAAACATGGTGCACGACTTCACCGCCGCCCCATTCATCACCACGGTGCAGGCACCGCAATAGGTAGTGTCGCAGCCCACGTGCGTTCCGGTGAGGTCAAGGTTCTCGCGCAAAAACTCCACCAGCAGCGTGCGCGGCTCAACGCTTAGCGAATGCGGCTTGCCGTTCACCTGCACGCTGATCGGAATTTCCTCAATCGCAGCATTCGCAGCTGGCTTGGGCTCCGCCGCTTTCTTACCCTTGGCAAGTTTCTTAGGCATAGATGTGCCCCACCTCGACCTGTTCGCCGTGAGCGCGACGCATAGCAACCTCAATGGCTCGCTTCACCAGCGCGCCAACCAGGGCGCGCTTGTAATCCGTCGAGCCTCGCATATCCGACTGGGGATCGGCAGCCGCCCGGGCCGCTTCCATCGCGGCCGAGAGTGCTTTGTCCGTGATCCTCTGCCCGCGTAGTGCGGCCTCGGCATCTTTGGCTTTGATGGCGGTCAAACCGACGCAGCCCAGAGCGATCACTACATCTTTGCAGACGTCGCCGTCCATAATGAGTTGCACCGCAGCGCTCGCCGTGGGATACACCGGTGCCGAGCGCTTGAAAGCGATGTACGCTCCACCGCTGCCTTTGGGCGGTGCTTTCACTACGACCTCGCTCACCAGTTCGTCATGCGCGAGCGCGGTGGTGTAGGCGTCCTTGATGAAGTCGGACAAAGGCACAGTACGAGTCTTTTTCGCGCCCAGGCAACAAACCTCGGTGGAGAGCGTCATCAGTACGACCGCCCAGTCGCCACTGGGATCGGCTTCCGCCAGCGAGCCGCCGATGGTTCCGCGGTTGCGCACCTGCACATCGGCTATTCCGGCGGCGCAATCGTGGAGGATGGGAATCTTCGCCGCCGTCGCCGAGTTCTCGATCTCCGCGTGCCGGGTCAAAGCGCCGAACCGCAACGCCCCCCCCTCTTCCTTGATGTAAGACGTTCCTGGGACAAAGTTCAGGTCTACCAAGTGTTGCGGGTTAGCGAAGCGCAGCTTCATCAGCGGGATAAGACTTTGCCCGCCGGCCAGCAGCTTGGCGTCATCCCCAAGCTGCGAGAGCATGGCGACGGCTTCCTTGAGCGAACTGGCGCGGTGATAGTGAAATGCTCGGGGATACATTCGTTCTGTTCTTCCTTACGAGGCCCTGGGAAATGCGTGTCCAGACAGGCCAATAAGCTTAACAAAGAAAACTGCATGCTGCCCCAGCAGCGTGGGCAGCGGCGCCACCAGAGTGTGTCACCCGCTCTGCCGCGCGAATCCTACCACCACGGCAGCCAGCGCCACGGTCACGATTGCCGCTCCTACAATCGCCGTGGCCGAAGCGAAGGCGGCACCGTGACTTTCGCTCTGCAGTAAAACGCCCAGAGGAAACACCAGCGAGCCGACCAGCAAGGTCAAGGCGATCCAAAAACGGATGCGGTCGCCGAAGGCCACATGATCAATGGCTACGCCTAAAACGATCATGAGCATGGCCAGACCGATCCAGTGCGAGTGCACGTCTACCTGGCGAACGTAGTCATACCTGGTCGCTCCGTAGGCGGCGATGGCGGTGTGGGCTTCCGACATGTGGCGGTCGGCGGCGTTGGTAAATGCAGTCGCCAGCGAACCTCCCATGCGGTCAAGCGTCTGGTGCTCGACGAACAAGGCGTAGTGCAGGCCGTACAGCATGCCAAATACCGCCAGGGCGATTCCCCCGAAGATAAGCAGTTTGCTCGCAGCGCTCATGCGGAAGCTCCGGGCCCCGCGTCGAGCCTGCCGCTGTAACGCAGCACCCCTACCAGCATGCCGATCAGGGCGACAATCACCATCAGGCCGCCAATGTCGGCAATGCCTCCAGACACCAGGCCCAGCTTGAGTTCCAGCAGGACAAACACTGGCAGAATGATCGATCCCGCCAAGAGCAGGGTGACCCAGCGTCGCTTCCACTCCGCATCCAAAAAGACGTAGGGCTGCACGAAGGACAACAGAATGGCCAGCAATCCAAACTCGATGATGTGCGAATGGGCGGCGATGTTGACCGCCTTTTCGGCTTGCAAGGCGCCGTAATCAGCGACCGAGCGGCCGGCTGCTGTCAGGTTATTCGCGGAGGCGCCGTCCAGCATCGTATTCAGAATCCTGGTCTCCATGGCTTCGTGTTCGTAAAGCATGGTGCCCGCGTACCAGGCGCCGTGCAAGAACCCGAGCAGAACCAGCAGGGTGCCGCCCGCCAGCAGGATTCGCCGCTCCCAGCTGCGGTCCTCGGGCAACTCCGCCTCCACCGCGCCCACCCGCATGCTGCGAAAGTGGTTCCACAACCCCCACAATTCGCCGATCAGCGCGATAATCAGCAGTGCTCCGGCAGAGTCAGCCAGGATGCTCGCCCAGCCGATCACGCTAAACGGACTGTACGCCACACCGACATAGTGAATAAGAAAGATCCCTAGCGGCAGCAGTACGCCACCGATCAGAAACAACTTAGCCAAGAATTTCTTTCGTCCGGCTGAAAGCGCTACGTAAGGCTGTATCAGCGCCAGTAGCAACGCCAGATAGCCGGCGTCGGTCATGTGTACGTGTGCATCTATCTTGGTGCCACGGTCTTCCAGCAGACTCCCGATCTGACCAAACGCATCCTTCACTCCCGATGGATGCTGTGCCGCCACCGCCCGGGAGGCCGCCAAGAGTGCCTCACCGGTTTGCCCACCGTTCTGGTGAAGCACAAACACGGCAAAAATGTCACCGAAGAGCATGCCGCCTGCGATGAGCGCAATCCCACCGAACACCAGTAACCGCCGCGCTCCCATGGCCGGGAACGTGGCTGCGATGTTGGCCGGCGTGTCCTTCGGCGCGATGCGCACGGCGCTGCCTGCCGAGCCGCGTTGCCCGCCGCCGGGCGGTATCGGTGGTGGTTCCCAAACTGCCATGGTCAGTCCGCTGCTTTGGCTCCTGCTGCGGGGCGAAATGTGGGCATCACGTGCTTGGCAAACATGTGCTGCGTCTTGATGCTTTTCCAGTGTTCCAGGCCACCAAAATTGGAAACAATCGCCAGTTCGCCGATTCCGCCCTTGTCTTCCAGAGCATGCACCTGCCGGATCACTTTATCTGGCGTCCCGATAAACCCGATTTCCTGTTCCACGATCTCGTCGTAGGTAAGCTTCGTGAGCGATTCGAGCGCGCCGCTGGCGTAAAAACCATAGCCTTTAGCGCGCAGCTCAGCCTTCATCTGTTCGTCCTGGAGAGAGTCCACTGGTGAAGCGTTGAAGGCCAGAAAATTGAGCAAGGCTTGCTCGACTTCTTTGCGAATCTGCTTCTCATCGTCGTCGATATACACGGGGCGGATGTATACGATGTCGGGCTGGTGGCCGTGTTCGGCGCAGGCTTTCTTGTAAATATTCAGCGGCGCTTCCAGCACCTTCCAGGGCAGCAGCGGCGGTACGAAAATGCCCCAGCCCTTGACCCCAGCCATCTGGTACGTGATGTCGCTGGTCCCGCCGGTGTAAAACCTGGGATACGGTTTCTGCAGGGGGCGCGGCACTACACTCACGTCCTTCACCTTATAGAAACGCCCGTTGTAGGAAAATTTCTCCTGGGTAAAGGCGAGTTGCAGAATGTCGATGGCCTCGTTGTAGCGTGGGCGGCTCTCCTCCAATGGCATGGCCGAAGGGCCAAACAGCCAGGCGTGTCCGCGGCCCAACCCGCATTCCAGCCGCCCGTTGGTGAGAATGTCGGCCTCGGCGATCATGCCGGCCAAGCGCATGGGATTTTCCAACGGCAAGGTGTGAAGCGCGGTACGAAAGCGGATGCGTTTGGTGCGCTGCGCGGCAGCGGCAAACATTGCCAGGGGATTGGCTGAGATGGAGAATTTCTGGAAAAAGTGGTGGTCAATTACCGAAAAGACATCGAAGCCCGATTCGTCGGCGTGTTCGATCTGCCGCATGGTCTCCCAGATCATGTCGTAGTGCGACTTGCCGGGCGGCGTCTGGATTTCGCAATAGATGCCAAATCGCATGGTCTCTCCTAGCGCTTCCGGATTGCCGGTCCGAGCCCCTTCTCGTCCGCGGATCCAGTTTCCGAGCCTTGCGGCGCCGGCCCGATCATCCGGTAATTCGCCCGGAAGTAGAGCAGAGGATTACCTTGGCGCACCACCACATCCTCCACCTCCGCGATAAAGATGGTGTGGTCCCCCGCATCCTGTGCGGTGTGCAATCGGCACTCCAGGTAGGCCAGGGCACCGCGCAGCACCGGGGTGCCATGCGGAGTGCGCTCAAAGCGCGCTCCGGCCTCCAATTCCGCGCGCTCGTGGGTCCGCTGCGGACGCGCGTAGTATTCCGAGATGGCCCGCTGATCTTCCGCCAGCACGTTCACCCCAAAACGCTTCTTGGCATGCAAATGAGCATGTGTCTGCGCCCGATGACCCACACAAACCAGCACTAGAAGAGGATCGAGTGAAACTGAGGTGAATGCGTTCGCGGTCATGCCGTGCACTTCGCCTTCGTAATCCACCGTGATGACCGTGACTCCGGTGGCAAAACAACCCATCGCCTGGCGGAATTCTTCCTGGGTCACACTCATAAGAAGACCAGCCCCTGGCATCTTAGTCGAGTCTAAAGCGGAGCGGGAGAGGAACCGCCCCGCTTTCCCAGAGTTTTACCATGTCAAGCGTGCCGCGAACTGAATCTGGCGCGGGTTGAACTCCGCTCGTGGCGTCCCGTAACTGGGGTTGAAGGAGCCCTCGAGACCCGGACCGTTGGTGAAATCCGGGGCTCCATACACCGTGTTGTAGAACCGGATGTTCACCGTGTTCATCGTATTGAAGCTCTCCACCAGTCCTTGCAGGCTGAACCGCTCGGTCAGCTTGAAGGTCCGTGAAACGCGGAAATCCACGCTCTGGTAGCTGTCGCCCTTGAAAGTATTCCTGGGCTCGATTCCGACACGATCGTTGAGCGGGAACCCGTCTCCGTTGGTGTCGAGGCCGGCAAACTTGGTGAAGTAGTGGGGCGACTCGAGGCTGACGATCGTCGAGAATTGCCAGTCATTCAGCAAGGGGTTCATGTGGGTTGGTCCGGTGATGATGGCATTGCCCACAAAGCGATGGGCGGCGTGGTCGGCCGACAGCGCTTTCTCGGCGCCGAAGTTGAACGTGTCTTGCGGGATCAGGACGAAACTGGGGTTGGGCCCGTCGTCCAGTGCCTTCGACCAGGTGTAGCTGAGTCCATACCCAAAGTGGTGAGTGACCCGCTTGTTCATGTTGATCAGCAGGCCGTCGTATTCCGAGTACCAGCGGGAGTCTGCCTCGAAGAACAAGAAATTGCCGCTGGCGCCCGTAAACTGCTGCTTGCAGCCCACATTGCCCTGCGAATCGTGCAACCCGCACTGGAGGCCGGCCGGCGCCTGGTTGATGTTGTAGAAGCTTCCCAGGTGCACTCCGTGGGTACGCAGGTAGCTGATGTTCAACACCGTGTCCTTCATCGGCTCAAACTCCAGCGACACGCTGTTCTGGATGCCATAGGGCATTTTGTGGCCCTTGGTGAAGCGCACGATAGTGGCCGGACCGGTGAACGTGAAAGCAGGTTCCGGATTGTAGTTGACGAAATCCGGGTAGGTACCCGTGGTCACCAAGGCGTCGAAGGCCTGCTCCAACCCGAAACCCCCAGGGTCCCCCACTGGGCCCGTGGTGCTAGCGAATCCATACAGTTGGGTCACCGAGTTCAGGTTGTCTTCCTGCGGCCGGAATTGGGTTTGGCCGCCGCACGAAGGCTTTTGGCAGGCCAGCAACGGCGAAGGAATCGTGCCGTGAAAAATTCCCGATCCGGCCCGGATTACGATGTTCTGCTTGGTTCCAAAGCTGTAGGCGATGCCAACCCGCGGATCCACGCCGTAGGGTGTATTCAATACCCCACTCGGCCACGTTTCCCAATCCGTGCGCACCCCGACATTCACGGTGAGGTTCTGGGTGGCGCGCCATTTGTCCTGGACAAAGAGGCCGTCGTAGGTGTGGTCCAAGGTGCCTTTGGCTGCATTGCGGACAGCCGCCGGATAGCCTTTGCCCTGAAATACCGCTGGATCAAAACTTTGCTCCATGAAATCGGGGCCTTGGAAGCGCTCGAAGAATATGACCACCGGATCGTGGTCCATCAGGTTCGAAACCGCGCAAATGCCGCCCGTATTCTTGATACATAGGAAGGTGGCCTCAAACGGGTAGAACAGAGGAAACGACTCCTCGGTGCTCACCCGGTTGAAGTTGCCCCCGAAGCTGAGGGTGTGTTTGCCCCAATTCTTGGTGACGTTGTCCACCAGTTCGAAGCGGCCCTCATTGTAGAAATCGGGGTTGCCGCGGTTCACGCCGATGGCAAACTGGTTCGCCACCTCGATGTGCGGAATGGAGCTCACGGTGGGAAAGTCGTAACTCCGGTGGGCATACTGAATGCGGACTTCGTTCACCAATGATGGGGTAAACGTCGTCGAGAGGTTGCCCACGATGGAATGGTCCTTGTCGTCGTTGTTCTTGAAGCCGGACGGCAAATCGAAACCATCGTTGAGCGGCGAATAGTTCTTGAGGTTGCCGTCGTTGAAGAAGTAACGAACAAAGAGATTGTTCTTCTGATTGATGCTGTGATCCACACGGACCAGCACGTTGTTGTAATCCGTGTTCCGGGTGACGTTCAAGTTGTCCACGGGAACTCCGATCCCCCTCTCAAACGTCTGGATGTCGGTAATCCCGTTCAGGATGATCGAGTTGTAGTACGGGGACTCGCGGCGTCGCTGCCCCTCGTAGTTGGCGAAGAAGAACGTCCGGTTCTTGATGATCGGCCCACCCGCAGTGAAGCCAAACTGGTTTTGCCGCAACTTGTTCAGCTTGCTGCAGCCCCCGGAGGTCACGTCTCCCGGCACGTTGCAGGTCGCGGGATCGGAGGAAGCCAGGATGCTGCCGGCATCCAGCTTGTCGTTGCGGAAGTATTCGTAGGCTGAGCCGTGAAAATCGTTGCTGCCGCTCTTGGTGATGATATTCACGATGCCGCCCACCGCTCGTCCGAATTCCGTGCTGTAACTGCTGTTGATGACGCGGAATTCCTGCACGGCTTCCTGGGACGGCGTGTACTTCTGCACCCCTGAGGCGGTCGAGACATTGTCCGCGCCATCCACCGCAATGAAGTTATAGTGAATGTTCTGGCCGGCGAACGACAGCTTGGTCACGGGCTCGATGATCACATCAGTGCTTCCCGACGTGGTGTCGCCGATCTTCACGCCCGGTGCCAGCAGGGCGAAATCGATAAACTGCCGGCCGTTGACCGGGAGGCTCTCGATCTTCTGTTCGTCAATGACGGAACTGACCATGGTCCGGGTGGGTTCGGCCACTTCACCCACGTCTTGCACGGTCACTTCCTGCTCCACCTGGCCCAGGGCAAGGTTGAAATCCACATTGCCCGCGGCTCCGATGCCGAGATGGATTTTCTTGGCCAGCTTTTTGAACCCGGATTTCTCCGCGGTTACGGTGTAGTCGCCCACTGGCAGAGAAACAATCTGGTAGTCGCCGGTGGCACTCGCGGTCGCGGAGCGGGAGAACCCGGTAGCAGCATTCACTGCCGTGACCGTGGCCTGCGGAATTACGGCGCCCGTGGTGTCATACACCCGGCCCTGAATCGTCACTGTGACCACCTGGGCGTGCAGGGGGAGGGTCACCGCCACCAGCAGTGAAAGACTCAGCACACAACTCAGCACACGGAAACTTGCAGCAATGCTCTTACATCTGACGTAGGGCTCCATCTCATCTCCTCCATGTTGGCCGCACCGCCAACGTTAGTCAGGTCGTCTGCCTGGTACCGCCGTTCGACATCTGTCCGTCCATCACCCGGCTCAGCCGGGCTTCGGAGTCGTCCAGGTGCTGCGCCAGCAAGGCGGCACACTGCTTGAGCTTGCCTGCGGTCAGCAACTGGTAAATCCTGCGATGGACCGGAATGAGCCGTTCGGGATTGTCGTGGGTGCGATCTACCACGACCATGCCCATGCGCACTTCGCCGATAAGGTTCTGGTAGAAGGATTCCAGACGCTTGTTCTGGTGAAAACGGATCAGCAAGGTGTGAAACTGCAGGTCGAAGCTGACCGCCCGCATCCAGTCGCGGGCATGTACCGCCCGCTCATAGCCGTCGAGGGCGCTGCGTATTTCCTGGACAACATCCGTACGCCGGGAGTCCGCTGCCAGCACTGCGGGGATCTCCAGCATCCTTCGCAGGTGGTAGATCTCGTGCACATCTTTCAGAGAGAGCTGCGAAACTGCGACCCCGCGGTGGATGCTGCGCTTCAACAGGCCTTCGAGAGAGAGGATGCGGGTGGCTTCCCGCATGGTGTTGCGCGAGACGCCCAGCGATGCCGCCAGCGGCACTTCCTGCAGAGGCGTCCCAGGTCGCAGTTCGCCATCCAGGATTCTCTGGCGCAGGATGGAAGCGACCTGATCGGCCACGCTGACCCGGTGTATCTGCGCGCGTTCCATGGCTTGAGGCCCGAAGGCCGGTTGAAAATTGCGACATCTTGCGCTCAAATGTTCACGAAGTCAAGTGTTGAACAATTGAACGTGCTGTGGAAATCGCTCTTCAACATCGCTGAGTTGTTATGGGAATGCCGGCGCCGGTCCCCCACCGCGGTCCCCTCCTTCGACAGCGACGCGACAGCCGTGGCAGGATACCGTCATGCTCATTCGTCCTGCGGCCCCAGCGGACTCCAGTGCCATCTGGCGTGTCCTGGAGCCAGTCCTCCGGGCCGGAGAGACGTACACCTTGGCCCGGGACATGAACGAGGGGGAGGCCCTGGCCTACTGGCTATCTCCAGAACACGCGGTTTTCGTTGCAGAAGACCAGGGACAGGTTCTCGGCACGTACTACCTGCGCAGCAACCGAAAGGGAGGCGGAGCGCATGTCGCCAACTGCGGCTATGTCACGGCCCCCTGGGCGTCGGGCCGAGGTGTAGCCCGCGCCATGTGCGCGCATTCTCTCGATCAAGCCCGGGCCCGGGGTTTTCGCGCCATGCAGTTCAATTTCGTAGTCAGCAGCAACGAGCGGGCGGTCCGGCTCTGGCAAAGCCTTGGCTTCGAGATTGTTGGCCGGCTCCCTGGCGCTTTCCTGCACCCCACCCTGGGTTATGTGGATGCTTACGTTATGCATCGTGAGCTCTAGGCCAGTACGGCAGTGGGGCGGGACGCCGACGCTACTTGCGGCTATCTCAGTGTATGATTTCGCTGTTTGGAATCTCTAGGCAGGTCTAACGCTTGGCTGTAGCACAAATTCCCGGGATGAAGCGGCCGTCGCCGAGTTCACAATTGGGTGAGCTTGGCTTCGGCAGGCCTGTTTCGCGCGATTTCGCCTGCCGACTGCTACGCGTGAGCGACCATGACCTTCCCGCTCTCCTCGCCGCAGCGGTAGAGGCCAAGGAACGGTTCAGGCCGGGTGTCATCACCTATTCGCGCAAGGTCTTTATTCCGCTGACCAATCTTTGCCGCGATTATTGCGGCTACTGCATCTTTCGCCGCGACCCCGGCGAGCCCGGCGCCCACACCATGACTCCCGAGGAAGTGCTGCGGGTGGCGCGTGCCGGCGAGAAGCTGGGATGCACGGAAGCCCTGTTCAGCTTGGGCGACAAACCTGAGTTGGCGTTTCCCGAGATGCGCACCACCCTGCGCCACCTGGGATACAACTCCACTCTGCACTATCTGGAAGCCATGTGCGAGTTGGTGCTGCGTGAGACCACGCTGTTGCCGCATCCCAATCCCGGATTGCTCAGCGCGGAGTGGGTCGCGCGGCTTGCGGCTGTCTCGCCGAGTATGGGACTTATGCTCGAAACCACCAGCGCCGCGCTGCTGGCGCCCGGTGCGGCGCATGACAACGCGCCCGACAAGGTCCCGGCCAAGCGCCTGCGCACCATCGAAGAAGCCGGCAAGCAGAGGGTTCCCTTCACCACCGGCTTGCTGCTCGGGATCGGTGAAACGGTGGAGGATCGCGTGGACACCCTGGGGGCCATCCGCGATCTGCACCGCCGCTACGGCCACATCCAGGAGGTCATCATTCAGAATTTCCGCGTCAAGCCCGAGATTCCGATGCGCCACTGGCCTGAGCCCACGCGGGGAGACATGCTGCGCACCGTGGCGGTAGCGCGGCTGCTCATGCCAGACGTCAATATCCAGGCGCCGCCCAATCTCTCGGCGCCCTACTACGACGAGTTGCTGGACGCAGGCATTAACGACTGGGGTGGTGTCTCACCGCTTACGCCCGATTTCATCAATCCTGAGAAGCCCTGGCCCCATCTGGAACAACTGGAGTCAACAACCAAAGCCAAGGGACAGAGGCTGCGGCCGCGCCTTCCGGTTTATCCTGAGTTCTTGTCCGCCGTGACCGCGCGCCCTGGCCTGTTGTCGGAAAGGGTCAAAGCGGCCGCGGACCGCGAGGGCTACGCCTGGAGGGCTGCATGATCGTCGTACTCACCGGCGGTACCGGAGGCGCCAAATTTGTCGACGGCTTGCGCCAAGTTGTGTCACCCCAGGAGCTCACCATCATCGTAAATACCGGAGACGACCTGGAGTGGTGGAGCCTGTACGTCTCGCCCGACCTGGACTCGATCACCTATGTACTCGCCGGCCTGCTCAGCAAAGAGCGCGGCTGGGGCGTGAAGGGCGACACGTTCTTCTGCCTGCAGGCCATGGGGCAGTTGGGACAGCCAATCTGGTTTCAGGTCGGCGACCGCGACCTCGCAGTTCACCTGCTGCGCACCCGATTGCTCTCCAAGGGAAAAACGCTGACTGAAGCAACCTTGGAGATTGCAGCCAAGCTGGGTGTCCAGGCAACTATTCTGCCCATGAGCGATTCCCGCGTCGAAACCAGGGTGATGACACCGATTGGGGAGCTGAGTTTCGAGGAGTACTTCGTGCAACGCTGGTATCAGGACCCGGTGGAGTCGGTGCGTTTCGCGGGCGCGGCTGAGGCCCAGCCTGCGCCTGGCGTTGTCGACGCCATCATGGCAGCGAGCGTCGTGCTGCTGGCGCCGAGCAATCCCGTGACCAGCATCGGGCCCATTCTCGCTGTGCCGGGAATACGAGAGGCATTAAAGCAAACCCAGGCGCCCGTGGTTGCGGTGACGCCGATCGTCGCGGGCGTTGCTGTCTCCGGTCCCACAGGCGTGTTGATGGCGGCGCAGGGACTTCCGGTCTCACTCGCTGGAGTCGCCCAGGCGTATCACGACTTCCTCGACATCCTGATTGCAGACACCCAGGATGCGCGGGCGGCCGAGGAATTGAAGCGCTCCGGCCTGCGGGTGTATTGTGCCCCCACACTCATGCGGACTTCCGATGACAAGGCGAATCTGGCGCGGACGGTGCTGTCCGTAGTTTACGGGGAAAGCAAAGCTCACAACGCATCGGACCCCTCATGATCCTGGTTCCGGTCAAGAATCTCGCGAATGCAAAACAGCGCCTGGCAGCGGTGCTCGACCAGGCCAGCCGTGTGGAACTCGCCCACACCATGCTGCTCGACGTGCTCGAAACCCTTGCCACTTGGGCGAACCGCCCGGAGGTCGCGGTTGTGACCAGCGACTCCTTCGCCCTCGACCTGGCACGACGCTTCGATTTTGAGGTGATTGCTGACCACGCCAACCGCAGTGAAACCGACGCGATCGAGATGGCCACGCAGGTCTGCCAAGAGCGCGGCGTGGACAGCACGTTGGTCATCCCCGGCGACATTCCTCTGATCCGGACCTGGGAGCTGGAAACAATTCTGCGGCTCGCACCCCGCGAGGGCACTGTGCTCGTACCGGCGGCCGACGGACGCGGCACCAACGCGGCCTGGCGGCGGCCAGAGGGACTATTTCCCTTGCGCTTTGGCAACGACAGCTTCAAACCGCATCTGGCTGCTGCGAAGGCAACACAGAAACCGTGTGTCGTGCTTCCGCTGTCCGGAATTGGGCTCGATATCGATAATCCATCGGACCTGCGACAACTGGCGGCTGCTTCCGGCGAGACCCATTCCCAGCGCCTGGTCCGGCAGTGGGACCTGACAGACCTCCCTCGGGCAGCGAACGAGTAGATGAGCCGGCCAACCCTGAGTCAAGAGCTGCGGATTATTCCAATTCCCCTTGCTACCGAAGTCCGTGCGGGAGACTCCATCACCGACACACTCCTGGAGGCCCTGAAGCATCAAAAACTGGCGCTGCTTCGCGGCGACATCCTCGTCGTGAAACACAAGATCATCTCCAAGGCCGAAGGGCAACTCGTGCCGCTGGACACCATCAAGCCCTCCGCCCCTTTGCGTGCGTGGGCGCGCCGCCACCATCTGGATGCGCGGGTCACTCAACTGGCCCTCGCTGAGAGCAAGCGGGTTGTCCGACGGAAGCGTGCTGTGCTGATCACCGAAACGAAACACGGTCTGGTCTGCGCCAACAGCGGGGTCGATGTTTCCAACGTGGATGGCGGCAGCCACGCGCTCTTGCTTCCTGAAGACCCCGACCGCTCGGCGGCGCAACTGCAGCGCGAACTGAAAAGACGCCTGCGACTTTCCATTCCCGTCCTCATCACTGATACTTTCGGGCGGCCCTGGCGCGAGGGGCTGACCGAGGTCGCCATCGGGGTTGCCGGCATGGAGCCTCTGCATGATGATCGCGGACGCCGCGACCCTCACGGTTACCGGCTGCGCGTCAGCGTGGATGCTGTGGCCGACGAACTGGCTTGCGCCGCCGGCCTGGTCTGCGGCAAGCTAACTCGCACCCCAGCGTGTATCATTCGAGGATTCCGTTATCGCCCCGGACGCGGCAGCGCCCGCGAACTGATTCGCTCGGCGGCCAACGATTTGTTTCGCTGACAGGTGTAATGGAGGAGTTGTGGCCCGTGCTCTAACCCAATCGGAACTGGAGAGCTTCCCCTCGCTGGAGTGGCCCGATGTTGCGTCTCAGATGACGGCTGAGGCACGCTCCGCGCTGGAGCGGGTGCTGGAGTCCCAGGATGGCGGCGTGCTGTCGCGCGAACAGTCCTTGCTGCTGGCCAACGCGGAAGGCGACGACCTGCTTGGCCTGCTGGTGGCTGCCGACATGCTGCGTCAAGAGCTGGCGGGAAATCTCGTCACCTACGTCGTCAACCGCAATATCAATTTCACTAATGTGTGTTTTGTTGGCTGCAAGTTCTGCGCGTTTAGCCGCGGACCGCGCGAATCCGACACGTACTTTCTAAGCCTGGAGCAGGTCGCCCAGAAAGCTCGCGAGGCCTGGGAACTAGGCGCCACCGAAGTCTGCATCCAGGGCGGTTTGCCCCACGGCCTGCCTCCCTTCTACTACCGCGACATCCTGCGCGCGGTGAAGGACGCCGTGCCCGGCATGCACATCCACGCTTTCTCGCCCATGGAGATCGTCTACGGCGTCGAACTCACCGGCATGGCACTCGACGATTACCTGTGCATGCTGCGCGATAACGGGCTGGATACGCTGCCCGGAACCGCCGCCGAGATTCTTGACGATGATGTGCGTTTCGTGCTCTCGCGCAACAAACTTTCTACCGAGCAGTGGAAGCAAGTCATCCGCACCGCGCACCGTTGCGGCATCCGCAGCACGTCCACCTTGATGTACGGACACGTGGAAACTCCCGCGCATTGGCTCAACCAGCTTCTGCTCTTGCGCGAAATGCAGCAGGAGACCGGGGGGTTCACTGAATTTGTGCCTTTGGGATTCGTGCATCAGAACACTTTGCTCTTCCATCAGGGGCTTTCACGACCCGGCCCGACGCTGGCCGAGCATCTCAAGATTCATGCTCTCGCGCGAGTGGTGCTGGCAGGCGCCATCAACAACATTCAAGTCTCGTGGGTGAAGCTCAATCGCGGCCTGTCACAGCTATGCCTGCACGCGGGCGCCAATGACTACGGCGGAACCTTGATGGAGGAGAATATCTCGCGCGAAGCCGGAGCCACCGCCGGGCAATACACCAGTCCGGAAGAATTTCAGTCGCTGATTCTGGAAGCCGGCCGCATTCCCGCCGAGCGCAACACCACCTACTCGCGCATCCACATCAAACTGCCGCCACAGCCATTCGCCACCGAAGAAGCCCTCGAACCGGAGTTCGCATGAGCCGGCCCATCGCGGTCCTCGGAGGCACCGGGCCGGAGGGCTTTGGCCTGGCGCTGCGCTGGGTCCAAGCCGGCGAGACCGTAATCATCGGATCGCGCGACGTGAAGCGCGCCCAGGATGCGGCGGCAAAGATCAAGGCGCGAGTCGGAGGAAACGCTCCCGTGTCGGGCGAGGAAAACACCGCCGCGTGCGCAGAGGCGAAGCTGCTGGTCCTCACCATACCCTTTGAAGGGCACGCCAATCTGCTGAAGCACATCAAGCCGGCGATTCAGCCGGGGAGCATCGTAATCGACGCCACCGTGCCGCTGGCAGCGAGTGTCGGAGGTCGAGCCAGCCGCACGCTCGGAGTCTGGCAGGGCTCTGCCGCACAGGAGACAGCGGAACTTGTGCCCAAAGGAGTCTCGGTGGTGGCGGCGTTTCAGAACACCTCTGCCGAAGTTCTCAACAGCGATTTCGCGGTGGATTGCGACGTGATCGTGTGCAGCGACGATCCGGAAGCCAGCAAAGTCGCCCGGGCATTGGCTGCCAGGATTCCCGGCGTGCGAGCCATCGATGGCGGCAAACTGGAGAACGCGCGCATTCTGGAGCAGATCACCGCACTGCTGATTGGCCTCAACATCCGCCACAAGGGCCACGCCGGGATACGGATCACGGGCTTGCCGTCGGCAGCGTACCAACCGTAGCGCCGGCGTCCCGCCGGCTGTAGGGGGCATCTTGCCCCCGCACTTGGCGTCGCCGATGCCGTCGGGACAACCAGAGAGCAATGAACACTTCCCCACACCACGGTGCCGCCATCGAGTTCCGCAACGTATCCTTCCACGTCGACGGCAGCCGCGAACTCCTGCAGGCATTGAATCTCGAGGTGCGGCGCGGCGAAACCCTGGTGCTCCTGGGCCGCAGCGGCTCCGGCAAAACCACCACCCTCAAACTCATCAACCACCTGGTGGCGCCGACCAGCGGCCAACTCTTTGTGGATGGAAAGTCCACCGACGAATGGGACGTGATCCGCTTGCGCCGGATGATCGGCTACGTCATCCAGGAAGTAGGCCTGTTCCCGCACTTCACAGTTGCCCGCAACATCGGCCTGGTTCCGCAGATTGAGGAGTGGCCCGCTGACCGCATCCGGCAAAGGGTGCAGGAATTGCTGCAACTGGTCGGACTCGATGGCCAGCTCGCCTCGCGCTACCCGCGCCAGCTTTCCGGCGGACAGCGGCAGCGGGTTGGTGTGGCCCGCGCCCTTGCCGCCGACCCGCCAATTCTGCTGATGGACGAGCCTTTCGGCGCGCTCGATCCCATCACTCGCGCCGAGCTGCAGCGCGAATTCCTCACGCTCCAGAAGCGCCTTCAGAAGACGGTTGTTTTCGTGACGCACGACTTGCGTGAGGCTCTCCTGCTCGGCACGCGCATCGCGCTGATGGAAGCCGGCCGCCTAGTCACGGTGCTCACACCCGAGGAGTTTTTCCATTCCACCGAACCGCTGGTCGCAGCCTACGTGGACGCCTTCGGCACCGAGCTCAACGGTGGCGGGAAGCGAGGCCTTTCATGAACGTCTGGCAATTCATGCTACAGAACCACGCCGAGGTCGCGGAACTCACCCTCGAGCACCTGTGGCTGGTTGGCGTGTCAACGCTTCTGGCCGTGCTGGTCGGAATTCCGCTAGGAATTCTGATCACGCGCTGGCCCGCGCTCAACAAACCTATCCTGGGCAGTGCCAACATCATTCAGACTATCCCCAGCCTCGCGTTGTTCGGATTTCTGTTGCCCGCCCCCTGGATTGGGGAGCGAGCCGACCGCCTCGCTATCCTCGCGCTCACGCTCTACGCTCTGCTGCCGTTGATTCGCAACACCTACACCGGCATCAAAGGCGTGGACCCGGCTGTGGTTGAGGCGGGACGTGGCATGGGCATGACGGATCGCCAACTGCTGTTTCAGGTGGAACTGCCGCTGGCCCTGGGGGTGATCATCGCGGGCGTACGAGTCGCCGCCGTGATTTCGGTCGGCTTGGCAACCATCGCCGCCGCGATTGGCGCTGGCGGCTTGGGCGAATACATTTTCCGCGGACTGGCCATGGTCAACAATCAAGTTATCCTGGCAGGCGCGATTCCCGCCGCGCTCCTGGCGATACTCGCCGACATCAGTTTGGGCTGGCTGGAGAAACGGCTGAGCCCGGGGTAGCGAGAATGCGCCGACTCACGATCCTCCTGTGTCTGGTCAGTCTGCTCCCCGCTTGCGGTCCCTCCCGCGAGAATCGCATTGTTGTTGGCTCTAAGAACTTCACCGAGCAACTGATTCTCGGTGAAATCATGGCGCAGCAGATTGAAGCCAGGACCCATCTGACCGTGGAGCGCCGCTTTTATCTCGCCGGCACCTATATTTGCCAGCAGGCAATTCTTGGAGGACGCATTGACATCTATCCCGAATATACCGGCACCGCGCTGACCGCCATCCTGAAGCAAAAGCCGGAAGGCACGCGTCAGCAGGTGTACAGCCGCGTGAAGGCCGAATACGCGCAACGCTTCCGCCTTGCTGTCGGCTCGCCACTTGGCTTCAACGACACCTTCGCTATTGAGATCCGGGGAGACGACGCGCGCCGCCTCGGCCTCAAAACCATTTCGCAGGCTGCGGCTTACTCACCGAAATGGCGAGCGGGCTTTGGCTACGAATTCATGGAGCGTCCCGACGGCTACAAGGGACTAGCTGCCACCTACGGCCTGCGCTTTGCCGAGTCGCCGCGCGTCATGGACCTCGGCTTGCTCGCCCGCTCCCTGAAAGATAAGCAGATCGACCTGGCTGCGGGCAATACTACTGACGGATTGATCCCGGCGTTGGATTTATTTGTGCTGGAGGATGACCGCCACTACTTCCCGCCCTACGAGGCAGTTCCGATCATTCGCCAGCAAACCATCGCGGCACACCCCGAAGTGAGAGCAGCGCTTGACGGGCTCGCAGGAAAGATCTCAGACGAGGAAATGCAGCAGCTCAACTACGCGGTGGACGGGCAACATCGTGATGTGAAGCAAGTGGTGCGGGAGTTCCTGCAGACGAAAAGCGCGCCGTAGTGCCGGCGTCCCGCCGGCCACCATAGCTGCCTTGATGGCCGAAGAGTCTGTGGTGCAACTCCTCTATCGTCCCTGAAGGGACTTGACCCGTTTCACGTCGGAAACCCCGGGCTACGCCCGGGGCTAATGTCTGCCGCCGCTCCGCGGCTGGAGTGTGCCGCTGGCCAGCAAACGATACCCCTGACTTCTGACGGCTGAGGTCTGACGCTTGACGCTCGACGCCCGATGCCTGCCGCCCGCCTCTACATCAGCCACAGCGCGTCCACATCTACGATCACCTGCGTGCGCGGGATTCTCTGCTGGGTCGTGTGGGTCACCATGGCGCGCAGCAAGGCGTTGAGCTTCTCCCGGCTGGCTGATTTCAAGACGAAGTGATAGCGGTAATCCCGCTTGAGCCGCAGTATTGGCGCCGCCGCCGGGCCCAGCACACGAATGCCCTCATGCCGAGTCGTCTCAAACCACTTTCCCAGGATGCCCGACCACTTGAGCGCTTCATCGAGCTTGTGGCTGCGCACCAGCACATTGGCCAGCGCGCTGTAAGGGGGATAGTGCATCCAACTGCGAAAGCGCAGTTCTTTGTCATAGAAACCGGTGAAGTCATGCCGCGCAGCGAACTGCACGGCGTAGTGATCGGGGAAGTAGGTTTGAAGAACAACCTTGCCCGGGGTTTGACCGCGTCCCGCACGACCTGCCACCTGGGTGAGCAACTGAAACGTCCGCTCCGCAGCGCGAAAATCCGGCAGCCCCAGCGCGATGTCCGCTCCCACCACACCGACCAGCGTAACCCCGTGAATATCGTGCCCCTTGGCGATCATCTGCGTGCCTACCAGCATGTCAAGTTCGCCTTCGTTCAGTGCATTCAAGGCGCGCTCGAAGTCCTCGCGTCCGCGCACCGTATCGCGATCCAGCCGTCCAATACGCGCCTGCGGAAACATGCCATGCAGCAGTTCTTCCAGCTTCTCCGAGCCGGTACCGAGGAAATACACGTACTCGCTGCCGCACTTGGCACACACCTTGGGCACTGGCGCCATGAATCCGCAGTAGTGGCATTCCATGCGATGCGAGCGCTTGTGGTGGGTGAGAGCGATGGCGCAGTTTTCGCACTCCAGCGTCTTGCCGCAGGCGCGGCACAACACCACCGGCGAATACCCGCGGCGGTTGAGCAGCACCATCACCTGCTCTTTACGATCTAACCGTTCTCTGATTTCGGCCGCCAGCTTGCGCGAGATCACCTGCTCGCTTCCGGTTTCCTGGAACTCCTGCCGCATGTCGAGGATCTCAACCTCGGGCAGCGGCCGCTGTTCTACCCGGTCCGGCAACTCCAGCAGCGCATACTTGTTTTTGGTTGCGTTGAAATACGACTCCAGCGACGGCGTGGCCGAGCCTAGCACCACCACCGCATTCGCCATCTTGGCCCGCATGACCGCCACGTCGCGCGCGTGATAGCGCGGAGCTTCTTCCTGTTTGTACGACGAGTCCTGCTCTTCATCCACGATCATCAAGGCGAGGTCTGATACCGGAGCGAATACCGCCGACCGCGTCCCCACCACCATGTGTGCTCCTCCCCGCTGGATGCGATGCCATTGGTCCGCACGCTCCCGATCGGACAGCCCGGAGTGCAGAATTGCGACTTCGTCCCCGAAAACCTGGTGCAGGTCGGCGGCAACCGCGGGCGTCAGCCCGATCTCGGGCACCAGCAGAATCGCCGAGCGTCCTGCCGCCAGCACCGCGCGCATGCCCGCAAGATAGACTGCGGTCTTGCCTGACCCGGTGACACCGTGCAGCAGAAGCCCTGCGAATTTGCGGGCGTCCACGCCCTCCTGGATGCGCCGGAGCGCCTCCAGTTGCGCCGGGTTGAACTCGAAATCAAACGGCGAGGGCCGGGCTTTGAGCCCCGACATGGTGAACTCGGCGGGCTCTTCGACGATCTCCACCAGCCCGCGCTTGACCAGCGTGTTCAGGGTCGTGCGCGGGACTTCCAGAGTGTGCAGCGTTTCGACTGCAAGTTTGCCGCCAGCCGCAGCGAGGGTGTCCACCAGAGTGCGCTGATGGGGGTTGAGCTTGCCGTCCGCGGTCTTCAGGATCGCGACCCTCACGGTCCGTGCCGCGTCGCGGGCGCCCGAGAGGTCCTCCCGCTCAATCCACCCTTTGCGCACCATGCCGGCCAGCACCGACCTGGAGGCATGGGTGGCCGTGTGCAGCCTCGCCTCCGGCACCAACTCGCGTTCGGCGAGATAGTCGAGTGCGCGGAACTCGGCGAGTTGATCTTCTGGCTTTTTGCGCGAGTGGGCCGACGATCCCGACATGCCCGCCAGGTGCAGCGCGAGTTGGCCTTCTTCAGTGATGCGGTAGGCGATGGCCCGCTTGAACTCCGCCCCCAGCGGCAACATGCTGCGGAAGGCCTCGCCCAGGGGCGCCAGATAGTAATCCGCAATCCACTTGCCCAGGCGGAGCAGGGATTCGTCGAGCACCGGAGCCGCATCCAGCACGCTGAGGACGTCTTTTGCGGGAACGCGAGGCTGGCGATCGTGCAACTCTACGACGATGCCCGACATGCGCTGCTGCCGGAAGGGCACCAGCACTCGTCCACCCACCACCGGCTGCGCCCCATCGGGCACACGGTAGGTGAAGACGGTGTCCAGAGGCACCGGCAAGGCTACGTTGCAGAAGTCGGGCATGTGCTTGGAAGAATAAACCAGACGAAGATAGCGAGTCTGGATGAGGTCAGAAGTCAGTATCCGCCAAGCGACTCGCCAACGAAAGAACCGTCGGGTGCCATGATGAAGTCGCTCGTAAGGGGCTTGAAGGCAGAGAGGCCGCCGTTGTCAGCGGCCACCATCACACGAACAGCACCACCCTTCTTGCTGTCCCAAAAGACTTCCGCCTCTAACTGATATTTTTTCTGGTCCTCACCTAGAACCTGCCTCGTCTCAGGGTGCCCTATCAAAGAGACAAGGTTCCTGTAGCTTCGATGTCGCAGTTCCTTGAGCCAGACGTCGATAAGGGCGTACGCCACTTGGTGATCCACAAATCCTACTCCGCGCTCTTTGTCGGGATCGGCATCCCCATCTCCTTCATCACCATCTGCAAGTCCTTCCAAGCCTCTTTCTTCTGCCGGGGATCCCGCAGCAAGAATGCAGGGTGATACGTCACAGCCAGCTTGGTGCCACGGAAGTCGTACCAGTGCCCACGCAGCTCAGCCATGGGCGCATTGATTGCGAGCAAGGTTTTCGCCGCCACCGCTCCCAGCGCTACGATCACCTCCGGCTTTATCACCGCGATTTGCCGCATCAGGAATGGCGAGCAGGTCTCGCACTCGTCCCGCTCCGGGGTGCGGTTGCCCGGCGGACGGCACTTGATGATGTTAGCGATGTAGACATCCTCGCGCTGCAGGCCCATGGCCCTGATCATGTTGTTGAGCAGTTGCCCGGCGCGGCCCACGAACGGCTCGCCCTGTTCATCTTCGTCGGCGCCTGGGGCCTCGCCGATGAACATTAGTTGCGCTCGCGGATTGCCTACGCCGAACACGATCTGCTTGCGTCCCTGTTTGTGCAGGCGGCAGCGGGTGCAATCGCCCAGATCCTCACGGACGATGCGTAGCGCCTTCGCCGGATCGGTGACCTTGGACTCGGGCTTGGGATTCGCCACTTCGAACAGGTCTCCTTCCACCGCTGGCGCGGCAACCACAGCTTTGGCACGAGGTGTCATCGGTTCTCGCGGTTCTAACTGGATTTGGGGTGGAGCGGACTCTAACGGGATCTCGGCCGGCAGACCTTCGCGCCTGTAGAAGTCGTAAATGCCCAGTTCGTTGTAAAAGCGGATGCGCTCGGCCAGCGTGCGTTTGATTTGGGGATCGAGCGTGCGGGGCATCCGCTACGCCTTCACAGCAGCGGGGTGCAGTTTGCGCAGGTGCACTATTTGGTCGAGCACGCGCTGCGCTACGTCCCACTTGGTGGTCTCGGGGACCTCCACCACGTCTTCGTTGGTGATGATTGTCACCGCATTGCGGTCGGAGTCAAAGCCCACGCCTTCGCGCGACACATCATTCACCACGATGGCGTCCAGCGACTTCGAAGCCAGCTTCTTGCGCGCGTTCTCCAAGACGTTCTGGGTCTCGGCAGCGAATCCCACGATAATCTGCGACTGCTTGAGGCGTGAGACCTCGGCAAGGATATCGGTTGTAGGCTCTAGGTCAATGGTCAGAGGCCCGCTGCGCTTGATTTTGTGATTGGCTGAGGCCTTCGGACGATAGTCGGACACGGCTGCCGACTTGATCACGATGGTGGCCTGCGGCAGCAGTTTGAGCACGGCCTGGCGCATCTCTTCAGCCGACTCGACGTGGGTTATTTCAGCTGCTTCAGGCGTCGCAATTGCCGTCGGCCCGCTGACCAGCAGGACTCGCGCCCCGCGACGCAGCGCGGCCTCCGCCAGCGCGTAGCCCATGCGTCCGCTGGAACGATTGGTGAGATAGCGGACGGGATCAATCTTTTCGCGCGTGGGACCGGCGGTGATCAGCACGGTCTCGCCCGCCAATTCCTGCGAGGCGCCCAGCGCCTCCATCACGGCGGCGACGATGGTCTCATTCTCCGCCAATCGTCCCGGGCCCATCATGCCGCAAGCCAGATACCCGCTACCCGGCTCCACGATTCGCACGCCGCGCTTTCGTAGGACCTCGAGGTTTTCCTGCGTGGCAACATGGTTCCACATGTTGACGTTCATCGCGGGAGCAACCACGATCGGCGCGGTAGTCGCCAGGTAAAGCGTGGTCAGAAAATCCGTAGCGATACCGTGGGCGAACTTGGCCAGCACGTCGGCGGTGGCGGGCGCCACCAGCAGAGCATCGATTGCCTGGGCCACGGCGATATGCTCGACCGCGGAATCAATATTGGGTTCAGACCCCGCAGCCCCGAACATGTCGGTAATGACTTTTTCGCCGGAGAGTGCGGCGAAGGTCAGAGGACGGATAAACTCCTGCGCCGCCTGGGTCATGATGACCTGCACGCGGATGCCACGCTCCTGCAGGAGGCGGACAATCTCCGCCGCCTTGTAGGCCGCAATCCCGCCGCTGACGCCGAGGGCAACCTTCATAAGTACTTCCTTCGCCGGAACCTGTCCTGCCCTACTCCTTGTCCAGCGCCTTGTCCAGCAGTTCTGCCGCGACTTCGGCGGGGGACCTGGGCATTTCCGGAATCACCCACTTCACTTTGCCGGCCTTGATCTCGTCCTGTGCGATGCGGCACGGTTTGCGCGACTGTGTGTCGATGACGGGCGGGGCGCCACCCTGCAACTGCCGAGCCCGCCGCGCCGCCACCAGAATGTAGCGATAGTTACTGTCGAACCCGTCCATCAACTTCATCGTTCTCCCCCGTCGCTAGCGTCCACCCGGAGCTGCCGTTGTCACAAACGAGGCCAGAATCGGCTGCACCCGCTCCCGCACATTACTCAAGCGGCAGTGTTCGGCCCTCGCCATGTCGGAATCGTCAGCGGATCGTTGAACTCCTGAGCGCCGATGCCGTTCCGCGAGCAGGATCGACTTCAGCGCTTCGATGGATTCTTCCAGGCGGTCGTTCACTAAAATATAGTCGTACTTGGAGTAATTCTCAATCTCCCGGGCGGCCGTGGCCAACCGGCGCTGGATCACGTCTTCCGCATCCTGGCCGCGCTTGCGCAATCGCTCTTCCAGGCGGTTGCGGTCGGGCGGCAGAACGAAAATGCTCACCGCGTCGGGAATCTTGCTCTTGATCTGTGCGGCGCCCTGCACGTCAATGTCGAGCAGCAGGTCCCTGCCGGTCTCCTTCGCATCTTGCAGAAAGAGCCGAGCTGTCCCATAGTAGTTGCCGAAGACTTCGGCATACTCCAGGAACTCATCTTCCCGGATCATCTTCTCGAATTCTTCGCGGGGGACGAAGAAATATTCGCGCCCGTTCTTCTCGCTCCCCCGCGGCGGCCGGGTGGTGTAGGAGATCGAGAACTCCAGTCCGGGAACAATCTTCAACACTTCGTTCACCAGGGTTGATTTGCCAGACCCCGACGGCGCCGAGATGATGTAAACCGTCGTCATTCGAGGTTCTGCACCTGCTCGCGGGCTTTCTCGATCTCCGCTTTGATGGCCAAGCCCATCTCGGTAATGTTCAGGGCTTCCCCAGCCAGACCCGAGGTCTTGGAGAGCAGGGTGTTGGCCTCGCGATTCATCTCCTGCAACAGGAAGTCCAGCTTCTTTCCGACTTCGCCGCCCTCGTTCAGCAGCCCGACAAAATGCTTCACGTGGGTATCCAGGCGGACGAGCTCCTCCTGGATGTCGCTGCGATCCACCAGCAGCGCGGCTTCCTGCAGGATGCGCTCGGGTTCTACCTGGGTGCCGATCAGTTCCTGCATGCGCGCCTTCAGCTTCTCGGCGTAGGTTTGGAGCACCGCGCGCCGGTGCTGTTCGATGCCTTCACACGCCTTTTGCAGATGGGCCATACGCTGGCGCAGTTCGCGTTCAATGCCGCGGCCTTCTTCCTCGCGCATACGATTGAGCTGGTCCAGCACCTCTCCCACTTTGGCGAGAACGGCCGTGTCGAGTTCTCCGTCCGCCGGCAGGGTCCCCGATTCCATCGCGCCCGGCATGCGTAAAATCACGTTTAAGTCCGGTTCCGCGGCCAGGCCGAACTGCGCCGCGGCGGCGCGAAATGCCTGGATGTATCCTGCCACCATGCGCTGGTTCAGGGCGAAGATCTCGCCGCCCCCGCGCTCCAGATTCAGGATCAATTCCACATGGCCGCGTGCCAGCTTTTCTTTGAGCAAGCGGCGCAGCTTCATCTCCAACACGTCGCTGTCGGACGGCATGCGGAAGTGCACATCGAGAAAGCGGTGATTCACCGCCTTGAGCGACAGGGTAAAGCTGAGCTGGCCATTGACCTGGCCTTTCACCTGCGCGAAACCCGTCATGGAGCGGATGGGCATAAATTAATCGACGACTGGCGATTGCCAATTGCCAATTGAAAATCTCATACTGCGCTGACTCTCGGCTGATCCAGTTCTACGAACTGCAGATCGTAGAGCCGGCGATACGTGCCCAGCTTTTTCATCAATTCCTCGTGTGCGCCGATATCCGTAATGCTGCCATTCTCCAGTACCACGATCCGGTCGGCGCGGCGCACGGTGGAAAGCCGGTGGGCGATCACCAGTACCGTCCGGCCAGCCATCAAGTTCTGCAGCGCCGATTGCACCAGCGATTCCGACTCACTGTCGAGGGCTGAGGTCGCTTCGTCCAGGATCAGAATCGGCGCGTTCTTCAGCAGGGCCCGGGCAATAGCAATGCGCTGGCGTTCCCCGCCGGAAAACCGCACGCCACGCTCCCCGATCACAGTGTCGTAACCGGCGGGCAGGTCGACGATGAAATCATGGGCCAGCGCGGCCTGCGCGGCGGCCTCCACGTCCTTTTGCGACACCCGCGGCTGCCCGTAGGCAATGTTGTTGCGCAACGTGTCGTTGAACAGGACCGTTTCCTGGGTAACGACGCCGATTTGTGAGCGGAGCGAGGCCAAAGTGATATCGCGCACATCGCGGCCGTCGATCAACAGCCGCCCGGCGGTTACGTCAAAGAAGCGCGGAATCAGGTGCACCAGCGTGCTCTTGCCGGCTCCGCTGGAACCCACTACAGCCAGCACCTCGCCCGCCTTTACTTCCAGATTGATGTCGCGCAGAATCTCCCGCGCCCCATCGCCGTTGCCTTCGTAGGAGAAGGCGACATTCTCAAAGAGGATGCTGTCAGAGAATGCCGGCAGCGCCCTGGCCCCGGGCTTCTCGCGTACGTCATCTTCCGAGTCCATGAACTTGAAGAGTTCCGACGACGCGCCCAGCGCCTGCTGAAAATTGTTGTTGAACAGCGCGAACTTGCGTACCGGGTCGTACAACTTGAACACGGAGAAAATGAAGGCCACGAACACGCCGGTGGTGAAGTAGTGATGGTTGATCTGGTCGCGGCCCACCAGCAGCAGCAAAGCGATGGCGATGGCGCCAAAGATGTCCATCAGCGGCGAACTGATCGCGGCTGCGGCTACGGAGCGCAAGTTGGCCCGGAAGAGCCGCTGCGCCGCCTTGCGGAAGCGTGCAATCTCCCAGTTCTCCATGCTGAACGCCTTCACGATCCGGTTCCCGGTAATGGTTTCATGCAGGATGTTCTGGATGTCGGCGAGCTTGTCCTGCCCGCGCCGCGTGGTATGCCGCACCCGCCGCCCGATTTTCCCCGCCGAATAGAGAATGAAGGGCACGAACAACAGCAAGAGCCATGCCATCTTTCTTCCCAACAACACCACTACGGCCGCGGTAAACAGCAGGGTGAAAAATTGTTGCAGGAATTCCGCCAGCACGCTCGACATGGCGAATTGCACACGCTCAATGTCGTTGACAATGGTGGAGATCAACGTGCCCGTCGTATGTCTCTGAAAGAATGCCGCGGAGCGGCGCAAGATCGAGTCATAGAGATGGTTGCGCAGGTCGGTAATCATGCCGAACCCGGCGTAGTTCACCAGGTACGTGCCGGCATAATCGAAGATCCCTTTGAGGACGGTAGACGCGACTAGCGCGTACGCTACCACCGTCCAGGCATTCTGAAAGTGCGAGGGAACAAACTGTTGCAGATAGATGACACGGCTAGTGCCGGGAACGGTAAAGAGCTGGATGGCGCGCGTTTGTGACCCGGGGTTCAGGACCTGATCGAAGATAGGACCGATCAGCAACAAGCGGAATGCGTCCAGCAACCCAACCGCCGCCATCAGGAACACAGAGGCCAGCATCTGCCACCAGTACGGGGCAACGTAGCGGAGGAGCCGGGTCAATTGCCTCATCGGAGGCTCTGGGGCGGCAGCCAGGGGTGGCCCGCTGCTGATAGGATCGACATACGTCGCAAGCCCTTATTCTACTGAAAAAACCGCTTCCAGTCGTTGTGCCGGCGGTCACAAAGCGTTGGTTGCCGGCAATCAGCCACTCGGTATTGGGCCTACTTCGGACTGTCCCGGTGCACTACCTTCACCCGGTATCCTGCCTTGCGCAGCCGCTTGCTGACGTCCTCCGCGATCATTACCGAGCGGTGCTGGCCGCCAGTGCAGCCAAACGCGATCGTCAGGTAGCTCTTCCCTTCCCGAATGTAGTGCGGAAGCAAGTACACCAACAGGTCAGAGATCCGTTCAATGAATTCTTTGGTCTGGGGAAATGACCGGATGTACTTGGCAACCTTGGGATGTCGGCCGGTAAGGGGCCGGAACTCCGGCACAAAGTGCGGGTTGGGCAGAAAGCGAACGTCGAATACCAGATCAGCGTCGTCCGGCACGCCGTGGCGGAAACCGAAACTCACGCACGAAACCAGGATGCTCTTGCCGGTCTCCTGTTTCTGGAAACGTTCCGTGATGTAGGCCCGCAGTTCGTGGACATTGAATTTCGACGTATCCAGTACCAGGTCAGCCATGGCCCGGATATGGCGCAGATGCCCGCGCTCGGCTGCCAGCGAGGACTTGACGGTTGTGTTGGTCCCCAGAGGATGGGGCCGGCGAGTTTCGCTGTAGCGGCGCAGCAGCACCGCGTCCGCGGCCTCCAGGAACAGCATCTTGGTCGGCAGCATCCGCTTGACCGAGCGCACGATTGCCGGCAACGCCTCCAATTGAGTACCTTCGCGAACGTCGACCACCAGTGCCGTGCGGTTGATTTCGGAAGACTGTCCTACCAACTCGGCGAACCGGGGAATCAGTCCGACCGGGAGGTTGTCCACGCAGTAGTAGCCCAGGTCCTCGAAAGCCTTGAGCACGGAGGCTTTCCCCGACCCGCTCATCCCGGTAATGATGACCAGTTCGCCCGGCTTGCGGCCGTCCCTCGGGCCACCAGCGCGCCCCGGCTTGCGCACTCCCGGTCTGCCTGTCTGGGTGAGCTTGCGCAGCGCCATGGCGTGCGATGTTAGCAGGGACACGGACCAGTAGCTAGTTGCAGGTCGGGTTTCACCCACGGATCGCAACCAAGCCTAAGGTAGGAAAGAGGGCACACAGAATGAGTTCAATCGGTGCCTGCGGTACTCGCGAGTCTGGCCGCCTCGAACTCATCTCCCTTTTCCCAGCCAATTGCTTTCGGCTGGCTCGCCGCTTGCCACCCGGCGGCGAAGCCGAACCGCGCCATTGCGGCATCGCCAGTGAAATCCATGTCCGGATGATATTCGTCGCTTGGTTGGTGGTAGTGCTTGGCGGTGTATTCGTCCGCCTGCTGCAGGCCCCACGCCTCGTCATGCCCCTTGTACTTCACCCCTTCATTAATCGTGAACGAAGGAATTCCCACACGCGCCAGGCTGAAGTGATCGGAACGGTAGTAGTGTCCGGCCTCCGGCCGCGAGTCGGGACGAATGGCCAGCCGGAATTCCTTCGCCAGGGCCTGGACGGTAGGATAGAACGTGGTGCGCTCGGCGCCCGAGACCTGTACTTCTTGCGGTGAACCCAACGGCGGCACATTGTCGTAGTTCAGGTCGAGGGTGATCTTACCCGCCGGAATGGGCGGATGTTTTCCCAGATATTCCGATCCCAGCAATCCTTGCTCTTCCGCCGTCACCGACGCGAACAAAATGGAACGGCCCGGCCTCTGAACTGCCAGGCTGTAGGCCCGTGCCAGTTCTAGCAGGATGCCGCAGCCGGTAGCATTGTCGTCAGCGCCGTTGTAGATATTGTCTCCCGACATCTCCGGACGAATTCCCAGGTGATCGTAGTGCGCCGTATAAATCACGGCTTCGTCCTTCAGCTTGCGGTCCGATCCGGGCAGCATGGCAATCACGTTGTTGGACGCAAAGGGTCGAATCTTGCTCACCATGTGCGCGTTCAGCTTCACTTTCAACTCAACCGGATGAAAGTCGCGGGAGCGGGCGTCGGCCATCATCTTGTCCAAGTCCATACCCGCGGAGGCGGCGAGTTGCTTCGCCACCTCGAACTGGACCCACGACGCCACTTTCAGCTTGGGCGTGCCATCGAGCTGCAAGTAAGCTTTCTCACCCGAGTTGGAATTGCGCACTACTTCCCAACCGTAGCTGGCCATGTCGGTCTTGTGGATGAGCATCACTCCCTGTGCGCCCTTGCGCGCCGCCTCTTCATACTTGTAGGTCCAGCGGCCGTAGTAGGTCAGCGCCTTGCCCTTGAAAAATTTAGGATCGTCGGAAGGTGGTTCGTTTACCATCATCAGCAGGACTTTCCCCTTGACGTCGACTCCCTTGTAGTCATCCCAGTTGTATTCCGGCGCCTGGATACCGTAACCGACGTATACGATGTCGGCGTCTACGTCCGACGCTGGTTGCTGGGTTTCGTTGTAGGCCACGTACTCCGCCAAGGGCTTCAGGTTCATGGCCGAACCCTTGGCGGGCAGCAAAGAAAATGTAGTCTCCGCTTGCGGTGTCACGCCGACCATCGGCACCTTCTGCATGTAGGTTCCGTTTTCCCCGGCAGGCCTAAGACCATAGAGTGCGAATTGCGTGGCCACGTACTCTGCCGCGATGTCGCCCCCACGCTGTCCGGTGCCACGGCCTTCCAGCAGATCGTGCGCCAGAAAACGCACGTGCGCGCGGATGCGCTCGGGATCGATGGTCTGCATCGCCGCAATGGCTGTGCCCGGCAGTCGAGCCGATGCCCACGACGGCTGCGTGCGTTTGTGCGTCTCCTGAGCAGTGCCCGGGATGGCGATCTGAAGGATGCACAAAAGCAGAAGAATGCTTTTTCGCATGCGGCAAGGCTCCTGGTGTAAGGAATGTGTGAGAAGCATCATTGTACGAGAAGGCCAAACCAAAACAGGTTTACCACAGAGACACAGAGGACACAGAGAAGTAACTAGCAGGCCGCAGAAGTCAGATTTTACGAGTCAGTTTCAGAAGTCAGGTGTTATTGGCCCGAGGTCCGTTGTCTGAGGTCCCTCGCCCGCGAACCGCGGGCTAGTTTTTCGAGCTTCAACCGGCACGGAAGTCCGCCACCTGCTCATGCGTGCGAAACACGGGTTGGCGGCCATTTCCGCTGGCTTCGGCTACCCGGCGGTTGATGTCTTCGATATCCTTACGCACCCAGCCTACGCTGGAGATTTCGATGTCACCATCCTGTGCAACCCAGAAGATCGTGGGTACATTCGTCAATCCGTACGCGTTTGAAACCTTATAAGTGCTGGTGTCGTCCAGCAGCACCGGGAAGGTCACTCCGTATTCCTTCATGAACGCAAGCGTGTCTTTTTTCTCGTTCTGCGAAATGCCTACGATGGTCACATGCCTGGCGCCATAGGACTTGTAGATGCGCTCGAGGAAAGGAAGCGCGTATTGGCATACCGGGCAGGAAATCTTGAAGAATACCGCCACGACCGGGCCGTGCGTCAGAGCCTCGCGCAGCGAGAATTGTTTTCCGTCTGTAGTCTTCAGCGTAAAATCCGGGGCCGTGGTCCCCGGGTTGAGTGCAGCCATCTTGTGTCCTCCGAAAATGTTATGCAGCCACTTCATGGGTCGGTTTGCGACCCTCTATCTTAGATGACCTGAGCCGCACGCAGGATTTTCCGTGCCAGCCCGGTCAGCGGCAGCGTTGCGATGCGCCCTTTCGGGACCCACCGCCCATTCGATCCGTCCGGCGCCGTGGCCTGCGAAACCCGCACCAGGTAGTCGGTCACTGTAATCGAGTGCCGAAGCTTGAGGTAGGGCTCGCCCGCCGTGTTTACCAAGGGAAGTTCCGGCAATTCCCACATGCCCGGCATCAGTGACGCGTCTTTCGGTCGCTTCACCAGGAACACCGATCCGTTCTCGCGGTGGAGCGCGTAGTGAATTTCCCGCTTTCTCTGGGGCGGACTCTTTCCCGGTTGCTGCAACGCGCCGCGGGTGGAACACAAACCAGACACCGGGCAGGCCCGGCACATCGGTGAGCGGGGCAGACACACCGTAGCCCCTAACTCCATCATCGCCTGATTGAAGTCACCCGGACGTTGCCGGCCCAGCAGCCCTTGCGCGGCCTGCCATGTCTCTTGTCCGGCAAGATTCCTGCCCAGCAGTCGCTGCAATACTCGTTCTACATTCCCGTCCACGACTGCCACAGGCTCATCAAAGGCGATGCTGGCAATGGCTGCGGCGGTGTAGCGGCCGATCCCGGGCAGCGCGCGTAGTCCTTCCGCGTTCGTAGGAAACATGCCCGCCAGGTCCTTGACGATTTTTCTGGCTGCCGCGTGCAGCATGCGGGCGCGCCGGTAGTACCCCAGCCCGCTCCAGGCTGCCAGCACCGACGACTCCCGCGCCGACGCCAATCTCTTCACGGTCGGGAATCGTCGCAGAAATGTGCGGTAATGCTCCAGCACGGCGGCCACCCGCGTTTGCTGCAACATGATTTCCGAGAGCCACACCCGGTAAGGATCGTGATCGTGGCGCCAGGGCAAGTCGCGGCGGTTGCCGTCGTACCAGGCGAGCAGACGCCGCTGGAACAGAGATGTCTTCTTGAGGCGATCCACTGATGGTCTGCAGTGATTCGCTTTCATCCGGTCCGCTACTTCGCCTCCGGCCCTATCACCGTATGCGCGATCGCCAGCCAGCCCGCCTTCTGCTGCTGCCATACCGTCATCATGCGTACTGGTTGAGTGGGCAGTGGTCGCCCGGCAAAGCTGCCGCTCATGCTGATGCTGTAGGTCACCACCAGTGTGTTGGTGTTCAGTTCGACCTGGAAGTCGCCGAGCGAAAAGTCATCCAGTCTTGCCCCCTGAAGATGCTGCAGCATCGTTGCCCGGTCCATGCGGCCTTCTTCGGGCGTGAAAGCAACGTAGTTGCTGGCAACATGGCGCTCCAACTCAGTCCAGTTTTTGTCTTTCACATCTTTCCAGAAGCTGCGTTCCAGCCCCTCGCCCCCGGTTGCATCCGCCCAGTTGTTGACGACCTTTTTTTCACGCCAGAGGGTGCATCCCGGGGACAACGCCGTCATTCCAAGCAGCATCCATAACACAAAGCGCCTTCGCATGGCGCGATTCTACCTCATACTTCCGGCCTTGGCTCTCAGGTATCAGGTCTCAGGATCCGGACCTCCGCTGGCGATCTGTGACCCACGACTTAAGACCTGAGATCTGACGTCCGGGGGGGTGCTACACGGGATGCCCCCGGTTGACCCCTGGCCAAGGAGCGCGAAATAATGGCCGAGCCTGGCATCCGCAAACGACGCGTGGCTGTTTTCGCGCCCCTAGATCCGAAGGACCAGCATGAGCGACTTCAACCGCAAGGTGGAAGAAGCCTCGGCACGCATGAACAAGTCGGTGGCCGAGGCTGCCGAACGCCTGGAGAAGGAAACAGCGGAATTTGTCACCTACCTCAACAGCGAGGTAGTGCCGGCGGTCCGCCAGCACTCCACCAAGGCACTGCGCATAGCGGCGGAGAAGCTGGCCCGTCTGGCCGACTACATGGACGAAGCCCAAGGCAAGCGCTAAGACCGCCGCTTGCCGTTTCTCTCGTCCTGACCCTGCTACTGCCCTGGCTGCTCACTGCCTGCGGTGGGCATAAGCAGGCGCGGGTGAGTGTGCCACCTCCGCCTCCGATCCCGGAGCCCCAAGCAGCGCCACCGCCTACGCCTCAGCCCGACACAACCGAACCTGCGGAGGAGGAAGAAGACAAAGACACTCTGCACCTTCCCGCAGACGCCAAACCCATTTCCGCGCAGACTGGCCTCGCTAGTTGGTACGGCGCGCCTTATCACAATCGCCGCGGCTCCAATGGCGAGGTTTACGACATGAACGCCATGACCGCCGCGCACCGCACCCTTCCCCTGGGTTCGATCGTGCGTGTCACCAATCTCAAAACCGATCATTCGGCGATCGTGCGCATTACCGACCGCGGTCCTTTCGTGGAAGGACGCATTTTGGATTTATCGCTGGCGGCCGCCAAGAAGGTGGATGTCTGGGGGCCGGGCACCGCTATGGTCAGAGTCGAGGTGCTGCAGACTCCGGCGCCCCTCGAGACCGGCGGACGTTGGGCGGTGCAGATCGGCGCCTTCGACGAGCAGGACGCAGCCCGCGAGCTGGCCGATCACCTTACCCGCCGCTATCACACCGCGAAGGTGCTGTGCTTCGGCAGCCCGGTCGGCGACTGGTGGGTGCGGGTTCGGGTCCAGGACGACGACCGCAAACGCGCCGAGGAAGTCGCACACGACACCCAGACACCTGAAGGTTCGATCTTCCTGGTGAGACTGGATTAGCAGGCGGCAGGCTAGGTTCTCGGCGTTAGGCTTTGGGCTCTAGACTTTAGACCACGACTGCCCGTGACAGATTGGTGTCCTACCGCCCTAGCACCATCGTGCTTTGACCGGACGGCCGCAGCAAACGAACATGTGCCGGTCCCGCCGCCTCCGGATATACAGCGATTCTGCCAATAGCCGTAGCGCCGGCGTCCCTTCGACTGCGCTCAGGGCAGGCCCCGGGCGGCCATCCCCCGGCCCGAGACGCGGGGCCTGGACGCCACCCCAGGCTTGCTTCGTCCTATCGCGCCGCCACCCAACCCGCGTATAGTGGGCGTGCGCTTCCTCCCAAGTGCTTTGGCGGTAGTGTCTCCGCCCGACTGCTATCTCACACAGGGACGTGTCATGAAGGATTGCCTGTTCTGCCGCATCATGTGCGGCGAAATGCCCTCCAAGAAAGTTTACGAAGACGATGATGTTTACGCCTTTGAAGACCTCCATCCCCAGGGTCCGACGCACGTGCTGGTCATTCCCAAAAAGCACATCCGCGGATTGAAGGAAGCTGCCCCCGAAGACGCCGAGGTCATCGGCCGCTGCCATCTGGTGGCCGCCGAGATCGCCCGCCAGCGCGGCATCGAAGACGGCTACCGCACCGTGTTCAACGTCGGCCCGCGTGCCGGACAGTCCGTGTTCCACTTGCACGTGCATCTGATCGGAGGCCGGACGCTGCACTGGCCCCCGGGATAAAAAGCGCCGCGGGCAGCGTTTGACCATTTCAGATGGCGTCATTCCGAAGCCCGGCGTACTTCAGCCGGGCGAGGAATCTTGCGTGCGGTGGCAAAGTCGCAAGCACTGCGCGCCGGGTCCTTCACGGGCTGATGCCCGTTCAGGATGACGCCGCAAGTCTTGCCGTCACAAACCGGCATCCCCAAGAAGAAGAATCGACCCGGCCGAGCTGAACTTTGTTGCAGCGTTCTGCGTACAATGAATCAGAGATGGCTGGAGGTGTGCCATGGTTGCCTTCCTTCTCTGGTGCATTTTGTTTGTCGTCTGCTGGCCAGTAGCGTTGCTCGCGCTGATCGCCTATCCGTTTATCTGGCTTCTGCTGCTGCCCTTCCGGCTGGTTGGAATCGCAGTGCGCGGGGTCTTGGAGTTGGTGTGGGCGATCGTAATGTTCCCTGCCCGACTGCTGAGCGCGCCTTTCCGAATCTGACGGCAGGCTCTAGGCGTTAGGCTCTGGGCTCTTGGACTTCAAGCCAGCGACGAACGACCAACGACTGCCCTTTCTAGCTTTCCATCACCTTCAGATTCGGACTGATAATGAGTGTCGGTTCGGTGACGCGCCGCACATCATCCGCCGTGAGCCCGGGCGCGACCTCCTCCAGAACCAGGCCTGCGGCCGTGACGTTGATGTAGGCCATCTCGGTCACAATGGTGTTCACCACCCGCACTCCCGTCAGTGGCAGCGTGCACTTCTTCAGGATCTTGGGCTGGCCGTCTTTGGTGGCGTGCTCCATGGCGATGATCACGCGGCGCGCCCCGGCCACCAGGTCCATGGCGCCGCCCATGCCCTTGACCATTTTGCCAGGAATCATCCAGTTGGCCAGGTTGCCTTCCTGGTCTACTTCCATCGCGCCGAGCACGCTCAAGTCAACGTGGCCGCCGCGAATCATGGCAAAGGAATCCGCGCTGGAGAAATAAGCTGTCCCCGGCAATTCGCTGACGGTCTCCTTGCCCGCATTGATCAGGTCGGCATCCTCTTGCCCTTCGACCGGATAGGGGCCAATGCCAAGCATCCCGTTCTCCGATTGCAGAATCACGTCCATGCCCGGAGGCACGTGGTTCGCCACCAGCGTGGGCATGCCGATGCCGAGGTTCACGTAGAAGCCATCACGCAATTCGCGCGCAATGCGCTTCACGATGCGTTCGCGCTTGTCGAGATCTTTGCCGACTTTGTTCATGGTCGTTGGTCGTTGGTCTTTGGTCGTTGGTCTTTGGTCGCTGGCCACGCAGAATCCTCACTCGGTGCGATCCCTGCGTACGGCCGACGACTAACGACCAACGACTGCTTTTCTCACTGTTCTCTTCTCAATTCGCTTCTCGAACAACTCGCCCTGGAAGATACGCTTCACATACACGCTTGGCGTCTGCACGAGGTCAGGATCCAGTTCGCCGGGTTCGACCAGATGCTCGACCTCGGCGATGGTGACCTTCGCCGCCGTGGCCATCATGGGATTGAAGTTGCGCGCGGTCTTGCGGTAGACGAGATTGCCCCACCGGTCACCCTTCCAGGCCTTCACGAAGGCGAAGTCGGCCCGCAGAGCGTGCTCCATGACGTACATGCGCCCGTCGAACTCGCGGGTCTCCTTGCCCTCGGCCACGACCGTGCCAAAACCGGTGGGAGTAAAAAACGCCGCGATGCCCGCACCGCCCGCACGAATGCGCTCGGAAAACGTCCCTTGCGGTACCAGGTCGAGTTGCACCCGGCCGTCCAGGACCATCTGCTCCAACAGTTTGTTCTCACCGACGTAGGTTCCGATGTGGCGGCGAATCTGCCCGTTGGCCAGCAGCAACCCCATGCCGAAACCGTCGACGCCCGCGTTGTTGCTGATGGTGGTGAGGTTTTTCGTGCCCTTGCGCGCCAGTGCCCGGATGAGATTCTCGGGCATGCCGCACAACCCGAAGCCACCTACCATGATGGTGGCGCCGTCGAAAACGTCGCGGATCGCCTCCTCGGCGCTGGCTACCACCTTGTTCATAAGAGAGCGATTGTAAACGAAATTGAATCATGGGAAGTCACTGGCCCGATGTCACAAGACTCAATGTCTCAATGATTCAATGCCTCAATGACTCAATCCTTCAATTTTCTCCGCGTCTGCGTGCCTCTCTTGTTCAGGTGGTGTGCGCGCTCGAACTCCTCTGCCAATTCGCGCGTGTCGAGATTCTCCCGGATATGGGCCAGCCGCTGTTCCAGTTTCAGCAGGGCTGCCCGAATGTTTTTCTTGTTGGTAAGCGCGATGTCACGCCACATGGAATAGGGACTGGCGGAAATGCGCGTCATTTCTCGCAGAGCGCGTCCCCCAGCCTCGAGCAGGGGAGCATCCACGCCGAATTCCTCAACCAGTGCGGCGGCCAGTGCAGTTGAGATCATCTGCGGCAAGTGGCTGATCCAGGCGCACAGCTCGTCGTGCTGCTGTGCGTCCATGCCGGCGATACGCCCACCAATCTTTTCCACCCAGCCCAGAAATTCTCCACTCAGGCCGTCATAGACGTTCTGCCCCGGTGCTGGGGTGACGAACCAAGCTGCTCCCTGGAAAAGGTCTGGGTCGGCGAACTCGACGCCGGACTGTTCCTTTCCCGCCATAGGATGGCCGGCCAGAAAACGATGGCGGGTGTTCTTGCCAAATACCCTGGTCGCTCGCGCTAAAACCTCGGCCTTGGTGCTGCCCACGTCGGTCAGCAGAGTTTTTGCGGGAAGAGACGGGCCAAGGTGGCCGATCAGGTCGATGATGCGGCTGACCGGCGTTGCCAGCACCACGACTTGGCTGCCGCGCACCGCATCCGCTGGATCGGTGTGGCCCTCGCTGATTGCCCCACGGTCACGCGCGCGCTCCAGCACCGCCGCGCGATCACAGCCCACAATCCGCCCGAGGAAGCGGTGCTTCTTAAGGGCCAGCCCAAGGGAACCGCCAATCAGGCCGTTGCCGATGATCGTGATCTGGCGAATGGGCATTCAGAGCTCACCACGGAGGCACGGAGGCACGGAGAAAAGATTGAATATTGATTGAACTTCCCCTCAAGCAATCTTCCGCCCCACCGCCGGTGCGATCATGCGCAGTTCGCCCATCAATTGACGGAACTGCTCGGGATACAGCGACTGCGCGCCATCCGACAGCGCCTTGTCAGGGTCATGGTGGACCTCGATCAAGAGCGCATCCGCGCCGGCGGCGACCGAGGCTCGCGCCATGGACGCGACCTTGTCGCGCCGCCCGGTGCCATGTGACGGGTCCGACGTCATCGGCAGGTGGGACAGCTGCTTAATGATGGGAATGGCCGAAATGTCGAGGGTGTTGCGCGTGTAAGTCTCAAACGTACGGATGCCGCGCTCGCATAGGATCACATCGTAGTTGCCACCCGCCATGATGTACTCCGCCGAAAGCAGCAATTCCTCCAGCGTGGCCGCGATGCCGCGCTTGAGCAGCACCGGGCTCTTGACCTTGCCTAGCTCCCGCAGCAGGTTGAAGTTCTGCATGTTGCGCGCTCCTACCTGCAGGATGTCCACGTAGGGCAGCATCATCTCGATCTGCGAGATCTCCATCACTTCGCTGATGACCAGCATGCCGAAGCGGTCGCCGGCTTCGCGCAGCAGCTTGAGACCCTCTATGCCGAGCCCCTGGAACGAGTATGGCGAGCTGCGCGGTTTGAAGGCCCCGCCGCGCAGCACCCGCGCGCCCGCCTTCGACACTTGCTCGGCGACTTTGAAGAGTTGTTCCCGCGACTCCACCGAGCAGGGCCCTGCCATGACTACAACTTCGTCCCCGCCGATCTGCAGTCCGTTGGCAAATTGGACGACGGTTCCCTGCGGCCGGAAACTGCGTCCTGCCAGTTTGTACGGCGCGCTGATGCGGTGCACCTCCTGCACTCCGCCCAGCACCTCCAGGTTGCGGGTGTCGAAATCCACGCGCGCGCCCACGGCAGCCAGCACCGTCTGCCGCTCTCCAGTAGTGCGGTGCACGGAGAAGCCCATGCGCACCAGGTGTTCGATCACCTGCTGGATCTGCTCCTCGGTCGCGATTTCCTGCATGGCAACAATCATAAGAACAGTCTTCGGTCATCAGTCATCAGTCGTCGGCAGGTCTTCAGCGTGTTTGGGTGTTCGCTGACGACTGACCACCGAAGACTGACGGCTGCTCTCAGTCATTTACATCCGAATCCAATTCCGTGTCTCCTGCGTTGGCACTTGCCTGGGGCGCAATCTCCTCCTGCTGGATCTGGCGCATGATGTCCATAACGCGCTCGTAGATGCGCATCAGGTTGCGATCGGGCAGCGGCCCCTGGTTCGCCTTGCGCGCGTTGGCGAACACCGCTTGCTCACGGTCCGGCTCGTAGATCGGCATTCCGGCGCCACGCTTCAGCTTGCCGATTTCATGCGCCGCCTGTGCCCGCTGGTTCAGCAACTCCACCAGCTTACGGTCCAGCTCGTCGATCTTCTTGCGCCAATCTGCGATGTCCATAAAATCAGTCGCTGGTCGTTAGTCGTCGGCCGTCAGCGGCTCTTGCGTAGGTCGGTTCTTGCCGACGACCGACGACTGACGACTGTTAGCTCTCTTATGAATTCTGCCACAGCCTCGGCTTCTTTTCCGTGATTGCGTTCGATCGTTTCCACAATGGCACTGCCCACCACGGCTGCCTCGGCGAACTCTCCCACTGCGGCAAACTGTTCCGGCGTAGAGATGCCGAAGCCCACGGCTACGGGCAGTTTCGTGTATTTGCGCACTCGGCGAACCATATCCCGGGCATCGTCTGGCAACTGCTTGCGGGCGCCAGTGACGCCAGTTCGCGAAACCGCATACACGAATCCGGTTGACACTTGGGCAATCTGCTTCAACCGGTCGTCCGGACTGGTCGGCGCCGCCAGGAAGATTGTCGCCAGATTTCTTTTTCTCATCTCGGCGAGGTAGGTGTCGCCTTCCTCGACCGGCAGGTCGGTGATCAGGGCGCCGTCGACACCCGCATCCTGTGCCACGGCGGCGAACTTCGCCAGCCCCATGCGCAAGATCGGATTCAGATACGAAAAGATGATCAGGCCAGCCTGCGATTGTTTGCGGACCTCTTTGGCCAGCTGCAGCACATCGGCGAGCGCCGTTCCCCGTCGCAGAGCGCGCTCGCTGGCGCGCTGGATCACGGGGCCATCCGCCAGCGGATCGCTGAAGGGAACCCCCAGCTCAACCACTTCCGCGCCCGCACCGATCGCGGCCAGCACAATCTCACGCGTAGTCGCGAGGTCGGGATCGCCACAGGTGACGTAGGCGACGAGAGAAGGGTGCTTTGCGAAGGAGAGTGCCATGAGGACAAGAACTCGGTGATCGACTAATCCAGCTTCAGCTTCTCCTTTAGGATTCCCATGTCTTTGTCCCCGCGTCCGGAGATGTTCACGATTACAATCTCCGAGTTTTCCATCTTTGGGGCACGCTTGACCACTTCGGCCACTGCATGCGCCGATTCCAGCGCCGGAATGATCCCTTCCGTCCGGGCCAGCAAGGTACATCCTGCCAGTGCTTCTTCGTCCGACGCGGGAACATATTCCGCGCGGCCGCTATCCCTGAGCCACGCGTGCTCGGGACCAATCGAGGGGTAGTCGAGCCCCGCAGAAACCGAGTGAGTGGTCGCAATCTGCCCGGCAGCATCCTGCAAGACGTAAGAGTAGCTTCCTTGCAGCACACCCGGCGAGCCGCCACGGAAGCGCGCTGCGTGCTCACCGAGCGCGTCGCCCCGTCCGCCAGCTTCTACGCCGACCAATCTCACCTTCTTGTCTTTCAGAAACTCATGAAAGATGCCAATGGCATTCGACCCGCCGCCCACACAGGCGATGATGGCCGCCGGCAGCTTGCCCTCAGCCTTGAGTATCTGCGCCCGCGCCTCGCGCCCAATTACTTTGTGAAAGTCGCGCACCATGGTGGGATAAGGGTGCGCGCCCAGCACGCTGCCGAGCAGGTAATGCGTGCTGCGGACATTGGTCACCCAATCGCGCATGGCTTCGTTGATGGCGTCTTTGAGGGTGCGCGAACCGGATTCCACGCCGCGCACTTCAGCACCCAGCAGCCGCATGCGGAAGACGTTCAGCTCCTGCCGCCGCATGTCCTCGGTGCCCATGTAGACCACGCACTCGAAGCCGAACAGCGCGCACACTGTGGCCGTGGCTACCCCATGCTGCCCGGCGCCGGTCTCGGCGATGATCCGGCGCTTCCCCATACGCTCGGCCAGCAGCGCCTGCCCCAGGCAGTTGTTGATCTTGTGCGCTCCGGTGTGGAGGAGGTCCTCGCGCTTGAGATAGATCTTCGCGCCCCCCAGCCGCCGGGTCAGCCGCTGCGCAAAGAACAGAGGCGTCGGACGCCCAGCGTAGGTGCGTAGCAGTTCATCGAGCCGGGCTTGAAACTTGCGGTCGCGCTTGGCCTTCTCGTATTGGCGTTCCAGCTCCTGAAGTGCCGCCATCAGGGTTTCGGGAACGTAGCGCCCGCCATACGGGCCAAATCGTCCAGCACTCTTTCTCGTGCTCCCACTCTCTGTCATCCCGAGCGGAGCGGTTCGCTTGCCCCGCAAGCGAATCGCGGAGTCGAGGGACCTTGTGTTCGCCGAGGGCACTCTGGACGTTGCCATTTTCAAGCACTCTTCTCTGCGGCCCGTACGGCCTGGACAAAGGCACGAACTTTCTCCGGATCCTTCTTCCCCGGTTGAGCCTCAACACCGGAAGACACGTCCACGCCCCAAGGTTGAAGAATTCGCAGTGGCCGTTCGACATTTGCAGAATTCAACCCGCCCGCCACGACCACGCGACCGAGGGTCTTGATCACGTCAACGCTCTTGCGCCCCTGTTCCCAATCAAACGTTTTGCCTGTCCCGCCGCGATGAGACGATTGGCCGGAATCCACCAGGTATGCGTGCACGCTGTCCGGGGACCACATCATTGCACTGCCCTCTGGGACAGGATCGAGCATGGAAATCCCGACCAGCACCTTAAGATCGGGCCTCCGCCGAACAATCAGGTCAGCGGCATGAGGATCCTCATTGTCCCCATGAAATTGCACCATGGTCAGCCCAGTCTTTTCCGCGCAGTCGCAGATCGCATCCTCGTACTTGTTTACAAACACGCCCACCTTCTCCACCTCCTGCGGTAACTGGCGCACGATCTCCCGTACTGTTTGCGGCTCAATTCTCCGCGAACTTTTTTCGTAAAACACAAACCCCAGCGCATCCGCCCCGGCATCCACCGCGGTGAGCGCATCCTCCAGATTTGTGATTCCGCAGACTTTAATCCAAGTCATGAAACCAGTTTTCAGTTGCCAGTTCCCGGTTCTCAGTTTTCGGCAGGGACGGGGATTGGAGTTTTGACGGCGTCAGCCAGCAACTCACGCAGTGCCTGGCCCGGCGATTCTACTTTCATCAGCGACTCGCCGATTAAGAACGCCTGGTATCCCGCGGCGCGAAGGCGGGCGATCTCGGCGCCGGTGTGGATACCGCTCTCCGCCACACTCACCACGTTGTGCGGAATCCGCTCCGCCAGGCGGAATGCGGTCGCCAAATCCACCTGGAACGTCCGCAGATGGCGGCTGTTCACGCCGATCAGGTTGCAGCCTGCATTTACAGCGCGCTCCAGTTCCTCTTCGTCGTGAACTTCGCACAGCACGTCGAGTTCATAGTCGCGGCCCAACATCGCCAGCCCCACCAGTTCCGCCGGCGACAGCGCGGCTACGATCAGCAGAACCGCATCCGCGCCGTAGGCCCGCGCTTCCAGCATCTGAAACTCATCTACGATGAAATCCTTACGCAGGCACGGCAGCTTTGTGCTGGTCGAGGCCAGGCGCAGATTCTCGAGCGATCCCTGAAAGAACTCCTCTTCGGTCAATACCGACAGCGCCGCCGCGCCTGCGCTCTCCAACTCCTTGGCCAGGCTTGCGGCATCAAAGGCGGCTCGAATCAGCCCGCGCGAAGGAGACGCTTTCTTGAGTTCTGCGATGATCGCCGGCCCCGACTGCGCGACCGCCTTGAGTTTCCGCCGAAACCCGCGCGGAGCGTGGGCTTCCGCGAGCCGCTCGAGTTCGCGCAAATCGGCGCTCCGCCTGGTTTCAGCTACACGACGGCGCGCGGCAGCGACAATCTGATCAAGACTGGCGGGCATCGCAACCGATTATACGGGAACGAGGCGCCGGCTCCGGTCAGCCGGGAGTCACGAATTGGTAATTTCTGGAACTCACTGGAACAAATTGCGTTGGTGCCATCGAAGGGACTCGAACCCCCACACCCTTGCGGGTACATGGACCTGAACCATGCGCGTCTGCCAATTCCGCCACGATGGCAAATAGTGGCGGCAACCTTGCGGGCTGCCTGTCAGGAAAGGACTACGAGTAATATTCTACAGGCGTGTCGCTGGCTGTCAAACCTCGCAGGCCCGACTCGCAGCCGCGGAGACCGCAATGGAAACTTCTCAAAAGCTGCCGGACGACGTCACCCGCCGTCTCCGTACTCTCGCCCACGACCTCAGCAATTCGCTGGAGACCATCCTGCAGGCCACTTACCTGCTCGGGCAGGTCCAGTTGGATGCCAGGCACGAGGAGTGGGTGCGGATGATTGACTCCGCTTCGCAAGAGGCTGCCCGCATCAATCACCAGATTCGCGAGGTTCTGCGGTCGCAAAGCTAGGCTCTGGACTCTAGAGCCTAAAGCCCAAAGCCTAGCGCCCTTGCTAGCCTTCCAATTTCGCATCCATCGTGATGTTGGCCTTGAGCACCTTGGAGACCGGGCATCCGCTCTTCGCGTCGTTGGCCGCTTTCTGAAACGCGGCTGCATCCGCCTTAGGCACGCGGGCCACCACATCGAGATGGACTGCAGTGATGGTCCAGCCGGAATCCAGCTTTTCCATGGTCAGCGTAGCGCTGGTGTTGATGCTCTCCGGGGTGAGGTTCGCGCCGCCCAACTGCGCAGAAAGCGCCATCGAGAAGCAGGCGGCGTGCGCGGCGGCAATCAGTTCTTCGGGGTTGGTGCCGGGAGTATTTTCAAAACGCGTGGTGAAGGAATAGGGAGTGTTCGCCAGCACACCGCTGGTAGCCGACACCGTCCCTTTGCCATCTTTGAGTCCGCCCTTCCATACCGCGCTTGCCTTGCGTTGCATGCGTATCTCCTCAATGTATGAATTTTGGCTTTTATGCCCGGATGCCATTGTAGACGCGCGGGCATGCTGGGTGCGAGGTCACTCGCAAGCGACTTGGCGGAGGACCGAAACTGTGCCAGAAAAAGACATGCCGCGAACCTTTCCCAAGCTCATCCTCCTCTTCCTTTCGATTTTGCCAGCCCTTTCCATGGCACAATCGAAATCTCCCGAAAGCGTGAAGATTCTCACGCTCGAACGGAAATGGACGGAAGCTTACAAGGCCCGCGACATCAGCATACTGGCGTCTCTGCTGGCCGAGGACTTCGTCATCACCGTCGAGGACGGCAGCACCTACGGAAAAGCCGGCTACATCAGCCACAGCGCCGATTCTACCGTCCATGTGGACGTAGCCGCGCTCTCCGAACTGAAGGTGCGTCTGCATGGAAATACGGCGGTGGTCACGGGCGCATATCACGAAACCGGAAGTTCCAAGGGCAAACCCTACGAGTATCGCGACCGGCTGACCGATGTTTGGATGAAAATAGACGGGCGCTGGCAGGTCGTCGCCTCGCACTACAGCGTTCCGCTCAGTCAGTGACCCCGAGTGGGGCCTACCACTCATCGATACGGTACCTATCTAGAGGAGAAAAGGCGGGCGGACCCGGTTAGGTCCACCCGCCTCGACTGGCTGGGTAATTCCCGGAACTACAGAGCCAGAACTGCTGCGGCTTCTTCTTTGTCCATGTCGGTCACCAGCGGAATGCCGCTGATGCGCGAGGCATCCGGCGTCAGCGCCGCAATGTCGTCGCGAGTGATGTACTTGCAGCCGAACTTGCGGGCGCCCGCCATCAGTTGCCGCAGGCCCTGGGCTACACGCTGATAGTAGGTGTAGAACCCAATGGCTCCCGTGGGCAGCTTGTTGAAGCGGTCGCCGTACTTCTCGCGCAGTTCAGTGGAGCTGACGAAGATCTCATCCACCGTGGTGCCGAAGCGCTCGATGTAAATCGGCAGGCTCTGGCCTTCGATGGCCTTGCCGATGTTCTTGGCCACCATCGCCGCTGCCAGCGGACTGCGCGCCCAGGCAATCATCTTCACGTACGGGGCACACAGCGCGAAGCCCTTGAAGATCTGGTCTTCGAAGGTGAACCCGCCGGCCAGTGCGATCGGGGGAACGTACTCGCCCTTGCGGGCCAGTTCGTCGCAGTACTGGCGCAGCAACGAGTGCAACTCGATTCCCGGGATGCCCCACTCGTTCATCATGCGCCAGGGGCTCATGCCGGTGCCGCCGCCGGCTGCGTCCACCGTCAGCAGATCCAGTTTAGCCAGTGAAGCGAACTTCACCGCGCGAGCCAGGTCTACCGGCCGGTAGGCCCCGGTCTTCAACGTAATCCAACGAGCGCCCGCTTTGCGCAGTTCCTCGACACGCTTGAGGAACCCATCCTTCGTGACCATACCGACACGCGAGTGGCGCTCGAACTCGTGGAATGCACCCTTCCTGAAAGCCTCAATCACAACATGGTTGGTGGGGTTCGGCAGCACCACGTAGCCGCGCTTGTACAGCTCCTGGGCCTTGGCCAGGTCTTTGATCTTCACTTCGCCGCCGATGTCCTTCGCGCCCTGGCCCCACTTCAGTTCAACTGCCTTCACGCCCAGCTTCTTGATGGCGTACTCCTGCACGCCCAGCATGGTGTCTTCCACGTTGGCCTGGATGAAGACCTCGCCGTAGCCGTCCGTCTGCCACTCACGGAAGCACTGGATGCGCCACTCCAGGTCGGAGCTGGAAATCACCTTGCCGTTGTCGAATCTCGATTCCATATCCATGCCGACCACGTTCTCGCCGACGGCGATGCCCGTGCCGGTGATGGCCGCGCCTACCGCCAGTCCGGGCCAGTTGTTCTTGGCCACGTTGGTGGAGCCCATGGCCGCTACCGTGAACGGCAGTTTGTACTTGATGCCGTTATCGGCGCCGATCGTGGTCTCCAGGTCCACGGCCGGGAACAGAGCACGGTTGGAGTCCTCTTCGATTCCCCAGGCGCCCGCAGCGCGCCCCAGGATGGTGAAGTGCGACAGATCCACCGGATAGTCTTTCTGCGAGGCGGTGGTGATGATGCCGAAAGGTTGGGGATAAATCATTTCGGCACCGCGATAGGCACTCTTGCCGATCTCGCACATGCCGATACAGCCATCGACACAGGTTGCACACATTCCACTAAACGGGCTGACGGAATCTTCGGTGCGATTCTTGGTCAGCGTGGCGGCGGAGGCATTCAGGCGCGTAAAGGTCATGGCAGTTTCTCCACTATTTGCCCACTATGTGGGTAAGATCTTTCGACCGCGGTTTTACCCCGACGTCGGCACGGAATGGTCCGCCGATCTCGCAGGCATGACACGGTTCGAGGAAACACATGGCGTTGTCGTAACTCTGGAAACACACGGTCGAAATGTTCAGGCAGCCGTTACACAGCGTGCTCTCGGCCTGCGGCCCCTGGCAGCGTGATTCGCACACCGGGCAGATAAACAGGCAGGCGCCGCACTGGCGGCACAGCTCGCTGGTCATGTCGAAGGGCCGGGTGACGCTGCGGTTTACGCCTCGTCCGGAGAAGCCGATCGCCCCGGCCATCATCTGCTGCTCGCACATGCGCACGCACAGGCCGCACTGGATGCAGGTCTCGTGCTTGGCCTCGTAGCGGCACTCGCGCAAGCCCATGGCCGAGGCCATGTCCTGAATGCGCTTGGAGCTGGGACACGTGGCCACGTACATCTCCAGCAGCAGCTTGCGCGCCCGCTCCACCCTTGCCGAGTGGGTAAATACCACCAGGCCGTCATCGGCAGGCAGGCAGCAGGACGCTTGCAGGGTGGTCTTTCTTCCGTTCGAGACCTCCACCAGGCACAGGCGGCAGGCGCCGTAGGGCTGGAGCGCGTCTTCATGGCACAGGGTAGGAATGGGGATGCCCAGGAAGCGCGCGGCTTCCAGTACCGTCATCCCCTTTTCGACTTCGACTTCGATGCCGTTGATCTTCAACGTTGGCACGGCATTCTCCTTTAGTGAACCAGTACTGCCTTGGGTTGACAGACTTCGATACAAGCGCCGCACTTAATGCACTTGGCGGATTCAATCTCGTGAACCTTGTCCTTCTCCCCGAGAATGGCGTCGGAGGAGCACACCCGCACGCAGGCATGGCAACCGTCGCAAATGGTTTCGTCAATCTCGTAGACAATCAGTTCACGGCAGACCTTCGCCGGACACTTCTTGTCGCGGATGTGGGCTTCGTATTCGTCGCGGAAGTACCGAAGAGTTGAGAGCACCGGATTCGGCGCGGTCTGACCCAGGCCGCACAGCGAGGTTTCCTTGATCATCCAGCCGGCGTCGTCGAGCAACTCCAGGTCTTCTTCCGCTCCTTTGCCCTGCGAAATGCGGTTGAGGATGTCTTTCAGCCGCTGCGTGCCTTCGCGGCACGGGAAGCACTTGCCGCAGGACTCTTCTTCCAGGAACTCCATGAAGTAGCGCGCCACATCCACCATGCAGGTGTCTTCGTCCATGACCACCATGCCGCCGGAACCCATCATGGAGCCGGCCTGGGTGAGGGCTTCGTAGTCGATGGGCAGGTCGATCATGCTGGCGGGAATGCAGCCGCCCGAGGGGCCGCCGATCTGGATGGCTTTGAGTTGCTTGCCCTTGGGAATACCGCCGCCAATCTCGTAGATCATTTCCCGCAGGGTGATGCCCATGGGCACTTCCACCAGTCCGGTGTTGTTGATTTTGCCCACCAGCGAGAACACCATGGTGCCCTTGCTCTTCTCGGTGCCGATGGAGGCATACCAGTCCGCGCCCTTATTGATGATGACCGGCACGCTGGCCCACGTCTTGACGTTGTTGATGACGGTGGGCTTTCCCCACAGACCCTTCTGCACCGGATACGGCGGCCGGGGATTCGGTTCACCGACCTTGCCTTCGATCGAGGCCAGCAGCGCGGTTTCCTCGCCGCAGACAAACGCTCCCGCCCCTTGCACCAGGTGAATGCGGAAACTCATTTTTGTGCCCAGAATGTTGTCGCCCAGCAGCCCGGCTTTCTCGGCCTGTTGAATGGCAACGCTCAAGTGCTCTACTGCCAGGGGATACTCCGCGCGGACATAGACGTAGGCTTCTTTGGCTTCCAGCGCGTACCCGCCGATGATGATGCCCTCGATCACACTGTGCGGATTGCCCTCAAGCAAGCTGCGATCCATGAATGCGCCAGGATCGCCCTCATCGGCATTGCACACAATGTAGCGAGGATGGACCGTGCTTTTACGCAGAGCTTCCCACTTCACTCCCGTCGGGAAACCAGCTCCGCCGCGGCCGCGAAGGCCAGAGCGCTTCACGCTCTCCACCACCTGCTCGGGAGTGAAGTCCAGGAGCACGCGGCCCAGCGCGTGATATCCGCCCACCTTGATGTAGTCGCGGATGTCCTTGGGATCGAGCTTGCCGTTGTTGCCGAATAGGATGCGCTGCTGGCGAGCATAGAAAGGCACCTCATGCTCGTGCAGAATGCGCTCCCCGGTGTTCGGATCCTTATAAAGGAGTTTCTCCACCGGCTTGTGGCCGTTCATGACGCTGGCCACGATGTCCTTGGCGTCACTCTGGCTCACGCCGTTGTAGAAGACCTTCTCCGGCCACACGATCATGACCGGACCCTTCTCGCAGAAACCATGGCAGCCGGTACTCTTCAGATCGATGGTGCCCGCCAGGTTGCGCTTTTCGAGTTCCTTGCGCAGCGAGGCGATGACGTTGTCGGCTCCGGAAGCCTTGCAACCGCTGCCGGCGCACACCGAGATGCAGGGCCGCGTGGTTTCACTGGCTTCCAGGCACAACTGCAGTTCTTTGATTTCGTGGGGCGACTTAAGCTTTAGCATGGCTCGCCTCGTCCGGCTTGGCTGCCTTCGGCGCCTCGGCCTTTTCTTGATATTTCTTGAGTAGCCCACCCACCTTGGCCTGCGTCAGGTGGGGATGGGTATTTGTGTTGTCCACTCGCGCTACCGGGGCCAGGCCGCAGCAGCCGATGCAGCGCACCGTTTCCACCGTGAACTGCAGGTCCTCGGTCGTGCCTGCATGCGGCAGCTTGAGGTCGCGCAGGATACGGTCGAGCACGCGCGGCGCTCCGCGTACGTGACAGGCGGTCCCCAGGCAGACCTGGATCACATGTTTGCCCCGCGGCACCAGGCTGAAGCAACGGTAGAAGGTCGCCACCTGGTACACCTCGGTCAGCGGCACCCGCAGCTTCTTGGAGATCCGGCGCAACACCAGTTCGGGCAAATAGCGGTATGTCTCCTGGACATCCTGCAGAATAGGTATGAGGTTGAGGCGTTGATCTTCGTACTGCTCCAGCAGCGGTTCCACTTTATCCATTTCGACCTGCGGCATAGTGGCAGCCTTTTCCGAGTTATGAATTCCTGTCCAAGACGGGGTTTACTCCTTCGGGCTTCTCCGCCATATCGGCAGTTGCGGGTTCCAACTGTGAACCTCTTTCTGGAAGTCCCGCGCCCCGCTCCCATTTACTCCCACCTCTGTCAAAGCGCCCTCGGCGGAGGTGAGTTCAGCAAGATACTTCTCGATCTTTTCCCGCAAATTCCGGTCGGTCAGCATGCCGATCAGTTCCGCCCGGCTGACCCGGGCATGACCCTGGCACAGGGGGCAGTTGAGCATGTCTTCCATCGCCATAACCCGCTCCTGGCACGAGGTTTGCTGGCTTACAGCGGCTGTCGCGTAACTCCAGCCAACATTCGATTAAAGACTCTTGAAGGGCACATGGGCAGTGACTCTAGCCACGCGTCATGGTGAGGTTCCTCACATGACCCTGTGCGCTAGCTACCAAGGGGAACAGCCGAGGGAAATAACACAGGGAGGAGTCGCAGGCGGGAAACATCACCTGGGGTAACCCCAGCGCAGAGACGTCCGTCTCTTGACACCGTAATCAGCAATCGCCTACTCTCCTCGCCAGCAGCAAGTGTGGGTCCCATGAACCGCTGGAAGTGGCTTCTTCTCATTTTCGAACTGGCGTTGTTTGCGCTGATCCTGATTCTGCCCCAGGTGGACCTGCCCGACTTTACATTTCATGGCGGGAATGCCCCGGTGGCCGCCAGGGCACGGTTGTCTTCGGCGCCAGTGCGCTCAGCCACGGTCGTGGCCGAGGTTGAAAGAGTATCGCTCCCCAGTCCGCTCGTAGGGACACAGCTTGCGGATTGCGTTGTGCCGGCGCTCGCTGCTTCGAACTCCCGCCTCTCCTTGCTCTGTACCCGGCTCTGCTAGTCGTCCCTATTCCTGATACCCGTTACTCACCCTGATATTCCAAGTTTGCTCCGCGCGGGCGTGCCTGCTGATTCCTTGCGGGTGCGCGGGGCCTCGGGGCAGCCGCACCGGTGCTGTCGTGTACTGGGTTTCTGAGCAGAGGACCCGGTCGCCAACCGTCGAGTGGCTGCCCCGATCTTTGTGCGAGCACGCAGCACTGAGGATTCAGTTATCGGATTCCCTGCTATACGTTGATCTGATTCCGAAATACCAACCGAGACCTGCGAAAACTGCACCGGGGTGAATGGCAATTGGAACCCGAGCAGGAGATCGGGAGGCTGAGGGCTGAGGGCTGAGTGCTCCTACCGCACTCTTGCCAGGACCAGGGTCACGTCGTCGGGTTGTTCGTTGGGCCCGATCCAGTCATCCACGGCGGCGGTTACCTGTTCGCTGATTTTCGCCAGCGGCAAGGCCCGGTTTTCCCGTACCAACTCGATCAGGCGGTGCTCTCCGAATTCGCCGAAATCATTTTCTGGTTCGGTCACACCGTCGCTGTAGGCCAAGAAGATCTCGCCGCGGTGCAGTTGGATGCAGCCCTCTTCGTAGTGCCGGCCATCAAACAAGCCCACTACTGTCCCGCCCGCCTCCAGCCGGCGCACGGTCCCCTCCTCGGTCATGACAATGGGTGGCAAGTGGCCGCCATTGCTGTAGGTCAGCCGGTGCGCGTGCCCGTCATAGATTCCCAGAAACAAGGTTGCGTACTTTTCCGCAGGCGTGCTCTCGTAGAGCTGATGATTCAGCAGAGCCAAGAGCGTACCCGGAGACACCTCTCCACCGTGTAGCCCGGAAGCCAGCATCAGCCCCGATCCTGCGGCCGCACCCACCGCCACCGGTTCGCGCAAGATCGGGGTGCCCTCCAGGCTGTAGGCGCGCACCGCGGAATGGATGGTCGCCATCAGCAGCGCCGCCGAAATCCCTTTGCCGCTGATGTCGCCCACCGCCAGCAAAAGCTTGTCGGAATCCACCGTGAGAAAGTCATAGTAGTCCCCGCTCACGGTGCGCGCCGGCCGGCAGAAGCCATGCACCTCCAGCGACGCCAGCTGCGAAATCTGTTTGGGGAAGAGCTGCGCCTGTACTTCCTGGGCGATCGCCAGTTCGTTCTCCAGCCGCTGTTTCTCTTTCTGCTCTTCAATCAGCTTTTCGATCGACGCGGTCATGGAGTTGAACGAGTTGGCCAGGGTCGCCAACTGGTCGCTGGACTTCACCGGGATACGGTGGCTGAAGTCGCCGCGGTTGATGTGCTTGGTGGCTTCGTAGAGCTGGGCAACTGCCTTGGTAATAGTGCGCGACAAACGCGTGCCGATGACCAGCGCGAACAATTCGATGATCCCGAACACGATGGCGACGAACAGCAGAAAGAATTCCGCCGCCGGTGCAATATCCCCCAGCGAGCTGAACAGCCGGTCGTACAGCTTCGACAGCCTGGTCTGCACACTGATGGCGATGGGCTGCGAGGTATCTCCTGTCTCCCAATTCACCACCCGCACAGTGGTTGGAAACGTGACTTGGCGGTCCAGGCTGCGTGCCGGGGCGGGGACGGTTCCTGCCGTGTAGGTCGGTACCAGCGCCGCCTTGCCTGTGTCGAGGACATAGTCGCCCTCGGGTTTCTTCACGCTCAGCGAGCCATGCAACTGGCTGTCCGCGGGTTTGTTCGTCTCCACGGATACACTGCCCGGAGGCTTGTCCACCCGGCTCAGTTTCAGGCCCGAGGCGTAGAGCGTGACTTCCCCCAGGTTCTCCGCCAGCTTCAGCAGCAGATGCTGGTCGAGCGGCTCGCTGGAGAGCACGATCAGCGTGCCGCTCCTGGAGGGGATCACCTCCGCCACCCGCAGGAAAAGTTTGTCGTGATCGCGGACGATGTCGCGGAACGAATCTTTGACGTATGCCGGCACCACGGGTGGAGAGGACGGCGCCACCGCGGAACTGTCCAGCACTAGCTTGCCGTTGATCCAGGCGTACATCTCGCGATCGGCCCAATCCTTGTCGGCGCGGCGGAGACTCACCAGCGCGGAGGAGTCATTGCTCCGGCCTGCCTCGAAACCCACAGCCACTTCATGCCCGATGGCCGAATTGGCCGCTTGCAGGCTTTGCAGTTCGGAGTTCAGACCGCTGGTCACAATGAACGTGGCAAACTGGCCGGCAAACAGGTAGAGCGAACCGGAGACGAGGGCCACCAGCAGCACCACGGGCGTGACCCCGATAAACACGTAGGCCACGATCAGGCGGTTGCGTAGCCGCCACAGCAGCTTTACCTTCAGCCAGCGGTAGATCAGGATGATGAACAGGACCCCGACCACGAAGCTCAGGAAAGTGACCCACCCGCCCAAGCCCTGCCCGAAGGCAACCTTGAATAGCCCGAGCAGCTTCTGCAGCACGAACAGAAACACATCCAGTCCCAGGAGGTACCAGGCGCTCCGCGCCACACGACTGGTGGGCAGCAGGCCATGGACCTCGAGCCAGATCCGCAGATCATGGTAAAACAGCCGCATGATGAACCAGACTTGATTATAGAGGACGAGCGTCGACCGTCGGACCTTAGACGTCGGACCTCAGACCTCAGCAAATTATTGAACGACAGTCCGAGGTCCGAGGTCTGAGGTCGGCCGTCAGATTTCCGGGTAAAAGTCGAAGAATGCGTCCAGGCTGGTTTTCAACTGTTTCTCGATGTCTTCCTTGCTGCCTTCCAGCAGGTGCATGGTGACCCTCGCCTCACGCCCATTTCTCAGCTTCAGGGTCGCGTCTCCAACTTCCGCCACTTCATCCGAGGGCAGCAGCCGCATGCCGTAAATCAGGGTCAGGTTTGCCATGAAGTAATTCTACTGAAGGCAGGTCTCACGTCTCAGGTGTCAGGCATCTGATTCCGAGTCGCCACCCCAGACCACCGACCCGCTGCAGCCTGCCGCCTGATAAAATCCCTCCGTGCTCCGAAGCATCCTGACATGCTTAATCAGCCTCGCTCTCCTGCCGCTGGCGAGCGCGCAAGAACCTGCAAAACCGCAGGTAAAAGTCAATGTGCTGAATGTATGCACCCCCTCGCCGGAAGAGAAGCAAGAGATCGCCTCGGCCCTGGCGAAGGTTCCTAAGCAACCGCTTTTCAGCCCTGACTTCGAGATCGCCCGCGGACGCTCGACCTTGGAGCAGAGCCCTGACTTTCTGCAGCCCGCCGGAAGCAAGCCGGCCTCTTCCGATTCCGCCACCGCAAACTGGGTGCGCATGCGCCGCGAATTCTCGGTGCAGGCCCTGTTCTCCACCGTACAGTATTCCTTCAGCGTCGATTCAAAGAATATGGTGGAGACGCTGGTGCTCCGGGTGCGCGATCCCAAGGACCTGCTGCAAGTCTCCATCGAGGACAGCGCGTCGTCGGTGACCACGCCTGCTGCCATGCTGGCCACCAACACTCCGGCCAGCCGCATCAAGTTGGAGCGATTCGGTAAGTCTTCGGTGGTGCTGGCCCGTTGTTTCGCCACCGCAGAGGGTCCGGCGCCCGACCAGAGCGCGTACGAACCGCTCTTCCAGAGCGCCTCCGGCATTGTCGCGAACTACCGCGCCCTGCTGGGCGCGCAGCACACGGTTCCCGACGAGTTGGCGCGTGTCGCAGGTACAGCCAGGAGCAAACCCAAGCCATCGGCCAAAAAGAAGTAGCGACACCGGTGTCGTGAAACCAAATCTGAAATCTGCAATCTATTAATGTGCGGCACACAACTACGGAGACACAGCGCCTTCTTTCGTTTATCCTCTGTGACTCGGTGGTGAAGAAACCTGAAATTTATGGACAACATCCGCAACGTCGTCATCATGGGCTCGGGCTGCGCCGGGCACACCGCCGCGCTTTACAGTGCGCGGGCTAACCTCAAACCGCTGGTGCTCGAGGGCCACGAGCCCGGAGGCCAGCTTTCCCTCACGACCCTGGTCGAAAACTTCCCCGGCTTTCCCGAAGGCATCCAGGGGCCGGAGTTGATCGAAAACATGCGCAAGCAGGCGGCGCGGTTTGGCGCCGAGTACCAACACGGTCACGTGGTCAGCGCCGACCTCAGCAAGCGTCCCTTCACCCTGCACTTCGGCAAGGAAACCATTCAAACCCGCACCCTGATCGTCGCCAGTGGCGCCTCGGCGCGGTGGTTGGGATTGCCCAATGAGCAGGCGCTGATCGGACACGGCGTGTCGTCCTGCGCGACCTGCGACGGCTTCTTCTTCTCCGGCAAGGAAATCGCCGTGATCGGCGGCGGCGATTCGGCCATGGAAGAAGCGCTCTTCCTCACTCGTTTCGCCACCAAGGTCACGCTGATTCACCGCCGCGACCAGTTCCGCGCCTCCAAGATCATGCTCGACCGCGCCCGGCACAACGGTAAGATCCACTTTCTCACCGACACCGTAGTGGACGATGTTCTCGACGCGTCGAAGAAGGAAGTCACCGCCCTCAAGCTACGCAATGTGAAAACCGGAAAAGTCTGGGAACTGACGGCCAGCGCCATGTTTCTGGGCATCGGGCATGTCCCCAACGCCAAGATGTTTGCAGGTCAGCTCGACACCGACCAGGACGGATATCTGAAGACGACTAACTACGTGTTCACGCGCGTGCCCGGCGTCTACGCCTGTGGCGACGTTCAGGACCGCCGCTACCGCCAGGCCATCACCGCTGCGGGCACGGGGTGCATGGCCGCTTTGGAAGTGGAAAAGCTCCTGGAAGAGGAGGGACGGTAGGAGTCAGGAGTCAGACTCTGCCTCCCTCAGCCCACTTCCACCCTTTGTATTGCTCCCGCAGGGCACTCTTCAACAACTTCCCGGTGGAGGTGTGCGGCAGCTCATTGACAAATACGAACGCATCGGGCAATTGCCACTTCGAGAATTTCTGCCCCAGATAGCTACACAGGTCGTTCTCGTCCAGCTTTTCACCATCCTTGCAAACGATCACTGCCAGCGGCCGCTCATCCCACTTGGGATGCGGCACCGCGATCACTGCCGCTTGCCTGACGGCAGGATGATCCATCAGTGCGCTCTCCAAGTCCACCGAGCTGATCCATTCCCCTCCGGACTTGATCATGTCCTTGGTGCGGTCCACGATCTTCATGAAGCCCTCGGAATCGATGGTGCACACATCGCCGGTGCAGAACCAGCCGTCCTCGGTCCAGCGTCTGCTTTCCTCGGGCATGTTGTAGTAGCTGGCTGCCACCCACGGCCCTCGCACTTGCAGTTCGCCGACAGTCTCGCCGTCCCAGGGCACCTCCCCTTGAATTCCCATGGCACGTATTTCCACGAAGGGCAGCGGCCATCCCTGGCGGCAGCGCACCGCGTACTTTTGTTCGATGGACAGTTCGCGCATGTAGGACTTCAGGCGACTAACCGTGGCCGCGGGGGTAGTCTCGGTCATGCCCCAGAGGTGCAGGATGCGCACACCGTGGCGGTCTAGGCCGCGGATCATGCTCTCTGGCGGCGCACTGCCGCCCACCAGCCCGCGTAGCTTCGGCGCCAGCCTCCAACGACCAGGATCCTTCTCCAAACCCTCGAGGATCATGAGCCACACCGTGGGCACAGCCGTGGTCACAGTGACCTGCTGAGACTGAAACAACTCCAGCAGGCTCTCTCCGTCCACATGCGGGCCGGGTAGGACCAGCTTCGCCCCCAGCATCACGCCGACATAGGGAATCCCGTGCGAGTTGGCGTGGAACATGGGCGCCAGTGCCATAAGAACATCTTTTTGCCCGACCGCGAACGCGTCCGGGAGTGCGAAGGCAAACGAGTGCAACACCAGCGCGCGGTGGGAGTAGAGCACTCCCTTCGGCTTCCCCGTCGTGCCTGAGGTGTAGCACATGGCTGCGGCCTCGTTCTCTTCCAGCCTGGGGTAGTCGAATGCTCCCTCACCCCGGACAATGAAATCCTCGTAGTTTTCGTAGCCTCCTGCGGTCGCCGAGTGCGGTACTACCAGCACCCGTTCGAAGCGAGCATGGTTCTTGAACCTTTCAAAGAGGGGGAGGAGCACGTCATCCACGATAAGGATGCGATCCCCGGCGTGATTTGCGATATAGCCGATTTCGTTGGGATGCAATCTCAGGTTCAGCGTGTGCGTCACCGCGCCGCAAGCTGGAATTCCGAAATAAGCTTCGAGATGCCGGTAATGGTTCCACATCAGCGTGGCAACCCGGTCTCCACGCTGGATGCCTGCCTGCTGCAGCGCCTTAGCCAGTTGCCGCGCACGCCGATAGAAGTCCGCATAGGTGTAACGGTGGATGGAGCGGTCCGGCAGCCGGGAGACCACCTCCACTTTGCCGAACAGTTGATTAACCCGCTCCAACAAATGCACCAGGGTAAGCGGGTAGTTCATCATCAACCCATCCATGCCATCCTCCGGGCGACGGATGCTAGCACAGTCTCGACCTGCTCGCCAAAACCTTCATGGAAGAACCAGGACAAAAACCAGCAACTCAGAATTTCTTGCGAACAATGGCACTCGAGGCCGCACTGGCCTGCAAGACAGCCATATCAGCGTCGGCCCAGGGGTGCCTGGAACCACCGAGGCTGCGCCGCTTGCGCACCGGGCTGTGAAAAGTCTTTAATGGCTCCACGGGAGGTGACCCATGGCCCAAGCACAAGCGACTTGTCCTCATGTAAGAGAAATCCGCGACGTGACCCCTAGCGGCAAGGGCTGCAAGGAATGCCTGGAGATGGGCGATACTTGGGTCCACCTGCGAGAATGCCTGATCTGCGGTCACGTCGGCTGCTGTGATTCCTCGAAAAACAAGCACGCTCGCGCGCATTTCCATCACACCAAACACCCCATCATCCAGTCGTTCGAGCCCGGCGAGCGGTGGCGCTGGTGTTACGTGGATGACACCTACGTGGCTTAAGCTCGGTGAGACGCAGCCGCTTCCCCGGTCAACCTGCCGCAAAGTTACCTTGGTTATCTTCGAGGAAATTACCATCCCCGCTAAGCTGGGATTGTTGGGCGGTGTCCTATGCGACGCTGGACTGCACTCGCGGTACTGGCATTCTGCTGGGTGGCTTTGCTCAGCTCCGCCGTTTCCCTCGCTCAGCAAGACCAACCTGAAAGCAAACGCAAAGTGATAAACCGGGTGGTGCCCGTGTACCCAGAAATGGCCCGCACCATGAACCTGAAAGGGATCGTGAAAGTGGACGCCGTGGTGGCCGGCAATGGCACGGTAAAGTCGGTCGAAATCAGAGGTGGACATCCGCTGCTGGTGCAGGCCGCCGAGAATGCCGTCCGCAAGTGGAAGTGGGAGCCCGCCGGGCACGAGACCCGGGAACCCGTTGAATTCAAATTCGATCCGCAGTAGCTGCCCAATCTCAATCACCGTCCTACTTCACCGCCCCCTGTGACGGTAGTCCTACTTCCAATCCCCTGTGCTTGTGATACAAATTTCTGTGAACTTCATGCACGCGCAAGGCATTCATACACTCATCCCCTCCAACGCTGCAGGCATTCCGTGCTGAGGGCGCTCTTCATCTATCTATCGGAGAGCCGTCACCTGCGCGCGGTGGCCGAGCGTTCCGCCATCGGCCAGCGCATGTCTTCCCGTTTCGTGGCCGGTACCCAGCCCGAAGACGTTCTGCGCGCCGCTCTCGCCGTCAACCAGTTGGGCATGGGCGTCTCGATCGACAATCTGGGAGAGAACGTCACCAACGCCGACGAGGCCCGCGCCAGCGCCCAGCTTTACCACCACCTGCTCGATGAAATTGCGGTCCGCGAACTGGACGCCAACATCTCGGTCAAGCTCACCCACATGGGGCTGGACGTGGATCCTAACCTCGCCACCGAGCAGGTCACCCGGCTGGTAGCCAAGGCAGCTGCCATGACCCCGCGCAACTTCGTCCGCGTGGACATGGAAGGCTCGCCCTACACCCAGCGCACCCTCGACTTTGTCCACCACCTGCACAGTATGCCCGGGAACCGGGGCTGCGTGGGGGCAGTCATCCAGTCCTATATGCGGCGGTCGGAGAGTGACATCGAGAAACTTCTCGCCGACGGCATCCGCATCCGTCTGTGCAAGGGCGCCTACAAGGAGCCGCCGGAGGTCGCCTTTCAGAAAAAGTCGGAGGTCGATGCCAACTACGTTAAGTTGATGAAGATCCTGCTGAAGAGCGACGTTTACCACGGCCTGGCCACGCACGACGAAAATATCATCAACCAAGCCAAGGCCTTCGCCACCCGCGAAAGTATCCCTCGCGACCACTTTGAATTCCAGATGCTGCACGGCATCCGCCGCGACCTGCAGCAGAGCCTGGTCCGCGAGGGCTGGCGCATGCGCGTCTACATCCCGTTCGGCACCGAGTGGTACCCCTACCTGATGCGCCGCCTGGCGGAGCGTCCGGCCAACGTATTTTTTATTGCCAGGAACCTGCTGCGGCGATAACCGCTTCGCGGGATGAAGATGGTGGGCGCCGGCAGAGCGGGCAAGCCCACGATGAGGTCCGGCCGGTTCGGTTTACGGATTCACTCGCGGGATGTGGCTACCCTCCGGCGAGCTTAGGGCTCTTCCGGCGCCGACTCGTTTTGCGCGCCATCGGCAGGGGCCAGGGGCAGCTGCGAGATGCCATTGAGCAAGCCGCGCTCCTCGGGCGAGAACTGGCTCTTGAACTTCTGGGAATCGATCACCTGTTGACGCTGGGCGGGCGGCATGGCGCGCAGATCCTCGATGGCCGTCTGCAGCTTCTGTCGGCGCTCCGGGGGAAGCTGCTGCAGTTGCTGGAACAGTCCCCGCGCCTGCTGCTTCTGGTCCGGCGTCAGGTGCTCCCAGGTTTCCATGCGGTTCAGGATGCGCTGTTGCTGGTCCGGCGGCAGGCTGCTGAAGCGCTGTAACCGCTCGCGCAGCTGTTGTTGCTGCTCCGGCGGAAGATTCTTGAACTGGGGATCATTATCCAGGGCCTTCTGCTGCTGGTCCGGAGGCAGGTCCTTGTAGCGGCGCAACCAGTCTCCGGCGTGGCCGCGGCCCTCGCGGCGCGCTTCGGCGCGCTGCTGCTGGCGATCGTTGCGACGGTTTTGCTGCGCCCAGCCGGGCGCGGCGGCAAACCCCAGCGCCAGGCTGGTCGTCGCCACCCACACGGTTATGCCCTTCAGCCGCGACACCTTACCCCCATCGTCCCCAAGTCCAGAACTTCGCCACATCGCCAATCTACGGATTCGCGTTCACATCCTGCTGCACTTGCAGATCATCGAGCACATCAAAATCAGAATACAAATCGTGATTCTTGTCGAGTGCCTGCAGGTCTCCGACCGCGGTGCCAGGCTCGGCGGCCGCCAAAGGCCCGGGCGCAGGGGGATTCACTGCTCCGTTGCGGAACAAAGTCACACTCGCCACCATCAGCACCGCCAGCGACACTGCCAGTGCGGGCTTGCGGAACCATTGCAGCCAGCCCGCGGGTGGCTTCGCCATTTCCTCCCGCAGGCGCGCCTGCAGCCGCACGTCAAAGTACGGCGAGGGCTCCGGAACTTGCCACTCGTCCAGCAGGGCCATGGTCTGGCGGAGTTCTTGCAGTGCGCCCGCGCACCCGGCGCAGGCGCGGAGATGTTCACTCAGTTCCGGCGTGACCGCGCTCAGCCCGGCGGCCAGGTCCGGCATCCGTTCGCGAATCTCATTGCAGTTCATTATGGTTCCTTTACACAAACTCTCTCAGCTGCGTCCGCAACGTCTCATAGGCGCGGAACAACAGCGACTTGGTGGCGGACTCGCTCAGCTTCAGGACGTCGGCAATCTGCCGGTAATCCATCTGCTGGTACTTGTGCATAATCACGGCGATTCTCTGCCGCTCCGGCAAACCCTGGACGCGGCGGCGAATCGCCGCCATGCGCTCCCGCCGCAACATAGTCTCTTCCGCGGTGAGCGAGTTGTCCGGCACATCCGGTGTCAGCCCGGTCGTTTCATCCGGCTCATCCAGGCTGACTGCATTCTCGGCCCGCTCGTGGCGAGTATCACGGGTGTAGTTGACCGCCAGATTAGTCGCGATGCGATACAACCAGGTGGTGAACTTGGCGCTCGCCTCGTAGCTCTCCCGGGAGCGGTACACCCGCAGGAAGACTTCCTGCGCCAGATCTTCCGCCACCGCCGCGTTGCGCGCCGTGCGATACATGAAACTCACCATCGGCCGACGGTACTTCTGCACCAGGTAGGCGAAGGCCGACTCGTCCCCAGCTTTCACGCGCAGCATGACCTCGGCATCGCTCAGCCCATCGCTGGGCACAGCCGGGTCCGCCTCCGCAAGCGAAGGAGTCACGCCCCTCATCGCGAGCAACCCGCGATCCATGGCCACGCTGCTCACACTGGAGTGAACCCCTGCCCAGGGCGAAAGTTGCGCTTCTGCCGGACGGGAAGGGAACCCGGAAGCCTCTTCCCGAGAAGGGGGTACGGGCACTTTCACGGCTCTGGGTTCGGTGGGCATCGGCAGCTTGGCGCGAGTTCTTCCGGGGCTGTCGGCAGCGACCCGGGGAACCTGCGGGAGATAGGCTATCATGCCCGGGGTGAGCGCGAAACTGGTTCGTTTGCTACAATATACGGGCCGCAAAGCGTGGGCGCTTAACTCAGCGGTAGAGTGCCATCTTCACACGGTGGAAGTCATAGGTTCGAATCCTATAGCGCCCACCAGAACCTCGAATGTCAGAGGTCAGACCTCGGCCGTCGTTCACCTGGCGATGTTACCAAGGTGTTCCCGGCCCTACGCAAGCATTCCTAACCGTAGCGCGAGGCAATCCCCTTGCTAAACTCGCGGCCGTCTGGCCGACGAAACTAGAGGGGCTTTGCGTGTCGCCGCTTGAGCAACACGAGATCCGCGCCGGCTAAACTTCACTGGCAATCCTGCCGATTACACATGGGTGACCACTCCCGTCTTTACTCACGGGTCGAAAGAGTCCACGCCTGATCCGGGGCTGCGCTTCGTGGCCCGCCAGCCCATCCTCACTGCCGACGAGAACGTCTTCGGTTACGAATTGCTGTTTCGCGACGGCGTCGAAAACTACTTTCGCTGCCGCGACAGCGATGCCGCCTCCCGCAGCACTTTGGATAGTTCCCTGCTGCTCGGACTGGACGTTCTCTGCGACAAACACTACGCCTTCGTCAACTGCACCCGCGATGTGCTGGTGAAAGACTATGCCGTCCTGCTGCCTCCGCGGCAGACCGTGATCGAAGTGCTGGAGACCGTGCATCCCGATGAAATCGTGGTCTCCGCCTGCCAGCGGCTCAAACAGTCCGGGTACCTGATCGCGCTGGATGACTTCATCGCCAATGGCCCGCGGGAACCCCTGGCCGCGATGGCTGACATCCTCAAGGTGGATCTGAGGTCCACCGCCCCTGAGCAACAGAGCGCGATCGTGCGGCGGTATGGGGGGCGTCATCGCGTGCTTGCCGAAAAGGTGGAGACCCGGGAGGAATTCCACGCCGCCCGCAGCCGGGGTTTCCTGTACTTCCAGGGTTATTTCTTTCGCCGGCCGGAAGTGCTGACCGCGCGCGACATTCCCCGCAACCTGGCCAACTATCTGCGCATGCTGCAGGAGGTCTCGCGTGCCGAACTGAACCTGCGCGTGATCGAGCAACTGGTCAAGAGCGAAGTCTCGCTGTGTTACCGCCTGCTGCGCTATCTGAACTCGGCGCGGTTCTGCTTCGGCAATGAGATTCACTCGGTGCGGCACGCTCTGACCATGCTGGGGGAGCGCGAAATCCGCCGCTGGGTACAGCTGGTCGCCACCATGGGCGCGGGCCAGACCAAGTCCAGTGAACTGGTACTCTCCGCCCTGGTTCGGGCGCGCTTCTGCGAGCTGCTTGCTCCCAGGGTGGCGCACGGTGGCTCCGACCTGTTCCTCATGGGACTGATGTCCCTGATGGATGCCGTGCTGGAAATACCGATGTCGGAGTTGTTGGAAAGAGTCCCGCTCGATCAGGCCATCAAGAACGTGATCCTGGGCGGACCCAGCCACCTGCGCACCATCTTTCGCCTCATGCTGGCGCAGGAGTCGGGTGAATGGCCCGCGGCCGCCGAATTGGCCCGCCTGCTCCACTTGCCGAAGGACGACGTGGCCGGTGTCTATTGGCAAGCCATGCAATGGGCACGCCAGGTGAGTGGGAGAGGGTAGAAGGTTTGCGCTGTGCCGGGCAGGTTACTATTGTGCAAAATTACTCCGACTTTGGACTTGCGCAAAATCCGCTGAGGGCGGTACCATCATCTTGTTCCCAGCGGCCATGCTCCCTAGCTGGCCCTCCGCGCCCTCTGCTCCAGGCGCCAAGACGGACATAAAGATCATTCAAGTGAGTTCCAACCGCACCGGGTTTCTACGCACGCCGCACCAACGTGCGCGACGCGAAGTACCACCCAGAAAGCGGTAGCAACCAGGGCACCAAAACAGGGTCCTTTCGAATGGACCTAATGCAGAACTGTAAAACGAGACGACTATGAACGTAGGACCCGGACATCCCTCCGCTGGCGGGGGAGGGAGAAGCAGACGGCGGCGCGGGCGTCGTCCCCCCAATCGGGGCGGACAGCCTGGCCGCGATCGCCAACAGCACGGCGGAATTTACACCGCCCCCATGGACCACAGTTACCGCGCCGCGCAAGGCGGCAATGGGCCTCGTCCCGGACGCATGCGCCCCGGCTTCGCTCCCTCCTACGCGCCCGTGGAACCCGAGCCGCTTCCCCAGCGCGAGGACGCCACTCCGCGCATCTTCGCGTTTGTGGACGACTTGTTCTTCCTGGCCAAGATTCAGGAGACAGCACGCAAGCTCAATGTGAAGGTTGAGTTCGTCAAGACCGAGAAGGACCTGCTGGAGCACCTCAAGCAGAACGGGGAAGAAAAGCCCTCGCTCATCATCTTTGACCTGAACAACGCCAACGCCAAGCCTTTGGTCCTGATTCCCAAACTCAAGACCAAGCTCAAGAAGGGGACCTCGATCATTGGCTTCCTCTCCCACGTGCAAGGGGATTTGAAACAGAAGGCCCACGAGGTGGGATGCGACATGGTGCTGCCGCGCTCGGCGTTCTCCCAGAACCTGCCGCAGTTGCTGCGGAGGCACGGGGCGCCGGAAGACGAAGCGGCGGTCTAGTTAGGCTCTGGGCGTTAGGCTATAGGCCTTGGGATTCTCTGCGCCCTTTGCGGCATTTCTTTGCGAGCTTTGCGGTTAAGTCTTTGAGCCTGCCACCAGATATCTCTTCAAGAACGATAGCGTGCGCAGCCCGGCGTCCCGCCATACTTCCCCGCTGAACCCATGTCCCGCACCCGGATAAATCTGCATCTCGTACGGAATCTGCTTCTTTTCCAGCACTGCTTGCAAGTGATACGCCTCTTGGACCGGGACGGTGGAATCGGCTTCGCCGTGCAAAATGAGCACCGGGCACAGCCGCCGCATGAAGAGTTTCATCTCCTTTGGCAGACCGCCGAAAAATTCAACCACCGCCTGCACGCGCTTGTCGATGGCCGCGTTGGAGAGCGACAGGTAGGCACCTAAAGAAAATCCCAACAGCGCGATGCGCTCCGCGTCCACCTGCGGCTGCTGTTCCACGTGGCTGATCGCATCCCACAGGGTTTTCATCCAAAGCGGGAAATTGCGGAAGATGGTTTCTTTGTCCGCTGCGTTCGTGCCGGTGCGGTCGAAGTAATGCAGCACGTAGACCGCGAAACCCTGGCTGGCAAGCAAACTCGCCGGTTCGGACATCGAGGCAAACCCGCCGCCCGAGCCGTAAAGCGCGACCACCGTAGGAAATCGTTGCCCGTTGCCGCTGGGCAGGAAACGATCGAGACGAATCGGCTTGCCGCCGCTTTCGAAGGAGATCTCGGATTGGGTGACGGGGAACATCAGCACTTAGCAATTAGCAATTAGCAATTAGCACTTAGCCCATGACAGTCTTGCATTGAGCCCTACGGCAGCCTTTGGGGGCCAAATGCTAGGAGCGTGTAACAAAACCTCCGAAGCCTGATCCTCGTCGGCGAGGTAGCGTGAATGGGGCATGGGCGCCTCGACTTCCTGCAATGGCTCGCACCGGTCCACTGCGCAGTTTGAAGCTTTCTTGATTCGCAGTTCGACTGGGTTGCATGGAGATGTCTATCTTTGTGTAGGGACGCCGAAGCAATGCGAATAGCCGTCGTCGTCGGTAAGGAAAAACTCGGTCTGCCCGTAGTCTCGATGTTCGAGTTCTGAAACACCGTACCCAAGGCTCTTCAATCGCTCTCTGGTTTTGTGTATATCCTTCGCCGCCCAGTAGAGTCGAATGCCCTCGTAGTCTTCCGGCTTGACCGGAGTCCCCGCGCGTTGGTTCAGCATGAAACATAGGTCGTCTTTCCGAAGCATGCAGAAGATCAGCTTGTCGTTTTTGCTCATTTCTGAACTCATCGAGAATCCGAGACCATCAGCCCACAAACGCAGACTCTTCTCCAGGTTTGCGCTCGGAATGATCGGGATGCATGATTCAACAGGCATAACAGCCTCCTTTTGCCAAACTAAACGCCGCTCAATGCATTAAGCAATTCATGCGCGAAACCCGCTGTGCGTTCCTGACCGTGGACTAGTTTACGCCAGCGAATCACTGAATTTGGCCTGCACGCGCGACTTCGATTATCGAACTTGCATGGAGCAGGAATTGCCGTTGATGACCGGAGAAGCGCTCCAAAAAACGGGTAGTGTCTCAGTTTGAAAAGCAACAAGGGTGAGACGCGGGCTTTTTTATGTGCTCTCCGTCCAGCGATCCTATCGCGCGAACACAAGACGCATCTGTTGACAACTGCACTCTGCCGAGGCACTATTTTCATGCGGCGTAGGGCGCATCGGTCATTGCGAAAGGGCAACGCCCGCCTAAATAGAAACACAGCTGCGCCTATGCCGAACATCGAAAACCTCAGGAAGCAAGCCAAACAATATCTGCGTTGGCACCGTGAACGGTATTATCCAGTCGCACCCCAAATCAGGGCTGCACTACCTCGGTTTCGCCATTTCAGCGACGAGCAGATATTGGACGCGAACTTTAAGCTCGCCGATGCACAGGAGCTAGTGGCTCGGCAGATGGGTTTCGAGGGATGGCAGGCGCTCAAATCAGGAGCCCATGTCATGACCCATGAAGCCGGACACCGTGTACCACGCCCTATTCTCAGTTCAACCTCAGCACAATTGTTCGTTGCCGATATCAAAGCATCATGTGATTTCTATACCCATAAGCTCGGCTTCGCGGTCGACTTCGTCTATGGCGATCCGCCATACTACGGCCAAGTCGCTCGCGATCATGCGCGGCTTGCATTGAGGGTGGTGGGCGAACCCGTGTTCATTGGCGATATTCGCGAGCGCGAGCATCTGCTCTCCGCTTCCCTCACCGTCGCTACCGCAGATGAGATCAAACAACTCTTCTTGAGTTACCAGGCCACAGGAGTGCGCTTTCATCAGACACTCAAGAAGGAGCCTTGGGGTGCTAGAACCTTCATTGTCATGGATCCCGATGGAAATCTCATTCTCTTTGCCGGCCCGGCCGATCGAAGTGGCTGGCTGTGCAACAGGCCACTAACAGGTTGGGGGTGGTATTTCAAATTGAGACTACCAAGAAACGAGGTGAGGATTACTCGTGGTATGGCGCGAAGGGTTTACCTATCCGCCCCACGTCGCGGATCGCGCCGTTCGGACGGTGTGCCACCAGTTCGAGAAAATCTGTCACGTCGTGCCGGCGAAGGAGCAGGGCTCGCCTGGTAAGCGCGCCGCGCCGGGGTTTTGTTAGAGGCTCTAAGTGCTAACTGCTAAGTGCTGGCTTTCCAGCTTTCGCAGCGCCTCTCCGTACGGTGGTCGGGCAATACCGCGCTCGGTGACGATCGCAGTCACATACTTCGCCGGAGTTACATCAAACGCGGGATTCTCCACCTCGACTCCCTCGGGCGCCATCTGCTTACCGCCAATGTGGGTGATTTCCCGCGGATTGCGCTGCTCGATGGGAATCTTGCTCCCGTCGGGTGTCTCCAGGTCAATGGTGGAGAACGGTGCAGCGACATAAAACGGGATGTCGTGCTCCTTGGCCAGCACCGCCACCGTGTAAGTGCCAATCTTGTTGGCCACGTCGCCATTGGCCGCGATGCGGTCTGCACCCACCACGATGGCGCCAATCTTGCCCTGTTTCATCATGGCTCCGGCCATGTTGTCGGAGATGACGGTGGTGGGAATGCCGTCTTTCATCAGCTCCCAGGCAGTCAGCCGTGATCCTTGCAGGAAGGGACGGGTCTCGTCGGCGTACACGTGAATCTTCTTGCCCTGCTCCACCGCCGCGCGGATCACGCCCAGCGCGGTCCCGTAACCACAGGTCGCCAGCGCGCCCGCATTGCAATGCGTGAGCACTCCCCCACTCTGTGGCATGAGGGTGGCGCCATGCCGTCCCATGGCCTGGTTGGCCGCGATGTCTTCGGCGTGCATGCGCTGCGCTTCTTCGATCAAAGCCTGCTTAATCTGGGCCAGCGGACGCATGCGCAGGTATTCGAACTTCTCGCGCATGCGGCGGATCGCCCAGAAGAGATTGACCGCGGTGGGCCGGGTCTTCCCGATCACTTCACAAATCTGATCGAAGTCTTTTTTCAGCTCCGCGCCGTTCTCAGCCTTGGAATTCTTCACGCCGAGCGCAATGCCCATGGCCGCAGCGACACCAATAGCCGGAGCGCCCCGCACCACCATGTTGCGGATCACGTCGGCCACCTGCTCATGGGTCTTGCAGGTCACGTAGGTTTCTTCGGTCGGCAGCTTCGTCTGGTCAATGAAGCGCACGCCGGAGTCGGTCCATTCGAGAGTCTGGATCATGAGTCAGTCGTTGGTCGTTGGTCGTTCGCCCGTCGTGATGTGGTTCGTTGCAAGCGGGCAGGGTAGTCGATCCCGAGGCGTTTAGCGATTAGCTCGAACCCTTTGTCATCCTTGAATCGGTCGACACTTGGCTGTTTGAGACTGAGCTTCCCCCACGAACTTCTTTTGTTTAGATGCTGTTCGACCCATACTGCCGGGAGCGTGAAGAACTCAGCTTTCTCTTCTTTGCCGTTCAGGCCCTCAGCTTTGCGGTAGAAATACCCCACGTTCAAGAATACAGCAACGACAAAATCAAACTTACCCAGGCTCTTCTTGGGGACAACGACACTGCGGTCGCAGTCGATCTGATAGCGACTCTTAACCTGTACTCGGATGACGCGCTTCACTTTCTTGCTGGGGTCGGGATGTATACAGATCAGGTCGTATCCCTCGTTCTTGCGTGGAGCTTGGTAGGTCAAGATGTTGCGACGCATCAAGTAGCCCTGAACCAGAGACTCCGCCCCGTGTTCGAGCACAGGGAACCTGAGAGGCGTTGATTTTTTCCGGTCAGGCATTTTTCAACACCTTATGCGCTTCGCAGCAATTCCTCAGTATGTTCATGACTGCAGGCCGACCGGACCGTTTCTAGGTCCCACCCACGGCCGGCATCCCGGGCGAGGTCTCGTCATCCTGTCGCAGGTGTTCCAGGCGAACGTCATCGGCCGTGTAGACCGCCACAAAGGGCGCGGGAGCGGCTGCTTTCTCCACGTTCGCCCGCCCACCCGCCTCCGGGCGCTCCACCAGGCACATCACCCCAACCACCTTGAAACCAAACTCGCGCGCGGCCTCGATCGCCTGGATGGTGGACGCTCCGGTCGTACACACGTCGTCCACAATCACCACCCTCGCGCCCTTCTCGTGGAAACCCTCGATGCGGCGACCGGTGCCGTGCTGCTTTTCCGCCTTGCGCACCAGGAACCCATCCATTTGGCCGACTACCGCCACCGCGACCACGATGGGATCAGCCCCCATCGTCAGTCCGCCGATGGCCTGCGGATGCCATCCCCGGGTGCGAATTTCATCCAGGAAAACCTGCCCCGTGAGCCGCGCTCCTTTGGCGTCCAGCGTAGTTGTGCGACAGTCCACGTAGTAGTCGCTCCTGGCCCCGGACGAAAGCTTGAACTCGCCCAGCCGAAACGACTTGGCTGCCAGCAACCGCAAGAGCTCCTGACGGGCGGAAGACATGGAAATCTACGATAACACGAAGTATTAAGGAGTCAGGAGGCTGTCCGCATACTACTGGTTCAGTTTCTCCAGATGTCGGAACCCGTCTGTGGCGACATACATCAGAGTGGAGAGGGTTCCGTTGTAAGCAATGTGGGTCAGCAGGCTGGCGGCCACCGACTTGGTTCGGGCGCGCACCACGGTCAGGGCCAAGCCCACCATGAAAATGATCAGCACGGGCCCCCAGGAATACATGAGTTGCGCGCCGTGAATGGCGGCGAAGCCGAGGGCGGTCAGGAAAACCGCAACTCCCATTCCCAACCGGCGCGCCAGCACTGGATAGAGGAAACCACGGAAAAACAGTTCTTCCAGCAGCGGAGCGAAAGTCACTCCGAAGATGGACAGCAGGTAGGCTTCCCGCGTGGTACGGAGAAACTGGTCAATCGGAAGGTTCTTGGGGATCGGCAGCAGATGCGCGAATGCCTGCAGCGAAAACGACAGCACAATGCCCAGCAACAGGTAGGCTCCGGCATTGCGCGGCCAATTCCAACGAATGGCTTGCCAGAAATCCACCGTCCGATCGCGCCGCACGATGGAATACATGAACCCGAGAATCACCACGTAGGAGAGCAGTTGGGAAAGCACGATGAGGCCGGGATACCGCACAATCTCGGTCAGCGGAGCCCGGGGATAGATCCACTTGTGCGCTGCCAGCGTCACCAGCAGGGGAAAAAGAAACATGGCCAGGAAGACGGTGACTGCACCCAGGGCCAGCACCTCCCATCCCGTCCAGATCGGGTCTTCTATCGGAGGCTGCTTCTCTGCAAGCGGGGGCAACGGCGCCGAGGGGGGTGTTTCAAGACCCGAAGGCGCATTGGCATCGAAAAACGGATTGGGCGGCGAAGACAAGCGAGTCTGAAATCCGAAGTTGCTGAGTTGAATCTACACGAAAGCCACGCACGTGCAATGCCGGAACCGCAATCGCACCCACCCGTCAAGCGGTGGAGACTTTACCCTGCAGGGCTCCCCTTCCATTGCCGGCGAAGAAATGCGCCAGGGCCTGCCCGGTATACGACTTCTTGTTCCGCGCTACATTCTCGGGCGTGCCCTGGGCCACGACGCGGCCGCCATCTTCCCCGCCCTCCGGGCCCAAATCAATGATCCAATCCGCATTGCGGATGACGTCCAGGTTGTGTTCGATGATGATGACCGAATTCCCCAGATCGGTCAGCCGGTGCAGGACGTCCAGCAATTTCTTGACGTCGTCAAAGTGCAAGCCGGTTGTCGGCTCATCGAGCAGGTAAAGGGTCTTCCCCGTCTGCCGCTTGCTCAACTCCCGCGCCAGCTTGATGCGCTGGGCCTCGCCCCCAGAAAGCGTCACCGCCGATTGCCCCAGGTGGATGTAGCCCAGGCCTACGTCCACCAGAGTTTGCAGCTTCTGGCGCACCTGGGGAATGTTCTCCAGAATCGGCAACGCATCCGACACCGGCGTTTCCAGCAGGTCGGCAATGGAGCAGTCTTTGTACTTCACCGCCAGGGTCTCGTGGTTATAGCGCTTGCCACCACACACGTCGCAAAGCACGTACACATCGGGCAGGAAGTTCATCTCAATCCGCCGCTGGCCTTCGCCCTGGCAGGCTTCGCAGCGCCCGCCGGACACGTTGAACGAGAACCGTCCCGGCTTGTAGCCGCGCTCGCGCGCCTCCGGCAGCATGGCATAGAGATCGCGGACTGGCGCGAACACTCCGGTATAGGTCGCCGGATTCGAGCGCGGGGTGCGCCCGATAGGCGACTGGTCAATACGAATAACCTTGTCAATGTTCTCGGCGCCCGCAATCATTTTGTGGGTGCCGGGTTCCTCGCGCGAGCGATAGAGCTTCTTGGCCAGCGCCCGGTACAGGATGTCGTTCACCAGGGTGGACTTTCCCGAGCCCGAGACGCCGGTCACCACCGTCATCACGCCCAACGGGAAAGTGACGTCGAGATTCTTCAGATTATTTTCCCGGGCACCCAGAATGCTGATGCCCGCGCCGTTAGGCTGCCGCCGCTCCGCGCGCATCTCGATCTGCGTCCGGCCTGAGATGTAGGCGCCAGTGAGCGATTCCGGCACGTTCATGATCTCCTCGGGCGTGCCGTGCGCCACCAGTTCACCTCCATGCCGCCCCGCGCCCGGTCCCAGGTCAATCACGTAGTCGGCGCGGCGGATGGTCTCTTCATCGTGCTCCACCACCAAGACCGTGTTGCCCAGGTCGCGCAGTTCTTCCAGGGATTTCAGCAGGCGATTATTGTCGCGGTGATGCAATCCGATGGAAGGCTCGTCGAGCACATATAAAACACCCCGCAGCTTGGAGCCGATCTGCGTAGCCAAGCGGATGCGCTGCCCCTCACCGCCGGAAAGCGTCGCCGCTGAGCGATCCAGCGAGATGTACCCCAGCCCAACCGCATTCAAGAATTGCAGGCGCTCGAAGATCTCGTGCACCACCCGGCCTGCAATCGCCTCCTCGCGCCCTCCGAGCTTGATCTTGCTTGCTACGTCCAGCGCGCGCGACACCGGCATCGCCGTGAATTCAGCGATGGACATGCCGTTGACCTTCACGGCCAGGCTCTCCGGCCGCAGCCTTCGGCCCCCGCACGCTGGACATTCCGTGGCTGACATGTAGTCGAGCAGGTACTCGCGGTAAGTGTCGGAGGTGGATTCCTCCACCATCTGCTTCAGGTATCCGAGAATTCCCAGGAATCCCGTCTTGCCCTTGCCCGACTCGCCGTACAACAACAGGTTCTGAGTCTTCTCCGGAAACTTGTCGAAAGGTGTGGACAGATCGAGACCATGCGCCGCCGCGGTGATGTGCAGCATGTGCTGCAGGTTCGACGAGCCCGAGCCTGGTCCGAGACCGCCATCCAGCAGCGGCTTCGACCAATCCACGATGATCTTGGCGGGATCAAAGTCGTAGCGGCTGCCCAGCCCATGGCACTCCGGGCATGCTCCATACGCGCTGTTGAACGAGAACGACCGCGGCTCGAGTTGCGGGACGTTGATGCCGCAATCCGGACACGCCAGCCGCGCCGAATAAAGCTGTTCTTCCCCGCCCACCACCGCGACCTGCACCAGCCCGCCAGCCAGCTTCATGGCCAGCCCAACGGAAAGTTCCAGCCGGTGCTCAATCCCCGGCTTCACCAACAGACGGTCAATCACTACTTCGATGGTGTGGTTCTTGCGCTTGTCCAGGCGCAGGTCGTCTTCCAGGTTGACCAGTTCGCCGTCCACGCGCGCCCGGGTGAAACCATGCTGGACCAGCTTCTCCATCTCTTTCTTGAACTCGCCTTTGCGCCCGCGCACGATGGGCGCCAGCAGCATCACCCGGTCTTCCGGGGTCAGGGCCATCACCCGCTGCACGATCTGCTCCGCCGACTGGCGCGCGATGGCGCGCCCGCACTTGGGACAATGCGGCGCTCCGATGGTGGCGAATAAAAGTCGAAGATAGTCGTAAATCTCTGTAATCGTTCCCACCGTAGACCGCGGGCTCCGGCTGGTGGTTTTCTGCTCGATGGAGATCGACGGGCTCAGCCCGTCAATGGCGTCCACGTCGGGGCGCTCCATCTGGTCGAGAAACTGGCGGGCGTAGGCCGAAAGCGTCTCCACATAGCGTCGCTGGCCCTCGGCATAAATAGTGTCGAAGGCCAGTGAGGACTTGCCCGACCCGCTCAGGCCGGTAATCACAGTGAGGGTATTACGGGGGATTTCGACGTCTATATTCTTGAGGTTATGCTGGCGCGCCCCGCGCACCGAAATCTTGGTAATCGCCATGGAGTCCGAAAGTAATGCCCTTCCGTAATATGGACGGGTCCCCTGAAATGTTGGAGAGTGGGGGTGCGCAACCCTACTCACGTATCTTATTTGCTAACAGCAGCAAGCGTCAACGCGGGTAGATTGAAAGGTTCGCGCCGCGTGGTCCCCTCGGATTCCGTGAAAGAACCTCCGGACTTGCGGCTGCGGCATTTCACGGGAAGGCAGGCCGAACTTGGGTAGTCTCTGGGTGGTGTTCGTTCTCAGTTCCACAGCGATTCTGGCGGTAACAGTCGGCATCCTGGCCGCCTACGGCGCCGTCACTACCATCCTCTACGCCTTTTCCCACCAGACCCGGCAACCAGCTGTTGGCACCCCTGTATTGATCGAGACGCACGCCAGCGGCGACTGAAGGATTCAGTTCTCCGGTGTCGCGGCCCAGGCTTACGGAAATCTACTTCAGCCCCTCCACCAGATAAAGGTCTCCGAGCGTGCGATGGAAACCATAGACGTACGTCTTTCCGTTCGGTGTCATCAGGATGGGTCCGATGGTGGAGACACCGGTGGGATCGAGCGGAACAATCTGCTTCCAGACGGTCGCCCACTCCAGCGGAATTGTGCACCGCGACATCAGACTGCGGGCAAGTCAACGCATCAGCCACACCTTCTGGCGGAGCCAGTGGCGCCAGAACTTGAAGCCTACTGCGGCGGCTGCGACTGCTGATTAGGAGGAACCGGGAACCCTGGCGGTGGGACCTGAGGGTTGCCCTGCTGCTGCAATTGCCGCTGCTGCAACTCGCGCAGCAGTTGTTCTGGACTCCTCACCCCCGGCTGGGCATTGGGGAATCCTTGCTGCTGCAGTTGCTGCTGCTCTTGCTGCTGTTGGCTGGCATCCTGGTTCTGGTCGGGTTGCGCCTCTTCGGCCGGCTGGTCCGCCACCTGGTCATCGGAGAAATCTTCGTCGCTGTTGGCGTCCAGCGGCTCTTCCTGGGGCTCAACCGGAGCCGGAGGAGAGACGACCGGCCGGCTGGCCACCTGAGCTACAGATGAGGTTTCAGGCAGACCACCGGTCCTCGACGTCAGGATCACACGCTCCAGTGTGTCCGGGTTGGTCGCCGATCCCAACATCACATAATTGAAATGCGATCCATTCAGCAACTCCGCCAGCACCTCCCGCGCCGGCCCCGGACCGAAATGGCCCACGACCCGCTCGGTCGCATTCCCCGGAACATCCACCGCGGCCCCGGTTTGCGCATGCACACTGCGCAAAATGTCCCCCAGGGTGGAGTTGTGCGCCGCGATGGTCAACAGGCCGTCTTGATAACTGACCCGCGGTGGAGACGCAGGCTGCTGCTCCAGCGTGAGTGGCTGCGGAGGCGGCTGGACGACCTCGATAGCGGGCGTGGATTCCGGCGCTTTGGCAACGGGCTTGGGCGCGGCACGCCGCTGCGTGGCGTAGACCGGAGTCGCTGCCGCCAAGCACAGCAACATTGACATCAGAATGACTGCGATCTTCGTTCGCGTCCTTGCCATGAAGAGCCCCGAATTCGGACTGCGTTGCGGCAATCGGTGGGGATCAACGCCGCGGCTGATCTGCCGAAATTGTAGCACCACCTTGACCCTCCGCAGCACAACCTTTGTCTCCGCCCTGCAAGCACTTACGGGCGCGAAACCGCGCTCTGCGAGTGCGCCGCCCGGCTTGGAGGCGAAAGTCTCTAGCCGCCCTCATCTCTTGACACGCTTGCTATGCTCGGTAAAGAGTTCTTGACGCCTCGAATCGCCTCTTCGACCAGCTACCGTCATGGCATACCGGGGGATTTCGCACTGCTAGCCTGGAGTCCTGCACCAGGGGGATCGCATGAAGTCGCTCTGCCTTGCAACATTAATCCTGTCGCTTGCCGCCTTGGCTTCCGCCCAGGTCCGCGTCACCACCTTTCATAATGACAACAGCCGCACCGGGCAAAATACCAGCGAGACCATCCTTACTCCTGCCAACGTGCACGTGACCACCTTTGGCAAACTGTTCTCGCAGGCGGTAGACGGCTTCGTGTATGCCCAGCCGCTCTATGTTCCGAACGTCAGCATTCCGAGCAAAGGCACGCACAACGTCGTCTACGTGGCAACCGAGCACGATAGCGTGTATGCCTTCGACGCCGACAACAATACTGGCAGCAACGCTTCGCCTTTGTGGAAGACCAGTTTCATTAATCCGTCCCAGGGCATCACTACGGTCTCCAGCAACGACGTAGGCTGTAGCGATCTGATACCGGAGATCGGCGTGACCGGAACACCCGTGATCGACACCGCCAGCGGCACGCTCTATGTGGTGGCCAAGACCAAGGAGCGGGGCAAGTTTGTCCAGCGCCTGCATGCGCTCGACATCGCCACCGGCGCCGAGAAGTTCGGCGGCCCCGTGGTCATCCGGGCCAAGGTCAAGGGCAGCGGCGACGGTTCGGTGAACGGCTTCATCACCTTCGATCCCCTGCGCCACAGCCAGCGTCCGGGATTGCTGCTGCAGAGCGGCGCGGTCTACATCGGCTGGGCTTCGCATTGCGACATCGGTCCCTACCACGGCTGGATCATGAGCTACGATACGCAGACGCTGGCCCAGAAGGCGGTGTGGAACTCGACCCCCGACGCCGGCCTGGGTGGCTTCTGGGCTTCGGGAGCGGGCCTTGCGGCGGACGCCAGGTTCAACCTGTTTGTCGCCAGCGGCAACGGCACGTTTGACGTCGACGGCGGCGGCCGCGACTTCGGGGATTCCATCATCAAACTTCCACTGCCCACCACCAATCGCTTCAAGGTTTCCGACTACTTCACTCCCTATGACCAGGACTCGCTGGAAAACGGCGATGTCGATCTCGGTTCAGGGGGAGTGCTCCTGCTGCCGGACCAGACTGGCCCGCACCGGCACCTGCTGGTGCAGGCCGGCAAGGAAGGCACGGTTTACCTGATCGATCGCGATCACATGGGACACTACAATCCCAACAACAACGACCAGATCGTCCAACACCTGGACCTTGCGGTCGGCGGCGTCTGGGCAATGCCTGCCTGGTGGAACAACAACGTGTACTTTGGCGGCTCGTACGACTTCATCAAGATGTACGCGTTCAATCCCAGCACGGGGTTGTTGTCCACCTCGCCGACTTCGGAGTCTGCCGTGTTTATCAGTTACCCGGGACCCACGCCGTCGATCTCCGCCAACGGCGACAGCAATGGAATCGCCTGGGTGTTGCAAACCGATGGTAGCTCCTGCATTCTGCGGGCCTACGACGCCACCAATCTGGACAACGAACTCTACGACAGCACCCAGAATTCGTCGCGGGACGGCGCTGGAGGAGCGGTGAAGTTTGCCGTCCCGACTATTGCCAACGGAAAGGTGTACGTTCCGGCGGTCAAGACGCTGTCGGTGTACGGCTTGCTGGGCACGAACCAAGCCACCGGGAGCGCTGCGCAGTAGTGCGCCCTGCGGTCCCATCCCCGGTTGGCAGCCTGACCGCAGGGCCGGTTGAACAGCCCCGCAGGGCCGTCCGGTTTAAGATGTCCTGCAAGCCTTGAATATCCGCAATACAAGCTGTTGGCGGGGTTGGGGACCGTGGGGACTCGCGCTCCTGCTTCTGGTCTTGGTGCCGCAGATGGCGGCGCAAGCCAGCGTCGGGGAGCTGCGCCTTGCGGTGAAAGACACAACCGGACGGACTCTGGGGGCTAGCGGAACACTCACCAGCCAGATGAATCAGTTCCGGCGAGCCTTTACGTTTGGCCGGGAAGGCTCTTACGTCGCCCGGGATTTGCCCTTCGGCGTGTACCGGCTCAACCTGCGCGCGGACGGTTTTGCCGAGTATTCAGTCCTGCTGGATATCCGTTCTCCGATCCCTTTGAGTCACGTTGCCATCATGAAGGTGGCCCCAGTTCAGACCCAGGTTCCGGTGACTGATTCACCCACCCTGCTGGATCCGATTCAAACCGGCATGGCTTTCCATCTGGGCCCGGAGAATTTGCGCCCAAGTCCGGCATCTTCGCCCGGCCGTGGAGTGGTTGACCTGGTGCGGGTGCAGCCCGGCTGGCTGCTTGAAGCCAACGGAGTGCTGCATCCCCGGGGCGCGGAGTACGACACTCAGGTCGTGGTCGACGGGCTTCCCGTCCTGGACAACCGCTCTCCAGCGTTCGCTCCGTCCCTCGACGCTGAGGAACTGCAGTCGGTCAACATCATGACCGGGGGCTATCCTGCCGAATTCGGACGCAAGCTGGGCGGCGTGGTCGAGGCTGTCACCACGCGCGCCAAGGAGCCTGGATTCCACGCCACGGGCTCGGTGCAGGGAGGCAGTTTCGGCACGGTGGGCGGATTTGCCTCCGGCGCCTACCAGCGGGGGCAAAATGCGGCCACCTTCAGCCTGACCGGAGCTCGTACCGACCGCTACCTGGATCCCCCGGTGGAAGAGAACTTCACCAACAACGGTTCGAACTTCGGACTTGGCACCGGCTTTGAGCACGACTTCGGGGAACGCGATCGCTTGCAGATATCGCTGCGCTACGGCCGGACCTCGTTCCTGGTGCCCAATGAAAGAGTGCAGCAGGAAGCCGGGCAGCGGCAGGACCGGGGGACGGATGAAGTCAGCGGGCAGATATCCTACCAGCACATCTTCTCGCCGAACCTGTTGGCCAGTGTGCAGGCCAGAGGTCGCGACCTGGCGGCAGACCTGAACTCGAATGCGCAATCGACTCCCATTGCTCCCGCGCAGGACCGTGGATTTCGCGAGGGCTATCTGCGCACCGCCGTTGCCGGCCATCACGGGCGTCACGATTGGAAGGCCGGAGCAGATGTAATCGTAGCAGCGTTGCACGAGGCTTTTTCCTACCACATCACCGATGCTTCCTTCTTCGACCCTTCGACTCCGCTGAGTTTCAATTTCTCCGGGCACAGGCATGACGTGGAGGAATCGGTGTTCGGCCAGGACACGATGAAGTTTGGGAACTTCACTCTGAATGCGGGGCTGCGCTGGGACCATTACCACCTTCTGGTGGACGAGGCGGCGCTCAGTCCGCGACTGGGAGCGGCCTATTATTTTCCGTCAGCGGGTGTGCTACTGCGTGCGTCCTATGACCGCATTTTTCAGACGCCGGCAACGGAGAACCTGTTGCTGCCCAGTTCGCAGGCCGCTCGTAGCCTGAACCCAGCGAGTGCGTTCCTGCCCGTCCGTCCGGCGCGGGGAAACTACTATGAAGCCGGATTGACCAAGAGCCTGTTCAACAAGACCTCTTGGACCGTCAGCTATTTTCGCCGCGAGATCCATAACTTCCCTGACGATGACTTGTTGCTGAACACCGGGGTGAGCTTCCCCATTGCCTTTCATCAGGCCGCCATTTATGGGGTGGAGAGCAAGTTCGAGATTCCCCGTTGGGGAAGGGTCTCGGGCGCGCTCGGCTATTCGTACCTTCTGGGAAGAGCACACCTTCCGGTAGCAGGAGGCTTGTTCCTGGGCGACGACACCAGCCAGCTCAATTCCTCCATCACCGTCCCCATTACCCAGGACCAGCGGAATACGGCGAACGGACGTATTCTTTATCAGATTACCGGCCGCCTCTGGGCTGCGGTCGCGGGCTCTTACGGAAGTGGACTGCCGGTTGAACTGAACGGTCCGGTCGATCTGCCCACGCTGGTGGAGCAGTTTGGACCGAATGTCGTGGGCAAAGTGAATTTCGCCAGGGGCCGGGTGCGGCCGTCCGCGACAATAGACGCTTCGCTGGGCTGCGATCTGTGGGTTCACGATCAACGCTCCCTCCGCGTGCAAGCGGACGCCTTCAACCTTGCCGACCGTTTGAACGTCATCAATTTTGCCGGGATCTTCTCGGGCACGGCGGTCGCTTCGGGACGTACCTTTGCGATTCGCCTGCGTGGAGGCTTCTGAACTGATGCGACGCTTTCTCTTCTCCGCGGCCCTGTTCCTCGCGGTCATCTCGGCGCAAGTCCTGGCCGGACAATCCGGCAGACAGTGCATCGCCGAACATTACAAATTGATCGCTCTGCCCCTGCGGCCGGCGCGAATTAACGATTCCGGCCAAGTCGCCGGGACCACTCCTGCACACCACGCGGCTTTGTGGTCGGAAAAGGAAGGACAAAAGCAGATCGGCCTACCCGCTGGGTTCGAGCTCGCCGAGGGTCTCGGCCTGAACACCGCCGGTCACCTGATCGGGGTTGCGACCAATAACGATGCAAGCAAGCGGCACGCCTTCATTTTCCAGGACGGCAAGCTCACCCTGCTGTCCGGTGAACAGTCCAAGCCCAACGCGATTGACGATGCGGACGAGATCGCGGGCGAATCGGCCGTTAGTGGAAAAGCCGGGACGGTCCCTGTCCTCTGGAAAAACCAGGCTGCTGTCGATCTGGGAGCATGCTGCGGGGGCGCCGCCACCGGGATCAACAATCAAGGCCAGGTGGTGGGTGAGTTCTACGATTCGCAGGGCCTCTACCACGCGTTCCTTTGGGACAAGACGCATGGAATCCAGCGTATCGTGCCGGGCGAAGACTATAGCTCCGCGCTGGCCATCAACGATGCTGGACACGTCCTCGTGCAGGTATTTCCCCGCATCCTGCTATACAAAGAGGGCCAACTCGTTCGTCTGGATTTGTCACCCAAGTTTCCCAGCCAGCCCAGGGCCTTCAATGATTGTGACGTGATCGTTGGCTCCTTCGCCCCCCCTCCGATGCGCTACGAGCCTTTGTGTGGGAAGAGACTTCCGGGTTTCACGACTTGAACGAGCGCATTGCTCCCGGCTCCGGCTGGAAACTGGAAGCCGCCACCGGCATCAACAATCGCGGCGAGATCGTGGGCTGGGGAGATTACAAGGGAAAAGAAGACGAGGGGTTCCTCCTAGTTCCACAACCGTGAAAGACGCTGGCCACGCGAGACCTAGCGTGCGGCGATAATCTGCAACCCGCGACCCCGGTTTTCATCCAAACCCGTAAGCCACTTCTCCGAAAGGAGCATCATGAAACCTCGCTTGAACGCTTATGCCGTCGCGCCTGGCGCCTTGAAAGCATTGCTGGGCGTGGAAGAATATCTGCACACCTCCGGCCTGGAAGAGAAGCTGCAGGATCTGATCAAGCTGCGGGTCTCGCAGATCAATGGCTGCGCCTACTGTATCGACATGCACTGGAAAGATCTGCGGGCCCTCGGGGAAAACGAGCAGCGGCTATACGGGCTGGATGCCTGGGAGGAGTCCCCCTACTACAGCGAGCGCGAACGCGCGGCGCTGGAGTGGGCGGAGGCGGTAACGCGGATCACCCAGGGACATGTGCCCGACGAGGTGTTCGAGCGCGTGCGCCCGCACTTCAGCGAGAAGGAACTGTCCGACCTCACCCTGGCGGTGACTACCATCAATGCCTGGAACCGTTTGAGCATTGCCTTCCGGGTGACGCCGGGACACTACCAATCGAACAAGGGGGCTCAGGAGCTGAAAAAGGGGGCTTGAGCAGATGCGCTGGTCCTACTGCCGTGGGGCGTAGTAGCCCTTACGGGCGCGGACCTGGAGGTCTTTCTTCAAGGCGGTAATCTGGATGGAGCGGTAGCGGCCGTCGGCATCGAAATTCGCCGGCCGGTAGGAGACGATGTACTGGCTGCGCAGCTCGTCTTCAATCGAGTTGAACGAGTTCTTGATGTCCTTCATCTTGTAGGGGAAGAAGGCGCGGCCGCCGGTCGCGTCGGCGAGTTGCTCAAGGGCCTTGTCACCACGCAGGATCAGGCCGCTGTCGTCGGTGGAAATGGCGTAGATGATGACTTCAGCGCGCTGCGCCATCTCGATCGCCTGCGCCCGGGTAACCTCGCTCTGGTTGTCCTCACCGTCGCTGACCACCACGATCGCACGCCGCGCCGGATGATCGGACTGGCCCTTGATCAGCTTGTCGTGACATGCCCGGTAGATGGCGTCGTATAGCGCCGTGCCGCCGCCGCTGCGCAAGCGGTATACGCCAACGGAAAGCAGTTCAACGTTATCGGTGAAGTCCTGCATCAACTGGCTGTGGCCATTGAAGCCCACCACGAAGGCTTTGTCGAAGCCGGGGCGCAGGGTGTGCTGCAGGAAGTCAACCGCTGCCTGCTGTTCGAAGTCGAAGCGGCTGCGCACCGAGCCGCTGATATCCACCAACAGTCCCAGTTCCAGTGGCAGGTCGGTCTCACGCCGGAAATCCACGATGGCTTGCGGCGGCTGGTGGTCGTCCAGAATGGTGAAATCGTTCTGGTTCAGGTTGCGGACGAACTTGCCGTGGCGGTCGGTGGCAATAAACAGAACGTTGACCTCGTCCACCCGCTTCTTGATCGTCAGGACGGAATCGGCCTGGTCGGAATCAGCTGTCGAGGTGGCCACGGCCATGTTGGAAGGGTGAAGCAGAGAGGCGCTCTGGGCCACGAGCGGAAGTTGCACCGCGACCAGCATCAGCGCTCCGAAACAGAAGGACCTCGTGTACTTCATTCCCAACCAGTCCAAAATTTTCACCACAACCCACGGCCAGAGGCTTCCTGGACATATAGATGCACGCGAAGGGCCGAAAGCCACCGTGGGGACGGTTCTTGCCTCTCTGACTCTAGGGGAGGCTTGTGGCAGTGCCAAGTTACAAAAGGAGCACACGTTTGGTCATGGAAGAACACGTGCTGCATCTGCTATTTAGGGGGCAAGCTCGATGCACTTCCCGCTACGGTCAAAGTGCTGGCCCCTGGTTTAAGATAAAGTCTCAACCCAACGGAGGATTCATGAAAACGCTGCTGGCTCTGCTCCTCACGTGTGCCCTTGTGCTCCCAGCTCTTGCCGCTGATAACGAGAAAGAAGAAGACCGGGTAAAGGATTCCAGCGAGGTTCTGAAAGAGATCCTGGACATCCCGGATGACATTCCCCAAGACCTGCTGGACAAGGCCGAGTGCGTGATCATTCTGCCTTCGGTAAAGAAAGGTGCGTTCGGAATCGGCGGCAGCTACGGCCGTGGCGTCATGATCTGCCGCAGCGGCCAGCACTACACTGGACCGTGGGGAGCGCCGGCTCTGTATGCGCTGGAAGGTGTCAACATCGGGTTCCAACTGGGCGGGCAGGCCACGGACTTCGTGCTGCTGGTGATGAATCCGAAGGGAGCACGTTCGCTGCTGAGCAGCAAAGTAAAGTTGGGCGCAAACGCCTCCGCCGCCGCTGGCCCCAAGGGGCGTTCCGCTGAAGGTGCAACTGACGTGGTGATGAGTGCCGAAATTCTGTCGTATTCCCGGTCCAAGGGACTGTTCGCCGGAATCTCGCTGGAAGGTTCCACCCTGCGCTCGGACGGAAGCGCCAACGAGAAGCTCTACGGACAGAAACTCAGCGCGAAGCAGATCATCCGGGAAGGCAAGGTGAAGATCCCGGCCTCTGCGGAGGAACTGGTCGCGCTCCTGAACAAGAAGACCCCCAAGAACCGCTCCGATCCCAAATCGCTGCAATAGCACGGTAGCGCGGCGGCACAGTCCAGTGAACGAGGTCGAAGGGCGGGCGGCTTTTGCGGGGGGCCTGGCCCCCGTAGGATGCAGGCGCGCATGGGCTCTCATGATCGAGAAAGGAAAATTTGCATCTCTCGTCCGCTGCGCATGGGCGCGCAACCCTCTCGCGATCCGCTACCACGATGAGGAGTGGGGCGTGCCCCAACATGATGACCGGCGGCTCTTCGAATTTCTCATCTTGGAGGGCGCACAAGCCGGCCTGAGCTGGGATACCATCCTGCGCAAACGGGAGAACTATCGCGCCGCCTTCGACCACTTCGATCCAGGGCGGGTTGCACGCTACGACCGCCGCAAGATTCAAAGCCTGTTGCGGGATGACGGCATCATTCGCAACCGGTTGAAGATCGCTTCCGCCGTGCAAAATGCAAAAGCGTTCCTGCGGGTGCAGGAAGAGTTCGGCTCCTTCGACCGCTACATCTGGCAGTTTGTGGACGGGAAACCGAAGGTGAATTTGCGGCGCTCTACCAGGAAAGTTCCAGCCCGCACACCGGACTCCGATGCGATGAGCAAAGATCTGAAGAAACGAGGGTTCAATTTTGTCGGCTCGACTATCTGTTATGCGTTCATGCAGGCGGTGGGCATGGTGAATGATCACCTGGTGGAGTGCTTCCGGTATTCGCAGATCGTGGCTGCTTGACAACCACCCCTCTGCGCCGCAGAATGCGCCCTTACCCGGTCAGGTGAATATGCGCATCTCTCTTCTTCTTGCCTTTCTGATTCTCTCGCTGGTTCCCGTCATGTTTGCCCAAGCCCGCTCTCACGCCCGTTCGATGGTGATCACGCACTACGGCATCGTAGCCACCAGCCACGTGCAGGCTTCCGTGGCGGGGGCGCAGGTGTTGGCACGGGGCGGCTCCGCAGTCGATGCGGCGATTGCAGCCAATGCCGTGCTCGGCGTCACCGAACCCATGATGAACGGCATGGGCGGTGACCTGTTTGCCATCTACTGGGAGGCCAAGACCGGCAGGCTCTACGGATTGAACTCCAGCGGCTGGGCGCCGCAAGGCCTGACCGTCGAGCACTTGAAGGCGAAAGGCGCGACGTCTATGCCTCCGTTCGGCATTGACTCCGTCACCGTGCCCGGCGCCGTGGCGGGCTGGAATGCGCTGCATGAGCGCTTCGGACGGCTGCCCTGGAAGGACCTGTTCCAGTCCGCGATCTTCTATGCAGAGCAGGGCTATCCTGTGCCAGAGATCATTCACGGGTACTGGGAGGATGCGGCAGATTCCTTCGCACATGATCCCGAGGGCCGGCGCGTCTTTCTCCCTAACGGCGAGCCTCCGGCGCTCGGACAAATTTTCCAGAATCCCGACGTCGCCAAAGCATTGCGCCTGGTCGCGCAGAATGGAGCCAGCGCCTTCTACAAGGGCGAAGTTGCTCGCGCTATTTTGAGCACATCGCAGGCGCTGGGCGGCACCATGTCCGCCGATGACCTTGCCCAATTCTCTCCGGAGTGGGTGGAACCCATCTCGACCACCTATCGTGGCTGGACCGTCTACGAGCTTCCTCCCAACGGCCAGGGCATGGCCGCGCTCGAGATGCTGAATATCATGGAGACCTCGCCGCCCTCGCCCGACGGCCCGCTCAGCGTCGCCGAACTGCACAAGAAGATCGAAGCCATGAAGCTGGCCTACGCCGATCTGGAGCGCTACAACGCCGATCCGCGTTTCGCCAAGGTTCCGGTGAAGGGACTGCTGTCCAAGGAGTATGCCAAGGAGCGCGCGAACCTGATCGATCCCAACAAGGCGAACTGTGGCGCGGCCTACGGCACCCCCGCCAGCGATACCACCTACCTTTCCGTGGTCGATCGTGAGGGCAACATCGTCTCGCTGATTCAGAGCAATTACGAAGCCTTCGGCTCGGGCATCACGGTACGCGGCATGGGCTTCGTGCTGCAGGACCGCGGCGCGCTGTTCTCGCTCGACCCCGTGTCTCCCAATGTGCTGGCGCCGCGCAAGCGTCCTTTCCACACCATCATTCCGGCCTTTATGGAGAAGGGCTACGAGCACATTGGATTCGGCATCATGGGCGGGGCCAATCAACCGCTGGCGCATGCGCAGTTCGTCTCCAACGTGGTGGACTACGGCATGAATATCCAGGCAGCCCTGGAGAACGCCCGTTTTACCGTCAGCCCCGATCGCGGCTGCAACATTGTGATCGAGTCGCGGGTCGGGCCAGCCGTCCGCGAAAAGCTCTCCGCCATGGGGCACAAGCTGGACGTTCAGAAAGAGTATTCCACCCGCATGGGGAGGGGGCAGGCGGTGCTTCACGATTCGAAGGCCAAAGTGAAGTACGGCGCCTCTGACCCACGCGCCGACGGCTCCGCCGAGCCGGAGCCGCCTCCGATGTAGGGTGCCTACACGGTCGGGACTTATCGCGCATTGACTCGGCATCCTGCCGGACTCTACTATCGCCCTGCTCGGGAAATGCAACTCCGCACTGAATTCCTAGAAGGAGAAAAATTTGATGAAAACGATCGCCTGTTTGTTTGCATGCCTGCTGCTTGGGGCGTTTGCAGCGGCCCAAATGGGTCCGCTGACGCCGGCCCCAGAGTTGAAAAAATTGGACTACTTCGTGGGCACCTGGACGCTCGACGGAGACATAAAGCCCGGCCCGTTTGGCCCGGGCGGCAAAATGACGGAAACCGAGAAGGTCGAGTGGATGCAGGGCAATTTCTTCCTGGTCCTCCATGATGACTTCAAGAGCGACATGGGCAACGGCATCGGCGTGGCCTACATGGGATACAACCCGGAAGACAAGGTCTATACCTATGACGCCTTTAATAGCATGGGCGAGGCTGGCCACTCGAAGGGGACACTCTCCGGCGACACCTGGACCTGGACCAGTGAAAACAAGATGGGTGGCAAGATCATGAAGGAGCGCTTCACCATCAAGGAACTCTCTGCCACCTCCTACAGCTTCAAGTTTGAGATGGCTGGGGAGGACGGGAACTATGCCAGCATAATGGAGGGTAAAGCGACCAAGGCCAATTAGCGGGACTCGTCCGGGGGCTTGGGCTGGAAAGACACTTTAGTCACCTGCCCGAACTGCGGGAATCGCCGTAATATCAGCTTAAGCGATCACCCATGCCAAGTCTCCAGCCCAAGCGCAAAACCAGCGAACCCGGCTCGCTGAAACACTGGGCCATGATTGTGTTCGAGAGCCTGGGTGTGGGCGCACTCACGATCATGCTGGTTTTCGCTGCTGTCCTGGTGATCGTCGGAGTGTACGTGCAAATCGTATGGCCCCTTACCGACTGGGACATGGTGAGCGTTAGCCTCGAACCCTACCGGTCTCTCATCACCACGGTTTTGGTCTTCATCTTCATGGCAGCGTCGGCCGCAGGCTTCTGGCTAATCAGTGGCTCCGCGTGGAGAACGCTCAGGCGAACCCCACCCGTCCGCAGCGTGGCGCCCAAGCGGCGAATTTCACGGGCGCCTTTCTAGCCCCGCGAAACCTTCGCCAAACCGGTTCAGCGTCCTGCCGTCCATCTCGCTTGTCTTGACCCTTTCCCCACGTCCGGACTCATTTGACAAGCTCGCCCAGGTTGGAAATCTCGTAGAATGTTTTCTCCGTCGAAATCGCCGACGTAACGGGATTCGCGTGTCGAGGATCGCGGAGCGGAGAACGCGATGGAAACATTATCTGAGATCTTGAGCCAGGCACAACGCAGCGGGGTTGCCGTCGGTCATTTCAATTTCTCCGACCTGGTTACCCTTAAGGCGGTCTTCTCCGCCGCGCAAGAACTGAACGTGCCGGTAATGGTCGGGGTTTCCGAAGGCGAGCGCGCCCTGATTGGGGTCCGGCAGGCTGCCGCCCTCGTCAAGAGCCTGCGGGACGAGCACAACTATCCCATCTTTCTCAATGCCGATCACACCCACTCCCTCTCCAAGGCTGAGGAGGCCGCCAGGGCGGGGTTTGACGAGATCATCTTCGATCGCTCGGAGCTCTCCTTCGAGCAAAACGTCGCCGAGACCAGGCGAGGGGTGGAGGCCATCAAGTCCATTAACCCTTCGGTTCTGGTGGAAGGAGAGATCGGCTACATAGGGACGGCCTCTGAGATTCTGGATAAAGCGCCCGAGGGGATGAGCTCCCTGACGACTGCGGAACAGGCCCGGCAGTTCATGGAAGAGACCCGGATCGATGTGCTGGCCCCGGCGGTTGGCAACATGCACGGTCTCTTGCAAGGCATGGTCCGGGGACAAGCCCAAAAGCGCCTCGACGTCGAGCGGATTCGTCAGATCGAACAGGCGACCGGAATCTTCCTCACTCTCCACGGCGGTTCGGGGACCAACGACGACGATTTCAAAAAGGCCATCCAGGCGGGTATCACCATCATTCACATCAATACCGAGCTGCGCCTGGCCTGGCGCCGCGGGCTGGAGGCTGCACTCGCGGGGACTGGTGAAGTTGCACCGTACAAGATTCTGCCCGGCGCTTTGGAAGCCATAACCAAGATCGTTCGTGAACGACTGCGGTTGTTTAACTTTCGGGATGGCAGCAGCGCCCAGGGTGAACCGTCACGGGCCACCGCCTGAAGAGTATCTAGATGGAAACCGCCTCCGGTGCAAACTCCAGTCGCACCGGAGGCGATCCGTACCGCGCGTTAGGGCAAGTAGTAGCGGAAGGACGTGAGAATCATGTTCTCTACCCCGTGTGGCGCATTGGTAACCCCGGGCGCGCCCACGCCCGCCCAGGTATTGCGCACCACGTAGGAGTACTGCGGCCCGAACTGAACCGTCCCCTTCGGGCCCTTGTAGAAGCGATACCAGAATCCGAAGGTACCCTCAATGATGTTGCGAGTATCGCCGGTGCAGTTGCTCCCCAACGAACCCGGCGCGAACCCGCCCGAGCCGGGCACCGGTTCTGTGGAGCAAGTGAAATTAGGAAAGAAGGGCGAACCGTAACCCACGCCGCTGCCGGGTGACTTGAGAAACGCAGTCCGGGCCGCATATTCTCCACCGCCGTTCATGTACACATCGAACTTCGGGTAATGAAATTCGAGTGTGCCTAGCGCCTGGTAGCTTCGGATCAACGCCAGCGTACCGTCTGCGTGGACCGTAGCATCGGGCAGCCCGGTGGTGCCATAGCGGCCCACACCGTTGCCCCCGAGGAAGTGAACCCCCAGGTCGATCTTCTTGTTCCACACCGACACGCGCGCGTTGGCGCCGATGCCGCCGCCGGTCTTGTTGTCATTGAAAGCACCGGCTGCCGAAGGCCCGAGTATGCCCTGGCATGTGGTTTCTGAGTCCGCGGTAGCGCAGGGAAAGACACGGTCGCGGAACTGGGCGACGACCCCGAAGATCTCGTAGTGGCCAAAGCCCGGTTCAAAGGCAGCCTTGAAGATGAGATCGGGAGCCGAATTGAACGAGTAGTTTGCGGTCGTGTTGTAAAGACCGCCGCCGGCACCCGCGCTGCCCAGCAGGAAATTGCTGGAAGCCCCGTGCGCGGCAAACGTCGTCTGAGGGTTTTCCACCGAGAACCCCAGCCAGACCTTGTTGTTGAAATTCTTGGTGACGCGGAAACCAAACTGCCGCGCCCAGCTGAAGCCCGCGGTGTACTGCGCGTCAATGGTCATGGGCAGCGCCTCGGTGCGGTTGTCCATTCCCTTCTTGGTTTCCGTCAGCAGGCTCCACATCTGCCCACCGGTAAACGTCAAGCCGTCGCTTAGAGCCGCCTGAGCCCAAAGCTGTCTTTGCCGAAAGGTGTAGCTGTTGCTTTGGTTGTTGTTGGAGGTGACGCCCGCGGAGAGAAAGTCCGCCTCCACGTAGCCTGACACTTTGGTGCTCTTCAGTTTGCCTTCGGCCAGGAAGGCCACACGTGACTGCCGCCCGGAGCCAAAAAACTCAGAAATGTGGTTGGGCGAAGCACCGGCGAAAGTGATCGAATTGAAAGGCGTGTTCACGTCGGCAGCCAGCCCCCTCTGCCGATACACCGATTCTGCCGCCAGGAAACCAACCGGAGTAATGGTGATGCCCTTGTAGTGGATGGCCAGCGGGCTGCCTATCTCGTTGATGCTCTTCTGCGTCTCCTGCAGGGTCAGCGCCGTATTGGCCGAATTCTGTTTCATGTCAGAGACGTCGCTGCGCAAATCGGTGACTGCTTGCGCTTGCTGGGCGGCCTGCGAAGCCGCCGCATCGGCCTTGCTCTGCGCATCCGTGGCCGCACTCTGGCTCTGATCGAGCCGCTGTTGCAGTTGCTGCATCACCTGGTCTCGGCTGTGCAACTCCTGCATCAGCTGCTGGATCTGTTTCTGTTGTGAGTCCAGGGCCTCCTTCATGGCCTGGAGCTCCGGGGAACTGGGCGTGGTCGAGGCGCGCTTGGCCGTCTTCTTCGTACTGGTTTTCTTGGCTGTGCCTGCACTGGTGTCCTGCCCCGCCGGCGCCGCAAACGCGCTTGCGGTGATCATCAGGGACAGCGCAACTGCTATAGCTCGCTTCATTTGTCCTCCCACAGAATTGATGGACGTGCACTTCTACTCATGCGCACCAAAACAACCGCAAAAAATCTGAAAACGATTCTCCAGTCTCAGGACTCCTGAAAATACAAGCGATCAATCGCGGGATTGTTAAAACGCGATGAATTCTCGGTGAATAAATGGTTACTGCGGACTGCGCTGAGAGAAGATGCCGATGAAGCCGCACACCGCGCAGTCACGGGACATCAGTCGCGGTGGGCAAACCTCTGGCTGGTTGTCGGCCCGCTGGAGTTGCAGATGGAACAGGGCGAAACGGAAAGGCTGGTAGCGCTACCGGGAATCGAACCCGGGTTTGAAGATTGAGAATCTTCCGTCCTAACCCCTAGACGATAGCGCCATCCTTGACTGGCGAGGCATCGCGAGCAGACTTTCGGCCCGCGCTCACTGGAAATTATACGGGCTTCGTCATGCTCCGTCGAGGTCTCCGCTCGACCGCGCCACGTTTTTCTCTGTTGCCTGAATCCGTCAAGCCGGCCGATTCATCCAAGGGAAAGTCCAATGCACTTCTGATCAAACGAAAAGCAAGATAAGGAGAATTCGATGGCCAGAATGAAAGTAGCGCAGGTGACCAAGCCGGGTAGTGATCTTGACATTGTGGAGCGGGACATCCCGCAGCCGCCCCCGGGTCACGTGCGGATTCGCGTGCAGGCCTGCGGGATTTGCTTCAGCGATCACCTCACCAAAGACAATCTGTGGCCAGGACTGCAGTATCCGCGAGTACCCGGGCACGAAGTGGCGGGTGTAATCGACGAAGCAGGTGCGGGCGTTACCACTTGGAGGAAGGGGCAGCGCGTTGGCGTGGGATGGCACGGCGGTCAAGACAACACTTGCCTCGCCTGCCGCCGCGGAGATTTTGGCATCTGTGTCAATTTGAAGATCCCGGGGATCACCTACGACGGTGGCTACGCCGAATACATGATTGTGCCAGTAGAGGCACTCGCGCTGATGCCGGAGAGTTTGGATGCCGCCGAGGCGGCACCACTCATGTGCGCCGGCATTACCACCTTCAATTCTTTGCGCCACGCGGGTGCGCTCCCTGGGGACCTGGTGGCCGTGCAAGGCATCGGCGGGTTGGGGCACTTGGGGGTCCAGTTCGCCAATAGGTTTGGCTACAAAGTGGTGGCCGTTGGCCGCGGTATGGAGAATGCCGCCTTGGCGAAGAAACTGGGCGCAAACGCCTACATCGACAGCCAGGCAACCAACGCCGCTGAAGAATTGCAGAAGATGGGCGGCGCAAAAGTCATCCTGGCGACGGCCCCGAGTTCGAAAGCCATGTCTTCGCTCGTAGATGGGCTGGGGATGAACGGCAAGATGGTAGTCCTGGGTGCGACCCCGGATCCCATCGAGGTGTCTCCGTTCCAGCTCATTACAGGCAGGAAAAGCATTCAGGGATGGCCTTCAGGCATTCCCACCGACTCGGAAGATACGCTGCGCTTCGCGGAACTGACCGGCGTACGTCCGATGATTGAGAAGTATCCGCTCGCCAAAGCCAATGAGGCCTATGCGCGGATGTTCAGCGGCAAGGCGCAGTTTCGTGTGGTGTTGACGATGTAGAAGGGTAGAAGCGAGAGGCGCATCCGTGTGCGCCCCAACCTAATCAATTCTGCGACCCGGCTCTCGCGTTTCCAGTAAGCCATTTGTATACATGTAGTTATAAATTGCCTTGACAGCCTCCTCGCGGCAGTAGCAGAATCTCGAAGGCGAATAAAAAGCGAAATATTCCGCGTTCGCCACGAGGCCTTTCCGGCTTCGTTGCTCCCTGAAATTTTCGAGGTTCTTATGTCTTCCCCGCTCGTTTGCGCCCAGCCCGCGCCGGGCTATTCCGTTGCTTTTCCCCAGGAACGATCCGCGTTCCTTCTGAGCCGCCTGTCTGCCATACCCAAGCTCGCCGGAGTTGCTCCGGCCTCTCGCCTCGAGGTGCGGCCCGCGCCGGAAATGGTTTCCAGCGGCATCCGCGAATTCGACGCCCTCACCGGCGGGTTGCCGCGGGGATGCCTGACGGAAATTTGCGGACCTGCCTCTTCAGGACGGACCAGCGTGCTGGTGGCCGCTCTGGCGGCAGCTACTCAACGGCAGGAAGCTTGCGCCCTGGTGGATGCCAGCGATGCTTTCGATCCTGTGTCTGCGGCCGCGGCAGGTGTGGACTTCGAACAATTGCTGTGGGTGCGGTGCGGAGGAAAGAAGCTTGCGCTCAGGACTAGAGCTGCAGAGAAGACAAAGAACCATCAAAACGATCGCCACTCTCGAATGGACGATTCGCTGGAGCAGGCGCTCCGCGTCACCGATCTGCTTTTGCAAAGCGGCGGCTTTGGGATGGTGGCCATTGATCTGGGCGGGATTCCATACCGTGCCGCGCGCCGCATCCCACTGACCTCCTGGTTTCGTTTTCAACGCGCCGTGGAGAACACGCCTACCGTGCTGTTCGTCATCGCCGAGGCGCCATGCGCCCCCAGTTGCGCTGCGCTGCTGCTGAAACTTCAGCCGGGAAAGAAGCCGTCAGCCTTCAGCCATCAGCCGTCAGGGAAAACGTCACCGGCTCACGCGCAACTTCTGGATCAACTCGAAGTCGAAGGAGAACTGCTGCATTCGCGCCTGGAACGCAAGCCGGTGCGATCGGCTACGACCGCCTTCGCCACCAAAGCGGTGCGGATTTTGTAGCGCCGCTTTTCCTGATGACTGACGGCTGATTGCTGACAACTAATGACTGCCTTCGCCTGCATCTTCGTTCCCGATTTTCCCCTGGAGGCGCTGCTGCGCGCCGAGCCGGAGCTGCGCCCGCAGGCCGTGGCCGTGCTCGAAGGCAAAGCCCCGCTGCAGATAGTCTTGGCGGTGAATGAAAAGGCCCGCCACGCAGGCGTGGAACCCGGCATGACCAGGCTGCAGGTGGAGGCCTGTGCCGGCCTGGTATTGCGCCCGCGCTCTCCCCTGCAGGAAGCCGCCACGCACGCCGCCTTGCTGGATTGCGCCCAGTCTTTTTCGCCGCGCGTGGAAGATGCCGCCTGCGACACCATCCTGCTCGACCTGGCCGGGCTGGAAACACTTTTTGGCGAACTGCCCAAGATCGGCCGCGACCTGGCCCGCCGCGCCTCGGACCTCGGCGTGGAAGCCAATGTTGCCATAGCCTCCAACCCGGACACGGCGGTGCTAGCGGCCCGGGGATTTTTTGGGGTCCTCGTAGTCCCCGCCGGAAAAGAAGCCGAACAGTTAGGGAATCTCCCCCTGGAAGTTTTGTTCGCAGATCCCAAGCTCTTCGACGACGGACAGGAGCCTGAGCGGCTTCTGGAAACCTTGGCTCGCTGGGGAGTGCGCAATCTGCGGGCTCTTGCCGCATTGCCGGATGTAGCCCTTAGCGAACGCCTGGGGCAGCAAGGCGTCCGCCTGCAGCAATTGGCCCGTGGCGCGACCTCGCGCACGCTGGTTCCAGTCGAGCCACCGCTGATTTTTGAAGAAGTCATCGAACTGGAATATCCCCTGGTCCTGCTGGAACCGCTGGCCTTCCTGCTGGGCCGGTTGCTGGAGCAATTGTGCGCTCGCCTGGCCGCGCGCGCCCTGGCAACCCAGGAATTGCGGCTGCAGCTGGAGTTGGAAAGCGGATGGCAGGAAGAAGAATCCACGACCACCCACGTGGGGACGGACGCCCTCGTCCGTCCAGGCCGAGCCCCGGCTCGGCAAGCTTTCCGCCGTACCCTGCGCCTCCCCGTCCCTCTGCTGGACGCCAGGACTTTCCTCAAGCTGCTGCAGCTTGATCTCAAAGCGCATCCGCCCGGCGCGCCGATTGTGAAAATCCATCTTGCCGCCGAACCTGTGCGTCCGCGCGCCGCGCAGAGTGGCCTGTTCCTTCCGCCTTCGCCGGAACCGGAAAAGCTCGAGCTCACACTGGCGAGAATTGCCGGCATCGTCGGCCAAAACAAAGTCGGATGTTTGGAGTTGCTGGATAGTCATCGTCCAGACGCGTTCCGCATACAGCGCTTCGCTCCAGTCGAACCGCAAGGGGGCAAGCCTTCCGCCACCCGAAAGCCAGCCGGTGAACCCAGCGATGCTGTCACTGCGCTGCGCCTGTTCCGCCCTCCCATGCGGGCGACGGTGACGTTATACGACGGCCGGCCCACGCGTATCGCCTGTCCCAAGCGCCCGGAACTCCAGGGGGAAATCGTCTGGGTGGCCGGGCCATGGCGCTCCTCCGGCGACTGGTGGCAGCAAGAGGGCTGGTCCCGCGACGAATGGGACATCGCTCTGCAGGCCGAGACCGGCCTCGCGCTCTACCGCCTGGTGCGCGATCTGCTCAGCGGAGGATGGTTCGTGGAAGGCACCTACGACTGAATGAAATTGGAATCATGTACGTCGAACTCCATTCTCGCTCCGCTTTCAGCTTCCTCGAAGGCGCCTCCCTGCCGGAGGATCTGGTAGTAACCTGCGCCAGCCTGAACCTGCCCGCCATGGCTCTTCTCGACCGCGACGGCGTTTACGGCGCGCCCCGCTTCCACATGGCGGCCAAGAAAGCGGAACTGAAGGCGCACATCGGGGCAGAGGTGACGTGTAAAACTTTGTCTGGTGTCATCCTGAGCGAAGCGAGGAATGACAATGGTGAGTTTCGCATTCCCCTTCTCGTCGCTTCCCGCCTCGGTTACCAGAATCTCTGCCGCCTGATCACCAAAATGAAGTTGCGCGCAAAAAAAGGTGAAGGCGCCGTCCGCGAACCGGAACTCGAAGAACACGCAGCCGGACTCATCTGCCTGACCGGCGGTGATGATGGCCCTCTTGCCGTTGCTCTCGCTCATGGCGGCACGGAAGCAGCGCGCCGCGCCGTCAATCGCCTGGCCGCAATTTTCGGCCACGCCAATGTTTACGTTGAACTGCAACGTCACTTCCATCGCGAGCAGGAAGCGCGCAACCGCGCCGCTATCGAACTGGCGCGCTCCCTCCGGCTTCCGCTGCTGGCCACCAACGGCGTGTGCTATGCCACGCGCCGCCAGCGTGAACTCTGCGATGTTTTCACTGCCATCCGCCACCATCGCACGCTGGCCACCGCCGGACGCCTGCTGGCGCGCAACTCCGAGCGTCATCTGAAATCAGCGCAAGAGATGGAGCAACTCTTTGCCGACCTGCCCGAGGCCGTTGCCCATACCGTCGAGCTTTCTTCACGCCTTGAATTCGCTCTCAGCGATCTGGGATACCAGTTCCCCAAATATCCCGTGCCTGTGGGCGAGACCATGATGTCGTTCCTGCGCGAGCGCACTTGGGAAGGCTTTCAGCAGCGCTATGGCCGGGCGGCAACCGATCTCCGAACCCGCGCCCGCCGCCAGATTGAGCGTGAACTTACTCTTATCGAAAAACTCGATCTGGCCGGCTACTTTCTCATCGTCTGGGACCTGGTCCGCTTCTGCCGCGAGCATAAAATTCTGGCGCAAGGACGCGGCTCTGCTGCCAACAGCGCCGTCTGCTACTCGCTTGGCATCACCGCCGTCGATCCCGTCGGCATGGACCTGCTTTTCGAGCGTTTTCTTTCTGAAGAACGTGGCGAGTGGCCCGACATTGATCTCGATCTGCCCAGCGGCGACCAGCGCGAGCGTGTCATCCAGTATCTGTACCAGCGCTACGGCGAGCGCGGCGCCGCTATGACTGCCAATGTCATCACTTATCGCAGCCGCATGGCCGGACGCGAAATGGGCAAAGCGCTGGGCTTCGATCCCGAAACTCTCGACAAAGTCTCAGCCGCCGTTTCCACCTGGGAATACCGAGATCAGAACGATACCTTAGATCACCGCTTTCACGACGCCGGCCTCGACCTGCGCCATCCGCGCCTGCGCAAGTATTTCGAACTTTGCGTCGCGGTGCAGGATTTGCCCCGTCATCTTGGTCAGCATTCCGGCGGCATGGTCATCTGCCAGGGACAACTCGATTCTGTCGTCCCGCTCGAACCCGCATCCATGCCGGGCCGCGTGGTGGTGCAGTGGGATAAAGAAGACTGCGCTGACCTCGGCATTATTAAGGTAGACCTGCTCGGTCTGGGCATGATGGCCGTGCTGGAGGATTCCATCCAGCTCATCCACGATAGTTACAAAGAGGAAGTGGCCCTCGCCCACCTGCCGCCCGACGATCCCACGGTATATTCCGCGCTGCAGCAGGCTGACACTATCGGCATGTTCCAGATCGAAAGCCGCGCCCAGATGTCGTGCCTGCCGCGCCTGCGCCCACAGCGTTTTTACGACATCGTGGTGCAGGTGGCGATCATCCGCCCCGGCCCCATCGTTGGCCAGATGGTGAATCCTTATTTACAGCGCCGCCAGGGCCGCCAGCCTGTGACTTATGCTCATCCTTCGCTCGAACCGGTGCTGGCGCGCACCCTGGGCGTGCCGCTCTTCCAGGAGCAGTTGCTGCGCATGGCGATGGTCGTCGCCGGATTCACGGGCGGCGAAGCCGAAGAACTGCGCCGCGCCATGGGATTCAAACGCTCGCAAGCCCGCATGAAAGAAATCGAGATCCGGCTCCGCGCCGGCATGACTCGCAATGGCATCGCGCACGAAGCGCAAGAGGAGATCGTCCTCGCCATCAGTTCGTTCGCCCTCTACGGGTTCCCCGAATCGCACGCCGCCAGCTTCGCCCTGATCGCCTATGCCAGCGCCTACCTGAAATGTCATTACCTGGCAGCTTTCACCGCCGCTTTGCTGAACAATCAGCCCATGGGGTTCTATCGTCCTGCGACCATCGTGAAAGATGCGCAGCGACACGGATTGAAAATCTTCCCGATCGATGTCATGCGGTCGGAGTGGGCTTGTACGTTGGAACCAGTTGTCAGTCCGGTCGTTGGTCGTTCGTCGTTGGTCGTTGGCCAAGATGCGAATGACCACAATCAGTCCAATGGCGAACCCGCTCTCCGCCTCGGCCTGCGTTATGACCGCGGACTGCGCGAGGAAGCCGCTCAAGCTCTGGTTCATCAGCGCAACCTCGCCCCGTTTACCTCCGTTCGCGATCTCGTCCACCGCGTCCCCGAACTGCGCAAGGACGAGTTGAATACCTTAGCGGAAATTGGAGCGTTGAATTCAATCGGCACTGATCTTCACTCGGTACCCGGTACTCGCAACTCGCAACTCAACAGACGCGACGCCCTCTGGCAGGTCGAGCGCGCCGTCCGCCATTCCGGCCCGCTGCTGGATGAACTTTCCAAGCCTGACGCCAAATCTCCGCTGCGCCCCATGAATGGAGAAGAGCGCCTGGTAGCCGACTTTCGCGGCACCGGCTTGACGGTAGGTCCACACCCCATGGCGTATCACCGCGCGCACATGGCCGCTCTTGGCATCCGCAAGGCCAGCGAACTTCGCAGCATTCCCAACGGCCAGCATGTGCGCATTGGCGGAGGCGTCATCGCCCGCCAGCGTCCCGGCACCGCCAAAGGTTTTGTCTTTCTCAGCCTGGAAGACGAAACCGGCGTGGCCAACGCCATCGTCACGCCAGACCTGTTTCAGAAAAACCGGCTACTGCTTACGTCTGAGCAGTTTTTGATGGTGGAAGGAGTTTTGCAGAACCAGGACAACGTGATTTCAGTGAAAGCTGACCGGGTGCGGCCGCTTTCCATCACCCGCGCCCAGCCACCGTCGCACGACTTCTACTGAGCAAAACCGGCGTTTGACTCGGCACGCGCAACTCGGTCCCCGGTACTCAAACATTACGAAGGTATTAATTTTCTCTTTCGCCTCACACATCCACAGCAATCCGGGTTATGATGACTCCATCATTCGCCACCTTTCTACGTGGGGCTCATCAGTTCGAGGTCAACGTGTATGTGGCTAATTCATCAATTCGATTCATTCCTGAATCTTGGTATATGTAAGGAGTATCCGACGATGGCTAGAGCAAAGACTCCCCGCACCAACGGCTCTTCCCGCAAGCAGGCAGCAACCATGCCCGAAGTTCGTCTTGCGGCTGAAGTCAAGAGAAACTCCTCGCCCATTCCCATCGACCTGGAAGGCGAAATTCGGCGCCGCGCCTACGAGTTATACGAGCAGCGTGGATGCACGCCGGGCCGCGACCACGACGATTGGCTGGTGGCCGAGCGCGAAGTCATGGCTCGTTACAACCGGCAGCAGACCGCCTAGGTCGAGAATTCTGGGAGGCGGGCAGTGCGTTGTGCGCCCTTAGCTGGCAATCGAGTTCTGCCTGCCTGAAGTTCTGCTCCTCCACTCGATCCCATACAGTTGGGTGTCGGCAAGCCCCGCTGTGCGAGATTTCCCTCTGTTTTCGCCGGCCGGTACAGCGGTTCTGTTGCTGGCTCCTGGGTCGCCAAAGTCTTCGGGTAATCGGTTACCAGGGGAAACAGTACGAGAATTTGAACGACAGTTTTTTGAACAAGCTGCTACGTCCGAGCATCTTCCCGCAAAAACCTCGATCTTCAACGGAAGAAAACGTCTGTTTCCCGCCCTGATCACTGTCCCTTTCCTGGCAACCAACGTGCACTTTCGAGAGTTTGTGCGCCGCACCCGCTCTGTGCGATACACTGGTATCCACTTTGATTGGCCAGCCCCGTACGGGGCTCCTTCGTCGGCTCGGAAGCAGCTGGGGGCAACCTCCGAACCTGGATAAAGCTCCAACCCACAATAGCTTTGCGGGGCCTTTGAGGTTGCCGAGGCGGGTTGTTTCTGAAAAAATACTGATCTTGTCATGTCACAAGTCGGCAGTTTCGCCCTTTTACTCGCGTTAGCCCTGAGTGCGTACTCCTTCCTGGCTGGATTGCTGGCGCTTGCCCGTCCCGGCCCCGGCTCGGAGCGACTGGGAGAAACTGCGCGCCGCGCCGGAATTGCCGTGTTTGGCATCGTTTTCCTCGCCGCGGTGGTGCTGGTCGTAGCCGCCTTCCAGGACGACTTCTCGATCGCCTACATCTTCCACCATAGCAATCGCGATCTGCCCATAGCCTATAAGTTCGCCGTCCTGTGGTCCGGACAAGAAGGCTCGCTGCTGTTCTGGTCGTTGTTGTTGGCGACCTACGGATTGGTTTTGCGGCTGCGGCACAAAACCGACGCCCGCCTGTTTGCCTACGCCTCGGTCATCATCGCTGCCGTCCAGGTCTTCTTCTTGTTGCTGTTGAATTTTGCCGCACATCCCTTCGCAGTCATGACGGGTGAGCTTCCCCCGGACGGAAACGGTCTGAACCCGCTGCTGCAATATCCGGAAATGGTGATTCATCCCCCCATGCTGTACCTGGGTTACGTGGGATTCACCATTCCGTTTGCCTTCGCTCTGGGTGCACTGATCATGCGCTATCCCGGCGAGAAGTGGATCAACATCACGCGCCGCTGGACCATGGTGACCTGGGGCTTCCTCACTTGCGGCGTCTTCCTGGGGATGCACTGGGCGTACTCCGTGCTGGGCTGGGGCGGCTACTGGGGATGGGACCCGGTCGAAAGCGCCTCGTTTATGCCGTGGCTCACGGGCACGGCCTTCCTGCACTCGGTGATGATGCAAGAGAAGCGCGGCATGCTGAAGGTGTGGAACATGTGGCTCATCTTCATCACCTTCGGCCTCTGCATCTTTGGGACGTTCCTGACCCGCTCCGGCGTGGTCAGTTCGGTGCATGCTTTCGCGCAGTCCTCGATCGGCAACTGGTTCGTCGGCTTCCTGGCCCTGATTTTTGCGACGTGCGCCTTCTTCTACGTGAAGAACCGGACTCATTTGCGCAGCGAGCACAGACTCGAGTCGATCGTTTCGCGCGAGTCCAGCTTCCTGTTCAATAATCTGCTGTTTGTGATGTTCTGTTTCACGGTGCTGTGGGGAACGCTTTTCCCCATCCTCTCGGAGTGGGTACAAGGAACGAAAGTCACGGTCGGCCCGCCCTTCTTTAACAAGGTGGCAATTCCGGTGGCGCTATTGCTGCTGCTGCTCACCGCGGTTGGCCCGCTGCTGGCGTGGCGCAAGACTTCCACCGAGAGCATCAAGCGAAATTTCATGTGGCCGGCGATCGGCGCGGTTCTCGTCGGTGTCCTGATGATGATTTTCGGGGTGCGCCCCTGGGCTGATGTTTCCTACTTCTACGCACTGATGGCGGCCATGCTGGCCGTCCTGGTTGCACTGACCGTGGTTTCGGAATTTGTCCGTGGCGCCCGCGTTATCTCGGGCCACACCCACCAGAATCTGCTGGCCTCGATGGTCCATCTGGGACACCGCAACACCCGCCGTTACGGGGGCTACATCGTGCATTTTGGCGTGGCGGTGGTGATCATCGGGTTCCTGGGCTCGGCCTTCAATCTCGACCAGGAAAAAGAGATGGGCTACGGCGACAAGATGCAGATTGGCCCGTACACGCTGGTGTGCCGCTCCTACACCCAGGAAGACAAACCGAACTACGGCAGTGAGTGGGCCATTATTGACGTGTTCCGGAACGGCAAGCAGATCGACACCATGTACCCCGAGCGCCGTTTCTACAAAGCCAGCCAGCAAACCCAGACCATGCCGCAGATTCACCCCACGGTGAAAGAGGATTTTCTCCTGGTCAAAGACCTTTATCTCGTCTATGAAGGCTTAAACCAGGACACGGGCCGGCCTATCATCAAGGCACACTTGAATCCCATGGTGCCGTGGATCTGGGCAGGCTGGATGTTAATGGTTTTCGGAACCATCATTGCGTTGGTGCCGAATGCCGTGCCCGTACGCCTCACGGCGCCCGCCAGAGTGCAGGCGGCCCCGGTAGGAGCGGATTAATGCGAGTGCGGCAGGGTACTCTCCGGCGCGCAACTCAGTTGACGCTGCTTTGCTGTGCTCTCTTCACTTTTCTGGGCGCGGGCGACGAAGGCGCGCGCTTCAATGATCTCGGCCACCGCATGATGTGTGTCTGCGGTTGCAGCCAGATACTGCTCGAGTGCAACCACGTCGGCTGCAAGTATTCTGACAACATGCGCGGCGAACTGATGGCCGCGCTCGATCGTGGCGATAGCGACGATTTGGCCTTGCAGGCCTTTGTACAGAAATACGGCACAACGGTGATCGCCGCGCCTACCACCACCGGCTTCAACCGCGTCGCATGGATTATGCCTTACCTGGCGTTGGTACTGGGGCTAACCACGATGGTGCTGATCGTGCGCACCTGGAGGAATCGCCCGCTGGTCCCGCGCGCTGACGCTGTTGCTCCTGTCAGTGGCGCCGAACTGGAGCACTTCCGCGAAGAAGCCAGGAAGGATACCGAAACATGAGCGTTGCCGTCTTGGCCTGCATCCTCATCACGCTGGGAACCCTGGTTTATGTCTTCTATCTTCCGGGCAAGCTGTACCTCGGTCCGGAGAAGACTCGGCTCTCCTATCTGCGCGAGCGCAAGGAAGCCGTGTACGAGAATTTGCGCGACCTCAACTTCGAGTACAAGGCCGGCAAGGTACCCGACGCAGACTACCTGTCGTTGAAAGCCTCGCTGGAGGAGGAAGCAGCCGCCGTCCTGGCCGAGATCGCGCGCCTGGAAGAAGCCGCTTCCTCTGCCGCGTCCGTGATCCGCGATAGCAAAGGAGCCAGAGTTTGAGTTCACCCCAACCCATGCGGAAACGGGTTCTTGACCCGTCCGGCCGAGCCAAGCTCGGCAGTTTTGCTGTGAGCCGCCATGCTGGGATCCTCGTTATCCTGACGCTGCTTCTTGCCGCTCTCGCCTCCGCCGAAAACCTCACCGGCACGGTCAAGAACGCCACCACCGGCAAGCCTGCTGCGGGCGACGACGTGGTGCTGCTCAGCCTGGGTCAGGGCATGGAAGAATCCGGCCGGTCCAAGACCGACGCCAGCGGCAAGTTCAGCCTCAAGCTCGATGACGGCAATTCTCCGCACCTGGTCCGCGTCATCCACCAGGGCGTGACCTACCATCACATGGCCCCTCCGGGAACTACTTCGGTTGAGGTTGAGGTCTACGACGTCGCAAAGAAGGTGGATGCCATCGGCGTTACCGCCGATGTGATGCGTTTTCAGGCCCAGGGCAACGAACTGCAAGGCATTCGCCTGTTCGCGGTGAACAACACCTCGGACCCGCCGCGCACCCAGATGAACGATCAGAACTTCGAGTTCTATCTGCCCGAGGGCGCCCAGATTGACACTTCGCTGGCCAAGACCGCTGGGGGACAGCCGGTGAACTCTGCTCCGGTACCCCAGAAAGAGAAGAACCGCTACGCCTTCATCTTTCCGCTGCGGCCGGGCGAAACCCAGTTCCAGGTGGCATTCCACGTTTCTTACACTGGGGAGGCCAGCATCGATCCCAAGCCTCTCTATCCGGCGCAGCATTTCGTCGTGATGCTGCCTAAGAGCATGCAGTTCAGCGCCGGCTCGGCTGCGGGCTTTCAGTCGATGCAGGACCCACAACAGTCGGATTCCGTGGTCCAGGTCGCATCCAATACCCAACTCGGCCAGCCGCTCGCCTTCAAGATTTCGGGCACCGGTACGCTGCAGGCTGAAAGTGGAGGAGGTGCAACCGAGGGTGGCGGGGCCACCGCGGGACGAGATTCGCGTCCCGGTGGAGGACTTGGTCCGCCCATCGATGCTCCCGATCCGCTGGAAAAATACCGGTGGTATCTCCTGGGCGGATTCGCCGTGATCCTGGCTGCCGGCGCGCTCTACATCGCAGGCCGCTCCAAGACTGCTGCAGTTCCTGATTTCGCTCCGACCGACGTCGAAGTACCTGCAGCGGTGCCCGTTCCCAAGGCTGCGCCTGCGGGCCGTCCGGGCTTACTGCTCGAAGCCCTGAAGGAAGAACTGTTTCAACTCGAAGTCGAACACAAGCAGGGCCGCATCTCGCAGCAGGAGTACGAGAAGGCCAAAGCCGCCCTCGACCAGACGCTGTCACGAGCCATCAAGCGGGAATCGGCCAAAGCCTGAGACCCGATTTACCACAGAGGACAGAAGTGGATCACCAAGGAAAACATCGGTGATCCTTTGCTGTCCTTTGCAGTGAAAAGGGCCGCCGCGCTCGCCTGAATCTCCCAGCCCGGCGTACCATCTAATAGGATGAGTATTCTAGTATGGGAAACACTTTTAAGACCGCGTTTCTATTGACCGCGTTGACGCTGCTGCTCATGGCCATCGGCCGCGCCTTCGGTGGCCAGAGCGGCATGCTGTTGGCCCTGGCCTTCGCTGCTGTCACCAACTTCATCGCGTATTTCTACTCCGACAAAATCGCGCTCGCGACTTACCGCGCGCAGCCGGTCACACGCGAAGAGTTGCCTCGCGTTTACGAAGTTGTCGAGCGCATGACCCAGCGAATCGGGCTGCCCATGCCGAAGATCTTCGTCATCCCGACCGACTCACCCAACGCCTTCGCCACCGGACGCAATCCGAAGCATGCTTCAGTTGCGGTCACGCAGGGCATCCTCGGCTTGCTCAACGACGAAGAACTAGAAGGCGTGCTGGCCCACGAACTGGGACATGTCAACAACCGGGACATCCTGATCAGCTCGATTGCGGCCACCATCGCCGGCGCCGTCACTTTTCTGGCGCGCTTCGGCTTCTTCTTTGGCGACCGCGACGACCGCCGTGGCGGCCTGCTCATGCTGATCCTGGCCCCGTTCGCGGCCATGCTGATTCAGCTTGCGGTCTCGCGTTCGCGCGAATACCAGGCGGATGCCACAGGCGCCCACATGACCGGGAACCCGTATGCCCTGGCCAGCGCGCTGGCCAAACTGGATGCCTACTCGCGCCGCCGACCCATGGTTGCCACGCCATCGACGGCACACCTGTTCATCATTCAGCCGCTTCTGGGAATGAGCTTCGGCAGCCTGTTCTCGACTCACCCGCCGATCGCGAAGCGGATCGAGCGGCTGACAGGACGGCCGGCGGAGTTTACGCAGTAAGACCGGCATCAGTCATCAGACATCAGCGCTCAGACCTCAGCGTCAAACATGGCTTCGCACATTTCGGCGCAAAGAGGAGAGCGGATTGCATTCTTAATGGTGTGCGATTGACCGACAACCAAGGCTGAGTCGCCCCATGACCACGGTAACCGCTCCTCGCTCAATTCAGCATAGTAGAATCAAGTGAATGCCCCCTGAAACCGCCACCGCCGTCTCCAATCGTGCGACCCTCCTGGAGCAGGCACTCCGCAAGGTCATTCGTGGTAAGGATGATGTCATCCGCCTGGCCCTGGTCTCCATGCTGGCGCGCGGGCACCTGCTCATCGAGGGCGTCCCCGGAGTGGGCAAGACCACGCTCGGCCAGGCACTGGCGCGGGCCCTGGACTGCAGCTTCCAGCGGGTACAGTTCACCAGCGACATGCTGCCTTCCGACGTGATCGGAATCTCGATTTACTCCGCCGTCGAGCAGCAATTCGAGTTCAAGCGCGGCCCGGTGTTCTGCAACGTCCTGCTGGCCGACGAAATCAACCGCACCACTCCCAAGACGCAATCGGCCCTGCTCGAAGCCATGAACGAGAGCCAGGTCACGGTGGACGCCCACTCCTACCCGCTGCCGCAGCCGTTCCTGGTCATCGCCACCCAGAATCCGGTCGAGCATCACGGGACCTATCCTTTGCCGGAGTCGCAACTGGACCGCTTCCTGATGCGGGTCCGCATGGGCTACCCCGACGGCAACGCCGAGCGGGAGATTCTCCGCTCGGAGGCCGGCACCGCACAACTGGAAATTCTGCAGCCTGTGCTCACGAGCGCGGAGGTGCTGGAAATGCAGCAGGCCGTCACCCGGGTGCGGGTGGATGACTCGCTGGTCAACTACACCTTGGCCATCGTGCGCAAGACCCGGGAGTCGGAGCATTTTTCATTAGGTGTATCACCCCGCGGCTCCCAGATGCTCTATCGCGCCGCCCAGGCCATGGCCTTCCTTGACGGCCGCAACTTCTGTGTCCCCGAAGACTTCAAGCCCTTGGTGGTCTCGGTCTTCGCCCACCGCGTGGTGGCCAACGCACCCGCCTCCTCCACCTTGAAAAAATCTGAGCAGGCCGAGCAGGTGATTCAGGAGATTGTGGACAGCGTGCCGGTGCCGGTGTAACAGCGGTTGCCAGCGGTCAGTTGCCCACGTTCCGAGTAATCCTTGCCATTTTGAGCGAGCGTAGAACCTAGTCTTGCGTCTGTGCTCGCGGGGTCAGGCCATGCTGGAGCAGACGTCGGTCATTGCACAGGAAGGACTTACGGCTCGCCTTGCGGGCACAAGCCTTCCCCCTCGTCCCCCACAACGAAGAGCCGAATACTTGTGTTTCGACGGCCGACGAACTGGGTCTCTACTTTTCCTTCTTCAGTTCCTGTATGAGTTTCTTGGCCAGCCCGTCTGGAAGTTCCGCACGCTCCGCAGCTGAGGAGGTTGTGGAATTGAACCAGAACGAGGCAGTTTGCTTAATCGTCTTCTTCCACAGAATGTTTCCCGTGGAAGAGTCTTTCACGGTGAACTCGAATCCCGCGTGCGCACGACCGCTGCCGAAACCAACCAACAGACGCGACGCCGCGTTGCCTGGTGCGAAATCAACCAGCCGCCCGGTGATCTCAACTAGCGTGGCCTTGTCCTTGTCCTTCGCCTCTTCTGGCGTTAGCACGGCTGCAAACACTGTTTCATCCTTCATCTGTTGAATAATCGACGCGCGGGTTGCTTCCGGAAGACCCGTCGCACCTTTTATCGTCCCTTCAAACGGCAGCACCACGGCCGTCTTGGACAGGTCAACGCCCTTTTTTGAATGCTGGGCAAGGCACACCGCCCCGAGCAACAGCGTCAGCACCAGCGTGCTGACCGTGAAGATCACTCTGTGTCGCATTTGAGTTCTCCCTCCCTTAAGGGTCTGGGTTCCGAGTGCCAGGCTTCGGGGTGTGTCGGGACCAGGGTTCAAGGCTGAGGAGATGGCACTAAAGGCAAGACCCGTAAGCGGCACCCTTCCAACAATGGTCTCCCGCCTTGCGACTGTCAGTGATAAGGGGCACTCTCCCTTGTGATGCCTTGCTGGGCGCAACAGGGGGAGCCCTGTGCGGGCTCTTGCCAGGGAAAAAATGATATTGCCAAGGTGCGATGCTTGCCGAGAATCGGCAAACCTCCAAGCGCGCCGGCAGCATCAAGGCCAGCGGAAGCGTCATGCGGCTAGTAAACGTCCACTACTTTCCACCACAGTTCCCGGCCCTGTGTGGCGCCATAAGCCACTTTCTTGCCCTCCGGGCTGAAGACAGGCACGCCAACGTGGTCGAACTCCGGTCCCCGGTTGTCTCCCACCACGATGAGCTCCTTCTCCGTTTCCTTCATTTTCTCCTTTACTCTTGCCGAGTAGAGGACGGTTAGTCTTGCCGAGTAGGCGACGGTCTTGCCGTCGGGGCTGAAGACAGGCAGGCCAACGGCGTTGAACTTCGGTCCCCGGTTGTCTCCCACCACGATGAAATATTCTTTGTGCAGCCTAGCTTCGTAAGCGACGGTCTTGCCGTCGGGGCTGAAGACAGGCACGCCAACTTTGTCGAACTCCGGTCCCCGGTTGTCTCCCACCACGATGAACCATTTGTTGTGCAGCGTCGCTCCGTAGGCGACGGTCTTGCCGTCGGGGCTGAAGACAGGCACCCCAACTTTGTCGAACTCCGGTCCCCGGTTGCCTCCCACCACGATGAACGATTTGTGATGCAGATCGGCTGTGTAAGCGACCGTCTTGCCGTCGGGGCTGAAGACGGGCGAAGCCACTTCATGGAACTCCGGCCCGCTATGGCCGAGGACGATAGTAAAGTCCTCTCCCTTTTCCAGGCTCTTGTATTCCGCGCTTTTGTCATCCACGATGGCAATCGACATCTTCCCCGGGAGCCCCGGGAGCATGAGCTCCCTCGTTCGGGGGTAAGCCACCTTCGTTCCATCGGGACTGAATTCGGGCGCCCAGAGATCCAGCGGTTCAGTCTCGTGGAGCAGGCCACCCAGCGGCCCGGCTTTTATCCCCCCAGTCTGGACCAACGCCCTCTTTTCGCCGATCACAACGTAGATAACATTCCAGTTCACGCCGAGGTAGGCGACTGTGTTTCCATCGGGGCTGAACACCAGTGAATGGAGGGGGAGGATGTCGAAATTCGGTCCTCTCTTGCCCTCAACGACGAGAGATTCTTTGCCGTTCTGCTTGGCCACATACGCCACCCGCGATCCATCGCAGCTGAAGGTAGCCCACCAGCCAAACGCAGGCACTTTGAAATCCTCCGGGATGGTGGCCAGCAGTTTCTCCTCAAAAGAAACTCTGGGTGCGGCCCTGTCGCACCGCGCCCTGCTGCCGGCGGACACGGTTATCTGTGCCCTCGATGTCGCGGGGACCCACAGGAGCAGACCAACAGTAGCAACGACAAAGAGCGGTGTGTTTCTGGGACCGAGGGCCGCCTTCCAGCTTTTCATACGAACCTCACTGTTCCACCGCACAGGCTAAGGTAGCCTTGTCCTTGTCTTTCGCCTCTTCTGGCGTCAGCACGGCGGCGAACACTCCTTCATCCTTCAGTTGCTGAATAACGGAAGCGCGGGCAGCTTCCGGAAGCCCCGTCGCACCCTTTACCGCCGCTTCAAACGGCAGCACCACGGCCGTCTTGGACAGGTCAAGTCCCTTTTTCGCGTGCTGGGCGAGACACACTGTCCCGAGCAACAGCGTCAGCACGAGCATGTTGGCTGTGAATATAACTCTCTGTCACATTTGAGTTCTCCCTCCTTTAAGAGTCTGGGTTCCGAGTACCTGGCTGCGGGTGTGCCTGAACCAGGGTTCGAGGCTGGTCAGCCTGAGGAGATGGCGCCAAGGCATAACCGGCACCCTCCCAACAGTGGTCTTCCGGCTTGCGAGTGTCAGTGATAAGGGGCACTCTCCCGTGTGATGCGTTTCTGCTGGCGCAACAGGGGTCAGTTGCCCTCCGAAGAAAATTTTTTCTTCCATCCACGTCGTGTTCTCGTGCATACTACAGCGCAACAGGGGATCGGCAGCTCCGCGTCTAAGCCCACCCAATGCTGGCGAGGAATCCTGAATTACCAAGTTGATTGGAGTTAGTGCGTGTATTCCCGAAATTCGGGCGCGCGTGCGAGACACCGTAGCCCCGTGTTGTTTTTCTTGGCAATGGCAGCCAGCGCTGCGGCGCTCCTTCCAGTTCCCGCATCCGCACGCGAGAACACCGTGTCGAAAGAAGCTCTGTCGGCCATGGAGGAGGGCCTTCCCGGTTCCCGCCATGCCCCCGAAAAATACGATCTCAGCCGTATCCGGAAACGGGGTATCGGTCGCGGGCTGAACTTCTACTCCCCCGCCAAAGAGCGCGCACTAGGTCAGGAATTGGCACGCCAACTGGACCAGGATGATCGTGTCCTGCAGGATCCTGCCGTAGATGCATACCTTGCCCGGATCGCGCAGAGATTGGTGCAGAACTCAGATGCGCAACCACCGCTCACAATAAAGGTCGTTCTCGACGACAACGTGAATGCTGTCACCCTTCCGGGTGGATTTATCTACTTGAACTCCGGCGCAATCCTGGCGGCAGTGAATGAGGCGCAACTGGCAGCGGTGATTGCCCATGAAATTGCGCATGTTGAGTCCCGGCACACGACCAGGAACTCGTCCAAACAAGGGCTTGTGGACGGGGCGCTGACCGCCACACATTTCTTACCCGGACCGGTCGCGTATATCTTGCAGAAGCTCCGCCCAATACTTTTGTTAAGGATCCGTCGCAACTCAGAGCGCGAGGCGGACCTGTTGGGCATGGAATATCAATACGCAGCAGGCTATGACGTCCGCGAGTTCCCGGCATTCCTGCAGAAAGTGCAGCGCGAGGACGGGGAGAGCACGTGCGCGGGTATGGCCTTTCCAACCTGCCGTGAGCGCATCCGCAACATTGAGCTTGGTGCCCAAAGATTCCTGCCGACGCGCGAGCAGAGCATCGTCAACACGGCGGAGTTCGACGGCGTACGGACCCGGTTGGTCGAGCTGACCAGCCAGCAGTAAGTGTTGGAGAAACCGTTCTACAAGTTTGGAGCCTGAGCACACTATGTCATTCCTGCGCTATCTGATGCTGCTGTCGCTGGTGGTCTGGCTGGGCGGGCTGATCTTCTTCTCGTTTGTACTCGCGCCCACGGTCTTCACGGTGCTGCCCACGCGTCACCTGGCGGGAAACGTGGTCAGCCGCTCGCTCACCGCGTTGCACTGGATGGGCATTGTCTCCGGCCTCGTATTCCTGGTTTGCTCGATGATCTACGCCCGGGTCACTTCCGGTTCGTTGCATCCATTCGCCGGTCGGCACGTTCTGCTCTACATCATGCTGGCGCTGACTCTAATCTCGCAGTTCGGCATTTCGCCGAAGATGGCAACGCTCCGCGCCTCCATGGGTGAGATCGACACTATTGCCCTCAACGATCCCGCCCGCGTGCAGTTCGACGCGCTGCACGTTTGGTCCACCCGGTTGGAGGGCGGCGTATTTTTCCTGGGATTGGCTTTGGTGTACCTGACGGCACAGGCCTTGAAGACGTAGCTCCGGCGTCCGCCGGCCTCTTGGATGTCGGCCTCGCAAACCTAGTGGCTCGACTTCTCCTGCGGCGTTGCGGTCTGTCCCAGATCAGTGTCCAGAAACGCCAGATACCCCGCCATCAGACGGTAGCTCGCGTAGTAATCATCCATCTTTATCTCGTCCAGCTTGTCCTTGGTGGAGTGCAGAATGGGCCAGGTCTCCTGCGTGACGCTATGAATCGTGATCCGGGGAATTTTGTATTTGGCAAAGGATTCGGAGTCACTGGAGCCCACCTGGTCCACGTTCATGACAGAAACCGGCAGCTTCATGGCATGCGCCAGGTTGTCCAGCGCATTCAGCAGACTCCTGTCAGCATGCGTTGCCCAGACTTCTGTGGGACCCAGCCCCAGCGTGTCCATGTTGATCATCGCCTTGATCCTGGCACGTTGCTCCGGACTGAGCCTGCCGGCATAGAAATCCGATCCGAGCATTCCCTTCTCCTCCGCAGTGAAACCGACAAACACAAATGTATGCCGCCGCGAGACCGCGCTTAAGCTGTAGTACAAGCTGGGCAGCAGGGACGCTCCACTCCAGTTGTCCACCACGCCGTCTCCGGCCTCGACATGGTCGGAGTGCGCACCCACCAGAATGATTTCGTCCGTCTCTCCCGGCAAAACGCAAATCAGGTTCGGCGGGAGCTTCGTACTCACGGTTTCCTCCGACAGCTTGTCGTCCTTGCAGCCGGACTGCACGAACATCTGCTTGAGGATCGCTTCCCGCTTGTCATTCTTCCTGGAGAAGCCCTCCAGCCGCGCTTCGATCACTTGGCGGTCCAACACCCGAAACTGAGCCTGGGCGGCGGCACACGCAGTCAGAAGACCCAGCAGGAGAACGATGCGGAGCGGTCGCGGAACGAGGCGGGATTTCAAGATGCCAGACAGCACTGCGGTGCTGAGAATATCACGAGCCGGTCGTGCCCCACTCCGCCTGTTATCATCTTTGATTGTCCTTATATCGCTAGGAGCCAGTAGCTAGCAGCTTTCTTATGAAAACCGGCATCATCGGCCTGCCCCAGGTAGGCAAGACATCCCTGTTTCGCATCCTGACCAAGGCGCATCTTTCCGATGCGGCCTATTCCAACCCGCGCGAGGCCCACATCGGCGTCGCCAAGGTGCCCGATAACCGCCTGGACCGCTTGGCCGCTCTCTACAATCCCAAAAAACTCACGCACGCTTCCGTGGAATACGTGGATGTGGGCGCCATCGGCCAGGAGGCGCTCAAGGAAACCGCCTACATCGGCCACCTGCGCAACGTGGATGCCCTCGCTCACGTGGTGCGTACCTTCGACGATCCCTCCATTCCTCACGTGGGCCCCATCGATCCTTTGCGCGATATCAAGAATGTTGAGTTCGACCTCATGGTCAGCGACCTCGGCCAGATCGAAAAACGCCTGGAGCGCGTGGAAAAAGATCTCAAGAAGATGAAGACCGCAGAACTCGAGAAAGAGTTCGACCTGCTCAAGCGCGCCAACACGCATCTCGGATCAGAGCGCCCGCTGCGCGAAATGGAAATGACTCCTGAGGACAAGAAGCGCCTGCGGGGCTTCATGTTTCTCAGTGAAAAGCCCATCCTCTACGTGCTGAACGTCAGCGAGAGCACAGAACTTGGCAAGGAGCTCGAAGAGGCAGTCGGCAAGTACAAACTTAACGACGCGGCCTCTCGTCCCAACGCCGCGGCTGCCACTATTTGCGGCAAGGTGGAAGCCGAACTCGCCGAAATGAGCGACTCGGACGCCGCTGAATTCCTCGCCAGCTATGGTCTGAAAGAGAGCGGCCTGGTGCGCCTGATCCGTACGACCTACCACTTAATGGGTCTGATTTCCTTTTTCACGGCCGGTGAAGATGAATGCCGTGCCTGGACGATTCCCATCCACACGCGCGCGGTCGAAGCCGCCGGCGCCATCCACTCCGACCTGGAGAAGCACTTCATCCGCGCCGAAACCATCCGCTGGGACCAACTGCTCGACGCCGGGTCCGAAGCCAACGCCCGCGCCAAGGGCACACTGCGTTTGGAAGGCAAAGACTACATTGTCCAGGACGGTGATGTGATGCACATTCGCCATTCGGGTTAAACCCCAGTTCTCGCTTCTCAGTTCCCTGTTCTCAGTGTTCAGACGTCACAGCTTTGTGGAAAACACACTGCCAGCATTGTGCCTGGAGGGAATCATGGGACAGTCTTACCGAGAATTGATTGCATGGCAGAAGGCCATGGATTTCGTGATGCATGTTTACACCGCAACCAAGACCTTCCCACGCGACGAGGTCTACGCCCTCGCCGGCCAACTGAGAAAAGCAGCTGTGTTCGTTCCAACCAACATCGCTGAAGGGCAGGCCCGCTACTCTCCCCAGGAGTTTCATTTCTTTCTGGGGCGTGCCCGCGGATCGCTGGTGGAGGTCGAAACCGAACTGCTTATCGCCAAGAATCTCAATTACATCAGCGCCGAACAAGCGGAGAGATTGCTGGATAAAGCAGCGGAGTTAGGCAAGATCCTGAACGGCCTGGCCGCCTCCATCAAACCCGCAGCGTGAACTGAGAACCGGGAACTGAGAGCTGAGAACTGATTAGTGAAGGTGAAAAAAACGGTCCAGCACAAATAGAAACGCCACACCCACAAAAACCAGCAAAGCCATCTTCACGCCTGGTTCTTTGTTCACTTCCGGTATGAGGTCCGAAGCCGCCACGTAGATCGTCACACCTGCTGACAATGGCAGCCCAAACGCGACCTCATGCCGCAAAGCTGCCATCACCAGCACGCCCGCCAAAGTCGCAGCACCCAAGATGATGGAGGAACCCCAGGCGATTCCACGACTCCGCCCGCTGGCCAGCATCACCGAGGCCACGGTGAATCCCTCCGGAATCTTGTGCAGGAACACCGCGGTGAAAATGATCCATCCCAGCCAGTCCGACACGATGAAGCCGGACGCGATGGCGATCCCGTCGAAAAACGTGTGGATCACCAGTCCCATCAAGACCGAGTAGCCCTTGTGCGACTGCACGAACTCGTCCTCGTGGGTTTCCTCTCCAAAATGAAAGTGGGGCGTGACGGTGTGCTCGAAGAAATGGATGATCAGGTATCCCAGCAGCACCAGGAATCCCGCCCCGCTGCCGCGCAGGCTCAGGCTGGCGGGCACCATCTCCACCAGCGCCGTGGCCAGCATAAAGCCCGCGCCCAAGGCGACGAAGTAGTTCAGGTAGGCGCGTTCCCAACGCCTTTGGACGATGATGGCCCCGCCGAAGACATTGGCGGCGGCCGCGGTCAACCCCAGCAAAATGCTGACTAGGATAGGGTGGTGCATGGGCGGAAGCAGAATACCAGCAGGCAGTACCGAGCACCTAGTAGCGAGCGAAGGCGTGCGATACGCCAACCTCGAGATACCCGCTCCGGGTTGCTGCTTCAAGACTTTTCAGGGGGACGGAATGTCGCGGGATGTTCACCCCGTACTCGCAACTCGGTACTCACTCCACCGTATGCTTCGCCGTGTATCCCTCGCGCGCGATGACCTGGTACTTCACATCCTTGCCGTGCTGGTCCCTCACCTTTAGCGCCCCCCCATCGGGCGCCACCACTTCCACTTTCAGCTTGCGATAGGTGCCATCCAACTTGGGGTTGGTGGGATGGTAGGCCAGGTTGTATTGGTTGCGGATGTCACCCACGATGTCTTGGAAGATCCCGTGAAATTCCGCTTTGAACCGCGGGAAGTACGCGCGCCCCCCGGTCATGCGGGCAAAGGTGTTCATCTCATTGTCGGCCTGCAGGTAATCCATGTTAGTCACTGGAATCCCGATGCCGTGCGTGTATCCACAATTATGCATTTCGCAGTAGGTCCGCACGGCAAAACCCACGCTCACGGGGAAGATGGTCACATCCTTTGTGATCTTGATCTTCTTCATGATCTGATCGAGATTGATCTTGCTGAAGGTGTCCACTCCCGTGGTCACCAAGATGACATACTTGCGGCCCTGGATGCGGTCCAGTCGGTCAAGGGTGTCATACAAAGCGTCGAATAGATTACTCTCGGAGAAGCCTGGAACTCGCAACTGTCCTAGCGCGCCCTGGATCTCGCCTTTGTCTTGCGTAAAATCGGTGAGGATGTGGGGCTTGATGTCGTAATACGTCACTGCCACCCAGTCATCCTTCTTCAGACTGTTGGCGAACGCGTAGGCGCCAGTGAGAAGGTCATCGAAGAAGTAGTAATCGCCGGCGGTAAATTCCACCAGCAGCACGGCGGTGATTGGCGCTTGTGACACGTCGAAGTTGGTCACTGTCTGCGGCACGCCATCTTCTGTGACGCGGAAATTATCTTTCCTCAAATTGGGGATGAACTGTCCATCCTTGGTCGTGACCAGCACGTCCACGTTCACCAGGGGCACGTCCACCCGGATGGAATAATCCGGCATGTTTTCGATCTTCTTGGGACGTTCCGGCGGGGGCGGGGGCGGCTCTTCCGTCTTCTTCGGAATCGCCATCGGCCCGACATCGCTTTGTGGACCACCCGCCTCCGGTGGCACTTCCTGCTTCTGTGGACTGGATGGCGCGGGCGCCGACTGGTCCTGCGCCCGCAGCGGAACCGCCTGCCAGACAAGCACTTCCAAGGCCAGCGCCAGCAAAGTGATTGCGCCCAAACGCTGGCGCAGCCGTGAGCCTAGTTGCGGAAAATGATGGGAAAACATGGAACCTCTTCGCAGAACCCTATGCTAGTATAGACGCACGGCTTCGCGATTGGGATGTTTTGCTTGACCCTCCTCCTGCCCAGCAAAGCGCAACGCGGAGTTCAGGAAATTTTGGTGGACCCGATGGCGGTCCTCCGGGGCAATGTTCATGAGACAAGCGGTTCTCGCGTGTGCGGTAGTCTGCACCTTTCTATTCTCCCCAGGGATTTACGCTGAAACTCCCCAGCCAATCGAGACCATCCCCCTCGCCCAGATTCACGCAGGTATGCGGGGCGTCGCCTACACCGTGTTCCAGGGGACCAAACCTGAGTCCATGGACGTCGAGGTGCTCGGCATCCTGAAAAATGTTAATGGGCCCAAGGGAGACGTCATTCTGGTTCGCTTGCATGGGGAAAAGGCTGAGTACACCGGCGTGGTCGCCGGCATGAGCGGCAGCCCGGTGTATCTCGAGGGCAAGCTCGCCGGAGCGCTGGCTTTTCGCATTGGGGAATTTTCCAAGGAACCCATCGCTGGCGTGACCCCGATCGCGGAAATGCTCGAGATCAACGCCATGGATCGCAGTCCGGTGGCCGCTCCCGGTCAAGCCAAAGCCGTTGTGACCACGCCCAGCAAGACCTCAGGCCCGGGCGTCGCCGGCCTGCCGGTCCAAGACTTTGCCAATTACCTGAAACCGATCGAAGCTCCGTTGGTGTTCAGCGGCTTTTCGGAAGAGGCCGTCCGCCGCTTTGCTCCCCAGTTTGCCGAAGCCGGCATCGTACCCGTGATGGGCGTCGGCTCAGTCAGCGATGCCAAGCAACCCGAACCGCTTGAGCCCGGCTCCGCGGTCAGCGCCGTGCTGGTGCGTGGCGACATGGATATTGCCGCCACCTGCACTGTCACTTATATGGACGCGCAACATCTGTTGGCTTGCGGCCACCCGCTGCTGCAGTTTGGCATGGTGGACATTCCCATGACCAAGGCCGACGTGGTCGCTACTCTGGCTTCGCCGCTGAACGCATTCAAGATTGTGAATTCCACCGAGATGGTCGGCGCCTTCGTGCAGGATCGCCACACCGGCATCATGGGCGAGTTCGGCAAGAAGCCGGACATGATACCCGTTACTCTGAACCTCCACAGTGGAGCCACCACCAAGCAGTTCCACTACGAGGTGCTCAACAACGCCCGCCTCAGCCCCGTGGCCATGATGGCCACCGTATTCAACGCCCTCCACGGCATAAATGAGTACGGAGAAGAGACCACCTATCGCATGAACGGGCGCATCAGCGTGAATGGTTACCCTGATCTGGCGTTGGACAACATGTTTGCGCCCGCCGATGGCGGCCAACCGGCGGCAGTTCTGGCCGCGCTCTCCATCGGTGATCGCTTTGGCCGCATTTACGATAATCCCTACAACGTGCCCGACGTTCGGGATGTGGAACTTGATTTCGACATTGTCCACGACCGCCGCTGGGCCCGTCTGGAGACTGCACGCACCGACCTGACCGAGGCCCGCCCCGGGGATGACATCACCATCGAAACCGTGCTTCGTCCCTACCGCGGCGAGGGCATGGTGCAGCAGATTCCCATCCACATTCCGACTTCCACCTCCAAAGGGCCGTTGCGCATCCTGGTCAGCGATGGCGACACGCTCGACCGCATCCGTCAAGGCGCGCCCATGTTTGGCCGCAAGCTGGACCTGGCCTCCACCATCGCCTTGCTGAACAAGCAGCACGGCAACAACCGCATCTATGTTTCCCTGCTGGAAGCTGATCCCGAAGTCAGGGTGGCTGACAAGGTCATGCCCACGCTCCCGCTTTCCATCATGAACGTCATGGATGGCATGAGAGGCACCCAGGAGATGGTCGTGGTGGGAGAGTCCTCGGTCAATGAAGCTGCTACCGCGCCCCTCGATTACGTGGTCTCCGGCGCCCAGGTGCTCACCATTACGATCAAGTAGCCGGCGCCTGGTCGCTGACTGGTCGTCCGAGCTGCGAGCCCGTGTTACCCTGATTCTTCCGCTCATCAATCCGCATGAGGTATGACCTTGCCAATCCGTCCGTGTAAGCTGTCCGTCATCATCTTTGGTCTTTTTGTGCTCCTGGTCGCGCAGTTCGCGTTGGGCGAGGGCACACGCACCTGGGAGCAATCGAAGTTTGACGACCTCATCCGCGGCACGGCCCAGGGTGTGGCCATCCGGAGCAGGGGAGGCCTCGAACTCGCTCCCGCCTTCAAGGCCCTCACCACGACTCCTTCCACCTACATCTGGTCGATCGCCTCCGACCTGGCTGGCAATCTCTACGCCGCCACCGGGGCACCGGCGCGTGTGTATCGCATCACCCCCGACGGCCAGTCCAGCGTGATTTTCGAGCCCCAGGAGTTGCAGGTACAAGCTCTGGTCGTCGCCCCCGGCGGCCTGATTTACGCGGCCACCAACCCCGACGGCAAGGTTTATCGCCTCGAACATCGTGCCGCCTCAGCCGGAGCGCCCAAGGGTGCGGACGCAAAAGCCGGTTCGGTGGCCGATTCCTGGAGTTCGTCGGTGTACTTCGATCCCGGCACCAAGTACATCTGGGATGTCGAGCTGGACAGCGAGGGCAATCTTTACGTCGCCACCGGAGATCACGGCGAGATTTACAAGGTCACGCCAAAGGGGGAGCACTCCGTCTTTTTCAAGAGTGACGAAGCCCACATTCGCGTCCTCGCCTTCGATCCCAAGGGTAACCTGATCGCCGGCTCCGACGGCAGCGGGCTGGTGTACAGGATCTCGCCCGGCGGGGACGCCTTCGTGCTCTACAGCGCGCCCAAGAAGGAAATCACCGCCCTCGCCATCGACCAAGCCGGTAACATCTACGCGGCGGGTGCGGGAGAGAAGCACGCCGGCGCCGCTCCCGCCGGGTACCCTGCCCCACCGCCGCCGTCGTCTTCGACCGCGCCTTCGCCAGGACCACAGGGGGGCATCGTGATCACCAACATCACGCCTTCGCAGCCGGTGATGAGCAGTTTCCCCGCCCCGGGAGCAGGCGCGACGGGTGGCTCTGAAATCTACCGCATTGCGCCCGACGGCTCACCCACCAGCATCTGGAGTTCCCGCGAAGACCTGGTTTACGCATTGGCTTTTGACCCACGTGGACAACTGCTCGCCGGTACCGGCAATCGCGGTCACATTTTTGCCATCAGCGGCGAAGATGCGTTCACCGATCTCCTCAAGGCCAGCGCCACCCAGGTCACGGCTTTCGCCAAGGCTCCCAATGGAGGGCTTTACGCTTCCACCAGCAACCTCGGCAAGGTCTTTCTGCTGGCCGCCGCTCCCGCGCCCGAAGGTACCTACGAGAGCGACGTTTTTGACGCAAAGATTTTTTCTCGCTGGGGACGCGCCGAGTACCGAGGGGGCGGCAATGTGGAACTCTCTGCCCGCAGCGGCAACGTGGATAATCCCGACCGCAATTGGAGTCCATGGAAGAAAGTGGATCTGCTCAAAGGCGCCGAGGTCATGGTGCCTCCCGCCCGCTTCATCCAGTGGAAGGCTGTGCTGCGCGTGGGCGATCCGGCTCCCCGCGTGGACAGCGTGCTGCTCAACTACCTGCCCAAGAACGTGGCTCCGGATTTTGACGACGTGACGGTGCAGATCGGTGTGCACTACCAGGCGCTCCCCAAGCAGGTGGGTGGTGATACTTCTGCCATGGCCAACATTCCTCCGCCGCAGGTGCGCGATCGTGACTCCATCGGCGTCAAGTGGACCGTGCACGACGACAATGACGACCAGATGACCTACTCGGTCTTCTACCGTGGGGACGGCGAGACACGCTGGCTGCTGCTCAAAGACGACCTGACCGACAAGTTCTACTCCTTCGACGCCTCGCTTCTACCCGACGGTGGTTACACCATCAAGGTAATGGCCTCCGACGCACCTTCGCACTCGCCCGACCAGGCCCTGACCGCGGAGAAAGAGAGCCTGCGCTTCGAGGTGGACACCACTCCGCCCCAGATCGAAGGCCTTACCGCTGCAGTGGAAGGTGGCACGATGCACGTCAACTTCCGTGCCGTGGATGGCTTTTCGTCCATCAAGCGCGCGGAGTATTCCATCGACGCCAGCGACTGGCAGTTCGTCGAACCGGTGGGCCAGATCGCGGATTCCAAGACCGAAAGCTACGAGTTCCGCGCCGTCATTCCCGCAGACTCTGCCTATCGGGGCGCAGCGAACAACTCTGCTGGCCAGCTCGAACACGTGGTCGTGGTCCGGGCTTACGACCGGTTTGACAACATGAATTCGGCAAAGACCGTCATCCGCGGAAAGTAGCTTTCGCAGGCCGATGGAGGACGGGCGTCCTCGCCCGTCCCCCAATCACGTAGCGACAGCCGCTTCGGCTGTCCACCGAGCGAAGCGAGGCAGCGCGACCCAAAGGCATTTCGCCCGCGCTGACCTGACTGCTAGAATCGCGCGCGTGCATATTCTTCAAACGCTGGGCTGGCTGGCCTGCGTCGTCTACTCCACCATTCCGTCCTTCTGGCTGGTCATCCATCCGCGCGTGGACTACTGGCGGTCGCGCCCGCGCTCCCCCTATCGCGTGCTGGTACCGCTCTGGATCGCCATGTGGATCGTGCTTGCCGCAATCACCGCACCATGGCGCCACATGGTGCTCTACGACACGCTGTGGCCGTGGCTCCCTGCCATTCTTCTGTTCGCCACGGGCCTTTACCTGTACTCGCAATCCGGGAAGCACTTCAGCCGCGCCCAACTCGGCGGCATGCCGGAGGTCCTTTCCAACCACCGTGAGCAGCGCTTGGTCACAACCGGCATTCGCGCCCGCGTCCGCCATCCCGTCTACCTCGCTCACCTGTGCGAGATGCTGGGCTGGAGCATCGGCACGGGGTTGGTGGTCTGCTACGGATTGACAGTGTTCGCCATTGTCACCGGTGCCATTATGATCGCGATGGAGGACGTGGAACTGGAGCAGCGGTTCGGCAAGGAGTACGTTGCTTACCGCGAGCAGGTTCCGGCCGTCTTGCCGAGGGTGCGCGCGTGACGAAAGCCAGTGATATTTTCGATGAAAACGGGAGGCGACTAGTCCAACTGTTTGAGGACATCTTGGCCGGACTGCCAGCAGGAGTTGCGATCTTGGAGGCGAGGAGAACTCGCGATGACCGTGGCACGATCGTATGGCTCAGGCCTGCGAACAGAGAATCCGCCGAGTTCAGTGCGCACACAGAAGACGGCTATGCCCTGGTTGACGTGAGCTTCGGTCGCGGAACCACCTTCGAACTTCCTTGGGAAGCGAAACTGCCCAACGATGCTAGCTTCGAAATGATCTTGGAAGCAGTAAAGGCCATAGCCCTGGCTGTGATTGCTGGCAAGTGCGAAGATCGGCTGGGCCTGCTTAGCATCACAGGAGTAATTCGAGTGGACGAGAAGCAAGTGTTGAAAGTCAGAGATTGTCTCCACCCGAATTTGCACCCCAGAGTCGTACGTTACGCGCCCTACTACTCGGTTGTTGAAGAGTAATCCCGCATCCCTGCACCGGGTGACCGCTATAATCCGAGTTGGCTGGATGTTGAGTGCTCTGTTCGTCAACGGCCGACGGCTCGAATGAAATTCGAACTCTTCGTCGCAACCCGCTACCTCCGCGCCAAGCGTCGCCAGGCGGTCATCGGCGTCATCACCGGCATTTCGATTCTGGGTGTTGCCGCCGGAGTGGCTTCGCTCATCATCGCGCTCGCCATCAACAACGGCTTTCGCCAGGACCTGCAAGATCGCTTGCTCGGTTCCACCTCGCACGTGAACCTGCTGCGCATCCAGAGCGACGGCATCAAGGACTGGCAGCCGCTGATGGACCGTCTCTCGAAAGAACCGCACGTGGTCGCCGCCGCCCCCGCCATCTACGAGCAGGTACTGATCTCGCGCGGGCCGCGCGCCCGCGGTGCCGTGCTCAAGGGCATGATTCCCGCCGCTGAGCGCAGAGTCAGCGACCTGCTGAAAACTGTGACCCTTGGTTCAGCGGATGCTCTGGAGGAACCTGCGGAAGCTCCCCAAACCGCGGGCGAGGGCGCCCGCGCTACACCACCTGATGAATCTCCTACGGCGCTGGAAGGCGTCGGGCAGCGCGTCGCTGCCATGCCGCCCATCATTCTCGGCAAAGACATGGCCGCCGAACTCGGCGCGACGGTCGGTTCGATCGTGCTGGTCACCAGCCCGCAAGGCGAACTCACTCCCTTCGGCATGGTGCCCAAGTACAACCGCTTTCGCGTGGTAGGAATTTTTAACTCCGGCTTCTACGACTACGACAGCTCCTGGGCTTTCACCCGCCTCTCAGACGCGCAACGCCTTTTCGGACTCGGCGACCTCATCTCTGTCCTGGAGTTCAAATTGGACGACATTTACCAGGCCGACCAGGTGGCCAAGCAAATCGAAGAGGCAGCCGGCAAGGGCTTCATGGCCACCAGCTGGATGGAACAGAACAAGGCCATCTTCCGCGCCCTGCGCCTGGAGCGCGTCGTTACCTTCATCACCATCGGCCTGATCGTCTTCGTCGCCGCCCTGAACATCCTCATTTCGCTCACCATGATGGTCATGGAGAAAACTCGCGACATCGCCGTGCTCATGTCTATGGGCACGCGCAAGTCGCAGGTGCGTCGCCTCTTCATCGCGCAAGGCCTGCTGATCGGCGTAATCGGCACCGCCACGGGCCTCGTCCTGGGATACGCGCTCTCCTGGGCCGGCGGACACTACCACCTGCTCTCGCTTGCGCCCGAGGTCTATTCCATCGACTATGTCCCCTTCGCCCCCCGCTCCATGGACGGCTTTCTGGTGGCCTTGATCGCCATCGGAATTTCTTTCATCGCGACGGTGTATCCCAGCTGGTCTGCAGCCCGCATTCTGCCCGCCGAAGCCCTGCGCTACGAATAACCTGCAAAATCTACAAAATATCGTAACCCGACCTTGTTTTGGGGCAGACAGCGGCGCCACAATTCTTCCCCCTTTTCTTGTCACCCTTCGTCCCGGTTTCCGTTCACCCCCACCCGCCCGCCCGCACCCACTCGTACCCCTATTGGTGACCTATGTCACATTGCGTTGGTGCGGAACGGGTATACAGTTCGGCTTAGATGCTTCCCGAAATGGAAGCTGCGACCAAGTGCACGGCTCGTGTTTTAATGGTTAACAGGCATCCTGCCCAGGGCTAGCATGGCGGATGGCCTCTGAACCCTGAACCGAGGAGCACGCCGGTTGCATCCAATCGAGCAAGTGATGTTAAGGATCGAGGGCCTCAAGAAGGTCTTTCGCTCCGGGGAATCGGACCTGGTGCTCTTTGACAACCTCTCATTCCAGGTAGCCAAGGGGGAGATGCTGGCGATTGTTGGCGAATCAGGTGCCGGCAAGAGTACCTTGTTGCACATCCTGGGCGCTCTTGATAGCGCTTCCGCCGGTGACGTATACTGCGCCCACTTGCGGTTGAGTTCGCTTTCGCAGGACGACGCCGCCGATTTTCGTAACCGCGATGTCGGCTTCGTCTGGCAGTTCCACTACCTGTTGCCGGAATTTACGGCATTGGAGAATGTGGCCATGCCGCTCCTGCTCCGGGGCCGTCCCTGGCAGGAGGCACAAGGGGAAGCTTCGCGTTGGCTGCGCGAGGTCGGACTGGGACAGCGTGCGCATCACCGTTCGGGGGAACTCTCCGGCGGGGAGCAGCAGCGTGTAGCCCTGGCCCGAGCGCTCATCACCCAGCCCAAGTTGTTGCTGGCCGATGAGCCCACCGGAGACCTCGACAGCCGCACGGCGGACTCGGTTTTTGAATTGATCGCCACTTTACATCGCGACTACCAGCTGACCTCATTGATTGCCACACACAACTCCGCTTTCGCCCGCCGTTGTCACCGCGTGCTGCGGTTGCAACACGGCAAACTGGAGGAGGTCGCCCCAGAGTCGCTGCCGGCGTAGGTCGTTAGTGGGATTGACAATTGGCTGTACAGCTAATGGAATGAGCGCAAGAAAGGTTGCAATGTTGCAACCGCTTGCGGACAGGTAAAACTCAGGTGTCTTTGGTAACGGATTTCAGGTTCCAAACGCAGGATTTGGACTTGGGGCCGTTGGCACCTTGATTGCATAATGTATTCTGGGCCAAGGGGTTCCCCAGGGGTAGGGCTGGCCGCATCGGCGCGCTGGTCTCCCTGAGAGCTCAGGGGAGAAGGGCTATATGTTTGAACGCTATACGGAGAAAGCCAGGCGCGTCATCTTCTTTGCGCGCTACGAAGCCAGCCAGTTTGGGTCTCCTTATATTGAGACTGAGCATCTGCTGCTCGGTCTGCTGCGCGAAGACAAGGCCCTGACCAATCGCTTTCTGCGCTCCCATGCCTCGGTCGAGTCCATTCGCAAGCAGATTGAGGGACACACCACGATCCGGGAGAAGGTCTCCACGTCGGTGGACCTCCCGTTGAGCAATGAGTGCAAACGGGTTCTGGCCTATGCCGCCGAGGAAGCCGAACGCCTTTCTCACAAACACATTGGCACCGAACACCTCCTTTTAGGGCTGCTGCGCGAAGAGAAGTGCTTTGCCGCGGAGATTCTGCACGAGCGCGGCCTGCGTCTGTCGACGATTCGAGAAGAATTAGCCCGTACCAGCCAGGAGAAGTCCCAGCCCCAGCGGCAGCGTGAAAGTTCGCTGCTCAGCGAGTTTTCGCGCGACCTCACCCAGGCCGCCATGGACAGCCAGCTCGATCCGCTGGTCGGACGCGAAGGCGAACTGGAGCGCGTTGTTCAGATTCTGTGCCGCCGCACCAAGAATAATCCGGTGCTGATCGGCGAGCCGGGCGTGGGCAAGACCGCCATCGTAGAAGGCCTGGCGCAGCGCATCGCCGACGGCGAAGTCCCGTCGTTCCTGGCTGATAAGCGCATCCTGGGGCTTGACCTGTCGCTGATTGTCGCCGGCACCAAGTATCGCGGCCAGTTTGAAGAGCGTCTCAAAACGATCATGAAGGAGCTGATGGAGTCGCAGAATGCCATCATCTTCATCGACGAGCTCCACACCCTGGTCGGCGCAGGTTCGGCAGAAGGGTCGCTTGATGCTGCCAACATTTTGAAGCCGGCACTCTCGCGCGGGGAGATCCAGTGCATCGGCGCGACCACCCCCGGCGAATACCGCAAGTCCATCGAGAAAGACCGCTCGCTTGAGCGCCGCTTCCAGGCGGTCAAAGTTCCTCCGCCAACCGAAACCGACGCCGTAAAGATTCTGTTCGGGATCAAAGACCGCTACGAAAAGTTCCACGCGGTCACCTACACCGACGATTCCATCAACTTCGCGGTGTCGCATTCCAACCGCTATATCCCGGACCGCTTCCTGCCTGACAAGGCGATTGACCTGATTGACGAAGCCGGCGCGCGCGTCAAGCTGCGCCAGACTTCGCTGCCGGAGGAGATCACCGAAGTTCAGAAGCGCATCAAGTTCATCGTTCACCGTATGGAGAACGCCATCGCGAACCACGAGTTCGAGAAGGCGCGCTTCTACTCGGACGAAGAACGCAAGGAGCGCGAGAACCTGCGCGCTCTTCGCGAAAAATACCACCTCGATGAATCCTCCACCGGCGTAGTCGGTCGGGAGGACATCGAGGATGTGGTATCGCGCTGGACCGGCGTCCCTATCACCTCGATCAAGGAAGAAGAAACCCAGAAGCTGCTGCGCATTGAAGAAGAGCTGCACAAGCGCGTGATCTCGCAGGAAAAGGCGATCAGCGCGCTGGCCCGCGCCATCCGCCGTAGCCGCGCTGGATTGAAGAACCCGAACCGGCCCATCGGCTCGTTCCTGTTCCTCGGTCCCACGGGCGTTGGCAAGACCGAAGTTGCCCGTACCCTGGCGCAGTTCATGTTCGGCACCGAAAAAGCCCTGGTCCGCTTCGATATGTCCGAGTTCATGGAAAAGCACTCGGTCTCGAAGCTGATCGGCTCGCCTCCGGGATACGTCGGCTACGAAGAGGGTGGACAGCTCACCGAACGCGTGAAGCGCGCCCCGTACTCGGTCGTCCTGCTCGACGAAATTGAGAAGGCGCACCCCGACGTGTTCAACATCCTGCTGCAGGTATTTGAAGACGGCCACCTGACCGACGGCTTGGGCAACACCGTGGACTTCAAGAACACGGTCATCATCATGACCTCAAACATCGGCGCGCGCCATTTGCAGAAGCGCGAAGGCCTCGGCTTCCAGTCGAGCGACGAAGGCATGGTCTCGGAAAAGATCGAGGATCTGGTGCGGAACGAGGTGAAGCGCACCTTCAACCCCGAGTTCCTGAACCGGCTCGACGAGGTCATTCTGTTCAACGCCCTGAGCGAGCAGGACCTGATTCAGATTCTCGAACTCATGGTCAGCCAGTTGAACCAGAACCTGGCCCAGAAGTCGATCACAGTGACCGTGACCGACGAAGCCAAGAAGTGGATCCTCAACCAGACGCTGGTGGATCGCAGCTACGGAGCCCGTCCGCTGCGCCGGGCCTTGCAGAAGTACATCGAAGATCCGCTCTCCGAGGCGCTGATCCAGGGAACCATCACCACCCGGCCGGCATTCATCGAAGTCTTCCTCGACGGCGAAAAGCTGTACTACCGTCCGGTGGACTCAGAGAAGGCCGAGGGCGTGCTGCTGTACGAGAACTAGCTCGTGTGGGGACGGGTCTCTGACCCGTCCACCGAGCGAAGCGAGGCCGCTTTAGCTATCAGCCGCCAGCGCAAGCTGGCGGCTTTTGCTTGATCGGGGAACTACCCATGCCCACGTAGCGACAGCCGCCTCGGCTGTCTACCGAACTGGCAAGTCGGCGCTGAATTCGCAGGATTCTTTCCCTCCACGGGTACTTGGGCGTTCGCGATGCGCCTTCTCGCGCGGTTGGACTGCCGAGGCGGCCGTCTCTACGTGTTTTTTGCGACTTTCGGGGTTAGATTTCAATCTTATGGAAGACACCGGCAGCGCATATCTTTCCGAGAGGAATTCATGGACAAGGTCAACATCGCTCAGAAGTTCTCCAGGATTTCCGAGTACTGGAAGCCCTACATCGCCGCCGAGCTTAACGGCCAGCATGTCAAACTGGACAAGCTCAAGGGTGAGTTTGTGTTCCATCACCACGCCAACGAAGACGAGATGTTCCTGGTGGTCAAAGGCCGCTTCCGCATGGAATTCCGCGACCGGCAAGTATGGATCGAAGAAGGCGAATTCATCGTGGTACCACGTGGGGTTGAGCACAAGCCGGTGGCCGAGGAAGAATGCTGGCTCCTGCTGTTTGAGCCGGCCTCGACGCTGAACACCGGCAACGTCGAAAACGAGATGACACTGCACGAATTGGATCGGGTTTGACTTTGAAACTCTGAAACCTTGAAACTTGGCCCTATGGAGATTACCGTCTACTGCGCCTTCTGGTGCCCCGACTGCCGCGAGGCCAAGCGCTTCCTGCAGCGCCATAACATCCCATACACAGACATCGACATCGAAACCACCCCCGGCGCCGCCGAGGAAGTCGTCGCGCGCACTGGCAAGCGTGCCATTCCCCAGTTCGTGATCGACGGCGAATGGGTTCAGCCCTACCGCCCCGGCGAGGGATTCCTCTACGAAGAGATGGCGAAACGTCTGGGTCTGACCGAGCCTTAGCCTCAGCGCGTCCGGGCACCATTGGACATCGTCCTCCGTACCGTGGTAACCGCCTCTCCCCAGCGCCACAATAAGACCTCACAGGCCCGCCTGACTGGCCCAGCAGTTCTCTCCCCTGCCGGCAGCGCAGCCCGTTTTCCTCATGGCCGAGAACGATTACCATCCCGAAGAAGAACCTGTCAGTACCACCTGGTCTACGATGCTGCAGTGGTTGCTGGGGATCGTGCTGATTGTGGGTAGCGGGTTCCTGGTCGACCATTACGCCCCACCTCCGATGAGTAACCTTCGGGAAGAGGTGCAGGAGCTCACTCGCCAGGTGAGCCAGCTCAAGCAGGAACAAGCCATGCCCGCGATGGTGCTCAACCGCTATCGCGATTCCATTTGCTACATCTTCGGGGTCTACCAGGTGGGCTTTCCCAATCAGAAACCGGCTCTGCGCGCCCGCATCTCGGGAACCGGATTCGTGGTCGCCGATGGCCTGCTGGCCACCAACCGTCATGTGGCCGAGCCCTGGTATCAAGACCCGGAGTCGGATGCCCTGATCAAGAAGGGAGCGAGTCCACAGCTGGAAAAGCTGGTAGCTTTCTTCCCGGGAGTACCCGCTCCAGTGACCATCACCCCGGTCGCCTTCTCGGCGAATGGAGATGTTGCGGTACTGACCATCGAGGACGCCCATGGCGTCCACCAGCTTCGGCCGTTGCCTCTGGCCCCGGAAACGCCTAATCCCGGAGAACTGGTGGCGGTGATTGGCTATCCCATGGGCGTGTTGGGTATGGTGGCGAAGTCGCCGCCGGCGGTCTATCAAAGATTGGCCCTGCGCCATGACGACATCGGCGCAGCCAGCGAGCTCGCGGCGCTTTCGCTGATCCGGCCCTCGGCCACCTGCGGGCACCTGGGGGACGTAGTCGGCGACAAGCTCATTTACGACGCCCCTACCGCCCACGGCGGCAGCGGCGGCCCGGTCTTCAACTCGCGCGGCCAGGTAATTGGCATCAACGCGGCCTACCTCGACGGTTTCTCCGGCGGCACCATGGGCATCTCAGTCGAGGCCTTGCGGCCACTGATCACTGCCGCGCAGAAGAAGAGCGCACCGATCAGCCAGCCTCAAAACGCTTCCTTGCGGTGAGCAGCTCTCTGTGGACGAGGGACGGAACCTACAACAGCCTCCCAATCCACCCCGGCTCCCGCACGTGCTCCTCTTCCATCCGGCGCAGGCGCGCCGCCATGACTCCCGGCCGTCCCAGGTATCCGACTACGCGCCGCGGATCGTCTCGATCCACGACGGGCAACCGGCCTATGTTGTGGCGCAGCATTTTGTTGGACGCTTCGTGCAGCACTTCATCGGGATAGGTCACCACTAGCTCACGCGAGCCGGCTTGGAGCACGCTCATCGCTCCGGCTGGATCCTGGTCGAGCGCCCGCAGCACATCGCCGCGAGTAATCAGGCCTGCCAGCTTTCCCTCTTTGTCCACGATGATCATCCCCTGGTGGCGGCACACCTCCGGATCGCGGCGCGCAATGCGCTCCGCCAGTTCACCCACTCCCATTTCCGCTGGAATCGCCGGCACCTCAGAATCCATCGTCTCCGCCACCATGACCTGCTGCAGCACGTCCGCTTCGTAATCCTGATGAATGCGCAGCCCGCGCCGTGCCAGCTTTTCGGTCATGATGGAGGCCTTGGGCATGAGCAGCATGGCTACGCCGTCGGCGATCACGCTGACCAGCATCAGTGGCAACACGGAGTTGTAATCGCGCGTGATTTCAAAGGCAAAGATGATGAACGAGAACGTCGCCCGCGAGGCCGCTCCGAAAACCGCCCCCATCGCCACCAAGGCAAACGCCCCTGGAGCCAGGTTCGCGCCGGGAAAGATCTGATTCATGCCCATCGCAAACACTCCGCCCAGAGCCGCGCTCGACATGAACATGGGCGCCAGCAGTCCACCAGAAGTTCCCGATCCCAGCGAGACCACCAGCGCTACCGCCTTGGCCACCATCACGATCAACAGCAGTTTCAAGGCAAGGTGCGCGTTCAGGATGTCGCCGATGGTGTCATACCCAACGCCCAGCACACGCGGCACGAAGTAACCGATGATCCCCAGCCCCAATGCGCCAATTGCCGGCCACCACAACTCGTCCACCGGCAACTTCTCGAACTGGTCCTCGGTCCAGTACAGAGCCTTGCTGAAAGCCACCGCAGCCAACCCGCAGATCACCCCCAGCACCAGGTAGAACGGAACCGCGCGGGGAATGCCGAAGTCCACGGGGGCCACCGAAAACATGGGCCCGGCGCCCAGGAGCTGCATGTGGACCGCGGTCGCCAAGCTGCTGGCAACCACCAACGGAATGAACGACCGGGACTTGAATTCGAACAGCAGCAACTCAATGGCGAGAATCACGCCTGCAATCGGAGTGTTGAAGGTAGCAGACATGCCCGCAGCCGCGCCGCAAGCCAACAGAACTTTGCGCTCCGCCGCCGTAGTGTGGAACGCCTGGCCAATGAGCGAACCCACCGCGCCGCCCGTCTGGATGATGGGGCCCTCGGCGCCGAACGGGCCGCCGGTGCCAATGGCAATCGCCGCGGAGATCGGCTTCAGGATCGCCACTCGCGGCTGGATGCGGCTGCGGTTGATCAGCACCGCCTCCATGGCCTCGGGAATGCCGTGTCCCTTGATCTTGTCGCTACCGTACTTGGCCATGAAACCGACGATGATGCCGCCGATCACGGGAACGACGATCACCCACGGTCCCAGGGTGTTGAAGCGGGCGCTGGTGAAGTCAGCGGCCCAGCGATGATAGAAGGCGAGGTTGGTGAACAGCCCGATGAGTTTGTACAGCGCGAAGGCGACCGCGCCGGCCAGCAGCCCAATGGCGGCCGCGAGGAACGAAACCATGACCATGCGGAAGGTCGCTGGCTCGGGAATAGTTCTCTTCGTGCCGTTGATTTCAAGCGCAGCCCGCGGGAAGTTCCGGTCCCCGCTCACGCCATCACCATTCGCGCCGGACAGGTCCCGGCCCCCCGCTTCCGCCATGCTCTAACCACTTCTCCTTTTTCTTGCCGGGTCCGGCCGCGTCCTTGCGGCTTCTTCCCGTGTCTGCATCGCGCGTTTGAGTGCACCGACCAGCGCCGGCCCTTGCATTCGCAGTTCTGCTTTGTGATGCAGCGAGAGTTCCCGCAACACCTTCTCCCCTTTGGGAGTCAGCGAGAGCAGCACTTCACGCCGGTCCTCGCCTCCGCGCTGCCGCCGGACATACCCGCCGGCCGCCAGCCGATTCACCAGCTCCACTGTACTGTGGTGCTGGATCTGCAGACGCTCGGCCAGTTCCCCGATCCGCGGCCGCACGCCCTCGGGCAATCCTTTGAGCGCCAGCATCAACTGATGCTGCCGTGGCTCCAGCGCGGCAGCCCGGGCAGCCTGCTCGCTAAAGTAGAGAAAGCGGCGAATCTGGTAGCGCAGTTCCGCCAGCGCCTGGTAATCCGCCAGCGTGAGTTGGGCTGTCATGCCGCGGATTATATCGTACCGCGACCATAATTCTTTACATATCGTATCACGATGTATTGTGGATTGGGAAGCGGCTCGTAGCCGGCCCGGAACTCCCTGCCCTTGGCCAAGGCCGGCTGAGCGTGGACTAAAACCCACTGCCCACTGGTCACTAGACACTTCCCCATTTAGAATCCTTAGTCCCGCAATTTTCACCGGCATCCGAGAGGCGCAGCCTTGATTCCACGCTATACACGCCCTGACATGGGCCGCATCTGGAGCGACGAGAATCGCTTCCGCACCTGGCTGGCGGTCGAAGTGGCCGCCACCGAGACCCTGGCCGAAGCCGGCCTGGTGCCCAAGGACGCTGCCAAGGCGATCCGCGAGCGCGCCGACTTCGACCTGGAGCGCATTCAGGAGATCGAAGCTGAAGTCCGCCACGACGTGATTGCCTTCACCACCGCGGTGGCCGAGATCGTAGGCCCCCAGGCCCGCTGGTTTCACTACGGCCTGACTTCCAACGATGTGGTGGACACTGCCCAGGCCCTGCTCATCGGCCAGGCGTCTGCCATCATCGCCGACGACCTTGAACGTCTCTCCGACGTGCTCAAGCGCCGCGCCTGGGAGTTCAAAGACACCCCCATGGTCGGCCGCACCCACGGCGTCCACGCCGAGCCCATCACCTTCGGCTTCAAGCTGGCGAACTGGTATTCCGAGGTGCAGCGCGGCATCGCCCGCTTCGAACGAGCCGCCGAGGATATGCGGGTCGGAAAGTTCTCCGGCGCCGTGGGCACCTTTGCCCACCTCAGCCCTGAACTCGAGGAAAAGATCTGCGCCCGGCTCGGATTACAGGCCGCCGCCATTTCTTCCCAGGTCATTCAGCGCGACCGCCATGCCGCATATCTCGCAACCCTGGCCGTCATCGCCTCCACCTTGGACAAGATCGCCACCGAGATCCGCCACCTACAGCGCACTGAGGTGCGCGAAGCCGAAGAGTACTTCAGCGAAAAGCAGAAGGGCTCTTCCGCCATGCCGCACAAGCGCAACCCCGTCACCTGCGAACAGATCAGCGGCCTGGCCCGCGTAGTGCGCTCCAACGCCCAGGCGGCATTTGAAAACGTCGCGCTATGGCACGAGCGCGACATCTCGCATTCTTCGGTCGAGCGCATCATCATCCCTGACTCCGCCACCCTGGTGGATTACCTCCTCCAGAAAACCGCCAACGTCGTGGACACCCTGTTCGTTTATCCGGAGCGCATGAAGGCAAACCTGGAGAGTAGCGGCGGCCTGGTCTTTAGCGGCCAGCTTCTGCTCGACCTGGTGGAACACGGCGTCTCCCGCGAAGACGCCTACCGCATGGTGCAACACCACGCTATGCGCGCGTGGAAGGAAGGCCTGAACTTCCACGCCTTGGTACTCAAGGACAAAGACATCACCAGCCGAGTCCCACGCCAACAGCTCGAGCACGCCTTCGATCTGAAGCGCCAACTGCGCAACATCGACAAGATCTTCGCACGGGTATTTCCGGGGAGCGGAGGCGGTGCACGGCGGGCCAAGACTGCCGCCAAGAAGAAGCGCGGAAGGTAGCGCCGGAGGCCACTATGCTTGAGTTCGAATCGGTGCGCCTGGAAGTTCCGTCCGACACCAATATCATCGTTGGCCAGACTCATTTCATCAAGACGGTGGAAGATATGTACGAGGCCGTAGTCAACACCGTCCCGCAGGGCAAGTTCGGCCTGGCCTTCAACGAAGCTTCCGGCCCCTGCCTCACTCGCTCGGAAGGCAACGACGACGAACTTCGCCAGGCTGCCATCCGCAACGCGCAGGCCCTCTCTGCCGGACACATCTTCGTGCTCATCCTGCGCAACGCCTATCCCATCAACCTGCTGAACGTGGTGCAGAATATCCCGGAGGTGTGTTCGATTTTCTGCGCCAGCGCCAACCCGTGGAGGTGATCGTGGCGAAAACCGCTCAGGGACGCGGGGTGATGGGCGTGATCGACGGCAGCTCGCCGAAAGGTATCGAGGGCCCAGTCGATATCACTGCGCGCAAGGAATTCCTGCGCAAGATCGGTTACAAGCGGTAAGAGACGTCCTGTAGAGACGCAGATCGCTGCGTCTCCACCGGTTTCAGCTTCAACTCCGTTTCCTGATCCTCGCATCCAGCGAGGCTGCCCCCGGGCCCGTCAACAGCAGGGAGAGATTGGCGACCAACAGGGTCAGTTCGTATTCAAATCCTGCCGGCGCAAAAAAGCCACCGCTGAGCTTGGCCGCAAGGATCACCCCGATCATGTCGAAGATGAGCAAGACCGCGGCCCACCGCGTTCCCAGTCCCAATATCATCGCCAATCCCCCCAGAAACTCGACCGCCGTGACCACCGGGGCAAAGAGCGCGGGAGATGGAACGCCTATGCTGCCGAAGTATCCCACCACATGATGAATTCCGTAGACAAACAGCTTCTCCCCACCGTGCATCACGAACACGATCCCGACGATCACACGCAGCAAGGTTATGCCCCAGGACTGCAGGCTCGAGCTGTTACTCATGTTCCTTTCCCCTCTCTGCCACAGGTCGCGGCTTCCGAAGAACCGGGTTCTGTTCTGAATGCTTTGGAGATGACAGATTACACCGCATGCTCCCGGGCCGCCTCCAGCAACCGGATCAGGGAATGCAATCGCTGCTCTCCCAGATGACCGAGCAGTTGGTGGTGATACTCATGAATGGGCCGGTCCAGGTCTTTGAGGGTTTGCAGTCCCGCCGGCGTGATGCGTGTCGTGATCACGCGCCGGTCTTTCTGCTCGCGGCTGCGCTCGACGAACCCGCGGCGCTCCAGGCGGTCCACTAGCCGAGTGATGTCGGGATCACGGGTGATCATGCGCTCTCCAATCTCGCTGCACGCCAGCCCCTGCGGCCCTGCCCCGCGCAGAATCCGCAGCGCGTTGTATTGCGTCGCCGAAAGCCCGTGCTGCTTGAGCATCTCTGAGATGCGACCGGCCAACCGGTCGGCGGTGCGTTGCAGGGCGACGAAAGCTTGCTCCTCCACGCTGAGAATGGGCTTGCTTGGTTTCGCGTCGGCATCGAGTCCCCTGGCCACATCCGCAATCTAGTCGTTATAACGACCATTGTCAAATCTCGCAATGCCTCAGCTTAAGTTGCTCATACTAAATGAGTTCTCCATTGTCGCCGGGAGGAATTTCTTTGTACATCCTTCTGCCGAACGCCCTCATCCAATTAATTAACTAACCGGTTAGTAAACCGGCCTTGAGGAGCAACTCCCATGAAAGGCTTTTTGAAGACCCTGGGTTCGTTGGTGGTGGTGGGGATCCTGAGTGTAACCCTGGTGGCGCAGACCAGCAGCGCCGCGCGCTATGACCGGGACATTCAGTCTCGGGTAGCGCAGCAGTTGGCAGACAAAAAAGAATTTCGCAACCTGCAATCCAGCGTAGACGACGGCATCGTGACCCTGACCGGGTCCGTCGACCTCTATCAGCAGAAGCTGGATGCGGCCAAGAAGGTCCGGAAGATGGACAAGGTGCAGGGCGTGCGCAACTTGATCGAGGTCAGTAGCACTGCGCTCGACGCGCAGCTGGCGGCCCAACTGGATCGCAAGCTGTATTTCGACCGAATTGGCTACGGCAACCAGTTCAACTACATCACGGCCTCGGTGCAGGATGGTGTCGCCACCCTGAGCGGTGAGACCCGAACCGACGTGGACCGCGACTCGGCGCTGTGGATCGCCGGCAACATGCCCGGCGTCAAGGAGGTGGTCAACGATATCCGGGTGGCCCCGGTATCGAACTTTGATGACGACATCCGCTTGCGGGCCCTGCGTGTGATTTACCGCGACCCGGTGCTGGGCCGCTACGCCAGTGACCCCGCAGCCCCGATCCGCATCGTGGTCAGCAATGGCAAGCTGATCCTGTACGGTACGGTGGAAAACACAATGGACAAGAATGTGGCCGGCATCCGCGCCGGACAGATCTCTGGCGTGTTCAGCGTGCAAAACAACCTGGAAGTAGCCAAGAAGTCGTAACCCAGCGGTGACAGAGGGGAAAGGCACGGAGCGAGCCGTGCCTTTCTCTTCTTTGAGAGTACGCCTGCGTTACAGGGTTACAGCCGATTAATCAGCGCCGCCACGTACCCCGCCCCAAATCCATTGTCAATATTGACCACACTCACATTCGACGCGCAGGAGTTCATCATTCCCAGCAACGCCGCAACGCCCTTGAACGCCGCCCCATAACCGACGCTGGTCGGCACCGCAATCACCGGAACTCCCACCAGCCCGCCGACAACGCTGGGGAGGGCGCCTTCCATTCCCGCGCAGACGATGATCACTCGCGCTCGGGTCAAGCTCGCCCGGTTTGCCAGCAGACGATGAATGCCGGCCACTCCAACGTCATAAAGATGCTCCACATCATTCCCCATGATCTCCGCGGTCACGACTGCCTCTTCCGCCACCGGAATGTCGCTGGTTCCCGCCGAGACCACGGCCACTGTCCCCTTGCCGTACTTTTTTCTGTCCTGCTGCAGCACGATGGCCCGCGCCAGTTCACGATACTCGGCACGACGCAGCTTCTTCTTCACCGCGGCAAACTGCTCCTCACTGGCGCGCGTAGCCAGAACGTTGCCGCCATGTTTCGCCAAACGCGTGAAGATCTCCGCCATCTGCGCCGGCGTCTTGCCCTGCCCAAACACCACCTCGGGCATTCCCACCCGCAGCCGCCGGTGATGGTCCACCTTGGCAAACCCCAGGTCCTCAAACGGCAGGTGCCGCAGGCGCTCCACCGCCTCATCGGGCGAGAGCCTGCCCTTGCGCACCTGTTCGAACAATTTGCGGATGGAATCGGCGTTCAAAGCAGCACTCAGCCGTCAGCATTCAGCATTCAGCCCGTCTAGAGTAGCACTTGGAACGCATCGCAGCCGCGTAGCAGCCGCATAGGAAAGCCCGGCACGGAAGTGCCGGGTAAGCGCAGGCACAGACGATTGAGTCCCGTCAGGGACGGCACCAGTGGCAATGAAGCGTGCTTGAGCAGGCGTCTGTCTTACTTCCACAAGCTTCGCCTGCAGCCGATCCATAGGGATGTGCCGCTGATCACTTCGTGGAGGTTCAATTGATCGTGAAATCCTACGGGCTGCTACGAATCCGCCCCTGCCCCTCGCGCCTTCTTGCGCCGCACCTTGCCCGCCAGCTCGAGGTACACTTCCCTCGCCTTGCCCGGTTCTTCCAGGCGGGTCAGGAACACGCGGCGCAACATGCTCGTGGTCACCCGCCCCTCGAGGTAGGCATCGTACACCGCGTTGCCCAGCATGTAGCCCAGCAACTGGGAGCTGGCATCGAACTTCTTCCGCTCGGATTCCGGCGTCACATGCAGCAACTGGCGATGATCCCCGTCGGTAGCCGACGGCCTTGCCGGATACAGCACCCGGGAACCGAGATAGCCCAGCGCGTTTTCTACCGTCCGCGTGTAGAAGCGGTCTGCCATGTCGCGGCGATGCTCCCCGTTGTTACGCTGCGGCAGACCCCGGCAGGCGTGATGCAGAAAACGCGCCACCTCTTCCCCGGCGTACATCATCTGAAATTCGCCAACGTAGAAAGCATTGGCCCGCGCCAGGTACACGCAGCCTCTTTCCTCGACTTGGCGCAGCATGGCGGTAATCGCCTCCTCGCTGGCCCCCTTGCGCATCAGCAGACGGCTTAGCCGCGCACCCGACGCCGCACCGTAAACCTCCGGCAACAGGTCGACCAGGAACTTGGGCTGGGTGCCGTTGTGCGAGGCGTAGCGGTTGATCCCGAGAAAACGTAGCAGGCTGTCCACCAGGTTATAGATAGTGGGGGCCAGGTCCGGCCCTTCCTCTTCGCTTCGTCCCCAGCGGCTCAGATGGAGTCGGTAGTTCTCGTATTTCTCCAGGGGCGTAGAGTTGAAGACGCACACCACATCGTCCCGCACACGTACCGCTTCCACTTGATTGGACTGCTCGCCGGCGGCGCGCCAGTAAAGTGCGTCCACATTCTGCAGGACGGTGAGCACACGTTCGTCTTTCAACTGCTGGCGCAATTCACGAGGAAGGTGTCCCGGAGCCAGGTGCGACTCGCCGAACAGCACCATGATCACGGCATTGGGATGGCGCTGGCGAATTTCGCCAATCTTGTGCGCGGCATGGCGGTCCCGCGCACCGATCTTGCGCAAGTCCTCCCGCGGCATGCAATCCAGGCCGTAAATCCCCTCGGCATGCTCGCGGGCCGTTACCAGCAACTCGTAAAAAGGCGTCCAGTCGTAGCCCCAGTCGAAATCAAAGCGAATGCGCTGCCGCAGCTCTTCTTCGTCGATCTCCCGCCGCCACCATTCGTCGAGAATGTGCTGGTCGCGCGCAAAGATGGTCTCCAGCCCCAGCACCACCGGACGATCCCCCGGCTGCGCCCGTCCTTCCAGCAGACTCGCGGCAAAGCGTTGCGAAGCTGAGAGCGCGTGATAATCCCCGATCAAAACCACATCCGCCGCGCTCACCTGGGCTTTGAATTCCTGGGAATCAATCACTGACTCGTACGAGCGGAAGGCCTGGCTGAACTCCCGCAAGTATTTGCGCTGGTTGCTGGAATCCTGGGCCCGAATTTCGCGCTGCACCCCCGCCAGGGCGAAGTGCTGCGCCGCACTGCGCCGCGATCGTAAATGGGTAGCTGATGCCATGATTTCTGTCGTTGGTCGTTGGTCGTTAGTCGTTGGCAAGAACTTTGGTCATGGTCGGCCAACGACTAACGACCACCGACTAGCGACGAGCTACAACGACCGCGTCCTTGACTTGCCCGCCTCGCCCTCCCTATGCTCAGAACTCCAGAACAGCAACGGAGCCCTCTTGCCGAACTCTCCACCGCAGAACCTGACCGTCGCCACCACCGGCGCCAGCGGATCTCTGTTTCTCAAGCACTTCCTGCTCGCGGTCGAACGCGACCAGCGCGTCCAGACCGTGAACTTCATCGCCTCCGACAGCGCTCTGCGCGTCATGGCGGAAGAACTCAGCCTGCGCGGCCGCAGCAACCTGGTCGGCCAGATCCTGGGCAAGGCCTCGCGCAAAATTCACCCGCAGGCCAACGCCGATATCGGGGCCAACATCGCCAGCGGCTCCTATCCCGCCGACGCCATGGTGGTGATCCCATGCAGCGTCGGTACGCTTGCCCGTATTGCCAATGGCATTGCCGCACAATTAATCGAGCGCGCCGCCGACGTCTGCCTCAAGGAAAAACGTCCCCTGGTGCTGTGCGTCCGCGAGACCCCGCTCAACAAAATTCACATCCGCAACATGTACCGGGCCGCCGACGCCGGCGCCACGGTCTTCCCCCTCATCCCGGCCTTCTATAACCGCCCTACTAGCTTGGATGTCATGGCCCGCGAGTTCGCCAACCGCGTCCTCGCCCACATCGGCCTTCTGCAGCCTGACGCATACCGCTGGAAAGGCTGAAAGATCAAAGAGTTACGCCCTACCCGATTCCCGCCACCGACTCTAAGTGTGGAATATCCGCCGTCTCAGGGACAGATAACGAAGGGAATACGACCGCGGGGGACGTTAGCAATTGACCATAAATTATGACTATGGTTTAATTACTTAATGAAAGAGGTAGCCATCTCCGAATTCAAGGCCAAGTGCCTGGATCTGCTGGATCAGGTGCAGAAGACCAGGAAGCCCCTGCGGATCACCCGGCATGGCAAGCCAGTCGCAGAAGTCGTCCCGCCGACGTCAACCGCACCGCCGGACTGGATGGGATCGATGAAAGAAAGCATTGAAATCCTGGGTGACATCATCTCCCCGGCGAACGAAGAAGGCGACTGGGAGGCGCTGCGGGATTGAAGCTGCTGCTCGACACCCACATCTGGCTATGGAGCCTTCAGGATCCGGGAAGGCTAGGACAGAGAATTCAGCGCGAACTGAAGAACTCTGAGAACGAACTTTGGCTGTCGCCGATCAGCACCTGGGAAGCGCTAACGCTGAACGCCAAGGGCAGAATTCGGCTGCACGGAAACCTCTCGGAGTGGGTCGGTCGCGCCACGGCTCCGTTTCATGAAGCTCCGCTCACCCACGAGATTGCCCTTGCGGCCCGGCAGTTGCCTCTTTTGCACCCCGACCCGGCAGACCGCTTTCTCGCCGCCACCGCACAAGTTCTAGATTTAACTCTGGTCACCGCCGACGCCAGCCTGCTTGGGCTGGGAGAGATTGCGACGCTGGGCAACCGGTGAGGGTCGGCGACACTTCGCGTTAGAGTAATTGCGGTTGTTAGTGAGATGGCGATTTTGCACCAGTTATTGCTCTGGACACGGCCCATCCGAACACTCATATTGAATCGTTCCCTTCACTAGGTCAGTCACGACCTCAACGTCGTGAAACGAGTCAAACGTGACCCTGTCTCGTGTCGGGGCCGGAACTTCTACTTCTGATATCCGATACCTGAAGGTCGCTTCATACCTGCGGTCCACCGCGTAACGGTTTTCAAGTATCCAAGTTTTCACGTTGTCAGCCGCTGGCCCTTTCAACATTGGATGGCCAGATAGCACCTCGACATTCGTTGGTTTCCCGGCATTCGCGGGAAGGGTAAAAGCTAATTTCACTACTCCTTCTACACGGGCTGCGCGAGCCAAAGGTGGATATTTCGGTATGTTCACTGTAGTCAGCAGGGGTTCATCGTTCTGCGCAGCCATTGCAATGCAGGCAGTGGCAACAAAAAAAAGCACGGCATTCATGCGCTTGGTCATCGAGACGCGCCTCGCATCGGAGTAATTGTAGTCCGTTTCGGCATTTGGCCGGACTTCGTGACTCTATAATTGCCGCCTGATCCTGATATGGAGATTCCCATGCTCGGCGTCCGCAAACTGGTATCACTCTGCTGTGTGCTCGCATTTTGTTCGCTGCCTCTGCCCGCCCAGACCGCCAAGCCCAAAGTCCGCGCCCTCACCGCCTTTGTACGCATCGACAGCGCCCATTTCGAAGCGCAGATCGGCGACGCGCTCACCATGCTCCGCGATGCCAAGCGTGCCTACGAGCAGCGCGGATACGAAGTCCAAACCATTCGCATCACGACTCAACCTTTTTCGGAAATCATCCAGGGACTCAGCGAAACAGAATCCGCGCAGTTCTTCCACGCCCTGAACGCGCTGGCCACCCGCGAGTCTTTCATTCCCAACATCGGCCCTGCCATGCTCAACCCGGCCGATCCGCCGCGCCCTGACCAACTCGCACGCATCCTCGCGGAGAATGACCAACTTGAGAGCAGCGTCATCGTCGCCCAGGAGGACGGCATTCGCTGGCCCGCGGTCCGGGCAGCGGCCGCGGTGATGAAGTATCTCTCGGAGCACACTCCCCACAGCGACGGCAATTTTCGCTTCGTGGCCACCGCCATGCTCGGCCCTTATGGCCCGTTCTTTCCCGGTTCCTATCACACCGGGGCCGGCCACCAGTTCTCGGTCGGACTCGAAGCGGCCAACGTGGTCCAGTCAGCACTCGCCGCGCATCCCAGTAACATCGAGGCTGCGGAGAAAGCGCTCGCTGCCGAACTCAGCCGTTATGACGTGGAATGCGAGCAGATTGCCCGTGAGATCGAGAAACGCTCCGGCTGGACTTATGCCGGCCTCGATCCCACCCCCGCGCCGGCCGGAGAAATTTCCATAGGAGATGCAATCGAAAAATTCACCGGAGCCAAGTTCGGGTCGAGCGGCACTATGACTGCCGCGGCCATGATCACCCGGGCGGTGAAGTCTGTCCCCGTGAAACAAGTTGGCTATTCCGGCTTGATGGTTCCTGTGCTCGAAGACAGCACTCTAGCCCGGCGCTGGAGTGAGGGAGCTTTCAACATCGACTCACTCCTCGCGTACTCGGCAGTTTGCGGCACCGGCCTCGACACCGTCCCTCTGCCCGGCGACGTCACCGAAGACCAGCTTGCCCGCATCATCGGCGACATGGCAACGCTGGCCTACAAATGGCGAAAGCCGCTTTCGGCTCGTCTGCAACCCGTCGCCGGCAAGAAGGCGGGCGAAAAAACAGAGTTCAACAACCCGCATCTGGTAGATGCGGTTATCCAGAAGCTGCCGTGACTACGATGGCGTCATCCTGAGCGTAGCGAAGGACCTTGCGCGCCGTGGCAGGCCTGCCGCCCACGCCAGATCCCTCGCCCGGCTGAACTGCGCCGGGCTTCGGGATGACGCCCAGTGGAGCCGCGTGACGATAACGCCGGACTGCTGTTGACATTTCCGGCACCCACTATCGTGCTATTTGCCCGCGGGTATGTTTTCGGGTAATGTGGCTTTACACCGGAAAGGAGGTGGTCTGATGACAAGTTCAGATGGTAGTAGTAGGTGCTTCAAAAGACCAGGTGAGGTGGCTGAGACTTAGAGCCGGTCGCTCTAAGCGGGGCTTTCCTGACGCCCTTGCGGCGCAGGGAAGCTACAGCCCGCACACTAACCGGTAAGTTTGGATTCGATCCGCCCGGCGTCGGTCGCGCCGGGACCCGGAGTTGCCGTAGAGGCCACGTAGAGTGACCACCTCTTGGTCAATCCCAAACAGTACCACCGGCGGCCCGCGCGCCTAAACCGTGCGCGGGCCGTTCTCTTTTACCAACTTCCCAGGAGATTCCATGAAACGACTCTTTACAGTAGCGCTGTTTTTCGCCCTATCCACGATCCTCGTCCTTCCGGCGTCGGCACAGACCAACAACCGCAGCATCGAGAAAACAATCACCGAATTGGAGAACCAGTGGGCTGTCGCTCAGCGTGACGGCAAGGCTTCTGTGGTCGCCCCCATGCTGGCGGACACCTTCGTCAATACCGACGCCGATGGCCAGACCTACGGCAAAGCCAAGCTGCTTTCCGACCTCAAGGGAGGAACCTGGGAACAGAACGGCATCAGTGACGTGAAAGTTACCGTCTATGGCGACATCGCCATCGCCACCGGGGCTTGGGCGGGCAAAGGAGTCGACGGCGACGGCAGCAAGGTTGACCGCCGTGAACGCTGGACCGATACCTGGGTGAAGATGCCCAACGGCCAGTGGCAATGCGTCGCCAGCCAGCAGACCTCGACCGGCAAAGTGTAGAGCCGCATCCCCATACGGTAGAGACGCAGCTTGCTGCGTCTCTCGCTGGGAGCGTAAAGGCGAGGGATTCGCCATCGAACGGAGTTGTCAGGCGCTCACCGCTCGACTCTTTCGAATCCCTTCCGCACCACCTCCGCCGTGTCGTCTGCCAGCCCAAGCCTCCCAGCTTCTTCCCGGGTGAACCAGCGCGCCTCCATGGCGTCGCCCGCGGCCTTCGGTTTCCCTGCGACGCGCCGGCACAGGAAATCAATCAGCACATAGTGGTAAAGAGTCCGGCCCCCGTTGTCGCGCAGCACCCGGTCATACACGCCCAACAATTCCGTGGCCTCCACCGTGAGTCCTGTCTCTTCGTGCGCCTCGCGCACCGCAGCCGTGCGCAGCATCTCTCCTACTTCCAGCATGCCTCCTGGAATCGACCACTCGCCCGCGAGCGGCGGATGCCCACGCTTCACCAGCACCACGCGCCCGTCTTCGATGATGATCGCACCCACTCCCACCAGCGGCGTTTCCGGATATTCTCTTTTCATTGATTTCGCCGAACCGAAGGGATCAAGTACGCGTGGCTGATGGCTAGTTGAACAACCCACGCGGCGCCAGATCCACAATCTTCCACTTCTTCTCCTCCCAGGCCAGCACCAGCCGTAGTTGTACCTGCCGGCGCACATTCGGAGAAGCCTCTTCGTTGGGCGTGGCTTCCACCTGAAAATCCGCCAGCGCCACCCCGACGTGCTCTTCGTCCGAAACCTGGGTGATGCGGTATTGCACCTGGAACGCCTCGTACTTGTCGAAGAACTGTTGCACCTGGTCGCGGAATGCAGGGTAGTCGGGCATCTTTCCCGCATCAAATAGCTTCAGCAGCCCCCGCTGGTTGTAGGACTCCAACGCCTGCCGGAATCGATCGAGCACCCGGGCCGCGTCCGCGTCGCTGAACTTCGCAGTCTTGACTTCAGAGTCGCTGGCCTGCGTCGGCGTACGGCTTTCCTTAGCAGTCTGCGCAGGCGCTGCCAAACCCATCCCCAACCCGAGCAGCACAACCAGTCCTTGCGCCAACCTCAGCCGCATCTTCCCTCGCAGGCGATCTAACACACGCGGCGATTCTAAACAAATTCCGCTTCTGTGCAAAACTCCTGCCCTTCCCAGCCATATAATTTGGATTATCGTCTCCAAGTAAACCAACAGCAGTCACCAATCCATCCCCGCCGTGTCTGGCTGTGCTTCGAGCTGTTTGCCGGCGGGCCGGAACCTTCACCTTCCGAAAAAATGCGAAAGGAGTTTCCCCCATGTTTACCCGCATTGTGGAATGCCACGTGACACCGGAAAAAAGGGAGGATCTCACCAACAAGTTGCGCAACGACGTGCTGCCAGTCCTGCAGAAGCAGCCGGGCTTTGTGGACCTGATCGGCCTCACTTCCGAAACCGAGCCCGAGCGCGTGCTTTCGGTCAGCTTCTGGAACACCAAGGAAGATGCCGAGCGCTACCATCGCGAGCACTACAACCGCATCGTGGACATGCTCCGGCCCATGCTGAAGCGCGATCCCCAGATCAACAACTACACCGTCGATACTTCCACTACCCATCGCATCGCCGTCTCCCGGGCAGCGTGATCGGAGATGCCCCGGCGCGTTCCCTGCCCCGTGCCGGGGCTATCCAATTTCGATCAATCGTAAGTTTTTCCGCTTAGCGCCTTCCATAGCTAGAATGTGGCCGTGGCCCTGGAAGAATACAAACGCAATCGCCGCTTCGAGAACACCCCCGAGCCCCCGCCCAAAGTCGAAAAGAAGTCCGCTCACCGCTTCGTGGTTCAGAAGCACCGCGCCACTCGCCTGCACTATGACTTCCGCCTGGAGATGGAAGGTGTGCTCAAGTCCTGGGCTGTTCCAAGGGGTCCTTCGCTCGATCCCGCCGACAAACGCCTCGCCATGCAGGTAGAAGATCACCCCGTCTCCTACTTCGATTTTGAAGGCACCATTCCCGAAGGCAATTACGGCGCCGGCAGCGTGATGGTGTGGGACGTCGGCACCTGGCAGCCGCTCTCGCCGGTTCCGGTGAATGGCAAGTACGTTCCCGGTACGGAGAAAGAAGCCGCCGCCATGCTGGCCAAGGGAGACCTGAAATTTCGTCTGCAGGGCAAGCGGCTAAAAGGCGACTTCGCGCTGGTGCACATCAAGGCGCGGCGGCCGGGAAGCAAAGGCAACGAGTGGCTGCTGATCAAGAAACACGATGACGCTGTCGTCGAAGGCTATGACATCGAGCAGTACGACAGTTCTGTCCTCACCCAGCGCACTATGACCCAGATCGGTGGTGACCAGGATTCGGCGGAATGGAAGAGCAGCCGCCCCGCCTCTCGGGGGAAAGTGAAAGCTGCCTGGCTGTCCGATACGTTGGCCCGGCTGGACAAAAAAAAACGAAGAATGAAAACCGGCGAGGCTGTGGAGGACACCGAGTCTTCAAAGGAGAGGAAGCCAAAGACCGCAGCTGGCCCTTCTCGGGCTGCAGAAACCACTGCCGTCCGGCAAAGAGGGAAAGCAACGTCCTCGGCGTCCTCTGCGGTTTTGGTTTCGCCGGCCTCGGTTTCCAAACTTGAAGGCGCCCGCAAGACCGCCATGCCCGCCGCTATCCACCCCATGCTAGCCACACCCGTTGAAAAGCCTTTTGACGATCCGGAGTGGCTTTTCGAAATCAAATGGGATGGTTACCGCGCCGTTGCTTTCATCGAGGGCGGCAAGTCCCGCCTGGTCTCCCGCAACCAGAACAATTTGACGGGACAGTATCCTGAATTGCAGGAACTCCCCACATTTGTCAAAGCCCGCACCGCTGTGCTCGACGGAGAAGTGGTTGCGCTCGACGACGAGGGCCGCTCTTCCTTCAGCCTGATGCAGCAGCGCACGGGCCTGCGCAGTGCTGGCCGCCGTACCGCCCCGCGTGCCGACGTCCCCATCGTCTACTACCTGTTCGACCTGCTTTATCTCGACGGATACGACCTGCGCCGGGTTGCGCTCGAGGACCGCAAAGCCATACTCGCCAAACTGATTGTGCCCAACCCGCTGGTGCGCTACTCCGATCACTTCCCCCAGGGGATGACTTTGTTCGAGGCGGCCAGGGAAAAGGGACTCGAGGGAATCCTCGCCAAACGGCGCTCCAGCGTTTACGAGGAGCGGCGCAGCCACGACTGGCTCAAGATCAAAATTACCCACACCGTGGATTGCGTCATCGGCGGCTACACCGATCCTGAAGGCAGCCGCGAGTATTTTGGCTCCATCGTGCTCGGACTCTATGACCAGAAAGGTCAACTGATTCACGTCGGCCAGGCGGGTAGCGGATTCGATCACAGAACGTTAAAGCAGATGTGGGAGTTGTTCCATCCGCGCGAATCCAAACGCAGCCCCTTCCACGGCGAAGTCGACGCCCTGCGCAAGGTGCATTGGGTCAAACCCGATCTGGTAGCCGAGATCAGGTTCTCCGAATGGACCCACGAAACTTCTGAAGGGGGCCCCAAACTCCGCGCCCCGGTATTTCTCCGCCTCCGAGACGACAAAGATCCAAAGGACTGCACGCTGGAGGAGCAAGGCGAGGGGTAGAAACCTGTTAAGACGTGGGCTGCTCGGTACTCGGTACTATTTAATCTCTTTCATCGGCAGCAAGCTGCCGTAGTCGTTTCCCGACGGCTCCACCGCCCGCGCCACCACGCCATCAAAGCCATCACGGTACTCGGGATATCTCGCCACCACCCCTTTGATCACCGCCATGTTGTCCTGAAACGTCTGCTTGGTGTCGGCCACGCTGCTCGTCTGATATTTCACCACCAGGTCCAGATCGTGCTCTACCGCTTGCAGAAAAATATCAGTCAGCTTGTAGCTCTTGCCACCCGCCACCAGATCTACAGGACTGCTTTTCGTGGGCAGGTCCGTAAGATTCAAACTCTGCATTTCGTCGTATAGCTTGTCCGTCGCCAGCGTACTCATGAACGGCACCGGCGCTAGAAGATCACGCGCTTCTAAATTGTATAGCCAGGCGTTGTGAAGCTGTCCCTTGGCCTTGAACTGCCCTGCCCGGTCCGCGTACCAGTTGCCATCGTGTCCCCCGGCCTGGGTTTCCTTCACATAGAGTCCGCCCAGTTTCCAATCGGTTCCTTGCTGCTGCAGTACGAATGAAACTGTGTACGTCCCCTTCGCTCCGCCGACATCGAGCGTGTCCACTGCATAATTTCCCGGCGGCAGGTTGGGAATGACGAATACGGCGCTGTTGGCAGTCTGACCGCTCTTGCCAAATACACCACACAAGAACTCCGCTCGTTCCAGAGGCTCGGTACTATCCTGCTTCAGCAGGAAAGGCGGCCGCGGCGCCGCTTGCGCCCCGGCCAGGATCGCCTGGTGGTCCTTGACCGCCGTCTCAATGCCTGAGAAATCCGCAGCCACACTGGCAATCGCGTTTTGCTTGAGCGCACCAGAGTCGCCCCGCGCCGCCATGTCGAAATAACGCTGGGCCGTAGTCAGCAGTCCCACCCGGGTTGCATCCTCCATGTCGCTCGCGGTCGCACACGACTGCGCCCCCGCTGCCCCGACCAGCAGGAACGGCATCAAGACCATGAACCAGCGGAGAGACCGTGCATGGCAAGTCGTCATAAGCCTTACCTGCATTCTACGATGTCACTGGGCTCGCTCGTGGTGCTCAGAAAGCTTACTAAAGACCTGAGGCCTCGGGGGCCAGAGCCCAGACCACCCCCGTGCCCGGCGTTTGCACCCGCTTTCCCCCTGTGATACCGTCCCCTTGATTCCACTTTGCAAGCGAGGGAGAAACGCAATGGCCTGGATTTTCCTGGGCGTCCTTATCCTCATCGCCTTCCTGCTGATCGGCATGTACAACAGCCTGGTGCAGTTGCGCGTGCGCTGCGACAACTCCTGGTCCGACATCGACGTGCAACTCAAGCGCCGCCACGACCTCATCCCCAACCTGGTTGAAACCGTCAAAGGATACGCCGCTCACGAAAAAGGGACGTTCGAGAACATCGCCAAGTTCCGCTCGATGGCCATGCAAGCCACGACGCCGGGCGACAAAGCCGCCGCTGAGAACCAACTCACTGGCGCGTTGAAGAGCCTGTTCGCGGTGGCGGAGAATTATCCAGAACTCAAGGCATCCGAGGAATTCACCCAGCTGCAGGGTTCGCTGAGCCAAACCGAAGACACCATTCAGAACGCCCGCCGTTACTACAACGCCGTCGTGCGCGATCTGAATACCAAGATTCAATCTTTCCCGACCAATCTGATCGCCGGCATGTTCGGTTTCCAGCAACGCCAGTTCTTCGAAGTCGCCGCTGCCGACCGCGAGCCGGTCGCCGTGAAGTTCTAGAAGATGAATTACACTCCACGCCGGCAAGACTCGTGTGGGGACGGGGCCCCACGCCCGTCCAGCCGACCGCGGTTCGGCAGATATTTCCTGTTTGCTGCAATCTTCGCGTTCTGCGCATCCCTGCCCGCCGCGGCTCGCTCCTGGCGCATCGCCGAGTTCACCGACACCATCACCGTCAGCGCTGATGGTTCCACCGCTGTACACGAGCGTCTCACCCTGGTGTTCATTGGAGAGTGGCACGGAATCCATCGCACCATTCCGGTTGAGTATCCCGGTCCCCGCGGCACCAACTACACCCTCTACCTCGCTGTCACAGGCGTCACCGATGGCAACGGCCGGAGACTGGACTACGAATCCGGCACTTCCAATGGCTACCGCGACCTCAAGATTCTGATTCCCGACGCGGTTGACACCACCCGCACCGTCGAGATCAACTACACGCTCCGCAACGCCGTCCGCTACTTCGAAGACCACGACGAGTTCTACTGGAACGTCACCGGCAATGACTGGCCCGTTCCCATTGATCACGTCTCTGCCCTCGTCCAACTGCCCAGCGCCTCCGCCGGATCGCTGCGCGCCCAGGCTTTCACCGGGGTCTACGGCTCTACCGGACGCGAGGCCACTGCCGATGTCAAAGGTTCGGATGTTTCGTTCGAGACCACCAACCCGCTGCCCATGCGCGGCGGACTCACCATCGATATCTTCATCCCCAAAGGGATACTCAAAGAGCCCAGCGCCTTCACGAAAGCGATGTGGTTTCTGGGCAGCAACCCTATCGTGTTCATGCCATTCCTCACCTTCGGCGTGATGTTCGTCTTTTGGTGGTACAAAGGACGCGATCCGGATCCTGGCCTCTCCGTCGCCGCCATGTACGAGCCCCCACCGGGCATCTCACCCGCCGAGGCTGGCACTCTCATCGACGACAGGATTGACCCGCGCGACATCACCTGTACCCTGGTGGACCTGGCCGTGCGCGGCTATATCAAGATCGAAGAGGTCGAGGACAAAGGCCTCCTCTTCCATCACAAGGACTACATCTTCCACCTGCTGAAACCACGCGAGCAGTGGACCGGTCTCGCCCCCCACGAGCGCGTGATGCTTGAAAATGTTTTTGCTGGAGGCTCCGAGACCCGTCTCTCCAGCCTCAAGAACCACTTCTACACCGCGCTTCCCGTCATCCGCCGGGACATCATGTCCGCTCTTCGCTCCAAGGGCATGTACCTGCTCGATCCCGAGTCCGCCAACGCTTACAGCATCGGCGCCGCCGTCCTCATCATCGCGCCCTTCGCTATCGCCCAGTTCACCGGGTACAAAGACGTCTTCAGCTCGGCCGGCCCCCTCATTGTCTCCGGCATCATTTCCGCCATCATCTGGTGGCTGTTTGCCCGCGAGATGAAAGCCCGCACCGTGAAAGGCGGGCGCACCCGCGTCGCCATCCTCGGCTTTCAGGAATTCATGAACCGCGTGGACGCCGACCGCCTCAAACGCATGCCGCCTGACACGTTTGAAAAGTATCTTCCCTTCGCCATGGCCCTCGGCGTCGAACACACCTGGGCGCAGAAGTTCGCCGGAATCATCCAGAACCCGCCCACCTGGTACGCTTCTCCCACCGGTTACCCCATGGGCTTCAATCCGATCTTCTTCTCCAACTCCATGCACAGCATGGCCACGGATATGCACCAGGTTTTCGTTTCTGCCCCCCGCGCCAGTTCGACGGGCTCAGGCTTTGGCGGCGGGGGCTTCGGTGGTGGAGGGGGCTTCTCCGGAGGAGGCTTCGGCGGCGGTGGGGGGAGCGCCTTCTAAACGCCATCAGCCATCGTTTCGTAACTGAGAACCGAGAACTGACATCCGAGAGCTGCTTCTCGTCAAAGCGGCTCCCTGCCGCATGCCCGGGCTTTGCAGACTTTGAAGACGGGAATCATCGGCGCACCCTGGACGGGCTGGCGCCCCTGGCCGAGCGGCTATTTGCCAGACGGTTCCCGTTGCGGGACCGCTGTCTGTTTTACACTGCGCTGGGCGCCAATCTGATCACGCAGCCGGCGCGACAGATTGACCGCCAGGGAGCGGTAGAACCGCGAGGCCAGATGAGGAAAGAGTTCAAACAGACTCTCCAGGCTCGACCACTCCAAGGTATAGGCCTCGACGTCTTCGTCCGCGACCGCGGTCGCGCTGGGAACGCTGTTCTCCAGAAATGCCATGTCCCCGCAAACCTCCCCCGGGCCGATCTGGGCTATGCGAACTCCGGCAACGCTGATGTTGACCTTCCCGCTGCCCAGCAGATATAGCGCCCGGGTCTGCTTCCCCTGCTCAACCAGCCGTTCTCCCTTCTTGAAGGTCTGCGGTTTGCTCTTGTCGAGGATGAGTGACCAGTCGTTGGGGGTGAGATACTCCAGCCGGTTCTTCGCCGTCCGCAGCGCGGATACCTGTTGCTCGTGCGCCGATCCGACTGGTTTGTGCATGGCTCCTTGTGACGAACAGTGAAAAGAGGATAGCAGACCACCTCACCCATGCCGATGTCCGTGTTCCGGCTTGGTAACAGACGCAGTTTTCACTCGGCTGGGATCTGCCCTGAGAAGGCGCGGCCGCGAACCCGTCCCTTGCGCCCCATCCCTGTTTTCAGTAGCCTGATCCTTCTTCGTCATCATTCTTGCCAGGGAGGACTTCATGAAGGGAAATGCGAAAGTCATCAAAGAACTCAACGCCGCGTTGAGTTCGGAGTTGACCGCTATCGTGCAGTACATGGTCCAGTCCGAGATGCACAACAACTGGGGGTACAAAGGGTTGGGCGCTGTGACCAAGAGGCGCGCCATCGAGGAGATGCGCCACGCCGAAGGCCTGATCGAGCGCATTATCTTTTTCGATGCCACTCCAGAAGTTGCGGTCGGGCTCGCGCCCCGCATCGGCAAGGACGTCAAGGCGCACCTCGTCACCGATCTCGCCGACGAACTCGATGCCGTCAAGCAATACAACGCGTCGGTAGCGGTCTGCGTGAAGGAAGGCGACAACGGCAGCCGCGAACTGTTTGAGGAAATGATTGAGGACGAGGAGCGGCACTCGCTCTACCTGGAGTCGCAGCTGCAGGCCATCAGCGATACCGGCATCGAAAACTACCTAGCCACTCAGATGGAGGAAAAGGGCGAAGCAAAGTAAGCCGCCTGGCGAGCCGCCCCTCCATCGCGTACCCGTGCATCTCCGAGGGCGCTCTAGTTCGGCTGCAGCAAGTAAGGAGCCGGGTCTTCGTCTGAGAGGTGCGCGGGCTGCAAAACACCCTTGGTGGTCACACGGCTTACCTTGCTGATTTCGCGGGCCAGTGTGACGGCCTCTTCGCGAGTGCAGGGCACCCTGTCACCGAACATCACCGAACTCAACGACAGGGCTAAGTGAAGCGCGTCTTCCTGGCGGTCGAAGTAGAGAACCACCTCACTGGGTACAGCGGGTGGGCGCCGGGCTTCGTAGACCTCTGCTGGCCCGTGTCTTGAAGGCAGTCTACCCAGAAGCCGTAGCAAGTCGGTGTCCAGTTTGTCGCGGTCGTGGTCTGGCAGTTCGGTGAAGCGGAAGGGCTGGAGGCAACCCTGCGTGGCCCACATGGGGAAGATGGTCTCGGCACGAGCGCGCACCGTGGTCGAGCCGAGGTGAAACATGATCTCCACCGAGACCTGCTCTTCCAGGGGTTCGGGCAAGTGCAAGAGCCCACCGGTGATGGAAAGCTGGTGCAGCCGGGCTTGCACCTGACGGCAATTTTCCATCCGGAGCAGGGCCAAAACCGAGCCGGCCAGCTTGACCCGAGGAGCGCGCGTTCGGGAATACAGTTGGGGGGAAAGGGCCATTCGGATACGACTATGCCACGCAGTAATCTGCGGTGGCAGATTACAAAGGAACCGGTAATCTGAGTCCAGAGGGCGGTGTCCCCGGTCGGGATGAGCAGTGGCCGATAGGCCATGACCCAATGGGTCTCCGGAGCCGCGCAGCGGACTTCCGGGTCATCCCTATGACATAATTTGGCAGGTCTTGCGAGGTGGGGAACCCATGGGTGGCCGCACACCGATCTGGATCGCCGTGGCCGGCAACTGCGTGGTGGCGGCTGCCACTTATGCCGTTTTCGGATGGAATGCGGCGGCGGCGCACGCGGCCGCGCGCAACACGGCGCGCTTTTCCTTGATCTGGCTAACTGTAGGATTTGCCGCGCCTGGGCTGGTGCGCTTCATGCGTACCCTGCCTCCAGAAACGAGGCTCATCCAAGCCTTTGTCTCTGCTCACCTGGTACACTTTGCCACGGTCGGCCTGCTGCTGACGATATTCGAGTGGGCGCGCGTCACACAGAATCCGGTTGAGGTCACCGCGACGGTGCTCATCGGCGCGGGCGCTGTGCTCACTGCCGGGCTGACGGCCACGCCACGGGCCTCCCGCCTCTACACCGGCATTCACGGGGTCACGCTGTACATCGTGTTCCTTATCTTTTTCGCGGCCTATCTTAGGCACCCGGTCAAGCCTCTGCGGCTGTTGGCGGTTCCCCTTGGGATCGCGCTCCTGCTCCGGCTGACCAGTCGCTTAACCTTGTATTCAGCCCGAGCCAGGGCTGCCGGCTAGCCGGTATTTGGCTCGCATCGCAGTACAATGTTCCTCATGATCGACGACCTGCTTCGCTACCGTTCCGAGTTCCCCATCCTGGACCGGACCACCTACTTGATCAGCAACTCGCTGGGCGCCATGCCCCGCGGCGTATACGACGCCATGAAAGGCTACGCCGACACCTGGGCCACCCGTGGCGTGCGCGCCTGGGAAGAAAGATGGTGGATGCTGGCTGTCGAGGTCGGTGACCAGATTGGCGCGCTGATGAACGCACCCAAAGGCTCGGTCTCCACACACCAGAATGTGACCACCTGCCAGCAAGTTGTGGCATCGTGCTTCGATTTCTCCGGCAAGCGCAACAAGGTTGTTTACAGCGACATGAATTTCCCCTCGGTCATGTATTTCTGGGAGGCACAGCAAGCCAACGGCGCCCGCGTCCACATGGTGAAGACCGACGACGGCATCACCGTCCCCACCCAGCGACTGCTGGACGCCATCGACGAGCAAACTCTGCTGGTGCCGGTGTCGCATGTGATTTTCCGCAGCGCGTACATCAATGACGCCAAAGCGATCATCGAAAAAGCTCACAAAGTCGGCGCGCACGTGGTCCTTGACACCTTCCAGTCGCTGGGCACGGTGCCGGTGGACGTCACCGCACTGAATACCGATTTCGCCTGCGGGGGAGTGCTCAAGTGGCTGTGCGGCGGGCCGGGAGTAGCGTATCTCTACGTGCGTCCTGATCTGGGGAAAAAGCTCCAGCCCAAGTTCACTGGGTGGTTCGCGCACCAGAATCCTTTCGGGTTTGAAGTTGGCCCGATCCGCTACACCGATCCGCCGTTTCGTTTCATGAACGGCACCTCCCACATCCCATCGCTCGAAGCGGCGGTTCCCGGGCTCAAGATCATCACCGAGGTTGGCGTGGAGCGAATTCGCGAAAAATCAAAGCGCCAGACCACGCAGCTGATTGCTCTGGCCGAAAAGCACGGCTGGCGCGTGAACACGCCCCGCGACCCGGAGAAGCGTGGCGGAACCGTCTCCATCGACATGCCCGACGCGCAAGACGTCTGCCGCGAGCTCATCGCCCGCGAGATTCTGGTGGATTACCGACCCAAGGCCGGGGTGCGCATGTCGCCACACTTCTACAACACGGATGCAGAGTTGGAGACGGCCATCGCAGCCGTCGAAGAAATTCTGAAGGAGCGCGCTGTCGCGACACGATAGTTTTCTGGCGCGTCCTTGGAAAGCTGGCGTCATCCTGAGCGAAGCGAAGGATCTGGCGCGCGGTGGTATGTCGTTCGCGTTTTGGGAACATCCCGTCTTGCAGATTTGCAGTTACTGAAGTAAGCCCGACCCAACCTTTTCTGCTGCCGCTCGACCCCGCTCTCGGCTACCCTCGCTCCGACGCCCTCTCTCTGCGTGACGGCGGGGGTGTGGACCAAGATGACCCTTTGCGTAGCAATCATCCGTTCCAGTAGCGGCGAGTTCCTGATGTGGCCTGCCATCGGTGCCGCTGTCGGCGTGTACCTCTTCTACCATGGCTTCCGCCTGTTGCAACGCAAGCGCCTGATCATGGACACGCCATCCTCCAAGATTCGCAGCGCCTCCATGGGCTTGGTCGAACTCAATGGGCTGGCGACCGGCCCTTACACCATGACGGCGCCCATCACCCAGGTGCCCTGCTACTACTACCGCAGCATGGCGTGGCAGTGGCAGCAAAGGGGCAAGAACAGCGAGTGGGTCAAGGTGGCCGACGAAGGCCTGCACGTGCCTTTCTACCTGGATGACAACACTGGGCGCGTGCTGGTCGATCCGCAAGGCGCGGAGATGGACATCCATCGCGACTTCCACGAAGAGTACAGCAATTCCTTCTTCTCCAGCCGTCCCGACGTGCCGTCGAATGTCTTCGCCTTTCTCTCCCGCCACGGTGTTTCCACCGATAGGAAGCTCAAGGTCGAGGAGTACTGCATCAAGCCCAAGAACGCGCTGTTTATCCTGGGCACGCTGGCGCAAAACCCCGGCTTGGAGGTAAGTGCTACTCCAGTACGTAGCGAGTCCACGCACCAGCTCAGGTTTAGCCTCAACGTGCCAAACGTCGTGGAGGGCACACTCCTGGGCGGCCTGGGGTCCACACCCGGAGTTACGGTCAATCGAACCGTGATTGTGAAGAGCGTGAAGAACGGCGTACCGCAAGAGGTTCTCCGCTTCACCAACAACGCAAAACCGGGCAGCGCCACTGATCTCTCACAGCAAGCCAAGGTCGCAGACGCCCTAACCAAGGCCGGAATCACCAGCCCGGCTGCCTGGGCGGCAGCGGGAGTCGCTGGTCCCGCTACCTCTACGCACGCCTTGAACGTAACCAGTACGTCCGCTTCATCTTCGGGCAGTGCCGGCGCAGCAGCCGCGCTCGCTCCGTCGGCTGATGGATTCGATCTGCACCCTTCGGTGGCGCTGATGAAGGGGGCCCACAATCCTGCTTTCTTCATCTCGTGGCGCAGCCAGAAAGATGTTGTGCAATCGCTGGGCTGGAAATCTGCCGCCATGATCTGGGGCGGGCCCGCGCTCACCCTGCTGTGTGTTTACATCCTGGCGGCGTATTTCGGTTGGCTGTAACGGAGAAACCGCATGAACACCGTAATTCTGCTGGCATTCGGATTCGCTATCGCAGGCGCCTTGTGGTATTTCGTCACCATTTACAACAGCATCATCGAGCTCAAGAACGACATCGACAAAGCCTGGGCCAACATTGACATCATGCTCAAGCAGCGCCACGACGAACTCCCTAAGCTGCTCGACGTTTGCAAAGGCTACATGGACTACGAGCGCGACACCCTGCAGAAGATTACCCAGGCGCGCAGCCAGTATCAACAGGCGGTCACCATGGACCAGAAGGCGCAGGCGGACCAGAGCATGACCTCGGCGCTGCGCGGCTTCTTCGCCGTGGCCGAGAATTACCCCGACCTAAAAGCCAACAATAATTTCATGCAGCTCCAGAAACGCATCACCGAGCTGGAGAGCCAGATCGCCGACCGCCGCGAGTTTTACAACGACTCGGTCAACAGCTTCAACATTCGCATCCAGCAGATGCCGGACACGTTCGTGGCCAGCTTCATGAGCGTGCAACCGCGCCCCATGTTCAAGGTTGAGGAGGCGGATAGGACCGATGTCAAAATGGCTTTCGGGGCAGCGGCGCAGTAAACTCCGGATTCACCGCAGAGGCGCGGAGGCACAGAGGAAAAAGGCTCAACCAGGCTTCCCAGGGCGCGGTACCAACATGCCCGCACCAAGCTCGTCACCGCATAGCACACCCGTGCCTCACGAGCCACACATCCCGTCCAGTAGAATGGCACCGTGAGCGACGCCGTCCGCATCGGAATCCTGGGCGACTTCAACCATGAATTCCGCTCTCATCACGCCACCAACGACGCGCTCAAGCACGCTGCCGCCAAGGTGAAGCTCACCATCGAATCGCAATGGCTGTCCACGCCTACGCTGGCCGAACCTGGCGCACAGAAGGTGCTGGAGAGCTTCGATGGGCTGTGGGCGGCCCCGGGGAGCCCCTACCAGAGCATGGACGGCATGTTGAAGGGCATCGAGTTCGCCCGCCGTCGTGACTGGCCCTTCCTGGCCACTTGTGGGGGCTTCCAGTATGCGCTGATCGAGTGTGCGCGCAATGTGCTGGGGATCAAGGATGCCGACACCGCGGAGAACAATTCCGGGTCAAAGAACATCGTCATCTACCCAGTCGCCTGCGAGGTGCCGCACCGCAAGAAGGGCGCTCCCAAGCTGTCCGGCCCAATACCCGAGATCCGCCTTCGTCCGGGCTCCTACCTGCAGAGCTTTTACGGGAAGGACATAGCCACCGAGGAGTTTTTCTGCAATTTTGAGGTCAATCCTGAGTACGAATGGGCAGCAATGGAGGCAGGCTTTCCGATCGTGGCGCGCGGTGCGCAGGGCGAGATACGCGCCATCGAGTCGCCTACGCATCGTTTCTACATCGCCACCTTGTTCCAGCCCCAGCTTTCTTCCAAGCCCAGCAAGCCGCACCCTCTGGTCATCGCCTTCGTGCAGGCCGCCGCCGACTGGGGAAAGAAAAAACTGGACGACAGCGTGCTGGAGTAACTACCGGTTGGTGGCGACGCCTATTTTCCGAGTTCCGCCGTCCAGTTCAGCACCACGGTGACGGGCTTGACGTTTTGATCGCCCACCACGTCCAGCAGAAATCTCTTCCCGTCCGGCGAAATGTCGTAGGCATCGGCCGCCGCCCGGAACAGCGGTTGTGGTTTGCCCGGTTGAATCTGATCAGGGGTAGCGACAATGGGCACGGCGGTGAGCAAGCCATCCGCGCTTACGTAAAAAATCTCCTTGCCGTCGCCCCGCCAGACCGGAAACGCCCCGCCGCTGGTGGAAACCTGCCACTTGCCTTGCCCACCGCGAAACGGAACGATATAGATTTCGACCCGACCTGACTCGTTGGACTGGTACGCCACCCACCTTCCGTCCGGCGAGAAGCGTGGAGAATTGCTATAGAAGGCCCCCGGCGGCACCACATGGAAGGGTTGCTGGCCGCCAGACAAGGAAGCGGCCCAGATCTCCTGCCGGGTCCCCAAAGCACCCTTCTGGTAGAGCAGATACTTGCCGTCTCGTGACCAGTCCGCCAGGTTCCGCGGCCCGCTTTCTTCGGGAAGCACGACCTCTTCGCCTCCCCCCGCTGCCGGGCGGCGGTTGATCAAGCTGCCTTGCTTGGAGATGGTGTCATACGCGATCCATTTCCCATCCGGGGACCAGGCTGGATTACCGTTTCCCACAGGTCCGAAGGTCAGCCGGGTACGCACCCCCCGGATGACGTCCATCACCCAGATATCGGTAACGCTCCCCTGGATGGGAAACGCAACCCGGTCACCGGTGGGGGACAAACGAATCGTGCCACCGCCGAGTCCAGGAACCTTCTCACCCACCGTACCCAACTGCTTACCGGAGCGGTCGAACCAGGCCAGTTGGGATTGTGACTGTGCGCCCCCGGAATAGGCCAGCATGCCGTTGGAGGAGACCGTGAAAATGCCGCGCCAGGTCGAACTGTCGTCGGTCACACCACTGGCCACTGGATGCGGGTCCCCAGCCAACTTGCCACTTTCCGGCGCAAACGACTGTGCTTCCAACACTCCATTCCGCAGGTACAAGAGAAGTCCGGATGCATATTGCGCGTTGCTGAAAGCGTGCAACAGAAGTTGGTTCTGCTTGCCGTCCAACGACGCGTAGTAAATTGCGTCGTTCTCATCCTGCGGATTCTGGTGATTGATTGCCAGATAAAGAAAGTGTTTGCCGTCCGGCAAGAAGAACGGCCAGCGATGCGAGGTGTGTTTGGAGTCATCCATCTTCGTGACCGGCACCGGAGTGCCACCCCCAGCCGGCACCCGATACAGGACGCTGCGAAACTCTGGGGCGAACAGGATGGTCCCGTCGGGCCCCCAGCTTCCACCGCGGCTGTTGGGGGCGTCGCAAATCGGAATCGCGCCTCCGCCTTGAATATCAGTGGTCTTCAGCTTGCCGTCGGCAAAAAAACCGATCATGCGGCCATCCGGCGACCAGAACGGAAACATAGCATTCTCGGTACCGGGAAGCGGGTGCGCCTCAAGCGCATCGAGCGGCCGCAAGTAAAGCCGGGGAGTGCCGTTGATGGTCGACGCTAGGAAAACCATGTTTCTTCCGTCCGGCGACAGCACCAGCGGCCCAGCCGCATCGCCAAAGAAGATGAATGCGGTGTCCTCCGGCGGAGGAATGAAGGTCCGAATGGGATGCGGCGGTTGCCCCGGAGACCAAAAATACAGGGCCGCGAAAACCAGAGCTGCCAAGCTGGCCACGATCGTGCTCACCCAGGCGGCCCGGTTGCGTCGCTTTCCATTCGTGCCTGGAAGCGGCAGGGATGCGGACGATCCACCTTCCAGAATCCATTTCAGTTCGCTGGCCAGGTCACTCGCGCTTTGCCAGCGCTCTTCGGGATCCTTGGCCAGACACTTCCTTACCACGCGCTCGAGCGCCACCGGCGTCATCGGCTGCAACTGGGTAATCGGAGGCGGGTCGTTGGTCAGAATCGACGCGATCAGGCTTGCCCGGCTCTTGCCTGCGAATGCGGGTTTGCCCGTCGCCATCTCGTATATCAGTTCACCCAGCGCGAAGATGTCCGTCCGCGCATCCGCCTCTTTCCCTTCCAACTGCTCCGGCGCCATGTATTGGAAAGTGCCGACGATCGTCCCTTCGCCGGTCAACTTCGACTGCTCCATGGTCATCTCAGTCAGCGCAGCCGCCAACGGCGCGGTCTCGGCCTGCTTCGCCAGCCCGAAATCCATCAGCTTGGCGCCTGCCCTGGTCAGCATGACGTTCGCCGGCTTCAGGTCACGATGGGTGACGCCCTGCTTATGCGCCTTGGCCAAGGCGTCGGCAATCTGGGCGGCAACCCGCGCGGTCTGATCCGGAGGCAGCGGGCCCTTGATCAGGCGCTGCTCCAGGGTTTCGCCTTCCACCAACTCCATCACCAGGAAATCCACTCCATCCTGGTGTCCTATGTCGTGCAACGTGCAGATGTGGGGATGAGAGAGCTTGGAAACGGCCTTGGCTTCGCGATCCAACCGCTGCCGCAGACTGGGATCAGAGGACAGGTTGGCCGGTAGAACTTTGATGGCGACGTCGCGCTCCAAACGGGTGTCCCGCGCTCGGTAGACCTCGCCCATGCCGCCCGCACCGAGGGGCGCGACGATCTCGTACGGCCCGAGTTTGCTGCCACTCGCCAGGCTCATCTCTTCAGTCCCGCCGTCCAGTTCACCACCATATTGATGGTCCGTGTGTCTTCTCCCAATGTGCTATTGACCAGCACGCGCCCGTCCCGCGCAAGGTCGTAGGCACCACCCCACCGTAGCGTGAGCGCGTTGGTTCTAGCGTAGGGGTGAACCGCGCCAATCTCGACCACGTCTCCCTTGACGGCAATGGGTGCTTCCATCAGGGTGCGGTCGATGCTCATGTACATCAGGGTCTTGCCGCCGTGCCCCCAGTGCGGTTGGCTTCCTCCGGCGGTCGAAACCTGCCACTTCCCGGTCGCCTGCGGGAAGTTGGTCAGGTAGACCTCGGACCTGCCACTCTCGCGCGATCCATAAGCCACCCACTTCCCGTCTGGCGAGAACGCACCCGCGAGGATATAGCTCAGGCCCGCGCCCTGCAGGAATGGCCGCGGCTTGCGGTCGCCGATAAGCGGCAGCAGCCACATGGAAGAGGCTAGCGAGGTGGGATTAGAGGTATACAAAAGGTATTGGCCGTCAGGCGACCAGTCCGCCAGCGGCTTGTCATGATTGTCCGAGAAAAGCAGTTCCTGCTTCCCGGAACCGCTCGCGTCCTTCACGTAGATGTCCAACGTGGTTCCGTGGGCCTGGGCAAACGCGATGCGCTTCCCATCGGGCGACCATACTGGGGTGGCGTCGGTGTTGCCCTCAAAGGTAAAGCGCGTGCGCAGCCCACGCGCGATGTCGTAGATCCACAGGGTATGTGTTGGGTCCCCGACAATGACGGCCAGCTTCTGTCCATCAGGCGACATCCTCATTTCGCCGAGCCAAGCTGCCTCACCGAATGGGGTGGGCGGCTTGCCATCCGGCGTCATCCACACCAACTGCGAACCGCGCGAACTGGCGCCAGCCTGGTAAACCAGGATTCCGTTTTGTGAAGCGTCGAATGCAGCCCGCCAGGTACCAGCGTTGCGAATGGCGCTTTCCGCCACCGGGACGGCGTCGCCTTTCAGTTCGGCCCGGCGGGGGTCGAACGGCTGCGCCATCACCGTCCCATTCTGCGTATAAAGCAGGTAATCCGGGGTGACGACCACGTTGGCATCAGCCGGCATGAGAAAACGGTTTTCCCGTCCATCGGGCGTAGCCACGTAGATGCCGTTGCGCTCACTGGCGGCGGGATTTTCGTGGTTCGTCGCCAGGTACAAAAACCTCTTGTCTCCCGGCAGCCAGACCGGCCAGCGGTGCGTGGTGTGCACGCCTTGCTCCAGTTGCGTGACCGCCTTCGCTGTGCCCCCAGTGGCCGCGACTTCGGACACCCCCGATTGCGTCGTGGACGTGAACAGAATCATTCCGTTCTCGCCCCAGCTCCCACCGCGGGCGCGCGGCGCATCCGCCAGCACCAGGACAGGCCCACCCTTCACCGGCGCTTTCTTCATCTTCCCGTCGGCGAAGAAGCCCACCCACTTCTCGTCCGGAGACCAGAACGGGTAGGTGCCCCCCTCAGTGCCGGTTAAGGCCTTGGCCGACGACTCGCTCAGCGCCCGCACCCAGACTCGTTTTGTCCCGTCTTTCTCCATCGCCACGAACGCGACGTAGGTTCCGTTCGGCGAGATCACCACTGGCCCGGCGGTGTCGTCATCCGACAGAATGAAGGTGGCGTTCTCAGGAGCCGGCAGGTAAGACTGGATCGCACCATTGGATGCAGCTTCCGGCCCCGCCCATATCCGCATCAGCACCACGGCGATCACGATCAACGCCAATACTGCGGCCCACGCCAGCCGCTCGCGGTTCCGGCGGCGAACCGCCACCGGTGCGGGCGCGCCGGTTTGCGATCCGCCCTCCGCAATCCACTTCAATTGCAGCTTCAGGTCGTGCACGGTCTGGAACCGTTCGTCCGGATCTTTCGCCAGGCAGGTCTTGACCACACGGTCCAGCGCGAGCGGTGACATCGGCTGCACCGCCGAGATCGGCTGTGGCTCCGAGGCCAGAATCGCTGCCACAATGCTCGCCTGACTCTTCCCCGTGAACGCCCGTTTGCCTGTCACCATCTCGTACAGCACCGCTCCCAGCGCAAAAATGTCGCCCCGCACATCCGCTTCTTTCCCTTCTACCTGCTCCGGCGACATGTACTGGAACGTCCCTACTACCGTCCCCTGCGCCGTCAGCGGATGACTGCCTCCCGGCGACATCAGCGTTGCTGTCATTCCCGAGGACGGTGGCGCCCCCGCCGTCACCGCCTTCGCCAGTCCGAAATCCATCAGCTTGGCCCCGGTCTTGGTCAGCATGACGTTGCCGGGCTTCAAGTCCCGGTGTACCACTCCGCTGCGGTGCGCTTTCTCCAGTCCTTCACAGATTTCGATCCCGTACTTCAGCACCTGCTCCGGTGGCAACGGCCCTTTCGCCAACCGGTCGGCCAGGGTCTCCCCCTCTAGAAACTCCATTACCAGGTAGTCGGTCCCCTCCTGGTGCCCCACGTCATGGAGAGTGCAGATGTTGGGGTGGTTCAGCGAAGAAATCGCCCGCGCCTCGCGGTCGAAGCGCTGCCGGGCCTCAGGATTGTCAGAAAGATGCGAGGGAAGAATCTTGATCGCTACCGTGCGATCGAGCCGCGTGTCGCGGGCGCGATACACTTCCCCCATCCCGCCCGCGCCGAGCGGCGAGATGATTTCATAGGGGCCGAGTTTGATTCCTGCCGCCAGGCTCATTTTCGAAGCATCTCCATCCAGTTCGTGGTGACCGTGATCGGCGCCGTGCTGCCCGGCCCGTAAGTCGTCATGTAAATCTCTTGTCCGTCTCGCGTAACCGCGTAAAAGCTGCCGACCGGGTGTGCGTCAAGGTCGAAGAGATATTGGGGCTTGTCGCTGTCGAAGCGCTCCGCAGTCGCATTCACCTGCACCGACATGAGTGTGTTGAAGGAACTGTTGGAGATGAACATCTCCTTGCCGTCGCCGCGCCACATGGCTTGGGTTCCTCCGCCTTCGGAGACCTGCCACTTGCCGCCGGAAATGTTGGGTGTTCCGTCAGGCCCGGTGCGAAAAGGAACAACGTAGACTTCCGGGATGCCTGTCTCGGTCGAGGTATAGGCCAGCCACTTGGCGTCGGGAGACAAGGCGGCCCCCGACCAGGCGACCTTGGTGTTCAGCAGGGTGAAGGACTTGTGTTCTCCGATCAGCGAGAGTGCGTTGATGTCGCCATGATCGGTTCGGTAGATGAGATACTTCCCGTCCGTCGTCCACGCCAGAGGGTACAATTTTTGCGGCGTCGACGTCCGGCCGCCGGCCGCGCCCTGGCTGGCAGCCTGGAACAAGACCTCCGCTGCGCCGCTGCCAGAAACGTCTTTGACAACAATTTCATCCTTGTCGGCGCTAACCCGGTCGAAAGCCAGCCGCCTCCCATCCGGAGACCACACCGGTGAAAAAGAGCGCTGGTCGAATGTGAGCTTGGTCTTGGCGTTCCTGCGGAGATCGTAAATCCAGATGTCGTTAAGCTGCCCGGAGGCGATCCCCAGGGAAGCAGCCAACTGGTCTTCCTTTCGGGGAAAGTACCACGGTTTGAATCAGGTCCTGCTCATCGCTGAGCACAGTTGATTTGCCGCTGCGGTCGTAAGAAACCAGGCGTGTGCCCGCGACCACCGCCCCTGTCTGGTAGATCAGAGTGGAGTCCGACACCGAAAAGGCGGCGTAGTTGAATTGTGGGTCGTTCTGTATGTGCTCGGCCAGAGCTACGGGCTCGCCAGTGAACTGCAGGCGGCTGGCATCGAAGGGCCGCACCAGCAAGCTGTTGTCCTGCACGTACACCAGGTTGCGGTTGGAATACGTTGCATTGGAAATCACGTCTTCCAGCGGCACTGCCTGGGGAGCATCCAGGGCAGCGACGAACATGTGTGAAGCCGGAATCGCCGGAGACTGAGCTACAAACAGGAAATGCTTTTGATCGGGGAAGAACTGGGGCCAGCGGTGGCTAGTCTCGTGGCGTCCCTCGTCAAGCTTGGTGAGCTGGACCGGCTTGCCACCCGACGCCGCCACGCGGAACAGGCTGTCGGTGCGGTTGCCGAATAAAATGACGCCGTCAGTAGACCAGGCGCCACCCCGGCCCTCGGCGACGTCGCATATCGGAATCGCGCTGCTACCTGCCGGGTCGAGTTTTTTCAGTTTTCCGGCTGCGAAGAATGCCAGGAACCGTCCATCGGGAGACCAGAAGGGATACATTGCCCCTTCCGTTCCCGGAAGTAGGCGGGCTTCGCTTGAGTCCAGCGAGCGTAACCATAGGGCTTTAATCCCGGTTTTTCCCTGGTTAAAAGCAACAAACGCGATCTTGCTTCCGTCCGGAGATGGAACCGGAGGTCCCGACAGTCCCCGAAAGTTGAAGTACGTGTTTGCCGGTGGGTTCACCTCAAATTGCGTGGTTGGCAAAGGAACCTCGGCCCATCGACTTCCGAGCAAGAACGCTGCAACTGCCGCCAGCAGAACCATTCCGGCCCAAAAGAGGGCGCGACGACGGGTTGCGATCGGGGCTGCGAGGGTTGGTCCCTGCGGACCTTTAGAAAGCCATCGCAACTGTCGGGCGATATCGCCGCTGCTTTGCCAGCGTTCATCCGGGTCCTTAGCCAGGCATGTCCGGATAATTTGATCGAGCGCTGACGGTGTCAGTGGCTGAATGCTGGACACCGGTTGGGGCTCGGCTGCGAGGATTGCGGCAATCGTGCTGGCAGCGGTCTTCCCCTCAAAGGCCCGTTTGCCCGCGATCATCTCGTAGAGGACGGCGCCGAGCGAGAAAATGTCGCTCCGCGCATCCGCGTCTCGACCCTCCACCTGCTCTGGAGACATGTACTGAAATGTCCCCACGATCATTCCTCGCGCTGTGAGCGGTCCCGCATCGCCAGCCATGGTGGCGGACAGGCCCGAAGAAAGCGGATTGACAGCGGATGCAGACTTAGCCAGGCCGAAGTCCATCAATTTCGCGCCGGTCTTGGTCAGCATGATGTTGCCGGGCTTCAGGTCGCGATGCACCACGCCGCTGCGATGTGCCTTCTCCAGGCCTTCGCAGATTTCGATTCCGTATTTCAGAACCTGCCCAAGGGGCAGAGGCCCCTTGCGCAGCCGGTCTGCCAGCGTCTCCCCTTCCAGGCACTCCATCACCAGATAGCTCGTGCCCTCCTGCTGGCCGACGTCGAACAAGGTGCAGATATTGGGATGGCTAAGGGACGAAATGGCCCGCGCCTCGCGCTCGAAGCGCTGTCTGGCTTCAGGGCTGTCCGAGAGATGAGCAGGGAGAATCTTGATGGCAACGGTGCGTTCCAGGCGCGTGTCACGCGCCCGGTACACCTCGCCCATACCACCGGCTCCCAGCGGCGACTGGATTTCGTAGGGGCCGAGTTTGGTGCCGGGCGCCAAAGACATGGCGGGTGGAAATTCTACTGCAGTTGACGCCCCTGGCCCAATCGCCGCCGGGGCACCTAGGCCTCTGATATCACGCCGCGCAGCTTTTCCAAAAGGTGCATTCCAGCTTCGCCGGCGTCAATCGACGAGAAACCTTCATCCAGGGCAAGGATCGGAATCGCAGGATTGATTTCTGCCAGGCGCTCCCGGGCAGGTTTGCCACTGCACGTCGGCACGCCGGGACCGATGATCACCGCCGCAGGCTTGGTGGCCTTGCACAGCACGATGGCGTCGGGCAGGTTGCGCCCGGTCAGCGGGCACAAACCCACGCCCCGCAGGACTTCCGACAAATAAGCGAGCAGATCGGGAGATTCCTCTACGCACAGAACCGTCTTCGCACTACGCGCCGCCGCCGCTGTTCCCGCATGTGAGTTCCGCTGGTAGGATGCCGCCACTGCATCCGATTCGCTGTCGTGGGTCTCAAACACCCGATGCAGATTGGTGATGCGCAGAACCTTCAGGATCGGAGCCGGCAGTGCGCACAGCTTGATGTCTCCACCCACGGCCCGCGCATTGCAGGCCAAGCGCACCAGCGCGCCCAGACCGCTGCTGTCGATGAACTCCAATTGGTCAAGGCTTAACACGATGTCGGGGGTTTCCGGGATGGCTTGCTTCAGGCGCTGTTGCAGCGTCTCGGTCTCGGAGCCAGCCACAATGCGCCCTGCGCACTGCACCACCAGCACGTCGCCGAGGGCCCGGCTTGTGAGCTTGAGACGCATAGGGCTACGCCACTCCACACTGGGAGTTGCGCCTGCATTGTAATGGGGAAATGCCGACTTGAACAGGGAAACAGCAGCCGGGGTCGACGCTGGTTTACCGTCATCTGTCCTAATCATCGAAACCACAATGACCAGACCACATCGACGGCAGTGTGGGTGATGATGGAGGCCAGCAACTCCCGCTGCTCCCGCCACGCCCGCCCGTAGAAGACTCCGGCAATCGCCGCCAACAGCACATAGCGCCAGTTGAAGCTGGCACCCTTGTTGAAATGACTCAGGCCAAACAGCACGGCGGCTATGACCAGTGCGATCCACGGCCTGGAGCGGGTTTCCAGCAGGTTCTGCAGAATTCCGCGAAAGAACATCTCCTCGGGAATCGCGACCAGCAAGAAAGTAATGAGCATGCCGGCGGCAACACCTTTGGCCGGGGGAATGTGGGGATGGAAGTGGATGAAACTCAGCACGGCTCCCAAGCCGAGGCCGAACGGCAGAAAGTAGACCCATTCACGCAGACCGCCGAGAAGCGCTGCGCGAGTCGGAATGAACGAATAGCCGATACCTTCCAGCCTGCGCACCACGACGTAGAGATACAACGCCAGATCGGCGACGTACAGCTTGGGCAGACTGGACAGCCCCGTGTACGGCCAGGCGTTCGCAAGCACTCGTAACATGTAGGTAGCTATCAATGCCGCCAGGACTACCCCATCCTGCCAGCAGAGCCTTGGCGGAAGAGCAGAAAGTGCCAGAAACGCCGCCAGCGCCGGCGGCAGCATGAACATGGTCACGGCCAACTGCCAATGAAAGTTACCGGTAGGCAAGGCAAAGACCACGTACGGAAACCCAAGCAGCGCCGGCAGGAAGATCCGCAGCCAGTGGGAGCGCAGGGCATCCCGCAACTGGGCCCCCATGCCGAAACCGAAGAACCAGAGCGGCGCCAGCAACAGCAGGAAACTGGCAAACGCCGGAGTCAAATTCGCACCAAGGCTCAAACCCATGGTTGAGCGCGACAGCCCTACTCGGAAGGCCAACACAATGGCTGCATACGACGCCAGGGCCCAGGTTGTACGGGTATTCTTCAAGCTGCCTCCGGAGGCCCATCGCCCCGCGTGGTTCTGGTTGCTCCCATTCTAGATTCCCAGCCGGGCATGACAACGGCGGATTGTGGCGCGTCCAGCGTTGGCGCAAAACATCGTAGGCTGTAAACTAACCTCGCGATGAGATCCCCCCTTCGCCCTGCGGCCATTGCATTGCTCGTCGGCGTCTGCCTTTCCACTTTGAGCTTCGGCTCCGCCTACAATGCGCATCCCAAGCTGATTGTAGTCATCGTGATTGACCAGCTCCGTGGCGACTACCTGGAACGCTACCGCGACCAGTTTGGGGAGGGCGGGTTCCGCCTGCTTCTCGATCACGGCGCGTACTTTACCGACTGCAATTATGACTACGCCAATACCCGCACCGCGCCGGGCCACGCGACTCTGTTCGCCGGTGCGTATTCCAACGGACACGGCATCCTGGCCAACGAATGGTGGGATCCGACCAGGAAGCGCATGGTCACGTCGGTCGAGGACGATGGCACCAAACTGGTCGGCTTGGCGAGCAATGCTCCCGGCGCCTCGCCTCACAACCTTCTTGCGGACACCCTCGGTGACGAACTCAAGCTGGCCACGCAAGGCAAGGCGCGGGTATTTGGCGTTGCCCTGAAGGACCGGGCTGCGATTCTCCCCGCAGGCTTCGCGGGCGACAGCGCTTACTGGATGGACTACAAAACCGGGAAGTGGGTGACTTCCACCTACTACCGCAGTGAACTTCCCAAGTGGGCGCAGGATTTCAACGACAGCAACCGCACCGAGAAGTATCTGAATAAGGAGTGGAAGGACGCCAACGGAAACGCGTTGCGCACCACCACGCCGCGGAACTCTAAATACGGCTCCCCGGCCGGATTCTACGAACTGGTGGCGGCCACGCCCTTCGCCAATGATTACACGTTCGAGTTTGCGCGCGAACTGGTCACTTACGAGCGCTTAGGAAACGGCCCGGTGACGGACCTTTTGGTCGTCGGTCTGTCGGCGAACGATATCATCGGCCACCAGGCCGGCCCCGACTCGTCCGAGGTCCAGTCCATGACGCTGGCCACCGACCGGCAACTGGCCGACTTCTTCAACTTCCTGGGCCGTCAGGTCGGGCTGGCCAACGTTTGGATCGCCTTGTCAGCCGACCATGGGATCGCACCGCTGCCCTCCGCCGCGGCCAAGCTGCGCATCCCGGCAGCGGGCCTTTCTTCCGACAAAATGCGCGGGCAATTGAACAATCAGCTGTCGGCCAAGTTCTCTCCCGGCCACCCCGCCGAATACGTGAAAGACTTCGACTACCCGCTGGTGTGGCTCGGCCAGGACGCCTTTGCCGCGATCAAGATGAAAGAAGCCGATGCTGAGCGCGCCGTCGGCGAAGCGCTCAAGCAGATCGGATTGCGCGGTTACTACACCCGCTTCGATCTGGCGGAAGGAGAAGTCCCCAATACCGAAGAGGGACGAAAGTACGAGCACAGCTACTCGCCGCTGGGAGGCTGGTACGTGATGGGCGTTCCCGCACCGTTTACGGTCGGAGTCGCGAGTGGCACTGATCACGCTTCCCCCTACACCTACGATACCCACGTGCCGCTGGCCTTCTACGGTCTTGCCTTCCAGCCCGGCGCCTACCGAACGCATGCGGAACCGGTGGACCTGGCGGTCACTCTGGCATCTCTGCTGGGCATCAACGCTCCCACACATGCCATCGGCAGGGTCCTCACCGAAGCTCTCACCCCCGTGCATCACGCGGAAAATTCCTTGCGTCCGCCGGATGGGAAGGCTCCCAGCCCTCCGCCCTCGGACGAAATCAAGCCCGTGTCGCTGGCCGGGATGCACGGAGGCTCGCAATGACGGCCTCTCCGTCCACGGGCGCGCGCGGTCCAGACCTCAGCGTCAGCTTTGCCGGCATTCAGCTCAAGAATCCGGTGATCGCCGCCAGCGGCACCTTCGGCTACGGAGTCGAGTTCGAAGATGTTGTCCACCTCGACCGGCTGGGCGGCTTCGTGGTCAAGGGACTCTCGAAAGAACCGATGGCGGGCAATCCGCCGCCACGCTTGTATGAGACTGCCGCCGGGATGCTCAACGCCATCGGGCTGCAGAACATCGGCGCCCGCGCCTTCCTCGACGAAAAGCTGCCCAAACTGCGGGAGCTGAAGAACATCGTCGTTTTCGCCAACGTGTACGGCTACACCCGCGAGGATTACGAGCGCACTATCCAGATCCTCAACGAAGGCGAGGGCATCGCGGGATACGAACTCAATGTCTCCTGCCCGAACACGGCGCAAGGTGGAATCCAGTTTGGCTCTGATCCGCGGCTGCTCGACGAAGTGGTCGCCACCGCCCGGCGTACCTCGCAGCGGCCGCTGATCGTGAAACTCTCACCCAACGTGACCAGCATCGCCCAGATGGCGCGCGTAGCCGAAGAGGCTGGTGCCGACGCTATCTCGCTGGTGAACACCTTCGTGGCGATGGCCATTGATCCCGAGACCCGCAAACCTCGGATTGCGAACGTCACCGCAGGACTGTCGGGCCCGGCGATCAAGCCCATTGCGCTGCGCATGGTCTACGACGCGGCCAAGGCGGTGAAAGTGCCGATTATCGGAATGGGAGGGATTTCAACCGCGTCGGACATCATCGAGTTCATGCTGGCTGGCGCGACTGCGGTACAGATCGGCACCGCCAGCTACTGGGACCCGGTGGCGACAGAGAAGATCGTAGGCGAACTGGAGCGCTGGTGCGTGGAGCACCGCATCGAGCGGCTGGCGGAACTGACCGGCGGACTGCTGATGGAGTAGGTTGCGGTCCTGCCCCTATCGTGGCCACACCGCGAGAATCGCTCCCATCGCCAGATAGCACACCAACTGGTAGCCGGTGTTGATCAGGTACAGCTTCGCCGGCTGCTTGGCAAAGAGCACTCCTGTCAACTGCACGGTGGTCACGAACCCCAGCCACATGGCGAACCCGACCTTCATGCCGTACACGGCTGAGTTGACGGTCGTGATGTCGATGACTTTCGCCAGGACGAAAGCCGACACCAGGCTAGCGACAAGCACGAGGGCATAGTTCTTGCCCGCGCCCTTGCGCATCTCGTCCATCTTAGCCTTGTCATTGGGGTCGTAGCCCATCAAAACTGTCCAGGGCCGAGCAAACAGCAACGGTGAGTACCACACAAAGCCCACGACCATGGTAGCGACCGCGGCCACCAGTACGGACCACAGGTTGATCCCCATGAGTTCCATCAGGCGCCTCCATTTGGCTGAAAGCGAGGAAGGCCATGCTACGCCGAAATCGAGCAATTCGGAAGGGGCGGGAATCAGCCCTCGTTCGGAATTCAGCCCTCTTGGAAAAGACTCAAATCCTGTAGGACGGCGGCCTGATGCCCTTGTCCCGGAGATAGATCTCAGCCTGACCGCGGTGGTGCGCCACGTGAATGTACATGGCGAGCAGGATTTCTCGCCCGAGGAGCCGTCCGTCGGGAGAGTTGTGCGTCTTGTTGAGTTGCTCGGCAGTTAGGCTTGGGATCACAGCGGAGCAATAGGCGAAGGAATCGCTCAGGAACTTGACCACACCGTCTTTGTCGGTCGGTGAAGGCAATGCAGGGGGATCAGAGTCCTTCAGGCCAGCACAGAATTGGTAGTTGGTTGTCGCGATGTGCGACATCAATTGGCCAAAGTCCATAGACTCGGGGTGAGGGCGAAACGCATACTGGTCAGGAGGCATGGCCTGTGCCACCGCGACCGACAGTTCACCCAGAGCGCCAAAGTGGTTGGAATACTCCCCGGCGGCACTGGCGGACGCCCCGCCAGCATTCGCAGGTAAGAGCAAAAGCGGAAGTAGAACAGCGAGGACAGTAACAGTACGAGATAACATATGACCTCCGTGGTGAATGTTGTTCAGGGGAATATCCGCGATCGAGGCCTTCTCGCCAGAGGGAGCATGCCCTTGAAACGCAGGTAAACCCCGGCACTGGCGACTTTGGACGAATCTTGACCGAGCTGGTTAGCAGGATTTCGCCAGGAAGGTTCGGAGGGTACGAAACCCGGTGTGGCGGAATGTCGATAGCTGAGTGGTTGTCTATCGCCCGCTGCTGTACCAGATCGAGCCGGGACTCTTGAAGTTCAGCCCTTCACCCCAAACCGTCTGCGTCTGGCCGCGGCTGTCGATGTCCATCTCGAAGTAGTCGCCGAAGGGGAAACCGAAGCCGTCGCGGTAAATGTAGTTGTAGCCCGACACATGGCTGGAGATGCGCGACTCTGCCGACCAGGTCGCACCGCCGTTGGTGGAGCTGCGGTAGTAGGTGTTCCAGTGCGGGCTGTTGCGGGAGTCCATCCACGCAATACGCACGTCACCCGCGGCACCGGCGGCAATCGCCGGGAAGGCATGTTCCACGCTGGAGGCCGCCGCCGAAACATCCACCTTCGGAGACCAAGTCGCACCCGCCGTGGTCGAAGATGCGAAGTAGATTCGCTCCGGCCCTCTGTCCACTTCCCCGGAGTTCCACAGTGCATACAACGTCCCAGCCGCATCCGACGCCATCGAGATCTGGGCTCCCAGGTAGGCCCAGCCGCAGCGGTACGCCGTGCAATCGGGAGGAACGGCAGATGTGTCCATCAGCGTGGGGCTCCACGTCTTGCCCCCGTCCGTCGACCGGCTGGTATAGAGGTGCACCGTGACTTTGCGACGGGACCGCAGGTAGGCCGACCAGGCGAAGTAAACGTTTCCGGCTGGGTCGACCGCGCCGCCCCCCGCCAGCGACGAACTGGGAAGCGGCCGGGCAATCTGATAAGAAGTGAAGGTGATTCCGCCATCGTGCGAAGCTGCGACCCGCATTTCCAGTTCGTTGCTGAAAGCGACGTAAACGTCGGCGCCCCGCACCGCCAGTACAGGTTTGTCAGTATCGTCGTTGCGCGCCGCGATCACCAGCGACCAGCTTTGCCCGAAGTCGGCGGACTTGGCTACCACCGTGTCGCGCTTGTTGTTCTCGAGCCAGGCCGCGTACAGCGTGCGGTGGTCCACCGGATCGACCGTGATCTGGGGATCGAACTGGCCGGAACTGGGGGGCGCGATGGGGTGCGGCGCTTCAAAAGTCACCCCATTGTCGCTGCTGGTGACCAGAACCATGGTGGGCAGCGGACAGGACGAACAGCCGGGCAAAGTGCCGTACTGCGGATAGAGAATGTACACGTGCCCGTAGCCATCGGCGGCGATGGTGGGCTCCCACTGGTCTCCCACGGTGAAGCCTACGCGCGCCTGTGGTCCAAAACCCGAGCCGGCGGCGGCCGCGGCCGGCGCCAGTAGGGCGCTCAATACCAGGGCCACGACGAGCCGATGGATATGGCCGCACCTTGAAGGGTTGGAGCGCAAGAGACCTCTGGCGGGCGGGGGAAACCGCTGCCCCAGAAATCTACCCGGAAACTACCGGCGGGTCAACGGGATAATGGGGAGTCAGGAATCGGAAGTCAGGGGTCAGGATTGCAGCAGGAGACCTGACTCCTGACTACCGACTGCTGACTACTCTCCCGACCGTCTTATGCCGCCGTAAGCAGAATCGGCTCGCCCTTGGTAATCACCAGGGTGTGTTCGTAATGAGCAGAAGGCCGGTGGTCGGCAGTGCACACCGTCCAGCCATCGCGTGCCACTACCGCTCGCCCCGACCCCGCAGCAATGATCGGCTCCACCGTGATGACCAAGCCTTCGGTCAGAATCTGGCTGGCCTCCGGATCGGCATAATTGGGGACGCGCGGCTCTTCGTGGATGGTTCGTCCAATGCCGTGGCCGCCGAGATCGCGGATCACGGAAAAGCCGTTGCGCCGGACCTCCCGCTCAACCACCCGGCCAATCTCGCAGACGCGAAAGCCGGCGCGCGCCACCAGCATGGCCTTGCGGAAAGCCTGCTCGGCACAGGCAAGCAACCGCTGGCTCTCCTCTGAGACATCGCCCACCGCGACCGTCTCCGCAGCGTCGGCCATGAAACCGTCTTTCTCCAGCGTGACATCGAGTTTGACCAGATCGCCTTCGTGAACCTGGCGATTGCCCGGGACCCCGTGGACGGCTTCGTCATTGAGGCTGATGCAGTTGGCGCCGGGAAAGCCATAGACCAGAGCAGGAGCGGACTGGGCGCCGTGCTCCCGCATCACCCGCGCTCCCACTTCGTCCAGCTCGGCGGTAGTTACGCCGGGCCGCACCTGCTGCTTCATGGCTTCGATGACGCGGCGCACGATCGCACCGGCCGCGCGCATGCTGGCGAGTTCTTCCGGGCCGTTGATGGACACGAGGCCTCCGCTCAAATCAGTTTAGCCTATCGTGTTTGATGGCGGACGGGGGCTGAAGAACAAGAGCAGGACAAACCCGGCGACATAGAACGGCGCCACTTGGGACAGGGAGAAGCCGATGAATCGCAGGACAAATCCGTAGAGGGCGACCGCCTCACAGAGCGCGTAGATGACGATATAACCAGCCCGCCAGCGACGGAGTGATGCGAAATCCTGTGGATTCTGGGACAGTGCTTGCTCGGCACGCAAGACCGCAGTGCGACGAATAACGACGGTACCGACGATAATCGCCGCAGCCGTAAAAGCGATCAGGTAATAGAAAACCACGTTAGTGGACTTCGCAGAATGTGGCGTGCGCTCCCCAACGAACACGTAGAACACAAGAGCAGCCAGCATTGCCACGCGAACCGTGCGCAACATCTTCAAAGAGGCTTCCATTGAGCAGATTGTGCCCTAGAGGCATAGCTCATGGCCTGGGAATCTGCGGAGGTGTTGGGATCGGCAACAGGGCAGCAGTGGTCGCGGCTTTGAGAGTGTGGACGGTGCGCGCGCCCGATCCTTCGCGCTCCCGCGCGAAGGATGACGCCATCGCGAGATTTCCATGGATGTCCATAGCGGCTGACGCCATCCCTCGGGACGCGGGGTCAACCCGGTTAATGCCCGTGCCCGCTTAGCCCCGGGCGCACCCGCAGGAACACATGGAACGACACCGGGCTGTCGCCATAAATTGGATCGAGCACCGCCGGTTTGGAGTAGAACGTCACATCCGCGCCCAGGCCGAGCTGCCAGTGCTGGTTGTGCACCAGGTCCCGCACACCGCCAAAGGTGTACTCGCCAATGCGGTAGGAAGGATGGGTCATCGCGTCCGGAAACAGTTCGTCTTTGTCCACCAATTCCAGGCGCGTGTAGCCATAGTTGCGGCGGCGGAAATTCACCGTGGACTCCAGCAGATAGCTGTTCTGTACGCTGTCATTCGCCAGCTTGCGCTTGCGTCCCCAGATGGCAGAAGTAGCCCAGTTCCCCTCCGCAAACGGCCGGTTGTACTCGAGCGAGGCCGTCTGCCGAAGTTCGCTGCCCGGCTCCAGCGCCTCGGGATGCTCCAGGCGCCCGTAGCTGTATTGTGCCGTCAAGTTGCGCGTGGGCGCAGCGCTGACGCGGAAAGACCAGGAATCGAGCGCGGCGAGCTGGATCTTCCAGCGCTGCTCGCCCGGTTCCCGGCCGTTGAACGCCGAAGCCTCGATCTTGAAACGATCAATGATGAACCCGGTCGTCACCACGCCGAAACTGGTATGGGTGGAATCCTGCAAGTGGTGACTGAGTGGGGCAGCGGGATCTTCCGCGGCGGATTCGCGATGAATATAGGTCACAGGCCCTAATGCCGGCTCGGCCGCCGGCCCGCCATAGAACAGCCAGGAAACTTTTTCGCTGACTGGCACGGTGTAGAGCATGGACAGCTCCGCGAACACGTTGTGCGGATGCTGGTGGTCGACGAGCGGCTGGTTGTGATAGGTCTCTCCCGTCTGGAATAGCAGCGGGAAGCCAGGATGCGGCGAGGTCAGCGACTCAGCGGAAAGCATCTCGCGAAAGAGAATCGTCCCTGTCCCCAGCCGGTGCTGCTCCATCAGCATCAAGTAGTTCACCGATTCAGCCTTGCCCTCGCCCCGCGGCCCACCCTGCTGGTTGTAGGTGAGGAAGAGGGCACAGTGAGCCATCAGGTCCCAGCCACCGCGCGAAGTCATCCACAGGCGCGCCGGCACCGACGCCGGTTGCCAACCGGTGCCCGAGCCGGCATGGGGAGAAGGCAGAATCTCGGCGAGCGCGTGGCTCGCGCCGGCATCCTCCATGTCTGGCATGGTTGAGCCAGACTGGCTTTGACCGGACATGTCCATGTTGTGGGCGCCGTCCTGGGCCAGGGATGAAAGCGCCAGAACAGTGACCACGAGAAAACACAAGATTGCTTTATGCAAGCCTCACCTCGACCGCGATGACGAAACCAAATGCGACGAACTCCGCGAGCAGGCGAAGGCCGGCTCTGGAGTGGACGCTATGCGGGAAGGAATCGAAGCTAGACGCGGAGAGGCGTGCCGCCCGGTGGTCCACCGGAAAGCGGCAGTGGCGTGCACGAGCTGTTTGCTCGCACCACAGGAGCCGAAGCCGGTGAGAAGTGAGACGCCGACGCGACATGGAGTTGCACAGGGCGCGGTGCAGCGGATTCCTGCACAATGGCCGAACCGTGTCCCGCCATGCAGCACTTGTAATCTGCGGGGACCGGCGCGGGGGCTGGCGGAGCCTGTTCGTGACAGCCACCGAACCCCTGGTGCGGCAGCGCAGGTGTGGCCCACGCTTGCACGGGCACCGTGGCAGCCGCCACCGTGACCAGCAGAAGCATCGCCAACGCTTTGGGCAGTCGTCCCATGCTTGTCAGTAGGATGCGCTCCCGAACCGTCTCGATTCGGTCAAGCTCGGGATATTTTAGCGCAGGTACAATCGACCGCCTGAAACTTTGGGGAAGTGGCGGACAGGTCAATTGGGCTATGACCCGGTGATTTTCAGGCGCAACTCCTCGGGCAGGCGCTCCCGGATTTCCGCCGGCAGCCGGTCATGCACGTGGCGTGCCCCCAGTTTGGCGACGTCGACCACCGCCATGGGCGCAGGAGTAGCCACCGCCACAATCAGCCAGATCAGGGCAGATAGCGCAAAGCCAGCCAGCGCGGCCAGTTCAAGCCAGAAGGCATGGCGCGGGCCAAAATGGCGGATCACACCGAACGCCAGCAGAAACACACCTGCGGAAACCGAGGCCAGAGCAATCAGGGAGACGTCAATGGTGCGATGCAACCGCTGCCGCGCGCGGCAGTGCTCGCAGGCCGTGAAGTGATCTTCGTAGTCACCACGCATCTCGGGCGCGATGCCGGAAATGTCGTAGCGCCAGCCGGCCAGGATCTTACCAACGATCGGATCAACGCACTGACTCATACTGCACTAGAGTTGAATCGCTTGCAGCGGCTCAGACTGCGCCGCCAGCAACACGCGGTTGCGCAGCAAGGTCTGGCGGGAACCCAGGGCTTTCTCCGCCGCTCCCCGGGCCAGTTCAGGATGGTTGTTCTGCTCGGAGAGGTGTGCCAGCACCACGTATGTTGCCCCTCCATCATAGTCTTTGGCAAAGAATTCCGCGAGCGCCTCGTTGGAAAGGTGCCCCACCCGGCTCATCACCCGTTGCTTGACCGACCAGGGATAAGGCCCTCCGCGCAGCATCTCCAGATCATGGTTCGATTCGATCACCAGCACGTCGCAGCCGCTCAGGTGATCGCACACGTTCGGTGGAAGGTAACCGAGATCGGTGGCAAAGCCAATCTTGACGCCTTCCGCACGAAAGGTGAAGCCTACCGGGTCGGCGGCATCGTGCGGAATAGTGAAGGGTGTGACCGCAATGTCGCCGATCTGGAACCTGGACCCGGGAGAAAACACTTCCAGCTTGTCCAGATGGGGACGCTCGCCGTCGGCATCACGCATCGCCCTGGCCCACGCCTGGTGGGTGGCCCCGGTCATGAAGATCGGTACATTCAGCCTTCGAGCCAGCACCGCCAGCCCACAGACATGGTCGGAATGCTCGTGAGTAATGAGGATGGCAGAAATCGAGCGCGGATCATCGCCCGCAGCCTTCATGCGTTTGAAGGTTTCCCGGCACGAGATTCCGGCATCCACCAGAATCCGCGTCTTTGAGCTGCGAACGATCGCGCAATTGCCTCGGCTGCCGCTGGCCAGCACCGAGAGACAGACACCCATGCGCGTCAGCATACCTTTTACCGCTGTGGAAACGGGAGTAACTATCTGGTTAAGCGAGACCTTTGAGCGTCACTTCCCCCCGAAAATTACATCGAATGCCCGTCTGCCCGCAGACCCGGCATAAGCACCCGCAGTGCCCGTGAGGAACCCGAGGAACGATTCGTAAATCTGCGCCCGATACGGCTTCTCTGTCAGCAAGAGATAGGCAAGCATTTGCAGAATGGGAACGAAGGCTGCGACCACAAGCATCCATCGCCAGGGCTTGTGCGGCCGCAGCGCCCCCAGCAGCATGGTAGATGCGAGTACGAACAGCGCCGTAAGCAGCAGGTCGCCGATCTGCACGTCGAGGCATCCGGCAACCAAGCCCAACAGAGCACCGAGAAGGTAAATCAGAACGTCACGTTTGCTCTGCTGCGTATCTGCCATCGGGTGTTTCTCGCGAGGACCAAGGGCCCAGGGTTGTTCCTCTCAAGCGTCTGTCGAAAATCAGCGATCGCAATCCCTAGTATTTGTAGAAACCTCTCCCGCTTTTGCGTCCCAGCCAGCCCGCATCCACCATCTTGATGAGCAGCGGGCACGGCCGGTATTTGGGATCGCCGAACCCGTCCTGTAGCACTCTCATAATATCGAGGCAGACATCGAGGCCGATGAAATCCGCCAGGGTCAGCGGCCCCATGGGATGCGCCATGCCCAGCTTGAAAACTTCATCCACCGCCTCGGCGGTCGCCACCCCTTCCATCACCGCGTACATGGCTTCATTCAGCAGCGGCATGAGCACCCGGTTGGAGACAAAGCCCGGGGCATCGTTTACCTCCACCGGAGTCTTGTCCAGCTTGGCGGCCAGGTCGCGCACTGCCTGATAGGTTTCGTTGGTGGTCGCGAGCCCGCGGATCACTTCCACCAGCTTCATCACCGGCACCGGGTTGAAGAAGTGCATCCCAATCACTTTGTCAGGCCGCTTGGTCAATGCTGCCAGCCTGGTAATGGAGATCGATGAGGTGTTCGACGCCAAGATAATCTCCGGCCGGCAGAGGCGGTCGAGGTCACGCAAGATCTCCGCCTTGATCTCGAATTTCTCGGTGGCTGCTTCCACCACGAAATCGCAAGCCGCAAGTTTCGAGCGGTCGAGCACCGGCTCAATGCGTTTCAACGCTCCGGTCTTGTCGTCCACGGTGATCTTGTTCTTGGCAACTTCACGATCCAGGTTCTTGCCGATGGTGTCCAGTGCCCGATCCAGAAAGCGCTGCTCCACATCGCACAGCACGACCCGGTATCCGCTGCGGGCAAACAAGTGGGCGATTCCGTTACCCATGGTGCCTGCGCCCACTATTCCTACCCCTTGAATTTCCATGAGGGCCTCTCCCAATGAAGAAAACCTGAAAGTCTAACACCTCGCGTGGAAATTGGCGGTGCGCCGGCGGTGCTGGAAACAATGCAGATGGCCCGCTCCCAGGCTTAAGGTTCGCTTCAGGTTAAACAACATTTCTTTACGTTCGCTGCAAGCAGCAAAATCCCGATCCCGCCGCATCCCATCGATACAGATACCGGGACACCGTCGGAAGACAGGCCGAGCAGAAACGAAGGCCGGCTTCCAGCGAGGATCGGAGGGACCCGGTGGGAGGAGACCATGATGCGGCAATTGAGAATGGCAGCATTCGCAGTGGCGGTGACAGTGGTGCTGAGCGGCTTGGCTCTCGCCCAGCGCGACGCCGACGATGATGGCCGCTATTACTCACGGGGCTACGGTCAGGCGGAACAGTACGGATATCAGAATGGTTATCGCGACGGCTACAGCCAAGGCCAGCACGAAGGCCGGGAACGGGACCCCAACGACTATCAAACTCCGGATTGGCGCCAGGCCACACGCGGCTACCAATCCTGGATGGGACCGGTGCAGGTGTTTCAAAACTCGTATCGGGACGGCTACCGCAATGGCTTCCAGGCCGGCTACCGCTCGGTGAACCGTGGCGGGTGGGGTGACGGCGATGGCGACCGTGACGACATCCGCCCCATCAACGACGGGCACTACCCGTACGGCTCGTGGGGCCGCGGTAATGTCGGGTACAACATCGGCTACCAGGATGGAGCGTCCGTGGCGCGCGAGGACACGGCGACAAACAAGCCGTACAACCCCAATCCCCGCGGCAAGTATGACGACGAGGACCATGGGTACCGCAGCGAATACGGCAGCAAGGATGCCTACCGGGCCCAGTATGCCAACGGCTATCGCACCGGTTACCAGTCTGCGTTCCGTCGCTACTAAACAGCCCGCATCAGGCTCCACTTTTGGGCAAAGTAAAGAGCCGCCGGCAATCTCGGCGGCTCTTCTTCTGGTGCCCTGCCGGACTCCGGTCAATTCACACTGGCCGGGCTGGCTTTCCGGCGGGCCTTCTCTTCCGAACTCATGCATTGAAAGCGCTGATACAGCCCGTGCAAGTCCTCGCTCAAGAGGCGCACGATCTGCAGGCAGACCTGGTGGTGCTCCCGCAGGAATTCCAGCAACGACCCGCGCTCTACGTAGGCGAGCTGGGCTTGGCTGGCGGCCTCTGCGCTTAGCTTGTGGGCCTCACCGGTCATGGTCTCGCTCAAACCTAGGACGGTTCCGGGGCCGGCGATTTCAAACGTGCGCTCGACCTTCTGCGATGACGGCATCGTAAGCCGAACCTCCCCCTTTTCAACCAGATAGATGCCGTCGGCGGGCCTTCCTACCTGAAACACGGGAGTTCCCTCGGCGTATGTGCGGACCGACTTCAGCCCGTCCAGCGCTTGCCATAGCTCGGGATACGATGGATTGAGAATGCTTTTGGCCACAGGTCCTCACTCCGTGGCCTTTTTTTATCCCAGTTGAAATCAGCCTTCTGTGACGACGGTCACCCATAGTGGTGACGTGATTTCGCGCCGGCCGCGCATGGTTTCCCCGGACAATTCCCCTACCAGGAAAGGCCGCTTGAGTTCTACCACGACGGGCAGACTCACGCGGCCTTTGTCCCAAAACCAGAGCCGGAGCGTGGACTATTTCGTCCGCTCTCCGGTTACCGGATCCAGAATCAGTTTGTCGGTACGCTTGGTGGTGAAGTCGAGCATGTTGGTCAAGGGTCCGGCTAGAGCGTCGAAAGAAGCGCCGCCGATCTGTCCCGTGGACCAGTTGCTCTCGATAAAGCTCAGGATCGAGCTCTGGTCCGTCAGCGTGCTGTCCACGTGGTTCTTCTTGGCGTAGGGCGAGATCACCAGCAGCGGCAGCCGCGGACCGTAACCGCAACGCCCGCCGATACCATCGCTATTGATGCTTCCGCACATCCCCGGACCGGTCAGCGCATCCTGGCTGGTAATGGACTGCTTCACGATCGGCCCCATCTGGTGGTCGTACCAGCCGTCGGAGTCGTCGTAGGAAATCACGACGAGGGTGCTGCTCCACTCCGGCAAAGTCTGCAACTGGTTGATGGTGCTCACCATGAAGATCTGCTCATCCAGCGGCGAAGAGTATCCGGAGTGACCGTCCTGCGACCGCTTGGCCTTGAGGAAGCTGACGGCGGGGAAATTCCCGGAGTACACCGCGTTCCAGAAGTCGGTCAGATCGTACTGATGGTTGGCCTGGTCGGTGAGACCGATCATGCTGGTCGAGGTCGGGGGCAGGTGGTGCGGGTTCGCCGATTGCGCGTAATACTGGAACGGTTCATGGTGGGCGCTGTAGTCCTTCTGAGGAACGCCCCCGAGGTTGTTGGTAGTGGCGCCGCATACGGCCGGGTTGGTGCCGTTCCAGGGCGTGGTGGGTTTGAATCCGCCTTCGAACCAGCCCCAGGTCACGCCCTTATTGTTGAGCAGATCGCCGATGTTGGTGCCGGTGACCGCCAGCTGTTCGGGACTGCCGCAATCGTCATAGTACGGGTCGGGGTCGCCAATCACGCTGGTGTCGGCGACGTCGTTGGAAATATCGCCGATGGTATGCGCAGGATCGTACGGCGACGTATTGCCCGAGACCAAGTTAAGCGCGCCCGGCGTCGACGGACCATAGGTCGTGTTGTAGGAGTTGTCGCTCATCGCGAAAAACTGTGCGTAGTTCCACAACGCGGTGACGGTGTTGCCATCGTAATAACCCATCACCAGCGACGGACCGTGGCCATAGTCGTTGCAACTGCCGTCGGAGCCTACTCCCAGAAATTGCACAAACTTGTCGAGGAGGCCGGCATCGTATCCCTGCTGTTCTGGCATGTAATCGTGGTCCTGATCGCAGGTGTAATTTTGCGAGCGGTCCAGGCGGAAGGGATTGGTCAGGTTCAGATTGTAGTTCGCAACGGCAGTGCTGAAGCCATTCACTCCGGGTGTGCCCGGATGCGCCACAAATTTCGGTTCGCCGGCAGTATTGGCGGCATTTGGGTAAGTTCCGAAATAGTGGTCGAAGGAGACGTTCTCCTGGAAGATCACCACTACGTGCTTGATCGGCGTAGTTGTAGGCGCAGCGCTCGTGCCGGCATAGGCAGGCGTAACCGTCGTTGCCAGGGCTGTGGTCAGGACCATCAGCGCGGCCATCGCTTGTCTGGAATTCATTGCAGAGAGTGGATTGCGTAGCATCATCTATCCTCCATGACGGAAGTCCCAGTTGCACCGGGCGGGTGGCACACCCGGAAAGATGGGCGAGGTACGGGGTTGACTTCAGCGCTGGAGAATCGGTTTCAGAGAACAATAAGGGAGCGACATTGCGGAATTATTTCTGCTTGATTAAACATCGGTAAATTCAGCCTTACCAGTGTGGAAATCACGGAACGAATACTCGCGAAAGAAGATGGCCCGCTCCCAACTCGGAAGCGGGCCTCGGCTGGCCGTGCGAACCGGCGTGGCTAGCGTTCCAGGGTCTCGTCCAATGCGACCTTACCGCCTTTGTCGACATTAATGACGCGACGCAGCGGCTTGAATCCCGACATCGTCACATCGATCACATAGGTCCCGGGATTCAGGTAAAACTGCACCGGCGAAACCTTGTCGATGATCCTCTGGTTGACGGCAATCTGGGCTCCCTTGGGCTGCGTCTTGATGCTGACCGTGCCCATGCCTGCCGGGTCGCCGCCCCCAAACACTTTCTTGAACTTGCTCACGGTCTTGATATCGTCCGTGGAGCCCAATGCCCGCAACGCCGGCGCGAAGTGAAAAACCTGTCCTGCTTGCAGGTTGGCAGTGGCGGTTTCCTCCAAATAACCCATCTTCTTCAGAAGCACGGTGTGTTCGCCGGGCCTGTTCACTGAGATCTGGGCCGGGGTCACGTGGCCGGTGTCTTTGCCATCCAGGAAGATGGCCGCCCCCGCAGGTTCGCTGGCGACGGAGACCGAGGCCGTCAGGGGCGCCAATTGCACTACCAGGAAAGACTTGCTGCCCGAGGCCACCTCGATATTGCGGGTCTCCGACGCGTATCCCGGCTTGGTCACCGTCACCGTGTGTTGGCCAGGCGTCAATCCTGTCAGATTGTACGGTGTGACCCAACTGGCGTCGTTGTGGCCGTCGAAGTGAAACTGCGCTCCTTCTGGTGTCGAGTTCACGGTCAGCTGTCCCGGAACCGCCACCGGCGCCGGCGCGGGCGTTCTTGCTGGCTTCCTTCGGTTGTTGTATTTGGGCTTGACCGAAACTTCAGCCGGCTGCTCCATGACCGGTTCTGGCTCTACTGCCTGCCCCTGGGGTGGAGTCTGCGCTGCTGGCGCCTGCACCGGAGCTGCTGACCGGCGCCCACTGGGCTGAGTCGTCGCTGCTACCGCTGCCGGAGAAGACTGGGTTAGGTCGCTGTCCTCATCGGCATTCTCATTGTGAATATGGAAGGCAATCGCGACGATCAGGAGCAGAATAAATCCAATCGCCCCCGCCACGGAGTACACGAAAAGTTTGGGCGGCGTTTTCTTGATCTCCGCTACCGCCTTCTTGGCCACTTCCTTGGGCTGAATCCTGGGCTTCTCCGGAGCGGGCTCCCTGAACATGGTTACGGCCGGCTCGTGCACCGCAGCCGACACCTCGGGTGCAGGCGGCGATGGGGGTGCGATGTAGATCTCTTTTAGGGGCGGCAATTCGTCAATTTCCGAGAAGCTGCGGGAATGGGACCCGGCATCTTCGTTGGGCTCAGCCATCATGGGATCGACTTTGATGCTGGGAGTCTCCACTTCCGGCTCCGCCGTCGCCGCCGACATCTTGCTTTGCTCGCCGGCCAGTGCATCCACGGAGGCCTTCACGCAGGAACTGATGAATTGTTCCGTGGGGTCGAGCTTGGGTGTCCGCCTTGGCGTTTCGGGTGATGGGCCGGTGCCCGCACCGCTCCAACCGGCGGCAGCCGCGGCTGCCTTCCACTCCGGAACGGTCGGCTGGGTGTCGGTTTCATTTCCAACCTGGAACTCGGCCGGGGCTTGCTGGACAGCGGGTGGTGCTGGCTGCGTTGCTCTGGCCGCTGCGGCCGGCGGCTTGGAGAGACTCTTCGCTTCCGGCCTGGCCGCAACCGGCTTCGGAGGTGCGGCAGCCACTGGGGCCTGCTTTACCGGCTGAGGAGCGCTGGCTGCCGGCTTTTGCTTCGGCGGCAGATTTAACCCCTGCGTCGGTTGGGCGGCTTTGGCCGCGGTCTTGGTCGGGCTTTCCTTGCACCGCTCCAGATCGTTGACCAACTCCTGGCCCGACTGATGCCGCTCTTGCGGCGCCTTGGCCAGCGCCTTCATGATCACTTCACTGAGGGCAGGATGGATCTTGCGGTTGATCTGGATGGGAGCGGTCGGCATCTGCTCCAGAATCTGCTGCCGCACCTGGTCCGCATCTGCGCCCTCGAAGGCCTTGCGCTCGGTCACCATCTCATAAAGGACGGCACCCAGGCTGAACAGGTTGGAGCGCGCATCCAGCGATTCCCCGCGCAACTGCTCGGGAGACATGTAGTGCAGAACTTCGGTCGGCTGGCCGGAAGCATGCTGCGCATGCGCGCTCATCAGGGAAACTCCGAAACCCAGCATCTTGACCGTGCCATCCCACTGGACCATGATCTTGGCCGGCTCCAGGCTGTAATGGAATACAGCTTTGGCATGGGCGTGGTCCAGACCCTGGCAGGTCTGGCGCGCGATGTCCTGCAAGTCCCAGATGGAGAAGCCTTCTTTCCGCGCCAGCATGGTCGCGATGCTGTTGCCCTGCACGTACTCCAGCGCGGCGCAGAACAAGCCCTCCAGCTCCCCGGCTCCGTACACCAGGGCGATGTTATGACTGTTCAGGGACTTGGTGGTCTCGGCTTCCTCCAGCACGCTCTGCAACAGGGCCGCCGCCTGGTCTCCGAACGCCTCCAACTTGAGGGTCTTGAGCGCCACCGTTTGTCCGCTTTCCGGATCGGAGGCTTTGTAGACCGACCCGGTCGACGAATTGGTGATTTCACTGAGTATGTCGAAACGGCCGATTCTGTTAGGCATTTCTTCCTACCCTCGCACAGGCGAAGAACGGGGACGTCCCCTTGTGGAAGACGTCAGGCTTGGACCTGTGGGGAAGGGATAGAGGTAGGATAGCCCGATCCGTTCTACCATCGTGAATTACGAAAGTACCCGGATCATCGATTGGGCAAAACCCGCAAAGGGTCTTGCCACAGCAGTTTGCGGTGCCTCCTTTCCGTCCCTCCTCCTCCGTCGAGCCTCGCGAAACCCGGAGTCCGGCCATCAGCCGTGACTTTTCGGGGCCGCCATCCGTTTCTAGCTATGGGAAGCTTTCTTCGGCGAAGGTGACATTTGTCATCCAGGCCGGTTGACGATCTCCACTGGTGCGAGACGGCACGGGCGCGAGATAGTGTCGGCAGCCGATGAAGAAGCTGGTCGCGGACAAGACGTAAACAAATTGTCAAGCCTTGCAAGCCAGTTGTGGAGTGGTTGGCCATCGTCTATCCTGATACTAATTTTGGGGCAAGTCGGCCAGTATTCGTTTTCTTCCCGGAGTTCTGAACATGACCCTGACTCGCTTCATGAGCAAGAACGCCTTCCGTAACAAGCGGCGCACGACCCTGACAGTGCTGAGCATCGCGTTTTCCCTGCTGCTGCTGACTCTGATGATGACCATCTGGCGGGCGTTCTACCTGACCGAGGGCAGCGCCGAATCGGCGCAACGGTTGATCACGCGGCACAAAGTATCACTGGTCTTTTTCCTTCCCTATTCCTACCGGGAGAAAATTCGTTCGCTTCCGGGAGTCACGCATGTGGTCAATCAGACCTGGTTTGGCGGGCAGTACAAGGACGCGAAACCGGAGAATTTCTTCGCGCAGTTCGGCACCGATCCGGAGGAATTGTTCGAGGTGTACCCAGAATTCAAGATCCCGCCAGACCAACTGCGAGCCTGGCAGCATGACCGCGCCGGGTGTGTAGTGGATGCCGATCTGGCCAAACAACATGGATGGAAGATCGGCGATCGTTTGTTCATCAAGGGAACCATTTTCCCGGTGAACCTGGAACTCACCATCCGGGGAATGTACACGGCGCCGCAGCCTACCCAATCGCTGTACTTTAACAACACCTACATTGACGAAGGCTATCCGCAGATCAAGGGCCTCGTGGGGTTCTACGGGGTGCTGGCCGATTCGCCACAGGACGTGCCCAAAGTCGCCAGGGAAATTGATGAGGAATTCCGTAACGCCCCGCGTCCGACGAAGACAGAGAGCGAGCACGCATTTCAGCTGAGCTGGATCGCGACCCTGGGGAATGTAAAGGCCTTCATCCTCAGTATCTGCCTGGCGGTGGTGTTTGCGACCTTGCTGGTGTCGGCCAACACCATGGCCATGTCCATCCGCGAGCGGACCCGCGAGGTGGCCGTGCTCAAGACGCTGGGCTTCACCAAGGCCAAGATACTCGGGCTCTTCGTGGGTGAGTCGGTGACCGTGGCACTGGTGGGAGGATTGTTGGGGACGCTGGCAGCGGCCGGTTTGATTGCTGCCGTGGCACGTTCGCCCCAGACCGGCCTGTTTCTGAACGGCATGAGAGTGACCGTGCCTACTATGCTGGTGGCGGTGGTGGTGGCGGCGGTGGTGGGGTTGGTGAGTTCGTTCGTGCCCGCCTACCACGCCTCACGGCAGAATATCGTGGAAGGATTGCGGCACATCGGCTAGCAGGAGAGTGCGATGGCGATACCGATCAGCTACAACATCCGGAACCTGCGACTGCGCAAAGGCGCCACCGTGATGACCGCATTGGGCATCGCGCTGACCGTCACCATCGCCATCTTCATCATGGCTTTGCTGGCGGGACTGCGCGACGCCTTCGCGACGACAGGCGATGCCCGCACTGTCCTGGTCCTGCGCAAAGGTTCCACCTCCGAACTAGCCGCGGGAGGAGTGTCGCGCGACGCCATGCAGGTGCTCAAGGACCTGCCTGGAATTGCCAAAAACAGTCAAGGCGAACCTCTTATCTCCGGAGAAAACATCCTGGTCATCGTGCTGCCGCGCAAAGACGGGACAGGCGACGTGAACGTCACCATCCGGTTCCTGGCGCCGGTGGGTCTGGAAATGCGTCCTAAGGTGAAGCTGATCTCCGGGCGCTGGTTTACTCCCGGACAACGCGAAGTGGTGGTGAGCAAATCGATTCACGAGCGCTTCGCCCACACGAATCTGGGCGATACCGTGTTTTTCGGCAAAGGCAATTGGACGGTGGTTGGCATCTTCGACAGCGGCAGTTCGGCGCATGAATCCGAGATCTGGGGCGACATCAACCAGATCGCTTCCGATCTCGATCGCAGCCAGTATTCCTCCGTGCTGATACAGGCCACCGACCCGGCCACCGCCGTGGCCCTGAAGAACCGCGTCAGTGACGACCAGAGGCTGAAGCTGAACGGAATGCTGGAATCGGATTACTACGCGGAACAGACCAAGTCGGGGAACCCCATAAAGTTTGTGGGCACGGTGGTGGCCATCATTATGGCGATCGGTTCCTGCTTTGCCGCCATGAACACCATGTACGCGGCGGTGGCCTACCGGGCGCGCGAAATTGCCACGCTGCGTATTATCGGGTTCTCGCGCCCCAGCATCCTGACTTCATTTGTCTTCGAATCCTTATTGCTGTCGCTGCTGGGAGCGCTGGCCGGCATTGTGCTGATGCTGCCCTTCAACGGTATGACCACGGGCACATCGAACCCGGTCACCTTCAGCGAAGCGGTGTTCAGCCTGCGCATGACCCCGGGAGTGGTCACGGCCGCGGTCATTTTTGCCATGATCATGGGCCTGTTCGGAGGCCTGGCGCCGGCCTGGCACGCCGCCCGCCAGAACATTGTGGGAGCGTTGCGCGACTGATTCGGTTTGTGGACGACTGAAGACGAACCATGGCGATTGATACCAAACATCAAGACCTGCAGAGCCTGCGCATCGACCGCTCGCAACGCGGCAACGGCGAGGGGGAGCCGCCGCTCTGGGCCCGCCGATACATTGTCGGCGGCATCGCTCTGGTGGTGCTTCTGGGCGTGATTGCTGTTGCCTACCGCCTGCTTGCAGCGGATGCGCCGGAAGTGACCGTGGCGCGAGCCACCGCGGAAAGCGCCGATACGCCCGGCACGGTGCTCACCGCCAGTGGTTACATCGTCGCGCATCACAAGATCAACGTGAACTCCAAGGTCACCGGGCGCGTCGCCTGGATCGGGGTGGAGAAGGGCGACAAGGTCAAGCAGGGCCAGGTGCTGGTGCGTCTCGAAGACGACGAATTCCGCGCCCAAGTCATGCAGTCCAGGGGAGCGGCGGAAAACGCCAAGGCCTATTTGCAGGAACTGGAGAACGGCTCGCGGCCTCAGGAAATTCAGCAGGCCCAACACAACCTCGACGAAGCTCGTGCCACTCTTGCCAATGACAAGATCACGTTAGATCGTACCCGCGACCTGGTGCGGCAAGGTGTCTTATCGCAGCAATCGCTGGACGATGCTACCGCCAAGTTTGATGCCGACCAGCAGCGGGTGAACTCGCTGACCCAGGCGTATCAATTGATGAAGATCGGACCCCGTGCGGAAGAGATTGCGCGGGCCAAAGGCGCACTGCTCCAGGCGGAGGGCCAGTTGGCCTATGCGCAGTCGCAACTCGATGCCACGGTGATTCGGGCGCCGGTGAGCGGCACCATCCTGGAACGCACTGCGGAAAAGGGAGAGCTGATCACCGCGCAATTTGCCAGTTCGGCGGAGGGCGGCCCGCAGGGTTCGGTGGTGGCGCTTGCCGATCTCAATGACTTGCAGGTGGAATTGGATATTGCGCAGGATGATTTCAGCAAGCTCAGCCCGCACCAGAAGGGCATCGTCAGCACGGACGCCTATCCCGACCGCAAGTACGACGGTCAAATCGCAGAGATCTCGCCCGAGGCCGACCGCCAGAAGGCGACAGTGCAGATCAAGGTGCAAATCCTCAACCCGGATTCCTACTTGCGTCCGGATATGAACGCCACGGTGAATTTCCTGCCGAACGAAGCGGGGAGCAAAGCCACGACTGCGCAGCCTTCGGGGGTGCTGGTGCCCACCGCGGCGGTGCGCGACCACGAGGGAAAGAAGGTCGTGTTCATCGTGTACGACAGCAAGGCAATCATGCGGGAGGTCCGAATTCATGCGACCCGTAGTAACGGCTATCTAGTCGAGGGGCTGACCGGCGGCGAGGACGTCATTATTTCCGGTCCGCCCAATTTGAAAGATGGAGACAAAATCAAGATCAAAGGACAGTCATGAGCACTGCTACCGTTCCACATACGGCTACCCAGACTAAAGTCGTCCAGGCCCGCAACGTCAGCAAGGTTTTCAAGCGCGATGCTTTTGAGGTCAAAGCGCTCGACGAAGTTTCCCTCGAGATCGCCGCCGGGGAATTCCTCGCGCTGATGGGTCCGTCGGGTTCGGGCAAGACCACCTTGCTCAACATGATTGCCGCCATTGACCGGCCGACCTCGGGGGACCTGCTGGTGCTGGGCGAGAACATCTTCCGCTTCAGCGATGGCCAGTCGGCGCGCTGGCGCAACGAGCACATCGGCTACGTCTTCCAGACATTCAACCTGATTCCCGTGCTCACCGCCTTTGAGAATGTGGAGTTGCCACTGCTGTTGACCAAGCTCAGTGCGCAGCAGCGCCGCGACCACGTCATGACCGCCCTCAAACTCGTTGGCCTCGAGGACCGCGTCAACCATCTGCCCAAGCAACTCTCCGGCGGACAGGAACAGCGCGTCGCCATCGCCCGCGCTATTGTCAGCGATCCCACTCTGCTGCTCGCTGACGAGCCGACCGGCGACCTCGACAGTCATTCCGCGACGGAGGTGCTCGACATCCTGAAGCGCCTAAACGAGGATTCTCACAAGACGGTGGTGATGGTGACCCATGACCCGCATGCAGCCTCCTACGCTCACGTCACGCGTCATCTGGAGAAGGGAATGCTCCTGCCGCCGGCGTAACACCCCTGGCCTCGTGGGGGATCAAACCGAGATTCTCTGCAAACGGAAATGCCGGGTCATGGTTGACCCGGCATCTTCCACACTCACTCCTGACCTGCAGCCGCAAACCGTGCGCAGTCCAAGTGGCCGCAAGCGAAATCCCGCCTGCGGCCGACGTTCGTCCTCTTGCCTGGTTAAGCCTCGGTGAAGTTCTCGCTTCGGGTAGCGCCCAACCCTGTGTTCGCCGGGTCCGACACCCACTGCCACGCCCTGCGCCCGTTCTCGCGCGGCACGGTGCGCGCCTCACCATACTCCACTAACCGGTTGAGCACCGTCGTCACCGAGGCCAGCGGATCCTTGTGCCGAAGCAGTACCGGCGGAACCTTCTGCTGGATCTGCTCGCAAACCTCGCGGGCCCCCAGCGGCCGGTCGGCTTCCATCAGCACCATCCGGCACGCTTTGGTAAATCCCGGCTGGCGTCCACCGCTCTTGCGATCCACCAACTCCAGCAACTCCTCGGTCAGCACGTCGTCGCCGAACAAGTTGGCCAGTCCCACGATTGTCTGTTTGACGGTACCGATGCGCTTCATGATCTCGGCCCGTTGCCGCATGAGCTGCCGCAGTTCTTCGTGCGCAGCCCGCACTACCTCCTGGACATGTGGATCCCCACTGCCCGGAAGGTTCTTGAGGTTCCCGTTCCCATTGTTACCGTTCCGCCCGTTTTCCATGACCATCCTCCGGAGCCTTGCAGCTTTGCCGGCGCCTGTGTCCGCTGCTCCACCCCGCCCTGAAAACAACCCATCCTGCGCTGGAATACGTAAAGCTCCGCCGATTCGTTCCCTCAGATCTGGACCTGAAATCGCGAGTCGCGGTCCGTCTGTTCCAAGCGCGAGGGGCAACCCGGCCTGTGCCGGAAAACTCTTGCTCACTTAGACGTTAAGATTCACGAAAGGTGAGAAACGTTTGTAAATTTTCTGCACATTCTTATTCGCAGTGAGCCGGCAGTCCGCGTGGTTATCTCTGGCGAGTGAGACCGCCGAGTCCAGCTTTTCATATCCTGGCGCAAGGTTGAACTTCCAAAGTTCGAATCTACTTCCCGGCCTGCCCGAAATCGGACGCTTTTCCCCACCAAGAGCGCGGTCACGCTGCCTCCTCATGGTTCGCGGCAGCTGATCCTGCTGTTCGTTGTCCGGGGAAGGTCGCGCGGTCACTGTCCGATTTTGAACAGAGGGTGAGAATCATGCTCTGCGTCTCTGGGATGAAATGTTGCTTCCAGTTTATTTGCTTGACACATGCAACTATATTTGCCTATCCTATGCGTATGGTAAAGGCCGCCCAGATTGCCACTTGGTCCGTCGAGCTGGAGCGCTTGGCTCGCGTCCTCAACCGGGTGGGCCCGGACGAAGTCTGCTGCGAAGGGCTGACGCCGCGGCAGTGCGGCATCCTGCGCACTCTGGTGGACAAGCAAGGCGCTCGCCTTTCCGAGCTTGCCGGCGAAAGTTGCCTCACCCCAAGTGCCATGACCCGCGTGCTGGAGAAGCTTGAGGCCCACGGCCTGATTCAGCGGGTGCGGGGCGCTGGCGAAGACGGCCGCGCCGCCATGGTGGCCATTACCGAACGCGGCCGCGCCGTGCGTGGCCGTATCGACCAACTCATGCTCGACCGCACGCGAACCATTCTCAAAGGAATTCCCGCCGGCTTTCGCCCGCAACTGTTGGCCGGTATCCGCATGCTGAACCATGCGCTCGGGCCGGAGGGCTGCTGTGACTTCGGTGGTGAATGGCCGGACGTGGGCGTGAGCTGCCGTGTAGCACCGAAAAACCGACTTGCCTCAAGGAGAAAAACCTAATGCCCACACATGAAACGGACATCGTAGAAGTAGTAAAGGAGCGCTACGGAGCCATCGCGCGCGGCGAACAGTCTGGCTGTGGCTGCACCGCGCCCGGCGAAGTGGCCAAGGCCATCGGCTACTCCGAGGAAGACCTCGCGCTCGCGCAGCAGGCCAACCTTGGCCTGGGGTGCGGCAATCCGTTGGCCTTGGCTGCCATTCAACCCGGCATGACTGTGCTTGACCTCGGCAGTGGCGCCGGCTTTGATGCGTTTCTCGCCTGGCGGCAGGTTGGTCCAAACGGCCGCGTCATTGGCGTGGACATGACCGATGACATGCTGGCGCAAGCCCGCAAGAATGCGCAGGACCTGGGGGCGAGCAGCGTCGAATTCCGCAAAGGGCGGATTGAAAACTTGCCGGTGGAGGACGGGTCCATCGATCTGGTGATCAGCAATTGCGTCATCAACCTCAGCCCGGACAAGCCGGCGGTGTTCCGTGAGATCGCACGCGTGCTGAAGCCGGGTGGCCAGTTCGCCATCAGCGACCTGGTCTTGCTGAAGGAACTTCCCGAGAAGGTCGCCCAAGACGTGAGCGCCTATGTGGGCTGCGTGGCCGGCGCCAGCTTGCTCACCGACTACGTCCGCATGGCACTGGAAGCAGGCTTGGCGGACCTGACGATTCCCCAGATCGTGCCCGCTGGCAAGCTGCTAGTGGCTTATGGACTGGAGCAGCGGAAAGCCGCGACCAGCTGCTGTGGCGGAGGTGCAGACGGTCATTGGATGTACGAGGCGGCGTCAGCGGTCGCGTCCGTCAAACTGCACGGAGGGCGGGCATAGGAACGATCCCCGAGGGTGTGCCCCTCGCGTGAGCCCCTTCCCTACTCCGCGAAGCCGTCGGGCTGGGTCACCGCAATCCGTACCTGGTGATCGATGAACTCCCGCCCGGCGGCGAGCGCCTTGCGGTTAGTCTCGAGCAGGGCGACCTTCTTGACCTTGTCTTCAATCACGCCCATCGCGGTCCCGGGAGACAGGCACTCTGTCTCCTCCAGCAGCGCCCCCATCATCACGATATTGGTGGTCTTCATGGACCCCAGTTTGTCGGCCATCTCTGAAGCCGGGATACAAATAGCACGCACGCCCGGCGGCAAAGCGAAATCATCGGGTAGAGTGTCCCGGTTATAGAGGATCAACCCGCCCTGGGCCACCTGGGGCGCAAACTTGCGCAGGGAGATCTCGTTCATGGCAATCAGCGCGTCGGGATGCGAGATCAGCGGCGAGCCAATGCGCTCCTGGGACAGGCAAACATGGCAATGTGCGCTCCCGGAGCGCATCTCCGGGCCGTACGAAGGCAGCCAGCTCACCTCCAGGCCTTCGCGCATGCCCATCTCGGTGAGGAGTTGCCCGAGCAGCAGCACTCCCTGACCTCCGAAGCCCGCTACCTTGATGGTGAAATTCTTGAAGTGATGCGCGTGCATCCCTGTAGCAGCGCCGTGCGCCCCTTCGACCGGCGTGATCTCGAGCACATCGGGCACTGGACGTTGCGGCGGCGCATTGTTCACCGGCATCTCCGGCTTGTGGTCGCGGAAAACATTCAAGGGGAAGATTGGCACCATCGCCTCGAGCACCCATCGCCGCGCCTCCACCGGATCCTTGCCCCAGATGGTCGGACAGGGAGAGAGAATTTCTACGAACGAGAAGCCTGCTCCGTTGCACTGATTTTCCAGGGCCTTCTTGATCGCGCGCCGCGCTTTCATGATGTTCTTGTTGTCCGAGAGCGCGACCCGCTCGACGTACACCGGCGCTTCCAGCGTCGAGATCAGCTCCGCCATGTGCAACGGGAAGCCCTCGTTCACTGGGCGGCGTCCCCAGGGCGAAGTCGTGCTCTTCTGCCCCACCAGCGTCGTTGGCGCCATTTGCCCGCCGGTCATCCCGTAGATGGCGTTGTTCACAAAGAAGACGGTGATCTTTTCCCCGCGATTGGCGGCATGGATGATCTCCGCCGTGCCAATCGCTGCCAAGTCCCCGTCCCCCTGGTAGGAGATGACAATCTTGTCCGGACAGGCGCGCTTGATAGCGGTGGCGGACGCCGGAGCGCGCCCGTGCGGCACCTGCACGTTGCCCACATCGAAGTAGTAGTAAGCAAACACCGAGCAGCCCACCGGGCTCACGAAGATGGTCTTGTCCTGCACGCCCAGTTCCTGCAGCGCCTCGGCAATCAGCTTGTGGGCCACGCCGTGTCCGCAGCCCGGACAGTAGTGGGTCTGGTGCTTCAGTTCCGACTTGCGGTCGTACAAGTCATAAAACAGCGGCGACTTGGAATGAATCAGTTCGTAGCCGTTGTTGCTGACCACCGGCTCGACCACCGCGTTCTTGCTCTCGTCTGCCATTGTCGTTTCCCTCTCTAGACCAGCGCGGCGATGCGCTCCATCACCTGGGCATGCAGTTCCTCGACCGACGGCACGTTGCCGCCCACACGTCCGTAGAATTCCACCGGCACCTTGCCATCCAGCGCCAGGCGGACATCTTCCACCATCTGTCCGTTGCTCAACTCGACCACGATGACCTTTTGCACCTTCGCCGCCGCTTCCCTCAGGGCTTCCGAGGGGAACGGCCACAGGGTGATGGGACGGAACAGGCCGGCCTTCAGGCCGTCCTGGCGCAGAGTTTCCACCGCCGAACGCAGCACGCGGGAGACGATGCCGAATCCCACCAGCAGCACCTCGGCATCTTCGGTCTGATACAGCTCGTGCCGGACCTCGACCCGCGCCCGCATGTACTTGGCTTCCATCTCGCGCTGATGCTCTTCCAGTTCGTCCGGCTCCAGGTAGATGGAATTGATCAGGTTCGCACGCGTCTCCGGCGTTCCTTTTACCGCCCAGGGTTTATCGGGGAGCGTGGGCTCGCGATACTCCAGGTCCAGCGGCTCCATCATCTGTCCGGTGAAACCATCGGCCATGACAATCGCCGGGTTGCGGTACTTGTCGGACAGCTCGAACGCCAGCACCGTAAGATCGGCCATCTCCTGCACCGAGGCCGGCGCCAGCACGATGTTGCGATAATTTCCGTGCCCGCCGCCTTTCACCATGGCGAAGTAGTCGCTCTGCTCGGGTGCGATGTTGCCCAGTCCCGGCCCGCCCCGCACCACGTCCACAATCACGCAGGGCAACTCCGAACCGGCCAGGTAGGAGATTCCTTCTTGCATCAAGCTGAGGCCGGGGCCAGAGGAAGCGGTCATGACGCGGACCCCGGCCGCAGCTGCGCCGTACACCATGTTGATGGCGGCGACTTCGCTCTCCGCCTGCAGAAAGGTTCCGCCGACCTGCGGAATGTACAGGGCCGCAGCTTCGGCGATCTCGCTGGCGGGAGTAATGGGATATCCGTAATAGGCGCGACAGCCGGCCAGGATGGCGCCCTTGATCACAGCCACGTTGCCTTTACACAGCTGTCGCATGGTCGCCTCCTTCTGCCTTGGTCACCAGCTTCAGGGGCCGAGCCACCCGGTATACGGTGATGGCTCCCGGCTCCGGGCAGCAGTAGAAGCAAATCCCGCAGCCCGTGCAGTCGTGTCCCGAGTAACGCGCCGGGTGCACACCGTAGGCGCTCAGTTCTGGCGCCAGTTCCAGGCACTTGGGCGGGCACGACTCGACGCACAGCCCGCATCCTTTGCACTCTTCTACATCGATCGTGACCCTACCGCGCGCTTGGCCTGCCATGTTCACCTCACTACCGCTGTTTTTGCAGCGTGCGGACGCTGCAGCCACTTGGTCTTTTCACAATATGCGTAAAGCTCTTCGCGGAACTTGGGATGCGCAATCTCGATCAGCGCCTTCGCCCGCTCCCGGATGCACTTGCCGTGCAGATACGCCACACCGTATTCGGTCACCACGTAGCGGATCAGCCCACGGGAAGTCACCACCCCGGCACCAGGATCAAGCATGGGCGAAATGCGCGAGATGGTGCCGTTCTTGGCCGTCGATGGCAGGGCAATGATCGGCTTGCCGCCCTTCGCGCGCGAAGACCCACGCAGGAAATCCACCTGCCCACCAATGCCGCTGTAAAAATACGTGCCGATCGAGTCGGAGCAAACTTGGCCGGTGAGGTCGATCTGCAACGCCGAATTAATCGCCACCATGTTGTCATTGCGGGCAATCAGCAGGGGATCATTGGTGTAGGCGTTAGGATGGAATTCGAAGATGGGGTTGTTATCCACGAAGTCAAACAAGCGCTTCGACCCCAGCACAAACCCCACGATCACCTTGCGCGGCTTGAAGTTCTTGCGCGCACCGTTGACCACCCCAGCTTCGATCAGCGGAATCACACTGTCGGAAATCAACTCCGTGTGCACGCCCAGGTCTTTGCGGTCCATCAGGAAAGGCAGCACCGCGTCAGGGATGCCGCCGATGCCTGTCTGCAGCACTGCACCATCATCGATCAGCCCGGCCACATTGCGCGCAATGGCCACGTGCAGGTCGGTGATCTCGGGCTTCGGCAACTCGCACAGCGGCCGCGACGTTTCGACCACAGCGTGAATGTTGTTCACGTGAATGAAGCTGTCGCCATACGTACGTGGCATCTGGTCGTTGACCTGCGCCACCACGTAGTGCGCGCACTTGGCGGCCGTCAGGGTTGTGTCCACTCCCACGCCGAAGCTGCAAAACCCATGCGCATCCGGCGGCGACACCTGGATCAGAGCCACATCCAGGGGCATGGCTCCGCTCTCAAATAATTGCTCGATTTCGCTCAGGTACACCGGGGTGTAGTCGGCGCGGCCGTCGTTCACCGCCTTGCGTACGTTGCCCCCAATGAACATGGCGTTGTGGCGGAAGTGGTCTTCCAACTCCGGCGCAATGTAGCCCGCATCCCCCATGGTCATCAGGTGCACGATTTCCACGTCTTCCAGCTCGGACCCACGCTGGATCAGCGCCTTGACCAGCACTTCCGGTTCGGCGCACCCCGGGTGGATGTACACCCGCATGCCTGACCGCACACAGCGCAACGCCTCCTCCGGCGTCCTCAGCTTCTTCTTGTATTCGATCTCCCAAGACATCTCTTGCTCTCCTTACTTACCTGACCTGGATATCAACTCGGGCGTTTCCCGTGCGGCTACCGCCCGCTCGTAACCCACGGCTGCGTAATAGATAGCATGGTCAAAAAACTGTTCCAACAATTGCAGCAGTTCGAGCTCGCCGAAAACCTCCACCGGACGATCCAGCACCGACTCCCTCTTGAGGAACTCCCACAGATTCTCTTTGGTCAGGATGATCGTCATGGTGAGCTGGCTGAGCGGTACCCGCTGCTGCGCGCGCCGCACACCGATCTCCCGGTAGCGCGCCTCGATGTCGAATTCGGTCTTGCCCAGCAGCCAGTCTCCCAGGTGGCGATAGATTTCGTAAACCCTCTGCTTCAGTTCCTCGGGAGGCACACTGCGGTAGCCCTGGGTGAGCTCGGAATTCTGCACGCGCTGCAGCAGACCCGCGGCCAGATCGTCGGAGTGGGTTTCGATCAGGCGGACGAGTCGGTATGCCATCATCATGACCGCACCTCTCAGTTTTCCTCTAGTGCCAGTCTCCGCCCCTGGGCGTTTTCCAGCCGTGACCAGTGGCACAAGCAGGTGTGATAGCGGTCACAGAGATAAGTCCCAATGGGACAGTCGCTTGCGCGGATGGCTTCGTTGGAAATGGGCGATCGGCACGGTCCGTTTCTCAAGCTGGCGGGCGTCCCGCTCAGCTCACCACACTATCTACGGGAGGCACTGGTGAAAGTTTGTTTACGGAGTGTTGAAGCAACGCCAATATCGGGTCCCCAACAGCACCCATCTCCAGGATGGGACCGCCGTGCTGGGTCAGTGTGCGGGGCAAAGGGGTGAAGTCGATTGCTGGAACTAAGCAGAAGAACCGAAGCTGGTGCAGCGCACAGGAAGGTGGTTGTAACTGCAGGTCGATTCGAATTCTAACCGAGAATCTTCTCCCCCTCAGGCAGCATAATGGGTGAGCAGACGGTGAACTCTGCATGGGTTTCCGGTTGGCCCACGTTGTCCAGTCCCGGCCGGAAGTGCACCTCTTTCCCTGCCTCGCCGTTCGAGCGCGCACCGGCCTCCGCACGCCGGTCCGAGGTTTCCCCTGCGGTCCGCGCCAGGTACTCCTTCAATTGGTCGCGATCCTGTCGAGACATGCTGGTGAACTTGATTCCTGTGCCCAAACCGTACTGGCTGGTCACTACCACGCCTTGTGCCCAGAGCTTCACGTCATCCAGCCACATGACGATCTTCACTTCGCTCATGCTCGGCACCGCCACCACGGTCTCCACCGTGCAGCCCCCTTCACTCAAGTTCAGGCCGGTCACCCACATGGAGATCTGCTCGCCCTTCAGCCGAAGCTCGGACGCAATCTCGCACTTGTAGCGTGGGTGCTCCCGGCGCACCTGCACCCGCGGACGCTGGTAGGTATCAGGCTCACCGATGGGGATCTCGCTATCTTCCGTATGGGCGAGCGAAACCAGCCGCGCCAGCCCCAGCCATTTCCCTTCTCCGTTCTCCGCGTCCTGCTTCCAGACCACGCGGAACCGGCCTGTATTCTCTTCGCACCTTAACACCGCTACATCCCCGGGGTTCAGGTGGCACTGCACCCCTTCCAGCAACGCGCCGTCTCGGCTGATGTTGCTGGAGCGAACCCGCTCAATGAAAGCGCGGCCCCTGGCGTCTGTCCCGCAGAGGTTGACGGGAAGATTCATTGCTGTGCGTGATTGGCGTCGGCATCCCATACTCGGCTAGATTCCCCCATGGACTGCACCGCTGCTCATATCGACTCATCTGGCACGGGCGTTTGGCCACCCGGAGGACTTGCATGACCTGGTTACAAAAGTAACCACGCAACACACCCGCGCTATGCACTTTGCTGGACGCACGTTCGCTGCCAGCACTCCGCCCCACTTACAAGCACTTATCGGGATGATTTCCGCCGCCACGCTGCAACTTGATGCACATTCGGGGAACTCCTGAGCAAACTGCCAAGCCAGCGCGCAGACATACTCCGCCGGCCACCACACTATGCGGGATGCAACAAATGAAACCCCGGCAGGTCTAGCGGCCTGCCGGGGGCCCACTTGGCGAGTGGCCTTACCAGCCCAAGAACCTATGACAGAAAGAATTCCTTCGCCAGCGCCGCCCAATCCTGGTCCGGGATGTGAGCGGTCACGTTATCCATCGCCACTCCGCCGTCCTGCGCCAGTGCGCCCAGCATCGGCATCTTCCTCTGCAGGCGGCTGGCTGACTCTTCGGTCCACCACCGCGCCAGCGCGCCGCTCAACAGGTTGCGGAAGTTGGTCTTGGCATCCGGCGACTGCACGGTGATCAGCCAGCCTTCGCCGTACGGATCCTTGTTGGCCAGCTCAGGATTGCGCCCGATGGCTTCGTTGATGTCCGCCACGCTGCCTTCGATCGGCGACACCATGTCCACCGCCGCCCCATCGCGATGAATCGTGCACACCTTCTGCCCCTGGCGAATCCATTGCCCGCGCTGCGGCAGCGTGATGCTTTCCACTTTGCCCGCCAGCTTGGAAGCAAAATCGTCCATGCCCACCCGCACCAGGCTGGGGCTTTCGCTCAAGGCCCAGGTGTGGCCGGGGTGATAGCGCAGTTTTTCGGGAACCTGGAATCCGCCCACCAGACTCGGCGCCACTCGCGCCGTGCCTTTCCGCCCGGCAACCTGCAGCGCGGGCTGCACGACAACCTGTTTGCGGCTGTGAAAGTGATCGATCAGTAAGAAAGTTACGAAGGTTAAGAGGACCAGTATGACTGTCATAAACCACCTCGCTGGAGGGCCGTCTCGCGTAAGGCCGCTCGCCACCCTTGCTAAAGGCAATCGCCATGCCGAAACCCGATGCGCCCGCGTAGCTTCCCCTCTCACGCCCAGATCCTTCATAGAATCATCAGGATGCAGTGGTGCCGAGTGCGTCAGCGAAGAAATTTTGCGGAAAAACGCAACGCAGAATTGATGAGAATCGCAACGGCGCTCTGGCCGTGTTTTCAGGCCCCCTCGGAGAATCAAGTAGGAACCGGCTTCCAAATCAATGCCTTAGATGTCCAGGGGAAATTCGTTGCATCCCGCAACACTGCTTGATGCAGAACACAACTGGGAGATCGCCGGACGGCAACAGTGATGGGGAAGGAATCCGCGAGCGCGGTCGAGCGGGGTCCTGCACGTAGGGGAAGAAGAAGTCGAAGGTCCTTTCTTGGCGGGTGCACAGACAGCAGGGGTGTGAAGATTCATGCGCCCCATTCTAGTAAGAGCTGCTCTGCGCTATCGCCTCTTCGCGGAAGCGGCAAAAGCGGAGCTGTATCAGGGGAGCGTCTGCGTTACCAGGTACAGCTTGCGCCCCGAGCGTGCGAGGTAGATCAGGGAGCCCTGCGGGGAGAAGGACACGTTCTTCACATGTTCGTAGACTTTCCCCTTTCGGCCGTCTATCACCACTTGCGCGGAGCATCTCTCCGACAACCAACCGGCCAGGCAGTCTCCCTCCTCGGTCACCATATGGCGGCCGTCGGGGCTGAACAACAAACCCTTTGCCTCGTTCGGAATGAGTAGGACCGGCTGTCCCGGCCGCTCTACGATGGTGTAATCACTGGACCCGCTGCTTGCCCAGAACTTCCCTAACCGGTCATACTCATACCGCAATCTGTACGTCAGGCCTTGGCTGTCAGGGGTGAAACTCAGCGAACTCCGGACGGGCGGTACGGAAAAGTCCGGGTTGAGCAACTCCATCTTGTTGTTCCGTTCCGTGAGCGTGATGTTGGCCAGCGGGTAAATCACCTTGTCATCCAGCAGGCGCAGGGTCAGCAGGAGCTTTGCCGGGTCGCTTGCCACGACGAGTGAGGATATCTGCGGTGCCAGTTCCGCCGAACCTGTCGCCAGATAGGCGAGGTGCTTGCTATCGGGACTGAACTCTGGCTTGGTGATGATGGCGGCCCATGGGTGGCTTTCCTGGCCATCGCGGACGATCACCCGTTCATGTCCTCGCTTCCCAGCGCAGGCAAAGTGGCGGCGGTCCGGGCTGGATAAGATCTCGCGGTTCGCCTCGCAGCGGGACGGCGGTCCTTGCTCTTTGTCGTCCAGCACCAGCTGGCATTGCTCCCGCCGGCAGGCCACGTAGCTAAATTGGCCATCCGGCGTGAAGCCCCACGTCGAGCCGAGGTCTGGAACTAACCCCACTTGCTTCCCGTCCAGTATGAGCGCCATTGGGCCACGGTCCTCGTATCGCATGCCCGTGTACGCTATCCGCTGACTGTCCGGACTGAAACGTACCTGCCGCACCTCCCGGTCGAATTCAGGGCCGATCTCCTGTCCATCCAGAACCATCCGCCATTTCTTGCCGCGCTTGGCGGCGTAGGCCACGTGGCGGCTGTCGGGACTGAAGACGGCAAAATTGTCCTCGCCATCTTTCCGGTCGAATTCAGGGCCGATCTCCTGTCCATCCAGAACCATCCGCCATTTCTTGCCGCGCTTGGCGGCGTAGGCCACGTGGCGGCTGTCGGGACTGAAGTCGGGGTAATTCAAGTCCTCAAAGGGTGGCCCGGCCTCGCCATCTATCACCATGACCCATTTCCTGTCGGCGGTCCGCGCGGGGTAGGCGAGGCGTCGGCTGTCGGGGCTGAAATGTGGCGGACGTTCGTATGGTAGCAACAACCCGTATGCTCCCCCTACAAACCACCCAAAGTTTCCTACCCGCTCGAACGCGGGCCCGGGCTGGTGGTCGAGAACAGCGACCCACTTCTTAGCCGTGGTTATGCCTACGTAAACGAAGTGCTGGCTGTCGGGGCTGAATGCCAGCGACCGCACCTGGTCAAACGACGGCCCTTCTTTCCCGTCGACCACGACGGACGAGCTGCCCTTCCGCCGGACGAGATAGGCAAACCGCCGCCGATCCGCGCTTAGCAACTCTTCCGAGGTCTCGGTGTCGGCGTTACCTTCGAACAGAAGTTTCTCGTCCACGCCGCCAGCGGATGCGGCCGCCGGCGGCGGACCCTGGCTGGCAGTTTGTGCGCGTAGTGTCGCGAAGCTGAAGGCGGGGATCGCCGAGAGCCAAGCCATCAAGAACAATAGTGTTGCCCCCGGCGAGATGAGCGAGCGGGCCCGCTGCGCCAATGCCGCTGCGATGTTCATGCCGTTTCCCCCTACGCAGGAAATTTCGGCACCAGTCTATTCCGCGAATCAGTGAAAAGGCGAGACGCCGGTTTCCCAAAACGGAACCGGCACGCCGTTGCGGTCACTTTCCCGGCTCGCGTAATAGAAGAAGTAAGAGAACAAGCAGAAGGACAGCGACCGGCCACATTTCACGCCCGCTGCAGCCTCTCCAGAACTGCACTGCTTGCCCTTGCCTTCTTCCTTCTTGACAAAAACTTTCCACCTGCATAAAGTGCGGACAACCGCTTCAATTCAATGGTGTTTTGCACAGGTGCCCAAGCATGAAGAATGTCTATGAAGTTCTGAGGCAGAAAGAGCTCGAACTGGCCCGGCTGGAAAAGGAAGTCGAGGCGCTGCGGGTGGCCGCGCCCCTGCTGTCGGACGGCCAGGAGCCGGTCGCCATCGAAGCCACCAACAACAAGCCCGCCCTGACCGCTGCCACTCCAGTACAGCAACCGATTCGCATCCCGCAGCCGGCCGTAAACACGGCTCCGCAACCGGCCCGTGCTGCTGGATGGGAAGACACCGCCAAGCGCTGGCCGTGAGATAGGCACCAGGAGAGCGCCTCGCCTGCCCCGCCGTTGCGAAGGGCGGCGATCGATTTTGTTCGGCCCGGGGCCAAACCCGGGCCGATGTGTTTTAGAGATTGCCTTTCAACGGTCAAGGGTCAGAATGCAGAACCCGCTCCGGCGGGCGCAACCAACCGGTACCTGGAATCCCCGCATCCCCTGGGTTGTGCTTCTCACCCCAATTCCTTCGACATCTTGATGAAGTAGCACGGCTGCTTGGGCTGAGCATGCTCGGGAAACGGCGCGGTGCCGATGATCTCGTATCCCAACTGCCGGTAGTATCCGGGCAGTTCCGCGCGCAGGCTCACGATCTGCAGATCAATGCCACGAGCCCCGGCCGCGCGGCAATCTTCTTCCGCGGCGCCCATCAGGAGCCGGCCCAACCCCGAACGTTGCCGTTCCGGATCCACCGACAGCAGTCCGAGATAGCAGCGATCGCCGCGTGGCTCCAGATATACGCAACCGGCCAGCGCGCCCGCCTGCTCCGCCACCAGAAACTTGCCCTTCCCCAGCAACTCGCGCACCGCTCCCGGGTTGGTGCGGTCTCCCTCGATAAAGAACCGCTCAACCTGGAAAGCCTGGTTCACCAGCCGCGCGATCGCGTCCGCATCTTCCGGGTGCGCGACCCGCAACCAGACCTCATTCTCCTTTGGACTTTCGTGACGCATGGAGCCCAATTCCTTGCTCTGATTGTATCTTCGATAATCAAACCCGCCAGGACCCGGAACCACTCCCGGGTTTCTGTGGAAATACCCGGCGCGGCGGCATAAGCGGAGTGATATACTCCCGCCAATCCTTACCAGGCTGCCACTTCCTTCTGTCTCCTGCTGAAGACGAGGCTGATGTGTTCGCTATGCATGCGAAGGGCACGCTATGAATGCAGCCGCGCAGGCAGCCGAGATCCGGCGCCGTGTTCCCCGGCACGCGATTGCTATTCCGGTTGACCTGACCGTTTTGCGCGCGGGCATGCCAGACTGCATTCCCGGGCGATCGCTGAACGTTGGCGAGGGTGGGCTGTGCGCGATTCTCGCCGGTGAACTTCGCCCCGGAGACACCGTTGGCGTCGAATTCCGGCTGCCGCATGTGAATGTGCCTATCCGGGCCAAGGCCGCGGTGCGCCACCAGGCACAATTGCGCTGCGGTATCGAGTTCCTGGGATTGTCCCTGGAGCAGCAGGCCATGATCCGCTACTGGGAACGGCGCATGGCGGAGGAGCAGCCGCAGATCGAGTTGTCGTCTGGTGCGGAACCGGAAGCCAGCATCAGCCAGCCGGTGACCTCGGACACGGCTCAACTTCGGCGCAGCCGAGGGCTGCGACGGCTCGCCTGGGCCGCACTCTTGCTGCTGACGGTACTGGGAGCCTTGGGCTGGTGGCAGTGGTACCGCGCGTGGAACGAACTGGAATCGAAACTGCCAGGTAAGGCCGGAGTTACGGAATCGCCGGAAATCACGGTCCCATCCGGACTCATGGAGCAACTCATTACCCACAAAGTTGACCCGGTGTATCCCGAAGCCGCGCGCCGCGCCAATGTCCAAGGCACGGTGGTGCTTGATGCCGTGATCGGGCGCGATGGCACCGTTGTGCGTCTTCGGCCGGTCAGCGGCCCCGACGCTCTCACGCCGGCCGCGCTTGAGGCCGTGAAATGGTGGCGCTTCCAGCCCTACCGCGTGAATGGCGCCCCCATCGAAGTGAGGACCACACTCGCGGTTGAGTTCCGTCCCTAGATCGGGCCCACGACTACTTCGAGGAGAGGCGGTGCTTGCGGAAAGCGTGGAGCACGATGGCGCTGCTGACGGCGAAACATCCCACTGCGCCCAGGGCCATCATCTGACTCATCTCCGGGCCAAGCCTCAGCTCGCCGGCGAACAGCGCGATCATTGCGAACACAATGCCCAGCGCGTTCAGCCATAGCGGCGGGTGTACGGCCGGGGTTTGCTCTCGATTGTAGAAGCGCACTTGCAGCAGCACGGCAGCCAATCCAATGGCCGCCACCACAACCACCGCCAGCGGGCTGAAGAACGCTCTCCGATTGGTGTAGATCACCACCAGCGCCAGTACGCCGCAGAGCAGTCCGGAAGCAATCACGGTCCAGCGGCGAGGCTTGGCACTCAAAGTCGGATTGTCCTCAGGACGCAACCCGCCCATTGTAGACACAAATCTTCCCTGGGGCGAGGGCCCACGAACCTCGTAGCCTATTTCAGCTTCACGAAAAGCAAAACGAAGATCGCCCAAACCCCAACCGTTACCGGGAACTGCACCAACTGGGCGTCGCGCAACGCCCCGCCCCTGGGAACCAGGTAGGTCAGCAGGAGCATGGCGATTGCCGTGAGTATGCCGAGCAGCAGTTTGCTCTTCGAATTCATGTTGGTTCGACCTCGCTTTCGCCGTGGTCTACCTTGTCGGTTAAGTCCCGGCCCACGTTTCAGCCGAAGAGTATACCCCCCAGGACGCCAGCCGGGGCGGCCGATTCGACAGCCAGGGTTGTCTTACCGGCCGGGACCGTGCATAATCGGGCGTTTCCCCAGGAGGCACCCGCATGACCACCAATGCAATCGCATTCCCCGTCCCCAGCGCCTTGCATCGCGGCGAGAACGAATTGCCCTTCGTCCCTTACCAGGAGGGCGTGACCTTTCAGTTGCTCCAGGCTGACATTGCTGCCGGGCTGTGGGTCGTTCGGGTCCGTTTCCAGCCGGGCGTGACCATTCAGCGCCACAAGCATACCGGCGAAGTCTTCGGCTTCACCCTGCGCGGCGCCTGGAAGTATCTCGAATACCCCGAGGTCAATACCGCCGGATCGTATCTCTACGAACCCGCCGGATCGGTGCACACCCTGCACGTACTGGAGAGCAACAAAGAAGTCACCGACGCCTGGTTCGCCATACGCGGGGCGAACCTGAATCTCGACGACCACGGCAACGTTGAGACCGTCCTCGATGCCGGCGCTGCGCTGGAAATCTATCTCGCCCAATGCCGCCAGGCTGGCCACCCGCAACCCGATGTGATTGGAGCCTGAGGAACCACTCTGTCACCTCCAAGCGTGGCCAGCGGATTTGAGGGAGCTTGTGCTTTTGTTATGCGGCCCTGTCCTGCCATTTTGCCGCACGGAGTTTAACTGGGGTTGGCAGGTATCCCACTTCTCCGGCCTCATTTATCCTACCCACGTCTCAAACTTGATCCTCGGCCGATGCCACCTGCCCCCAAATCGTCCACTTTGGCCAGCATTCTTCGCCAGCGCTGTCCGCGATGCCGGGAGGGGAGCATCTTTCGCTATTCCATTTTCCGCGGGTTGCCCAAGATGTATGAGAGCTGTGCGGTGTGCGGCCTGAAATTCGAGCGGGAACCGGGATACTTCCTGGGGGCGATGTACATCAGCTACGGGCTGGCGCTGATCACGATCGCGCTCATCGCGGTGGGGTTGTGGGCGGGGACGGGCTGGCCGATCACGAAAGCCGCCATTTGGGCGGTGGGGTTGTTCTTGCCGCTGGCGCCTACCCTCACCCTGCTGGCCCGGGTTTTGTGGATTTATCTGGACCAGAGCTTCGATCCCCAGCGGAATTGACGATTTTCAGCCTCGCCGTAACTTTTCTGCAAAACCGAAATCTAACCAGGCACGTACTAGAATGTCTGTCATCGGGGGATGGCTATGTTCCGATCCTATTTTCGTTCCAGCGTAGTTTTGTCACTGCTCCTGGTTGCTGCACTAGCTGGCTATGCCCGCGACAAGGCGACGTTTCCCGGCCCTGCTGTGGATGCTTCCCTGGCCACCACCAAGGGCGAGCAGACCGCCGTGGTCGGGGGCGGCTGCTTCTGGGGAGTTCAAGCGGTCTTCCAGCACGTGAAGGGTGTGATCAGCGCGACCTCGGGATACTCCGGGGGCCAGGCTGGCACAGCGCACTATGATCGGGTAAGCGACGGGAACACCGGGCACGCGGAGTCGGTGAAGATCACCTACGATCCGTCGCAGATCACCTACGGCCAGTTGCTGCGGGTGTTTTTCTACGTGGCGCACGATCCCACGGAACTGAACCGTCAAGGACCCGACGAGGGCACGCAGTATCGCTCAGTGGTTTTCTACAACAGCGACGAGCAGAAAAAGATTGCCGAGGCCTATATCGCGCAGCTCAACGCCGCGAAAGTTTACCGCGAACCGATCGTGACCCAGGTGGTGCCGCTGAAGGCGTTTTATGCGGCTGAGGAGCATCACCAGAATTACGCCAGGAGGCATCCCAATGATCCCTACATCTCCTTCAACGACGCACCCAAGCTCGATGACCTGAAGGCCCTCGTGCCCGAGTTGTACACCAGTAACTGGGCCGCGGCGGCAGCGCCGTCATCCGCCGCAATGCAGGCGGCGAAGAAGTAAGAGCGAGGGGAACCATGTTCGACTCGAATCTCGATCAGGACCGAGCTTCGGTGAAGCGCACGCGCCGCGCGTTCCTGATCACCTCGGCATCGGCGCTTGCGGGCATGGTGCTGTGGTCAGTCCGCAAGCCGCGAATCCTCGAGGCGAAGACCTCGGGTGGCGTGGCGCAGGAAGTGACCATCGTGCAGTTCTCCGACGATGGCAAGCGGCTGAAAACCGTACGCCTCCCCAAGGTGGTGAAGACGGAAGAGGAATGGCGGAAGCAGTTATCGCCCAACGCGTTCGACATCACGCGCCACGCCGACACTGAATTTGCCTACTCCGGGAAGTATTGGGACCTGCACGAAAAAGGACTTTACCGCTGCATCTGCTGTGACAACGCCCTGTTCAGTTCGGAGACCAAGTTCGACTCCGGCACCGGCTGGCCGAGCTTCTGGGCGCCGATTGCAAAAGAGAATGTCCGCACCGCAAAGGACACAACTCTTGGGATGGTTCGGGACGCAGTCTCCTGCAGCCTATGCGACGCGCATCTGGGCCACGTATTCGACGATGGGCCGCCGCCCACCAGTCTTCGCTACTGCATGAATTCGGCTTCGTTACGGTTCGTCAAGCGTACCTAGGAGCAGGTCGCGACCCCGATTCATTGCTGGTGCGCGTGCACTCGTGGATTTCCCTGATCGAAGAGGTGACAATCGGAGTCCGGTAGTCGGAATGGTGAAACTCCAGGCGCATGCCTCGGCCCACAAAGCGCTGCTTCAGCATGGACCCGCCCCAGGTGGAGCCGTGAATAGTGACCAGGACGGGCTGGGGGCAGAATTCCGGGTGGCCGGACAGTAGGGCCTGGCTGCCGCCTAGAAGCACGGCGGTGTAGCAATGGTGCTGGGTCTGAATCTGCAGCACCGTGGTGGGGGTGCAGTCATCCAGGCATACGCCACCCTCAATCTCCGACTGCACGATGTTGTGGTTCACTTCATCGCCGAGATTGGGATGGGGCATGAACATAAAGGCCGTTACTCCTTCACCGTGAAGACGAGAAAATAATCCATGCCATCGCCCTTCACAAAGTCATATTGCTCTGCCAGACGATACCCCGCTTCCGCTGCCTCGCGGATCACCACATCTTGCCCTACGCCATGATCCTCCCCATTGCCGTTGCGGTCAATCACTCCGATTCGCGCCCCGGGCTTGAGCGAGGCCCGCAGGTTCTGCAACAAAGCGATGGGCTTCTCCACCTCGTGATAGGTCTTTAACAGTAGCACCGAATCGACGGCATCCTTGGGCAAAAGTGGATTATCGCTCTTACTCAGGATGGTCTTCACATTACGAAAGTCTTCTGTCTTGGTTCGACGCTCGATGTAGCGAATCGCTTCAGGATTAATGTCCACGGCATACACTATGCCAGTGCCACCTACCCGCCTGGCGGCTCGAACCGCAAACCACCCCGATCCAGCCCCAATGTCGGCGACAATCTTACCCCGAGTGATCCCCAGGATGTCCATCACTCGATTGATCTGAAGTCTTTCGTCTCTGCCGGGGGAGTCAAAGATAGACAGATCGCCGGTGTAGGGCGTGCTGGTCTTCCGGCTCTCCGCCGGCGGGGTCTGGGGAGTCTGGGCTGCGGCCGGCCCAGCGGCGGCGGCCAGCAGCAGGATCCACAGCAGAATGGTGCGCCGGAGCATATCTGGTTCGAGTACCCATCCCTTCCCGAGGATGCAGGCAAATTAGACTGAACCGCATTGCTTTGGTGAGCCTGCGGAAGTGCAATCCCCACCGGTTTTCCGGTACATTAATTGCTCCCATGCTTGATCTTGGCTTTGTCCGTGACAACCTGTCTGTGGTCGAGGAGAAACTGCGCCAGCGCGGGATGGATCCGGCTGACGTGCTCAAGGACTTCCGCGAGGTGGACACCCGGCGGCGGCAGGTCATCACCGACGCGGAAACCTTGAAGGCCCAGCGCAACCGAGTCTCTGAGCACATCGCGAAGCTCAAGAAGACGGGGCAAAACGCCGAGCCACAGATCACTGAGACCAAGAAGCTTCGGGAGGAGATCCAGGAGCGGGAAAAGGCCGTCGCGGAGTACGAGGCCCGCCTGCAGGAAATTCTGGCGGGCCTTCCCAACATCCCCAACGACAGCGTTCCCGTCGGGAAGAGCGCCGACGACAATGTCGAGGTCCGCCGCTGGGGTGCGCCGCCCAAGCTCGACTTCACACCGAAGCCTCATTGGGAACTGGGCGAGCAACTCGGTGTGCTCGATCTGGAGCGCGCCGCCAAGCTTTCGGGTGCGCGTTTTGCCGTGTACTGGGACCTGGGAGCGCGTCTGGAGCGAGCACTGGCCAACTTCATGCTCGACCTGCATACCCGGGAGCACGGCTACACCGAAGTTCTTACCCCCTACATGGTCAACTCCGATTCCATGTACGGCACAGGAAACCTGCCAAAGTTCGCAGCCGATCTTTTCCGCGTGCCCCATGGCGAGAAAGAGCTTTGGCTGATTCCGACCGCGGAAGTCCCGGTCACCAACCTGTACCGGGACGAAACGCTGGATGCGTCCCGCCTGCCGGTGTCGCTCACCGCCTATACTCCGTGTTTCCGCAGCGAAGCCGGGTCATACGGGAAAGATGTGCGCGGGATTATCCGGCAGCATCAGTTCCAGAAAGTCGAACTGGTCAAGTTTTCGGCTCCCGAGCAGTCCTACGACCAGTTGGAAAAACTGACACATGATGCCGAAGAGGTTCTGCAGAAGCTCGGCCTGCACTACCGGGTGGTGGCGCTGTGTACTGCGGACATCGGCTTCTCTGCCGCCAAGACATACGATATAGAAGTCTGGCTGCCGGGGCAGCAGTTGTTCCGGGAAATTTCGTCCTGCTCGAATTTCGAGTCGTTCCAGGCGCGGCGGGCGAACATTCGCTACCGTCCGGAGGGGAAAAACAAAACCGAGTTTGTGCACACCCTGAACGGCAGCGGTCTGGCCATCGGCCGCACCTGGGTGGCAATCGTGGAGAACTACCAGCAGGCGGACGGCTCGGTATTGATTCCCGAGGCGCTGCGCCTCTACATGGGAACGGACCGCATCACGCCGAAAAAATTCTGAATCCGCTGCTGTAGCGTTTGCCAAGATAAGGAGCAAAAACTAGACTTGGAAAGGGCAGAGAGGACTACGCATGGTTCGGGCGCTCCCCCGGTGCCAATGAACGCCGTCTGGCGCACAATTCGCGACTACATCCTCTGGTCGCACGAGCGCGGCACCATCCAATATGACGTGATGGTCACCCTAATTCTGGTCTTTGTGTTTTTTTCGCCCTACTGGATCAACTTCAAGGACAAACCCGTTGAGCACAGTCCGCATCGAACGGAAGTAGTAGTCATGCCCGACGGGGAGGGTGGCTTCATTTACAAAGTGGAGGCCTCGGCGATTTCCAGCAAGGACGACGAGGGGCGGCGGGCCGAACTGCTGCGCATCATCGAACCGATCTCCGGAGAGGTGAGCATCACCAAGATCGAGCCGGTGAAAGATCGCGCCGGACATGTGCTGACCTACCAGGTCTGGGTGCAACGTGAGTAGCCAGTTGCGAGTACCGAGTACCGAGAAGGGAGCTATGCAGCGTCTCCGTTCAACTCCGGGTTTCTTGGCGATGGCCCTCCTGGTCGTGACGGCTTGGTTCCTGCCGGCTGCGGCGCAGTCGGATAATGCCGGACTGGAGCCGGTCCTTAGCCAAATGGACAAGGCGGCTGCCAACTTCCGCACCACCCAAGCCAGCTTTGTGTCGGACCAATACCAGAAAGTCGTGGACGAGCACGACATACAGAAGGGCAAGGTCTATTTCCGCCGCGTGGGAAATGAGACCCAGATGGCCGCCGACATCACCGAGCCGGACAAGAAATACGTTCTCTACGCCGACAGCAAGGTCGAGTTGTACCAGCCGAAGATCGACCAAGTCACTTCCTACAGCGCCGGCAAGAACCGGGCGGACTTTGAGAGTTTCCTGGTGCTGGGTTTTGGCGGCGGCGGGCACGACATGCTGAAATCGTTCGATGTGAAGTACCTGGGCACGGAAAAGGTGGACGACCTCGATACCGCCAAGCTCGACCTGGTTCCCAAGTCGCAGAAAGTTCGCAACACCTTTCAGCACATCGTGTTGTGGATTGACCCGGCGCGGGGCGTCTCCATTCAGCAGCAGTTTTTCGATCCCTCGGGCGACTACCGTCTCGCAAAGTACACCGAAATCGAATTGAATCAGAAGATTCCCGATGCTGTGTTCAAGCTGAAAACCACCGCCAAAACCAAGTTTGTTGCGCCGCAGGGAGAGTAATCAAGGGCGCTAACCGCCGCCAAGATAAAAGCTGAAAAAGCCAGGGGGGGTTGTTATACTGCTGACGCGCGACCTCCCGCTGAGAAAACAGCTCGAAGATTCCACCGCGCCAGCATTGTGGGTTTCATGGCCAAGGTCTTCACGATACCGGTTCCTCCCAATTTACGGAAGCGGCGCGAGCGCACCTCTGACCCGCGCTACGTGGACGGCCAGCGCCTGCTGGTGGAGGCCATGAAATACCTGGCGAAGGCCGATCCCGTTGCCAATCGTGCGGCCATCGAATTGATCTCCGAGCACGTACGCACGCGTTTCCGCATGAGCGATTCCCCGCTGGGCTAGGCTGTGAGCCGGCGGTTCCTACACATTCTCTCGTCTCTCACCACTGTCAGCTTCTGTCAGTCCCGGATTGACCCGCGGTCATGCGGTAACGCCGAGTTTTTTTCTTGACTTGTGCGCGAACCCCAATAAACTTCTCGACTAATTCCACATCTTGCGCGACAAGGCCATCAAGAGGGGGAACCATGCTACGGAACCGGGTTTTGCGCTGCGCGTCTTTCTTGCTGCTTACCGGTTTGCTCGCCAGCCTGCCGCTCGTCGCCCAGAGGATCACCGGCGATATTGCCGGCGACGTGACTGACAGTACAGGTGCGGTGATGCCCAACGTCACCGTGACCGCGCAAAACACCGGCACGGGATTGTCCCGTTCGGGGGTTACCAGCGGGGCCGGGAGCTATCGCATTCTTGAGCTCCCCATCGGCACCTACAAGATCACGGTCGCCGCGCCGGGTTTCAAGACGATCGTGCAGACGGTGGAGGTCCTCGCCGGTGGCCTGATGCATGCGGACTTCAAACTGCAGGTCGGTGAGCGCTCGGAAACGGTGGAGGTGGAAGGTCAGGCGCCGTTGGTCGAACTGTCTCCCAACGAGAACAATTATGTTGACAGCTTGAAGATCGAGAATGTTCCGCTGAACGGGCGGGATTTCAACTCCCTGCTGGCCATCACGCCCGGGGTGCAGCGCGATCCCGGCGGTGGATTCCTTGCCGTCAGCATCAACGGTGCGCGGACCACGTCGAATAACTATTTCATTGATGGCCTGTATAACAACGATCGCTACTACGGTGACTCGGCCATCAACCAGACCGGAGTTCTCGGCATCCCGGCAGTAACCTTTCCGCCGGATGCCATTGAAGAAATGAGCGTGCAAGAGACGCCATCGGCAGAATTTGGGGTCAAAGGTGGCGCGCCGATCCTGCTCAACATGAAGAGCGGTACCAATACCTGGCATGGAGGAGCCACTTGGGTCAACCACAGCGGATTTGGCGATGCCGATAATTTCTTTGCGAATCCCCACGGCGATTGCAGCGGAGCCGCCGATTGCAAACCGACGATTATCCACAACAATCAGTTCCATGTGAACATCGGCGGGCCTATTATCAAGGATAAGGCTTTCTTCTTCCTGTTTTACGAAGGTCAGCGAAATATTTCGGAGGCGGTGAAGACCAGGCTGGTCCCGACGCAGGCCGCGGTAGACGCAGCCGTGGCGGACGTTGGCCCAGCCATCGATCCGGTAGGACGGACGCTGCTGAACTATTTTCCGATTGACACGAATCCGAGCGATCAGGGGATAGCGAGTGGCATTGGAGTGTTCACGCAGCACACACCAAGCACCGCCAGCAATAACGAATTTGGAGTGAAGTTTGATTACAAGCTCAGCCAGAACCATTCGCTGGCGGTCCGCTACATTTTCGGGGACAGCTTCCAGAATGCGCCTCCATTTGCCGGTCTTCCTCCAAGTCCGGCTTTCCCGCAAGACATCTTCAACTCATTCTCACCGACCCGCGCACAAATGGCGGGGGTGAGTTGGACGTGGAACATGGGTAACAACAAGATTCTGGAGAGCCGACTCGGCTATACGCGCTTCTCGAACCTTCTTGACGTCAACAACAAGATCGATCCCAAGAGCCTGGGCATTGACACGGGCCCGCTTGGCGCCGCCGATCTCGGGATCCCATACGTATACATGTACCACCTCGGATACGGGGGATACATCGGAGGGGTGCAGGGGTATCCCCTGTCTACGCGGCCGGACACTACCTACGATTGGTCGGAACATCTTTCGTGGGTGAAGGGAAATCATACGATCAAGTTAGGTGGAAATTTTCAACGAGCCACCACCAACAGCATACGGAATGACGCCCGGACCGGGTTGGCAGTGGGGTACTTCAGTTACTACGCCAATATTGCTCCCTACGGCTACACGTCGGTGCAGAACGACATTGAGGAGTTGTTGCTGGGGAAGGCCGACCTTGCAGACCGTAGCTTCGGCGATACCCATCGCCACATAACCCAGAACAGCGTTGGCTTTTACGCGCAGGACGAATGGAAGATCAAGCCGCGCCTGACCCTGAGCTACGGGTTGCGTTATGAGATCAACGGCACCCTGCGGGATACCAACAACCAGGAAGCGATCTTCGATCCGGTGCGTGGTTTCTTGAAAGTGGGCAAAGACATCGGCGGAATCCACAACGTGGACTACAAGGATTTTGGGCCGCACGCCGGCCTGGCCTGGGATGTGTTTGGAAACGGCAAGACCGCGGTTCGCGCGGGATATTCCCTCTCCTTCGATGTCGCGAACTTCGCAGCTCTAGCTTCGCCCTATTCCTTCGCGCACGCCCAGACGGGGGTATTTACCCAGGCCAACCTTGGGTTCTTCAACGTATCTAACGCTTCGGATGTGGGCGGTGGAGGGGGGTCATTGCTTCCTCCAACCGATCCGGGTGCATCCTGCTATGACCCCGTGGCCAGAGTCGGAGATTACATTTGCTTCGACTCGGCAACGAACGGGCCACTGTTTGGCGCGGTGCCGACCGGAGTGCCGCCGTTCAATGCGTTCTGGGTGGTTCCCAATTTCAAGACTCCCCGCTATCACAACTTCAACGTCAGCGTCCAGGACGAACTGTTCAAGAACAATGTCTTGACGGTCGCATACTCTGGCCAGCGCGGGAGGGACCTGATCATCTACTACGATCTGAACGCTTCACCGCTCGGTAGCCCGTGTACCTCGGAGTCCAGTTGTGATCCTTTCCGACCGCTGTTTGGTATCTTCCCGGATATACGACACGTGATCACGGCCACCAATCGCGGTACTTCGCAGTATGACAGCCTGCAGGTGTCGTACAACCAGCGAGCCTGGCACGGGCTGGATACGCAATACAACCTGACCTGGAGCAAGTGTTTCGACCTGAATTCGTCAAACCGCGGCGGACAAGGGGATTACCCGCAAATTAACAACGACAATCCGGTTGGCAGTCACCGGCTGGCTCATCCGGATTTTCAGGCAGACCGCGGCCTCTGCGACCAGGACGTGAGACTTAACTTTAACGTGGGCGGTGTATACGAACTTCCCACCATTCCGCATCTCGGGAAATATGCCGGCAAAGGCTGGCAGTTGGCCACGGTTTATACGGCGCTCAGCGGCCATCCCTTTAGCGTCTTTAAGAACGGCAGCAGCGACCCATCCGGGCAGGGACTGAGTGGTTCGAGTATAAGGGGAAGCTTCACCGGTGCTCCTGTCATCATCAAGACTCGGGATCCCAACGCATACGTCTCAAACAGCTTCGACATTCCGGCGCTCGGCACAGTGGCAACACTCCGCGCAACTTTCTCATTGGGCCAGGGCTGAGCCAGTGGGACATGTCTCTGATCAAGAACACCCCGATCAATGAAAAACTGACCGTGCAAGTGCGTTGGGAGGTGTACAACATTCTGAACCGCGCTAATTATTCGCGGTTTAGTCTGGACAACGGAATTCAGAGCAGTACCTTTGGAACACTTTCGGAAACGCCGGATGTCGCGGCTGGTAACCCCGTCATCGCACAAGGCGGGCCGAGAAATATGAACTTCCAAATCAAGCTCACGTTCTAGCCGGCGGCAAAACCGGGGAGTCTGGCTATGTTAGACTCCTTTTTCATTCCTATGGCAGTGCGGCGCCTTGGTTTTCTCCCTTTGCTTTTCCTGTTGGGCCAGATTGCCGTTTCTGCCCCCGCTGCGCCGCCTCCACCTCGTCCCAATATCATCCTGATCACGCTCGATACCACCCGCGCCGACCGCATGGGTTTTCTCGGCTCCACCCGCGGGTTGACGCCGAATCTGGACGCGGTGGCCAAGCAAGGCATTGTGTTTTCCCGGGCTTACTCGCACGTCCCCATCACTACGGCGTCGCATACCACCATCCTCACCGGAACCTATCCTCAGTTCAATCATGTGAACGATTTCGGCATCCCGTTGGCAAAGAACCTTCCGTACCTCCCCGATCTGCTGCATCAGCACGGATATCACACCGGAGCGTTTGTCGGCTCGCTGATTCTGGATCCGCTGGACGGCACCGCGCCGGGCTTCGATCGTGGATTCGATGTGTACGATGCCGGCTTCCACCTCCGGCGCCATGGCGCAGACCGTTACAAGACGGTCGAGCGTCGCGCCGGGGACGTGGTGGATCACGCCCTGGGCTGGCTGAGCCAGCTTCCCAACGGTCCGTTCTTTCTGTGGGTGCATGTGTACGATGCGCACGATCCTTACGATCCCCCGCCGCCGTTCAAGGAGCGCTATGCCTCGCAGCCTTACGACGGAGAGATTGCCTACGTGGACTCGGCGCTGGGCAAGCTTTTCGCCGAACTTCGCAAGCATGGCATTTTTGATGAGACCATGATTGCGGTCATGGCGGACCACGGCGAATCCCTGGGTGCGCATGGCGAGAACACGCATGGGGTCTTTCTCTACGACGAAACTCTGCACGTGCCGCTGCTGGTCAAGCTTCCGCTGAATCGCACTGCGGGGAAGCGGGTGGAAACCCGCGTCAGCCTGGTGGATGTCGCTCCGACTATCTTGAGCGAGGCGGGAGTCCCGGTTCCGGAACAGATGCAGGGAGAATCGCTGCTGGATACGCTGAAGCCGTCCAAGAATGGCGCGCCCGAAGACCGCCCAGCGTACGCCGAGACCGACTATCCGCACCGGGCGTTTGGCTGGAGCGCGCTGCGGGCGCTGCGCACCGGGAAGTATCTCTACATCCAGGCGCCGGAGCGGGAACTCTACAACCAGACTGCCGATCCGGCAGAGGCCCATAACCTGGCTCCCAAGGCGACGGCGGTTGCCGATACTCTGGCTTCGCAGCTCCAGGATTTTCGCCGCAAGACCGCCCAGAGCCTGGTCGCATTGGCCAAGCCTGATCCTGAGCAATTGCAGAAGGTGCAGGCGCTGGGGTATGTGGCTTCCGACGCATCGTCCGAGAGCGACAGTAAGAACCTGACTGGCGTAGATCCCAAGAGCAAGATCGAAATCTCCAATCTGCTGCACGACGCCATGTTCGACGTGGAGGATGCCCGCTACCAGGAAGCGATTCCTCTGCTGGACCGGGTGCTGGCGGATGCGCCCGATATGCCGGTGGCTAACATGCAGTACGGCATGGCCCAGGCCCGCTTGAAGAACTACGAAAAGGCGCTGGCACCGCTCGAGAAGGCGGTGAAATTGCTTCCCGATAACGGCATGGGCCACTACGAGCTGGGCCTGGCGCTGTTTGAAACCGGAGACTGGAAGGGAGCGGCACCGCAGTTCGAAGCTGCTGTCGAACGCGCTCCGCGCTGGGCGGACGCCCATTTCTCCCTGGCCGCGGTCTACGCCCGCATTGATCGTGTGCCCGAGGCGATGACCGAGCTCGATACCACGCTCAACCTGAGTCCTGACCACTACCGCGCCAACCTGTTACGCGGGCGCATTCTCTTCTTGCAAGGTAATCCCGTTGCCGCGCTCGCCAATCTGCAAAAAGCTGTTCAAGTCCAGCCGGACTCACGCGAGGCGCACCTCTTCCTGGCCGATGCCTATGCGCAACTGGGACGGGAAGCCGACGCGCAACGTGAGCGCGCGGCCGCGCGTCAGATCAGTGGCTCACCTACGCCGTAGTCATCGATTCGCCTCAAAATCGTTAGCACAGGAAACGCAGGGATTGCCTCCCGCCGCGAGCCCCTGACGAAGTTGGGGGCGGGAGTCCGCCCCCAGAACGCTCTCAGGATTCCGGCTAGAAGTAGAGCTTCAGGCCGAACTGCACCAGGCGCGGCGGCCTGGCAGTAGTGATCTGCCCAAAGGTCGGGCTGAAACCGTTCAGATCGGGATTCAGGAACTGCGCGTGGTTGAAAGCGTTGAACATTTCCGCGCGAAATTCCAGGCTGACGGCTTCGGTGAGTTTGGTCTTCTTCAGGAACGAGATGTCCCAGTTGTTGATCCCGGGACCACGCAGCACGTTGCGTCCCATGTCGCCGTGGCTGAAGAGCGGGACATTGAGGCAGTCGAGGTTAGTGGGATCGAAATAGAAATTGCCGGTTACCGTTGGGAGGCCGGTCTGGTTATCAACTCCGTTGGGGATGACGCAGCTACCGTGGACCGCATCGACACTGGGATCGGGAAGAATGATGGTCCGCGACGGACGCGGATTACTGAACACCTGGATGGGGCCGAGTTGGTCGGGCCGGTCCAGGAAGTTGTTGGTTTGGCTGGAATTGTTGTTCTGGAACAATGTAAACGGATTGCCCGACTGGAAGGTGGTGATGGTGTTCAGAAGCCAGCCCTCAGTCAACTTGCGCAGGAATGCATTGCTGCTCTTGAAAGGCTTGTCCCAGGGAATGTCCCAGCTCGCGCTGACCACCAGGCGATGGGTGGCGTCGAAGTCGGCCAAGCCGCGATCGAATGCGGGATTGGTGGGATCGGTGTATGTGGAAGAGCGGGCACGGAAGCCAGAGCTGACGTCAATGGTCTTGGCCAGCGTGTAGGCGGCACGCACAGCAAGCCCATGACTGAGCCGCTTGTCCACGGTGAGTTGGAACTCGTGACTCGAGGAGTTGCTGTTGCTCTGATTGGTATCTAGGGTCTGGGCGCCATGCGGGACGCTGGAAGGGTCCAGGGGATCGTCGCAGGCGGCCAGCGGCCGGGCGCACTCGGGATTAGTGGCGCCGCTGGCTGCGAGTTGCTGCTGCATGATACTGACCAGCGGAAAATTGACCTCATTGCTCGCAACCGCTTTCCGGCTCAAGCTTCCGACATAGACGGCCTCAACCATGGTGTCTTTGGTGACCTGGTACTGGAAGCCAAAGTTGAAGTTTTGAGCATAGGGGGTGCGGAAGTGCGGCGACACCACGAAAGCAAATGGAATCTTGGGATCGGCGAAGGTCCCGACCTTGCCGGCCGAGGCGAAGGGGAATGGATTGGCCAAGCCGAAGGGAGTATACGGATCGGCCACGGGGTCGCCTGTAATCCCGTCGAAGAATGGGAAGGTGTTGGACACCGCGCCGAAGGGCGGTTGGCCCCCGAACTGCAGGTTCAGAGCACCATCTTCGAGATCATAGAAGATGCCATAGCCGCCGCGCATGACCAGCTTGGCATTGCCCAACATGTCCCAGGAAAAGCCGACCCGGGGTGCGAAATTGTTGCGGTCCGGGTTGACCAAAGCGTGGTTGGGGGTGCCAGGATCGCCGGGGTAGAGCAGGTCGGGCGGCGCATCCGGAAAGACGGTGGACTGAGTTCCGGGGAAGAAACCGATGATGTTGTCATGCGGATCAATCTGCGGTGAGTTGTATTCGTAGCGCAGCCCGAGGTCGAGGGTCAGGCGCGGCAATACCTTCCAGGAATCCTGCCCGAAGAAATACAGGGAATGCGTGCGGATGCCGTACTTGGCGCTGGAAAATTGGAAGTAGTTGTCGTAGAAACCGCCGACAAAATCGGCCAGGGTATCGCCGAATGAGATGTTGTTATCGGCGGTGCTTCCCGTGAAATTGCCGAAATCTCCGAAAAAGAAACTGCCATTGTTAAAGTAATCAAAGGCGAAATTGTTACGGATCCAACGCAGGTCGGCGCCAAACTTTAGGTTGTGGTTGCCATGATTGAAAGACACTGTGTCCTGAAATTGGAAGGTGGCATCATGCAGCTTGGTCGGACCCTGCGGGGACGGCCCAAGATTCAGGCCCAGAGGATCAATGAACATGATCGGAGGAGCCGTGCCGGCCGTGTCATCGGGATTGACGTTGGTAAAACCTAGCTGCTGCGGCGAAGTCGTGTCCTGCGGGATCGCCTGGAAAAAGGCGGTGCGGTTTGCCGCAAACCGAAACTCGTTCAGCATGTTGGGCGACAGAGTGTGGGTCCAGGAGATAGACCCGCTCTGATAGCGATTCTTGTCACTGAAGCCGGAGCCTACCGGGACGTCGCCTCCGGTGGAGGCCCCATGCACGACCTGGAAGGGGTAGAAGTCCGGTGTGTCTTCGAACAGGTAAACGCCGGAGAGAATGTCCTTGCTGGAAATGTTGTGGTCCACACGCACAATCATCTGATCGTCGCGGATGCTGGCCACCGGCCCGGAAATGAACTGGTTGCCGGGCAGGTTGGGCTTGGGCATGTATTTCGCAATGTAATTCGCGATGACAGGGTTCACCGGGACCTGATTGTCGGTGTATGGAGTACCGTCGACGGGGTTGTAGAGCTGGCCGGTGTCAAGTCCGGTGGCCGGATCGATCGTCCCAGTGAAGTCTTCGCTGAAGTCCCCGGTGCGTTCGGCCGGGCTGAGCACGGTCAGCTTAGGAGCCACCTGTCCCTCGCGCCGCCGGGTTCCCTGGTAGGAGACGAAGAAGAAGGTTTTGTCTTTGATAATGGGGCCGCCGATGGTTCCGCCGAACACGTTGCGCTTGAACGAGGTCCGTTCCGTCAGGAAGTAGTCGCGCGCGTTGAAAATGTCGTTGCGGAGGAATTCGAATGCGCTGCCGTGAAAGGCGTTGGTCCCCGACTTGATCACCTGGTTGACGATACCGCCCGAAGTCCTCCCGTACTCGGCGTTGTAATTGTTGGTCAGAATCTTGAACTCGGCGACAGCGTCCGGATTGGGGCTGACCACAATGTTGTTACCGAGAAAATCGTTGTTGTCAGCGCCGTCCAGCAGGAAGGTCAATGATTCGGAGCGCTGGCCACTCACAGAAAACGGGTTGCCGGAGCCGTCATCCGGGTCGGTGGCGAAGACGCCGGCTTGCAACAAACCCAGTTGCAGGGTATTGCGGTTCACCAGCGGCAAGTCCAGGATGCGCTGGGTGGTCTCCACCTTGCCCAAAGTGGCGCTGATCGTGTCCACCTGGCTTACCACGCCGCTGACCTCGACGGTCTGGGTTTCGGTCCCTATCTGGAGCGTGATGTCCAGGTGCGCATTCTGGTTCACGTCCAGCGTAATCCCTCTTTGTACAGCTTTGCTGAATCCTTGCTGTTCCACGGTCAGCTCATAGGTTCCGATGGGCACCAGCGTGAACAGATAATCGCCCTCTTTGTTGGTGTCGACCGTACGGGCTATATTGGTATTGGAGTTTTTCAAGGTGACCTTGGCGCCAGCCACGACGGCGGCAGTGGGGTCTCTCACGGTGCCGGTGAGCTGGGCGGTGGCTTGCTGCGCCGCAGCTTGGCCAATGATCCCAAACAAGAAAAGCGCAGCTACGAAAAGAATGACCAACGAGCATCGAGCGGAGAACAGATAGTTCTTCATGCTAACCTCGCGGGTGCGATTCAAACTCAGGACTTGGGCTGCTGAAGAAAAAAACACTTGTAACAGGGTAGAATGCAATCGGCCGTCCACGATCTCGGGTCGAAAAGGCAATAACTTACACATCAAGAAGGTGTCAGGCTACAAGAATGCAGAACCGGAATACACATTCCTGTATATGACCAGAGGTCACTGTTATCTAGGCGAACCAAGCCATGCTGCCGCCAGGAGAATCACCACCGGATAGCATTCCAGCGTGTAGCGGGGTTCAGGGTTTTCCAGAGTACCGAGGAACGCCGATCGCAGAATCACGAATATAAGCAACAGACCGAGATGGGCCACGAAGCGTCCGCGCACCAAGCCGGCGACCGCCGCGCCCACATAAAGAAGATTGATCACCCCCAGCGCCACCGCCAACACCGACCACTCCGGGTCATCGTTGAACTCCCACCAGCGCGTGTCCGATGGCAGCAGTTCGGTGCGCGGGCGCAGCCACATATCGGTGATCCGAACCAGCGGCAGCCAGACGTAATATCGCAACGGCGCCTGCTGGATGCGCTCCGCCGCCAGCGCCGCAAACCGGGCGTCCAGCTCCGGGCCGACGTGCAGTTCCTGGTTGTAATCCGCCAGCAGTTGCACAGTCTGGTCGCGCTGCGCATCGGAATCGAAGGCGCGGGAGGGGAGCTTCTCCGCATCCATGGGGTTTCCCGGCACCTGCCAGTAGATTTCCTCGACCGAGGCATAGTCGGCAATCCAGGTCTTGGTCCAGCGATTGAAGCCCATGGGCACGAATTCGTTTTCTTCATTGGCGTACCGCGGCGCCAGCGGCTGGAAACGATGCATGGTGCGCAGGTTGCGCAGGGTCCAGGGGATGAGGGGCGTGAGGGAGATCAGCAGAACCGTAATGCCAGCGCCGATGACGCGGAGATAGGAGCGTCCTGCTCTTACCTGTCGAACCAGAAACCGGAACAGATACGCCCCGATTGCGACGAGCAGCAGCCCGCCATCCGGCCGCAACAGGATGGCCGCTCCCACCGCCAGCCCGCACCCTATCCATGCCCGCACTCGCCCGGAATTCAGCTGCTCTATTCCCACGATAGCGAAATCCAGGGCCAGCGCCGTGAAAAAGACCTCCAGCGTTTCTGTAAGCGCGGTGGCGACGTAATTGGCAAGAAAGGGGCACAGCGCCGCCAGCAGGAACGCGGCTCTGGCAGCGCGCGGAGAAACCACGCGGCGCGCCATATCGGCAATCACGAAGCAGGTGCCGACATCCACGAACATCTGGATCAGCAGCACCGCCCGGTAGTGCTCCATCCCAAAGATGGCAAATACCGCGGCCAGAAACGCCGGATACCCCGGTAGCCGGAGATCGGTCGGAACGATCGCGCCGGAGTCACTTAGGCCGTAAATACCATGCTGCAGCCAGTTCTTGGCAATGTCGCCGTAGATGAAGGAATCGGTGGTAACGCTGGGAAAACGGAAAATGAACAACAGCCGCAGCGCCAGCGCCGCCAGCGTCGCCCACAGGAAGAATCGGGGATGTTTGCGCACCATCTCCCGCACCCAGCGAATATAGCGCGTTTGGAGGGATTCTCCACTTCACAACTCCGGAGGGAGCACCCTGCCTCGAATCACTCAACTGCAAGTTTGACCCTCCTTGGACAGCGGCTTAGGATAGAAACGACTCTCCGTACATGGCCAAACCCGTCTTTTACGATCCTCGTCGCGCCCGCTGGAAGCGGCTTCGTCGGCTGTTTGACATCGTCGGCCTCAGCATCACTCTGCTCGTCATTTTCTTTGTCTACACGGCCGTGCGCAGCGAGCCATTGCCGGATTTGCTGCTGCCCACACTCAAGCGCCCCTATCACGCACTTAAGGAAAAAGAAAAGGAGAAGGCGAAGGAGAAACGCAAGCGCGCGGCGGAATCCCGCGGTCACCGCAAGTCAAGAAAGGCGCCGTCTCAGGTGCAGTTGAACGCCGAGGAAGGTATCCGCGCTGCCTTCTATGTTCCCTGGGATGCGGCCAGCTTTTCGTCCTTGCGCGAATATGCCCGCCAGATTGACCTGCTCTATCCCGAGTGGCTCCACGTTTTGACCCCCGACGGTCACCTGCAGGGCGAAGACCCGGAGACCATCAAGTTTTTCGATGTGGTGAAAGGTTCCACCGTCCGCCCGGTTGACGAGAAAGTGATGCCATTTCTCAAGTCGGAAGACACAGGGGTGGAGGTTTTTCCCCTGGTCAACAACTTTGACGGAACCGACTGGATCAATATCGCTGCCTTTCTCAACGACCCGGATGCCCGCGCCCGTTTCCGTCAGCAGATCACTGCCTTTCTGGCCAGCGACAAATACGGCGGGCTCATGGTGGACTTCGAAGCCTTTCCCAGCCAGGCGCAGCCCGGATATCTGGCACTGCTCGGCGAACTTTCCCAGGACCTGCATGCCAAGGGCATGAAGCTGTACGTCAGTGTGCAGGTGCGCAACGAAGACTTCGACTACGCTGCCATTGCCGCCCGCACCGATGGCGTCGTACTCATGAACTACGACGAGCACTACCCCTTTCCCGGGACGGCCGGTCCGGTGGCGTCACAAGACTGGTTCGTCGCCAACCTGGTCGCAGCCAAGAAGGCGATCCCGCAGAACAAGCTGATCTGCGCCATTGCCAACTACGGATACGACTGGGCGCAGAAGCCCAAACACGGCCAGCTGCCACCTGATGTCAAACCCACCGCTCCCGTCTCCGTGCAGGAGGCATGGCTGGGCGCGCGTGACTCCGAGGAAGATATTGATTTCGACTCCGACAGCCTGAATCCTCACTTCAGCTACCTGGATGAGCACAACCTGCGGCATGACATCTGGTTTCTCGACGCGGTCACCGCCCTGAACCAGATGCGCGCCGCCCAGAGCCTGGGCATCAAGACGTTCGCCCTATGGCGGCTCGGCGCCGAAGATCGTTCGCTGTGGAAGGTGTGGGACGTTCCCGGTGAGGCCGCTGCTCCCGACAAGTTGAAGGAAGTTCCTCCCGGCCAGGACGTCGACATGGAAGGCAACGGCGAGATTCTCCGCATCGAAGCCCGTCCCGCCGATGGAACCCGCACTCTTACCGTGGATGCGACAACTGGCGTTATCACCGACCAGATATTCGACTCCCTGCCCGAGCCCTATCGCGTGGCGCGCTATGGTTCCAGCCCCAACCAGGTCGCCGTCACCTTTGACGACGGCCCTGATCCGGAATGGACGCCCAAGATTCTCGACGTGCTCAAGCGCGAAAACGCGACCGCGACATTTTTTCTGATTGGCATCCAGGCCGACAAGTTTGACAACGTTACCTCACGCATTTACCGCGAGGGACACGAGATCGGCAACCATACCTTTACCCATCCCGACATCAGCAACATCTCGTCCACCTTCATGAAGCTGGAGCTCAATCTCACAGAACGGTTCTTCGCCAGCCGTCTGGGGATGCGCACCATCCTGTTCCGCCCGCCCTATTCCATTGACCAGGAGCCGGACACCGAAGATCAGGTGCGTCCTCTGGAACTTACCCAGGACATGGGCTATACCACGGTCGGCGACAAGATTGATCCCAACGACTGGCGCGAGAGTCCGCATCGCAGCGCCGAGCAGATCACCGCCGACGTCCTTGCCCACTTGCCACCCTGCGTCGCAAACGACCTGCGCTGCGGCAATATCATCCTGTTGCATGACGGCGGCGGGGACCGCCGCGAGACCGTTCGCGCCCTGCCCATGATCATCGAGGGGATCCGCGCCCGGGGCTACCAGGTTGTTCCTCTTTACCAGTTGCTCGGCAAGACGCGTGCCGACGTCATGCCTCCCATTCCCTCGAACGAGCGCTGGGCTGCGGGGCTCAACCTCGTCGGCTTCTTGCTCTTCGATTTCGGCATCAAGGCCATCACCTGGATCTTTTTCCTGGGTGACCTGCTGATGACCGGACGCCTGCTGTTCATCGGCACTTTCGCCATTTATGACCGCCTGCGCCAGCGCCACTACGGCCAGCCGGGAGAGGCCGAGTCCTACCAGCCGCAAGTCGCGGTGCTGATCCCCGCGTATAACGAAGAGAAAGTGATCAAGCGCACCATCCGCGCTGCGCTGGGCTCGGACTATCCCAACCTGCGCGTGATTGTGATCGACGACGGATCGAGTGACCGGACGCTGGAAGTCGCCCGCGAAGCTTTCGCTGCGGAGGAAGCCTCTGGCGAGGTGCTCATCCTGACCAAGCCCAACTCCGGCAAGGCGGAGGCCCTCAACTTTGGCCTGGCGCACCTGCAGGATGAGGACGTTTTCGTCGGCATCGACGCCGATACGGTGATCGCACACGATGCCATCAGCCGCCTGGTGCCGCACTTCGTCAATCCCAAGGTGGCTGCGGTAGCCGGCAACGCCAAGGTCGGCAATCGCGTCAACCTGTGGACCCGCTGGCAGGCGCTGGAGTACATCACCAGCCAGAATTTCGAACGGCGCGCGCTCAACACCCTGGGCGCGGTCAGCGTGGTGCCGGGAGCGATTGGCGCGTGGCGCACCTCGGCCGTGCGCGAAGCCGGCGGCTACCACACCGACACCGTCGCCGAGGATGCCGATCTCACCATGGCGCTGCTGCGCCTCGGATATCGCGTCGAGTACGAAGACCTCGCGCTCGCCTACACCGAGGCCCCGGTGAATGCCAACGGCCTGATGCGCCAGCGCTTCCGCTGGTCGTTTGGCATCCTGCAAGCGGTGTGGAAACACAGTGCCGTCTTCGCCCGCAAAGGTGTGCTGGGTTTCGTCGCGTTGCCGAACATCCTGATCTTCCAGATTTTGTTGCCACTGGTCTCGCCGTTCATCGACCTCATGTTTGCGGTGGGCACGATCTGGTACTTCGTGCAGAAGTACTACCACCCCGAGTCCACCGATCCGGCCAGCTTCCAGCGACTGGTGTTGTTCTTTGTTGCGTTCCTGGTCATCGACTTCATCACCTCCGCGATTGCGTTCGCCCTGGAGCGCCGCCAGCCCGAAGCCCGCGAAGACACCTGGCTGCTCAGCCAGGTGTGGCTGCAGCGGTTCGCGTATCGTCAATTGTTTTCGGTGGTGCTGTTCAAGACGCTGAAACGCGCCATCGAGGGCCGGAAGTTCGCCTGGGACAAGCTGGAGCGCACCGCGGCGGTGAGTTACCAGCCGGAGGAGAGCCGGGACTCCGTGAACGTGCCGTAGTGCGCGCAGGGATGACGCCCTTCAAATGCTCCGCGACCCCACTTCCACAACCCCGGCGTCATCCTGAGGGGGTTTCCAGCCCCAGAAGGACCCGCGTGTGCCGCTACCGCCTCCGACCAACGTCACGCCCTCCTATGACCTCCGTCACAGACACCTGTGCGCCCTCCGGTGTGTCCTGTAGGAGGAGAATTGCGCCATGGCCCGTACCATCATTGAGCCGTTCCGCATCAAGAGCGTCGAGCCGATCCGCTGGACAACGCGCGAGGAGCGCGAACAGTTGCTGCGCGCCGCCCACTACAACCTGTTCCTGCTGCCGGCGGACGACGTGCTGATTGACCTGCTGACCGACTCCGGCACCGGCGCCATGTCTACCCACCAGTGGGCCGCCATCATGGAAGGCGACGAAAGTTACGCCGGCAGCCGGAGCTTCGACCGCTTTCGCGACTCTGTCCAGGACATCTTCGGCTATCGTCATGTCATTCCCACGCACCAGGGCCGGGCCGCCGAGCGCATCTTGTTCAGCGTGATGTGCAAGAAGGGGGATGTTGTCCCCAACAACACGCATTTCGACACCACCCGCGCCAACGTCGAATTCGTCGGCGCCGAAGCCGTGGACCTGGTCATCGAAGAAGGTAAGCATCCCAGCTTGGTGCATCCCTTCAAGGGCAACATGGATGTGGAGGCGCTCGAAACCGTGATCGAGCACGTAGGACGCGAGCGCATTCCGCTGGTCATGCTTACCGTCACCAACAATTCCGGCGGCGGCCAGCCGGTTTCAATGGAGAACGTGCGCGCGGTCAGCGCCGTGTGCCGCAAGAACCGCATCCCGCTCTACTTCGATGCCTGCCGCTTCGCCGAAAACGCCTACTTCATCAAGCTGCGGGAAAAAGGATACGAGTCGAAAACTCCCAAGCAGATTGCGCAGGAGATGTTCAGTTACGGCGACGGATGCACCATGTCGGCCAAGAAAGACGGCATGGCCAACATTGGCGGCTTCCTGTGCACCAACGACGAACTGCTCGCCCAGCAGGAAAAGAATCTGCTGATTCTCACCGAGGGCTACCCGACCTACGGAGGCCTCGCTGGCCGCGACCTGGAGGCCGTTGCCGTGGGCGTGCAGGAGGCGCTGCACGAGGACTACCTCCGCTATCGTATCCACTCCACCGCGTACCTTGGCAATCACATCGCCGAGCAGGGTGTGCCGATCGTGCAACCGCCCGGGGGGCATGCAATCTACCTGGACGCTCGAGCCTTCCTGCCGCACATTCCGCCCGAACAGTTCCCCGGAGTGGCCCTGGCAGCCGAGCTTTACCTCGAAGGCGGAATTCGCTCGGTCGAAATCGGCACACTCATGTTCGGCGCCGCTGCCAAGATGGACCTGGTGCGCTTGGCGATCCCACGGCGCGTGTACACGCAGAGTCACATTGATTATGTCGTCGAGGTGATTCTGGAAGTCTGGAAGAAGCGCGAGCAGATCCAGGGGTTGAGACTGTCGTACGAGGCGCCATTCTTGCGGCACTTCACGGCAAGGCTGGAGCCGGTGGAAGTGGCAGTCGGACGCTGAGTGCACCACAAAAACACGAATGCACAGAGATTTGCCGCTGGAGCCTCGCTTCGCTCGGTTGGACGGCCGAGGCGGCCGTCCCTACGTGAGGGTTGCCAAGTACACAGATCACATTCGGTGGTGAGGCTGCCACCCCGCGGATTCCGGCCTTTCCCGGTGCTACAATTATGTGTTTCGTACCCATCCCAGGCAGCATCGATATTTCTTTGAGGTGCACTTATGGCAACCGTCGAAGCCCCTACCCGCCCCCGCGTTCGCCTGCATGAAGGGCCGTTTGTGAACGAGCCCCTCACCGATTTCAGCAAGGAAGAGAATGCGCGCCAGATGCGCGCCGCCATCGAGAAGGTCCGTGGCCAACTGGGCCGCGAATACGACCTGGTCATCGGCGGCAAGCGCGTCAAAACTACGGACAAGATCAAGTCCATCAACCCCGCGAAGCCATCGCAACTGGTTGGCCTGCACCAGAAAGCGGGAAAAGAGCAGGTTGAGCCTGCAATGAGCGCCGCCCTCCGCGCGTTTGAGAGCTGGAGACACACTTCCGTCGAGGAGCGCGCCGCCCTGCTGTTCCGCACCGGCGACCTGCTGCGCGAGCGCAAGTTCGAGTTCGCCGCGTGGATGGTGTTTGAAGTCAGCAAAAACTGGGCGGAAGCCGACGGCGATATCGCCGAGACCATTGACTTCTGCGAGTACTACAGCCGCGAAGCCCTACGGCTGTCCAAAGTCGAGGCCCCGGTGCAACTCCCCGGCGAGCGCGACCACCTCTTCTACATTCCGCTGGGCGTGGGCGCGGTCATTCCACCGTGGAATTTCCCCTCCGCCATCATGGCCGGCATGACGCTGGCCTCGATTGTCGCGGGCAACACCGTCATCCTGAAGCCCTCCAGCGACTCGCCCACCATCGCGGCCAAGTTCTTCGAGCTGCTGGAAGAAGCCGGCATGCCCGAGGGCGTAGTCAACTTCTGTCCCGGCGCCGGCGCCAGCTTCGGCGACTCCGTGGTGGCGCATCCCAAGACACGTTACATCGCCTTCACCGGATCGCGCGAGGTCGGCCTGCGCATCAACAAGGTCGCGGCCGAAAAGCCCGAGGGCCAGATCTGGATCAAGCGCACCGTGCTCGAAATGGGCGGCAAGGACGCCATCATTGTGGACGCCGACGCCGACATCGACTCCGCGGTCGAGGGTGTAGCGTCGGCGGCTTTCGGCTTCCAGGGCCAGAAGTGCTCAGCCTGCTCCCGCGCCATCATTGACGAGCGCATCTACGACAAGTTCCTGGAGAAGCTCAAGACCCGCGTGGAGAAGATCACGGTCGGCGATCCCACGGAGAACCCCAACATGGGCGCAGTGATTAACGAAGGCTCCATGAAGGACATCCTCGGCTACATCGAACAAGGCAAGAAGGACGGCCGCGTGATTACCGGGGGTGCTCGCGACACCAAGGCCGGAGATGGATTCTTCGTCCAGCCCACGGTGATTGCCGACATTCCGCCCAAGTCGAAACTCGAGCAGGAAGAAATCTTTGGCCCGGTGCTGGCGGTGATCAAGGCCAAGAACTTCGATCACGCGCTGGAGATTGCCAACGACACCGAGTTCGGCCTGACCGGCGCGGTCTACACCAAGTCGCGGGAGAAGATTAATCGCGCCATGCAGGACTTCCACGTCGGCAACCTGTACATCAACCGCAAATGCACGGGCGCAATGGTGGGCGCGCATCCCTTCGGTGGCTTCAACATGTCAGGAACCGACTCGAAATCCGGCGGACCGGATTATCTGTACCTGTTCACGCAGGGCAAGTCGGTAGGAGAGAAGATCAGCTAGTTAAACCACAAACTACGTAGGGACAGCCGCCTCGGCTGTCCCCCGGCCGGAGGAACAAACCTCCGGCTTTTTTGTGAACTGAAACAACCGGAGCAAACAGCATGTGGTGGCTGGTATTCACTGCGGTGGACCTCTACATCGGGCTGGTCGCCCTCGACGTGATGGTGCGCTCGGGCTCCATTCCGCCCCACAAGTTGAAGAGTGTAGCCATCGCGAAAAAGATACTCATCGCGTCGCTGGTAGTCGTGGGGATCGCCTTGGTTGTAAAGATATGGCGATAGCTTGCCTGGCTCAACCCAGAATCACGTAGGGACAGCCGCCTCGGCTGTCCCCCGCATTCGATTCGATATTTCTTGCTCATCCTTTCTTCCGCGCTTCCACTTCCGCCAGCCAGCCAGTTCGAATCTTCTCCGTGGGAATGCTGGAGAGGTAAGGCTTTATGTCCAGAATGGGCGTGCCATCGAGCATGTCCACCCCGCGCACGTGCAGCACCGGCCCCTCGCGGCGCAGCAGTTCGACGACCGTGAGGCCAATCGGATTCGGCCGGTACGGAGACCGTGTCGCAAACACCCCATGCGGCCGGTCATCGCAGGGCGGTGTCCCCACCAATGCGAATCCCTGTGAGCGATCAAATTCCCAGATCACAAACAGATGGGAGATTCCCTCGATGTCGGTGAGTCCCAGTTCAAACTCTGGCAGGATGTTGAGCGCACCCTCCGCCTCATGTTTCGCGCCCAGGCCTTTGGGAACCTCAGAGGTGCTCTTATAGGGACTGCTTACGAATCCGATGGGACGTGGGGTGAACATTGCCCTACTTCTGCGCTCGCTTGATTTCGTCGAACCAGTGGAGCACCACGTTGATCTGGGTACCCGTGCCCTTATTTCCCGTTTCGCGAGCCACCACGAACCGTCCGTCTGGAGCAATATCGTAGCCGCTCCACTCTCTCTTGTCCTCGAACAGCACGACCGGCTTGCTGGGGTTAAGCGAGGCTCCCGGTGCGAGCTTTACCGACATGAGCCGACCCTTGGAGAGATATACCAGCTCATTGCCTGATTGCGTCCAGCGCGGCGCAGCGCCCGTTTCGCGCGAGACCTGCACCCTGGTACCAGGGTCTCCCATGGCTTGCACGAAGACCTCTGGCTGGCCAGATTCGTCCGAAACGTACGAGATCCACTTGCCGTTTGGCGAGATCCGGCCTTGTTGCTGATTGAACGGTGCTATCACCAGCGGCCGCAGCTTGTGATCGCCCTCGACTGCCGCGGCGTAGAGGTCCAATCCGGTATCTTTGTTCTGGCGGGCGAAGACGACCTCGCGGCCATCCGCCGTCCAGCCGTACAGTTCTTTGTCCTCGGGACCGTCGGTGATGGTTTCTTCCCGGCCCTGTCCGCTTGCTGGGGTGACATATATCTGCTGATGGCCGGACTTCGACGAGTCATAGGCCAGCATCTTGCCGTCCGGCGACCACTTGGGCCGGTAGTCATCTCCCCCGAAGCTCACCTTGGTCAGCGTATCTCGTTCCAGGTCGTACACCCAGGCATCGAAAGTGCTGCTCTCCAATATCAGCGCAATCTTCTTACCGTCGGGCGAGATGTTGGGAAAGGCATACGGCCTTATTTCGTCGGTGATCTTCGTCACTTTGCCGCTGCGATCCATCCAATCCAGCTCGTACTGAAACGATTGGAAGGTCCCGGGTTGAAACACCAGCGTACCGTTGGCGGAAACGGCAAATGCGGCATCGCCATTCGAGGCCCCCATCATTACCCCTTCGATCACCGGCACGGGGGCGCCTTTGATCTCCAGCCGATCTGGATCGAAAGCAACAAGAAACAGGGTGCCATCGTGCGCATAGGCAAGGTAACCGTTCGGCAGGTAGCGGCCACCGGTACCACCCTCAATCAGTACCTTCCGCTTTCCGGTCTTGAACGACAGCACTTCGATGCGCGCCGCATTGAACGACCGGCCGCCCCACACCGTGAAGATTAAGCCGTTACCCCCGGGAAGCACGCTGGGCCACAGGTGGGCACGATCGTCAGGCTTCGACCCCGGCTGCGTTATTTGCCGCGGCTGGCCTCCTGCGGCCGGGACTGCATAAATTCCGGAGGTGAACGACTTCACGAAGTAGATGGTATCGTCCTCCGCCCACGCACCCCCGACGGGCCCAGCCCCGTCCACTATTACCGAGCTCCCGCCGTGCAACGAAACCTTTTTCAACTTGTCATCGCTGGTCATAAATCCTACCCACACTCCATCTGACGAGAAGAAGGGGCACATTCCGTCCTCAGTGCCGGGAATGGGCTTGCTCTCGAAGCTGTCCAGCTTGCGCAAATACAATTGCGGCTTGCGGTCGTCGCCTTGGGCCGCGTAGACGACCGTTGTGCCATCCGGGGAAATGCTGACCGGTTCCGTCGAGTTGTTGAGCAGAACCTTGCCCTCGGGCAGTGTGACCGCCAAGTGCAATGGCCTCCCACCGAGGGTTCGCAGCCCGCCCTGCCATCCGGCCAGACCTGCCAGCAGCGCTACAGCCACCCCCGCGCCAATCCAGATCAGACGCTCCCGCTTCTTGCGGTGGCTGACGACGGGCGCGGGCATGCCCGCCTGCGAACCACCCTCCGAGATCCAACGCAGCTCGCGGCCCACATCGGCGGCGCTTTGCCATCGCTCGTCGGGCTCTTTGGCCAGACAAGTGTTGACTACGTGCTCGAGCGCCGGAGGAGACATCGGTTGCAACTTCGAGATCGGCTCCGGGTCCTTCTCCAGAATGGCCGAGGCCACGCTGATGCTGCTCTTGCCTTCGAAGGCGCGCTTACCGGTCGCCATCTCGTACAGGACCGCGCCCAGCGCGAAGATGTCGCTGCGCGGATCGGCCTCTTTGCCCTCGATCTGCTCGGGCGACATGTACTCCAGCGTTCCGGTAATGTGACCTTGGCGGGTGATGGGATGGGCCGCCCGGCTGCGGGTGGCGGCATCGCCGTTCCGCGCCGCCGTGATCGGCTTCGTCGGTTTGGCCAATCCGAAATCGAGCAACTTGGCGCCGGACTTGGTCAGCATGATGTTGCCCGGCTTCAGGTCGCGGTGCACGATTCCGTGGCGGTGGGCCTTGTCCAGCGCATCCGCGATCTGGACACCGATCTTCAAGGCCTGGTCGGTCGGCACCGAGCCTTTCGCCAGCCTCTGCGACAGAGACTCGCCCTCGATGTACTCCATCACCAGGAAGTCGGTCCCGTCCTGGTGCCCGACGTCGTACAGAGTGCAGATGTGGGGATGATTCAGCGAAGAAATGGTCTTGGCTTCGCGCTCGAAGCGCTGCTTCAGCTCCGAATCCTGGGAGAACTGCTCCGGCAGGACTTTGATGGCGACGGTGCGCTCCAGCCGGGTGTCGCGCGCACGGTAGACCTCGCCCATTCCACCAGCGCCTAACGGACCGGTGATCTCGTAGGGCCCGAGCTTGGCGCCCGCCTGGAGTGTCATGGTATTGAACCCCGAAGAATGGGGCGCATTATAAACCAATCTCCGGGGCAGTCCCGGTCAACAAAAAAGCCGCCCCACGCGGGGCGGCCTTTCCAAGAAGCAAAGCAACTAAGAAGTCGCTCCGGCTCCGGAGCCGGGGCCAGGCATCGGTGCGGAGGCAGCCGCAGTCGCCGCCGCAGCCTCATTCAAGATGCGGTGGTGAATGGTGAACAGCGCCAGCTCCAGCCGGTCTGAAACGCCAATCTTGTCGTACACGTTGCGCAGGTAGTTCTTGATGACCTGCTCGGTAGTACCGAGCTGCGAGGCGATCTCTTTGTTCTTATAGCCCTGCACGATCAACGCCACGATGCGCAGTTCCTTCGCGGTAAGGCGGTCCCGTACCCGCAAACCGACCATATCGTTCTCGGTCAGTTCGCTGGGCACGGCGATATCCTGCACCCAGGTCTCGCCGCGCGCCACCTTGCGCACGCAATCCACCAGCGACGCGCTGGTCACGTTGCGGTACACCACTCCGTGGGCTCCGGCGCCCATGTAGCGTTGCGCGCTCTCGCCGGTGTCGGCGAGCACGACGACGCGAGTCTTGACCTTGTTGGCGGCCTGCAAGATGCCGTTGAAATCGGAGTGGAAACCTCCCGCCACCACCAGCACGGCGGCGCGGAACTTGTCCAGGGCCATGAACATCTGCTCCTGGGTCTGCGCCTGGGCCACAATGCGCATTTCGTCTTCGACCGCCAGAACTTTGGCAATTCCCGCTCGGAAGATTGCCTGGTTATCGGCCAGAATCAGTTTCAGCATTGCCTCTGCACCTCGTTACGAGTGGCGAACGAAATCGTAGGAATCGATCACGCAGGCCACGCCTCGGGCCTCCGTGGGGCTGCTGCCGGAGGGCGGTTCGTCGGTGCGCACCACCCGGCCGCGGCACTGGATAATCACATTTTCCTGGGCTCCGGTGACTTCCGGCGGCAGAGCAATTTCAAACTCGACGTTGGAGCCGACTTCCAGCGAGGCGTCGGCCCGGATATACACCCCGGCGGCGCTCAGGTTGCCCGTAACTCCGCTGGACTCTCCGCTCTGTTCCGCCTTATGAATTTTGATGGGTAATTCCAGGGGGAATCGCTTCCCCGTCCGCGCTTCGGACACAAGACCTCCTCGGTCCTGGCTTTTTGTGCCTGTAAAAGCCAGTTCCATACGGCTTTCTCCTGACGATGACTAGGGTACTATGGGGCGTTATATCACAATGACACTGGTGTAAGAACAGTGATTACTTTAGTCACACGGGTAGGAAGTAGGTTCCCTTGGGGGGACTAGTCGTTTGTTGCCACCGGCTGATAGCTAGTAGGAAGCACTATTGAAGGCCATCTTTTCCCGTCCCCCGGTCTCCAGGAATCACCCGCCCACGGGTTTGGCGCCGTCTAAATAATACTATCTAAATGACTTATGCGATATATTCGTTATCGGTCTTGCAAGGTCTTCCCTTCATGCCGTCACTATCTGGTCCCAAACGACTAGGTGCCGTTGCCGGTCAAGGTAGGGCTTCAGCCACTGTTGTCGCTGACGATTAGGATGGCCAGTCTCACTCCGCATCGCGATGCACGGATTCCATCGAAAACGCGGGCAGGCAGACAGCGATGTATTCCGCGCCGCCTTCGGCGGGAGTGGAGTAGCGAACCCACTCGCCGCGATGAGCAATCACCGCTTGGCCGGCGGGGACGTCGAGGTGCCCGGCGCGGTGGGACACACGCAGCAACCCCTTGAGAACGATCGTGAACTCATCGAACTCCGGAGTTTGCCCCGGCTCTTCCCAACCCTGGGGACTGCGCATGTGAGCAACGCTGAGACCGCCTGTCTTGGTGTTGACGCGTCCGATGTATTCGTCAATGAGTTTGGGCTTTGTGCCGGCGGCCCGGATGCGGGTGGGTTGCGGGATCAAAGTGGGCATCAAGTCCTCCTGGTTGATTGAGATCCTGGTTTCAGAAACACTCTAGCAAACGGCACGCGGACGGGAAGATTCTCGGACTCTAGACTCAGCCCGGGACCCGCTGACTTGTGGGTTGAAAATTCAAGGTCAGGAATTCGTCTTGTTCTTCAGCAGTTCCTCATTCCCGGTTCCCAGCTCAGACGGACAGGATGCGGGCTTTTTCGGCTTGAGCGGCGCCCAGCACGTCGCAGGGCGGGTGGGACTCGGCGGTGGTAAAGGTCTGCTCAGGCGGCAGGGAGCCGCTGCGCAGGGCATTGGCCAGCATTTCCAAGGCCAGGCCGGTGTTGGGCGGAATGAAGATGGTGGCCGCCAGCAGTCCACTGCGCACCCACGCCTGCCCGGTCTTAGGCAGGCCATCGCAACCGATGAAAGGCAGGCTTAACCAGCGGTCGCGGTTGCTGCTGTTGGGCAGTTCTTGAAACGCCTTCTTGGCGCCCACCGCCATGGAGTCGTCCTGAGCGGCGATGACGTCGATGCGGGTCTGGTGCGAGGTGGACAGGCGCAGCCAGGAACTGACCGCGCGGTAGGCGCTGGCCTCGGTCCACTGGCCTTTCAGCACTTTCACTTGCACGTCCGCCGGCTTGCTCTCGTACATGCCGCAGCTGCGTTGCTTGGCGGCAAAGTTTTCCGCCGGGCCCTGGATATACAGGACGCTGCCGCCGTTGGGCAGCAGTGCCGCCAACTGGCGGCCCTGGATACGGCCGATTTCTTCGTGGTTGGAGGTGATGGTGAATACCGGTACACGATACTGTTTCCGCAGTCCCTTGACGTAGTCCGCTTCGCTGTTGAGCACCACCCAGGCGATATCCGCCGCTACCGCCGCCTGCGCCACTTTGGGCAGGGCGGTGGCGCCCACCGGTTCAAAAATAATGCCGTCCGGGTGGGCCTCGGAGCGCGATTGAATCACCTTTAGCAGTTGCTGGCTTTGCGTGATGGAGTCGTTGTCGGCATAGACGATCTGCACCTCCACCCCCAGCCGTCGCGCCGCCTCTTCCGCAGCCTTCGCCTGCTCGATCTGGTAGTCGTTGTCGTTATTGGTGAGCGAAACCAGGAAGCTCAGCTTCTTCATGACCGACCTATTTCCCAAACTATACTCCGCTCAAATAACTCAGGATGATGACGATGGTAACTCGCACCTCAGCGGAGGATGCTACAATGCGCGGCCCAGGAGAACATCTCCATGCGTAAAGCACTAATCGTTTTAATGGCCCTGCTGGTTCCTTCCACTGCGGCCTGGCCGCAAGCCAAACTCTCGGTGCACTGGGAGGAGTTGACCGCGGCGGACTTCCGCACCGCCATCCAGCAGTCCCAGGGAACCTGCCTGTTGCCCTTCGGCATCCTGGAAAAGCATGGCCCGCACCTGCCGCTGGGCACCGACCTGCTCGACGTGCGCTATGTCTCGCTGCAGGCCGCGCAGCAGGAGTACGCGGTGGTGTTTCCCGAATACTATTTCGGGCAAATTTTCGAGGCCCGGCATGAGCCCGGCACCATCGCCTACAGCACTCACCTGCAGCTGGAGCTGCTGCAGGAGACTACCGACGAGATGGCGCGCAACGGCTGCAAGAAAGTGATCATCGTCAATGGCCATGGGGGTAACGAGAACCTGCTGCCATTCTTTGCACAGACCCAACTGGAAAAGCCGCATGACTACGTGGTTTATGTGGTGGGGCTGGTGGAACCACCGCCCGGCGGCCCTCCCAAGAAGAGCACTGGCATCGATTGGCACGCCGGCGAGTCGGAGACTTCCAAGATGATGATCGCGCGGCCTGACCTGGTACACATGGACCGGGCAGCCAGCGAATCCGGCGCTGATCTGGGCCGCGTGCACCTGCCTGACAATGTGTACACCGCCATCTGGTGGTACGCCCGCTTTCCCAATCACTACTCAGGTGTGGGTGCGGATGCCACCCGCGAGCGCGGCGAGTATGAGATGAAGGCGTGGCAAGACGGGATCATGCAGGCGATTCGCGCGGTGAAGGCTGACGAGCAAAGCTTGAAGCTGCAGAACGAATATTTCGAGAAGACTACGCATCCGTTGGATACTCGACCCTAGCCAGGGTGGGCTGCACAGGTTTCCCCATTCGGAACTGTTTCGCCTGTCACATACTTTCGTGACTAGCGGCGTAGCCTGCGCGTACTTCTTTCTCTACTATCGAAGTACTCCCGTCCTGGGCTGGCCTCGATCTCAAGAGCGAGGCTTGCGATGCCTTCATTCTGGAAAGTGGTTACCCTCTGGATTTTCCTGCTTCTCCTGCCCAGGTCCTACCAGCCGGTGCTTGCCCAGGACTTGCGCCCTGCGATAAGTCCTGGCACGCCCGGCCTGTCCCAGCTCAGTCGAAGAGCCGGCTACATCTTTGCCGGCACGGTCACAGCGGTGGAGCGTCTGGCCCCCACCACTTCCAGTGATGTTGCGACCATGCGCATCACCTTCCGCGTAGACCAGGCGATTCGCGGAGTCCGCACCGGCGACACACTGACCATTCGCGAGTGGGCTGGCCTGTGGGAGTCGGGCGAGCGCTATCGCCCCGGCGAACGGCTGGTGCTCTTCCTTTATCCCCCCAGCAAATTGGGACTGACCAGCCCGGTGGGAGGACCAGCGGGCCGCTTCTCGGTGGACGGCGACGGCAACGTGGCTCTGGATCCGTCGCGAAGCAGCACCCTTGATCCCGCCGCCAAAGGTTACCTCAAAGGGAACCAACGCCTGAGCAGCAGCGATTTTGTCCGCGCCATCCGCCGGGCGCAGGAGGAGTAAGCCATGCACACCGGTTTTGATTCTTCTGATGGCCGTGAGGGGCGGCGAGGCTTCCAGTTGCTGGCCGGAGGTGCCCATTCTCACCCGACCACTCTCCTCCGCTGGTTCTGGTGGGTGCTGTGTGCATTGCTGCTGGCCTTGTTGGTGCTCGTGGTACTGCCGCAACTCCTGCACGCGGGCGGCCCCCGTTACATTGCGGGAAGCAGCTACTTCGACTCGGGGACCAAAGGCGCGCCCTTGACCTGGGCGCAAGGCGCGGTCAATTACTACACCGACCAGGGAGACCTCAGCCCCCTGCTGCCGCAAGCCGGCGCCAACGACTTCGTCGCCGACGCTTTCAGCCGCTGGACTTCCATCTCCACTGCTGCGGTGTCGTCCACGTTGGCGGGGCAGCTCAGCGAAGACGTCAGTGGCGCCAATGTGGTCGCAAACCCGGACGGCACTATCACCATGCCGTCCGACATCCTGCCCAGCGCTGTGACCAAGCCGGTGGCTATTGTTTACGACGCCGACGGGCAGGTCACCGACGCGCTGCTGGGCCTGGGTGCGGGTGGGGCCGACTACTGCTTCACCAATGCCGTTTTCGGTGGACCCGACAACCTCAGCACCGACGCTCACATTGTCCATGCCCTGATCATCATGAATGGAAACTGCGTCCAGGGTGCTGGCCAATTGCCCGACGTGAAGTACCGCCTGGTGCGGGTACTCGGGCGTGTGCTCGGCCTCGACTGGTCGCAGGCTAACCTGAACGTCATCACCCGCCAGCCGGCGCCCACAGCCGACGACTACACCGGCTTCACCATCATGCATGCCACTGACCCCGACACCTGCGTGCCCATCTCGGCCTGCTATGCCAACGCGGACCAGCCCAAGATGGATGATCGTGCGGCATTTTCTCGTTTGTACCCTGTGACCCCCGAGAATCAGGACAATTTCCCTGGCAAGCAGCTTTTCTCTGAAAACACTATCCGCATTCATGGCGCAGTGCATTTCGCAGATGCCGACGGGTTGGCTGCTCAGGGGATGCAAGGCGTCAACGTGGTGGCGCGCTGGATCGATCCCACCAGCGGCAAGGCTTCGCGCAGTTCGGTGGCGACTTCTGTTTCCGGCTTTCTGTTTCGTGGCTACGCGGGCAATCCCGTGAACGGTTCGACCGACAGCACGGGACAGAACTATGACCGCTTCGGCTCCGATGATTCCTCGCTCGAAGGCTGGTTTGATCTGGCTGGACTGGAAATTCCCAACGGCGCTGAGAGCGCACAATACCAACTCAGCGTTGAAACCCTGGATCCGCTTTGGTCGCAGGCCGTGGGACCCTACGGCCCCTGGCAGGTGCAGCCTTCGGGCGCGGCGCAGCCGATCACTGTGACGGTAAGCAAAGGAGGGGACGCCCAGCAGGACATCCTGATGCAAGGCAGTGCAGTTCAAACGCAGGATTCCTACGGCTCGGAAGACTACTCCAACCCCGCGCCCGTACCTCCTTCCGGAGATTGGATGGGAACGATCAGCGGTTATGGCAATACCGACTACTTCCGGTTCTCCGGGCAGGACAAGCGCACCCTCTCGGTAGAGGTGACCGCGATGGACGAAACCAGCGCCGCGTCGCAAACCAAAGCTCTCCCCGTCATCGGCATCTGGGCGCTGCCCGATCCCCCCGGGACTCTGCCTCCGGCAGCCACGCCCATGGCATTCAACACGCTCAATTTCGGGATGACCCGCCTGGACGCGGCCTTGTTCGGCGCTGGCGACTTCCGTATCGGCGTGGCCGACTATCGCGGCGACGGCCGCCCCGACCTCCGCTATCACGTGCGGCTTTTCTACGGTGATTCGGTGACCCCGGCGCGGGCCAGCGTCAGCGGCGGAACGCCTCTGACCGTGAACGGTTTCGGCTTTGGGCCGGGGACCACGGCGGCCGTGGCAACGACCAACGCAGCTGTGCTGGCGGTATCGCCGAACCACGTGATCATGAGCGCGCCCCCATTGGCGGACGGCCTCCAGGCCATCACTCTCAGCGATCCAGCCACCGGTTCCGCTTCCAGCATGACCGATGTCCTCACCTATGGCGCAGGCCCCAACGACGGCATCGGCTTGATCGCAGGATCGAATCCCGCCACGCCGGTAGGAGCGGTGGCCGCCAACCCCATCCGTGTAGGTGCCTATGCGGCTGATGGCTCAACGCCGGTCGCCGGGGCGAGCATTTTCTTCAGCGTTGCCCCCGTGGCGGCGCTGGGGGCGTGCGCCGGGGCCTCCAGTTGCACCCTGCTCACGGATGAAAGTGGACAGGTCTCCACCCGCGTGACGGTGCTCACCGCCGGCACCATGACCATTACCGCGGCGCTGGCGCCGGCCTCGTACAATCCGCCCAAAATCGTGCAGACGGGGCTGCAAGGCACGTCGTCAGCGCTCGACATCGCCCTGACTTCGCCGTACGTCTGGATCGCCCAAGGAGCCTCTCTCGATGTGCCCCTCACCGCGCGCGTGCTGTCGTTCGGCTCGCCCGTGGTGGGGCGTACTGTCAACTACCAGGTGGTGAAGGGATCGGGCACGCTCACGTTCACCACAACTACTACCAACGCCAGCGGAGACTCCAACAACACCCTGCACCTCTCGAACATGAGCGCAGATGTGTGGGTCAGCACCTGTGTGGAGCCGGGAGACAATCCCTGCCAGACCTTCTACGTAAGCTCAGTGGCAACGGCTGCGCTCAAGCTGCAACCCGTGGCCGGGAGCGTCCAAGCAATCTCTGAGGATCAGAATTTCAAGCTAGTCACCATGCGCGTGACCGATTCCTCCACTCCGCCCAATCCGGTGCGCGGCGCCGATGTGGTTTTCCAGCAAGTGGTGTCCCGGCTGCTGGGCGTCTGCCCGGCCCCGCGGGGCGATGGTGACATCATCATCATCCGCAATCCGACTCCGGTGATTGTGTCGTCGTCGCAGACCACGGTGCAGTCCGATGTGGACGGCCTGGTGAGCATCACGCCTTCCACGGGCGGTGTCCAGGGCACAACCGAGATTGCAGGCACTGCCACCGCCGGCAGCGGCACGCTGTCGTTTACGCTGGAATCGCTCTCGCCGATGGGAGACAGCGACACCCCGATTGGGGGAAATCCCCCTAAAGGACACACCCCTGCGCCGTGGAGAGGGACGCAGTAGAGCGATTCAGCCGCGGAGCGGCGACAGAATAGAGCCCCGCGCGTAAGCCCGGGGTGGGTTTGATGGCGTCATCCTGAGCGAAGCGAAGGACCCGGCGCGCAGTGGCAATGCACTATGCGGAAGCCCAAGCACTTCTACGTCTACATCATGGCCAGCAATTCGCGGCACCACGTGCTCTATACCGTCGTGACCGGCAACCTGTCCCGGCGAGTGTTCCAGCACAAACACAAAATGATCCCAGGGTTCACCAGCGATTACAACGTCACGCGACTCGTGTACTACGAAATGTCTTACTACCCGGACATGGCGATCGCACGCGAGAAGGAGGTCAAAGGCTGGCGTCGCAGCAAGAAGATCTCATTGATCGAGAGCATGAATCCCCACTGGTACGACCTGGCAGCGGAATGGCAAGACGTGTACAAGCCCGACCCCGGCGTTGTGGGTACTGCGCGCCAGGCCCTTCGCGGCCTGAACGGCCGCTCAGGATGACGCCATCATAAAGGGTGATGGCAGTGGCCACTCCCTCTCCCCGACGTCATCCCGAAGCCCGGCGCTTTCTCCAGCCGGGCGAGGGATCCGGCGGGCAGCGACACAGAGTTCAGCGTCGGCACAGCCCGTGACCACTCACAATCCCTTGCCGCCCCGCGCTGGGTCCTTCGCGGCACGCCGCTCAGGATGACGCCGTCATGGTGGGTGATGGCATTAGCCCGCTCCACCTTTCCCGGTGCCGGTCCCCTTTTCCCCCGACGTCATCCCGAAGCCCGGCGCTTTCTCCAGCCGGGCGAGGGATCCGGCGGGCAGCGGCACAGAGTTCAGCGTCGGCACAGCCCGTGACCACCCACAATCCCTTGCCGCTCCGCGCGAGGTCCTTCGCGGCACGCCGCTCAGGATGACGTCACCGAAAAACGATTACTTCCCCACCCACTCATCCACCCAATCATTCACCGTTTTCCACCACAGCTGTGAGTTCTGGGGCTTGAGTACCCAGTGGCCTTCGTCGGGGAAGTAGAGCATCTTCGACGGCACGCCCATCCGCTGCAACGTGGTAAAGAGCTGGAAGCCTTCCGACACGTCGAGCCGGTAGTCGAGCTGGCTGTGGACCACCAGCGTCGGCGTCTTGAAGTTTGCGGCGCTCAGGTGCGGCGACCATTTGTCGTACATGGCGCGATTGGTGTACGGCGTGCCTTTGAGCTCCCATTCCTGGAACCAGAGCTCTTCCGTGGTGCCCCACGTGGATGTGGTGTTGAACTGACCATCGTGCGACACGATGCACTTGAAACGGTCAGTATGCCCAAGAATCCAGTCGGCCATGTATCCGCCGTAGCTGGCGCCGAGGGCGCACTCGCGGGCTTTGTCAATGAACGGATAGTGCTGCTCGGCGTAGTCGAGGCCCTTCATCAGGTCTTCAAAGGGAGCGCCGCCCCAGTCGCCGTTGATGGCGTCAATGAACTTCTGCCCGTAGCCGGTCGAGCCGTGGAAGTTGATCATGACGACCACGTATCCGTTGGCGGCGAAGAGTTCGGGATTCCAGCGATAGCTCCAGTCGTCTCCCCAGGCCCCCTGCGGCCCACCGTGAATGAGGAACTTTACGGGATATTTCTTGCTGGGATCGAAGTTGGGAGGCTTGACGAGGAAGCCTTGGATCTTGTCGACGTTGGCGCCGGGGAACCAGAAGGACTCGAGCGGGGACATGGAGACTTGGAAGAGGACGGAATCGTTGAGGTGGGTGAGTTGGCGCGGTCTCGCCATCGCATCGTTCGGCATTGGCTCTTTGGATTCACCTGTGAGCGCCGCTCTGATCCTGTCGAGGCCGACTGAATAGGTGCCGGGCTCAGCGACAAAGATTTCCGTGGGCGCTCCGAGCGACATTCTGCTGAAGACGACCCGCTCTGACATAGCCTTGGCCGTAACCCCGACGATTCTGTTCTCGCCGGTGGCTAGGTCGTCGTTGAAGCCATCCATGACTTTGATTGGATAACAGCCGTCGGGGCACGCTTCCGGGACGACGTAGTAAATCGGAGACTCACCCTCATCTTCGGCAGTTAGGTCAATCTCGTGTGGCCCAGCCCAACCAAACGATCCAACCCAGTGATCGAAGTTCTCCGTCAGATTCCTCTTCTCTCCCGTCTTCCGGTCATACAGCATCAGCCGGAAGCGGTCGCTCTCGTATCCCGGACGCTGCTGGGCGCGGTAGGCGATGTACTTGCCATCGGGCGAATAGAGCGGCGTCGAGTCGCTGGCGGGATTGTCGGCGGTGATGTTCCTGGTCTGCGCCAAAACCTGGGCGGACGAGGCGTCCGCCCCTACGTGGACCGGGACGATCCACAAGTCATTGTTGGTAGAAATGGCCTCAACTTTGTCGTGGTTCGAGGTGTAGCAAATCTCCTGGCCGTCGGGCGAGAAGGCGTAGTCGTCCTGTCCGCCGAGCGAGAACACGGGAGCGTCGTAGTCGCCGGGCGTGAGATCGCGAGGACTCACGTAGGGACAGCCGCCCCCGGCTGTCCGGTCGAGCGAAGCTCGACTTTCTTTTGCGCCACCATCAGACTGCTCGGCTCCGCCTCGCGGGACAGCCGAGGCGGCTGTCCCTACGCAGTTGTCGGCAGGAACCACGAGCAAGTGCGTACGCATGCCCTTCTTGTAGGCGTTCCAGTGGCGGTAGAGCAGGTGATCGAAGATCAGCGCCTTGACCTTCGACTTGGCAACTTCGTCCAGTTTCTTCGCGTTGCAGGCTTCAGCTTCTGAGCCCGTGCACTCGGGATAGACATCCGAGGTAAAGAGGATGTTCTTGCCATCGGGCGACCAGAGCTCGCCTCCGGCTTCGGTGGCGATGGAGGTCAGCTTGTGCACGCCGGTGACGGCTCCGGCCGTGCCGTCAAAGTCGGCAATCCAAATCTGCGATCCGCCTTCTTTATTCGAGATGAACGCAAAGCGCTTGCCATCCGGCGCCCAGCGTGGCCGGTCCGCATCCTGATCGGAAATGATTTCGCGCTCCTGCCCACCCGCCAGCGGCACGATCCAGATGTGCGGCGTTTTGGTGTTGGCTGCCAGATTCACGTCCACCGCGGCGAACAGCACCCACTTGCCATCGGGCGAAGGCACCGGCTCCTCCACCCGCTTGAGCGACATCATGTCTTCGAAGGTGAAAGGGTGCTTGGGTTGGGCAAAGAGGGGAGCGAAGTAAGAAAGTGTAAAGAGAAAGAGTAGGAGACGGCGCATGAGGTGCCTCCGGGGGACTGGTCAGTGTAAACCATGCGTAAGCATTCAGCAGTCAGCACACAGCATTCAGGCCAACAAAGAGCCTTGGTGGTGCGCGCAAGATCCCTCGCCCGGCTGAACTGCGCCGGGCTTCGGGATGACGCCGGGGTGCGTTTTGGCCGAGGAGTGAGGACTGGATGGCTGACGGCTGTTTTTCCGGCAACTCCTTCCACCTCTCAGCATCTAACAAAAAGGCAGAACTGCAGCTCCCCTGCTTCCGGCCCCCTGAGCGGAGAGGGTATGGCGGCGGGGGAGCAGCAGTGACTCACCGATTTTCGTTACACTAACCACTATGAAATCCATCCTGCGTTTCGTACTGGGGCTGGCCGTGGCCATCGTCCTGTGCGCTTCCCTGCCCGCGCTTGCCCAGGAAGGGACTCTCGATCCCGCCCAGCCTAAAGGGATCACTCCGGAAGCAATCATTCAGCGTTTCGCGGCCAAGGAAAAAGAGTTTCGGGAGGCGCGCGACCGCTATACCTTTCGTCAGGATGTGCGGGTGCAAACGCCCGATGACGGCGGCGAGTACCATGAAGTGTTCGATGTGGTTTTTGACGATCAGGGCAAGCGCCTGGAGAACGTCGTATTTGCGCCCCAGACTACGCTGCAGCTGATCTCGATGTCGCCCGAGGACCTCGCCGACATCCGCCATCGGCTGCCCTTCGTGCTCACCAGCGACGAGATTCCCGAATACCAGATCATGTACGTGGGCCAGCAGCAGCAGGACGAGCTGCACTGTTACGTTTTCGACATTGCGCCCAAAGAGATCGTGGGCAAGAAGCGTTATTTCCAGGGACGGATCTGGGTGGACGATCACGATTTTCAGGTCGTAAAGACCTACGGCAAAACCGTGCCCGATATTCGTAAGAAGAGGGGACAGGAGAACCTGTTCCCCAAGTTCACCACCTGGCGTGAGCAGATCGACGGCAAGTACTGGTTTCCGACGTACACCAAGGCGGACGACACCTTGCACTTCTCCAATCAGGATGTGCACATCATCGAGAAGGTGAAGTACACCGACTACAAGCAGTTCGGATCCAACGTGAAAATCACCTACGAGGGCAAGGAATTGCCCAAGGGCGAGAAGCCGCCGGAACAACCACAGCCGCCACAGAAATAGCCGTCAGCAGTCAGCACTCGGCATTCAGCCAAACCAATCTTCGGGCGTCATCCTGAACCGGCTTCAGCCGGTGAAGGACCTTGCGCGCACCACCCCTGCTGGTGGCACACGCCAGATCCCTCGCCCGGCTGGAGAAAGCGCCGGGCTTCGGGATGGACGCCCAAGAGTTGTGTTGGCTGACCGCGGAATGCTGAGTGCTGACTACTTCAGTAGAACAAATACTTCCGCCACTTATCATCCGACCGGCCCATCAGCCTCATGATGTGGCGGCTGGTGTGAAGGTTGAAGGCGCGAGGTTCGCGCATCAGCCGCATGTCGGCTTCGGCGGGAAGCTGGTTGCCCTTCTGCCGGTTGCAGGAATGGCAGCAGGCCACCAGGTTCTCCCAGGTGGAAGCGCCCCCGCGGGAGCGGGGCACGACGTGGTCGAGCGTCAGCTCGCCGGAAGGCAGAACTTCGGCGCAGTACTGGCAGGTGTTGCGGTCGCGTAACAGAATGTTCTTGCGCGAGAGCGCCCGCGTCTGGTGCGGGATGCGCCGGTACTCCAGCAGGCGTATCACCGAGGGCACACGCAGCGCCAGGCGGGCGGCATGCAGAAAGTGCCCGTTTTCTTCCTCGGTCATGGCGACGCCCTTCAGCACCAGCACGATGGCACGCCGCGCCGCGCACACGTTGATCGGCTCGTAGGACGCGTTCAGCACCAGCACCGGCGCGTGCAAGGCATGGCCATCACCGTCCTGGTGCATAGCCAGCATCGGCGGCATCAGGTGCCGGCCATTGCCTGCCGAATTGTGCCAATTGCCCGACATAGTAGCTGCTTCTCTTACCCGAAAGCCGCCATGGCCTTGTCGGCTTCTGCGTCCTCTTGCGGCTTGGCCAGGGTAGCTTCGTGTTTCAGCGTGCGCGCCACTGTAGCTACCCAAACCTTCGCGGCGCCTGCCCGCCGCAGAACTCGCGCGCATTCCGACGCTGTTGTCCCGGTGGTAAGTACATCGTCCACCAGTAGAACCTCGCGTCCCGCCACCTCGTCCGGCTTGGCCACCACAAACGCGCCGCGCATGTTTTCCCGCCGCTGATGGCGTGTTAATCCGATCTGCGACTGCGTTTGCCGCTGGCGTTCCAGAACCTCGGCGTTCAGCGCGAGTTTTCCGTCCGCCTGTCTGAGCTTAAGCGCAGCCTGCGCGATCAGCTGCGATTGGTTGAATCCCCGTTGGCGCAGTTTGCGCGCGTGCAAAGGCACCGGTACTACCACAACCGCATCCTTGCCGAAACCCGTTTCCAGGCCGGCGATCACTTCCGCCAGCATGCGTCCCAGCACATTGGCCGCAGGCCGCACCTGTTCATATTTCAATAAATGGATGAGTTCGCGCAACCCACCATCGTAACTACCGTAGGCGGCAGCTCGGGTGAATACCGGCTCCATCCGGCGGCATAGCCCGCACCGGGCCTCGCCATGCTCTCCCGAGAACGCATACGGACTCACCAGTCGCTCCCCGCAGATGGAACATACTCCGCCCGCAATCGGGCGCATGGCGGAAAGGCATTCCTCGCAGACCGGCAGGCGCGAAATATTCACCAGAGGAGCGCCGCAGAGACGGCAATCGGAGGGGAACAGGGTGGCAAACAGGCTATCCGCAAGACCGCCCACCCAGGAGACCAACGAACTTTGATTCGCCAAATCCTTGGTTTCTTTGGTCCCAGTGGCCCGAGTTGGGGGCATACTACTGCTGAAGACGAGCCTCCCTCGTCCAGGCAGGGCTACGGGGGCTCCAACCGGGACGAATCTGTTTCAGTATAACGGCCCGGTACGCCGCACGCAACGCAAGCCAGGTGTCTAGGCGGCGGCGCTGTCCGTCACACCCGGTTCGTTGCGCTCCCGCACCGGCACGAGGATCAGACGATAGCTCCGCCGGAAACAATCTCCGCAGCGCACCGGCCGCAACAACAACAACGGCAGGAGGTATTTTTCGACAAAGTTCCGGCGACGGGAGCGGTACCCCGCAAGACCGCCACAGTCACGACACTGAAACGCCCTGGACAGCATGGGTGGCACACCTCGGAAGTGCGGCCAGAGAAAGGATTGGTGCGTATAAGCATATACCAAACCCAAACGAGCCGCAGAAGTTGCGCATCTCACTAAAAACACGGGGTGTACTTGTAAAGCAGGCAGCCCGCATGCTAACGTGCGCCGTCTCGTCCTATCATTAAAGCGCTGATCGCGAGGATCTTACTCATGAGCACACCAACCGCCGTCAAGCCCGCAGAGGGCCAAAAGAAATACCGGCCTTATGTACCCGAAACCATGGAGATGAAGGAGTTCACCTTCCGGGCCGTGCTGATTGGCCTGTTCTTGACCGCCATCCTGGGTTCAGCTAACGCCTACCTGGGCCTGCGCGCTGGAATGACCATCGCCGCCACCTATCCGGCGGCGGTGATTGGCATGGCACTCCTGCGTTTGATGAAGGGCTCCCTTCTCGAGGAGAACATCGCCCGAACCGTGGGCTCGATCGGCGAGTCAGTCGCAGCAGGCGCGGTGTTCACCATTCCTGCCTTCGTCATGGCGGGCTTGTGGACCGGTCTCACCGCTGACAAATATTGGGAATCGGTTGCGCTGATGGTAATCGGAGGAACTCTGGGCATCCTCTTTGTGACGCTGCTGCGGCGCGTGATGGTGGAAGATCCTGAGCTTCCTTTCCCCGAATCTGTAGCTGCCTCAGAAATCCATAAGGCCGGACAGCAGGGCTCCCGCGCGGCCAAGATTCTGTTCGCCAACATGGGCTTCGGTGGTCTCATGTACCTGCTGGGCGCGATCAACGTCTTCAACCCAAGCAATACCTTCCACGTGACCATCGGTAATCTGGGGAAGAAATTGCTGCTGCGCACGGGCACCAATCCCAATGTCGCGACCACCATAACCGGGGGCGCAACTCTGTTTAATGCGCCCGACATCAGCCCGGCCTACCTCGGAGTGGGTTACATTATCGGACCGCGGCTGGCGGCGTTGAATTTTGCCGGGGGCGTGCTCGCTTGGGGCCTACTGGTTCCACTGCTAACTTTCACTGTCGGGCCCTACATCCAAGCCAGCCTTCCCGCGGGGCAGACCCTGTCGTGGGACCTGCTGGCGGGAGCCATTTACTTTTCCATCGTGCGTCCCATCGCGGTGGGCGGAATGTTGGTGGGAGCTTCTTACACCCTGTTCCGGATGCGCAAGCAGTTGGGCATCGGCATGAAGCGTGCCGTGTCCGACCTGAAGAAGTCCGCCGCCGCGCACGCCGTCACCAACCGCACGGAACGCGACCTGAATGCGAAGGTCGTGTTCGCCGGCGTAGGAGCCGTGCTGGTAGCCATGATTCTTCTCTACCACTACTTCATCGCGGGCACCGGGAACCTGGCGGGATCGCAGGTGCTGACCGGCGCGGTGGTGGCCGCCGTCGTCATGGTCATCCTGGGATTCTTCTTCGCGGCCGTGTCTGGGAACCTGGTCGGGTTGATCGGATCCTCAAATAATCCGGTGTCGGGCCTGACACTTTGTACGCTGGTAGTGGCAGCGCTTCTGATGGTCGCGCTGGGAGTTTCCGGGACCGGTGGTGTGGCCGCCGTGCTGGGAGTAGCAGCCGTGGTTTGCGTTTCCTCCGCCGTTGCCGGCGAGATGCTGCAAGATCTTAAGGTCGGCCACATCTTGGGCGGCACACCGGCGAAGATGCAGATTGGCGATTTGTTCGGCATAGTGGTTGCCTCGCTGGTGCTGTTCGTCCCGCTGGCGGTTCTGGACAAGGCTTATCACTTCGGCACCGCAGCCCTGCCTGCGCCACAAGCTGGACTGATGGCCATGCTCTCCAAGGGCATTGTGGGCGGTGACATGGCCTGGCCATTGGTGATCGTGGGCATCCTGCTGGGTTTTGCCGCGATCCTGGTCGAAGTGAAAAGCGTCATGCTGTTTGCGGTGGGCATGTATCTGCCGCTGGGCACCACGTCCGCTATTTTTGTGGGCGGCATCATTCGCTGGGTGACCGACAAACTGCGTGATAAGCGCGGCTACAACGACGCCCAGAAGGCACGCGTGGATAACGCCGGCGTGTTGACCGCTTCCGGGCTGATCGCCGGGGAAGCACTGTGCGGCCTGGTGATCGCAGGCCTGGTGGGCACCGGCCACGACGTCACCCTGTTCAAGTGGACCGTCCCCTTCGTGGTTTCCCTGATCGCGCTGGTGGTCATCATACTTGCCATGGTGCGCGTACCGCTGGCCAATGCCGGCAGGCCCGAGGATCCGGCGCCGCCAACGGCGATTATGTAAGACTTGAACCACAAAGGGCACGAAGGAACACGAGGGATCTCTTATATTCTTTGTGAACCTTCGTGCCCTCTGTGGTGAATTTAGATGTCCATCGCCGAAAACATCGCCCGGGTCCGCGAGCGCATCGGCGCTGCCGCCCGTCGCGCCGGACGTAACCCTGAGGAAATTTCGCTGATGGCGGTGACCAAGACGGTGCCACCGGAACGCATCCGCGAAGCCTACAACGCCGGGATTCGCATCTTCGGCGAGAATCGCGTGCGGGACTTCGCCGACAAGGCAGAGTTGCTGCGCGATTTGGCGGACGCCGAGTGGCACATGATCGGCCACCTGCAAACCAACAAGACCGCCAAAGCCGCAGAGTTTTTCGCCGCCGTGGACTCGGTGGACTCCCTGCGCCTGGCGCATAAGCTGAACGACTCCGCCCAGCTGTTCGAAAAGAGAATGGCCGTGCTGCTGGAAGTCAATGTTGGCGGAGAAGTCGCAAAAAGCGGCGTGGCCCCCGATTCACACGAACTGGAAGACATTCTCCAGGCAGCGCCGCAATTGCAGCGCCTAGAAATCCGCGGCCTGATGACGATCCCTCCCTTCACCGAAGACCCGCAGCAGGCGCGGCCGTGTTTCCAAAAGCTGCGGCGGCTTCGCGATCAGATCGCCGCCCGAGCGCTACCGGCAGTCCGCATGGACGTGCTTTCCATGGGCATGTCGCACGATTTTGAAATGGCGATCGAAGAAGGCTCGACTTGTGTGCGGGTGGGGACGGCGATTTTCGGGGAAAGGGTGCCCGCTTGACCGACGCGTTGTCCGCCTTTGACGTCATCCTGAGGTGGGCGTTAGCCCGCCGAAGGACCTGCCGAGCGCAGTCAGTGACGCCGATGCGCGCAAGGTCCTTCGCTTCGCTCAGGATGACGCCGTCATAAACAACATGATCCCCATCCATGAAACCATCGCCGGCGCCACCTTCTCCGTCAAAGTTCACCCCCGCGCCAAGAAGAATGCCATCACCGGTGAACTGGGTGACGCCCTCAAACTCGCTCTGACTGCGCCTCCCGTCGAAGGCAAGGCCAACCAGGCCTGTATCGAATTCCTCGCAAATCTTTTGAAGGTGCCGCGATCCTCAATTACTATTGCTGCCGGCCAGACCAGCCGCAAGAAATTGATTCGGGTCGTGGGGTTGTCGGCCGAAGAAGTGCGTCAGCGGTTAGGCATCTGAGCCTCAGGAGCCGCGCTTGACCTTTTCCGAACGCTTTCACGAGATTCGCACCGGCTTCGAGCGGCCCTTCTGGGTCGCCAACATCACGGAAATCTTCGAGCGGCTCTCCTACTACGGGGCTTTTGCTTCGCTTGCCCTGTACCTGCAGGAGAGGCTCAATTTCTCCACTGAGCAGACCGGGGCGCTGACAGGCATCTTCGGCGGGATGGTCTGGTTTCTCGCCATCTTTGGCGGAGCTGCCGCCGACCGCATGGGCTTCCGCCGCGCCCTTTCGATGGCATACCTGATCCTGGCGGCCGCCTATTTCCTGATCGGCTCCATCGGCGCGCCCTGGCTCGCGCCCGTGCGTAATGCCGTGCCAATTGGCCTGTTTGTCGGTTGCATTCTTGCCCTGCCCGCACTCGGCATCTCGTTGGTGAAGCCTTGCGTGGTCGGCACCACGGCGCGCGCTTCCAAGGAAAACGTCCGCTCCATCGGCTATTCGATCTACTACACCATGGTCAACATTGGTGGAGCTCTGGGCCCCCTCATTGCTGGCTGGGCACATCGCCACCTGGGCGTCGAGAAAGTGTACCGAGTGGCGGCGCTCAGCGTCTTCGCCATGTTTTTCGTGGTCCTGTTTTTCTTCCGTGAGCCGCGCAAAAGCGGTGATGCACCTCCGCCTTCGATCGCGACTGTCGCCCGGAATTTCTGCGTGGTTGTCGGGAATGCTCGGCTGGTCTTGCCGGTGTTGGGCATTGCCCTGCTGCTGAGCATCGCGGCGTGGCTCTATCCGTTCACCGTGCCTTGGTGGATCTGGGTCGGGCTCCTGTTACTGGTGCTGGCCGGCATCAGCCGGTTCATGTGGTTTCTGGTACTGTTTACCGGCTACTGGGTTGTGTTCTGGCAGCAGTACATCAGTTTGCCGGGCTACCTCCACGGGTACATCAACCCCCACGCTAACGTCGAGTTCCTTCTTGTCACCGATGGTGCAACTGTAATCTGTCTTACCCTCTTGGTAAACCTCCTGACGCGCAAAATTTCCGCGTTTCAAGCGGTCATATTGGGCACGTTGATCACATCCGCTTCATGGCTGATCCTCGCTTTCCGGCCGACGATGTGGGGCGCGGTGCTGTCGCTGTTTGTCCTCGCTCTGGGCGAGATTATCCAGTCTCCGCGCTACTACGAATACATTTCCCGCCTTGCGCCTCCGGGCCAGCAGGGTACCTACATGGGCTTTGCGTTTCTGCCCATCGGAATCGGGTCGCTGATCGGCGGCTGGTTCGGCGGGACGCTTGCCCATCACTTTGGTGAAGTCACCCACCAGCCTGAGCGTATGTGGTGGGTCGTCACGGGCGTGGGCGTGGTTACTGCGGCACTGCTTTGGATCTATGACAGAACGGTCAGGGTCGGTAGTCAGTAGTCAGATGCTGACTCCTGACTACTCACATTCACATGCCCAGACGCAAAATCACTCCCGCCTATATTGCCGACCACATCCGCCGCGTGTTAAAGGATGGCGGCTCGGCCCCGCATGCGGAAGGCGTCCAGCACTTCTTCAAAGAAGAAATCCAATCCCGCGGGTGGTACACGGGGGAGCTACGCAAGGTGGCGGTACGGTTTCGCCGGACCATCGAGCGAGAGAGGGGCTTGGAGTTCCTGGTGCAGGTAGCGGACAAATTGTTTTCCGGTGGGGTCCTTGAGGAAAAGAATTTTGCCGTCCTGATGCTGGAAAAAGTGGTCGGGGAACTGGGAGATTCTGAGTTCAAGCGTTTCGGATCGTGGCTGTCCCGCATCAGCAGTTGGGCCGACCATGACGCCCTGGTGCACTACTTGATCGCACCCATGATCGTGGCCAAGCCTGCACGCACCAGCAAAGTCTTCCGCTGGGCCAAGTCACGGAACCGCTGGCATCGCCGGGCGGCGTGCGTGGCGTTGATACGGGGTACACGTCAGAGAATGTTTTTTCCCGAAATCACGCGTCTGTCGAATCAACTTCTTTCTGACCAGGATGACATGGTGCAGAAGGGCCTGGGCTGGCTGCTGCGGGAAACGGCCAAAGCGGATGCGAAGCGCACCGTACCGTACCTGATGAAGATTCGCGCGAAGGCCCCGCGCCTCGTCCTGCGCACAGCGTGTGAGACGCTGTCAGCCAGAGAGCGGGCCAGGGTCCTCGCCTCCAAACTCACGCTGTCATCCTGAACCCAGCTTCCAGCCGGTGAAGCATCTGCGCGTACCGCCGCATCGTGGCACTGCGCGCGAGGTCCCTCACCGGCTGACGCCGGCTCGGGATGACGCCCTCAGGGAATGTTCGATCTGCCGTCAGAGCACCGCCATCGGGAGAGAGTGAATTCGCCTAAACCGCTTCCCTTGTTTAGAATAGTCAATTGCCCATGAACCTCGCCGCCATCCAGTCTGCCCTGCGCGAACGCAACATTGACGCCTGGCTGTTCTACGATCATCACCATCGCGATCCCATCGCCTACCGCGTCCTGGGATTGCCCGCCGGCCTCATGGTCACCCGCCGCTGGTTTTACCTCATTCCGGCGAAGGGCGAACCGCTGAAGCTGGTGCACAAGATTGAAGCCGGCCACCTCGACAACCTGCCCGGCGCTAAGTATCTGTACTCCGGCTGGCAGGAACTGTTCGACCAGATAAAGAAGGTACTGGCGCCCTACCGCGACATCGCCATGCAGTATTCGCCGAACAATCTGGTCTTCACGGTTTCATTGGTGGATGGCGGCACGCTCGAGCTGATTCGCGGCCTGGGCAAGAACGTTGTCAGTTCCGGCGACCTGGTGGCCCAGTTCGAGGCCACTTTAACCGACGAGCAGATCAAAACGCACTTCGCTGCCCGCGACGCTATCGACGCCATCACCGAAGAAGCTTTTCAGGAGATTGGCCGGCGGGTCCGGCACGGAGGCACGACCGAGCACAAGATCCAGCAGTGGTTCATGGAGGCCTTCCAGCGCGAAAACCTGGTGACCGATGATCCGCCCATCGTTGCGGTCAACGCCAACAGCGGCAATCCGCACTACGAGCCGCGAGCCGAGAGTTCGGCCCCCATCCGCGAGGGCGACTTCGTCCTGCTCGATGTGTGGGCGAAACAAAACACGCCCGGAGCCGTCTATTACGACATCACCTGGACCGGGTTCGTGGGCCAGAATCCCTCAGACCGCATGCGCGACGTTTTCAAGGTGGTCACCGGGGCGCGCGACGCCGGGGTCAAGACTGTTCTGGGCGCGATTGCTGAAGGCCGCAGGATTGCCGGCTGGGAAGTGGACCGGGCCACGCGCGACCACATCAAGAAAGCGGGCTTTGGCGACTATTTCATCCATCGCACCGGGCATTCCATCGGGACCGACGTGCATGCCAACGGCGCCAACATGGACGACCTGGAGATTCACGACGAACGCCAGATTCTGCCCAATTCCTGTTTCTCCATCGAACCCGGCGTTTACCTGCCGGAATTCGGTGTGCGCAGCGAAGTAAACGTGCTGGTCCGCCCCAAGGCGGCGGAAGTAACCGGTAAAATCCAACGTGAGCTCGTACTCATCTGATGGCGAATTCCTCGACAACCAAGTCAAAGGAGCCACCGAAACCGGCAGCGCCGCCGGTCACGACGATGTCGGTGGTAGCGCCGGCCTTGGGCTGGCTGATTCCCGGCGCCGGCCACCTCATTCAGAAGCGCTGGATTCGCGGCCTGCTGCTCATGGGATCCATTGTGACGATGTTTGTCCTCGGGTTGCTGATGCAAGGCCGGGTTTACAAACCGAATGGCGGCGATATTCTCGACATCCTCGGGTTTGTGGGCGATGTGGGTGCCGGTGGCCTGTATATCGTGACCCGGGCCATGGACTGGGGGCAGGGCGCCATTTCCCACGCCACCGCGGATTACGGCACCAAGTACCTCATCGTCGCGGGCCTGCTCAACTTCATCGCCGTGGCGGACGCTTATCACATCGCCATCGGGAAGAAGCCATGATTGGAAACAAGAAATGACCCTGGAGCTCTCCCACTTCACCGCCGCCCTGCTGTTTTCGGTCTTCGCCTCGGTGGTCTTCGGCATCACCCAGCGGTCGAACCCGCGCGACCAGGTCCGTTACGGCCTGTACTGCTTCGCCATGTTCCTCGGAGGAGTGTTGCTGGCGGGGTGGGTGATGTGGCTGCTCAGAAGATAGCAGTCAGCCCTCAGCACTCCGCATCCAACACGCAGCCAGCTTCAAAGCACAAATATTGGCGTCATCCCGAAGCCCGGCGCTCCTTCCAGCCGGGCGAGGGATCTGGCGTGCACCACCAGTTCTGCTCATGCGCGCAAGGTCCTTCATCCGGCCGAGGCCGGATTCAGGATGACGTCAGAGAATGGGTTTGGCTGAGTGCTGAGTGCTGAGTGCTGAATGCTGAATGCTGTGTTCTTATCCTTCCCACACGAACGCATCGAACACCCGCTTGGTGTCGAATCCCAGATGGCGGTACAGTTCCACCGCGTGCGTATTGGCCTCGGTGACGGTCAACGAAAGTTGCGTGAAGTTGCGGCGACGCAGGTTGTCGGAGGTTGCCGCCAGCAACGCCACGCCGATCCCATGCGAGCGGTGCTCCGGCAGCACGCACACCTGGGTGACGTGGCCCACGTCGTGGCGCACCCGTGAACACAGGATCAGTCCCACCATGCTGCGCGCCCGCTTGTGCACGGCCACAAACGACGAACCGGGATCAAAGGTGCCGCAGCCCGGAAAACGGACGATGTTGTTCAAGAAGCGCAGTGATCCACTCAGGGTACGGTACTGGTCGTTGATCTCGGCATCCACATGGTCGCGGTAGGCGGTGGTGATCACTGCCGCGGCGGATTGGTAGTCCTGCTCGGACCAGCCGCGGATTTCAATCTCCGGGTCCAGCGGCGGGGCTGTCCTGGCCGCAGGTCCCAAGGGCAGCAGCATGAACAGCCGGGCATGACGCTGGAATCCCTGCTCGGTAAACGGCCGCGCTACACCCCCCGTCTCGTGCACCAGCAGTTGTGCCTCGACGCGATGAATGCCCGGTGACTGCTGCAGGGTTTCGATCACGTGGGTAAGCAGCTGCGACTCCACCTCGTGTGCATTATGATTGCGGCTGTCACTCGCCACAAACAGGTCGCCGATCACGCCCTTGCTGCCCTCGTACACAAAGAACGCGTAGCCGAAGATGCGTCCGCGATCGATTGCGGCATAGCCGGGCAGGATTTTGGAGTCCACGTAGCGCAGGATCATGTCCGCCGAGCCGCTGTAGTCCCAGGAAAGCAGGCTGGCCCACACCCGTACTTCCTCATCCAGTAGCGGACGCAGGTCGACAGAAGAAAAATGCCTGAGGTCGAGAATCTCCACCCGGGGCCCCTCGAAGTTGACGGGTAAGGAAACGCGCCGTATCGCGGTCACGAAGATGGAGTGTAGTGCTTCGTGCCGCCAGAGGCAAACGGGAGGATATGGGGAGGCAACAGGGGAACGGAAATCACGGCACTTGGCACTCGGCCTGTCAGGGTCTTGTTGCAGACTGAACCGGTCCCTGGAAATCCTCCCCCGGCACTCAGGAGCCCAATGCCAATTGCTAACTGCTAATTGCCGCTTTTCCCCGCCACCCAGTAATACTCCACATGCTGCGGTGCAAAACTGCCAAGGTACGAAACTCGCCGTCCCGCGGCCTTTTTCGCGACTATTGCCTGGAGCCCCTCGGCGGCAACCACCAGATGTTCTCCCGCGGGTACCTGCCCCCATTCGTAGCGGGCAATCGTCTGGTTGCGGTAGAACTGCAACCCAAATTCGGTTTCGCGTGGAACCCGGAACACCGCCAGCGGCAGCGGTTGAGCCTCGACCCGGCTGATCTCGTTCACCAGGGACCGCGCGGACAGGGTCGCATCCAGCATGGGCGCTCCGATGCGCAGCACTGCCCATACCGCCAGCAACACCGGAACCACGGTGACCAGGCGCAACATCCGCAGACCCTGTGGGCGGCGCAAGGTGAGCACCATTCCGATCGCCAGAAGCAGGGCCAGCCCCGACGAAACCTGGGCTGCGCTGCTCCACGGCAAGCGGTGCTGCAGCAAAAGGTACTGCAGCATCAAGGCGGGAATCACCGGTAGTGCCGCGACCACTGAATGCACAACCGTCAGCAACATGGGAGGCCGCGCATCCTCGCTGACGTGCCGCCGCAGGTACTCCGCCAGCAGCAGCGTCCCCGCAGGCAACGCCGGCACAATGTAGCCCGGCAACTTCGATTGCGAGACGGAAAAGAAGAGCACCAGCACAACCAGCCAGATCACCAGAAACGCACTCAGGGCATCCTCGGACTGCAGGAACTGCCGCTTTTCCACCCACCAGCCGCGCGCGCTCTCGCCCAACGCCGCCAGCATGAACACAGTCCACGGAACCAGCCCGAGCAGGATCACGGGAACGTAGTACCAGAATGGCTCCTTGTGGTGGTAGAGATTGCTTCCGAAACGAGCCAGGTTGTGCTCGAGAATGAAAACGCGGAAGAATTCCGGGTTCCGCATCTGCACCGCAACATACCATGGCAGCGTAACGGTGCAGAAAATCACGATCCCGGGAAGCCACAGGGTTCGCCAGATCAGCCGATACTCGCCCTTGGCTGCGGCGAAGATCGCGATGACTCCTGCCGCAAGAACCGGTGCGACCGGGCCCTTGGCGAGCATTCCGAAACCCACAAACATATAGAAGACCGCAAGGTAGTGTTTGCGTCCGCTCTCGTACCACGCGTACCACGCCAGCAGCCCGATGGCGAACGCGGCTGCGAGCGGCATGTCGGTGGATGCAGCGCGGGCAAAACCGATCACACCTGCGGCAGATGCAGTCATCAGCGCACCATCGAGATGAAATCCGGGGCGGAAGCGCCGTAGAAAAAGATAGGTCGCCACTACCATCAGCGTAGCGTCGATCGCCGACGGCAAACGTGCTGCCCAGTCGCTCACTCCGAAGACGCGGTACGCGAGCATCGCTTGCCAGTAGTAAAGAGCTGGCTTCTCCAGCCAGGGCTTGCCTCCGAGCGTCGGCGTGATCCAGTCGTGCCGGGCAAGCATCTCGCGGGCTACCTGCGCGTAGCGCGGTTCATCCGCCCCCACCAGGCCGAAGTAGCCCAGCCCGAAGAAGAACAAAAAGGCACAGAACCCGGCCAACAGGGGCCAGTCGGTGAGCGGGCGGGAGCGTGATACCAGATCATTCGTCGTCATGTCTGCGCCGCTCGGCACCGCTGAGCTCTCCTTATTGTGGATTGCTGAGTCTTGATTGATTTGAAGATCCCCACTTGAGCCTTTTGATGAACGACCTTCAATTGACAATTCTCTGCCGCATCAGCACGTACAGGCTGATGATCGTCCACGTCACTTCCAGCACGACAAAACCCACCTGAAAAGGATGGAAGGCGATGTAGGTGAGAATGGCCGAACCGGCCGCGTTGAGAATGTTGTAGGTGGCCTTGCGCGGGTCCATCCACTTCAATTGGTGACCGGCATAGGCGACCAGGATCAGGAGTGCGCCCACAAAGGAAGCGAGCTGCCGCGCCAGCGAGATATCCATGAGGATCTATTGTACGGTTGGACCGAGCCGGAGTTGGGCTAGAACGCGCGCTACCGCTACCGACAGGGGGCCGTCGAGCGAGCAGCCGCTGGCGCAGGCATGTCCGCCGCCGCCGAAGCTCTCGGCTGCCGCTGCCACGTTCAATGCGCCTTTGCTGCGCAGACTCACCCGGTAGCGGCCGTCCGGCAGTTCGCGGAAAAATGCGGCGACCTCCACATCTTGGATGGAAAGTACGTAGTTCACCAGGCCTTCACAGTCTTCTTCCCTGGCCCCAAAGCGCTCCATCTGCTCCTGCGTCACCCAGATCCAGGCCAGCGGGCCCTCGCGATGCAGATTAGAAAGCGCCGCCCCCAGCAACCGCATCTTGGCTGTGGAGTGTCCGAAATACACGTTGCGGGCGCAATACGCCGGACTAGCTCCGGCGAGCACCAGCTCTCGCGCCAAGCCGAAGGTGTGCTCGTTGGTGCCTTCAAACATGAACGAACCCGTGTCCGTCAGCAACGCGGTGTACAGGCAGGTTGCAATCTCAGCCGAGATTTTGACTCCAGCCTCACGCGCCAGCCGGTAAACCATTTCTGCCGTGGCCACCGCCGTGGGATCGATCCAGTTGACGTGGGCAAAAGGGCGGCCGGACAAATGGTGGTCGATGTTGATCAGAAAACGCTCTTCCAGCCCCTCTAGGCGGGTACGCTGCACGCTATCGCACTCCAGCAGAATCGCGGCTTCGTAGTCGCCGTTGACGCGCTCCGCCTGCACCACCTTGTCGGCGAAGGGCAGGGGCTGGTAAATGCGAGGCACGCCATCACGCAGAAAAACGTCGGCTTCCTTGCCCATCGAGCGCAGGATCTGGCAGCAGGCCAGCGCCGAACCGACCGCGTCCCCGTCGGGCCGGGCGTGCGAGGTCAGCAGGAAGCGTTGCCGCTCTTCAATGCGCCGCAAAACCTCTTTCACCATGCCCGACTCCTTGGCCCCGATCGGCTATCCGCTCCTTCTTTTGGTTCGGCTCAGCAACTCGTCGATGCGCGCCACGTACTGTGGCGAACGATCTAACTGGAATATCAGTTCCGGTGGGCGGCGCAGGTGCAGGCGTGCTGCCACCTCGCGGCGGATAAATCCACCCGCCGCCATCAATCCCTCCAGGGTGCGATCCGCGTCCTCGTCGTCGCCCGCGACGCACACCAGAACGCGCGCGGAGCGGCTATCTTCGGCCAGCAGCACGCTGCTCACGTTTACCAGCCCGATCCGCGGGTCGCCCAGCTCCCCTTCCAGGATGGTCTCTATCTCTTCGCGCAGGGTCTCTCCCAAACGCTCGCGATGATACTTCCGCCCCCGCTTCTCCACCCCGGCACCTCGGATAAAACGAATGAGAATATCAGAAAATCCCGCCCCCGGTCTTGTTACTCAAGTCAGTAGACGGAAGCCAGCAGTCAGGAGTCGGGAGTCAGTAGTCAGTAGTCAGGAGGCACTCATCATCCCGCTGACTCCTGACTCCCGACTACTGACTCCTGGTCTTAGAAATATTCCACGAACGAATCCGCGATGTCCGCTCCGCCATTGTTGGCAATGCGCGTCGCCTGCCGCTCGACGTTTTTCATCAGGCCGTCCAGATAGGCGCGCGAATCGGAGACGCTGACCACGCCCAGCGTGGCCCGGTTCCACAGTCCGGTCGAATCCAGTTCGGCCACGGCCACGTTGAAGTGGGCGCGTAGCCGATCTTTCAGACTGCGTACTACTTGTCGCTTGTCTTTGAGTGATTGGGCGGCTTCGATGCGCAGTTCGAGGGTGAGAAACGCGATCATGGTCGTTGGTCATTGGCCGCTGGTCGTTGGCACAACCGCTTGCACCACGGAACTAACGACCAACGACGAACGACCCAGGACCGGTCTAGGCAATTACCTCCGCGGCAATCCTCTCCGTCACGAAGGCTTCAATCACGTCGCCAACCTTGATGTCGCCATAGTTGGCGATGGAAATGCCGCACTCCATGCCGTTGCGCACCTCGCTGGCGTCGTCCTTGAAGCGGCGCAGGGATCCAACCTTGCCGGTGAAGATGACCACGTTGTCGCGCAGTAGCCGGACTTCGGAGTCGCGCTTGATGAGCCCATCCATTACCCTGCAACCGGCCACCGTACCGACCTTCGGAATGCGGAACGTCTCGAGCACCTCGGCCCGGCCCTGGTAGGTTTCCTTGATGGTCGGCTCCAGCAGGCCGCTCATGGCGCGCTTGATCTCATCCTGCAGCTCGTAAATGATTGAGTGCAGGCGGATGTCCACCTTCTCCTGCTCGGCGAGCTCTTGCGCCTTGCGTTCCGGACGCACGCTGAACCCGATGATGATAGCGTTCGAGGCCGAGGCCAGAAGCACATCCGATTCGGTGATCGCCCCCACGCCCGAACGCAGCACCTTCAGGCGCACCTTGTCGTTCGACAACTTCGCCAGCAGGTCACTGAGTACCTCGACCGAACCACCCACGTCGGCCTTGAGGATGATGTTCAGTTCCTTGGTGCCGGCGGTTTTCAACTGCTCGGCCAGGCCTTCGAGCGATACGCGGGAACTCTTGGCCAACGCTGCCTCGCGCGCCTTCTGCTCGCGATACTCGGAGATGCCGCGCGCCTTGTCGCGATCGGCGACCACGACAAACTGGTCGCCCGCCTGCGGCAAGCCTTCCATTCCGAGGATCTCCACCGGCGTCGACGGCGGCGCTTCTTCCAGTTGCGCCCCGCGATCGTCGAACATGGCGCGCACCTTGCCGTAGACGTTGCCTACCACGAAGTTGTCGCCCGTGTGCAAGGTCCCGTTCTGTGCCAGGACCGTCGCAACCGGCCCGCGTCCGCGATCCAGCTTGGCTTCCAGGACCACTCCAGTCGCCGACTGGTCCGGCGTGGCTTTCAATTCCTGCAGGTCCGCCACCAGGCAGATCATCTCCATCAGCAGGTTCAGATTGGTTTTCTTCTTCGCCGAAACATCCACGAACACTGTAGTCCCGCCCCAGTCCTCGGGCATCAGGCCGCGGTCGGCAAGCTGCTTCTTGACCCGGTCGGGAAGCGCATCGGGTTTGTCGATCTTATTGACGGCAACGATGATCGGCACTTCCGCGGCGTGGGCGTGGTCAATCGCTTCCAGCGTCTGCGGCATCACGCCATCGTCGGCCGCCACGACCAGCACCACAATGTCCGTGGCCTTGGCTCCGCGGGCACGCATGCGGGTGAACGCTTCGTGGCCTGGGGTATCGAGGAAGACGATCTGGCGCCCGAAGGCCGGTGAGTCTTTGTCCTGAATCGTGACTTTGTACGCGCCGATGTGCTGCGTGATACCGCCGGCTTCCCCTTCAGCGACGCTGGTCGAGCGGATGGAATCCAGCAGCGTGGTCTTGCCGTGGTCCACATGGCCCATGATGGTGACTACAGGCGGACGCGGCACCGCTTCCGCGCTGACGCCTTCTTCACCCGCAGCCGCCTCGGAAATTTCTTTTTGCGCCTGCTCCTCAAAGCTGATCACATTGGTCTCGGCGCCGAAGAAGCGTGCCATCTCGCTGGCCAGCTCGGCGTCGAGTGTCTGGTTGACCGTGGCGAAAACGCCGCGGGCCAGCAGCCGTCCAATCAGATCCTTGGCGCGGATTCCCAGCTTCTCTGCCAGATCCTTGACGCTGATGCCTTCCGTGATGGTGATGCTGCGCGTGATCGGCTGCGGTTCGTTGGACAGCGACAGCCGCGGCGGCGGCACGTAGCCCTTCATCGGGCCTTCCTTCACACCGCGCGGAACGTAGCGCTGGCCGGGCCGTCGCGCCGGACCGCCAGGGCGAGCGCCCGGACGAGTTGGCCCAGGAGGAGGTCCGCCCGGCCCCACACCGAGAGGGCGCGCGCCGGCAGGCGACTGCCTTGTAGGATGCATCGGCCGACGTTCTCCCGGACGCAGGGGTGCACGCCCCGGAGCCGCGCCGGGACGCGGGCGCTGAAAGATCGGTTGGCCGGGCACGGGACGTCCCGGGGCCGGTCTGGCGGGCGCTCCTGACGCGGCCATCGAAGGCTGGGCTCCCGGCGGCGCCTTATACACCGGGCGCGGGCCAGTCTGCGGCACGATCATCCGTGGCCGCGATGCGTGCGGCGGTGCTGGCGCGCTCGGAACTCCCGGTTTCGCACTTGTCGGAGCGGCAGGCGCTGGCGGCGGCGCTGCCACGGCCGCGGGTGGAGTTGCCTCTGCAATCGGAGGCGGGACTGGCGGACGCGGTGTCGTCAGAATCACCGGAGGCGCTGAGGCGGACGCCGGGGGCTGCGGCACGGGCGGGGCCGGAGCTGAAAATGTCGGCCTGGCCGTCGGAGTCGGAACCACCAGCCGTGGTGGAATTGCCGCTGGCTTGGGCGGTGGTGCTACTGGAGGCTTGGCTATGGGTGCACTCGGTGCTGCCGCAGCCGGTTTCGTCTCAATGGCGGGAGGTGCAACCACCGGACGTGCTGGTGCCCCAGGCACCTGTTGCTTGGCCCGGATAGCACTCAGAACATCACCCGGCTTGGAAATGTGGGAGAGATCAATCTTGGTCTTGATTTCGTCGGAGTCAACTCGGCTGGCGCGCGCAGTCCGCCCCGCAGTCTGCGCTTCACCGCGAGCTTGAAAGTGGGCCCGCACTTTCACCGCTTCGTGCTCTTCAAGGGAACTGGAATGGGTCTTCTTCTCGGTGACCCCAACCTCCGCAAGCACGTCGAGGATCGCCTTACTCTTGACTTCCAGCTCTCTGGCCAGGTCGTTGATTCGAATCTTGCTCATCCGCCCTTTCTTCCCTCCGCACTGTCCCGCTAAGTCTTCATGTCAACCTCACGGTATCGGTGATTGCGCTTCAGGAGCCGGCAGTCGGCAGTCAACCGGCTCTGCCGACTCCCTACTGCTGACTCCTGACTACCCTTGCTTCTCCTCCGAAGGAGCAGGCTCCTCCCCGGACTCTTCCGCTTGCGCGGCGATGTCTTCGACTGCAGCGGCTTCCACCGGCTCTGCCTCGCCAGTAGCTTCCACCGCCGGGTTGTCCGATCCTTCTGCTGCGGGTTGCTCTGCGATGGCTTCGGCAGGCGCTTCTTGCGCTTCGGTCGCCGCTTCCTCGGGCACTGCCGCTTCCCCAGCGTCCAGGCTCGAGAAATAATTATTCACCGCCAGGCTGATTTTTTCCACCGTCTTGGGCCCGATGCCCTCGATAGCCTCCAGTTGCTCCGGAGTCATGTCCGCCAGGGATTCGACCGTGGTTACTCCGGCGGCTGTCAGCTTCTCGATCAAGCCTTCACCCAAGCCGGGCACGTTCTCCAGAGGAGTAACACTGGCAGGAACTAGCGCGGACATTTGCAGTTCCACTTCCTGGCGCTTCTCTTCCTCACTCTTGATGTCAATCTTCCAGCCCAGCAGCTTCGCCGCCAGGCGGACGTTTTGTCCCTTCTTGCCGATCGCTAACGAAAGCTGGCTGTCGTCCACTACTACTTCCAGGTGCTTGTCCTGGCCGTCGAGCACGGTGACGCGGCTCACCTTGGCGGGCTGTAACGCTTTTTCCGCGAACGTGACCGCATCTTCGTGGTACTCAATAATGTCAATTTTCTCGCCACGCAGTTCGCGGATGATGGACTGCACCCGCATGCCCTTCATGCCTACGCACGCGCCCACTGCGTCCACGTCCTTGTCTTTGGACATGACTGCGATCTTGGTGCGCTCGCCGGCCTCTCGCGCAATGGCCCGGATCACCACGGTGCCATCGTAGATTTCCGGCACTTCGGTCTGGAACAGGTGCTGCACCAGTTCCGGCGCCGCACGCGACACCACGACTTGCGGGCCTTTCGAAGCCTTCTCCACGCGAACAATCACCACCCGCACGCGCTCGCCCATGGCGAACGACTCGAGCCGCGACTGCTCCTTGCGGGGCATGCGCGATTCCGCCTTGCCCACGTCAAAGATGACATCTGGCCCTTCGATGCGCTTCACGGTGGCGTTCACAATCTCGCCCACGCGCCCGATGTACTCGTTGTACACAGTGTCGCGCTCGGCTTCGCGCACCTTTTGGAAGATGACCTGCTTGGCCAGTTGCGCCGCGATTCGTCCCAGGATGCCTTCCGTCGGCTTGGGAATCTGCAGCTCGCCCCCGACTTCAACGTTCGGATCAACTTTACGGGCCTCATCCAGCGTGACCTGCAGCAGGGGATCTTCCACCTGCTCCGGGTTTTCGACCACGGTCCGCACTGCGAACGCGCGGATCTTGCCCGTTTCCTTGTCCAGTTCGGCGCGCAGGTTCTCCTGGGTCTTGTAGTACTTGCGCGTGGCGACAACAATGGCGTCCTCCACCGCGCTAACTACAATTTGCGGATCAATCCCCTTTTCCCGGCTCAGGGCGTCGATGGTGTTGTAAAGCTCACTCGCCATAGGTGATTCCGTAAGAAGTGGTCAGGACTCAGTAGTCCGGAGTCAGCAAGAGCACCTCCCTGCTGACTACTGACTCCCGACTACTGACTCCTAAATTTCCGGCACCAGATTTGCCTTCTCTACATTTGCCAGATCGATTTCCAGCTTATCTGGCGCGTTGCTATCCTTGGGGCGGAATTTCTTCCGGGCCGCGCTCACGTCCAACATCAGCCGCCCCTCCTGAAAACTTTCCAGCCGCCCTTCGAAGCAGCGGTTCCCATTCACCGGTTGGCGCGTGGTCAGCTTGACCCGGCTCCCGGTAAACCGCTGGTAGTCCGCCGGCCTCACCAGCTTGCGATCCAGTCCCGGAGAGGAAACCTCCAGGGTGTACGAACCCCCTGGAACTACATCTTCTACGTCCAGGATCGTGCCCACTTCGCGGCTGAGGTTGGCGCAATCCTCATGGCTCACCCCACTGGGCTTGTCAATGACGATGCGCAGCATGCGGGCTCTGCCTCCGCCGCGCAACTCCACCTCGACCACCTCTAGGCCGCTCGAGGCCGCCACACGCGCCGCGATCTCGCGCACCTGATCAATCTCAAATGCCATGTATACAGTAACTTGCAGCCCTGCTGCGTACCCGCAATCACCCCAAAAGCGGCTGAAACTAAAAAGTGGGCTTTCGCCCACTGGTGTGTTTCGCCAATCGCTGGTACTTACACAACAGTATTCAAGTACTTAATATACGCCCGCGGGGACCAAAAAACAAACCCCTCAACGGGCTGGAGTTATAATGCTGACGCTGTATCGAGGTGGTAGATGCGTGCACGGTTGTGGCTTGCCCTCCTGCTGGTTTTCCCACTGACTTCAGCTTGGGTTCTCGCCCAAAAACCCGGGGGCGGCGGCGGAAAACCGGGAGGTGGCGGGTACAAGAATAGCGCCAGCACTCGCGTGGGCCGCTCGTCTCCAAGTACTGCGGCGAATGTCACTGATTCCTCCCATCCCAACTACCACCATGCAGAAGAGGAGGGCCCGGTCGAGTTCAGGTCAGAGACCATCTTGGTCGAGGTTCCTGCAGTGGTCACCGACAAGTCCGGTGGTCACGTTCACGGCCTCGGCCGTGACGACTTCCAGGTCCTCGAGAACGGGAAGGAACAGAAGATTGCCTCGTTCGAGGAGATCGAAGCTGCGCGCACCGCCCTGAGCGTGCCGGCACTCAAGAATGGCGAGTTCAGCAATCTCTTGGCGACCGGAGAGGCGCCTCGCACTATCACCGTGATTGCTCTCGATACCGTAAACACCCCCTTTCTGGACCAAGCCTATGGTCGAAAGCAGATCATCCGATATCTCGCGGAAAACGTAAAACCGGACCAGGTTCTGGGACTGGTTGCGATAACCAGCAAGGGGCTGAAGGTCCTTCATGACCTTACCGCGGATCCCAAAGCGCTTGTCGAGGCCCTTAAGAAGCTCAACGGGGAGATCCCTGCGTTGCAAGGAACCGACGTCGACACCCTGGCTACCGCCGCCAGCGCCGACGTGGTCGCGCCCCCGATCGCGCCGGCAACGCCAGGTTCCGACCCCGAGGAGGCCTTGCAAGACTTCATCCTGTATGGGAACGCGGCGATTGCTCGCATGCAGCAGGATCGGGCTATCGAAACCACGATGCGCGGGTTTCTCGATATCGCTTGGTCTTTGTCCGGAGTCCCCGGGAGAAAGGCTCTGGTCTGGGCCACTAGCGGTTTCCCGTTCTACATCGACCAACCTTCCGCGGTGCCGGCGGGATATTTGGCTCCGCTCTACGAGCAGACAATGCAGGCCCTCAACGACGCTCAGATCTCGGTTTACCCGGTCGATGTCCGGGGGCTGGTGAACTACTCGTCCGCCTCCGATGTGACATACGCCCCTCGAGGCAGCGCCGCCTTGTCGGGCCCGGCCTTTGCCAATAGCCTGGCCGCGCGCGCCTGGTTACAGAACTCAACCCTGGACTCGCTCCGCGATTTCGCTGCCATGACCGGAGGAACGGCGTTTTATAACAGTAACGATATCGCGGGGGGCATCGGTCGAGCTGCCGACGATTCTTCGTCCTATTACCTGCTGGGCTACTACCTCGATACCAGCAACACGAAATCCGGTTGGCGCAAACTGAAGGTCAAGATGCGGAAACATGATCTTGAGGTTCGCGCCCGCAATGGTTTTTTTGTGACCAATGCAACCGTCAACCCCATGGTCAGCCGGCAAACCGACATGCAGCTGGCGGTAAACTCGCCGTTTGACAGCACTGGCCTTGGGGTGACAGTGCATTGGCGGGCGAGTTCTCCGGATGGTGACAAGAAGAGGGTCGGCTTCACCATCAGCCTGCCTCCGGACGCCATCACCGTCGGACATGGGGAGAAGGCTGGCTTTGATTTGGACGTTTTCTTTGTGGCCATCAAGAATGGGGTTGCCGCCAACAGTCTTTCCCAGACGATTCGTGGAACTCCCACTCCTGAGACCCTGGCTAAGCTGAGGGCCGACGGGCTTGCCTACAAGAGTTCCCTTGAGCTGCCGCCTGGGCAATACACCGTCCGCTTTGTGGTGCGTGACAACCTGAGCGGAAGGCTCGGCAGTGTCTCAGCACCGCTGACGGTGAATTAGTGACCGGGGTGCGAACCATCCCGGCCGAGCTACGGAAGCGCCCGGCCTCCCGCCTGGTGTCTATGGCATGGCCGCGTTGATCGTACCCACCATTCCGGTACTGAGGTCCTGCACCGCCAGGCGCAACTGGTTCTTGCCGGGCTGCGGATTCAGGTCCATATGGAGCAGAATGCCGCGTTGCAGAATCTGCTGATAGACATCTTCCTTGAAGACCTGGTCCACCTTCTGGCTGACGTTGTCCAGCATCTTCCCGTCCGGCGAAAACACCGCAGCATAGACCGCAAGGGTTAACTTCTTGCCTGCGGAGGAATCTGCCGCGCTGACCGTTCTCGGATCCACCAGGAAACTAACCCCGACCTTGCCCTGGTCGGTCTTTTTCACCTGCGCGCTGAATGTCACCTGGGTGTCCGGCACCATGTCGCGCAACGCCTCCGCAACCTGTTGCTCCGGTTGCTTGTCTTTGAGTTGTGAGGGATCGATGGCGAAATACCCGTGGCGATGCCGGACTTCCGTCCCGTCCCGGTCCACCTTCACCTTGATCGAGCGGTATTTGCCGTCCCATTTCTTGTCTTCCGGGTAGTAGCCGAGGGTGTAGGAGGCGGAGTCGTCAGCCATCGCCAGTCCGACTCCGACACTGATTTCGTTCTGATTTACGTATGCCTTACCGCCGGTTTCGCTCGCGATTTCGCGCATGGTTTCCTGGCTGGCTTGCACATCGGACATTCTGGCAATCGCCCGGCCTGAGGAATCGACGGCCTGAGCAGTGGCAGCCTCCTCCATACCGCTCATCAATCCCCGCACATCCACGGGATAAATAGCCACCTGGGAACTGGCTAGCTGGGCCGCAACCTGGCGAATCTCTTCACTATGCGACTGCCTCCCGGTTGCGGCAATGGACCCGGCGGCCGTGGCGCCAACGCTTTTCTGCTTCACACTGGGCAGAGACTCCATCAACTCCGCCTCGCTCACATTGCGCTCTTCCGGGATAAGCTCGAACGGAAATGCCGCGGTTAACCACACCACATTCTTCCGCCCCGGGATTCCCTCGAGCATGCGCGCCATGCTACGCAAGGCGATAAGGGTCACGTCTACACGCCGGTCTAGCTGGTAGCCTATTTCTATTCCCTGGAAGGAAGTGATCTCGCCTTGTACCAACTCCAGCATCGCCGATGCACCCGGGCCCAAGCCCGATGAAGCCGCGGGGCTGAGGGCTCCAGGAACACTGGCTGTGAACTGCTGCTCCTGTGGCTTGTACTTCTCCAGAGCGGCAAGGAGGATTTGCGGATCCGTGGTGAAGTCCTGCAGAACCCGCAGCGAGTTGGTCAATGCGAACACTCCCATCCGTTGCCCCGGCTTCATTTGCTGTCTCACGTACTTCAGCATTTGCAGGCGGGCGTAGGCCTGGTCGCGAAAAGGGGTATTCACCGCGTCGATCAGCAAGACCGTAACCGGTCCACCCGGCGAACGGAACTCGGGTTTATTGGAATAGATGCCCGGCCCCAGTTCCGGCGGAGAGTTTTGCTTCTGCGCTTCCTCGGGTGTAGTGAAGAAGGCAATCTTCTGGGCCTTCCCCTTCTCCTGCACCGTGAAATCCGCCGGCTTGAGTCCGGTAACGGGTTTACCCTGCTTGTCAGTGACAACCACGTCCACCAGCACCAGGCGGGTGTTGACCCGGATGGTGGGCGGAGGGGGTTCCTGCGAGGCGGCTTGCTGGGCCTGCAAGGGCACCCAGGTCGTGCTTGCCAGCAATGCCACCACAGCGAACCGTGCGCAACCTCGCTTCACAAAATCGGAGAACATGACAGCATCCACCTCTTGTCTTTTGGGGGACAGTAATCTTTTTCTTGCGCTTTCGCAACCCCATTTGCTTGAAGTCGCATAGCTCTCTAGAATAGGGGTTTATCTTCTCTCCCCGAGAAAACTTATGATTCACTTCCCGGTTCCTGAGGCCCTCACCTTCGACGATGTGTTGCTGCTCCCCGCCCGCTCCGACGTAATTCCGGCGCTGGCTAACACCCAGACGCAGCTCACCCGCAACATTCGCCTGAACATTCCCATCATCAGTGCGGCCATGGACACGGTCACCGAGTCGCACATGGCCATCGGGCTTGCCCAGCAGGGCGGCATCGGCATTGTCCACCGCAACCTTTCTATCGAGCAGCAGGCCAATGAAGTGGACAAGGTCAAACGCTCAGAAAGTGGCATGATCGTGGACCCGGTCACCATGTCGCCCGACGCCAAAGTTTCCGAGGCGCTCGAGGTCATGCGCAAATACAAAATCTCCGGCGTCCCGATCACCAAGAACAAGAAACTTGTCGGCATCCTCACCAACCGCGATCTGCGCTTCGAAACCCGCTTCGACATTCCCATCAGCAAGGTGATGACCAAGGAGAACCTGATTACCGTGCCGGTCGGCACCACCCTGGAGGAAGCGGAAAAGATTCTGCACGAGCATCGCGTAGAGAAGCTGCTGGTGGTGGACGCCAGTTACAACCTTAAGGGCCTGATCACCGTCAAGGATATCCAGAAAAAACTGAAGTATCCCAACGCCGCCAAGGATTCGCAAGGCCGCCTGCGCGTGGGCGCGGCCATCGGCGCTACCGGCGACTTCCTGGAGCGTGCCCAGGAGCTGGTCAAGTGCAAAGTGGACGTGCTCGCCATCGACAGCGCCCATGGCCACTCTACTCGCGTGCTGGAAGCGATCAGGATGGTCAAGTCCAAACTTCCGGAAGTGGACCTGATTGCCGGCAACGTTGGAACCTTCGACGGAGCCTGCGAACTGGCCCGCGCCGGTGTGGATGCCATCAAGGTGGGCATCGGCCCTGGCTCCATCTGCACCACCCGCGTGGTCACCGGGGCCGGAGTGCCCCAGATCACCGCTATCGCGGAAGCTTATCGCGCCACCAAAGACGCCCACGTTCCGGTTATTGCCGATGGCGGCATCAAGTACTCCGGCGATATCACCAAGGCCCTGGCGGCAGGCGCTGGAGCGGTCATGATCGGATCAATGTTCGCAGGAACGGATGAAAGCCCCGGCGAACTGATCCTCTATCAAGGCCGCACTTTCAAGTCGTATCGCGGCATGGGGTCCCTGGGCGCCATGGCCGGACCGAGCGGCCCGGAGCGCTACTTCCAGAACAGCGATGGCGATGCTTCGACCGCCATGCCGGTGCTCGGCGAAGAATCCAATCGCCTTGCCAAGCTGGTGCCGGAAGGCATTGAAGGGCGCGTCCCTTATCGCGGCTCAGTCGCCATGATCGTCCACCAAATGGTGGGTGGGCTCAAGTCCGGCATGGGTTATTGCGGATGCAGCACCATTCTCGAGTTGCTGCAAAAGACGCGCTTCGTCCGCATCAGTGGCGCCGGTCTGCGCGAGAGCCATGTCCATGACGTCATGATCACCCGGGAAGCACCGAACTACGCCGTGGAGTAGCTTCTATCGTTTCACAACGCTTAGCACACATTCCGCTCCACCCAGCCGGCGCGGCCCGTGAACGCGACTTTGCTTTGCGTTCTCGGCAACACCTCGACGTCCACTGCGGTTCAGCTTTTCGACCCGTGAACTCGCCTCCATCCCTGCCCGTCCGGAAGCCATTGTCTTGAACGCCGCCCGCAAACAGGTCCTGAAGACTTGGATCGCCGCCATACTCTGGCTGATCCTGATTGCCATTGAGTCCACCGATATGCTGTCCGCCGCTAACACCAGCCGCATTCTGTATCCCCTGTTCCATTTCCTGACCGGAGTGGATCCCATTCGCTTTGTGGTATGGGACTACTACATCCGAAAAGTTGGCCACGTCGTCGGCTACTTCGGCCTCAGCTGTCTTCTGTTTCGCGCCTGGCGTGCCACATTGCCGATGCCCAAAATGCCCGCCTGGAGCGTGGAATGGGCCCGGATCTCCTTTATCATGACTGCGTTGGTGGCCTGTCTCGACGAATGGCACCAGACCTACCTGGCCTCGCGCACCGGCCTCCTGAGCGACGTCGCACTCGACAGCCTGGCCGCGCTGGGCGGACAGATCGTGATCTTTCTCTGGTTCTGGCAACAAGCCGGGCAATCCGAGCCTGAGACTCTTGACAGACCCGTCTAGCGGACTGCAGGTGACCCTCGGCAAGATCGTCTGTCGTACACGTCAGACCGCATCCGACGGCACAACTTTCGATATCAGCAGCAAACCGGCTGACACCACGGCGATTCCAGCAGAAAGAAAGAATGGAACTGGCGCGCCAAACTGCTTCCACAATTCCCCGGTAATCACGCTGGCCAGCAACGTCGCCACGCTGGTGACAAAAAAGTAAACCCCGAGGGCGCGGCCGCGCACTTCGGGCGCCACTTTCTCCACCACCAGTGCCTTCAGCACCGGGTTGGTTAACGCATAGAACAACCCGTATGAAGCCATGGTGATCCAGATCGCCAGCTTCGAAGGTGCAAGGGCAAACACCACATACACTGTGGCGAAGACCAGGTATCCCGCAGCAGCGATCATGCGGCGCGAGAAGCGATCGCTGAACCGGCCCGCGGGCCAGGAGAACAATGTGTACATGATGTTGAACACCAGCCCCAGCAACGGCGCGTAGGTGGCAGGAATACCGATGCTCTGCGCGCGCAGCACCAGAAACATGTCGCTCGAGTTCCCCAGCGAGAACAGAGTCACGGCAGCCAGCACGAAGTAATAGACCCGGGGCAGGTGCTGACCACGCGCGTTTGCATTTTCGTCCCCGACCTCGAGGGCGGGTGTATCCAGGCGGTCAGCGTCATCCCCGTGCGGCAGCAGCGACCCGGCGCCGTGCTTTCCCGGTCTGCGCTCGGTCTCGCGAATCCCGAGTAGCGCCACCATGACACACAGGAATCCGGGAACCGCCGCGGCCCAGAAAATCCCACGCAAGCCGTAACGGGAAAGGAGCCAGAGCGCCGCCAGCGGCCCGGCGATGGCCCCGGCGGAGTCCATCGCCTGGATCAACCCGTACGCCGACCCGATGCGGGACTTATCCACCGACTCCGCCACCATCACATCGCGTGCCGTGCCACGAATGCCTTTGGCGAAGCGGTCGGCAAAGCGAATGCCAAGGACCTGCCACCACGAAGTTGTGAGCGCCAGTAGGGGCTTCACTGCGTTGGCAACGAAGTACCCGGACACGACTACCGGTTTGCGCCGTCGCAGGCGGTCGGCAAGATAACCGGAGAACAGCTTGGCGAACGAAGCCACGCTCTCGGCGATGCCTTCGATGATCCCCAGTTGCGCCGGCCCCGCCCCGATCGACGCCAGGAAAGCCGGCAGCACCCAGTAGGCCATTTCACTGGCGGTGTCATTCAGGAAAGAAGTTGCGCCAAAGGCAGAAATATTGCGCGAGTTGCCTTGCCTGGCGCCAGAAGCCGCGTCGGCCATATGGCAAGTTGTATCACGACTCCCGGATCTTTCGGCTCAGGGCAGTGGAAGCAACGTATGAGTTTCGCCGCGTGCAGATTGCAAAATTGGCTCGTACTGGGGACGGGGTCAGTACATTGAGTCGTACTTGGTGACCATCCACTCGCCGTCTTTCTTCTCCAGCGTGACCGAGAAGAGTTCCTTGTAGGCTCCCTTCTGGCCGGGGGTGTTGCGGCGTTTACCGCGATACTGCAGGATGCGCAGAGGCGGCGTGTCTTCCCATTCCACCAGTTGCCAGGACACTAGCGGATGCTCGGCTTCAGACTCGCAGATGAACTTGGCGTATTTCTTCCGGTAGTCCTTTTCCCAGTCGGCCAGTTCCTCCTGGCAATGCCCGTCGCGCATGGCGCGAATGAACTGGGTCGCGGCCCGTTCCGAGGAACGGTCCCGTAAGGGATTCAAGTCGATCGAGTTTGGAATGCCGGAGAGAGGATCGCGTTCGACGGACCGCGAGAGTACCGGCCCCTGGTCATTCAGCCACATCAGGTAGCCAAGAAACACCAGCACCAGCAACACCCCGGCGCCCACCGCAATCCCGACTTGTGTGCGCGAGAACTCCATCTCCGTCCTCGCGTCAGTCTACCTCCACGCAACCCGCTGGCAAGATTACGGGAGATAGACGCAACCGGACATGTACTGCCGGATGGCCCATCGCGCCACGGTGCTGTTTTCGCCCAACAAAAACGCACTCCCCGAAAGGAGTGCGTTGGATTGGACGCGACGCCTGGTCAGCGGCCTTGCGCTACAGAACTTACTCTTTCTTCTCGCCTTCTTCGCCGGCTTCGGCGCCGGATTCCGTCTTGGCCTGCGCCTCGGCTTCTTCCATGGCTTTCTTGGTTTCCGCGGCACGCTTGGCCCGGGTCTCGGCACGTTTCTGGCGCTTTTCGTCCAGCACCTTTTCGCTCCCCAGCAGTTCGATGAAGGCCTTGTCGGCGCCATCGCCCTTGTTCCAACCGGTGCGGACAATGCGAACATACCCACCGTTACGGTCACCGAATCGGGGACCGATGGTATCAAACAGCTTGTCCACCGCCTCCCGGGTCATGAGGTAAGCAGCGGCCAAGCGGCGGGCGGATAGATCCCCACGTTTGCCCAGTGTGATCATCTTCTCCACGTTCGGGCGCATGGCCTTGGCCTTGGGCACCGTGGTCTCGATGCGCTCTTCCACAATGAGCGAAGTCACCAGGTTCCGCAGCAACGAGCGGCGGTGGCTGGTGTTTCGTCCCAGTTTCCATCCTGCTTCTTTGTGACGCATGGAATCCTCAGTTGTCTGGAGTCAGGAGTCAGGAGTCGGCAACATCTCGCTGACTCCCGACTACTGACTCCTGACTACTCGTTCTTTACAGATCGTTATCCCCGTACGCCGACGCCGGGAGCACCTGGTTCGAGGTCGGGCCGGGCACGGCGTTGCCGTGCTCATCAATCTTCATGCCCAGGCTCAGCCCCATCGAGGCCAGAATTTCCTTGATCTCGTTCAGCGACTTGCGCCCGAAATTCTTGGTCTTCAGCATCTCGGCTTCGGTCTTCTGCACCAGTTCGCCGATGGTCTGAATGTTCGCGTTCTTCAGACAGTTGTAACTACGTACCGAGAGTTCGAGCTCCTCGACCGATCGGTTCAGGTTCTCGTTCTTGATTTCCGGCTTACGCTCTTCGGGCGACGTCGCCGTCTCGATGTCCTCCTCGAAGTTGATGAAGATGTTCATATGGTCCTTCAGCAGCTTCGCCGCCAGGCCAATGGAATCGGCCGGAGTGATGGAGCCGTTGGTCCACACTTCGAGAGTGAGCTTGTCGTAATCGGTGATCTGGCCGAGGCGCGCCGCTTCCACCGTGTAGTTGCACTTGCGCACCGGGGAATGTACGGAATCGATTGGAATGAAACCGATGCCGAGATCCTCGTCGAAATTCTTGTCGGCGGAGACATAGCCGCGCCCGCGCTTCAGCCGCATCTCCATGTCGAGCTTGCCCCCTTCGCTCACCGTGGCGATGTAGACTTCCTTGTCGAGCACTTCGACGTCGGCGTCCGCCTCGATCATGCCGGACGTGACCACTCCCGGCTGATCGGCACGCAAGTAAATGGCCTTGGGCGCATCGCCGCTCAGCTTGAACGGAATCTGCTTCAAATTGAGGATGATGTCCGTCGCATCTTCGACGACGCCGGGGATCGACTGGAACTCGTGCAGCACGCCTTCGATCTTCACCGCGGTGACTGCCGCGCCTTCGATCGAAGACAGCATCACGCGCCGCAACGCATTTCCGATGGTGGTGCCGAAGCCGCGCTCAAACGGCTGCGCCCAGAAGATGCCGTACTTGTCGGTTAAGGTCGAGGTGTCAACTGCCAGACGTTTCGGTTTCTGAAAACCCTTCCAAAGCATTGTTTCTCTCCTTCGGCCATGTGGCTCATTCCTCGCTCCCCGAACGGTCCGGGCTCAGGTCAAGCGCCAGGAAAGGCTGATCTGTCACGAATGTGGACCAGGAAAACCGTCGTTGGTCTTCGGTCGTTGGTCGTTAGCCAACGACGAACGACCAGCGACTACCGACTACTTGCTGTACAACTCCACGATCAACTGCTCGTTCACCGGCAACTGGATGTCCTCGCGCTTGGGCAGAGCCAGCACACGGCCCTTGTAGTTGTCGCGATCAATCTCCAGCCAGTTGGGGAAGCCCTGGTGGCTGGCGAATTCCTTCGCCTGCTCCAGGATCGGCAGCTTGCGGCTGCGTTCGCGAATCGTAATTTCCTCGCCCACACTCACTTCGTAAGACGGAATGTTCACCTTGCGTCCGTCCACGTGCACGTGCCCGTGGCGCACCAACTGGCGAGCCTGTCGGCGGGACATGCCAAAGCCCAGGCGGTATACCACGTTGTCGAGCCGACGCTCGAGCTGTTGCAGAAGCATCTCGCCGGTCACACCCTTGGACCGCGCCGCCTTCTCGAAATAATTGCGGAACTGGCCTTCCTGGGTGAAGTAAATGCGCTTGGTCTTCTGTTTCTCGCGCAGTTGCAGACCGTAGCCTACGATCTTGGCCTTGCGGTCCTTCCCGTGCTGTCCGGGAGCAAAGTTACGCTTCTCGATGGGACACTTATCGCTGAAGCACTTGGCGCCTTTGAGGAACAGCTTCATGCCCTCGCGGCGGCATAAACGGCAGACTGGATCGGTGTAACGTGCCAAGTTGTACTCTCCTTTTAGATGACCGGTTTACAGGTTTGGCTTCACCCTTCATCCCGGACAAACAACCAAGTTTCACGGTTTCAAAGTTTCAGGGTTGCTCAGTTTTCCAAAGCCTGAGTCTCTGAAACCTTGAACCTCAGACTCTTCTCCGCTTGGGCGGCCTGCAGCCGTTGTGCGGAATGGGCGTCGTGTCGCGAATATTACGCACCTCGATGCCAGCGGCCGCTAGCGCGCGGATCGCAGATTCACGTCCTGAGCCCGGGCCGCTGACCCGCACTTCCACGCTGCGCACTCCATGGTCACGCGCCTGGTTGGCCGCATTCATTGCGGCCTGCTGCGCTGCAAACGGCGTTCCCTTACGCGATCCGCGGAATCCCAGCGAACCGGAACTTTTCCACGAAAGTACGTTCCCCGCCTGGTCGGCGATGGTCACGATGGTGTTGTTGAACGACGCCTGGATATGCGCAATCCCATGCGGAACGTGCTTGCGCTCCTTCTTCTTGAACTGCTTCTTCTTGCCTTTTTTCTCCGGTGCCGCCGGGGCGCCAGTTGTTGCTGCTGCTGGTTTTGCCATAAGTTAGGTCTCGGTGTTCTGTAGTTTGGAGTCGGTAGTCAGCAGTCAGGGCTTGCTGACTACCGACTACTGACTCCTGACTCCTAGGTCTTGGCCGTCGCTTTCTTTTTCTGCGCCACCGTTCCCTTGCGTGGCCCCTTGCGGGTGCGCGCGTTGGTGTGGGTGCGCTGTCCGCGGACTGGCAGGTTACGGCGATGCCGATAGCCGCGATACGAGCCGATTTCGATGAGCCGTTTGATGTTCATCGAAACTTCCTTGCGCAAATCGCCCTCAACCATCCCCTCACCCTCGATGACCTGGCGGATCCGGTTGACTTCGTCCTCGCCCAGGTCCTGGACCTTCTTCATCGGGTCCACCTTGGCCTGGTCGAGAATGCGCGCGGCACGCGAGTTGCCGATGCCGTAGATATAGGTCAGCGCGATATTAGAGCGCTTGTTGCGCGGAAGATCGACGCCTGCAATACGTGCCATAGTGCTCCTCTAACCTTGACGCTGCTTGTGTTTCGAATTCACGCAGATCACCCGCACCACACCCTTGCGGTGGATGACCTTGCACTTGTCGCAGATTTTCTTGACCGATGCTCTAACCTTCATAAACCCGCCTTCAGCCGTCAGCCATCAGCCGTCAGCCAGACTGAGCGGCGGATGGGCGGCATTCATTTATAGCGATACACAATGCGGCCGCGATTCAGGTCGTACGGCGAAAGCTCGACCGCAACCTTGTCGCCCGGCAAAATACGAATGAAATTCTTGCGCATCTTTCCAGAAACATGCGCCAGAACCTGGTGCTTGTTTTCCAGTTCCACCTTGAACATGGCGTTGGGCAGGGGTTCGATGACCGTCGCCATGACTTCAATCGCGTCTTCTTTACTCATGCACTCCTTGGTGGCCAGGATTCAGGAGTCGGGTAATCCAGCACCTTGCGCTGACTCCTGACTACTGACTCTGACTACTGAGTCAAAATCATCGGGCCGTCCCTGGTGACCGCCACACAGTGCTCGAAGTGTGCGCTGTAACTTCCATCGACTGTCACCGCGGTCCACTTGTCATCCAACACACGCGTGCCGGGCTGGCCGGAATTCACCATCGGCTCGATGGCCAGCACCATGCCCTCGCGCAATCGGGCTCCGTGCCCTCGTGTACCAAAGTTCGGCACCTGCGGCTCTTCGTGTAATCTGGTCCCGATGCCGTGTCCCACAAACTCGCGCACCACGCTGAAGCCGTTGGCTTCCACAAATTCCTGCACCGCCGCGCCGACATCTCCGACCGCGTTCCCAATCCGGGCCGCTTCAATTCCCCGATACAGCGAAGCCTCGGTCACATCCAGCAGTTTGTGCAATTCCGGCGTGATCGAATCATCTGCTGGTACCGTGATGGCAGCGTCGCCATAGTACCCGTCGACGACCACCCCGCAATCGATAGAAACGATGTCGCCCGCCTTCAGCACCCTTTTCGCCGACGGAATCCCGTGCACAATCTCGTCGTTGATCGAGGTGCAAAGCACGCAGGGATAGTCGTAGTACCCCTTGAACGCAGGCTTGGCACCCAGGTCCTTCATCTTCTGCTCGGCGGCGCGCTCCAGGTCCATCGTACTTACCCCTGGCGCCACCAGCGTGCGCAAGTGATCGAGCACCTCGCGCACGATGCGGCCGCTGTGCCGCATCTTCTCGATCTCCGCCGCCGATTTACACACAATCGCCATGCCCTAGCTGCCACCCGCCGCGGTCACAGCGTGATTCTCAATCTCGCGCAACACCCGCTCGCTCACCTCGTCCACCGGCAGATCGCCATCCACCACAACCAGGCGTCCCTTCTGCTCGTAATACTCCGCCACCGGCCGGGTCTGGAGATCGTACGCCTTCAAACGCTCCCGGATCACTTCCTCGCGATCATCGTTGCGGATGACCAGCCTGGAACCGTCCACATCGCAGATGTCGGCAACGCGGGGTGGCTGGAAGTAGACGTTATAGATGTGCCCGTTGGCGAGACAGGTCCTGCGTCCGGTAAGCCGCTGCAAGAGCCGATTATAGTCGACGTCGATGCGCATCACAATCGGCAGGCACTGGCCGCCACGTCCATTATCAAAGACCTCGCGCTCCAAAAACGCGTCCAACCAGCCGGCCTGGGCCGGCGTTCGCGGAAAACCATCGAGGATGAACCCGCGCGCGCAATCCGCTTGGCGCAGGCGTCCCGCCACCATGTCGCAAACCAAACTGTCGGGCACCAGTTCGCCACGCGCCATGACCGCCCTGGCCTGCAACCCAAGATCGGTCCCGCGCTGCACATTGTCTCGCAGGATGTCTCCGGTGGAGATCTGCGGGATGCCGTAGCGTTCGGCGATCCGCTTCGCCTGCGTGCCCTTCCCTGCCCCTGGTGGCCCCAGCAGGATAATCGGCCCGATGTTGCGCAAAGTTCCGTCCGCCATGGTTCCGGGCTCGGTCACGCCCAGGTGCGCCGGCCTCGAATTCTTCCGCTGCGCGGCGTAAACCCGTCGTAGTGGCGCATGATGAGCTGCGCTTCAATCTGCGTCACCGTATCCATGGCCACGCCCACCACAATCAACAGCGACGTGCCTCCGAAATAGAACGTGACCCCAAGACCGTTGGTCATCCACGTGGGCAACCGCTCGAAGAACGCGCCCAGCGCGCCGGGCAAGTGGTTCAGGTGAATGCCGGCGATCATCCATTCCGGAATAAACGAAATGATGATCAGATACAGAGCGCCCACCAGGGTAATTCGCGTCAGGATCTCATTGATGTGGTCCGCGGTGCGTTTGCCGGGACGGATGCCGGGAATGAATCCGCCATACTTCCGCATGTTGTCGGCAACCTCGTTGGGGTTGAAGACGATCGACACATAGAAGTACGCGAAGAAGATGATTCCTACGGCGTAGAGGAACGTATATAGCGGCTCGCCCCAGCCCAAAGCGTGCATGATCGGCGCAAAATACCGGTTGTCTCGAAGTCCGTAGCCCATGGTTTGCGGCAACGTGAGAATCGACGAGGCGAAAATCACCGGCATCACGCCGCCAGCGTTCACGCGTAACGGCAGGTGCGTGGACTGCCCACCCATCACCTTGCGTCCCACTACCCGCTTGGCATATTGCACCGGAATGCGTCGTTCGCTGCGCTCCACATAGACGATAAAAGCCACGATCAGGATCATCAGCCCGACCAGAAGGATCATGGCAGGAGCTGTGAAAGCGCCCCAGGCATCGGTGCGCACCTTGTCGATCAGATCAGCCACGCCGCGCGGCAGGCCCACTACAATTCCCGCAAAGATCAGCAACGACATGCCGTTGCCGACGCCGCGCTCCGTAATCTGCTCGCCCAGCCACATGATGAACGCGCTGCCCGTGGTCAGGGTCAGCATGGTCATCAGGGTGAACGAAACCCCTGGATTTACCACAAAGTCGCCCGACTTCTCCAGACTGAGGGCGATGCCCAGGGACTGCACCGCGCTCAGAATCACGGTGAGATAGCGGGTCCACTGGGTGATCTTCTTGCGCCCCAGTTCACCTTCCTTCTGCAGCTTGGCCAGCGGCTCATACACCACGGTCAACAACTGCAGAATGATGGAGGCGGTGATGTAGGGCATGATGCCCAGGGCAAAAATCGTCAGCCGGCGCAACTGCCCGCCGGAGAACAGGTCCACAAAGCCCAGGAACGTGCCCTTGTTCTGCTCAAAGAATTGCTGCAGCTTGTCGGCATTTACCCCCGGCGTGGGGATGTGCCCGCCCAGGCGGTACACCGCCAGCAGCCCAAGCGTGAACAGAATGCGCTTGCGCAGGTCCGGAATACGGAACACGTTCGCCAGTTTGTCGAACATTTACTGCAAGACCTCGAACTTGCCGCCGGCTTTGGTGATTTTCTCCTGTGCCGACTTGGAGAACTTGTGAGCGTGAACGGTGAGCGCGGTCTTGAGCTCGCCATCGCCCAGAATCTTGATGGGATGCTTGGTGTGGACCACTCCGGCTTTGCGCAGCACTTCCGGCGTGATGGTGGTTTCGCCCAGCGCGGCCAGTTTCTCCAGGTTCACGATGTTGTATTCCTTGCGGAAGATGTTGGTGAACCCGCGCTTGGGCATGCGCCGGTGCAGCGGCATCTGGCCGCCTTCAAAGCCGCGCATCATTCGCGAACCACTGCGCGAGCGCTGCCCCTTGTGTCCGCGGGTGGACGTCTTGCCCATCCCCGAACCCATGCCGCGGCCGACGCGCTTGCGGTTCTCCGATGCCTTCTTGGGTGCTCGAACGTTTGACAGATTCATGTCTTTTCTCGTGTTTCAAGGTTGCAACGTTTCAAGGTTTCAAGGGACAATCGCTCCTGGCACCTTTGAAACCTTGAAACCTCTGAAACTTTGAAACCTTCAGGGCACAATCTCCACCAGGTGCGGCACCTTGGCCACCATGCCGCGAATTGCGGGGGTGTCCGGGCGCTCGATCACCTGGTTCAGCCGGGTGAATCCCAGGCCTTTGACCACTAGCTTTTGCTTTACCGGCGAACAGATCGCGGAGCGCACCCACTTCAGGTGGATCTTGCCCGCCCCGCCCGCATTAGATTTCTTCGCCATCATCGCCATTCCCCGTTTTTTCCGTTACGAACTCGGTACTACGTACTCGGTACTGTTTACAGTTCTTCCACCGATTTGCCGCGCAGCGCCGCGACTGCGTCTCTGTTCTTCAGCCTCTTGAGCGCGTCGAAAGTCGCCTTGATCACGTTGTGCGGGTTGGTGGTGCCGATCGACTTGGTGAGCACATTCTGAATCCCGGCCGAGGTCATCACCGCGCGCACCGCGCCCCCGGCAATCACACCCGTACCTTCTGGAGCCGGCTTGAGCAACACTCTTCCCGAGCCGTAGCGTCCCAGCACCAGGTGCGGGATCGTGGTCTGCGTCAGGTTGACTCTTACCAGGTTTTTCTTCGCCGACTCAATCCCCTTGCGGATGGCCTGGGGAACTTCCTTCGCCTTCCCCGAGCCATATCCCACCACGGCCGCTGTCGGATCTCCCACCACCACCAGCGCCGCAAAGGAGAGGTTCTTGCCGCCTTTGACAACCTTGGTGACCCGGTTGATGGCGACCACCTGGTCCTTGAGTTGGTAGGAACCTGCGTCGAGCTTCTTAATGACTGTTGGCATAGTCTCCCTAGAACTGCAATCCCGCTTCTCGCGCGGCATCGGCCAGCGCCTTGACCCGCCCGTGATAGATGTACCCGCCACGGTCGAACACTACCTTGATGATGCCCTTGGCCTTGGCTCGCTCCGCGATCGCTTTGCCGACAGACTTGGCTGACGCCAGGTTGCCCCCGGTGCGCCGCTCGCCCTTCTTGCCCTCGGCGGAATTGGCGGAAACGATGGTGGCGCCCTTGAGGTCGTCGATCAACTGCACATAAATGTGGTTCAGCGAGCGGTACACATTCAAACGCGGCCGCTCCGCCGTGCCCATCACCTTCTTGCGAATGCGCTCATGCACCCGCCGGCGCGTCTGGTTCTTGGATAATTGCGTAAGCATTTTTCTTGATCCTCAGTCTTCATTCGCCGGTCATTCCCCGTCAGCAGGTTGTGCTTGATCTTTCGCTGACGACTGACGACCGACGACTGACGACTATTTCGCTCCCGTCTTTCCGACCTTCTTCTTCAGGCGCTCGCCGGCATAGCGCACGCCCTTGTTCTTGTAGGGATCGGGCGGACGCAGGCCGCGCATTTCCGCCGCCACCTGCCCCACTTTCTGGCGATCAATCCCGCTGACCGTCAACTTGATTTGCTTGGGATCCACGGTCACCTCAATGCCCGACGGCAGCGGGTACTCAATGGGATGCGAGTATCCCAAGCTGAACACCACCGTGCTTTTGCCTTTCAGTTCGGCGCGGTACCCGATGCCGACAATTTCCAGGTCCCGGGTCCAACCCTTGGTGACGCCTTCCACGGCATTGTTCACCAGCGCCCGCGCCAGTCCGTGCACTGCGGCCTGCGAATCGTTCTCTCGAATCGCCACCAGGTGTCCGTCCTGCCGCTCCACGCGGATTCCCGCCGGCAGCGCGGTGTCCAGCTTGCCCTTGGGGCCCTGCACCGCGACCGTGTTGCCTTCGATTTTGACCGTCACTCCCTTGGGGAGCTCGATTGGTTTTCTTCCAATTCGTGACATAAGTTCAGCTCTTTAGCTTCTTCGCTGTAGAGACGTTGCTTACAACGTCTCGGAGACGCAGCCAGCTGCGTCTCTACCAAATCTGGCAAAGCAATTCTCCGCCTACGCCTTCCTTGCGTGCCTGGCGTCCTGTCATCACGCCCCGTGGCGTGGTGAGAATATTGATGCCCAGTCCTCCCAACACCCTGGGAATCTCACTGCGCCGCACGTACACCCGGCAACCCGGCCGGGACACGCGCTCTACGTTGGAGATGGCGGCCTCGTTGTTGCTTCCGTATTTCAGGTAAATGCGCAGGACCTTGTGCCCTTCCTCTTCCGTGGCTTTGAAATTGGAGACGTAGCCCTCTTCCTTCAGGATGCGGGCAATCTCCACCTTCAGCTTGGAAGCGGGGACATCCACCTTCTGATGCCGCGAGCTAATCGCGTTGCGAAGGCGCGTCAGCATGTCTGCGACCGGATCGGTCAACCTCATCGTTTTGCTTCTCCTCCGCCGCCCGTTTGCCTGGGCCTGACGTTCCGCCCAGGAACCCGCGGCGACGTACTCTCATCCCGCAGCCGGCGCGTCCAGCGCCCGCGGGCCTTGCCTTATTACCAGGACGACTTCGAAACCCCGGGGATCTCTCCCCGCAGCGCTAGCCCGCGGAAACACAGGCGGCAGATGCCGAACTTGCGCAGATAAGCGCGTGGACGTCCGCAAATGTGGCAGCGGTTGTGCTTGCGCGAAGAGAACTTGGGCTTCTTTACGTTGCCCGGCTTCGTCGAAAAATTCGTGCCGTCCTTCACTCGTTTTGCTGTTGTGGCCATGAAACCTTTCGGATTGAATCATTGAGCCATTGACTCATTGATTCATTTCGCTTGTTATCGTCCGTTCTCGCCGGTTCAATGACTCAATGAACCAATGACCCGATGCTTCAATTCCTACGCCCGGAACGGCATTCCCAGATGCTTTAGCAGCGCCCGTGCCTGATCGTCACTGCCCGCGGTGGTCACGATGGTGACGTTCATGCCCTTCAGTTTGTCCACCTTGGCGTAGTCGATTTCCGGGAAAATCAACTGGTCGTGCAGGCCCAGCGTGTAATTGCCGCGCCCGTCGAACGACTTGGTCGAAACCCCGCGGAAATCTCGCACGCGTGGCAGTACCACGTTCACCAGGCGATCGAAGAATTCGTACATGCGGTCGCCGCGCAGGGTCACCATGGCCCCGATGGACTGGCCTTCGCGCACCTTGAACGCCGCAATCGACTTCTTGGCCCGCGTGATCACCGGCTTCTGTCCCGTGATCTGCCCCAGTTCGTGCACTGCCGGGTCCAGCACCTTGGCGTTCTGCGTCGCCTCGCCTACACCCATGTTAACCACGATCTTGTGCAGATGCGGCACTGCCATGGGATTCTTCAGCTCGAATTCCTTCATCAGCGCCGGCGCCACTTCCTTGTGGAAGCGTGCTTTCAACCGCGGCGTTTCCTTGGCCGAGTGCCGCGCCACTTCCGGCGCCCGCTGCTCTTCCTGCTTCTCGGCTTTCTTGTCCTTCTTGTCTTTCGCCATCGCTCTGCCTTCTGGAAGGTTGCAATGTTTCAAGGTTGCAGAGTTTCAACGTCTTTGACACCTCTGAAACCTTGAAACTTTGGAACCTATTTGTCTAATGTCGTTCCGCACTTCCTGCACACCCGAACCTTACGGTCGCCGCGGACTTCATGTCCGATGCGGACCGGACCGCAGGTGGCGCACAACAGCTGCACGTTGGAGATCGAGATCGGGCTCTCCTGCTCCGCAATGCCGCCTTTCACGTTACGTTGCGGGTTCGGCCGCACGTGCTTCTTCACGATCATCACGTGCTCCACCAGGAGCTTGGCTTCCCCCGGAAACACCCGCAGCACGCGCCCTTCCTTGCCCTTGTCCCGGCCGGTGATCACCTTGACGGTGTCGTTGCGGCGAATGTCCACTCGTTGGTTTGCGGTCGAAGTAGCTGTTCCCATAATTTCGGAATCCTTAAAGTCTTGCTAAAGCACTTCCGGCGCCAGCGACACGATCTTCAAGAACTTCTTCTCGCGCAGCTCGCGGGCTACCGGTCCAAAGACGCGCGTTCCCACCGGCTCGCCCGCGTCATTAATCAGCACGGCGGCATTCTGGTCGAAGCGGATATAAGTGCCATCGCGCCGCCGATGCTCTTTGCGGGTACGCACGATCACTGCCTTGACCACCTTCCCCTTCTGCACCTGCCCGTCGGGCGCGGCCTCTTTCACGCTGGCCGTGATCACGTCCCCCAATCCGGCACGCAGCCCCGTGTGCCCGCCCAGCGGCAGGATCATCTGCAGCTTGCGGGCGCCGGAGTTGTCGGCCACCTCCAGCATGCTTCTCATCATCACGGCCATGGTCTTGATCTCCTGTGTGCGTCCCGGCTATTGCACGGTTTCGGTGGCGGCAATCTCCGGCACCAATGCCGTCTTGCGGACGATTTCTTTCAGCCGCCAGCGCTTCAGCTTCGACAGCGGCCGCGTCTCCTCCAGCCGCACCACGTCGCCCACACGGGCCTCGTTCTTCTCGTCATGGGCGTAGAACTTCTTGCCCTTCGAAACCACGCGGCCATAAAACGGGTGCGACTTCTTGCGCACCACCTCGACGACAATGGTCTTATGCATCTTGCTCGAGACCACCTCGCCCACCACTTGTTTGCGCGCTTCGTGGACCTGCTGTGCTGTTGTCTCGGCCATTACTTCTTCTCCGTTGCGGCGACCAGTTCGCGCTCCCGCGCGATGGTCTTCACCCGCGCGATGTCCTTGCGCAGGCCGCGGATCTTCTTCAGGCTCTCGGTCTGTCCCATGTTGAGCTGGAACTTCAGCTTGAAGAGCTGGTCATTGAGCTCGCGCTCCTGGTGGCGTAGCTCCTCATCGGTCAAGTTGCGAACTTTCTCCGCTTTCATAAATCCGCTCTCTCTCTTCTCAGTGAGCTACCAGCTCGCGCTTCACAAATGCGGTGCGCAAGCCCAGCTTGTGTGACGCCAGGCGCATGGCTTCGCTGGCCTCCTGCTCCGTCACGCCTTCCATTTCGAACAGAATCTTGCCCGGACGCACCACCGCCACCCAGTGGTCGGGTGCACCCTTGCCTTTGCCCATACGGGTCTCGGCCGGCTTCTTGGTCACCGGCTTGTCCGGGAACAGGCGCAGCCAGATCTTGCCGCCACGCTTGATGAAGCGCGTCATGGCTACGCGGCTGGCTTCGATCTGCCGGTCGGTGACCCATCCCGGCTCGATCACCTTCAACCCATAATCCCCGTAAGCCAGCTCGCTGCCGCGCCAGGCTTTGCCGGTCATGCGTCCGCGCTGCTGCTTGCGGTACTTTACTTTCTTTGGCATCAACATGATTACTTTTCCCGTAGAGACGCAGCTTGCTGCGTCCCGGAGACCTCAATCCCTAAAACCCGCCTGCCGGTGCAGCCGGCTGCTGGCCTTCGCGCTTCTTAGTCGGCAGAATCTCGCCGCGGTAGACCCAGCACTTCACCCCGATCACGCCGTACGTGGTCCTGGCTTCGGTGAAGCCGTAATCGATGTCGGCGCGCAGCGTGTGCAGCGGCAGCCGCCCTTGCAGATACCACTCCGAACGTGCGATTTCATTGCCGTTCAGCCGCCCGCTCACCCGCACCTTGATCCCTTTGCAGCCGAAGCGCAGTGCCGAATCCACCGCCTTGCGCATGGCTCGCCGGAAGCCCACGCGCTTTTCCAGCTGCAGCGCGATCGACTCCGAAACCAGCTGCGCATCCAGTTCCGGCTTGTGCACTTCCTGGATGTCAATGTAAACCTCGCGCGCGGTGCGCTTCTGCACCTCGCCCTTCAGCTTGTCGATCTCCGCGCCTTTGCGCCCGATAATGATGCCGGGCCGGGCGGTCTTGATAATCACCCGCAGCTTGTTGCCGGGACGCTCGATCTCAATCGAGCTGACGCCCGCCGACTTGAGCTTGTCCTTCAGTTCGTTCTTCAGCTTGACGTCTTCCAGCAGCAGCTTGTCGTAGTCCCGCTCCACAAACCAGCGCGACTTCCACGGCTTGGTGTAGCCGAGCCTGAAACCGTAAGGGTGAACTTTTTGACCCATATTTTCTCCCGCGGGCTTTCGCCCGCCTTACTTCTTCGCCGCCATCTTTTTCTTTGCCGGCGCCTTGCCCCTGGCCTTCGTCTTAGCCTTCGGCTTTGCCTTGGCCGGTGCCGCAGCTTGCTTCTCTTCGCCGACCACCGTCGCCACGGCTGCGCCGTTCTTGCCGCGCTCCGCCAGCGCGATCTCGATATGCGCAATGCGCCGCACGTAACGATAGGCGCGGCCCATGGGCGCGGGACGGATACGCTTCATGCGCGGCCCGTCGTTCGCGATCGCCCGCTTCACATACAGGCTATCCACATCCACGTCGATCCCTTTTTCCGAACTCAGGTAGTTGGCGTTCTCCACCGCTGAGCGCAGCAACTTCTCCACCGTAGCCGCCACCCGCTTCTTGGTGAACATCAGGGTATTGAGCGCGTCTTCCACCCGGCGTCCCTTGATCAGGTTCAGCACCAGGCGTGCCTTCTGCGGCGACACGCGCATGTAACGGGCTTCAGCTCGAAATTCCATGCTGCGTCTCCTTTACGCCTTCGGCGCTCCCGGGGCTGGCGGTGCTGATGGCGTCGATCCCGCCGCCGGCACAATCGCTCCCGGTCCGCCCGGCACGCCTGCCGGCTTCGCTGCCACTTCCGTGGCCGCCCTCATCGAGTGCCCCTTGAAGATGCGGGTGAAGCTGAACTCGCCCAGTTTGTGCCCCACCATATTCTCGGTGACGTACACCGGGATGAACTTCTTGCCGTTATGCACGGCAATGGTGTGGCCCACCATTTCGGGGATAATCGTCGAGCGCCGCGACCAGGTGCGCAGCACCTTCTTTTCGTTGCGTGCGTTCATGGCTTCCACCCTGCTCTGCAGGAAGCCATCCACGAACGGGCCTTTCTTGGTTGAACGTGCCATAAGCTCTCAGTTCCTATTTCTTGCCGCGACGGTTCACGATGAACGCGTCCGTGCGTTTGTTGTTGCGCGTCTTGTAACCGCGTGTCGGCTGCCCCCACGGGGTCACTGGATGCCGCCCGCCTGAAGTCTTACCCTCGCCGCCGCCGTGCGGATGATCCACCGGATTCATCGAAACACCGCGATTCACTGGACGCCGGCCCAACCAGCGCGTGCGCCCGGCCTTGCCGATCGTGATGTTCTCGTGATCGAGGTTGCCCACTTGCCCGATCGTCGCCATGCAATCCTGCATGACCTTGCGGGTCTCGCCCGAAGGCAACTTCACCAACGCGTAGTCGCCTTCCTTGGCCACCAACTGCGCCGAACCGCCGGCCGAACGCACCATCTGCGCGCCTTTGCCGGGACGTAGTTCAATGTTGTGAATGGTCGTGCCTGGCGGTATGTTGCGCAGCGGCAGAGCATTTCCTACCAGGATGTCGGCCTCGGGCCCACTCACGATCTTCTGCCCCATCTTCAGCCCGTCGGGCTGCAGGATGTAACGCTTCTCGCCGTCCGCGTAGCTGACCAGCGCGATCCGTGCCGACCGGTTCGGGTCGTACTCAATCGAGACCACCGTCGCCGGGATGCCCACCTTCTCGCGCTTGAAATCAACGTTCCGCAGCTTGCGCTTGTGCCCGCCGCCCCGGTGCCAGAGAGTGATATCCCCGCTGTTGCGGCGCCCGCCCGTGCGCTGTTTGGGCTCGACCAGCGGTTTGTACGGCTTGTTGGTCGTAATCTCGTCGTTGACCAGCGTCGTCCGGTACCGCAGGGTCTGGGTTGTCGGTCGGTATGTCTTGATTGCCATAAATCAGCCTTCAGCTTCAGTCGTTCGTCGTTTGCCGTTGGTCGTTCGCTGAACCAGCGACTAACGACCAGCGCCCAACGACGGCCCTTACAGGTTCTGCGCGTACTCCGGCATCTTCTCGCCGGACTTCAGCCTTACGTACGCCTTCTTCCAATCCGGACGGTAGCCGGCAAAACGTCCGCGCCGGCGCTCCTTGCCCGGGTAATTGGCCGTGCGCACCGAACTGACCTTCACCTTGAAGATCGACTGCACGGCTTCCTTGATCTCAGTCTTGGTCGCCTTGCTCGCTACCTGGAACACCAGCGTGTTCTGGTTCTCCTTGATGGCGAGGCCTTTCTCGGTGATCACCGGACGGCGAATAATCTGGTATGCGGATTTCATCAGGCCACCTCCGCCGCTTTGTCATGCCGCGTCCGGCGCCGCGGGGAACGGGCCACTTTCTTTGTACCCTCGCCTTCCGCCGCATGCCGCTGACGCTTGGACACCGAGTTCTTCAAAGAAACCTGCAACTTCTCAATTGCGGGCTGCGAGAAAATCGCCCGGTCATAGCGCAGCAGGTGATACGGATGAACCTCATTGCCGCGCACCAGTTCGACGCCTTCGATATTGCGCGAGCTGAGCTCCAGATTGCGGTTGCCCAGCTTGGGCGACTCCACCAGCAACGCCGTGCCATCCACTTTCAAGGCGTCCAGCGCCTCGCGGAACTGCTTGGTCTTGGGCTCCTTGACGTCAAAAGCATTCACCACGATCAGCTTGCCGTCGGCAAACTTGGCCGCCAGCGCCGAACGCAGCGCCCCCAGCAGCTTCTTGCGTGGAAACGCGTAGTCGTAGGAATGCGGCTGCGGTCCATGCACCGTGCCGCCGTGCCGCCACAGCGGCGAACGGATGGAACCGACGCGCGCCCGGCCCGTGCCCTTCTGCTTCCACAGCTTCTTGCCCGAGCCCGACACCAGTTTGCGGTTCTTGGTGGCATGCGTGCCCGCCCGCTGCGAAGCCCGGTAGTGCTTCACCGCTTCCCAGAGCAGGTCTTCGTTCACCGCGCCGAAAATCTCGTCGGCCAGTTCCAGCGTGCCCACTTTGGCGCCGCTCAGGTTTCGTATGTCGATAGTTGCCATAACTTTCTCTTAATCTCACCTGAGAACTGACTACTGAGAACCGAGAACTGCTTCTCGTCATCAGTCCAGTTAGGCTTTCTTTGCCGCCCTCTTCGCCGCCTTCAACGGATCAACTGTAGCCGCGCCAGCGAATCCGCGTCGCTCTCTGGGCGGCTTCTTGGCCTTGGTGATCACCAGGTACCCGCCATTCGGGCCCGGCACGCTGCCTTCGACCACCAGAAGGTTGTCCTCTTTGTCCACGCCCAAAACTCGCAGATTGCGGACTGTCACCCGGTCCACTCCCATGTGTCCGGACATCCGCATGCCCTTGAACACGCGCGAAGGGAATGCGGACGAACCAATCGAACCCGTAATCTGGAACATCGAACCGTGGGATTTGGGACCACCCGCGAAGTGATGCCGCTTCACCACACCGGTAAAGCCGCGCCCCTTGCTGATCCCGACGACGTCCACGAACCTTTCGCCCTCGAAGATATCTACCAGCACGCGCTCGCCGACCTTGACCGCGCCGTTGCCCTCGGTTTTCTCCTCCACCTCGATGGGCACCTCGCGCATGAACTTCACCGGCGGCAGGTTGTGTTTGCCCAGGTGTCCGCGCATGGGCTTGGTCAGCCGCGACTCTTTCACGAACTCGACCAGTCCGATCTGCGCGGAATCATACCCATCCTTGGTCTGCGTCTTGTGCTGCGTGACCACGCAGGGTCCCGCTTGCAGCACGGTCGCGGGATGCACGTCGCCCTTGTCATCGAACAGTTGCGTCATGCCGACCTTTTTTCCCAGGATTCCAGCTACCTTTGCCATTTCGTTCTCCGTGCCCAGCGTGGCTAGTGGCTATTGGCTGGGGAGCGCTCGGGCTAAAGCCCTCGGCTCTTTGTGACCGCTACTTGTGTTCCTTGCCAAACGCCTTGATCTCGACGTCCACACCCGCCGGCAGATCAAGCTTCATGAGCGCGTCCACTGTCTGCTGCGTCGGCTCGAGGATATCGAGCAGGCGCTTGTGGGTGCGGATCTCGAACTGCTCCCGCGACTTCTTGTCCACGTGCGGGGAACGCAGCACGCAGTACTTGTTCTTCATCGTGGGCAGCGGAATCGGGCCCGCGATTTGTGCGCCAGTGCGCCGCGCGGTCTCGACAATCTCACCCGTGGACTGGTCCAGGATGCGATAGTCGTACGCTTTCAGTCGGATGCGAATTCTTTCTTTTCCAATCACGTTTCATCTCTCTCGCCCCTCCCAGCCCTCCAGGAGGAAAGAACTTGCGGCATGTCGCCAGCCGCTTTTTCACTCGGTACTCAGTACTCGCTTACTGAATGATCTCGCTGATCGTGCCCGCGCCCACGGTGTGGCCGCCTTCACGAATCGCGAACCGCAAGCCCTTTTCCATGGCCACCGGCGTGATCAGTTCAATCACCAGACTCACGTTGTCTCCCGGCATCACCATCTCGGTTCCGCCCGGCAACTCCGCCACTCCCGTCACGTCCGTCGTCCGCAGGTAAAACTGCGGCCGGTAGCCCTTGAAGAACGGCGTATGCCGCCCGCCTTCTTCCTTGGTCAGAATGTAAACTTCAGCCTTGAACTTGGTATGCGGCGTGATCGACCCCGGTTTGGCCAGCACCATCCCGCGCTCCACATCGTCTTTCCCGATGCCGCGCAGCA